>NZ_KE384021.1:615458-799902 GCF_000423465.1 Propionicicella superfundia DSM 22317 | reverse complement strand
CGAGAGGGTCACGTCGGATGGGGCCGCCTACACCGTCCCCGACACCTGGACCGCCGGAGAGAACCTCACCATCAGCGGCACCGGGTGGACCAATACCCCCGGCACCGCCGGGTCGGTCATCGCCCTCAAACTCGACGACGGCGGCGTCACCCGCACCACCGGCACTCTCGCCAACCCCGCCACCGGGGCCACCATCTCCAACACGACCATCTGGGCCGTCGTCCAGGCAGACGAAACCGGCGCCTGGGAACTCTCCGTCCCCTTCCCCACCACCGCCACCGCCAACACCACCTGGGCCGCCGGCGAGACCCACACCCTGCGTTTCCTCACCGGCTCCCTCCTCACCGGCGACAAGACCCGGTCCGCCGACGCGACGGTCACCATCACCACCGCATCGACACCCTCCGCGTCCCCCAGCCAAACAGCCACCCCACCCCAAACCACAACACCCACCCAGACGGCAACCCCGAGCACGACCGCCACCTCGTCGCCCACGGCGTCGCAGAGTCCCACCGCCTCGGCGTCCCCGACGGCCTCCTCCGGCTCGACGCAGTACACCGACGATCGCTACCCGGGCCTCACCTACACCGTGCCCGCCACACTCGCCCCAGGGTCCGATCTCGTCATCTCGGGGACGGGCTGGAACAACGACGCGGGCACCGCCGGCAGCGTCCTGTCGGTGCTGCTGGACGCCTCGTACTCCGGCGACCCGAACACGGTCTACACGCTGCGGGACGTCACGAATCCGGTGACCGGCTCCATCGCCACCGACAAGCGGCTCCACGCCATCGTGAGGGCATCCGGCGACGGCTCCTGGACCGCGACGATTCCCTACCCCACGAGCGAGAACGCTCGCCTGGCCGACGGCACCTGGCCCGGCTGGTCCGCCGGGTCGCAGCATCAGATCCGGCTCCTCAGCGGGAGCCTCGCGACCGGCGACGTGTCCAGGACCCTGAGCGCGGCCTTCACCATCGCCGGCACCGCGACCGACGACCCGACGCAACCCCCGTCCTGGGCGCACCGGACGGTCACGGTGACCGCCGACGCGGGACGCTCCGCCACCGCCTGGGTGCAGCGGGACGTCAGCACCGGCGGCACGATCGCGATCAAGGGCACCGGGTGGGTCGACAGGGCGGGCTCCGGCGGCTCCACCGTCGCGATCAAGCTCAACGGTCCCAACGGAACCCAGTACTCACGACTCGGCAGCGACGTCATCGCCCACCCGTCGGCCACCGGGGACGACACCATCTGGGCGCTGCTGGCGCCCTCCGACCCCGACGACCACCCGCACGTGTTCACCGTCGACTCGTCCGGCAACTTCTCCATCGTGCTCGACGCACCACCGGGACTGCAGACCGGGCAGTACCTCAGCGTGCAGTTCCAGTCCGGCCGCTTCGACGCCGCCGACACCGTGCGGAGCACGACCAGCGAGCCGCTGGTCGTGAACGGAGTCGGGTGGAGCGACACAGACGGCCAGAACGAGACGACCTGCGTCCCGACCTCCAGCACCCCGACCGTGACGATCGTCGACCCGCAGGTCTCCCTTGGCGGCACCCTGCGCGTGTCGGGCACCGGATGGTGCCATCCCGGGGCCAACCGGGGCGGCTCGCGGATCGCCATCAAGATCGACGAGGGCGCGTACAGCCATCTCGACACCAGCCTCCACCAGAACCGCACCATCTGGGCGATCGTGGACGCGAACGCCGCCGACGGCACCTTCACCGCTGAGATCAGCCTGCCCGACGGGACGGCGAGCGGGTCGGCCGGCTCCGATCCGGCCTTCGGGCAGGGCTCGCACACCCTGCGGCTGCTCACCGGCTCGCTGAAGACAGGAGACACGAGCCGCACCCTCGAATCGGCCGCGTTCGTCGTCGGCACCTACCGGCCGAACGGGACACCCGATCCTGTCGACGCCACGTCCGAACTCACAGCCGCCACCCGCGGCGGAGTGTCGGTGGCGCGTACGGGGACCCGCCTCGTCGTGACGATTCCCGGTGCCCGCTCCGGAGACTGGGTCTACCTCAACCTCTTCGAGGGCGACTCCCCGCGGTTCCCGTGGGGCAGCACCTGGTTCCGGGCAGACGCCTCCGGCCGTGTGACCACCGACCTGTCCGGGATCACCCTGCGTGCGGGCACCGGCCGGCTCACCGTGCAATCCGGCAACCCCGACGACACCGGCAGACTCCTCGGCTGGGCCACGCTGCACATCGCCGGCACCACCACGAGTACCGCGACGACCACGACGACCACGGCGTCCGCGACCACATCGTCCGCCACCTCCACCCCTCTCATCACGGCCGTGCGCCGGGTGAGCAGCACGATGCAGCGTCCCACCACGACGCCGACGGCTCCGGTCGCCCGCGGAAGCCAATTGAGTGCCGAGGACTCGGGCGGCGCGACCGGCGTGCTGAACGGCAAGGTACTGACCGTCACCGTGCCGAAGGCCCAGGCGAACGGCTGGGTCTACGTCTACGTGTACACGGGCGCGCGCGTCACCCCGGTCGGCTGGGTGCAGGTGAGCGCCGAGAGGACCCTGCGCATCGACCTCTCCGACCTCGGCGACGGCCGCCACCGGGTCGCACTGCTGTCCTCCACAGGGAGCCTGCTCGGATGGGTGGAGGCCGCGATCGGAGCCACGGACACCGCGGGGGCCGACACGACCACCGCGGAGACAGGGACCGGCGCGGCGCCCGGGCAGGTCATCGCGGCCGCACCGGTCGCCGAGAGCGGGGATCTCACCGTGCTGCTGCTGTCCGTCGCCGGCGGCCTGCTGACCGCGGGGCTGGGAACCGCCGGATGGCTGACGCTGCGTTCGAGGAAGGTGGGGGCATGATCGCGACGCTGCGCCGGTTGCTCGTCGGCGTAGGGGTGCTGGCAGCGCTGTTGACGGCGTCCGCCCCGGCCGCGGCCATTCCACCGGGCGGTGCCGGCTCGGACACCCCCGGCACATGGTCCACGGTCAGCCCCGCGAACGTCACCGCCGGCGGCCTCGTGTCCTTCAGCGTCGGTGGGTTCCCGGCCGGCGAGATCGTCTATGTGAAGATCGACGACGGCGCATCCTGCTCGGACACCTCGCACGGCGGCTGTGTCTACCACAGCCAGAAGATCCCGTCCTCCGGAGTCGTCAACGGCTCGTTCTACCTGCCCGCCGACATCGGCAACGGGACCCACTGGCTGCGGTTCCTCGCCTCCAGCTACATCGACGCGTCCGACCCGGGTGCCGGTACGAAGGGGTACACGAACCGCAGCAACGATTTCACCGTGGGCTCCGGCTTCTCGGGCAGCACCAAGGGCGGATCCTCCTCCACCGGCGCCGGCAGCAGTTCCGGCACCAGCAGCAGTGGCACGACCACGACGGGGGTCCCCACGACCAGGACGTCCGCCGGCTCGGTCGTCAGCGCGAGCGCGAGTCAGGCAGCGACGGAACCGACGCAGACGCCCACACCGCCCGTCGCCACCGGCGGCACCGTGCCCTCCGCCGGATCGGGTGGCCTGACGGCCGAGGTGAAGGACTCACTCGTCGTGCTTCACCTTGACGACCGCTACGCCGGCGAGTGGACCTACGTCTACGCCTACTCCTCCCCCACCGCGCTGGGTTGGCAGCAGGTCTCCGTGGACGGCACGGTGACCGTCCCCACCGGCGATCTCGCCGCCGGCGAGCATCGGTTCGCCGCCCTCGACGCCGACGGGAACCTCCTCGGCTGGGTCACCGCCGAGATTCCCGGCGCGACCGGATCCACCGCAGCGTCCACCACGGCCACCCCCGAGACCCCCGCCACAGGGGGGCGCGGACTCCCGGTCGGCGGGATCGCGGCGGTGGCGGGTGCGGTCGTGGTGTCGGTCGCGGCCATCGTGCTCGCCCTGCGGCGACGGCGGAAGCCGGTAGGGACGTCCGCCCGGTGAGCCTGCCGAAGGCTTCGCGCACCGATCTCGAGACCCCCGTGAGGTCCGCGTCCGTCGGCACGGCACGACGGCGCGGGATCGGCCTCGCGGTCGCCGTCGCGGTGGTCGCGACCGGTGTCGCCGTGTCACTCGCCGTCGGTTCGAACCCGATCCCGCCCGCGCGGGTGTGGGAGGTGCTGGTGAGCCCCGACGGAAGCTTCGAGGCCATCGTGGTCCAGCAGCATCGACTGCCGCGGACCCTTCTGCTGCTCGTCGTCGGCGCGGCCCTCGGCGTAGCCGGCGCGTTGATGCAGTCGCTGACACGCAACCCGCTCGCCGACCCCGGGCTGCTCGGGATCAACGCGGGCGCCAGCCTGGCCGTCGTGACGGCCGTCGCCGCCGCCGGCGCCGTCGGCATCGCGGTCTACCTCTGGTTCGCGTTCGCGGGAGCGGCCCTGGCCGCGATCGCGGTCTACCTGCTCGGTGGGAGCGCCCGGACCAGCCCCACCCCCGAGCGCCTGGCGCTGGCGGGGGTCGCGATCAGCATGACGATCTCGTCCTTGGTCCAGACCGTCATTCTCGCCGACCAGAACGCGTTCAACGAGTTCCGCTACTGGGTGGCCGGTTCGGTCGAGGGGCGCGGGTTCGACATCCTGCTGACGGTGTGCTGGTTCATCGCGGCGGGGCTGATGCTCGCCCTCGCCCTGGCCCCCGCACTCAACGCCCTTGCACTGGGCGAGACGACCGGCCGGGCGCTCGGGGTCAACGTCCGGCGCACCCGCGCTCTCGCCGTCGTGGCGATCACCCTGCTGGCCGGAGCCGCAACCGCCGCGGCGGGTCCGATCATGTTCATCGGGCTGGGAGTGCCCTACCTCGCCCGGTCCGTGTGCGGACCGGACCAGCGCTGGGTACTGCCTTTCACCATGATCTCCGCACCGGCGGTGGTGCTGGCGGCCGACGTCGTCGCCCGCATCGTCCTCGCTCCGGCCGAGGTGCCGGTCGGTGTCCTGGCCGCACTCATGGGTGGCCCGGTGTTCGTCCTGATCGTGCGCCGACGCCGGATCGAGGCCCTGTGACCGCGACGACGCCCGCTCGGAGCCGCTGGGCGTCGCTCCGCGTGGGACACGCGGCCCTCCGGCTCGAGCGCCGTTGCCTGTGGATCGGCACGGCAGGCATTGCGGCGAGCCTGGCGCTGGCCGTGGCCGCCCTCCTGATCGGCGACTATCCCCTCTCCCCCGTCCAGGCCATGCAGGCGCTCCTCGGGACCGGCGATGACCCGCTGGCCACGTTCTTCGTCCAACGTCAGCGCGCGCCGAGAATGCTGGCGGCGTGGCTCGTGGGCGCCGCCCTGGCCGTCTCCGGCTCGCTGTTCCAGTCGGTGTCCCGCAACCCGTTGGGCAGTCCCGACGTGATCGGCTTCACCACGGGGGCGGCCACCGGTGCGCTGGTCCAGATCGTCGTCTTCGACGCGGGGCCGGTCGCGGTCGCGATCGGTGCCCTTCTCGGCGGAGCCGGCACCGCCGCGCTGGTGTACCTGCTGGCGTGGCGCAACGGCCTCACGGGCACCCGTCTCGTGCTGGTGGGCATCGGTGTCGCGGTCTGCCTGCAGGCGGTGAACAACCTGCTCGTGCTGCGGACGTCCCTGGGCACGGCGCAGAGCGCCGCGAGCTGGCTGGCGGGCTCGTTCAACGCCACCACCTGGGACGAGACCCGGCTGCTGGCTCTCGCGATGACCGCGCTCGTGCCGGCGGCCCTGCTCCTCGCCCGGCCCCTGGGGACGCTGATGCTGGGCGACGAGCTGGCCGCAGGGCTCGGGATCCGGCCCGATCGCGTGCGGACGCTCGTCGTGGTCGTCTCCGTCGCCCTGGTCTCGGTGGCCACTGCGGCCGCAGGCCCGATTGCGTTCGTGGCACTCGCCGCTCCGCAGATCGCCCGCCGGCTCACCGGCACCGCCTCCGTGGGGGTCGGCACGGCCGCCCTCACCGGCGGCGCCCTCGTCCAGGCGAGCGACCTCGTCGCCCAGCGGCTCTTCGCTCCCACCCAACTGGCCGTCGGGGTCGTCACCGGAACCCTGGGCGGTCTCTATCTGATCTGGCTGCTGACCCGCGAGTGGCGGAGGAACACCCGATGACCATGACCTCAGCCGGCTCCTCGCCGGCCCGTCCCGCCGCCGGCCCGCGGCTGGCGGCCGAGAACCTCGGCGTCGGCTACGGGAACCGGTTGGTGCTCGACGGACTCGACGTGACCATCCCGACCGGGGAGCTGACGGTGATCGTCGGCCCGAACGCGTGCGGGAAGTCCACGCTTCTGCGCGCGCTCGCCCGGATGCTGCCCGCGCGGCACGGCGGCGTCCGGCTCGACGGGCGCCCGATCGAGGAGTACCCGCCGAAGGAGGTGGCGCGCCGCCTCGGGCTGCTGCCCCAGTCGCCGTCGGCTCCGGACGGCATCACCGTGGCCGATCTCGTCGCCCGAGGTCGCTACCCCCACCAGGGCATCTTCAGCCAATGGAGCCGGGCCGACGAGATCGCCATCGCCGACGCCATGTCCCGCGCCGGGGTCGCCGAGCTCACCGACCGTTGCGTGACCGAGTTGTCGGGAGGCCAGCGCCAGCGTGTGTGGATCGCCCTGGCGCTGGCTCAGCAAGCGCCGATCCTGCTGCTGGACGAACCGACCACCTACCTCGACATCGCCCACCAGATCGAGGTGCTCGAACTCGCCCGCGACCTCCAGCGCGACGGGTTCACCGTCGTCATGGTGCTCCACGAACTGCAACTGGCGTTCCGCTATGCGACGCATCTGATCGTGATGCGGCAGGGGGCCATCGTCGTCCAGGGCGACCCGGCCGAGATCGTCACCGCCGAGCTGATCGAGGAGGTGTACGGGCTCGCGTGCCGGATCATCGCCGACCCGGAGACCGGCCGCCCGCTCGTCATCCCCCGCGCCGCCCGCGGAGCGCGGCCGTGAGCCCCACGCCGCCGAAGGTCCCCCGTCCGTTCCCCGCGCCGCTCGCCGACAGCGCCGAACTCCGGCGTCTGGCGGACGTCCTCGCCGCGCATCCGCACGCCGACGACCGCCGCTCTGCGCTGGACGCCTTCTGGGAGCAGGCGCGTTCGCCGCTGATCGAGCCCGTCGCGGACGACCCGAACGAGCGCATCGTCACCTTCCTGTGGCGGGACGCCGACGCCGCCGCCGTGCTGCTCTTCGTGAACCGCCTGACCGACGAGCGCGACCTTCCCGCCAGCCTGATGCGCCGCCTGGACGGCACGGACGTGTGGCACCTGTCCTATCGGATGCGCGCGGACTGGCGGGCGTCGTACGCGTTTCTGCCGCAGCGCCCCGGCGCCCGCCCGCCCTGGCTGGACGACTCCGACCAGGTCGCGATCCGGGCCGCTCTGGACGCCGGGATCCCCGACCCACGGAACCCCGACACCTGCCGCAACGGCCGCGGCATGTTGCAGTCGGCGGTGAGCCTTCCCGGTGCCGACCCGCAACGCTGGCTGCCGCCTGCACGGACGTGGCGAGGCCGACTCGCCGAGCACCGTACTCCTGGCGGGCGGGCGGTGTGGACCTACCTGCCGGTTCCCCCCAGGCGCGGCGACCGGCTGCCGCTCGTGGTGGCGCTGGACGGCGAAGTCTGGACGGGGCCGCAGAACCTGCCCGGCACCGTGGACGCCCTGATCGCCGACGCGCAGCTTCCGCCGATCGCGCTGGTGCTGGTCGGTTCGGGCGACCGGACGGACCGATGGCGCGACCTCGGCGGCCTCGGGAAAACCCCCGACTGGCTGGCCGACGAACTGCTGCCGTGGGCCACCGAGATGCTGCCCGTCGGTCGCGATCCGGCCGGCCGGATCGCGGTCGGCCAGAGCCTGGGGGCTGCGGTGGCGCTGCAGACCGCAGCCCGGCGTCCCGATGCCTTCGGCGGGTTCGTCAGCCAGTCGGCGTCCCTGTGGCAGCCGGGAGTTGCCGAGTACGTGGCCGAACACCTGCCGGCGCGGACGCGCGGGCACCTCGAGGTCGGCCTGCAGGAGTGGGTCCTGCTCGAACCGCACCGGTCTCTTCGCGACCGGCTCGCCGCCCGCCACGTCCACCCGCACTACCGCGAGTACAACGGGGGCCACGACTACGCGTGCTGGCGCGGCGGCATCGCGCTCGGACTGCGGCAGGTGCTGGGCCGTCAACCGTCGCGGCCGAGCCCCTGAACCAGCGACTCCCGCAGCGGCTCCGGCCGGCCCGTCGCCCCGCCCGGGACGAGATCGCGATCGACGTGCCGCGCCATCGCACCCGCGGCCGCGTCGGCGTCGCCGTCCTCGATGGCAGCGAGGATGCCGCCGTGATCCTCGTTCCGTGCCTCGGCGCCGGCACCGTACACGGCGGTCCCACTGTCGATGGCGCGCCGTAGCGCGGTCATCACCCCGACGTACACCCCGGTGAGAAGCTGGTTCGCGGCGGCGTCGAAGACGAGGTGGTGGAACTGCCCCGGCGTCCGCCCGAGTTCCCAGCGGGACGGATAATCGACGTCCGTCGCCCGACTCCGAGCGACCGCGACGCGCAGCGCCTCCAGGTGGGCGGCGGTGCGATGGAGGGCCGCCTGCCGGGCGGCCTCGACCTCGAGCGCCCGTCTGAAGCCGAGGATCTCGGCTAGGTCGAACTCGGCGATGTAGTCGGCCAGCACCGAGCTGACCGGCATCCGGGATCGAACGAACGTACCGAGACTCGGCATCGTCTCAAGGATCCCCATGCTGGCCAGCGAGCGCACCGCCTCGCGCACCGTCGTCTTGCCGACGCCGAGCATCTCCATGAGCTCGGGCTCGGTCGGGATCTTGGAGTTGACGGGCCACTCCCCGCTGGCGATCTTGCCGCGCAGGAAGGCCAAGGTCCGCCGGGCCCGCGGGGTGCCCGAGCCCCTCTCCATACCGGCTCCTCCCGGTCGCAGATTTCGGTTGCCACTACGTCGTTTGCGAGTGTATCGGGGTTGGATGGGCAGCGCTGTCGAAAGGCGAGGCTCTCAGCCGTCCTGGAGGAGGGCGTCGCGACAGGCGGCGAGCATGAGGCGCAGCCGCTCACGCTCGGGGACGTCGAGCGTCGCGACCATGGCATCGGCGATCGTGGCGACGGCCGCACGCGCATCGGACACGAGCTCGTCGGCGCCCGCCGTGAGGACGGTCGCCCTCTCTCGCCGCGGCCCGGGCCGGGCGGAGCGCGCGACCAGCCCGCGCCTCTCCAGACCCTGGAGGAGGACATTCATGGACTGACGGGTGACGAAGGCGCGACGAGCCAGCTCCGCGCCGGTGATACCGGGCGTATCCCGTAACGCCTGCAGGCATGCGTACTGCGGGACACTGAGCCCGAGCGGGCGCAGGGCCTCGTCCATCCGCTGGTGCAGCACGGACTGGGCCTCCTTGATCAACACACCCAATGCCTCCGGCAGTGTCTGCTCCGATCGCTCTGTCATGTCAATAGTTTGACACATGGACGGGTCAGTGTCAGAGTATTGACACAATCGAGCGCAAGGGAGTTCCCATGACCACCACGACAACCGGCCCCGACTTCGTGTCCTTCCAGGTGCGCGACGTCGAGCGATCGGCGGAGTTCTACGAGCACGCGGTCGGGCTGACGCGGCTTGCGACCCCCAACCCGGACGCGGCCGTCTTCTCGGCCGGCGGAGCATCGTTCGCCGTGCGCACGCCGCTCCCCGGCGTCGACCTCGAGGCAATCGGCCAGGTGAGCGGCGGGATCGGCGTGTGGTTCCACAACCCCGATGCGGCCGGGTTGCACGAGCGGCTCGCCGCGCAGGGCGTCCCGATCGTGCAGGAACCGTTCGCCGGTCCCTTCGGAACCCAGTTCGCCTTCCGCGACCCCGACGGATACGTCGTCACCATCCACTCCAAGGCCTGAACGACACAGGCTCTGACCCGACGCTTGCAGGCTTGCCAAAAATGAGTATGCTCGGTAATGAGTTTAGTCATTATTGAACTTCGGCAGGTGGTACCCCATGTCAGACCCGGCGGGTTCGGTCGGCGGCAGGCGCGTGCGGAACATGCAGGACAAGCACGACCGCATCTTCCGCGCGGCCTCCGAGCTATTCGCCGAGCGCGGGTTCGGCGACGTGTCGACGCAGGAGGTGTCGAACCGCGCCGACGTGGCTGCCGGCACCCTGTTCCGGTATGCGGCGTCCAAGGGCGAGCTGCTGCTCATGGTCCTGAACGAGGAGCTGCGCGGCGCCCTGGAGGTCGGTGAGCGTCGGGCAGCATCCGAGCCGGACACGGTCGAGGCGATCTTCCATATGGTCGAGCCGATACTCGAGCGCGCATCGCTGATGCCGGAGAACAGCGTCGTCTACCAACGCGAGCTGCTCTTCGGCCCGTCGAACGAGAGACACCGCGCCGAAGGGCTCGCCTTGGTCGCCGGGCTCGAGGCCCGAATCGCCGCGCGACTCCGTGCCGAGGCTCAGTCTCGTGGCCTCCTGCCCGACCCCGATCGAGCCGTTCTCGCCGGGGCCGCGGTCTTCGCCGTGGCACACCTCGCGGTCGCACGCTTCTCGACCGGAGCCCACCCAGGCCGCGACCTGAGAACCGATCTCCGAGAGCAGATCCGCCTGAGCACGAACGGCTACCTCGCCGGTTTGCCCCGGTCGACGACGCGTCGCCCGGTCCCGTCCCACGAGCCACGACCGGGCGACGCACCGACCACCTCGAACGCGACCACCCCGGGATCCGGGATCGCTTGACATCCTCGCCCGCCCCGGGCCGAAGGAGGAGGGCGTCGCGTGGCCACAGGAGCACGGCCTGACACGGCCGTCACCTGCGAGGACGTCTGCGACCCCGCCAGACCAACCGACAACACAGGACCACGTAGAGAGAGGCATCATGCGATACACCAGTGGCAACTACGAGGCGTTCGCTCGTCCCCGTAAGCCGGAGGGCGTCGAGGACAAGACGGCCTGGTTCGTCGGGGCAGGCCTTGCCTCGCTCGCCGGCGCAGCATTCCTGATCCGAGATGGGCAGATGCCCGGGAACAGGATCACCATCCTCGAAGAGCTCACGCTTCCCGGTGGCGCCCTGGACGGCATCAAGGAACCCGAGAAGGGCTTCGTCATCCGCGGCGGCCGCGAGATGGAGGACCACTTCGAAACGCTGTGGGACCTCTTCCGCTCCATCGGGTCGCTGGAGATCGAGGGTGCGAGCGTCCTCGACGAGTTCTACTGGCTCAACCGCGACGACCCGAACTACTCCTTGCAGCGCGCCACGGTGAATCGCGGCGAGGACGCGCGCACCGACGGGCTGTTCACGCTGTCGGAGAAGGCCCAGAAGGAGATCGTCAAGGTCTTCCTCGCGACCCGCGAGGAGATGGAGACGAAGCGCATCGACGAGGTGTTCTCGGAGGACTTCCTGAAGAGCAACTTCTGGATGTACTGGCGCACGATGTTCGCCTTCGAGGAGTGGCACTCGGCGTTGGAGATGAAGCTGTACCTGCACCGGTTCATCCACCACATCGGCGGCCTGCCCGACTTCAGCGCCTTGAAGTTCACCAAGTACAACCAGTACGAGTCCCTCGTGCTGCCGCTGTACACGTGGCTCCTGGAACACGGCGTGACCTTCCGCTACTCCACCAAGGTCACCGATGTCGACTTCGACATCGATCCGGCCTCCGGCCGCAAACAGGCCACCCGCATCCACTGGACCGCGGGCGCCGACGGCGCTCCCGGCGACGGCGTCGACCTGAGCGAGAACGACCTGCTGTTCATGACGATCGGGTCACTGACCGAGAACTCGAACGAGGGCGACCACCACACCGCGGCACAGCTCGACGAGGGCCCTGCTCCGGCGTGGGACCTGTGGCGGCGCATCGCGGCCAAAGACCCCTCGTTCGGTCGCCCCGACGTGTTCGGCGCCCACATCCCCCAGACCAAGTGGGAGTCGGCGACCGTCACGACGCTGGACAGGCGCATCCCGGCGTACATCGAGAAGATCGCCAAGCGCGACCCGTTCAGCGGCAAGGTCGTCACCGGCGGCATCGTCACCGCGACCGACTCCGCGTGGCTGCTGTCGTGGACGGTGAACCGGCAGCCGCACTTCAAGCAGCAGAAGCCGGACGAGATCGTCGCATGGGTGTACGCCCTCTTCTCCGACAAGCCCGGCGACTACACGGGAAAGACCATCCAGGAGTCCACCGGCGAGGAGATCACCCAGGAATGGCTCTACCACCTGGGCGTGCCCGAGGCGGAGATCCCCGAGCTCGCGGCGACCGGAGCGAGGACCGTCCCGGTGATGATGCCCTACGTCACGGCGTTCTTCATGCCTCGCCAGGCCGGCGACCGACCGGATGTCGTACCCGCGGGGTCGGTCAACTTCGCCTTCATCGGACAGTTCTCCGAGTCCGAGGAGCGCGACTGCATCTTCACCACCGAGTACTCGGTCCGGACGCCGATGGAGGCCGTCTACACGCTGCTGGACATCGAACGCGGAGTGCCCGAGGTCTACAACTCCACCTACGACGTCCGCAAGCTGCTGGCAGCCACCAGCCGTCTGCGTGACGGCGAGGAGATCAAGCTGCCCGGGGGCCGGCTGACGCGCAGGCTCCTGCTCAACAAGATCGACGACACGCAGATCGGCGAGCTCCTCGAAGAGTTCGGCCTCCTGCAACCGTGACGTCGGCACCGCGGTGCACCGAGGACGGCTGAGAGCCCTCCCCCAACTCGAAAGCTCCGGCTCCCCATCTTCACGTTCACCGATGTCGCCGGCGGTGTCGTGAATGTCCGAGACTTTCAGATGACGGGTGTCGTCGCTTTGCCCAAGGCACACCGCTCCACGCGCTCACGTCAGGCAAACGCACTGTGCTCGGGCATCGCGTGACCGTTCACGAGGACTACCGCCTGAACATGGTGAAGGCGAGGTCGGCGTGGGCGACGGGTCGGCGGTAGAGCTTCACCAAGGGCCCGGCGGTCGTCACCGCTCGGGCCCTTGGCCTTCTCCAGCGCGGCATTGCACACCAGATGGAAACAACGTTTGACCAGGTGTTTCATCGGATTCAACCTGTGGCAGAGGTAGTTGTCGCGGTTGCGGAAGTCTGGGGCAGCGCGTTGGTGGAGCTCGATGATGCCGCTGACGTCCTCGGTGCCACCGTTCGAGGATCGACTGGTTGTGAAGTGGCCAGGCACGCGTCGCGCCAGCGACGCAGGGTTCGTCCCAGCCGTGCGATCCCACCGGATATCCGAAGAGCCCGTTTTGCTCGTCCTGCTGAACTGCTGTCGTGTCGTGAGATTGAAGTGCCAGGCCGGTGCGGTACGGCTTGATCAGCAGGGGCGCAGTTCCTCACCGCGGTCGGTGATCGGGTCACCGCCGCTGAGTGACCTCGGGCGTCACAAGTACGCTGCAAGGCAGCCGCGTTGCATTTCACGTGGGACGCGTCTGAGAAGGAGTTGAGCGGTTGACTGAGTTCGTACGAAGCGCTGCGTTGCCTCACCTGGAGGCGCGTCGGTCGTGCCAGGAGAACTCCTGCTACCGGCCGCACACGCACGATGCCTTCTCCATCGGGATCATCGAGGCAGGAACCTCGGTGTTCGCCGGACCCCCAAGCGGCAGCGTCCGGCTCGAACCCGGCGATGTCATCGTGATCGCAGCCGGGCAGGTGCACCAGTGCAACCCGGACAACGGAACCTGGCGATACCAGATGATCCACACGGATCAGGACTGGGCAGTTCCGCTCGCCGCGACAGATCGCGCAGTGGCCTTGTTCTCCGGCGTGACCGTGCTGCGCCACCTCGACCTCCACCACAGCGCTATCGCTTGGACTGACCTGATCTTCGCTGGCGAGTCCGCCGAGCGAATCGAGAGCGGGTTCCGGGGACTCATGAACGAACTCGGTCATGCCGCCCCGGAATACTCGGTGACGGGCGGCACCGACCTCACGCTGCTCGACCGGCTACGCCCCGTGCTGGATCGGCTGCGAAACGATGAATCGAACCCCAGCTTGGACGAACTTTCTGTGCTCGCAGGGCTTACGAAGTACGAACTGGTACGCGCCGTCAAACGCGCGACAGGGCTCGCCCCGTTGGCGTGGCGACAGAACGCGCGCATCCAGAGAGCACGGCAACTCCTCCGCGACGGGCATCCGATCGCAGACACCGCACACGAACTGGGGTTCACCGACCAGAGCCACTTCCACCGCGTGTTCCGCGCCCATGTCGCCGCATCGCCCGGCACATACCGGGCCTGAGCGCAAGAACGTACAAGACCCGCCCGCTCCCGGCTTCCGATGCTTGACGAGTCCGTCATCGAGGAACCACTGGGAGAGGTATGGAGCAGTTCGCCGCCGTCGCCGTCGCGCACTTCCTCGCACTTCTCATCCCGGGCGTCGACTTCTTCCTGATCGCCCGCACCGCGATGACCAACGGATGGCGGGCTGCGACCGGCACGTGCCTGGGGATCGCGACCGCGAACGGGATCTTCATCGCCGCCGCGTTCTCCGGCCTCTCCCTCATCTCAAACCCAACCGTGCTCGCCGTGATCCAACTCGCAGGAGGCGTGTTCCTGCTGTACATCGGCGTCGCGTTCATCCGCTCCAACGCCCGCTTCGACCCCGGCCAAGAGGCACAGGCCGTGCAGGCGACGTGGGCGCGGGGCTTCGGCCTCGGCATCGCCTCGGGGCTGCTGAACCCGAAGAACGCGCTCTTCTACCTCAGCCTCGCCGCCGCACTTGCCGGGGCCTCGCCGTTGACTCTCGCCGCCTACGGTGTGTGGATGTTCACCATCGTGCTCGTCTGGGACGTGTTCGTTGCGATCGCATTCGGCTCCAGACAAGTACTCACCCGCCTCGAACGCATCGTCCCCTGGCTCACCAAAGCCGCAGGAGCCTTCCTCGTCCTCTTCGGGCTCGCCATGATCACCACCGTATCCGTACAGCTCCTGACGTAATCAACCGTGCCTCTTCCTACTATGGCGCGCCGACCGACACCGACGACAACGCCCTCACCTGGGCCGCAGACGCGTACAAGGCCCGCACCCGGCGCCCTGGTTCCCCGGGCCAAGGTTCGAGCCTTGCACATCGTTGTGCCCCCGACGGGATTCGAACCCGTACTCGGGCGGGTTTAAGCCGCCTGCCTCTGCCATTGGGCTACGGGGGCCCGGGGCCGAGTCTAGATCTCCGACCATGCCGTAGCCGCGCCGAGCCGTTCCGGCGCGGAGGCGCGCTCAGGACGCGGGCCGCGCGAGAAGGAGCGCCACGATCCCGTCGAGGATGTCGGCCTCGCTGACCAGCATCGGCGCGCCCACCCGCTCGGCGACGGCCGCCGAGATGAGTGCGCCGGCACCGATGACGTCGGCCCGCACGGGGTGGACGTCGGCCATGGCCATGATCTGCTCGCGCGTCGACGCGCCGAGCCGGTCGGACAGGTCGCGCAGCTCTCCGACCTCCAGCGACGCGCCGTCCACGCGGCTGCGGTCGTAGACCGGCAGCCGCTGCTGGATGCAGGCCAGCGTCGTCGCCGTGCCGCCGACCCCGATCCAGGACGCCACGGCCCCGAAGTCGATGCCGGAGCCGTCCAGCAGCCCCGCGGTGAACCCGGCCGCCTCAGCGGTCTCGGCCGGTGTCGGGGGTTCGGAGCGCAGATACCGTTCCCGCAGCCGCACGCACCCGACGTTCAGCGACACGGCCCGTTCGATCCCGGCCGTCGTCCCGGTGACAAGCTCCGTGGACCCGCCGCCGACGTCCACGACCAGCACGGGCTCGGGCGTCGCATGCGACGCGATCGCGCCCGCGAAGGACAACCCCGCCTCCTCGGTGCCGGGAATCACCTCGGGCCTCACGCCGAGCCGGGCCTCGACGCCGGAGAAGAGCTCGTCCCTGTTCGCGACATCGCGGGTGGCCGACGTCGCGACGAACCGGACGCGACCGACCTCGGGGTACCCGCGCAGCACACCCGCGTAGGTGTCGACGGCCGCGAACGTCCGGGCCAGCGCCTGGGGCGCGAACTGCCGCGACTCGTCGACGCCCTCGCCCAGCCGCGTGAGCTCGAGCAGGCGCACAACCTCTGTGGGACGCCCGCCGACACCCGGTCGGGACACGAGCATCCGCACCGCGTTCGTGCCGCAGTCGATCGCGGCGACCCATTCACCCATCGGTTCGTTCCTCCTCGTGTGGCAGGCACGCCGAGAGCCGGGACTCCCGCAGGAGCGCCACGGCCTCGTCCCCCAGCGGGTTCACGCCCTCCCCCGCGGCGAGGGCGTGCGCGACGAGCGCGTGCAGGCACTTCACCCGCCCGGGCATTCCGCCGGCGCTGACACCGTCGATCTCGGGGACGTCGCCCAGCTCGGCCCGGTCGGCGAGATAGGCATCGTGCGCCCGGAGGTACGCCGCCGCCAGCTCGGGATCCGCCGTGAGGCGGGCCGACATCTCGGCCATGACCCCCCGCGCCTCCAGCGTCGAACAGGCCGACGTCAGCGACGGGCAGGTCAGGTAGTACATCGTCGGGAACGGCGTCCCGTCCGGCAGCCGGGGTGCGGTCGTGACGACACCCGGCGTGCCCGACGGACACCGCCATGCGACGGCGACCATCCCCCGCGGCGTCCGGCCGAGCTGCGCGGCGATCGCCGCCGCATCGTCGGGGGCCACCGTCACAGGACGGCTCCCGGAACGTAGGCGGCCGCCTCGGGATTGCGATCGGCCAGCACCCGCACCCGGGCGTCGACCCGCCCCACCTGATGCCGGGCGGCGCCCGACAGCCGCAGCGGCTCGGCGACGGCACGATCCAGTTCCTCGCGGCTCAGCCCGAGACGATCGTCGCCGGCCAGCCGGTCCAGCAGGTCGTTGCCGGGCGCGCCTTCCCTCATCGCCAGCGCCACCGAGACCGCGTGCTCCTTGATGACCTCGTGGGCGGTCTCACGCCCGACGCCGTGCTGGACGGCCGCCATCAGGATGTTCGTCGTGGACAGGAACGGAAGGTATCGCTGCAACTCGGCCTCGATCACAGCCGGGAACGCACCGAACTCGGCCAGCACCGTCAGCATCGTCTCGAACAGCCCGTCGATCGCATAGCAGGCATCGGGCAGCGCCACGCGCCGGACCACCGAGCACGACACGTCTCCCTCGTTCCACTGCCCGCCGGCGAGATCGCCGACCATCTGGGCGTACCCGCGCAGCAGCACCATGAAGCCGTTGATCCGTTCGCACGACCGGGCGTTCATCTTGTGCGGCATCGCGGACGATCCGACCTGCCCGGGCTTGAACCCCTCGGTGACGAGCTCCTGGCCCGCCATGAGACGAATCGTGGTGGCCAGCGACGACGGGCCCGCCGCGATCTGCACGAGCGCCGACAGCACCTCGTAGTCGAGCGAGCGCGGGTACACCTGGCCGGTGGAGATCATGACATGCCCGAAGCCGAGGTGATCGGCCACGCGCTCCTCCAGCACGCGCAGCTTCCGCTCGTCGCCGCCCAGCAGCGTGAGCATGTCCTGGCCCGTCCCCATCGGGCCCTTGATCCCGCGTAGCGGGTACAGGTCGAGCAGATCCTCCAGCCGCTCCTGCGCGTACAGCAGTTCCTCGGCGGCCGTGGCGAACCGCTTGCCCAGCGTCGTGACCTGCGCGGCGACGTTGTGCGAACGCCCGGTCATCGCAAGATCGGCGTACTGGGTCGCCAGCCGCGACAGGTGGACGAGCGTGGCGACGCACTTGTCGGAGATCACCTCCATGGACGCCTTGAGCTGGGCCTGCTCGACGTTCTCGGTGAGATCGCGGCTCGTCATCCCCTTGTGGATGTGCTCGTACCCGGCGAGCGCGCAGAACTCCTCGATGCGCGCCTTCACGTCGTG
This sequence comes from Propionicicella superfundia DSM 22317, assembly GCF_000423465.1. Taxonomy (GTDB): domain Bacteria; phylum Actinomycetota; class Actinomycetes; order Propionibacteriales; family Propionibacteriaceae; genus Propionicicella; species Propionicicella superfundia. Next base: position 782,215 of record NZ_KE384021.1, on the reverse strand, counting down.
GCGCGTCACGCGCTCGCGGGCCGTGATCGACTCGGTGTCGATCTGCTCCTTGACGGCCTCGTAGGCGGCGATGACCGTCTGCGGGTCGTCCCCGCCGAAGTCGACGCCGAGCTCTGCCTGCGCCTTCAGGACAGCGATCCACAGTTCGCGTTCGGCGAGGATCTTGCGCTCGGGCGACCAGATCTCGCGCATCTCGGGCGACGCGTACCGTTCGGCGAGAACACTCATGAGATCTCCTCGGCGGCCTTCCGTGCGATGTCGTGACGGCAGAAGCCGTCGGGGAAGTCGAGTTGGGCGATCGCCGCGTAGGCGGCCTCCCGGGCGCCGGCCAGGCTGCCCGCCGTGCCCACGACGCCGAGCACCCGCCCGCCGTCCGCGACGAGCTCGCCGTCGTCCAGCGCCGTGCCCGCATGGATGATGTGAACGTTGTCGTCGCTGCCCGCCAGCCGTGGCCCGCGGATGCGTCCGCCCTTCTTCGGCGTGCCGGGATAGCCGGAGGCCGCCATCACGACGACCACCGCGGACTCGTCACGCCAGGCCAGGCGACCGACATCGGTCAGCGTGCCCGTCGCCGCGGCGTGCAGCACCCGCCCCAGCGGCGACGCGAGGACCGCGAGCAGGGGCTGCGTCTCGGGATCCCCGAAGCGGACGTTGAACTCGACGACGCGCACACCGCGCGATGTCAGCGCGAGCCCCGCGTACAGCAGTCCGACGAACGGCGTGCCGCGGCGGGCCATCTCGGCCAGGGTGGGGGCGACGACGGAGTCCATCACCTCGTCGACCAGCCCCGGCGGGGCCCACGGCAGCGGCGTGTACGCGCCCATCCCGCCCGTGTTCGGGCCGGCGTCGCCGTCGCCGACCCGCTTGAAATCCTGCGCCGGCTGCATGGGCAGCGCCGTGGAGCCGTCGCAGATGGCGAACAGACTCACCTCGGGCCCGTCGAGGAACTCCTCGACGACGACCGGACGTCCGCACGCGGCGGCGTGGGCCAGCGCGGCCTCGCGGTCGTCCGTCACGATGACCCCCTTGCCCGCGGCCAGGCCGTCGTCCTTCACGACGTAGGGCGATCCGAACTCGTCGAGAGCTGCGGCGACCTCGGCCGGGGTCGTGCAGTACCGGGCCGCGGCGGTCGGGACGCCTGCGGCCTCCATCACCTCTTTGGCGAACGCCTTGGATCCCTCGAGCCGCGCCGCGGCGGCGCTCGGCCCGAAGCAGGCGATGCCGGCGGCACGCACGGCGTCGGCGACCCCGGCGACGAGCGGCGCCTCGGGCCCGACCACGACGAGATCGACGCCGAGCTCGCGCGCCAGCGCCGCGACCGCGCCGGGGTCGGACGCGTCGACAGGGTGGTTGCGGGCGACCTGCGCCGTGCCGGGATTGCCGGGTGCGCAGTGCACCGCCGACACCCCCGGATCGTGCGAGAGCGCCTGGGCCAGGGCGTGCTCGCGCCCGCCGGACCCGATGACGAGGACCGCGATTTCACTCACCGGGACAGCCTACCGGCGGGATCCGTCACAGCAGATCGCGGATCATCACCGACTGCTCGCGGTCCGGCCCCACGCCGATCCCCGAGATCTGGGCGCCGCACAGCTCCTCCAGCCGGCGGACGTACGCCTGCGCCTGCACCGGCAGATCGCCGAACGTGCGGGCCGACGTGATGTCCTCCTGCCAGCCGTCCAGGTACTCATAGACAGGACGCGCATGGTGGAGGTCCGACTGCGAGGGGGGCATCTCGGTGACCCGCTCGCCGTTGATGTCGTACGCGACGCAGACGGGGATCCGGTCCCAGCCCGTGAGGACGTCCAGCTTGGTGAGGAAGATGTCGGTGAACGCGTTCGCCCTCGTCGCGGCACGCACCACCAGCCCGTCGAACCAGCCGCAGCGCCGCTCCCGGCCGGTCGTCGTCCCGAACTCGTGACCGTCGGCGCGCAGCTTCTCGCCGTCGGGGTTGATCTGCTCGGTCGGGAACGGTCCCTCGCCGACGCGGGTGGTGTACGCCTTCGCGATCCCGATGACCCGGTCGATGCGCGTCGGCCCCACGCCCGAACCGGTACAGGCTCCGCCGGCGATCGGGTTGGACGACGTCACGTACGGGTAGGTGCCGTGGTCGACGTCCAGGTGGTGGGCCTGCGCGCCCTCGAACAGGACGACCTTGCCCTCGTCGAGCCCCGTGTTGAGGACCAGCGCGACATCGGCGACGTGCGGAGCGATCCGGTCGGCGTACGTCAGCAGCTCGTCGGCGACCTGGGTCGGATCGACCGCGCGCCGGTTGTACACCTTGACCAGCAGTTGGTTCTTCTGGTCGAGAGCGGCGGCGACCTTCTGGCGCAGGATCGACTCGTCGAACAGATCCTGGATGCGGATTCCCAGGCGATTGATCTTGTCGGAGTAGGCGGGCCCGATCCCCCGCCCCGTCGTACCGATGCGCCGCTTGCCCAGGAAGCGCTCCGTCACCTTGTCGATGACCTTGTGATAGCTCGTGATGATGTGCGCGTTGGTGGAGATCAGGAACCGGGACGTGTCCACTCCCCGGGCCGCCAGGCCGTCGATCTCCTCGAACAGGACGCCGAGGTCGACCACGACGCCGTTGCCGATGACGGGAATCGCCGAGGGGTTGAGGATCCCGGACGGAAGCAGGTGCAAGGCGTAGGTCTCCCCGTTCACGACCAAGGTGTGACCGGCGTTGTTCCCGCCCGAGTATCTGACGCAGAAATCGACACGATCCCCGAGTTGATCGGTCGCCTTTCCCTTGCCTTCGTCCCCCCATTGGGATCCCACGATCACGACACCAGGCATGGAGTTGTCTCGCCCTTTCGACCGGCATGTGCCCGCGGTCGTCCGACGACGCGGGCGTGACGAGCCAAACTTACCCGACCGTGGACGAGCGGGCGAACAGGGTCACACCCCGGCCCACGAACCGCGAGCGGAGGCCGCTACGGGACGTCGGGTGCCGATTCGTCCGTGACCGGCGCGGCAACCGAAGCGTCGGGCTCCGTCTCGGCGGCAGACGCGGCCGGGCTCGCCGTCGATTCCGCCCCGGGCGCGGCGTCGCCGGTCGTGTCCGCGGTCGCCTCCGTCTCGGTCACGTCGTCGGCCGGCGGCTCGTCGGTGCGCGGTTCCGGCCCGTCCGCCGCGGTCACGTCGCGGACCAGGTCGGCGACCGGGACGGCGTCCTTGCGGGCTTGGAGAACCTGGTAGCCGGTCTCGCTGCTGTCCCGCAGGAACTGCCAGCAGCGATCGTGCTCGGCGCCGTCGCCGAGGCTGCCCGACAGCCGTGCGAGAGCCGCCAGGCAGCGCAGGAAGCCCCTGTTGGGCTCGTGCTCCCACGGCACCGGCCCGCTGCCGCGCCAGCCGTTCTTGCGCAGGGCGTCGAGGCCCCGGTGGTAGCCGGTGCGGGCGAACGCGTACGCCATGAGTTCGGCGTCGGGGGTCGCCGCGGCGAGGGCGCCCTCCGACAGGATCGCCCAGCACAGGCTCGAGTCGAGGTGCCGGGAGGCGATCTCGACGAACTGCTCGCTGCCGTGGGCGATGAGCTCGTCCAGCGCCGGATCGGCGGGCAGCAAGGTCGGTGCGATGCCACCCAGCAGATTCTCGAACGTCATGGGATCACCCTAGAACCAGCGCCGTGCTCCCGCGTGGGTTCGCCGCGCGGCACGCGGCACACACACAGGCGCGCCCTCACCGACATCGTCGACCCGGCGGGTCAGGCTGACCGGATGACGACGGGGCCGGGCTCCACCGGTCATGGCTTCGGGAACGCCGGCGGCCGGCCCCTTCGAGGGACCGGCCGCCGCGGAGTCATGCGGGATCAGCCGATGGAGTGCCCGGCCGAACGCAGGTTCTGGCACGCCTCGACGACGCGCTGGGCCATGCCGGCCTCGGCCGCCTTGCCCCACGCCCGCGGGTCGTACAGCTTCTTGTTGCCGACCTCGCCGTCGACCTTCAGCACGCCGTCGTAGTTGCGGAACATGTGCTCCACGACCGGACGCGTGAACGCGTACTGGGTGTCCGTGTCGACGTTCATCTTGATGACGCCGAAGTCGACCGCGTCGCTGATCTCCTGCGGGCTCGAGCCGGAGCCCCCGTGGAAGACGAGATCGAACGGCTTCGCCTTGCCGTACTTCGCGCCGACCGCGTCCTGGATCTCCTTGAGGACCGCGGGACGCAGCTTGACGGCACCCGGCTTGTACACCCCGTGCACATTGCCGAAGGTGAGGGCCGTGATGTAGCGGCCCTTCTCTCCGAGGCCGAGCGCCTCGACCGTCTTGAAGCCGTCCTCGACCGTCGTGTACAGCTTCTCGTTGATCTCGTTGCTGACGCCGTCCTCCTCGCCGCCGACGACGCCGACCTCGATCTCGAGGATCTGCCTGGCCTTGTTGGTCAGCTCCAGCAGCTCGGCCGCGATGGACAGGTTCTCGTCGACCGGCACGGCCGAACCGTCCCACATGTGCGACTGGAAGAGCGGGTTCTCACCCCGGGCGACGCGGTCCAGGGAGATCGCGATCAGCGGCCGGACATAGCTCTCCAGCTTGGGCTTCGGGCAGTGGTCGGTGTGGAGGACGACGTTGACCGGGTACTTCTTCGCCACCTCGTTCGCGTACTGCGCGAGGGCCACCGCACCGGTGACCATGTCCTTGATCGTGGATCCCGACGCATACTCGGCGCCGCCGGTCGACACCTGGATGATGCCGTCGGATCCCGCCTCGGCGAAGCCCTGGATTGCGGCGGTCACGGTCTGGGAGGAGGTGATGTTGATGGCCGGGTAGGCGAAGGACTTCTCCTTCGCCAGATCGAGCATCTCTGCGTACTTCTCGGGAGTTGCGATAGGCATCGGGGATCACTTTCGGTCGTAAGAGCGAACACTCGGCATTCTTCCACACAACGCCGGACGCTCCAGCGGAATCGGGGTGCCTGCCGGGCCTCTGCCCCCGGGCGCTCCGGGCCTGGTCAGCTCTGGATCTCGGGGTCGACGACGACGGCGCGCGAGCGGGCGGGACGGAGACCGTCGACGGTCAGGATGACCAGCGCGACCCACACGAGCCCGAACCCGATCCACCGCGGCAGCGGCATCACCTCGTGGTTGACCCACACGCCGATCGAGAACTGCAGGATCGGCGTCAGGTACTGGATGAACCCCAGCATGGACAGCGGGATCCGGCTCGCGGCGCCGGCGAACAGCAGCAGCGGGACGGCGGTGACGGCCCCGGCTCCCAGCAGCGCCGCCGTGTGCGGGACGCCGTGACCGAGCAGCGTCCCCGCGCCGGTCACCTGCAGCCACCCGAGGTACACCAGCGCGACGGGCGAGAGGACCGACGTCTCGACCGTCAACCCGACCAGAGGCGACACCTTGCCCCCGACGCGGTTCTTCACCAGCCCGTAGAGCCCGAAGCTGAGCGCGAGGGCGAGAGCGACCCACGGCACCTGCCCGTAGCCCACGGCGATGACGATCACGGCCACGAGCCCGACACCGACCGCGACCTTCTGCGCGGGCCGCAGCCGCTCCCGCAGGAAGACGACGGCCAGCGCCACCGTGACGAGCGGGTTCACGAAGTACCCCAGCGCCGCATCGACGATGTGGTCGTTGAGGACGGCCCACACGTACACGAGCCAGTTCAGCGACACGAGCACGCCGGCCGCCGCCAGTCCCCAGAACAACCGCCGGTTGCGCACGACCTCGACCAGATGCCGCCACTGCCGCCACAGCAGGACGCCGGCGAAGCAGAAGACGAAGGACCACAGGATCCGGTGACCGATGACCTCGACCGCACCGGCCGCCTTCACGAGTTGGAAGTAGAACGGGAACAGGCCCCACAGACCGTACGCGGCGACGGCGAGGACGAGGCCTCGGGAGCCGGCCGCACCGCCGTTCGCGTGATCCTCCGACTGCGGAACCGACTCGCCTGCCACGCGTCCCCTCCCCCCGGACACCGTGTTCGGGACGCCTCACTGTACGCGCCGCGGACCCCCGGTCGACACCGATTTCAGGCCCAGCGCAGCGCCCAGTGGTACATCGCGATCGCGGCCGCCGCACCCGCGTTGAGGGATCGCGTCGAACCGTACTGGGTGATCGCCACGAGGCGCTCACAGGCCGCGACGACGTCCGGGGTGAGCCCGGGCCCCTCCGACCCGAAGACGAGGCAGCAGACGGGCGGCAACTCGGTGCGTTCGAGCGGGACCGACCCGGGCAGGTTGTCGACGCCGATGAGCGGCACGGCCTCTCCCGCGGCCCAGGAGACGAACTCCTCGACCGTCGCGTGATGGGACACGTGCAGGTAGCGATCGGTCACCATCGCGCCGCGGCGGTTCCAGCGGCGACGGCCCAGGATGTGCACGCCCGCGACGTTGAACGCGTTGGCCGTGCGGACGATGGAGCCGATGTTGAAGTCGTGCTCCCAGTTCTGGATGGCGACGTGGAGCCGGTGCCGACGGGCGTCCAGGTCGGCGACGATGGCGGGCACCGTCCAGTAGCGGTAGCGGTCGGCCACGTTGCGGCGGTCCCCCTCGGCGAGCAGGGCGGGGTCGAGCCGATCGTCGACGGGCCACGGGGGCGGATACGGCCCGACCCCCGGTGCGGCCGACACTGCCGGATCGTCGTCTTTGTGGGCTCCCATGGAGGGCCAGGGTAGTCTCGGTGAACGTGACGGTCTCACTTCCGCTCCTGCTGGCGCCCCTGCTGCTGCCCGACTGGCTCGACCCGGAGTTCATCATCATGTCTCTGGGCAACTGGGCGCTGTGGGGTGTCGCTCTCATCGTCTTCGCGGAGTGCGGCCTCTTCTCCCTGCTGCCCGGCGACTCTCTCCTGTTCACCGTGGGCATGTTCGTCGCCCTCGGCACCATCACCTTCGGCGACCTGTCCTCGGGCTGGGTCCTGGCGATCTGCTGCCTCGTCCTGACGATCGCCGCCGTCCTCGGGAACATCAGCGGCTACTACCTCGGCCGGCTGATCGGCCCGCCGTTGTTCAAGCCCCGCTCGGGGTTCATGGGCAAGGTGTTCAACCCCAAGTACGTCGAGATGACCCACGGCTTCTTCGAGAAGTACGGGTCGCGCGCACTGATCCTGGCCCGCTTCGTCCCGATGGTGCGGACGTTCGTCACCCTCGTCGCCGGCGTCGGCAAGATGGAGTTCCGCAAGTTCATCACCTACACCGCCATCGGCGGCGTCCTGTGGGCCACGGGTGTCACGGTGCTGGGGTATTTCCTCGGGACGATCCCGATCGTCCATCAGAACATCGAGGTCGCACTCGTCCTCATCGTCCTGGTGTCGCTGGTGCCGATGGGCGTCGAGTACGTCATGGCGAAACGCCGCGGCAAGGCCGAAGCGGCCGCGGTCACGTTCGCCGAGGCCGAGTAGGTCCTCAGGCGAGACCGAGGTCGGTCGTCGTCGCCGCGGCCCGGTAGGGGTAGCCCGCCGCCTCGATCCGCTCACGTGCGCCGGTCTCGCGGTCGACGATGACGGCGACGCCCACGATCTGTCCGCCCGCCTCCCGCACCGCCTCGGCGGCGGTGAGCACCGACCCGCCGGTGGTGCTGGTGTCCTCGACGAGCAGCACGCGCCGCCCGGCCACGGGCGTCCCCTCGATCCGCCGCTGCAGGCCGTGGCTCTTGGCCTCCTTGCGCACGACGAACGCGTCGAGACGCCGCCCTTCCGCCGCGGCGGCGTGGAGCATCGCCAGAGCCACCGGATCGGCACCCAGCGTCAGCCCGCCCACGGCCTCGAACTCGAGGTCGGCCACGAGGTCGCGCATGACCCGCCCCACGAGGGGCGCGGCGGCACCGTCGAGGGTGACGCGGCGCAGATCCACGTAGTACGGCGCGGTCCGCCCGCTGGCCAGGGTGACCTCGCCCCGGATCACGGCGAGGTCGCGGATCAGGGCGTTGAGATCCGCGCGGTCCTGTTCGATCGTCATGGGCGTTCCTTCCGGGGGACGAGACTCACTTCTTCTGGCTCGACACGAGATGCCCGAACCCGATCGACCGATCCGGAGAGGAGAAGAAGTCCTGGCAGGTCGTGAGGGTGATCAGCGCCTTCGTCGGCTTCTCGTCGGGCTTCCCGGGCACGGAATCGAGAACCCAGGTGTCGGTGTTCTTCACCGTCAGGTCGGCGGGCGAGTTGTCGAGCTCGTAGGTGTAGATGTACGTCCGTGTCTCCACGATCACCTGCGAACCGGCCTTCAGGTCGAGCAACTGGTCGAACGGACGGCCGTGGCCCGACCGATGACCTGCGACGGCGAAGTTGCCGATCTCGCCGGGCATCGCGGTGTTCTCGTACCAGCCGAGGCCGCGCATCAAGGTGTCCTGGTCGGTGCCCACCAGCACCGGCTGCTCCCAATCCGACCCGAAGTCGGGGATCCGCAGGATCGCGATCCCGTCGCCGGGGATCGGGGTGCTGCTCGCCGACGGCGTGGACCAGACCTCGCGGAGCTTCTGCTTCTCGGCCTTCTGCGCCTCCACGGCAGGGATGTTCGTCCCCCAGAACTCCCAGGCGAACCACGACAGCGCGCCGACACCGAGGGCGAGAAGGATGACCCCGACGACCAGAGGCGCCCGCGGACGCCGCCGCTTTTCCTTCACCTGCGCGCGTCTCGGCGTCTCGGTATCCGTCACGGGCGCCATTGTAGGGGATCGCCCCGCGGCGCCCGGAGGGCGGGCACGCCCCCCGCGCCGTGCTCGCCGGTCAGGCCGTGGCCGCCGGGTCGCCGGCCGGCTCCGACACGACCTCCAGCCCGTCCCGGTCGGTGGCGACGTCGAACGTCACCGTCTGCCCGTCGCCCAGCGAGCCGTCGAGGAGCCCGCGCGCGAGTTCGTCCTCGATGGCCGTCTGGACGAGCCGCTTGAGCGGGCGGGCGCCGTACACGGGATCGAACCCGGTGAGAGCCAGCCACTCCTTCGCCGCCGGGGTGAGGACGACCCGGATGCGCCAGTCGGCCAGCCGCGCGTCGAGCCGGTCCAACTGGATCGAGACGATCTTCGACAGCTCCTCGATGCCCAGCGGGTCGAACATCACGATGTCGTCCAGCCGGTTGAGGAACTCGGGTTTGAACGCCTGCCGGACGACGCCCATGACGGCGTCCTGCTTCGTCCGCTCGTCGAGGGACTGGTCGGCGAGGAACTGCGATCCCAGGTTCGACGTGAGGATCAGGATGACGTTGCGGAAGTCGACCGTTCGCCCCTGCCCGTCGGTGAGGCGGCCATCGTCCAGGACCTGCAGCAGGATGTTGAACACCTCCGGGTGGGCCTTCTCGACCTCGTCGAGGAGGACCACCGAGTACGGGCGGCGCCGAACGGCCTCGGTGAGCTGACCGCCCTCCTCGTAGCCGACGTACCCCGGCGGGGCACCCACGAGGCGGGACACGGCGTGCTTCTCGGAGTACTCGCTCATGTCGATGCGGATCATCGCCCGCTCGTCGTCGAAGAGGAAGTCCGCCAGCGCCCGCGCCAGTTCGGTCTTGCCGACACCGGTCGGGCCGAGGAACAGGAACGACCCGGTGGGCCGGTTCGGATCGGAGATGCCCGCCCGGGCCCGGCGCACGGCATCGGAGACCGCCGCCACGGCCTTGTGCTGTCCGATCAGCCGGTGCCCGAGCTCGGTCTCCATGTTGAGCAGCTTCTCGGACTCGCCCTGCAGCAGCCTGCCCACGGGGATGCCCGTCCAGGACGCGACGACCTCCGCGATGTCGGTCGCCGAGACCTCCTCGGACACCATCGGCGGATGGGTCTCCTCGTCCTTCGACGCGGTCTGCATCTCGGCCTCCAGCGTGGGAATGCGGCCGTACAGGATCTCCGACGCCTTGCCCAGGTCCCCCTCGCGCTGGGCCCGCTCCGCCTCACCACGGAGCTTGTCGATCTGCTCCTTCAGGTCACCGACCCTGTTCAGACCCGACTTCTCGGCCTCCCACCGAGCCTCCAGCGCCCGCAGCTCCTCCTTGGCGTCGGCCAGCTCGGCCTGCAGTCGGCCGTACCGCTCGCGGCTGGCCGGATCGGTCTCCTTCTCCAGCGCCAGGGCCTGCATCGTCATCCGGTCGATGCCGCGGCGCAACTGGTCGATCTCGACCGGTGACGAGTCGATCTCCATCCGCAGCCGCGACGCCGCCTCGTCGATCAGGTCGATCGCCTTGTCCGGAAGCTGGCGAGAGGTGATGTACCGGTTCGACAGGGTCGCGGCCGCGACGAGTGCCCCGTCGGTGATGCGCACCTTGTGGTGGCCCTCATAGCGCTCGCGCAGTCCGCGCAGGATCGCGATCGTGTCCTCGACGCTCGGCTCCCCGACGAAGACCTGCTGGAAGCGGCGCTCCAGCGCGGGGTCCTTCTCGATGCGCTCGCGGTACTCGTCCAGTGTCGTCGCGCCGATCATCCGCAGCTCGCCGCGAGCCAGCATCGGCTTCAACATGTTGCCGGCGTCCATCGACGAGTCGCCGCTCGCACCGGCCCCGACGACGGTGTGCAGTTCGTCGATGAACGTGATGATCTGCCCCTCGGCGTCGCGGATCTCGTTGAGGACGGCCTTCAGCCGCTCCTCGAACTCGCCGCGGTACTTCGCGCCGGCGACCATGGAGGCCAGGTCGAGCGCGACGACGCGGCGCCCGCGCAGCGAGTCGGGGACGTCCCCGGCGACGACCCGCTGTGCCAGCCCCTCGACGACAGCGGTCTTGCCGACGCCGGGCTCACCGATCAGCACCGGGTTGTTCTTGGTGCGCCGGGCCAGCACCTGGACGACGCGCCGGATCTCCTGGTCCCGGCCGATGACCGGGTCCAGCTTCCCCTCGCGCGCCCGCGCGGTGAGGTCGATCGAGTATTTGTCGAGGGTGGACGACGCGCCCTCCTCCTCCGGGCTGGTCACGCGGCGGTCGCCGCGGGCCTCGTCGAATGCACTCTCGAGGTCGGACGTCCGCACGCCGAGGTCGGCGAGGATCTTGCGCGCGGGCGAGTCGATGGCCGACAGGGCCAGCAGCAGATGCTCCGTGGCGACGAACTGGTCGCCGAGCTTCAGCGCGCGCGTCTCCGCGTCGGCCAGCACCCGCGCGAGCGAACCCGACATCGTCGGTTGGGACACCGTGGAGCCGCTGCTCGACGGCAGCTTCGTGATCTGTCCCTGAGCGGCCGCCGAGACGATCTCGGGCTGCGCCCCGACGCCGGAGAGAAGCGTGGCGACGCCGTTGTTCTCGGGCACCAGCAGCAGGGCGTACAGCAGATGGACGGGCTCCGCCTGCGGGTTCCCCCGGGTCAGGGCCTCCCGTACCGCGGCGCTGACGGCGTCGCGGCTCTTCGCGGTCAGTTTGGACGTGTCCATGTGGTTGGTTCTCCATCGCAGGATCAAAGTTGAGTTCACCAGACTCAACCATGGGGTTGGTTTGTCTATTCCGCCCCTGGTGAGGGGCGCGACCCGGCGGAGCCTCCACCGTGCCCTGAGGGCAGGTTGACGTTTCCCTCGGGTATTCGTAGTTTTGTTGAAGCTGTTCCTCGTCCCCCCGGCGAGAACGGCATCGTGCTGACCGTGAATCCGCCGCCCGTGGCGGTGGAGCCGAACGTCAGTGTCGCGGACCGCCTATCGGCACCAATTCCCCCCGGATTCCGATAGACGGTTCGCGACGTTCCGGGGCCGCTTTCCACGATCCGCCCGAGCCTGTGGCCGCCGCGTCCCGGCGACCGTGGGCCGACGCAGCCGCCGGTCCTCAGCGAGTGAGCGCCAGCAGCCGCCGGCGAGGCGCCGAGCGGGCTCCCAGCCGGACGTCCCCGCCGGAGTCCGCGGTGAACAGCCGCGACGCGGCAGGCACCGCACGCGCCGCGCGCAGCGCATCGGCGAGGCTCTCCACCTGCTCGGTGAGGTCGTCCACCTCGGCCTGCAGCCGGAGGATGTGCCGAATGCCGGCGAGGTTGATCCCCTCGCCCTGCGACAGGCGCTGCACCAGACGGAGCCGGTCGACGTCGCGGGCCGAGTACCGTCGTCCCCGGCCGCGCGCGCGGCGCGGGACGACGAGCCCGAGCTTGTCGTACCCGCGGAGCGTCTGCGGGTGCATGTCGGCAAGCCGGGCGGCCACCGAGATCGTGAAGACGGCGGCGTCGCGGTCGATGATCGCCGGCAGGGTGGTCATGTCCCGACCGCCTCGGCGAACAGACGGGCCCGCGGATCGCCCTCGGGCGCGGCGGCCTCATAGGCGCGAAGGGCGTCCCGGGCCTCGTCGGTCAGGTGGTGCGGAACGGTGACGTCGATCGTGACCAGCAGGTCGCCTCGCTCCCCGTTCTTCTTCGCGACCCCCCGGCCACGCACCCGCAGCACCTGCCCGTTGCGCGTGCCGGCAGCCAGTTTCAGCCGCACCGGACCGCCGGACAGCGTGGGCACCTCGATCTCGGCGCCCAGCGCCGCCTCCGGGTACGTCACCGGCACGGTGATCGTCACGTTCTCTCCCGAACGGCCGAAGACGGGATGCGGCCGCACATGGACGAGGACGTACAGGTCCCCCGCGGAGCCGCCGTTGTCTCCCGGCCCGCCTTTGCCCTTGATGCGCAGCCGCTTCCCGTCGTCCACGCCGCCGGGGATGCGGACCTGCAACGGTGTCGTCGACACCGCCCGGCCCGACCCCTGGCAGACAGGGCAGGGATCGTCCACGATGAGACCGCGTCCGCGGCAGTCGCGGCACGGCTCGCTCACCGCGAACACCCCGCCCGCGTTGGACGTCTGCATCCCGGACCCCTGACACGTCGGGCACACCCGCGGAGTCGTCCCCGGGCGGGCACCGGTGCCGTGGCAGTTCGCGCACGCGGACTCGGAGTTCGTCAGGAGCGACACCGTGATGCCCTCGACCGCCTCGCGGAAGTCGATCGTGGTCTCGCCCTCGATGTCATGCCCACGCCGGGGCCCGCGCCCGCCCGAGCGACGCGACGCGCCCTGGCCGAACAGGTTTCCGAACAGATCGCTGAACCCGCCGTCGCCCGCGGTGCCGGACCGACGGAACAGATCCTCCATCGACGGACCGCCCGCGGTACCGCCCTGGCCACCCGGAAACCGGAACCCGGCCCCGAACAGCTTGCGCGCCTCGTCGTACTCCTTGCGCTTGTCGGCGTCGGAGAGGACGTCGTAGGCCTCGGTGACCTCCTTGAAGCGATCCTCGGCCGCCTTGTCGCCGGCGTGCTGATCGGGATGGTTCTCCCGGGCCAGTCGCCGGAACGCCTTCTTGATCTCGGCCGCGGACGCATCCTTGGAGACGCCGAGGACCTTGTAGTAGTCCTTCTCGAGCCAGTCCTTGGTGCTCACCGGACGCCTCCTTCCTTCCTCTGTCGCCTCGTCATTCCTCCGTCGCGGGCTGTGCCACCCCGACGCGGGCGGGTCGCAGCACCTTGTCGCCGACGCGGACTCCGCGCTGCATCACAGCGGCGACGGTCGGTTCGGCGACCGGGCCCGCCTCGTACGGCATCTGCATCAGCGCCTCGTGCAGCATGGGGTCGAACGCGTCCCCCGGTTCGCCGAACACCTCGACGCCGTGCTTCGCCGCCAGCCGTTCGAGCTCGTCGGCCACCAGCTTGAAGCCACCGTCGAGCTCGCCGTGCTGGCGGGCCGCCTCGATGCTGTCGAGCACCGGCAGCAGGTCGGAGATGACGACCTCCACGCCGCCCTGCCGGGACAGCGCCCTGTCGCGATCGACGCGCTTCTTGTAGTTCGCGTACTCCGCCTGGAGCCGCTGCAGATCCGCAGTGCGCTCGCCGACGAGTTCCTCCAGCTCACGCACCTTCGCCATCGCGATGGGCTCGGCTTCGAGAAGCTCGCCCTCGACCGCCTCGGCCGGCTCCTCCTTCCCCTGCTCGGGCTGCGGGGAAGGAGGCCGGCGGACCTGCCCGGTCTCGGGATCTATGCGTCGCCGGTCGCGAACGACCGGTCCCTCGCGTTCCTCCTCGGGCACATCCCTCTGCGTCACTTGTCGTCCTTGCCCTCGTCGTCGACGATCTCGGCGTCCACCACGTCCTCCGCGCCCGCGGTCTCGCCCGTGGCGTCGCCGCCCCCCGCCTCGGCGGAGGCCTGCTGCGCCTGCGCGGCGCTGTAGATCGCCTGGCCCATGGCCGCGGCCTTCGTGTTGAGGTCGTTCATCGCGTTCTTGACGCGGTCGTTGTCCTCGCCCTTCAGCGCCTCGGTGAGTTCGTCGAGGGCGGTCTGCACCGGCGCACGCACGTCGTCACCGATCGTCTCGGCGTTCTCGGACAGGATCTTCTCGGTGCGGAACACCAGGCTGTCGGCCTCATTGCGCAGGTCGACGGCCTCACGGCGGGCCTTGTCCTCGGCGGCGTGCGCCTCGGCGTCCCGCATCATCTTGTCGATGTCGTCCTTGGCGAGGGCCGACCCGCCGGTCACGGTCATCGACTGCTCCTTGCTGGTGGCGAGGTCCTTCGCGTACACGTGGACGATGCCGTTGGCGTCGATATCGAAGGTGACCTCGATCTGCGGCACGTTGCGCGGCGCCGGGAGCAGGCCGGTGAGTTCGAAGTTGCCCAGCGACTTGTTGTCGCGGGCGAACTCGCGCTCGCCCTGGTAGACCTGGATCATCACCGACGGCTGATTGTCCTCGGCCGTCGTGAACACCTCGGAACGCTTGGTCGGGATCGTCGTGTTGCGTTCGATGATCTTCGTCATGACGCCGCCCTTGGTCTCGATGCCGAGCGACAGCGGGGTCACGTCGAGCAGCAGGACGTCCTTCACCTCGCCCTTCAGGACACCGGCCTGCAGCGACGCTCCGAGCGCGACGACCTCGTCGGGGTTGACGCCCTTGTTGGGCTCCTTGCCGCCGGTCAGCTCCTTCACGAGGTCGACGACGGCCGGCATCCGGGTGGAGCCGCCGACGAGGATCACGTGGTCGATCGAGCTGACCGTGGTCTTCGCGTCGGAGATCACCGCGTTGAACGGTGCACGGCAGCGATCGAGCAGATCCTGCGTCATGCGCTGGAACTCGGCCCGCGTCAGCTTCTCGTCGAGGTGCAGCGGGCCCTCGGCGCCGGCCGTGATGTACGGCAGGTTGATGCTGGTCTCGGAGGCGCTCGAAAGCTCGATCTTGGCGCGCTCAGCGGCCTCCTGCAGCCGCTGGCGGGCCATCTTGTCGGCGGCCAGATCGATGCCGTACTTGTTCTTGAACTCCTTGACGAGCCAGTCGACGATGCGCTGGTCCCAGTCGTCGCCGCCCAGGCGGTTGTCGCCCTTGGTGGCCTTGACCTCGAAGACGCCGTCGGAGATGTCCAGCAGCGAGACGTCGAAGGTGCCGCCGCCGAGGTCGAAGACGAGCACCGTCTGCTCGGTGTCGCCCTTGTCCAGGCCGTAGGCGAGTGCTGCGGCGGTGGGCTCGTTGATGATCCGGTCGACGACCAGGCCCGCGATCTCGCCGGCCTCCTTGGTGGCCTGTCGCTCCGCGTCGCCGAAGTAGGCGGGGACGGTGATGACCGCGTTGGTGACGGGCTCGCCGAGGTAGGCCTCGGCATCCCTCTTCAGCTTCTGCAGGACGAAGGCGCTGATCTGCTGCGGACGGTAGTCCTTGCCGTCGACGGCGACCTTCCAGTCCGTGCCCATGTGGCGCTTCACCGAGCGGATGGTGCGGTCGACGTTGGTCACGGCCTGCCGCTTGGCGACCTCACCGACCAGCACCTCACCGCCCTTGGCGAACGCGACGACCGACGGTGTCGTCCGGGCGCCCTCTGCGTTCGGGATGACGGTGGGCTCGCCACCCTCCAGGACGGCGACGACCGAGTTGGTGGTGCCGAGGTCGATACCGACTGCACGTGCCATGTGTGGTTCCTCCAGTGAGTTCGAATGCGAGGTTGAGCCTACCACGCTCAATTCCTCATCTTCAGTCCACCCGGCTCAACCCTGGGCGAGCCAGGGTTATTCCCGCCGTTGCCCTGGATCGCCACGTCGCCGGATACCCACCCACCCTCCCCGGCACGATCAGTAGTAGACCGCGAGCCTGCCGCGTGGCCCGTCCACGACGTCCACAGGAGTGTCGAAGATCTCGGTGAGCACGTCGCCGCGCATGATCTCCTCGGGCAGGCCGACGTGGACGATCCGGCCGTCCTTGATCGCGCAGATGCGGTCGGCGTAGTGGCTTGCGAAGTTGACGTCGTGCAGGACGATGACGATGGTGCGGCCGAGCTCGGTCGCCGCCCGGCGAAGATGGTGCATCATCTGCACGGAGTGCTGCATGTCGAGGTTGTTGAGCGGCTCGTCGAGCAGCAGGCAGTCGGTGTCCTGGGCCAGCACCATCGCGACGTACGCCCGCTGCCGCTGCCCGCCGGAGAGCTCGTCGAGATAGCGGCCTTCGAGCTCCCCCATGCCGAGGAAGTCGATCGAGCGACTGACGATCTCCTCGTCGCCGAGCGTGAGCCGGCCGCGCGAGTACGGAAACCGGCCGAAGCCCACGAGCTGCCGGACGGTCAGGCGCGCCACGAAGTGGTTCTCCTGGCGCAGGATCGACACGATCTTCGCGAGATCCTTCGACGGCGTCGTCGCGATGTCGAGCCCCGCGACCTCGATGGCCCCCTCGTCCATCGCGAGCAACCGGCCGATCATGGTGAGCAGCGTCGACTTTCCCGCGCCGTTGGGCCCGACGAGCGCCGTGATGCCGCCGGCCGGTATCGTCAGGTCCACCGGGCCGATGGCGACCTCGGAGCTGTAGCTCTTCGCGACCGACGTGAGCGTGATCACAGCCGCCCCTTTCTCAGGATGTAGGCGAGGAAGAACGAGCCTCCGACGATCTCGATGATGACGCCGACCGCGCCCTGCGCGTAGAACACGTTCTTGAGCACGAAGTACGCGCCTGCGAGGACCACGAACCCGGTGAGCCACGCGACCGGGAAGATGAGGCGGTGGTCGTAGGTGTCCGCGAGCTGATAGGCGATCATCGCGACGAGGAACCCGAAGAAGGTCATCGGCCCGACCAGTGACGTCGATACCGCCATGAGGACGGAGACCAGCAGCAGCACCACGATCGTCTGACGGCGATGGTCGGCGCCGAGGTTGATCGCGGTGTCCCGTCCGAGCCCCAGCACGTTGAGCCGGCCCGCCCCCAGCCACAGCGTCGCCCCGGCGGCGGCGGCGAGCGGCACGGAGACCGCGAGGTAGCTCGCATCGGCATTGGCGATGCTGCCGATGAGCCGGGCGGTCAGCAGGTCGAACTCGGTCGGCGTCAGAAGCCGCTGCATGAACGAGGCGAGCGCGCCGAGGCCCCCTCCGAGGATCACGCCGATGAGCAGCATGATCTGGAGGTTCGCGTACTTCCCCGAGAGGAGCCAGCCGTAGAGCCCCGCCGCGAAGGCCACCATGAGCGCCACCTGCAGGACGAACTGCCACACACCCTGGACCGCGATGATCCCGGCGGCGCCGAGGAAGAACACCGCCGAGGTCTGCACCAGGCGGTACAGCGACTCGAAGCCCATGATCGACGGGGTGATGATCCGGTTGTTGGTCACCGTGTGGAACGAGACGGTCGCGATGGCCTGGCAGAACGCGACCACGACGATGATGACGAGGCTCGTCGCCCGCAATTCGGCGATTCGCCAGAACCCGGTGCTGCCGAACGGCATGGGGTTGTCCCAGGCGAGGGTGCCGGACGCCACGAGGACGGCGAGGGTGGCGAGGACCGCCAGGATGGTCGCGTAGCGTCGTCCGGCGCGCGCGGTCGGCAGCGCACCCGAATGCCGCTGCCCCGCCACGACCCGCGGGCCGGGCCTGGTCACGGTGCCCTCAGCCACGGCGCCGCGCCCTCAGCAGAAGGAGGATGAACACGACCGCTCCGAGGACGGCCAGGATGGTGGCCACCGGGACCTCGAAGGGCATGACGATGACGCGCCCGATGATGTCGCAGACCGTGACCACCCAGATCCCGAGCAGGCACACCCACGGAAGGTTCGACCGGAGGTCGTCGCCCCGGAACAGCGACACGATGTTCGGCACGATGAGGCCCAGGAACGGAAGGTTCCCGACCACGACCGTGACGATGCCGGTCGCGGCGGCGATGAGGCCGGTGCCGAGCAGGACGACGCGGTTGTAGTTCAGACCCACGTTGGTGGCCACGTCCTGCCCCAGCCCCGCGACGGTGAACCGGTCGGCGGCGACGAACACCGCGACGACGACGATCACGACGGCCCACAGCGGCTCGTACTGCCCCTGCAGCACGGAGGTGAAGGAGCCGAGGAACCAGACCCCCATGCTCTGGAGCATGTCGGTGGACAGCGCGATGAAGGTGGACACGGCGCCGACGACGGCGCCCAGCATCATGCCGACGATCGGCACGATGATCGAGGACCGGAGCGTGACGCGGCGCAGGAACCCGAAGAAGACCATCGTGCCCACGAAGGCGGTGAGCACGGCGCCGGTCATCTTTACGAGCAGCGGCGCCTCCGGCATCACGATCATGATCAGCAGCAGGCCGAGGCCCGCCCACTCGGTGGTTCCTGCGGTGGACGGCTCCACGAAGCGATTCTGGGTGAGCTGCTGCATGACCATGCCGGACATCGCCATCGCGGCACCGGCGAGGACGAGGGCAATCGTGCGGGGGATCCGGGTGATCGCGAACATCTCCGCACCGTCCTCGGCACCGAGGATGTCGTAGACGCCGACGAACAGGGAGAGCGCGACAAGTCCGGCCGTCGCGGCGAGCCCGGCGAGCAGCGGCCAGGTGAACAAGCGGCTCTTCGGGACCCGGGCGCGAACGGGCGCGGCCGGGGACGTGACGGCCGGCGGGAGGTCGGTGAGTGATTCCGTCATGCGGGAGCGGGACCGGTGGGGCGACGGATCGCGGGCGGACGTCCGGATCGTCCGGCGGGGCCGGCCGCCGGACGGTCGTCGGAGCCGGGCCGCCGCGGCGGTGCCTGCCGGAGTCCGGACCGGCACCGCCGCCGACGGCCTGTCGCCTCCGGCGGACGCGTCAGCTCTTCTCCAACTGCTCGGCCAGCGAGGTAAAGAAGGCCGTGTACGTCTGGATGCCCTCGTTCACATAGGTGAACTGCGGCATGTACACGATGTTGCCCTGCTGCACCGCGGTCACGTTCTTCAGCGCCGCCGAGCCGGCAAGCAGTTCGTTCGCCGGGGTGTAGGAGCCGTCCGTCGAGTTCGCACTCACCGCCGCGTCGCGGTCCATGACCAGGATCCAGTCGGGATTGGACGCGGCGATCGCCTCCACCGAGATGTCGTCGCCCTGGTGATCGCTGGACCCGTCGGCCGTGAGGGCCGGCGTCAGATCGAGGATCTCGAACACCGGGCCGAGGGTGCGGCCCGTTCCCGGCGCCGCGTAGTTGATCTCGCCGCCGGAGGTGATGACCGCCATCACGGTGTCCGACGAGTCATAGGCCTTCTTGACCCGTTCGATCGAGGCGTCGAAGTCGTCGATGAGCCGCTGCGCGTCCTCCTCGTGGCCGAAGACCTTTCCGAGCACCTCGACCTGGCGCTTCAGTTCCTCGTCGAAGGGCTCGCCGTCGCGCGGATCGAGCTCGATGATCGCGGCGTCCGGGGCGAGGGTCTTCAGCTCCTCGTACCGGGAGGCGAACCGCTGCCCGTTGATGATCAGGTCCGGCTCGACGGCGACGACAGCCTCCAGGTCGGGTTCGTTGTGCGATCCGAGGTTCACGATCGACGAATCCGTCTTGTACGGGTTGCCGGCGGGGATGAGGTCGACAGGCGCCGCCTTCAGGGTGACTCCCCAGTCGGCGAGCGTCTGGAAGACGCGGTTGTCGGTCGCGACCACACTCTTCGGCGGGATCGCGATGGTCTGGACGCCGTGGTTGTCCTGGACCTCGATGTTCGCGGGTGCTGCCGTGGTCTCCTCGGCTGTCGGGCTCGCGGAACAGCCCGCGAGGACGAACGCGAACGCGGTCGAGACCGCGGTGAGCGCGACGAATCGGCGACGCAACGTGTGCATGGTCAAGGAACTCCCATTCATCTGGCGACGTCGGTGCTGAGTCACGACCGACAGGACACTGGCAGGCCGCCGAACCTCGACGATGCGGGCCACAGCCTGCGCTCAGTAAGAGAAGGCTAGCCTAAGTTTTCAAGCAAAGCGATGCCTCTTCTCATCACGTGGCTTCGCGGCGTCCCCAGCGCCACATCCCGATCGCGAGCGGGACGCCGATCCAGATCAGCGTCGTGACGGCGAGATGCGCCCAGGCCTGAGAACCCATCTCCCACAGCAGGAGCGGCGACTGCGCCGTCGTGGGATTGACCCACGGGTCGATGTCGGCGTAGGGCCTCCACGCGAAGCTGATGAGCGACGTCATCGCGAGCACCGTCGGGAGCAGGAAGGAGGTCACGATCGCGGCCGGGCCGTTCAGCATCAGCAGGCCGAACCCGGCGCCCATCAGGGCTCCGAGCACCGCGACGAGGACGACGCCGAACACCGGCCCCGCCTGCAGGCTCCAGTCGAGCCCCACCCCGAAGATCGCGTGCGCGAGGCCCATCAGCCCAGCCGCCACCGGGAACGCGATCACCGTCGCGAGGACGGTCACCGTGAGGATCACGACCAGCTTGGCGGCGAGCACGCGCTGCCGGCGGGGCTCGAGGACGAAGGTCGTCAGCACCGTGCGCTGTCCCCATTCACTCGTGATCGTGAGGATGCTCAGCACGGTGAGGAACAGGGTGAGAACGCCCGCGGCGCTCTGGGCCGACGTCAACAGGTCGACCCGTCGGCCCGCGAGTTCGGCGTTCGCCGTGTAGGCGTAGGCGAGAAGGAGGACGTTGGCGGCCGTCACCGCCAGCGTGACGAGGCCGGTCGCGATCAGCAGCCAGAAACCGGACCGCGTGTCGACGAGCTTGCGCGCCTCGGCGGCCACGAGGCGCCCGAAACCGACCGTTGCGGCGGCGCGGTGAGCGGAGGACAGGGGGGCGACGGAGGCAGAGGTGGTCATCGGAGGCCTGTTCTGTGTCGGCGCGGTCGGATCGGGAAGGACGCCGGTCATGCGACCTCGCCCCCCGTCAGCCGTCCCCGCGAGGAGGGATCGGTCAGTTCCAGGAACAACTGCTCCAGGTCGGCACCGCCGGACAGGAGCGTCTCGCGCGACCCCTGCGCCACGATCTGGCCCGCGCCGATCATGATCACCTGGTCCGCGACCTGGTCGACCTCGTGCAGCAGGTGGGACGAGAGCAGCACCGTCCCCCCGCCCGACGCGAAATCGCGCAGCAGGTCACGCATCCAGACGATGCCTTGCGGGTCGAGCCCGTTCACGGGCTCGTCGAGGACGAGCACGCGCGGAGAGCCCAGCAGCGCCGTGGCGAGGCCCAGGCGCTGCCGCATACCCAGCGAATAGGTGCCGACGCGGCGCCGGGACTCGGCGGGCGTCAGGCGGACGAGGTCGAGCACCTCGTCGACGCGGACAGCGGGCAGCCCCATCACCAGTGCACTCAGCAGCAGCGTCTCGCGGCCGGAACGGCCGACGTGCTGAGCCCCGGCATCGAGCAGGACGCCGACCTGTGCGGCGGGGTTCGCAAGCTCGCCGAAGGGCTGCCCGTCGATCAGCGCGCGTCCGCCATCGGGGGTCGTGAGGCCCACCAGACAACGCAGCGTCGTAGACTTGCCTGCGCCGTTCGGGCCGAGGAAGCCGGCGACGGTCCCGGCGTCCACGCGAAACGAGATGTCGTCGACGGCGGTCACGCCGCCGTAGCTCTTCGAAAGGTGGTCGATGGTGATCATGTCCTCATCGGACCGCAGCCACCCGGCCGGGCGCAGTTCCCCCGGGGCGAGAATCGGCCCTCCTTCGGTCTCGGGTTTCGACGAGCCGTGTCGACCTTCGTCCACGAGGTCGAGACCGATGGTCACTGCGCGCGAGACCCAGGCGTCATAGGCTCGCACCATGCCCGCCCTGACGACCCGTCCACCCGACGCGGGCAGCGATCCCGGTCGCCTGTACCCGCCGCCACCCCTCACACGCTGGAGCGTGACCTGGCGCTACCTCCTCGCCGTGGCCATGGGACTCCCGGCCGGGCTCGTGTACGTGATGCTCGCTGCGGAGACCGTCGACGAACTGCCCGGGATCCCCTTCTGGTACTTCGCGCTCGATCTCGGGCTCGCCGTCTGTTCCGCGGCCGTCATCGTCGCGCGGCGCCGGCATCCCGTCGTCGTGGCGAGCATCCTCGCGATCGCCATGACCGTCTCCGCGACGAGCGCCGGCTTCTCGGCCTGGGCCTACGTATCCCTGTGCACACGGCGCCGCTGGCGCGAGCAGGTGATCCCCGCGGTCCTGCTGCTCGGGTCCACCGTCACGAGCTGGTTCGTCATCGAGCCCATCCTGCATCTGCAGCAGTCCCTGGTGGACAACGCCTGGGGGCTGATCTTCTCCGCACTGTGGCTCGGGATCTACACCGCGATCGGATGGTACGTCGGGGCGCGACGCGATCTTCTTGCGTCGCTGCGCGAACGGGCAGAGACCGCCGAGCGCGAGCAGGCGCTGCGCGTCCTCCAGGTCCAGTCGGCAGAACGGGCGCGGCTCGCTCGGGAGATGCACGACTCGCTCGCCCACCGGATCTCCCTCGTCTCTCTGCAGGCCGGCGCGCTGAGCTATCGCGCCGACCTGGACCCCGCTCAGACCCGGGAGATCGCACGCACGATCCAGGAGACGGCGCACGAGGCGCTCGCCGAACTCCGTGTCGTCCTGGCCGACCTGCGGCAGGACGGCGGGCCGGAGGCGCCGCAGCCGACCCTGGCCGACCTCCCGCATCTCCTCGACGAGACGAGGGCGGCCGGCGTCGTCGTCATCCTCGACGACTCCGCGACCGGCGGCGAGAAGCCGCCGTCGACGCTGGCCCGGCATGCCTATCGGATCGTGCAGGAGGCGCTCACGAATGCGCGCAAGCACGCCGCGGGGTCCGAGGTGCGGATCAGGCTGGACGGGGGGCCTGGCGATGGCCTGTCGATCGAGGTGCGCAACCGGCTCACCGGCGGAACCGGTGTTCCGGGAGCGGGATTCGGCCTCGTCGGGTTGCAGGAACGGGCCCAGTTGATGGGCGGCACGCTGACGGCCGCCCCGGAACGAGGGGACTTCGTCGTGAGAGCCTGGCTGCCATGGGTGAGGTGATCAGGGTCGCGGTCGTGGACGACGACCCTCTCGTGCGGACCGGTCTGGGGCTCATCCTCGGCGGATCGCCGCGGATCGAGCTCGTCGGCGAGGCCGGCGACGGCACCGAGGTCGCCGACCTCGTCCGCCGGACGTCACCCGACGTCGTGCTCATGGACATCCGCATGCCGCGCAAGGACGGCCTCGCCGCCACGCGCGAACTCCTGGCGCAGGCCGACGCGCCGCGGGTTCTCGTGCTCACCACCTTCGACAGCGACGACTCGGTCCTCCAGGCGCTCCAGGCAGGGGCGGCAGGCTTCCTGCTGAAGGACACGCCGCCGGAGCGTCTGGTCTCCGCAGTGCTGGCCGTCGCCGCCGGCGAGCCGATCCTCTCCCCCAGCGTCGCCAACCAGGTGATCGCCGCGGCGACCAGGCCCGCCGCGGGCCGGCGACGCGACGCCGCCCGCGACCACCTGGCCGGGCTGAGCGAGCGGGAACTCGAGATCGCCGTGGAGATCGGTCGCGGCCTGTCCAATGCCGAGATCGCCGCGACCGTCCACGTGAGCGTGGCGACCGTGAAGGCGTACGTGACGCGCATCTTCGCCAAGGTGAACGCCGAGAACCGCGTCCAGGTGGCGATGCTGGTCCACGACGCCGAACTGCTCTGAACCAGGCCGAGTTCGGCGACACCCGGCCGAGGGCTACCCGTCGAGCGTGTCGTCGACCCGCAGGACGACCTTGACGCCCTGACTGACGAGCGCGAGGCCCTGCTCCCACTCGTCGAGCGGCAGCGCGGCGCCGATCGCAGACTCGACGTCGATGAACCCCTCCCCCATCAGCCGCAGCGCCGTACGGAAGCTCGACGGCTTCTTTCCTCGCGAGCCGACGAGTTCGAGCTCGTTCTGGATCAGATAGTCGACGTCGACCTGGGGCGGCGTGCGGTAGAACGCGACGAGGACGATCCGCCCGCCCTTGCGCAGCACCGGGCCGATGCCCTCCAGCACGCCGGGGCCGCCGCTGCACTCGTACACCGAATGCGCGCCGTACCCGCCGGTGATTCCCCTGACGAACTCGGCGAGGTCCTGGGTCTCGGTATCGACCGTGTAGTGGATCCCGGCCTCGCGGGCCCGTGCCAGTTGCCCCGCGTGCCGGGAGCGGCCTGCGAGGACGACCGTGGCGCCCGCCGCCCGCGCGACCTGCGCGCACAACTGACCCACGGCTCCCGGTCCGACCACCACGACGACCTCTCCGGCCAGCGACGGGCTGCGCTCGATGACGGCGTGGACGGAGATGGCGACCGGCTCGGTGAGCGCACCGGCGAGGAGCGGGACGTTGTCGGGCAGCCTGTGCACGGCCCGGGCGGGAATCACGAGGTAGTCCGCGAGCGCCCCGTCGGCGGTCGTCCCGATGCCCCGGCGGTTCCGGCACCGGTGGAACTCCTCCTGTTTGCAGTACACGCACGTCATGCACAGGTAGGCGTCGGTCTCGACCGTCACCCGGTCGCCGACGGCCAGGTCGGGACGGTTCGCAGCCGCCCCGATCTCGGCGATCACGCCGGACGCCTCGTGCCCCAACGTGCGTGGGATCAGGTAGTCATGGCCGCCTTCGACGGCGGCACGATCCGTGCCGCAGATCGCGACAGCCGCGATCTTGATGAGAATCTGCTCTGAACCGCAAGCGGGTCGTTCAACCTCTCGCAGGGCGACATTGCCCGCTCCGCTCGCGTACTTGACCAGTGCGCGCATGCCGCCAAGCTACACGACGAATCACTCGTCATGACATGTCTGCTCAGGATAAGGTGGCCCCTATCCGGCAAAGCCGCCGGATCGACTCGACGAAGAGTCCTCATCGAGGAGGTTGTGTGTCCCACTACCTGATCGGCATCGACGCCGGCACATCCGTCATCAAAGCGGCACTGTTTGATCTCGAGGGCAACGAGATCCACCGTGGCGCTCGCAACGTTCCCATCACCAACCCGACGCCGACACAGGCCGAAGAGAACATGGAGGAGGTCTGGGTCGCTGCGACCGAGGCCATCCAACAGTGCCTTCAGGGCTCCGGCGTCGCCGCCAAGGACATCAAGGCACTGTCGCTCACAGGGCAGGGCGACGGCACCTGGATGATCGACAAGGACGGCAAGCCCATCGGCCCCGCCATCCTCTGGACCGACGGCCGCGCAGGCGCCCTGGTCGACCAGTGGTACGAGGACGGGACCGTCACCAAGCAGTTCCAGCTCTCCGGCACCGGCCCGTACGCCGGCACCTCGACCGCCGTTCTGCGGTGGCTGAAGGACAACCGTCCCGAGTCCCTCGAGGGCGCCACGCAACTGTGGTGCAAGGACTGGATCGGCTACGGGCTCACGGGCGTCGCCAAGACCGACCCGTCGGATCCGAGCCTCGGCGGCATCGACGTCGTGACCCGGAACTACAACGACGAGGTCCTGGACACCTGGGGCATCCTGGACATCAAGGACGTCCTGCCCGAGATCATCCCGGCAGCCGGCCTGCTCGGCACCGTGACCGCCGAGGCAGCCGGGCTCACCGGACTGCCCGAGGGACTCCCGGTGTACAAGGGCCAGATGGACATCACCGCGTCCTCCCTGGGCGTCGGCGTCATCAACCCGGGCGACTGCATGGCCGTCGTCGGCACCGCGGGCATCGTGACCGTCGCCACCGACGATCCCGCCAATGCGACCGACCCCGAGGACGTCGGCTGGATGATCCCGCACACCGACAAGACCTCGATCCGCGCGATGGGCATGAGCTGCTGCACGCCCAACCTCGACTGGTTCCTGCGCGAGTTCGGCGCACCGTTCCGCGCCGAGGCCGAGGCCATGCGCATCCTCGGCGGCGATCCGGATCGCAGCCAGGGCGCGCTGCTGTACGACTACCTCGACAGGGTCGTGTCGTCCGTCCCGGTCGGCTCGAACGGCGTCATCTTCCACGGCTACCTCTCGCCGGGCGGCGAGCGTGCCCCGTTCACGAAGGCCGACGCGCGCGGCTCGTTCAGCGGTCTGAACATGTCGCACACCCGCGCCGACATGCTGCGGGCCGTGTACGAGGGCGTCGCTCTCGGCATCCGCGACTGCCTCGACTCGATCCCGATCCCGGTCGACGTCGTGCGCATGTCCGGTGGCGGCGCGAACAGCCCTGTCTGGGCGCAGATCTTCGCCGACTGCCTCGGTCGCAAGATCGTCGTCCCCGCCGGCACCGAGTTCGGCGCCAAGGGCGCGGCCATCGTCGCCGGCATCGGCAGCGGTGAGTTCGCGAGCTACGACGAGGCGGCCGCCCAGACCGTCCACATGGTGCGCGAGTACACGCCGAACCCGGAGAACACCGCCAAGTACGACAAGTTCTTCGCGGTCTACCGGAAGATCCGCGTCGCGATGCTCGACATCTGGGGCGATCTCGCAGAGGCCGTGCGCGCCGCTGAGTGATCGTTCGTGACGTGCCCCGCGGCCGGTGGGGACTCCCCCGCCGGCCGCGGGTTTTCCGCTGCCCAACGCGGTTTCGCGGGAAGAACACCAGATGGTCACGGCCACCCTGCAAAATTGTTCCAGGCGACCCTGCACCCAAGGCGTCCCTGTATAGGCTGCTGACGAGAGAGCCCGGCACAGGAGCCGGGACGACGGTTCGGATCTGCGGGCGGGCCGTCTGTATCGCTCCCTGAGGAGGGGTGAGGTGAGAAAACTAGAGGCCGACGTCGTGGTCATCGGTGGTGGCTCCACCGGTGCCGGCGTGGTGAGAGATGTGGCGATGCGAGGATTCAAGGCAGTCCTCGTCGATCGCGTCGATCTGGCCCAGGGCACGAGTGGTCGCTTCCACGGGCTGCTCCACTCCGGTGGACGCTATGTGGTCAGCGATCCGCACTCGGCCACCGAATGCGCCGAGGAGAACGAGATCCTGAAGCGCATCCAGGCGGACGCCATCGAACCGACCGGCGGCTACTTCGTCGCGACGCCGACGGACGATCCGGAGTACGGAGATCGATTCAAGACCGGGGCCGAGGCCACCGGAGTCCCGGTGAACGAGGTGTCCATCGCCGAACTGCTTCGCCGCGAGCCACGGGTGAACCCCAAGGCGACGCGCGCGTTCGAGACCCTCGACGGCTCGGTGGACGGCTGGCAGCTCGTCTGGGGTGCCGCGCACTCCGCCGAGCAGTACGGCGCCAAGATCCTCACGTACCACCGGGTCACCAAGATCGAACGTCAGGGTGACACGGTCTCGGCCGTGATCTGCACCGACGACAAGACCGGCGAGACCGTTCAGATCGGCTGCAGCTTCGTTCTCAACTGCGCCGCGGCGTGGGGCGGCCAGGTCGCCGCCATGGCCGACTGTCACGGCGTCGAGGTCGTTCCGGGCGCCGGCATCATGATCGCGATGAACCATCGGCTCGTGAACACGCCGGTGAACCGCCTCACCTACCCGGCCGACGGCGACATCATCGTCCCCGTCCACACGGTCTCCATCATCGGCACGACCGACCAGAAGGCCGAGGATCCCGACAGGCTGCAGATCAGCTACGAAGAAGTGCAGCAGATGATGGACTGCGGCGAGCAGCTCGTGCCCGGCTTCCGCCAGTCGCGTGCGCTGCACGCCTGGGCCGGTGCGCGACCGCTGGTCAAGGATTCCCGCGTCAGCGCGACCGACACGCGGCACATGTCCCGCGGCATGTCGATCATCGACCACTCCGAACGCGACGGGCTCAAGGGCCTGCTGACCATCGCCGGAGGCAAGCTCACGACCTATCGCCTGATGGCGAAGAAGGTCGTCGACGCGATGTGCGAGCAGTTGGGCGAGCAGCGCGAATGCCGCACCGCCGACGAGGTCGTGCCGGGTTCGGAGAAGCACACGTTCTACTCGGTGAGCCATCGGCTGCACGACCGCGAGGAGGATCGCCTCTCCGAGCAGATCCTGTGCGAGTGCGAGCTCCTCACCAAGAAGATGTTCACCGACCTGCAGGATGAGCAGCCGCTGGCCACCTTCGACGATCTGCGCCGCCAGCTCCGGCTCGGCATGGGTCCCTGCCAGGGCGGCTTCTGCTCCGTGCGGGCGACGGGCGTCAGCCATGACCGCGGCAAGATCGACATCGAGCGGGCGACGGGACTGCTGCGGCTGTTCCTGCGGAACCGCTGGATCGGCCTGTGGCCGATCCTCAATGGCGACCAGGTGCGCCAGACCGCTCTCGACGACTGGATCTTCGAGGGCACGCTCGACATCGGGCATCTGCCGCAACCCGCCGAGGAGGTTCTGCGATGAGGGACGCCGTCGTCATCGGGGCCGGGTTCTCCGGCCTCGTCACAGCCATTCGGCTCGCCAAGGCGGGTCGCACCGTCACGCTCCTGACCAAGGGCATCGGCGGCATCCAGCTCGGCCAGGGCACGATCGACATCTTCGGGTACAACCCCGACCGGGTGACCGATCCGCTCGCAGCCGTCGATGCGATCACCGATGGTGGTCATCCCTACGCGCACTTCTCGGGCACGGAGGTCGCGGCGGCGGTGAGGTACCTCGCCGAGCTGCTGCCCGACGTGTTCGTCGGCGATCCCGCCCGCAACGTCCTGCTGCCCACCGCCGTCGGAGCGCTTCGCCCCACGGCCCTCGTGCCGACGTCCATGGCTGCCGGCGAGGTGACCGACGGCAAGAAGTACCTCATCGTCGGCCTCGCCCGGCTGAAGGACTTCTACCCGGGTCTCGTCGCCGAGAACCTCGGCCGCACCCCGCTGCCCGGTGGCGGCTCGGTCACGGCTCGCGCCGTCACGGTCGACTTCGTCGCCCGCGAGGGCGAGGCCGACTCGACCGGTCTGAACCATGCCCGCGCCCTGGACGATCCCGACAACCGCCGCAAGCTGGTCGCCCTCGTCAAACCGCACCTCGCCGAGGGCGA
This sequence comes from Propionicicella superfundia DSM 22317, assembly GCF_000423465.1. Lineage (GTDB taxonomy): Bacteria > Actinomycetota > Actinomycetes > Propionibacteriales > Propionibacteriaceae > Propionicicella > Propionicicella superfundia. The sequence continues at coordinate 753,322 of NZ_KE384021.1, read as the reverse complement.
GGTCGTCGGGCTGCCGGCTGTGCTCGGCATTCACGACACCGCGGCCTGGACCGACATCCAGACCCAGCTCGGCGTACCGGTGTTCGAGATCCCGCTGCCCCCTCCGGGCGTGCCGGGGATGCGCATCAACGAGGCGCTGACCCGGCTCGCGAAGGACGCGGGCGTCCGGGTCATCGTCGGCAACCGCGTCGTCGACCACGCGGCCGACGGGACGACCCTCACCGGTGTCGTGGTGAACTCGGCCGGCAGCAAGACCGGCCACGCGGCGAAGGCCGTGGTCATCGCCACCGGCGGGTTCGAGAGCGGCAACCTGCACATGGACTCCTACGGCACGGTGACCGAGAAGACCTTCGGCCTCCCGCTGGCCAACGCCGAGGCTCCGCTCGTGCACGGTGACTACTGGGGTGCGGATCAGCCCCTGTTCAAGGTGGGCGTCGCCGTCGACGACGCGATGCGGGTCGTCGGCTCCGACGGGGCGCCGGTGTTCGGCAACCTGTACGCCGCGGGCGGCATCCTCGCCGGCGCCACGCGCTGGCGTGAGAAGTCCGGCGAGGGCATCGCCCTCGCGTCGGCGGTCCGGGCGGCGGATTCGATCCTGGGGGAGGCACGATGACCATCGAGCACACACACGAGCACGAGCAGTTGATGCGGGCCAGCCTGGATCACTGCGTGAAGTGCACGATCTGCGAGACCCAGTGCCCCGTCGCAGCCGTGACCCCGCTGTTCCCGGGCCCGAAGTTCGTCGGTCCGCAGGCGGAGCGGTACCGCCACGGGTTGTCGGTCGACCACTCGATCGACTACTGCTCCAGTTGCGGCACCTGCACGCTGGTCTGCCCCCAGGGCGTCCACATCGCCGAGCTGAACTCGCTCGCGCGCGGCGCCATGAAACAGCAGAACAACATGCCGTTCCGCGATCAGATCATCTCCCGCACCACGTTGATGGGCGCGGTGATGACCCCGGTCGCTCCGGTCGCGAACTGGGCCCTGGGCGTGAAGCCGATCCGGGTCATCGCCGAGAAGGTGATCGGGCTGCATCGCAACGCTCCGATGCCGACCGCCCACACGCAGACTCTGCAGGGCTGGGTCAAGCGCCGCGGCGCATCCGCTCCGGCCAAGCCCGGCAGCCGCGGGAAGATCATCTACTTCCACGGCTGTGCGGCCAACTACTTCGAGTTGGAGACCGGCCAGAAGACCATCGAGGTGCTGGAGCACCTCGGGTACGAGGTCATCGTCCCGAAGCAGGGGTGCTGCGGCCTGCCGTTGCAGTCCAACGGCCTGTTCGATGCCGCCCGCAAGTACGTCCGCAAGCTGGTGGCCGATCTGCGCACCGGCGGGAAGGACATCCCGATCGTGTCGGCCTCCACGTCGTGCGGGTCGATGCTGAAGCGGGAGGCCGAGGAGATCCTCGGCGTGGCCGATCCTGAGCTCGCCGACGTCGGTGGCCGGATGGTCGACATCATGGAGCTGCTGCTGAAGCTCCATGACGAAGGCACTCTGCCCGAGGACTTCGCGCCGATGGACGTCACCCTCCCCTACCACCCGCCGTGCCAGCTCAAGAGCCACGGCATCGGCGTCCCGGCCACCGAGGTGCTGGAGCTGATCCCCGGGGTGAAGATCAAGGAGAGCGGCGTCGCCTGCTGCGGCATGGCCGGCACGTACGGCATCAAGAAGGAGAAGTACGACGTCGCGATGGCGGTCGGCAAGCCGCTGTTCGACATGGTGCTGGAGACCAACAAGGAACTGGCACTGTGTGACTCCGAGACCTGCCGTTGGCAGATCGAGACGGCCACCGGTGTCCGCACCGTTCACCCGATCACGATCATCCACAAGGCCTACGGCCTGTCCTGACTGACGAGCGAGGGCCTCCCCGGTTTCCGGGGAGGCCCTCGTCGTGCCCGGAGTTGGTCGCTTCCGCGCCGGATCGCGGCCCTCCCGCCGCACGATGGTCACTTCGCGCACGCCTGTGGATAACGTCCGCGGGACGATGCGCCGAACCGCCAGCATGGTGGCGTGGACCGATCACTGGAAGTGCTCCTCGCCCGCCCGGGCGCACACGACCGCGCGACGTTGAACCGCCGATTCGGACGCCGGGCGGTCGATGCCGCCGAACGGGCGGGTCTTCTCTCGCGACTGTCCCGGGGCCTGTGCTGCGGTTCCCTCCACGCCGACTCGCCGTGGACCAGGGCGAGCGCGCTGCTCCTGGCCGGCGGGGATGCCTGCTCGGTGTCGGGACGCGCCGCGTTGTTCCTGCGGCACGCCGTCCTCGACGCACCGAGCAGAGTCACGATCGCGGCGCCCACCGGCCTGCGCGTCCGGCGCGAGGTCCCCGGTACGAGGTTGCTGCGCACGGTGTACGACGTCCCGTCCACGAGCATCCACGGCATGGCGGTGGCGGCTGCCGAGAACGCCCTGCTGCACGCGATGGCCGAGGCCGCGCCCGAGCGGGCACGGGCGACGGCGCTGGAGGCGCTGTCAACGGGAGTGATCGATATCGGGCTGGTCGATGACCTGTGCACGAGCCGCCGCTTCCGAGGACGCCCGATCCTGCGGGAGTCCCTGGCGGCGTACGGCGTCGGCGTGCGCAGCATCCTGGAGTACCGCGGGCTGACCGACGTCTTCGTGGGCACGGAGTTCGCCGACCTGCTGCGGCAGCACACCGTCACGGTCGCAGGGCGCCGGTTCGTCATCGACGCGTACGATCCCGTGCACCGCATCGCCTTCGAGCTCGACGGCGAGGCGTTCCACACGAGTCCCCGGCAGTGGCAGCACGACCGAGAGCGCGACACGCTGATCGCCTCGGCGGGCATCCTGACGGTGCGTTTCACCTACGCCGATGTCACGCACAGGCCGCTGTGGTGTCGCGAGTTGGCCCAGCGGATCATCGCGGTGCGAGCACGAACTGACCAACCTGTGGAGCCGCGGGCCGAGATCGTCGCAGAAGTGACCGACCTCAAGTTCGCGCCGCGGGGACGCGATCGGCACAATGTGGCCCGTGACGCGTGAACCGGCAGCCGTGGTGTTCGATCTCGACGGTGTCCTCGTGGACACCGAGCCCGCCTGGGACGCGGTCCGGCGCGGCCTCGCGGCCGCCGACGGGGTGCCGTGGCCACCCGGCGCGACGCAGGCGATGATGGGGCTCAACACGCAGGAGTGGTCCGCGTACCTCGCCGATGTCGTCGGCCTGCGCGGCGACGCCGCGTCGGCCGCGGCCCGCACCATCGCCGGGCTCCGCTCGGTGTATCGCACGGATCTCACCGCGAAGCCCGACGCCGTGGCGGCGATTCGGCGCATGGGCGCCCTGGCTCCGCTGGGCATCGCGTCGAGCTCTCCGCGCATCCTCATCGAGACCGTCGTGGACGTCCTCGGCGTCACCGACCTGTTCTCCGTCGTCGTGTCGACCGAGGAGGTCGGCGTCGGGAAGCCCGCCCCCGACGGGTACCTCGAGGCCTGCCGCAGACTGGGCGCCGACCCGGCCGCCAGCATCGCCGTCGAGGACTCGGGGAGCGGAATTCGCGCGGCGGCCGCCGCTGGTATGCTGGTCGTCGCCGTTCCGGACAGTTTCACCCGCGCCGCCCCGGCGACCTTGACCCTGGCGCACGCGGTGCTGGACTCTCTGGCCGATCTCGATGCAGAACTGGCGATCGATCTGATGTCGCGCCGGTTCCCCGGCCAGCCGGACGGGCTCTCGTCGAGCCCCGACACACCCGACGCGCGCATCTGAACGCAACGCTACAGAGGAACTCGATGGACACTCCCGCATGGGTCTGGGCCGTCACGGTCGTCGTGATCGTGGGCCTGCTGCTGTTCGACTACTTCTTCCACGTCAGGGTCGCCCACACCCCGACGCTGCGGGAAGCGGGCTTCTGGTCCGCCATCTACGTGGGCATCGCCGTCGTCTTCGGTATCGTCGTGTGGGTCGCCGGCGGTCACGACATGGGACTGGAGTACTTCGCGGGGTACCTGACCGAGAAGGCGCTGTCGGTCGACAACCTGTTCGTGTTCCTCATCATCATGAGCTCGTTCAAGGTGCCACGGGCGGACCAGCAGAAGGTCCTGCTCTTCGGCATCGTCTTCTCGCTCATCGCCCGGACGGGATTCATCCTGCTGGGCGCCGCGCTCATCAACTCGTTCGCCTGGATGTTCTACATCTTCGGCGCGATCCTGCTGATCACGGCCGGCAACCTGCTGAAGCCCGAGGATCCGGCGGACGAGGACGAGGCCAACAACTTCGTCATCCGCCTCGCGAAGCGGTTCCTGCACACCGCCGACCAGTACGACGGCGACAAGATGTTCACGATCGTCGACGGCAGGCGGGCGCTGACCCCGATGCTGCTGGTCATGATCGCCATCGGCGGAACCGACCTCATGTTCGCGCTCGATTCGATCCCGGCCATCTTCGGTCTCACGACCAACGTCTTCATCGTCTTCACCGCGACCGCCTTCTCCCTGATGGGCCTGCGGCAGTTGTACTTCCTCATCGACGGATTGCTCGACCGGCTCGTCTATCTCAAGTACGGCCTCGCCGCCATCCTCGCGTTCATCGGCGTGAAGCTGGTCCTGCACGCCCTGCACGAGAACAACGTTCCGTTCATCAACAACGGCGACCCCGTCCATGTCGTGGAGGTCGAGACATGGTTCTCGCTGCTGTTCATCGTCGCGACCCTCACCATCACGATCGTGTGGTCGCTGGTCAGCAAGCGGGGCAAGGCCAAGACGGTCGTGAAGAACGCCCGCCGACACGCCGTCGAGTACATGCAGCTCGACTACGAGGCGGATCCTGCGATCCGTGAGCGGAACTATGCGGCGCTGCAGCGCGAGATCTCCGCGCTCAAGGCGCTCCCGTCGGAGTTCCAGGGGCTCATCCGCGACGAGCCCGGTCTGGTGTCACTCCTCACCGAGGCGGCGCAGGTGCACGACGAGTACCGGCGCGAACGCGACCTCGACACGCTCGAGGGCGACGGCGGCTGAGTCCAGCCCGGCGCGACGGCGTTCGGGCCGCTCAGCCGGCCCGGGTGCCGTCGGCGTCGGCGATGCCGGGATCCTCACGGCGCAGGATGGGCATGAGGTCGGCTGCGACGGCCCTCAGGAACCGCTCCTGGTTGTTGCCGGGGCTGCTGAACACGAGGTGGCCGAAGCCCAGCGTCGCATACTCGCGCAGCAGGGGCATGATCTGATCGGGTGAGGACGCCACCAGCCACTCCGTGGCCAGGTCGCCCTCGATCGCTCCGCGCATCGACTCGTCGAGCACCGGCGTCCCGGTGTCGGTGTCGAGCAGGCCGGTGGGCATCCACGGCTTCGCGCTCTTGGCGGCGCGCCGCGGATTCTCGTCGTAGGAGACCTTCACCTCGAGGATGTTGTCCAGCGACGCCCGGCCGAGAGCGGCCGTCCGAGCGGTCGGCACGAGCACGTCGGCCTGCTGGCGCACTCCGGTGCCCGACGTCGTCATCATCCCGTCGGCGAGTTCGCCCGCGAGCCGGGCCTCCCCCGGGGTGAGGGCTGTTACCAGCAGTGGCACCGGGATCTCGGGCAGGTCGTGCACCGAGGCATCCTGCGTCCGGAAGAATCGTCCGCCGAACGTCACCCGTTCGCCCTCCCACAGGCGGCGCACGATCGCCAGCGACTCCTGCAGCCGCTGTTGCCGCGACGGCGCGGAGGGCCAGCGACGGCCGGTCGCTGCGACATCGTCGTGCCCGTGGCCGGTCCCGAGGCTCAGCAGGACGCGCCCCGGGAGGAGGCAGCCGAGGGTTGCGAACTCCTGAGCGACCATCGACGGGGTGCGACGCCGGGACGTGGCGAGCGCATTCGCACCGAGCGCGATCCTCGTCGTCCGGGCGCCGACGTACGCGAGCCACGGCACGGCGGCCGGCGCATGACCGACGCCGCGCCAGGGCTGGAACTGGTCGGTGACGAAGACCGAGTCGAATCCGAGGTCTTCGGCGAGCATCGCGATGTCGGCCAGTTCGCCCGGATCGAGGAGGTGCGAGGGAGCCATGTAGCCCACATGCATACGATCCCTCCCGTCCTCGGGACCACAGTAGAGCGCCTGTCCGCGTGCGTCGAACCGGCCGCGTCGGTCAGGCGGCGCCGAGCGCCCTGTCCAGGCCCGCGGTCAGTTCCCGCTCGAGATCGGCCGGATCCTCGATGCCGACGGAGAAGCGCAGCAGCCCGGGCGTGATCCCCGCCTCGGCCTGTACAGCGGGCGGCATCGACGAATGGGTCATCGTGGCGGGATGCGCGACGAGACTCTCCACGCCGCCGAGGGACTCCGCGAGCGTGAAGAGATGCAGCCCCGTGAGGAACGCGTCCACCGCGGGGCGGCCTCCGGCGAGCTCGATGCTCATCATGGCGCCGAATCCCCGCTGCTGGCGCGCGGCGACATCGTGTCCGGGATGGTCGGGCAGTCCGGGATAGAAGGTCCGGGCGACGGCGCGGTGCGAGCGCGCGGCGTGCACCAGGGCGGCCGCGTTCTCCTGATGCACCCGCATCCGGGCATGCAGCGTCCGCAGGCCGCGGAGCGCAAGATAGGAGTCGAAGGCCGAGGCCGTCACGCCCAGGCTGTTCCCCCACCAGGCAAGCCTCTCGTGGGCCTCGGCGGAGGCGGCGATCACGGCGCCGATCACGACATCGCTGTGGCCGTTGATGTACTTCGTACAGGAGTGGACGACGAGGTCGGCGCCCAGCGCCAGCGGGTTCTGCAGCGCCGGTGACAGGAAGGTGTTGTCGACGACGACGAGCGCTCCCGCCTCGCGCGCGGCGGCGGTCACCGCGGCCACGTCGGTGATCCGCAGCAGCGGGTTGGACGGCGTCTCCACCCACACCATCCGCGGGCGCAGCGCCAGGGCGGCGGCGACCCCGTCGGACGTCGTCAGGTCGCAGAGGTGGAGGACGAACGCGCCCTTCTCGGCGAGTGCGGAGAGCAACCGCCAGGTGCCGCCATAACAGTCGTGCGACGCGACGAGAACGTCGCCGGGCGACAACAGCGCGGTGACGACGAGCGTGACGGCCCCGAGGCCCGTGCCGGTGACGACGCACCCGTGCCCGCCCTCCAGCGTGGTGAGCGCGTCCGCGAACACATCGCGGGTCGGGTTGGCCGACCGGGAGTAGTCGTAGGCCGGGGACGCGCCCAACTCCGGGTACCAGTAGTTGGTGGACAGATAGACGGGCGGCATCACGGCGTGGTGCCCCATGTCCGCGGATACTCCCGCGCGTACCGCCGCCGTGACCCCGCTGTGCTCTGTCAACGTCCCTTCCTTTCCTCATCCTCGTGTCATCGCCCTGGAACCGCTCTCGGAGCGGGCTGAATCGCTCCGGAGTCTGGATTTGGCCGAGCCCTCAGAGTAGCTTCGCTCCATGAAGATCCAAGACGTGATCCGGAACAAGGGGACCGAGGTCGTGACGATCCCTCCCACCAGTCTGGTGGAAACGCTGGTGGCGCTGCTGCACGAGCGCAATATCGGCGCCGTGGTCGTGAGCACGGACGGGCGTCACATCGAAGGAATCATCAGCGAGCGCGATGTCATCCACGCCCTCGCGACCGACGGGGTCGGCGTCCTCGCGAAGCCCGTGTCGGAGCTCATGACCGCACGCGTGTACACGGTCTCCCCCGACGACGGCATCGAGGAGACCGCTCACGCCATGACCTACCAGCGCATCCGCCACGTTCCCGTGGTGGTCTCGGGCGAGATGCACGCCATCGTGAGCATCGGCGATGTCGTCAAGTGGCGCATCGACCAGCTCACCGACGAACGGAACCATCTGCTCGGCTACCTGCACGCCTGACACCCGCCCTGCACCACACGACGGCGTCCTGGCCACCGACGTGCCGGATGCGGAATCCCGGTACGGAGCGCGGGGTGTCCGCCCAGTCCTGCACGACCTCGCCGTGCATCGTGAACTGCGTGCGGTAGCACGCGAGGGCCGAGCGCAGGCGTTCGCGGCTCCCGGGGAGCGGCACCCAGGTGAAGGCGTCGTCCATCTCGCCGGAGTGCCCCTCCGAAGCGATCTCCACCAGCGGCACGCCGCTGTGCGACGCGACCTCCCGCGCGACCTCGTGGGCACGCACATGATCGGGGTGACCGTAGCTGCCCGCCGCGTCGTAGCCCACGAGAACGTCGGGCAGGCCGGTGGCATCCAGCAGAGCCTCGAGATCGGCGACCGCGTCCGTCACGGGCCGGCCGCTGAACGAGCCGGCGTCGGTCTCGTCGGCCGGTCCCGCGAGGCCGGGCCGTACCCACCGCATCCCCGAGTCCCTGTAGCGGACCGCCGGCATCCCTGCCGCCCGGGCAGGCGGCGTCCCGAGCAGCGCCTGACCGGAGACGCCCAGCGCGGCGAGCGCGGCGGTGAGCTCCCCGGTGCGGATCGCGTCGAGCGTCCGGGCGTCCGCAGTTGCGACGGCGCCCGCGACGACCTCGCCGCGTTCACCGCGGGTGGCGGTGACAACCGTGCACTCGACGCCACGCAGAGCGAGATCGGCGAGAAGGGCGCCGGTCGTCAGGGTCTCGTCGTCGGGGTGCGCGTGCAGGAAGAGGACGCGGCGCGCGCGGGTCAGCACGGCCCAGGCGTCGTCGGTCATCGTCGCACGACCCGGGCATAGGCGCCGACGAGGGCTGCGGCCGTCGTCTCCCACGTGTGATCGAGGGCGAACCGCCGCGCGCCGGCGCCGAGTGACGCCCGGGCGCTCGGGTCGGCGAGCAGACCCGCGACCGCGGCGGCCCACTCGCCGGGCTCGCGCGAGTCGAGAAGGATCCCTCCGTCGGGCGCGACGGCTTCGGCAAGGCCCCCGGCGTGTCGCCAGCCGACGACGGGCACCCCGCTCGCCTGGGACTCGAGCGCGACCAGGCCGAAGGTCTCCGACCAGGACGGCAGCAGGAACACCTCCGCGTGCCGCATCAGGGCGGCCAGTCGGGAACGGGTGCGGGGCCCGACGAACTCTGTCCTGTCGGCGATGCCGAGCCGCTGCGCGCGCTCGCGCAACTCGTCGGCGTACCCGCGGAAATCCTGCGAGGCGGCCCCTGTGAGGATGAGGCCGAGGTCCGGGTGCGCCGGGGCGAGCGCAGCGAGGACGTCGAGCGCGAGATCGGGCCCCTTCAAGGGTTGCAGCCGGGCGGCGAAGAGGAGATAGGGCGTCGCTGCAGGAGGATCCTCCCCGTCGGCGACGGGGTGGAAGCCGGCGACGTCCACGCCGGGGCGCGCGATCGCAATCCGGCCCGCCGGCACGGCGTAACGTTCGCGGACGGTCGCCGCCTCTGCGTCGGAGACCGCGACGACGAGGTCGGAGCCGACGGCCGTCAGCCGTTCACCGGCGATCCGGCCCGCGGACTCGGCGGTCTCTCCGGCAGCCGGGGAGACCGCGCCGGCGGGAGCGGCGACGGAATGGAACGACTGCACGTGCGGAACGCCGTGCCGTCTGGCGACCGGGAGTGCGGACACGCCGCTGAACCAGTGGTGGGAGTGGACGATGTCGTACGGTCGCGAACCGGCCATCGTCTGCTCCAGCGCCCGGCCGAAGGGCTCGATCGCCTGTTCCATCGCGCTCTTGGCGAGGGGCGCGGCCGGGCCGGCCGTGAGGTGGACGAGGCGCACCCGCTCGGTGACCTCGATCACGTCGGCGGCGGTCGGGTCGCTGCGCCGGGTGAAGATGTCGACGGTGTGTCCGGCCCTCGCGAGGGCGAGGGCGACGTGCCGTTCGACGACGTTCATGCCGCCCGCGTCCCCCTGTCCGGGGTCGGCGAGCGGCGAGGTGTGCAACGAGACGAAGGCGACGCGCAACGGTGCGACGGGCGGATTCACAGGGGACAGGGTACTCAGCGGCGAGGCGGGCGGCGCCTACTGCAGCGCTCCGCGGAACGCCTTGACGAGACGCAGAACCTCGGTCTGCGTCCCTGCCCCGGCGAAGTTGCTCTCGCCGACCTGCACCCCGACGAAGCCGTCGTCCACCTCGATGAAGCACGCGACGTACCTGGTCAGCCAGGTTCCGCAGACGGCGCCGTCGACCTGTGAGCGATTCTCGAACGAGTACGGATTGAGGTCGGCGATGGCTGCGTCGTGGACGATCGAGGCGACGAGCTGCCCGGAGCGGCCGGAGATGGTGCCCTTGTACCACCAGCCCACGCTCGCGCCGCTCCCCGGGGTGCCGATCCAGCGTCCGGAGCCGTACTCGTTCCCGGCCGTGAAGGTGTCGAAGCGCACCGGCACCCGCAGTTCGCGGAAGCTCCCGGTCGTCCCGGTCGTCCCGGTCGAACCGGTGCGGCCGGTCGTCTCGGTGGAGCCGGTCGTCCTGGTCGATGCCCGCGTGGTGCGGGCCGGGCTCGGAGTGGGGTCGGCATCGACGTCGGCCTTCGGCTTGAGGCTCACGACGAGGATCCCGATGAGGATCCCGGCCACCACGATCGCCGCGACGATCGCGACGACGAGCCCGGCACCTCCTCTGGGCGCCTGCGGCGGCGGGGCAGGCGGCAGCCCGGGCGGACCGTACGACGCGGGTGCCCATGGGTCGCCTTGTGCTGGCTGTGGGGCGGTCGGCCACGGCCCGGCCTGCCCCGGTTGCGGGACGGCCTGCCCCGGTCCCGTCTGCCCTGGCTGCGGCACCGCGCCCCATGTGCTCTGCCCTGCCGGCTGCGCGCCTCCTGCCCCTGGCGCGAAGTCGGGCCCGGACGGGGCGCCCAGGCCCTGTCCCTGCGGCAGTTCTCCCCATGGCCGGTTGGTCACTCTTCCCCCGATCAGCTCGCGGCGCGTCGCCCCACCCTATCCGCGCGGAGGCCACGCCCGGAATGGCGGTATCGGTCCGACAGCCACGCCCGACTATGGGAAGAGCGTCGACGACCGGTCAGCTCTCCCCGGGACCGGCATGGCGCGACCTGGCCGCGGCGATCACGGCATCGGCCGCTGCGAGCACCTCGGTCGCGACGCGCTCGGGATTCGCGTCGAGTGAGCCCGCGATCATCGCGCCGTCACGCAGCAGTTGAAGCTGGTCGGCGACCAGGCCGACCTCCGAGGGCGGCACGCCCAGACCCGCGGCGATGTCCGCGAACCGGCCGCGGAGCCAGCGTCGGTGCTCCTCGACCACGACGCGGGCGGGGTGGTCCATGCGGGCGAACTCCGCGGCGGCGTTGAGAAAGGCGCAGCCGCGGAACCCCGCTGTGCAGGCCATCGCGCCGACGCGTTCGAAGTACCAGTGGAGGATCGACGCAGGATCGTTGTCGAACTCGACTCTGGCGGCCTCCATCGCCGCGAACTCCTCCTCTTCGATCCCTCGCAGATAGACGACGACGAGGTCGTCCTTGGTCGGGAAGTACCTGTAGAAGGTGACCTTCGACACACCCGCGTCGGAGATGAGCCGGTCGGCGCTCACCGCCCGGATCCCGTCGGCGTAGAACCGGTCGCGCGCCGCATCCAGGATCCGCTGCCGAGCCGGAGGGGCAGGGGCCCGTGCGTCGGGCTCAGTGCTCATGGCGCTCCTCATCGTCATCGATCGTTCCGACGGTAACGCGAACCCGGCGCGAATCCGGGGCTTGCGCATCCCTGGGAAGCGACTAATGTGTGTATACGTACTAGTTAGTCTACCCGAGGAGCCGAAGATGCCCACCAAGGTCCTGTACACCGCGTCCGCCACGGCGACCGGCGACGGTCGCAACGGCCACTCCCGCACCCAGGACGGCGTCGTCGACGTCGATCTCGTGGTCCCCACGGATATGGGCGGCCCCGGCGGCGCGGGCACCAACCCGGAGCAGCTCTTCGCCACGGGCTACGCGGCGTGCTTCCTCGGCGCGCTGAAGGCCGGCGCGCGAGAGCACGGGATCGTCCTCCAGGACGTGGCCGTCACCGCCGAGGTCGGCATCGGTCCGCGGGAGGACAAGGGATTCGGGCTGACCGTCCACCTGATCACCGAATTCGGCGGCGGTGTCGCCCAGGCCGACGCCGAGCAGGCCGTCGCCGTCGGGCACACCATCTGCCCGTACTCGCATGCGATCCGCGGCAACGTCGACATCACCAACGAGGTCGTCGTCGCCTGATCGTGCCGCGCGACCGGCGCGGGCTCGGCCGATCGCCGGGAGCGGGGCCGCCTACCAGGACGAGACGATGATCTCGCGCAACTCCTCGTGGGTCAGCACGAGAGGATTGCCCTTCATGCTCGATGCCGCGGCGCCCTTCTCACAGGCCTCGTCGATCCGGTCCTCGGTCAGTCCGAGCGAGCCGAGCCCGCCGATCCCGAGCATCCGGACCGTCTCGGCGATCCAGGCGATCCCGGCATCCGCATCCGCGGTCCCGGTGAGGAGTTCGCCCACCTCCGCGTAGCGGGCCAGAGCCGCGTTCCCGGCATCGCGGCTCTTCAGCGCCGCGATGTTCACCCGGCACACCGCCGGCAGCAGCGCGGCACAGATCGAGCCGTGCGGAGCCCAGATCATCCCGCCCAGCGGCCCGGCGAGACCGTGCACGGCTCCGAGCTTGGCGTTGGCCAAGGACATCCCGCTCACCAGCGAGCAGATGGCCATATCGGTGCGAGCGGCGAGATCCGCCCCGTCGGCATAGGCGCGTCGCAGCCCTCTCCCCGCCCGGCGCAGCCCCTCACGACACAGCGCGTCGGTCAACGGCGTCGCGAGATGCGACACGAGGGGCTCGATGCACTGTGTCAGCGCATCGAGGCCGGCCGAGGCCGTCACGTGGGGCGGGCAGTCGACGACGAGCTCCGGGTCGACCAGCGCGACGTCCGGCAGCATGTGCACCGAGCGCAGGCTGACCTTGACGCCGTGCTCGACCGAGCCCACCACGGCGTTCGCGGTCGCCTCGCTGCCCGTGCCCGACGTCGTCGGCACGGCGACGAGCGGCACCGACGGCCGGGTCAGCGTGCGGCCCGCGCCGATCACCTCCGCGTAGTCGAGCGGGTCTCCCCCGTTGCCCAGCAACGCCGCCACGGCCTTGGAGGTGTCGATGACCGAGCCGCCGCCGATCGCCACGACCAGGTCCGCGTCCTGCGCACGTGCGGCCGCGAGCGCATCCCGGACCACCTCGACGGTGGGTTCGCCGGCGACGCGGAACCCCGCCTGCAGGTCGCCCAGGATCGCCGCGTACCGCGTCGGATCGGAGCCGGTCACGACGAACGGGCGCTCGCCCATCCCGGCGACGATGGACGGCAGCTCGGCCGACCGGCCGGGCCCGAACAGGATGCGGCCGGTGGTCGCGAAATCGAAGGTCGTCACGGGCCAAGTCTCACATGGTCGCGCGCCCTCCGCCCGGCCCGCGCGGGAATCCCGTCGGCGGCGGCTCCACGGTGAGGCGACGGGCCCGCCGACCGCCCCGCGGCGTCCGGTGAGAACGCCCGCGACACCATGCGCCTCCCTTCGGCCCGCTGACCGGCCGAGGAGCTAGCGTTGGTCCACGACGACAGAAAGGACCCGCCGTGCAGGTGCTCCGCGACATCGCCTTGTTGTTCGGCCGGACGGGCTTCGGGCTCCTCATGATCATGCACGGCGTCCGCCGGTTCTTCCTGGAGGGAATGGACGCACAGACCGCCTACCTGCAGGCCGTCGGGCTGCCCCAGCCACTCCTGTTCGCCTACGGCGCCGTCGTGCTCGAGATCGTCGGCGGCTTCCTCATCGTGATCGGCTGGCTGACCCCGCTCGTGGCGGCGGTCTTCGTGGTGGAGTTCGGGCTCGCCATCGCCTGGACCACCTATTTCCGCGGACCGTGGGTCGCCGACGGCGGCTGGGAGTATCACGCCGCGCTGATCGCGTTCGCCCTTGTCCTCATCGGCGCGGGGGCCGGGAGGGCGTCTGTGGACGGCGCGCGCGTCTCCCGGAGGCGGCGCCGGGAGGAGGCCGATTCCGACCTGACCTCTTGACACACAGACCATTCACAGGTTTTACATGGAGACAACTCATAGTCGACCACCAGATTGGGCACATGACTCACACAGCGGGGACCCCACAATCCCTTACGCGCCCGGATGGCAGCCCCATCAGGGTGCTGACCGTCGACGACGAGCAGTCGATCACCGAACTGCTCTCCATGGCCATGCGCTACGAGGGCTGGGAGGTCACGACCGCGGCCAGCGGCACGGCCGCGGTCAAGGCCGCGTCCCAGACCAGACCGGATGCGATCGTCCTCGACATGATGCTGCCCGACTTCGACGGGCTTGAGGTCATGCGCCGGATCCGCGCCTCCCAACCCGAGGTGCCCGTCATCTTCCTGACCGCGAAGGACGCTGTCGAGGACCGCATCGGCGGCCTGACGGCCGGCGGCGACGACTACGTCACCAAGCCCTTCAGCCTCGAAGAGCTCATCGCCCGCCTGCGTGCCCTGCTGCGGCGGACCGGCGCGAGCCTCATCCGATCCGAGAGTCAGCTCATCGTGGGCGACCTCGTGCTGGACGAGGACAGTCATGAGGTGAGTCGCGGCGGCACCGACATCCACCTGACAGCCACCGAGTTCGAGCTCCTGCGCTATCTCATGCGCAATCCGCGCCGCGTGCTGTCGAAGGCGCAGATCCTGGACCGGGTCTGGAACTACGACTTCGGCGGCCAGGCGAACGTCGTGGAACTCTACATCTCCTACCTCCGCAAGAAGATCGACGTCGGCCGCCGGCCGATGATCCACACTCTGCGCGGCGCGGGATACATGCTGAAGCCCGCCGAATGACCTCTGCTCCGCCACCCGCCCTCGGCCGAGGAACCCTCGGGCGCAAGCTCGTGCTCCAGGTCGCGGTGCTCGTCGCCCTCGGCACCGTGCTGCTCGGCCTCCTGACGAGCGTCACGACCTACCAGGTCATGGTCTCCGAACTGGACGATCGCCTCGATTCGACCTTCGCCCGGATCACCCGCGACAACCCCGAGAACGGGACGCAGCCGCCAGGTGCCGGTGTCGGGCAACAGATCGGCACGGTCGCCGTCGAGATCGACTCGACCGGCACCGCGACGGCGCAGGGGCGGCTCACCGACGACGGCTGGGTGTCCCTGAACGGCGACGACGTCACCGCGCTGATGGCGGCGCGGACCACGACCGCCAAGCAGAACGCCGACCTGCCGGGTCTGGGCCTGTACAGGGTGCGCGTGAGCATCCTGCCCACCGGAGGGGCCATCGTTGTCGGGCTGCCGATGAAGGCGCTCACCGAGACCATGACGACCGTGGTGGTCACCCAGGCAGTGCTCATCATCGCGACGGTGACCATCTCCGTCCTCATCGCCCGGACCATCGTGGTCCGGTCCCTACGGCCGCTCAACCGGCTGGCGGCCGCGGCGACCACGGTCTCCCAGCTCAACCTGGAGCGAGGCGAGGTGTCCATCGGGACCCGGGTGAGCGAGGCCGACGCCGACCCGCACACCGAGGTGGGCAGCGTCGGCAAGGCGTTCAACCTCATGCTCGACAACGTCGAGAACGCCCTCGCGGTACGGCAGGAGAGCGAGACGAGGGTTCGGCAGTTCGTGGCCGATGCGTCACACGAACTGCGCAACCCGCTGGCCTCGATCCGCGGCTACGCCGAGTTGACCCGTCGAGACCGCGACTCGAACACTCCCGACACCCGCTACGCCCTGGAGCGCATCGAGTCCGAGTCGGACCGGATGAGCGAGCTGGTCAACGACCTGCTGCTGCTCGCCCGGCTCGACACAGGCCCGGCCATAGAGCGCTCCGAGGTGGACGCGTCGGAGATCGTCATCAACGCCGTCGCCGATGCACGGGCGGCCGGTCCCGACCACGACTGGACGTTCAGCGCGCCCGACGAGCCCGTGTTCCTGGCCGCGGACGGGAACCGCCTGCACCAGATCGTCGCCAACCTCCTGACGAACGCCCGCACGCACACCCCGGCCGGGACGAAGGTCCACACCAGCGTCGCGGCGACCCCCGAGACCGTGGAGATCCGCGTGACCGACGACGGTCCGGGCATCCCGCCCGAGATCCTCGGCAGGGTGTTCGAGCGGTTCATGCGAGGCGAGGCGAGCCGCGTGCGGACCTCCGGCTCCAGCACAGGGCTCGGCCTGGCGATCGTCAAGGCCGTGGTGCGGGCCCACGGGGGCACGGTGGGGGTCGAGAGCGAGCCGGGCGTGCGGACGTCCTTCATCATCACGCTCCCGCGCTCCGCGCCGGACACGACGGTGGCGCTGCTCTGAACCCGCTGCGGCTCGCGGGACGCCGACCGTCGCCCGGCGTCGAAACGAGCCCAGATCTCAACCGATGGTCGAGACAGGTGGAGCATGGCCGTCTTCCCTACGCGCACAGGGATCCCGGGCAGACCTGCGAAGGACGCGGCAAAATCACGGCTGGTCCCGGCCGCGGGAGGTCAGATATTACTCACGTGTGAAGAACCCCGTGCGCGCATTCTCCGCGGCCGTCACCACGCTGGCGCTCGCCGCCACCGCGAGTGTCTGGCTCCTGCCCTCCCCGGCCGACGCCCAGACCACTCAGCAGGCCTTCATCTCGAAGATCACCGCCGCAGCCCAGGAGAACCAGGCGCTGTCGGAGGTGCCCGCGTCGGTGACGATGGGCCAGGCGATCCTCGAGTCCGGGTGGGGCCGGTCGAACCTCGCCGCGAAGTACAACAACTACTTCGGCATCAAGTGCACCTCCACGAAGTCGCCGTACCAGAGCGGCTGCGTCACGCTCACCACGACCGAGTACTACGGCACGCCGGCGACCCCGCGCACCGAGAAGGCGAGCTTCCGCACCTACTCCAGCGTCCTCAACTCGTTCGCGGATCACAGCCGGCTGCTGACCACGGCATCGCGTTATTCGAAGGCGTTCGCGTACACGACCAATCCCGATCAGTTCATCCGCGAGGTCGCCAAGGCCGGATACGCCACCGATCCGACCTATGCGTCGACGGTGATCTCGATCATGAAGACGTACAACCTGTACCAGTACAACCTGACGCCGGCGGAGCCGAAGGTGACGGCGACGGCCGCGCAGAAGTCGTCCTTCTTCTCCTCGCTCTCGAGCGCGGCCCAGTCGCACCACTACCTGCGTGGCGTGCCGGCGTCGGTTCTCCTCGCGCAAGCGGCCTACCACACGAACTACGGGCTGTCGACGCTGGTGAAGAAGACCAGGAACTACTTCGGTCTCACGTGCACCTCGAAGAAGAGCCCCTACCAGACCGGGTGCTACACCGTCTTCTCCTCGGTCAACGGGAAGATCGTGACAACGAAGTACCGGATGTACGGGAACGCCGCGGCCTCGATCGCCGACGCCGCGACCCTGTACGCCACGGACTCCCGCTACGCGGCGACGAGGAGTCTCCGCACCGCGCCCGAGACCTATCTGAAGACCGTCGCCAAGGTCGGCTACGGCGGATCCGCCTACTTCTCGGCCGTGCTGCCGTACATGCGGTCCAACACGCTGTACCGCTTCGACATGCCGTTCACCACCCTGCGCTCGGGCCAGACCGGTTTCCGGATCATCGCGCTCCAGCGGCTCCTCCTCGCCGAGGGCTTCTCGGTGAGCTTCAGCGGGCGCTTCGACGCGCGCACCCTCGCGGCGGTCAAGGGCTACCAGCGCCGCGTCGGCCTCTCCGTGACAGGCGTGGCCACGCCCCAGATGCTGCGGCTGCTCGCCGCGAAGCTCACCAAGACCCCCGCGAATCAACGCGTCGCGGCCCTCCAGGCCCTCCTCAACGGGAAGGGGTACAGCACGAAGATCTGGGGAGCCTGGGACACTCGCACCGTCCAGCAGGTGACGGCATTCAACAAGCGCAACTACGGCCCCGGCGGGGGTGCTGTCTGGCTCGTCACCTGGGCCAAGCTCTTCGCCTGAGCGGGCACGGCGGGTCTCAGTGAGCGGCGATCATGCCGAACACGCCGTCGGCGATCATCTGCACGGCGATCGCCGACAGCAGCAGGCCGGCGATCCGCGACGCCAGCACGGTTCCCGAATCCCGTAGCAGCAGGCGGATTCCCCCCGCGAATCGCAGGAACAGGTAGACGAGCGCGATCGCCCCTGCCAGGGCGGCCGCCACGAGCAGGTAGCCGACCGGTCCGCCCGCGCGGTTCACCGCCAGCATCGTCGCGACGATCGCGCCCGGGCCGGCCAGCAAGGGAGTGCCCAGCGGGACGATGGCCACGTTGGTACCGTCCGTCTCGCCGAGACCCGACTCGGCGCCCATCAGCAGTTGCAGCGCCACCAGCAGCAGCAGGAACCCTCCCGAGACCTGCATCGCCTCCACCGAGATGTGCAGGTAGTCGAGGATGTAGCGGCCGAAGATCGCGAACGCGGCGATCACCCCGATCGCGACGAGCGACGCCCGCAGGGCGGCCCGGTTGCGCTCCCGGGCGGGCAACGCGGCGGTGAGACCCAGGAAGACCGGCAACAGCCCCGGCGGATCCAGGATGACGAACAGGGTCAGCAAGGTGGACCAGAAGAGCTGGAGATCGGGCACAGGATCAGCTCTATCGGTCGGGCGACGCCCCGCGCAACCTGGCCGCATGAGAGCGTTCGTCGTCTCGCCCGCGGACGGGGCGCGGCCCGCGGGTTAGGCTCTCAGGTGCATGCCGGACGCACTCTCAAGGAGGAAGAAATGCTCACCCGTGCCCAACTCGCGACCTATGTCGACCACACCCTGCTCAAGACCGACGCCACGCCCGCGGACGTGAACGCGCTGCTCGCCGAGGCCAGGGAACTGGGCACCTACTCCATCTGCGTCTCGCCCAACATGATCCCCCTCACCGCCGACACCGGCGACGTCCTGCTCGCCGTCGTGGCCGGGTTCCCGTCGGGCAAGCACACGGCCGCGATCAAGGCCGCCGAGGCCGCCGGCGCGGTCGCAGCGGGTGCCGACGAGATCGACATGGTGATCGACATCGGCCTTCTCAAGGACGGCCGTCCCGACGCGGTCCGCGAAGAGATCGCCGCCGTCAAGGCTGCCGTGCCCGACCCGCACGTGCTGAAGGTCATCATCGAGTCCGCGGCGCTCACCGACGAGGAGATCATCGCCGCGTGCAACGCGGCCGAGGCGGCCGGTGCCGACTTCGTGAAGACGTCCACCGGGTTCCACCCGGCCGGCGGCGCCACGATCCACGCGGTGGAGCTCATGGCGCGCACGGTCGGCGGACGGCTCGGCGTGAAGGCGTCGGGAGGCATCCGGACGTGGGACGACGCCGTCGCCATGATCGAGGCCGGAGCGACACGGCTCGGCCTGTCGAGCACGAAGGCCGTTCTGGACGGCGCCCCCGAGTGACCGGCAGGGGCCGCACCCGGACGGGCGCGGCCCCGCGAACCGGGCTCCGGGCCTAGCCCAGCCCCTTGCCCGACAGCCACTCGGCAGCGACATCCGCTGCGGATCGATGGTCGGTGTCGACCGACCGGTTGAGCGCGAGCAGTTCGGACGTCGTGAGCGCCGCCTGCACGGCGTTGATCGCGTCGGTCGCCGTGGAGTTCTGGGCCACCGACGCCGCCGCCAGCGGGACGACGTTCTGCGGCAGGATCATCATCTCGGGATCGGCGAGCTGAACGAACTCGTCGCCCGCGAGCGCCGCGTCGGTCGTGAAGAACGTCGCCACCTGGATCTTGTCGTCCTGCAGATCCTTGATCTTCACAGCCTGCGAGTTGTAGGCCTTGAACTGCTTGAACGTCACGTTGTAGACGTCGGTGAGGCCCTGCGGACCGTACGGGCGGCCCTCCAGCTCGGACGGCCCGCCCAGCACCCAGTCCGACGCCTTGTCCGAGAGATCGCGCAACGACACCAGCCCCTCCGCGTCCGCGAGCGTCTTCGTCACGACGTACACGTCCTGGTCGGTCGCCGCCGAGGGATCGAGGATCGCCAGGTCGGGGCCGACGGCCTCGGGCAACGCCTTCTCGATCTCTTCGGCGGTGCGCGCCGGGCTGCTGGAATCGATGTACTGCAGCAGGTTTCCGGTGTACTCGGGAACCAGCGCGATCGAGCCGTCCTTGAGCGCCTGCAGATACACCTCCCGTGAGCCGATGCGGGTCTGCGTGGTCGCGTCGATGCCCTTGGCTCGCAGCGCGCCCGCATAGATCTCGGCGAGGATCTCGGACTCGGTGAAGTTCGCGGAACCCACGACGATCCGCGCTCCGTCCGCAGGCGACGTCGTCGCGTCGCCGAGGGGGTTGTTCGTCGCGCACCCGCCCAGGGCGAGGGCCATCAGGAGCGCGGACAGTGCTGCCACTACTCGTTTCATACCGCCACTTGCCTCTCCGTCGTCAGTGTGAGGCGACCACGTCGGTAGGTGACCATCCTCAGGATCCACCCGATCGCCCCCAACAGCAGGTCGACCGCGATGGCGAGTACGCCAACGATAACCGCCCCGGCGAACATCTCCGGATACCCGCTCGGTCCGAGGAGCTGGCCGTCGACGATGAGTCGGCCGAGCCCTCCGGACGCCGCCATGGCCGCGACGGTCGCCGTGGCGATGAGCTGCAGCGCGGCGCTGCGCACCCCGGAGACGACCAGCGGCAACGCCAGTGGCAGCTCCACGCCGGTGACGACCTGCCACGGTGTCATGCCCAGCGCGCGGGCGGCGTGAACGGCGTCGGGGTCGCAATCGCGGAAGCCCACGGCGGCGGCGTTCAGCACCGGAGGGACGGCGAGGACGGTGAGGGCGAGAACGACAGGGACCAGGCCCGTTCCCATCAACGTGACGACGAGCACGAGCAGGCCGAGCGTCGGGATCGAGCGGGCCGCGTTCGACGTCTGCACGACGAGCACCTGGCCGCGCCGGTAGTGCCCCACGGCGGCGCCGACGGGGATTCCGATGATCATCGCCACGAGCAACGACACGGCGACGTAGCCCATGTGCTCGCCGATCCGCTCCCAGATCCCGCCCGGGCCCGCCCAGTTCGCCGCATCGCCGAGATAGCCGAAGAGGTTCACGACACCCGCCCCCTCGCCAGCCAGGGCGCCGCGAGGCGCTGTCCGAGAAGGATCGCCGCATCCGCGACCAGGGCGAGGGCCACGCTGAGGACGAGACCGACGAGGATCGGCGTGAGGAACCCGTCTTCGAACCCCTGGTCGAAGAGACGCCCGAGCGCGCCCTGCCCGATCACGGCACCGACGCTCACGAGCGCGATGTTCGACACCGTGGCCACCCGCAGACCGCCGACGATCACGGGGACGGCCAGCGGCAGCTCGACCGCCCACACCCGCCGGAAGGGACCGAAGCCCATCGCCTCGGCCGAACTGCGCACCGCGGGCGGGACGCCGGAGAAGCCGTCGACGACACTGCGCACGAGCAGGGCGACGCAGTAGATCGTCAGGGCCACCATGACGTTCACGGGATCGAGGATCCGCGTGCCGAGCACGACGGGAAGGGCGACGAAGAGAGCGAGGGACGGGATGGAGTAGACGACCCCCAGAACCGCCAGCACCACGCCCTGCACGGCCCGCCCACCCCGGTACACAAGACGGCCGAGCGGGATGGAGATCACGAGCGCGGCCAGCACCGGGACGACCGACTGCACGACGTGGGTCCACAACAGGCCCGCGAGCATCCCGCGATTGTCCTGGATCCAGGCCCAGTTCACGACGATGCCTCCGGGACGACCCCGTCATCGACCGGACCCGGCCCGGAGACGGGTTCCGCCGGCTCTGCGACGGCGACCTCCCGGTGTGCTGCGCGCTCGGCCCGCGACTCGGCCAGGTCGTCACGATGCGTGGCGACGGCGGTCAGCAGGTCGGCGATGGTGACGACGCCCGCATAGCGGGCCGCCGGCCCGGCCACCGCGACGGCACGACCGACCGGGGAGCTGAGCGCGGCATCGAGCGCGACGCGAAGGGAGTCGGTCGCCGGGTCGAACACGGTGCCGAGATCCATCGTGCCTCCGGGCAGGCGCGGATCGACCCAGCCCACAGGACGGCCTCGGGCGTCCAGCACGAGGACCGGCCGCTCGGTGGTGGCCGTCCCGGGCGCTCGGGTCGTGTCGACGGCCGTGAGCCGCAACCCCGCCGCCGCGGCGAAGCCCAGCCCTCGATATCCTCGATCCCGCCCGATGAACTCGCGCACGAAATCGGTGGCCGGTTCGTCGAGGATCTCGGCCGGCGGCCCGGCCTGCACGATCGCACCATCTTTCATGATGGCGACCTGATCGCCCATGCGGATCGCCTCGTCGAGATCGTGCGTGATCATCACGATCGTCTTGTCGAGCTCCCGCTGCAGCCCCCGCACGAGATCCTGCAGACCGGCGCGGACCACCGGGTCGACCGCCGAGAACGGCTCATCCATGAGGAGGACGTCGGGATCGGCGGCCAGCCCCCTGGCGACCCCCACCCGCTGCTGCTGCCCCCCGGACAGCTCCGCCGGGTACCGGTCGGCCAGCGACTCGGGAAGTTCGGTGAGCTCCATGAGCTCCCTCACCCGCCCGGCGATCCGGCGGGAGTCCCAATGAAGCAGGCGCGGGACGGTCGCGATGTTGGCGGCCACCGTCCGGTGGGGAAACAACCCGCCCGATTGGATGACATACCCCATGCTGCGACGCAACTCGGTCTTGCCCAGGGTGTTCAGGGGCCGCCCGTCCCAGCGGATCTCCCCGGCGTTCGGCTCCAGCATGCGGTTGATCATGCGGAGCGTCGTCGTCTTTCCGCACCCGGACGGGCCGACGATCACCGTCGTCCGATGCGCGGGGATCACCAGGCTCAGATCGGAGACGGCGGGCGCGTCGCGCCCGTAGGACTTCGTCACATGCGCGAACTCGATCATGACATCCTCACGTCGGGGTCCTTGGAAGCCTAGCCCGCGGCTCCGACAACGCCGGACAGGCGTTCAGCGCGGTGTGCGGCGAACCTCGAAGGTGTGGTCGCCGAACGAGACGACCTGACCGCCCCTCACCCGCACACGGTCGCCCGGCGCGCACGGTTCGTACATCCCGCTGGATCTCGCGATGGCGGTTCCGTTCGTCGATCCCCTGTCGACGACATAGACGCCCCGCTGGTCGACCCCCACGGCGAGGTGCGTCTTCGAGACCATCTTGCCGTCCGCGCCGATGCTCACCAGTCCGGTGATGTCCTCGCCGTCCCGCGCGACGGGGTCCCGTCCGAGCAGGATCGTGCCCGTGAGCACGATCTCCCGCCCGTCGTCGAGACGGACGGTCCAGGAGCCGGCTCCGGCCGCGGGACGTGCGAGCCGCGTCGAGCCGTAGTCGTCCTCCGTCGACGCCGCCACCGCGGCCCGCGGAACGGGGGCTCCCCAGGGACGGGCGGACGAGGCCGGCGGCCGGGACCACGGCGGCGAGGCGCTCGGGGCCGGAGACCTCTCCGCCGACGGGACCCCCGGGGCCCGCGCGGGCAGGGGCGCCGACGGGACCGGCGGATCGGCGGCCCAGGGCGGGGCGGCGGGCGCCGCACCCCAGGCACCCGGCGGCACGGCGGTCGCGAGCGGCGGCTCCTGCCCGTGGGACACGCCGTCCGGGACCCCGGTGATCGGTCCGGGCTGTTCCGGGCCGGGAGCGAACGTCCCGGCCGAGAGCGCGTCCCAGTCGCTCCACGGTCCGGCCGGCCGCTGCCGGCTCTCCGGGTTCGCGGGAAGCACGGCGGTCGAACTCGCCGATGCCGACGACAAGGGGCCGCGCGACGACACGGCCCGGGCCGACACCGGCGGCCTCACCCGCTGGGCGACGACGACGGACCCGGCCGCGAGATCGTGCCAGCCCTGGTGCAGCGGGTGCAGGACGACCTGCACCACAAGGGCGATCAGGCCGATCCCGGTCACCCCGCAGGCGAACAGAACGAGCTGCCGCAGGAAGAAGCGGCCCCAGCCGACCGGCAGCCCGTCGGCGATGCCGAGGAGCTGAAGCCTCATGATCCGCATGCCGGGGCCGGCGGCTCGCGCGGCGAACATCCACCACAGCAGGAAGGCGTACGCCACCCCGCCCAGTCCGCACGCGACCGAGGCGACGAGCAGCGCACCGAAGGAGGGATCCGACACTGCGACGGCCGTCCACACGCCGCCCAGGACGGCCGGCACCAGCCCGTCGATCACCTGCGCGACGAACCGCTTCCCGAGCCCGCCGACCTCGACACCGGTCGGCAGAGGACTTGCGACCATGGGTTTCCCTCCTCCCGCGTGATTCACCGTGTCGTCACCGCGTTCGGAATCGCCGGAGCGAACGCAGGGACAGCCAGGCCAGCGGGCGTCGCCATCGAGGCACCGACGCTGTCATCCCCTTCGCCGCGCGGTCGACCCCCGCCCAGTAGGTGACCGCCTGCGCCTCCGACACGGCCTCGGGACCGAACACGGTCGTGTCGGCCAGCCGGGCCAGAACCTGGGGATCGGCGCCGTCCGACACCCGCGGCAGCCGCTCGGCGATCGACGCGGCCTGCTCGGTGCGCGTCGCGAACGGCGACGGGGTGGAACCGAGGTCCCTCGCCCGGTCGGTCAGCTCCGCCCAGCCACCCGCCACCCTGTTGGCGATGACCTCGGCGTTCATGCGGGCTCTTCGACGGCGCAGCTTCGTGCCCACGACGAGGGCGATCGGCACGACGATGAGCAGCAGGGGGATGCCCACCCCGGCCGTGATGCCCGCCACCAGGCGCCAGTCGATGCTCCAGGGATCGTCCTGCTGGCCCTGCGGAGGCTGCGGATCGGCGTTGTCGGGCGGCAGCCGGTCGGGACGCTGCGGCGGCGGGGGCGGGTTCTCCACCTGCGGTCGCGGCTTCGCCTGGTCGGGATCGTCCTCGGTCTTCGGCACACGGTCCTCGTCGGGGGTCGGGTCGAACGTGACCCACCCGAGACCATCGAGGTACAGCTCGACCCACGCGGAGACGTCCTTCCCTCGGATCGCGATGCTTCCGCCGTCGCCGGACGGAGTGTACCCATAGACGACCCGTGAGGGGATCCCGAGATGCCGCGCCATCAGGGCCATCGCCACCGAGTACTGCTCGTCGTCGCCGATCATCCGGTTGACATCCGAGAGCAGCGCCTGGATGCGCTCGTACGAGTGACCGGCCGCCGAGGTCGCCTCGTCCTTCTCGACGCCATGGGAGAAGTACCCCTGCTGCAGGCGCGTCACGAGGTTGAGGGCGACCTGGCCGGACGTCGAGGCATTGCCCGACCACCGCTGCGCGAGGTCGCGGGCGACATCGGGGATCGGGTCCGCCTGCGGCAGATCGAACGAGCCCTGCCCGGCGAGCCGGATCCGGTCGGCCGTGGGCTGCGCGTCCACGACGGCCTGCACGGTGTACGAGTCGCCGGACCGCAGTCCCTCCGTGTCGATGCCGGTGCCCGACGCCTTGTTGTAGAAGAACGAGTCGGCAAGACTGAGCGCCCGGTCCCCGGCGAACGAGATGGCGCGGGTCTCGCCCACCGTCGGCACCCACGGTCCGGTGTAGTCGTCGATCCGTATCGTGACCGGTGTGGCCGCCGAGCCGGACACCGTGTCGATCTCCGCCCCGACCCGCTTGAACTGACCGGCATCGGTGCCCGGGGTGTCGCTGTCTGCGACCCGCATGCTGAAACCGTCGTAGGCGTCCATCGTCGCGATCCTCACCCGCGCACCCGCCGGCAGCCCCGACACGGTCAGCAACGTGTCGTCCTTGTGCTCGGAGATGTTGGCACGAAACGCCTGCAGCGGGCTCGGGTAGACGGTGAGGTCCAGCGGAGACTCGACGGCCTCGCGCAGGTTCGCGCGGTGGGCTCCGGGGGCGACGAGCGGTCCAAGGAGCGCCACGCTCAGGACGGCGACCAGCAGCACGGGGACGCCCAGCAGCACCCCGGTCCACGACACGGTCGTCTTGTCGCGAACCAGGACACGACCCCGGCGGAGGCGGCGCAGGCTCGTCCACAGCACGGTCACGACGGCGAATCCGAGCCCGACCAGCAGCGGCTGGAACGACGACGCCGTGCCGAAGGCGACGCCGACCACGCCGGCCGCGGCGGGCGGCAGCCACGCCAGCCCCGTCCGTCGGGTCCGCAGGGCGATCGAGATGCTGCCGGCACCCGCCAGCATGAGGCTGATCAGCGGCACGACGAGCAGGCTTCCGGTCTCGCCGATCGGCGGATCCAGTGTGAGGGACGCCCGCCATGCCTGCACCGCCCCGGTGGCGAGGCCCTGAATCGTCCGAGCGGTCGGGACGACGCCGGCGATCGTGGTGCTCGGCATGGCCAGAGCCCCTCCGAACGCGAAATAGCAGCCCACCAGCACCCCGGCGATCGTGACGGACCGCCACCGCCGGAATGCCCCGGCGACCCCCGCGCCGACGCCGATCGCGGTGCCGCCCAGCGCCGCCGCCCAGACCATGCCGGAGCCGTACGCGAGGACGAACGTCATCGTCGCGAGGACACACAGCAGGGTCATGACGCCCACGTCGACCGCGAGCCGCACACGGCGATCGCGGCCGCGCTCGCTCAGCCACGTGCCGGGTGCCGGTGCGGCGAGCGGGGAGAGGACACGACGCGGCGCGGCATCGTCGCGCCGCCACCGAGGAACACGGACCGGCCTCATTGAGCGGCCCTCCGCATCGCGCGTGGCAGGTCCTCCAGGTCGGCGAGACGAATGTAGGTCACGTTGGCGATCGTGCGCACGCTCAGCGCCGCTCGCTCGTCCACGCGCACCGCGACGACGCGGACGTCCGCGTCGAACTTCGTGCTCGCCTTGCGCACGGTGCGCTGCGGCACCCGCCCGCCGGTGATCCACACGACCACCGACGCGGCCGCCTCGTAGTCGAGGACGACCTCCACCACGTCGAGCGGCGAGCCCGAGGCGGCCGGCTCGATCCGGCACATCTCGTCGAGGGTGCGCATCGCCGACAGGACCGGGATCAGTTCGGTGCCGGTGATCAGGGCGAGGGGGTTGTCCTCGCGGAACGCCTGCAGCGCGACGGAGGCCCCGACGCTGATGGCCAACTCGAAATCGTCTCGGGTCGCATACGAGGACTCGGACACGTCGATCGCCACGCACACGCGACTCTGGCGGGTCTCTTCGAACTGGCGCACCATGAGGCGCCCGGTCCGGGCGCTCGACTTCCAGTGGACGTGGCGGCGGTCGTCACCCGGCTCGTACTCCCGTAGCGCGTGGAACGACATGTCGGAGTTGGTGACGAAGGATGTCGCCTGTCCCTCGAGATCGTGCACGAAGCCGGCCTGGCGGGCAGGGAGCGAGACGGTCCGCGGGTGGACGTAGAGCTCCAGCACGTCCGTCCACTCCGCGCTGCGGCCCGCGAGGCCGAACGGGTCGCCCTGGATCGACTGCGCCGGCCCGACCTCGATGACGGCGCGCCGGTCGGTGGGAACGTCGAACTCCGCACGGAAACCCCTGCCCGCCTGGAGCAGGGGCACGGCGAACGACGCGCGTTCGGCAGCCACCGGGATGTCCATGCGCGAAGGCAGCGAGAACCGCCGCGTCCGGTTGACGATCTCCACCGACCCCCCGGCGCGCTGCCCGACCACGACGTGCGGCTGCTCCAGGCTGACGCGAACGGCGTAGCGGGGCCGGCCGATCGTGAACGTCAGGGCGATCGCGCCGAGGACCAGGCAGAACAACCCGGCGTAGGTGAGCTCGGCCCATCCGAGCCCCGCTCCGCCCATCAGCAGGACGGCGGCGAGCGCGAACACCCACCAGCCGGCGGTCCGCAGCCCGAGGACCGAGGACACCTTCGCGGCCACGGCGCGCATCCGCGACGCGAGCTCCCCGCCGGTGGCGGTGCCCGTCGCGGGCTGCCAACCCGAAGAGGTGCTCGCCGCGGTCATGTCGCGACGCGCTCCGTCGGCGGCGCGACGCCACCGATGATCTTCGTCATCACGTCGATGGCCGTCACACCGTTGAACTCGGACTCGGGATCCATCACCAGCCGGTGCGCCAGGCAGGGAATGGCGAGGACCTTGATGTCGTCGGGCACCACGAAATGCCGCCCGTGAGATGCCGCCCAGACGCGCGACGCACGCACGAGGGCCAGCCCGCCGCGCACGGAGGACCCCAATCGCACGTCGGCCGAGGCACGCGTCTCCTCGACGATCCGGGCGACGTAGTCGAACACCGACGTGTCGATGTGGACCGAGGATGCCAACTGCGACATCTCGGCGACGGCCTGCGTCGTGATGACGGGGGGCAGCGCCGCCGAACGCGGGCGCGAGCCGCCGCTGGCGAGGATGCGCAGCGTGTTCTCCCGATCGGGATGACCGAGCATGGTCTTCATGAGGAACCGGTCGAGTTGCGCCTCGGGCAGCCGGTACGTTCCGGCCTGCTCGATCGGGTTCTGGGTCGCGATGACCATGAACGGCTGGCCCGTCGAATAGGTCCTGCCGTCGACGGTGACCCGGGCCTCCTCCATGACCTCCAGCAGCGCGGACTGCGTCTTGGGCGAGGCCCTGTTGATCTCGTCGGCCAGGACGATGGAGGCGAAGACCGGGCCCTGGTGGAACTCGAACTCGCCCGTCTTCTGGTCGTAGATCGTGACGCCGGTCACGTCCGAGGGCAGCAGGTCGGGCGTGAACTGGATGCGGTTGCTCGTTCCCTGCACGGTCTGCGCGATGGCCCTGGCCAGGGTCGTCTTGCCGGTCCCGGGAACGTCCTCGAGCAGGAGGTGTCCCTCGGCGAGCATGCAGGTCACCGCGATCCGGATCGCCTCGGTCTTCCCCATGATCGCGCGCTCGATGTTGCGGACGACCGCCGCGAACGTGTCGGCGAACCACCGCGCCTGATCAGGGGTCATTGCCATGTCTTGTGATCCTTCTGTCTCAGGGGACGCTCACCGAGCGCGTCATGACGCCGCAGGTGATGGTCCATGCGCCCGCCGCCAGGGCGTCACTCGCCTCGAACCGTCCGCTGCCGGATCCTTCGAGGATCGTCACATCGAAAGACTGGCGGAACGATCCCGGTCCGTTCGCCTCACACGACACGGTACCGGCGGACTGGTGGCTGAGGGTGAACGTGATGACTCTCCGCGACGCCACTGTGAGGTCGGACATCGGAACCTCGACGTGGACGACGGCCTCTCGCGACCGCAGGCCGTGGTTGCCGATCGTGTACGCGGTGATGTCCCTGGCCGCGTCCACGGTGATCTCCGAGGCCCAGGTGGTGCCGAAGTACCCGCTCACGCGCACGTCGCCCGCACCCCAGTTCACGTAGGTCTCGACGGAGGTGTTCCCGTTCGCCTGCTCCTCCGTCGGTGCCGTCCAGCGCACCATCAGCGCGTTCGCCGCGGTCACGCCGACAACCTGGAGCCGTGGCGGCTCGGGCGCGGAGTAGACGTCGATGAGCGGCGAGTTCCCCTCGGGACCGCACTTGGAACCGGCGCATGCGGACGCGACGAACCGGTACTCCTGCCCGCCGGTCAGTCCGCCGACCCTCCACGGCAGGACGACGTCGTCGTCGGTGCGCACCACGGTCCCGTCGGCCTGCTCGACACGTACCCGGAGGCGATCCCCGGCGCGGCCGTTCGCGGGCACGTTCACGGCGGTGAGCGTCACCGACCGGTCTCCGGTCGTGAAGTCGAAGCTGGTCGGTGCGCTCGGCGCCCCGAAGACCGTCACGGTGACCCCCGCCGAACGGGCTCCCTCACCGGCCTTGTTGCGCGCGGACACCGCGATCGCGACATCGCCGTTTCCACTGAGCGCGATGGTCGCCGAGGTCTGCGTCCCCGGAACGGTCGTGTTGAGCTCGCCGTTGGCGTACACGAGGTACTCCGTCACAGGGGCGCCGTTGGTCGCCGCCGGCGCGCCCCACGACACCCGGGCCGAACGCCCGTTGATGGCCGAGGAGTCGTCGCTCGCCTCGACACCGGTCGGGGAACTCGGCGGGGCCGCGGGCACCTCGGAGGCTGCCGGCCCGTAGGGGCTGTCGCCTGCCTGGTTGGTCGCCAGCAGGGCCACGCTGTACTGGGTGCCGTTGGTGAGCCCGGTGAAGGTGTGGGTGCGGGTGGTGAACGCGGCCTCGCCGCTGCGGATGACTTCCCGGACGGTCGTGTCCCCGGTGAGGAGCAGGGTGTACGACTCGATCGCGGTTCCCTCGTTGGCGGGCACCGACCAGGTCACGGTGATCTGGCCGTCCGCGGCCGTCAGGGACGGCGCCGCCGGAGCCGAGGGGAGCACGTCGGGCATCATCTCCGCCGATGCGGCCGACGATTCGGATGATCCCAGCGCGTTCACCGCGGCCACGGTCAGCCGGTACCTGGACCCGTTGCGCAGGTTCCGGATCGTGCAGGTCGTCGCGGCGCAGTCCTGCGTGACGGTGCTGCCGGGCGCGGTGGCCGTGACGACGTACTTCTGGATCGGGTGCCCGTTCGGGACGCTGGCACTCCAGGTCACGTCCAGCGTGGTGTTGCCGACCTGGTTCAGCACGGCGACACCGGGACGGCTGGGCGTACCGCGGACCGTGACGATCACGTACCCGTCGACCTGCCGCCGCACCGACTTCGTCCCGTCCTGGACGCTGTAGCGCACCCGCAGTTCGCCGACGTAGTCGTCGGCCGGCGTGATCGTGACGGCGTCGGCGGTGTGGGACACGGTCCCCGAGCCGCTGACGACCTCGGCGGCGACGATGACCAGCGTCGTGTCACCGAGCAGGTTGCTGCGGTCGTTCGCCAGTGCCGCCACGACGCTCGGCCGGCCCTGGTCGCCCACGACGGCGTCGTCGGTCACGGTCGGGCGCGGCCGCGTCGACTCCACGACGACGAACTCGACCGTGATGGAGGCCCGGCCGCCCCGGCCGTCGGTGACCGAACCCGTGTACGTGGCCTTCGCCCCCGGGGCCGCCGTCAGCTCGGCCGTCGCCGACACGACGGACCAGTCACCCGAGAACCGGACCGCGACACCGGCCACGTCGCCTCCGGAGAACTGCTCGAAGGAGATCGCGTCGCCGTCGGGATCGGACACGTACTGGGCGAGTTCGACCGACTTCTCGGGCTCCCCCTGCCCGATGTCGACGGTGATCGTCCCGGCCACGGTGGGCGGATTGTCGAGCCGGTCGGCGTCGTCGTCGCCTCCGCCGTCGGCCGTCGGCCGGGACAGCACCTGGATCGGGAGGGAGATGACGGCCTTCTTCCCGGTCGTGTCGGAGGCGCTGCGGCCGTCGGTGACCTCGAACACGACCGAGGCGGGACCGATGTAGTTGCTGCGCGCGGAGAACTCGACCGTGCGCGGGCCCACGCCGGTCGCCTGCCCGTTGGTTGCCCAGATGCGATCCTCGCTGACAAGGGACACGACGCGTCCCTGCGTGCCGACGACGTAGTCGCCCAGCGCGATCGAGATCGTCTCGCCGGCCACGACCTGCAGCGCCGGCGCGTCCGATTTCGCGGCGGGCACCATGTCGGCCGCACCCGGCACGATGATGACGGCCCAGGCCCGCTGCCCGTCGGCGTCGGTCACCTCGTAGCGGACAAGCCGCATCGTCGGGCCGATCCGGACGCGCACGACCGGTGTGCCTGTCCCGTCCGGGACGCTGGCGGTGTCGGTGTCACCGCCCGGGATGGAGATCTTCAGCGCACTCTGCGCCCCGTCGGGGTCGTAGTCGTTGTCCAGCACGGGGACGTCGACGACCGTCTTGCCCACGACGTCGCCGGCGAGGACCTGGTCGTCCCGCACGACCGGAGCCAGCAGCGGCGCCTCGGGATCGCTGATGACGCGCACGACACCGGTGGACGTGCGGCCGCGAGCATCCGTCACCGTGTACTGGCCGCTGTACTCGCCGGCCTCGGACGGGACGGTGAAGGTCAGGTCGGTGTCGTCGACGATGTCGACCTCGAACGGGAACAGCAGCCCGTCGCTGCGCAGCGAGATCGATTCCCCGTCGGGGTCGGAGTCGTTGGACAGCACCGAGAGTCGGACCGTGCGGCCAGGACGCGTGCGGATGACGTCCTCTCCGGCGACCGGGGGCGTGTTGACGTCGGAGTCCCGCGGGACGATGCCGACGCGGATCGTGCCCACGCCCACAGCGCCGCGGCTGTCGGTCACCTGGTACTCGAAGGAGTCGGTGCCTGTGGAGTCGTAGGACTGGTACTCGATCCACCGCTCCCCCACCGACACGATGCGGCCCCGGGTCGGCCCGGTGTTGAGGCCAAGCAGCCGCACGGAGTCGCCGTTCGGGTCGATCCCCTCCAGCGGGATCGGGATCTTGGTGATCGAGTTCTCCAGAACCCGCCCCGTCACCACCTCGGGTTTGGGCGCCTGATTCTCCACGTCGGACGCGACGACGTTGAACTTCACCTGCGCCGACGCCTCCTGCCCGCGGGAGTCGTGGATGCGGTAGACCGCGCGGTACTGGCCGGCGGTTCCGGGGGCCGTGAACCGCACGGTCTCGCCGTCCACCCACGCGACGCCGGGGCTCTGGACCAGCTCGGTGTCCACCTGCAGATCGAGCCCGATCGGCGAGTAGTCGTTGCGCAGCACGTTGACCGTGGCCGTGTCCCCCGCCCGGACGGTGATCTCGTCGGTCACGGCGACCGGCGTCACCTTCGCCCCCGAGGGAGCCGGGATCACCACGACCGTGCCCGTGACCGAGTTCACGCCGTCGGACACCTTGTAGGTCAGGGTGATGGGCTCGGACGGTTCGGTGATCGCGCTGATGCGCAACAGGTGTCGCTGGTCCATCTTGACGGTCAGCGCCGGGTTCGTGCTGACGGACTGGATGACGAGGACGTCGCCGTCGGGATCCTCGTCGTTGGCCAGCGGGTCGACGAGCACCGACCCGCCTTCGGGGAGCAGCGCCACGTCGCGCGCGGCGATCGGCGCCCGATTCTGCGCGACCGGTGCGATGACGTCGACACGGATGATGCCCGTCGAGCCGTAGCCGTTCGTGACGACGTAGCGGAGGTAGTACGTGCCGGCTTTCGCGGTGGTGAACCGGATGGTGTTGTCCTGGTAGTTGGCCTCGGCGGTGAAGTCGGATCCCTCACGCGTGACCCGGGCGAGCTTCAGATTCGCCCCCACGTCGTTCTCCAACGGCTTGAGCGTGATCTCCTGGTTCACTGTCGTGGAGTAGTAGTCGCCGTTGGCGACAGGCTGGATGTCCCTCCCCTTGCGCGCGTCGACGACGACCACACCGGTCGTGGTGGCGTAGCCGTCGCTGACGGTGACCTCCACCTCCTTGCGCCCGGGCCGCGTCCCGACGTCCTGGTAGTTGAGAACGCCCTCAGGGGTGAAGTCGACCTCGTCGTCGCCGTCGACGACCCTGGCGCCGACGAGCACGAGATCGTCGCCGTCGGGATCGGACCAGTCGAGCAGGACGCGTTTTGAGACCGAGGAGCCGAGCGCCACGACGAGGGGGTCGGACGTGGTCTGCACCGGCGCCGCGTTGGACCGGCTCTGGTATTGGGGAAGGACCTTCACCGTGGCGGTCGCGGTGGCCGTGCGATCGCGACCGTCGGAGATCGTGTAGGTGAACGTGACGGTGCCTGTGGCCGTCACGGGCAGGTAGAGCTGGATCGCCGTGCCACCCCGGATGAGCGAGAGCGTGCCCTGGTTGGTGCTGGGCGGCCCCAGGATCGTGATGATGTCCCCGTCTGGGTCGTAGTCGTTGTCCCGGATCGGCAGCAGCGTGGTGCGCCCGGCGCGGGCCGCGAGCTTGGGATCGTCCACGGCCACAGGCGGGTGATTGACGGTGTCCCGGTCGGGCGGGACGACTGTGGTCTCCTGGTCGTCGTCCTCGTCGCCCTGTTCGGCCTCGGACGGAGTGACCCGCTTCCAGTCGGTGATGAGCTTCATGCCCTCGTCGACCATCCAGATGTAGCCGACGCGCGACGCGTTGAGGACGACCACACCGCGGTTGGCGCGGAACACGGGCAGGTCGCCGTCGACGTACTGCGGAATGTCGATGAGTTGCGACTGGCCATCGGAGCACAGCTTCGCGAAGCGCCCGTTCGCGAACACGCCGTAGGCACAGCCGTTCGCCACCAGTGGCACGCCCGGTGTGGCACTCACGCCGCTCACCAGCGAGAACAGCCGGCTGCTGCCCACACCCACCAGACCCGACGCGTTGGCCAGCACCGCCCGCGCGGTCTCGGAGCCCTGGACGACCTGATCGGTCGGGGACGCCAGTTGCGCGGATCCGCCGCCCGGCACGGTGAGGGGTTGCGCGTCGCCCTCGATCCACACCTGCTGGCTGCCGCGGTCGAGGACCACGGCCTTGTCTCCGACGGCGCTGAGCTGGACGTTGTACGGCGCCTGGATCTGCCAGGGGAGCTTCGTCCGGACGATCTCGCCGTCCACGAGCC
Source organism: Propionicicella superfundia DSM 22317 (assembly GCF_000423465.1). GTDB lineage: Bacteria > Actinomycetota > Actinomycetes > Propionibacteriales > Propionibacteriaceae > Propionicicella > Propionicicella superfundia. Next base: position 719,250 of record NZ_KE384021.1, on the reverse strand, counting down.
GGACGATGGCCTGGTCACGCAGGGAGAGCCCGATCGCCCGGCCTCGTGCGGTGACGGTCGCCAGACCGCCCTCGCCGAGGTCGATCTGCGCGGGGGCCTGCGCGAAGTCGATGGCGAGCACGCCTGCGATGTCGCCGGTCCACATGCGTCCGTCGGTCGGGTTGACGACCGCGATGGTGTCCTTGCCGAGGCTCACCGAGGCCGCCGCCGGCAGTTGGACCGGCGAGCCCGGGACGCCCCTGGCGAAGTCGAGTTGCTGGATCTGGTTGGACGAGGTGGACTGCAACAGCACGGTGTCACCGGACTGCAGCACGGTGTACGCCTGGTCGGCCGCCCGCACGGCGGTCGCGAGCTCGTCGACCTCGGAGTTGAGCTGGCCCACGAGACGCGACTCGGACTTGACCACGTACACGGCGCCGTCGTGGAGGGACACGTCGGCCACCGAGAAGCCGGGCGAGGTCACGGCCGCAGCCAGCAGCGCGACGCCGACCACACCGACGACGATGCCCGACCAGGCGTCCGTCAGCGCGGTCCACAGTCTCTTGCGCGTGCGCGCCGCCATCTGCAACCCTCCCCCGAGGAACCCGACCGGACCAGCCTAACGGGCTTGAGGTCGCCTCCCGACTCCTCGCATGTCCCACCTTTGTGGGGATCCACCAGTGTAGGAGCGCGGATCGGGCAAAGACAGGACTGACTGCGGGAGGCGAGTCACAGGGGTTGGTCCACGCGGATCGCGACGCCGTCGCCCAGATCGAGGATCGTTCCGATTCCGACCGCCACGGGTTCGCCGGGCGCCATCCGCACCGGCTGTTCGCCCGGGCGGACGAGCACCGTCCCGTTTGTCGAATGCAGGTCGGTGACGACGACCTCCCACTGCACCGCAGCGACGCGCAGGTGGGTGCGGCTGATGTCCTGGCTCGGGCTGGGCACGCTGAGCAGGACGGCGTCGTGCTCGGACGGCGTCGCTTGCGGCGCTCGCCCGACGAGGACGACGCCGCCGACCTCGGCCGACTGTCCGGTGGATGCCCGCAGCACGGCCAGCACCGGCAGAGCGACCAGGCGGGGCGAGGATCCGTCGACCGCACCGCCGCATCGTGCGCACACCCTGGCGTCGGGCGGATTGGGATGCTGCAGGCCGCACATCGCGGCCAGCACCAGGTCGTTGCGGGGCGAGGTCGGAACGCCCGCCTTGTGCGTGGCCGCTATGCCGGTCGCGAAGATCGTCTCCCCGTCGTGTTCGGAGGCCGAGTCCGTCGTCTGCACCGCAGGGGGCGGGGTCCCGAACGACGGCAGGCCGGAGATGATCCCGCCGGCGGGAGCCTGCGGCGGCGGGCTCGCGACGCCCGGGGGCGGTGGTGTGGCCGCGCCGAGCGGCTCCCAGCGGCCCGGCTGGGCCGGTGACGGCTGCCCGGAAGGATGTCCTTCATCCCCCGGCGCGGGATGTGGCACCGGCGAGCTCTCGGGTGATGCCTGCGCAGGCGCGGATCCGGGCGGGACGCCGTAGGGAACCTGCGCGGGAACCCCCGCGGGCAGTGACGGCGCGGGCGGTGCGCCGCCGGGCGCGATGTCCGTGCTCGGCGGGGCTCCCCACCCACCCGGATCCCCCGCCGGGTCGGGAAGCGCGGGCCGGCCGGGAGGCGCCGGGGGCTGCGGACCGGGCGGTGCCGCTGCGACTCCGGCGGCGGCCGCCGCGCCGAGGGCCGTGCTCGCGGGCAGGGCTGCTCCTGCCTCGGCACCGGGCGGGGGCGGCACGACGAACGGTGATGCCTGCGGGACCGGAGCCCCGACCTCCAGGGACGCGGTCGGCAGGAGCTCCGTCCGGCCCTCGACGTCGAAGGTCGACGGAGCCGGGGCGGACGGGGTGCTGTACTCGGTGTCGAAGGATGTCGGCTCGGGGTCGGGCGCAGCGGTCGACGGCAGGTCCAGATCGGCCGGCGCGAAGGGCTCGGCGTCGTCGTCCTCCGGCTCCGCACCGGCGGCGTCCGCGGGCTCGGCGACGGGTTCGTCCGCGAGCGGCTCCTCGCGCGCCGGTTCGTCCGGCTCCGCGCCGGATCGCTCGGGGAAGACCAGCCGCGCCTCGTCGGTGCAGTCGAGATGGACCTCGCCGGCGGTCACCGCTCCGGTGACGAGCGGCAGCCGGAGTCCGTCCTGGATCCCCGGCGTCATCGTGACGTCGAACCGCAGGACGTCTCCGAGACCGATCTCGGACCAGGTCTGGACTCCGTCTCCCGTCGCCAGGACGGCACCCGAGTCGGCATCGCGGACCGCGATGCTGCCGCGCAGCAGTGACCGCATGCCTCCGTCGGCCCAGAAGAAGGCGCCGAAGTCGGGCAGCGCGTCGATGCGTACCCTCGTGAGCGTCTCGGTCAGGTCGAACACGCTGCCCGACGCGACGACCGAGGCCCACATGCCCTGGATCAGCTCGGAATGCTTCGGCGCGGCGGGCGGCATCACCACGAGGAGCGTCGGCCCCGACAGGACGACCCAGGGCCCCGGCGAATAGGTGGCGCGCCAGCGCCCGTTCCGTTCGGTCATGGACGTTCCTCCCGAGTCTCGTGAGGATATTGTCCCTCAGCCGAGGCGTCGCGTTACAGATCGGCTTCGAGGGACGCGTTGAACTCGCGCTTGGTCGCCTGCCACACGTCCTCCGTCTGCCCGGTGCGCCAGTAGCCGGAGATGGACGTCCGCTCCCGCGGCAGCCCGCGCTCGACGAGGAGATGCCTCCGGACAGGACGCATCATGTCGGCGTTGCCGTGGACGAAGGCGTGAACGACCCCGCCGGGCAGGTCGGCCCCCACGATCGTCTCCTCCAGCGACTCGCCGCGATCCCGGTGCACCCAGCAGACCTCGGCCCGCGGGTGCGCCGGGAGCGCGAACTCGTCGCCGGCGTCGCCCACCTCGGCGAAGACCACCGCGCCCACACCCGGATCGAGCCGCTCCAGCGCGGCGGCGATGGCCGGCAGTGCCGACTCGTCACCTGCGAGGATCACGGCGTCGGCCACGGGCGGCGGACCCCACGCGCCGCCGGGCCCGCGGAAGGAGATCTCGTCCCCGGGCCGGGCCCCGGCCGCCCACGGACCCGCGAGCCCGCGCTCTCCGTGGACGACGAAGTCGATCGCCATCCGCCGGGCGCCGCGATCGAAGGAGCGGATGGTGTAGGTCCGCATCACGGGCCACAGCTCGCGGGGATAGGCCTCGCGGACCGCGTCGGGGTCCACGGGCATGCCGTACGGCGCTCCGGGCGGCGGAAAGAGCAGCTTCACGTAGTGATCGGTGAACGGCAGATCGGGAAACTCCGCCAGTTCGGGACCCGTCAGGTTGACGCGTATCAGATCCGAGCTCACCTGCTCGGACCCCTCGACGCTGACTCTCCAGACCCGCGCGTTGCGGCGCTCGTGCTCCATTCCGCGAACAGTACTCGGGTTAGGCAAGCCTTCCCGAAGTGTGAGCGCAGCGGCTCAGCGCAGAACCCCCGTCGTGGCCTCGGCCCGCGCGAGAATCTGGTCGACGGCCTTCAGAAGCGCGTCGTCGGGATGCGCGTCGGTCCGGGTGCAGGTGTCCGCGTCGGTGGTGCACACCAGGCAGCGCCGCGGGCGGATTCCGATCTTGGCCCTGTCGAGCACCAGTCCGTCGGTCGTGATGACGTCCATGTCCCACAGCCGCCCGAGCAGATGGGTGTCCTCCAGTTTCAGCAGGACACGCTTGATCTCCCACGGGCTCGCGTTCACCGCGATCTGCGCCTCGGGCCCGGTCGTGGGACGCTGATCCTCCCACTCGCGCACCATCCAGCCGCGATCACCGAACGCCCGGCGCAACTCCGCCTCGGCAACTCCGAAGACGCGCTCCGTCCAGGACCACCACTTCACAGGACCCGGGCTGACGAGCGTCAGGCACACCACCGGGAGCCCGTGGTCGGCGATCATGCGCCGGCGCGCGGTCTTGCGACGATCCCGCGCCGCGACGATCTGCTCGACCGCCACCGGCCCGCGTTCTTCGGCCCACATCACCTTCACACCCCCATCAGGGACTCGGCGGGCGCTCCTGCCTGCGGCAGGACGACCTCCACGACGTTGATCGGCGGCTCGTCGGCCTGTCCACATTCCAGCCACCGCCGCCAGCCGGGCCCGATCCCGGCCGGGACATACACATGCGTGACTCCGAGCGCCGGCCCGAGCACGCTCCGCAGGCACTTCAACTCGGTCAGCGACGGCATCGCCGCGACGAGGTCGTGCGCCGCGTGGACGCGGATCCGGTCGGCGTGCGGAAGGTGAGCGATCCAGGTCGTGACCTGCTGCACCTCATCGGACCTTGTCACGAAGACATGGACACTGTCGCAGTCGGCGGCGGCGGCCAGGACGAGGGGTGCCGCCCACTCGTCCGCGTCGGGGAGGACGACCACCCCGACGGTGCCCGGTACGGTCCGCTCCGTGGCGACCTCGGTCAGGAACTCCCGCAGTTCCGGTACTTCATGCTCGACGGTCGACATCATCGTCGACATCTCCCTTGCGTAGAACGTGTGCTTCCATCATCACGAAGACCCCCCTCTTCGTGTATCCATCGTATGCGGACGGCGTCTCGCATGCACTACTCGACCCTCAAGAAACATGAGTTTCTTCGTTGATACCGACTAGTCACAATAAGATTCCGCTTGCCCGCAGCAGATCGGTCAAGATTCTAACGATTCCGTAACGCGTCGCGCGTCCCATGAACCATGGACGGACGTGCCTCGCGTAGCTACGCCAAAGCCCACCTCGCTACGCCGAGGTCAGGACGCTACCGGTCCCCCGGTAGCTTCCCGGCCGGAGCGTAGCCACGCGGCGACGCCCTCGTGGCCTCGCTACGCCGAGGTCAGGACGCTACCGGTCCCCCGGTAGCTTCCCGGCCGGAGCGTAGTCACGAGGGCGTCGCCGCCGGGAAAACGGGCCGGCCCGGACCCCGCGAAGGGGACCGGGCCGGTCACATGCCGGGGATCGAGAGATCCGCGACGGGCTTACTTGTTCTTCAGCACCGCCTGGGCCGCCGCGAGACGGGCGATCGGCACACGGTACGGAGAGCAGGACACGTAGTTCAGCCCCGCCTTGTGGAAGAACTCGATCGAGGCCGGGTCGCCGCCGTGCTCGCCGCAGACGCCGGTCTTGAGATCGGGCTTGACCGAACGGCCGCGCTCCACGCCCAGCGACACGAGACCGCCCACGCCGTCCTGGTCGATCGTCTCGAACGGGTTCGCCGCCAGCACCTCGGTGTCGACGTAGTACCCGAGGAAGCCCTGCTCGGCGTCGTCACGGGAGATGCCGATGCCGGTCTGGGTGAGGTCGTTGGTGCCGAAGGAGAAGAAGTCGGCCACCTCGGCGATCTCGTTGGCGCACACGGCCGCGCGCGGCAACTCGATCATCGTGCCGATCGTGTAGTCGAGCCGCTTGCCGGCGAGCTCGAACTCCTCCTCGACCGCCTTCGTCACGATCTCGCGCTGCGTGGAGAGCTCCTGCTGGTACGCCACGAGCGGGATCATGATCTCGACGCCCACCGTCTCGCCCTCACGATCCAGGACCGCGAGCGCCGCCTTGATGATGGCGCGGGCCTGCATCTCGGGGATCGACGGGTACAGCATCGCGAGGCGGCAGCCACGCGTGCCGAGCATCGGGTTCTGCTCATGCAACCGCTTGACCTGCGCGAGCGTCGCCTTCTCGGCCTCGACCTGCTCGGTCGGCGCCCCGGTCAGCTCCAGCTTCTGCACGAGCAGCGACTGGTCGACGAGGTTCGGCAGGAACTCGTGCAGCGGCGGATCGAGCAGCCGGACGGTCACCGGCAGACCCTTCATGGCCGTGAAGATCTGCTCGAAGTCGGCCTGCTGCATCGGCAGGATCTCCTCCAGAGCCGCGGCGCGCTGCTCCTCGTTCTCGGCGAGGATCATCTTGCGGACCGACGGGAGCCGGTCGGCAGCCATGAACATGTGCTCGGTACGGGCCAGGCCGATGCCTTCGGCGCCGAGCTCGCGGGCCTTGGACGCGTCCTCGAAGTTCTCCGCGTTGGCGCGGACGCCGAGGCGGCGGGTCTCGTCGGCCCACTCGACGATGCTCAGGAAGTCCTCGTTGAGATCGGCCGGGACGAGCGTGAGGGCGCCGGCGAACACCTCGCCGGTGCTGCCGTTCAGGGTGATGACGTCGCCGTCGTGGTAGTCCACGCCGTCGATCGTGACCTTCTTGCCCGCCGGGTCGATCTTGATCGCCGTGGCACCGGCCACGCAGGTGATGCCCATGCCGCGTGCGACGACGGCCGCGTGGGACGTCATGCCGCCATGCGCCGTGAGGACGCCCTGGGCGACCATGACGCCGTGGATGTCATCGGGGGTCGTCTCGAAGCGGACGAGGATGATCTTCTCGCCGCGGTTACCGCGCTCGGCGGCCTCGTCGGCCGAGAAGCACACGCCGCCGACGGCCGCGCCCGGGGAGGCCGGGAGACCCTTGACGATCGGCTTCTCAGTGTTGTTGGGGTCGATGCCCGGGTGCAGCAGGGCGTCCAACTGGGCGGGCTCGACGCGCAGCAGCGCCTCGTCCTTGGTGAGAAGCCCCTCGGCCACCATCTCGCGGGCGATCTTCACAGCGGCAGCGGCGGTCCGCTTGCCGTTGCGGGTCTGCAGCATGTAGAGCTTGCCGTCCTCGACGGTGAACTCCATGTCCTGCATGTCGCGGTTGTGCAGTTCGAGCTTCTCCATCGTGTCGAGCAGCTCGTGGAACGCGTCCGGCAGGACCTCTTCCATCTCCGCCAGCGGACGGGGCGTCCGGATGCCGGCGACGACGTCCTCACCCTGCGCGTTGACGAGGAACTCGCCGTAGAGCTCCTTGGTGCCGGTCGCGGGGTTGCGGGAGAAGCAGACGCCGGTCGCGGAGGTGTCGCCGCGGTTGCCGAACACCATCTGCTGCACGTTGACGGCCGTGCCGAGCCGGCGGGAGATGCCGTTCGCCTTGCGGTACACCTCGGCGCGCGGGTTCATCCACGACTTGAAGACGGCGTTGATGGCGCGGATGAGCTGCTCGCGAGGATCGGACGTCCACGCGCCGCCGAGGGCCTCGTTGGACAGCGTCTTGAAGGTCTCGGTGAGCTCCTTCAGGTCGGCGGCCGTCAGGTCGGTGTCCTGCGCGACGCCACGAGCGTTCTTGAGCTCGGTGAGGGCGTCCTCGTACACGTTCGGGGCGACGCCCTCGACGACCTCGCCGTACATCTGGATGAAGCGGCGGTAACAGTCGTAGGCGAAGCGCTCATTGCCCGCGAGCGCGGCGACGGCGGGGACGGATGCGTCGGAGATGCCCAGGTTGAGGATGGTGTCCATCATGCCGGGCATCGAGACGACCGCGCCCGAACGCACCGACACCAGCAACGGCTTGTCGGGATCGCCCAGCTTGAGCCCGGTGCGCTCCTCGAGCCGTGCCAGCGCCGCATCGACCTGCTCGGCCAGTCCCTCGGGCCAGTTGCCGTCGTTCTCCATCGCGGCGACGCACGATTGCGTCGTCACCGTGAAGGCGTCGGGAACCGGAACCCCGATCCGGTTCATCTCCGCGATCCCGGCGCCCTTGCCCCCAAGAGTGCTCTTCAGCGAGATGTCGCCCTCGCTGAGGTCGTAGATGTAGCGGGTATCTGTCATCGAGAAAAACTCCTTCGTCTTCTGGGCATCCCCGAGGCTCCGCCGACCACGCACGTCCGTGGCGTCCGCGATCTGCGGGCACGCGCGACCTACAGCACTCAGGGGTGACTGTCAGACCCAACCGTACCCAATGTCGCGCGCCCGAGACACGGAATGGCCCAACGCCCGAAGCGCGAGAACGGATCTGCTCACCTGTGGACGGCCGCCGCGCGGATGCTCGCATCGAGCTGCGCCACGGTGACCGGGTTGACCACGACCGCATCGACCCACTCCGCGTCGAGCGCGGCGTGCAGCAGCCGCTCGTCGTGCGGTGCGCCGATCACGGCCAGCCGGGTCGCGCCGCGACGCGCGAGCTCCGCGTAGCCGTCCAGGTCGGCCCGGTCGGCGACATCGGCGACGACGAGGTCGACGCCCGGAAGCCGCCCGAGTGCGCCCAGTTCGGCAGGCGACGCGAGCGAGACGCCGATCTTGCCCACCGACTGGTCCGCCCGGTATTCCGCGAGCGTCGCCCAGGCGGTCGCGTCGGCGTCCAGCGCGTTCGCGACGGATCCGAAGACCACCGCCGCCAGCGACCGGCGAGCGAGGTGGGCGAACCCGTTCTCGACCGCCGTGCGCACCTGGTAGTGGAGGGCGCTGCCGGACAGGCCGCCGACCAGCACCGGGAGGCGCAGGATCGTGCGGAGGCGCTGTTGCAGGGCCGGCAGCGTGCCCTGCCGCACGATGTCGACCGTCCCGGGCTCGGCGACGTCGTGTGACAGTCCCCGGTTCACCGCGCTGACGAACACGTCGCGCACGGTCGCGCCGTCACGGCTCGTATCGGCTCCCAGGCGCCCGACGTTGCGGGTCCCGAGCAGCAGGGACGTCGTCCGCGGGCGCAGGCCGGTGACGGGCACCATCGGCCCGGCCGAGTCGACGTCGGCCTTGAGCTTGCCGATCAGGGCGCCCCACGGCACGCCGACCGGGTCGGGCTCGTCGTCGAACAGCCGCGAGATCCGGTAGTAGTCGTTGAGGCAGTCGGTCGTGCAGCGATAGGCGACCGGGTCGCCCGGGTTCTGCGCCGGCACGAACAGCAGCTCGCCGAGTTCGCGCCGCAGCCAGGGCGTGACGTGCTCGCGGTCGTAGGCAGCCGTCGCGCGCTCGGCGGCGATCCGCAGGTCGCGCACGGAGAAGCCTTCCGCGCCCAGCCCCTCCGGCACGCGGTCGATGTCGACCCGGCCGTACGCATTGCCGGACGCGTCCATCGCGTCCAGCAGCTCGTGCACCAGATCCGCGTCGGCGATCGGGTTGTCGCCGGTGAGGCGGACGACCCGGTCGTCGGGGTCGAGGTCGGCGGTCGCCATCACGAAGCGGCCGAGAACGTCGTCCAGCGGACCGCGCACGACCGGGATTCCGACACGCTCCAGATGATCGGCGATCCGGGTGTCGTACGCCTCCACGCTCGTGGCGACGACGACCTCGTCACCGGTGCGGGACGCTCTGCGCGCGACGAGCTCGATGAGCGGCATTCCCGCGATGGACATGAGCGCCTTGCCGGGCAGGCGCGAGGACGACAATCGGGACTGGATCACGACGCGGGTACGGCGACTGGCGGTCATACCCAGCAACGTAGCGTGCCGCGCGCGACTGCGCCCGTCGCTCACCGGCCGGCTGCGAGACGCTCCACCGCGTCGGCGACGCGCACCCGGCCGTCGCCGTCCACCAGCGTGCGCGCCGCGGCGGCCATCTCGGACCGCAGCGGGGCGTCGGTCAGCAGGCCTCGCAGCCGCCCGACGGCCTCGGCCCGGCCGGCCGCGTCGTCACGCAGCTCGGTCAGCCGTCCGACCGGGACGCACACCGGCGTCCCGGCGACGCGCGTCCGTCCTGCCTCCAGATACCCGAACTCCTGGTTCTCGGTGACGCACACCAGGCCAGTCGGCAGTCCGAGGCACAGCAGTTCCCACACGGTGGTGCCGGCCGCGCTCACCGCGGCGTGGCAGGTCACGGCCAGCCCGCCGAGATCGTCCACCGGACCGTGCACGTCCATCGACTGGCCGGCGCCGGTGGGCAGCGCCGCGAGCTCGGCGGCGATCGCCTCGGTGGCCGTGACGGCGACCACCTCGACGGGCACGCCGGTCGCCAGCAGCAGCGGGACGAGCACGCGCGCGCCGCCGTAGGCGTCTGTGCCGCCGAACACCACGAGGACGCGGGGCGTCCCCGATGTGGGCGATGCGACGCCGCGCCGGTCGCGGATCTGGTCGCGCAGCAGGACATAGCCGAGACCGCCCAGGAACTCCGCGGCGGCAGGCAGCTCCGGCAGCCGGACGGCGTTCAGGTTCTGGTCGACGTACAGGTCGGCGCGCTGATGGACCCCGAAACGGCCGTCGACCATCGTCGCGACCGGGATTCCCGCCGCCCTCAGCGCCTCCCCCGTCGCAGCGGGAACGGCGTAGCCGTCGATGATCGCCACGTCGGCGCCGAGGCCCGCCGCCTGCCTCCCGACATCGTGGGGCGGTGCCGGGGCGACGAACCCCAGCCCCCGCGCCGCGAGCTGGCGCAGAGCCCAGGGCACGTCGCTGACACCGAGCAGGGTCACCTCGTGGCCGCGGGCGCGAAGCTCCTCAGCGAGCGCGAGCTGGCGCACGACGTGCCCCACCCCGTTGGCCACAGTGGCGTCGACGCGGATCGCCACGCGCATCGCGGGCCTCGTACGGACACTCGTCACGACGCAGAATGTTAATCTGACCGGCGACGCAGAAGGATCAGCCGGGAGGCTCTGGAGCCCCGACCGGTACGCGAAGACGGAGAAGGGATCGGTCATGAGCCTGCTCACGGGATCGTCGGTGCTTATCACGGGCGGTACGGGTTCGTTCGGAAAGGCGCTGATCAAGCGTCTGCTGACAGACATCAATCCGCGCCGGATCGTGGTGTTCAGCCGGGACGAGCTGAAGCAGTACGAGTGCAGGCAGTTGTTCGACAACGATCCGCGGCTGCGCTGGTTCATCGGCGACATCCGCGACCAGCACCGCTTGATGCGCGCGATGCACGGCGTGGAGTACGTCGTCCACGCGGCTGCGCTGAAGCAGGTGGACACCGCCGAGTACAACCCGTGGGAGTTCGTGAAGACGAACGTCATCGGCTCGCAGAACGTCATCGAGGCGTCCATCGACGTCGGTGTCCAGAAGCTCGTCGCGCTGTCCACCGACAAGGCCTCCAGCCCGATCAACCTGTACGGGGCCACCAAGCTCACCGCCGACAAGCTGTTCATCTCGGGCAACCACTACGCGGCCCGTTACCCGACGCGGTTCTCGGTCGTGCGGTACGGGAACGTGATGGGCTCGCGCGGTTCGGTCATCCCGTTCTTCCGCAAGCTCGCCGCGTCGGGAGAGTCGCTGCCGATCACCGACTTCCGGATGACGCGGTTCTTCATCACCTTGCCGCAGGCGGTCCAGTTCGTGCTCGACTCGTTCGACCGGATGCAGGGCGGCGAGCTGTACGTGCCGCGGATCCCCAGCATGAGGATCGTCGACCTCGCCCAGGCCATCGCGCCGGGCGCGCCGATGCACGAGATCGGCCTCCGGCCGGGCGAGAAGCTGCACGAGGAGATGATCTCGGCCGAGGAGGGACGCCGGACGCTGCTCCTCAGCGACACCCGCTACGTGCTGCAGCCCGACCTCGCCACCTGGGGCTACGAGTCCCCGGCCGAGGGGAAGCAGGTCCCGGCGGGCTTCCACTACACGTCCGACAAGAACGATCAGTGGTTCTCGGGCGAGGAGATCACCCGGATCCTCGAGACCGAGGTCTGACGTGCTCCCCTACGGACGCCAGTCCATCGACGAGGACGACATCGCGGCGGTCGCCGAGGTGCTGCGGAGCGACTGGCTCACCACCGGGCCGGCGGTGAGCCGGTTCGAGGAGGCGTTGCAGGATCGGACCGGCGCGGCGCGCGTGGTCACCGCGACGTCCGGGACCGCTGCGCTGCACATGGCCTACGCCGGAGCGGGTGTCACCCGGGGGTCGCAGGTCGTGACGACCCCGATGACGTTCGTCGCGACGGCGTCGAGCGCGCTCGCTCTCGGGGCCGAGGTCGTCTTCGCCGACATCGACGAGGGCACGGCCAACATCGACCCGGCCGCGGTGTCGGCCGTGGTCACCGACCGCACGCAGGTGGTCGCCGCCGTCGACTTCGCCGGGCAGCCGGCCGAGATGGACGAGATCAACGCGATCGCCCACGGGGTCGGAGCCGTGACGGTGGAGGACGCCGCCCACTCCATCGGCTCGACCGACGACGGGCGTCCCGTGGGGTCGCTGGCCGACCTCACGACGTTCTCGTTCTTCCCCACGAAGAACATGACGACCGCGGAAGGCGGGGCCGTCGCGAGCCTCGACCCGACCGTCGGGCAGCGGGTTCACGAGTTCCATTTCATCGGCCTTGTCCGCGACCGTTCCCGGATGCGGCACCCCGACGAGGGACCGTGGCACCAGGAGGTCCACGAGTGGGGTCTGAACTACCGGCTCTCCGACGTGCATGCCGCGCTGGGACTGAGCCAGTTGCGGCGGCTCGACCGGTTCAAGGCGCGCCGGGCCGACCTCTTCGCCCGCTACCAGGAGGAGTTGTCCGGTATCGACGGCGTCCGCACGCACACCGTGCGCGACGGGGTCGATCCCACCTGGCACCTCTATCCGGTGCGGATCCTCGACGGGCGCCGCCGCGAGGTGTTCGACAAGCTTCGCGCCGCCGGCATCGGCGTGCAGGTCAACTACATTCCCGTGTACTGGCACCCCGTGTTCGAAGACCTGGGCTACCGACGCGGCATGTGTCCCAACGCGGAACGGTTCTACTCCGAGGAGATCTCCCTGCCGATGTTCGCCGACCTCACCGACGACCAGCAGTCCCAGGTGATCGACGCCCTGCGGCACGCGCTTCGGAGCTGACCCGTGCATCACGCGAATCACTTCTACGGTCACGCGCACATCCTGGCCCGCTACGCGGGTCTCTTCGAAGGTGGAGAGGACGTCTGGGGTGACGAGCCCCCGCGTCCGCCTCGAATCGACGGATTCGTGCAGCACGGCTGGAACCTGTGGGACGGCTATGCGGTCGGCACGGCGCTCGTGCCCGGATTCAAGAAGTTCGTGTGGACCAGGGCGGTCGCCCGGCGCGGGCGTGCGCTCGGCCACACCGACCACATCGTCATGGGTGCCCCGTGGGTGTACCTGCAGTCGCTCACCGGCCGTCTCGAGCCGCGCCGGCCGGACAGCAACAGCGTGATCGTCTATCCCTTCCACGGCTGGGAGGAGCAGCGGCTGATGGGCTCGCACGCGGACCTGCTCGCCGACGTCCGCCGGGTGGAGGGCGACGTGCCGATCACCGTGTGCCTGTACTGGGACGAGTACCGGGATCCGGAGATCCGCAAGGCCTACGTCAAGCAGGATGTTCGCGTCATCACCCACGGCACGCGGGGCTTCATGTACAAGGGAACCCAGCCCTGGTTCCTCGACCGGCAGATGACCGAACTCCTCCGCCACGGCCGCGCCGTCAGCAATCGGATGGGATCGGCCCTCCTCTACGCGGCCTCCCTCGGTCTCGATGTCGGCGTCTACGGCGACCCGATGGCGATCGAGAACGACCACGCGGTCCTGGGGGGAATCGAGAAGCAGCGGCGACTGTGGCCCGAGATGGACCAGCCCTTCGTCCCGCCTGCCGACGCACTGCGAATCGCGCAGGAGGAGCTCGGCACCGCAGAGATGCTGAGCCCGGCCGAGATCCGCTACTGGTTCGGATGGGAGTGACACTCCCCCGGTGAACGTGCGACGGCCCCCACATCGACGTGGGGGCCGTGGCGCGTCAGAGAGGGTCAGCCCCTCAGCCTGGCCTTGGCGAACCGGACGATCCGGTCCCATGCGCCCGGCGGCAGGGCGCGTACGACGACGCCCTTTCCTGCCGCGATGACGGCGCGGCCGGGCCAGGTCATCGCACGGGCGATCTTGTACGGGACGGAGCGCTGGATGCTCGCCAGATGACGCCGCTCGGAGTTGAGCTGTTTGTCCTGCCACTTGATGTGCGTGTTGCACCAGCGAAGCTGCTCCTCGTCGCGCACCAGTCGCGCGTTGAGCTTGTGGATCACCGCCTGGCTCTCCAGCCTGCTCCACGAACTGGAGAGGCTCAGCCTCGCCGCACGCCCCGCGTCCAGGCGCCGCTCGAGCTCATCGGCGACGTCGACCTCGACGCCGAGCTGCAGCGTCTCGATGCGGACGCCGAGCTGCACGACCGCACGCAGCAGGTCGTCGGTGAGTTCGACGCCGGCCATGAGGGTCAGGCTCTCCCATGCCGCGTCGAGGCTGATCGACGCGGGCCACGGGTGCGTGGCCCCGGACGTCAGGATCCTGTCGGCGAACTCGCGCAGGCACACCGCCTTGGCGAGGTCCAGGTGCCCGGACTGCCAGCGCCACGTGCTGTCCAGCAGGGACAACGCGCCCTCCTCGTCGCGCACGCAGTTGCTGGGCGCGGCGAAGAAGGCCTGCTCCACGGGAAGCGTGGCCAGCCAGGCGGACCAGACGACCACCTCGTCGCGGAGTCTCTCGAACTCCCCGGTGGCTGCGGCGCGGCGCCACACGGCCTCCAGCGACTCGCTGGCCCGCAACCCGCCCAGGACGGCCGTGCCCTCGCGGATGAGCGGCCCGACCATCGACCTGGTGTCCGAGGCGCCGGTGATCTCACCGACCTCGTCCGCCTGGAGCCGCCACGAACGCTGCCAGGTGCCGGCGAGACGGTCGTCGGGCGCGTAGGCGAGGCGCGGGAGGCGCACGCCGCGTGTCAGCAGCCAGCCGGGGGCCAGCCGGAGCAGGTCTCCGCTGTGCACCACGTCGGGGACGACACCCCAGGGATCCTGGAGGGACAGGGCGTCTGCCTGCTCGTCGGCGAACACGGACGCCGCAGCGAGCGTCAGCAGCCCTGCGAGGTCCGGGTCGGTGGCCGCCGAGCCGGTGATGAACAGCCTGGAGGGAGTGCCCGCGACGAAAGCGACCTCAGCGCCCGGATCGAGGGCGACAGCGGCCTCGTAGGCAAGGCCGCTCTCCGCGTGGTCCCAGACCGACTGGCCCGGCCGGGACACCTGGAGCAGCCGGTCGAGGCCCAGCAGGTTCGTCATCCGCAGCACGAGACGCCCCTTGGCCCCGGCCCAGCCACGCACCCTGTCGACGGTCTCGCGCTCGGGGCGCATGCCCTCGTCGGTGGAGTAGAACACGTCGAACGTGTCCAGGCCCACGACCAGGTCGTAGTCATGCTCCGGCTCGAAGCGGGCGACCGATCCGCACCAGATCTTGGCCCGGGGGTGGATGCCGACCAGCATCGCCGAGTCGAGGCGCGAGCGGACCAGCACGTCGACGTTGGCCCGCGTCGACACCAGCGGCAGGCACCGAGCGGCCTCGGGGCCGATCAGCAGGACCCTCCCCTTCGCTGCGGCGAGCGACGCGCCGAGCACGCTGGCCCAGAGCGCGGAGGGGTCCGGGACGATCGGGACGTCCTCGGGCTCATCGTCATCGTCGTCGTCGGCCTCATCGTCATCGTCATCATCGTCGTCGTCATCCCCAAGGTCTTCTGCCGGGGGTGCCACGAAATCGGACCAAGCGAACATGTCACCGCCGATGATGTGTACTCCTCGCGCTTCGGGGGTCAGCTCCGAAACCATCCTCTATCCCTCGTTTCATGGTCGCCGACGCTCTGGAATCGGCCTACGACAGCTATCCGAGCCTAGACGGACCCACGGTCGCTCGTCACAACCTCACCCGCTCCCAGCGGACATGCCGGCTGTACCCTGCGCGGCTCAAAGCCTCGGAGCGCACCGAAAGGCGGAAGTACGTCACGGGCGCGTCCCCTTCCCCCGAGGGAAGTTTCACCTCGCAGGTCTCCGGCGTCGGGAACCGGGCCGCGACACGGTGGGCTTCCCCGCCTGACGCCCAGGCTGTTGCTGAGACGCTGTCGGCGCTCAGCCGAGGTAGGGGCAGTGCACGGCGCAGGGCGCGGCGTCCATGCAACTCGACCTTTCGCTTCGCGCGAGCCAGATTCCCGCGTACTCCCGTGGCCGTCCCCGTGACACGCGGGCTGTCCACGACTCGGAACCGCAGCGTAGAGCCGCCTGGGGCGACCCCCATGAGCGGTGTTCCCGGGACGAGCACGCGATCGTCATACGTGATGGCACCCACGCGCTCCTCGGATGCCTCTCGGGATTCGGCGAAGTCGATGGCTGTGATGCAGACACCGCAGAGAGGGTCAGTCGTCGCGCCGGGTTCTCCCTCGGCCGCGTCGCTGAACTCGATGAGCAGCAGACTTCCGTCATCGACCGCTGCCGCCGGCACTCGGAAGGTGATTGTCTGTCTGGTCCGCTCGCCGACCAGCACAACCCCGGCCACAATCGCATCGTGGCATCTCACACGAATGCACCGGGGCCCTCGGGAATCCAACATCTCGGCATCAGGGTGGCGCTCGGCGTACCATCGGTGGGTCTGGACGTCAATCATGAGTTCGGCGGTAACGATCAGGTCCCGCTGTGTGCCGCCCGTCTTGATACCGAGAAGGATGCGACCTCGAACCGCACGGCCGACGACAGCCTGTCCGCGCGCGAAGCCGTCGACGACAACGAGCGAAGGGTCCTGCCCCGACTCGACTCTTCCCGGAAGTTCCAGCGGCTCCGCCGGATTGTCAAAAACGGTCGTCACGCCACATCCTGGTGCGCCCACAGAATGATCGACAACGCCCAACGAGTCCGCTAGGGCCGGGACGTCCACGTGAAAATCGACCCTGGTCAGCAGCGGGTCGCGGCGCTGAAGAAGGCGACGCACCGCGACCAGTGCGGCGTCCGCGTCGGCCTCCACATGCCCGAACGCAACAGACATGTTCTGGTGCAACTCCACGCCTTGCAGCATCTCCCAGTGCGGCACGATCGGCGATGCCACGTCCGCACCCGCCCGATAGAACCACAACCACAGACGTGCCCGCATCACCTGCTCCTCGGAGATGAGGGTCTCTCCTCGCAGCAGTGCCGCGATGTTGTCATTGAGAAGCTGCCAATACTCGTCCTGGGTGTCCGCGCGTTGCGAGAACCCGCAATGACTCCACTCCGACCACCCGGCCTGAATCGCTGGCACACCATAGGCGGGAAACTCGTTCGAGACGCTGCCGCGCACCGTGACGGCGGTGTCGACAAGGCTCCACATGACATTCTTCGACACATCCATGCTGGAGATGAAAGCCATATGGTCGACATCGTCGTACTCTTCTGCAAGACGTTCGAACCATTCCGTACCATCATAGTGGGCCTGCGCGGGATGATCCACAAGCAACCAATTCACCTCTGGGTGCCCAGCGGCGAATCGTAGCGTCGCATCGAACCAGTCGGCAAGGTTGTCGAAAACCTCGTAGTTGGAGTGAACCGCATCCGAAACGGCGTGATTGAACACTGCGACCACGGGCTTCCGAGAATCGAGACCTAGCTGCGCCATCCCGAGCGAACGGATCGAATCGCGCTCCTCAGGAGTGCTGAAATCCAGGTGCGACACGCTGCCGCCGCCACGCCACCATGACGGTCGCCCCTGATTCGTCTTGGACCGATACGCGGTGAGTTCAGCCGAGCGCGCGAGGATCTCCCTCGCGGGCCACACGTGCTCCTCGAAAAAGTCTGCAATTTGTTCCGTCCACACCATCCGGGCGCTGTATCCGTCGTGCAACATCTCAGGGAACAATGCGTACGCCTTGAACGATCCCGTCGATTGCAGATGGTAGATCTCGACACCGTGCCGCATTGCCGCCTCAACGCCGAAGCCCCACTGATGATAGTCGATATGACTGGCCACAAACGCTACGACATCGAGCTGCATCAGCGCGTCCCACACGCGAGAGAAATGCTCACAACGCTTCTGGAGTGCCCGATACTCTTGGTTATCTAGCACCTCTGGGGTGATCTTGGGAATACGCAGAGCACGTAATTGCGTCGCCTCTGCGATCTCAGAGAACGTTTGCCGAGATATACCAGACTCGCCGGGGATCAACACCTCTTCACCACCCAGAGTGAAAGAAGCGGAACCCTCCAAGGAATCCTCCACCACGCGGCCGAGGTCGATGAACTCCTCCACCCCGTACGCCTGCGCCAACTGCTTAAGCCGGTCGACATCGTAGTAGCCCCAGATTTCGTCGCGCCAATGCTTGTCGGGACCCACCAAACCCACGAGCCGCACATGCCGATCACGTTGGAGCGACGCAGCCATCGTTAGCACACGGATCGCTACACGAACGTCCTGGTAGAGGAGATCGACCAGCACGATCGCCTGCCCCGCAGCGAGTGTGTTCGATTGCCAGTAGCCCTCGGCCAGTCCGCACATCCGGTTGAAGGAGGGCCCATAGACTTGGTTGTCTGCTTCTCTCGGTTTTGGCCTAGCCACGTTCATCCTCCACGGATCTGAGTGCTGTCGAAGTGACAGTAGCGGTATTTCCCCCCACCGTCAGACACAACCGGGCGGGCGCGGGCCAAACCGACATGGATTCCGGCAGGAAGCCTGGTGCATCAGCCCACGGCCCGTGTCAGCGGTGACGAGCGGGTCGCGCGCGTGCCTCTCCCCGCCCGGAGCGATCGGGCCGCCATCACGAACGCTCCTTGCGGACGCAAATCCTCGCGCCGTCGTCCAGCGCCGCGCAGGTGAAGTCCGCACGCAGTACCTGTTCTGTGCGAGCCACCCATGGGTTCCACACAGAGCTGCCTCCTAGGGAACTCGTCTTGGGGGCGAACGACGTGGAGACGTAAACCACGTCGGCCTTCGGGAGGCAGCGCGTCACTGTATCCAGGCTCGACTGCGAGTCGAACCGGTACTGGTGGAACCGTGGGCATGCCAGGTGCCACGCACCCAGGCCGACCGCGTGTCCGCGGTCGTCGTTACTGCCCAATCGGGCGTACGACGCCGGTTCCCCGGTCTGGAGGATCACCTGCGCCTCCCGGGGGGTACTGGTCAGCATCCTGATCGCCTTGTCCGGCGGAAGAGTCGGGTAGATGGCGGCCAGGGGTCCTCCGGCGAGCAGCACCGCCGCGACGACCAGCACCGCCAGGGACGCGAGCGGCCGCGATCCCAACCGCTCGTCGACGAGCGCCGCGAGGAGGGCGGCGGCCAGTGCGGCGGCAAAGCCGTAGATCAAGAGATGCTGGACCCACAGGCCGGTCACCGCCAGCACGGCGGTGGCCGCAACGACCGCCGCGATCACCGACAGGGTGACAAGCGAGAAGACGCCCGTGACACCGGCTCGGGCCCGACGCCAGCGAACCGCACCCAGGACGACGGTGAGGATCAGCGCCGCCGCCAGGATCCCGTACGCGGGGGTGCGGAGCCGTGCGAAGTGCGCGAGCGGAGCCGGCAGGCTGGAGTTCAGCAGGACCGAGGACGAATAGCCGACATTGGCGCTCAGCATCCCGAGATAGGGCACCAACTCCTGCCGGACCACGAGAACCGCGACCATCACGCCGCCCCCGAGCAGAGCGCCCAGTGCGCCCCATGCCAGTCCGCGCCACTGTCTGCGAACCGCCACGATGACGACGAGCGGCAGGATCAGGGCGGGGGTCACGACGAGCTTCAGGAAGAACGTGACTGCCACGAGGACACCCGCCGGCAGGTAGCGCTCCTGCAGCGCGAGCGCCACGGAAAGCGTCGCCACGGCGACAGCAGGCAGGTGGGAGTTTCCCGGGAAGTACAACGGTCCGGTGAGCACCAGCGGCGTCATGACGAAACCCGCGACGACGCACATCCGCAGGCGTGCCCCCAGGAACCGCGCGATCAGCGCGACACCGACACCCGTGAGCGCGACCCACGCCATCTCCAGCACGATGTCCATCAGCGGCGAGACGGCCCGCCCCAACGCGATCGTGTAATAGAAGAGCGGATCCTTGTTGTCCCACACGTCCCGGTAGAGGACGTCTCCCGCCAGGAGGCGTTCGGCCACGGACACGAAGATCCCGCGGTCGAGGGTCACCACCGGCACCATCCGCGGGAAGAGCACGCCCCAGGTCCCGACCACCGCCAGCCACGTCCAGACGCCGACGGCACGGAACCCGGTCGGCGGCCGAGCGCGCCGGCCTGCGCTCCGGCGAGGCGCGGTCGGATCGGGCGAAACCCGTGTCAGAGCAGGTCCCAGGTGAGTGGCGTCCCCTTCGCAGCATCGACCCGGAAGAGGCGTCCCGAGACCGTGGCGAACAGATCGGGCGCGAGCCCTCCCGCCGGCCGGATCGACCGCACATTGTCGGCGGACACGGGTTCGCCCGCGCGGACATCGCGCGTGACGAACAACGAGCGGCGGAAACGCAGCCCTTCTCGCTCGGACGGCTTGGCACCGATCCGCGCGCTGCCGAGCGCCTGCCGGGCGACATCGGTCTCGGCGACGAGCGCGGCGAGTTCGTCGGGCTCCAGGGAGAACGCCGAATCGACCCCGCCACCGTCCCTCGACACCGTGACGTGCTTCTCGATGACGCAGGCGCCGAAGGCGACCGAGGCGACGGCCACGCCGATGCCCATCGTGTGATCGGACAGGCCGACGAGCGTCCCGAACGCATCGGCGAGCACCGGCAGCGACCGCAGGTTCGCCGACGCCGGGTCGGCCGGGTAGTCGGCCGTGCAACCGAGCACGATGATCTGGTCGTTGCCGACGCCGCGAGCGGCGGTCACGGCGGCATCGATCTCAGCGATCGACGCCATCCCCGTCGAGATGATGATCGGCCTGCCCACGGCCGCCGCGGTGCGGATCAGCGGCAGGTCCACGATCTCGCTGGAAGCGATCTTGTACGCCGGGACGTCCAGGTCGGCGAGGAACGCCACCGCGGTCGGGTCGAACGGGCTGGAGAACGCGAGAATGCCCAGTTCGCGCGCCCGCGCGAAGATCGGCTCGTGCCACTCCCACGGCGTATGCGCCTCGTCGTACAGGTCGTACAGGCGTCGCTGGCCCCACAGGGCATGCCCCTTGGAGATGCGGA
The DNA here is from genome assembly GCF_000423465.1 of Propionicicella superfundia DSM 22317. Taxonomy (GTDB): domain Bacteria; phylum Actinomycetota; class Actinomycetes; order Propionibacteriales; family Propionibacteriaceae; genus Propionicicella; species Propionicicella superfundia. The sequence continues at coordinate 698,634 of NZ_KE384021.1, read as the reverse complement.
AGTCGGGGGTGTCGGCGTCGATGGTGATCGTGTCGGCCGTGTAGGTCTGCAGCTTGATCGCGTGCGCCCCGGCCTCGGCCGCGGCATCGACGATCTGCAACGCCTTGTCCAACGAGCCGTCGTGGTTCCCGCTCATCTCGGCGATGATGAAGGGAGGCGCGTCCGCGCCCACACGGACGCCCCCGATCTCGATGCTGGCGGCGTTCATGCGCCCTCCTCGAATCGCTTGACGGTGTGGATGACGTCGACCGTCCGGCCGCCGATCTCGCGCCGGGTCGTCTCGACCTCCTCGAAGCCCTGCCGAGAGTTGACCTGGCGCACCGAGTCGTTGGAGCCGAGTGTCTCCGCGTGCAGTTCGCGCAGGCCGAGGACGTCGCGGGCGTACTTCACGGCGTCCCGCTGGATCTGGATCCACGCCGGGAACAGGGCGCCCGCCGCGGTGAGGCCCTCGTTGTCCAGGTAGTAGCCCCACCAGGCCGTGTGCGCGGCGGCGTCGATGTCGAAGAACGTCACGACGCCGGCGGGCGCCCCGGCGCGTTCGTAGATGAGGACCCGTCGTGTCGGGTCGACCATGGTCCGTTCCCACCAGGCGGTGTGTTCGGCGGTGCCGATGACATGCTGCGTGAGGGACACCGCCCGCACGTCGGGATGGTTCCGCCACCGCAGGACATCGGCCGAGTCGGAGTCCGTCGCCGGACGTAGCATCGTGCCTCCCGTGCTGGCGCCCGCCCCGCTACCGGGCCGGGCGGACGATCGTCGCTAGACTACAACAGCTACCCACAGCAGTTACTCACAGCTAATTCCAGAGGCAGGAACCCATGAGCGATCTGAGCCGCGACGAGGTGCGGGGGATGATGGCCGACGTCTTGACCAAGCAGGGGAAGACTCTCCCCGCCGGCGACACGACGCCGCTGGACGAGATCGGTTTCCGTTCCCTCGACTTCTCCGAACTGGCGCTGCGCGTCGAGGACGAGGTCGACGCCGAACTGAACTTCGACGCCCCCGGGCTGCGCGAGATCCGCACGGTCGGCGACGTCCTCGACTTCATCGACCAACTGCTCACAGCATGACGCTGCCCGCCGGAGCCGCCAACCGGATCGTCAGCGGCGACACGACGACGACATGGCAGGATCTCGCCCTCGTCGACCTGCCGGGGGCGGCCGCCGTGTTCGTCGCCGACGACCTCGACGCCGCGCGCGTGGTGTGGACGCATGCGACGGGGTCGCGCGAGACGCTCGTCGCGGCGGCGTCGCGCGCCGAGCCCGGTCTCGTCGACAGCCTGCTCGATGCGGGTCTCGCGGTCGTGCACCTCGCCGGCGACGACATCGAGGTCACCGCGTCCCCGACGCCCCGTCCGCCCGAGGCGGATCGCGTGTGGCTGCTGACGTCGGGCACCACCGGGCGCCCGAAGCGGGTCGGACACACGCTGGCGTCCCTCACCACCGTGGGCGGCCAGCAGCCGCCGCGCACCTGGCTGTGCCCGTACACGCCGGGCGCGTACGCCTGGTGGCAGGTCGTCACCCTGTCGTTGAACCTGCCCGGACAGGACATCGTGTTCGTGAGCCCGCAGGACTTCGAGCGGTGGCCCGAACTCGCGCGCAGGCACGGCGTCACCGCCGCCTCCGGCACCCCCACCTTCTGGCGGCAGGCGCTGCTGCGCAGCGGCGAGACGCTGCGCGAGGTCGGCCTCCAGCAGGTGACGCTCGGCGGTGAGCCCGTCGATCAGGGCGTCCTCGACCTCGTCCACGAGGCATTCCCCGCCGCGCGTGTCTCGTGGATCTACGCCTCGTCGGAGGCCGGCGCGGCGATCGCCGTCCACGACGGCCGCGCCGGGTTCCCCGCCGCCTGGCTCGACCGGGACGCCCCCGGTCGCCCGCGGCTGCGGGTCGACGGGGACGAACTGCTCATCGCCTCGCCCCACAGAGGGGCGGGGATCGACGCCGAACTGCACACCGGAGATCGGGTCCAGATCGTTGACGACCGTGTGCTCATCACGGGTCGGCTGGCGACGGACGAGATCAACGTCGGCGGCTCCAAGGTCTCCGCCGCACAGGTGCGCGAGGTCCTGCTGTCGCACCCCGGTGTCGCCTGGGCGGCGGTCAAGGGCCGCAGGGCCCCGCTCGTCGGGACCGTCGTCGCCGCCGATGTCGTCCTGTCCGACCCGTCGGTCACCGAGGCCGGCCTCGCGCAGTGGTGCGCGGCCCGTCTCGCGGAGTACGCCGTGCCGCGGCGGTTCCGCATGCTCGATTCCGTCCCCATCTCCGAAAGCCTGAAGAGCGATGTCTGATACAGAACCCATCGGCCCCGCCACCTGCGTCCTCGTCTCCGGAGGGTCGCGCGGCCTCGGCCTCACGATCGTCCGCAGCGTGCTCGACAAGGGCGCGAAGGTCGCCGCCTTCGCCCGCACGGTCACCCCCGGGATGACCGAACTCGCCGAGACGTACCCCGACCGGGTGTTCGTCGGGTCGGTCGACGCCACCGACGCCGCGGCAGCGACGCGGTTCATCAAGGACGCCGCCGCGCATCTGGGCCCGATCGACGCGCTGGTGAACAACGCCGCGATCGGGCAGGACAGCCTGCACGTGCACACGTCTCCCGAGCGCATCGACGCGATCATCTCGACGAACCTCACCGCACCGCTCGTGCTCACCCGTGCCGTGCTGCGGCACATCATGAGCCGCGGCGGGCGAGGCCGCGTGGTCAACGTCACGTCGATCTGCGCACAGCGCGGCTACGCCGGCCTCGTCGCCTACTCGGCCACCAAGGGCGGGCTCGACGCCGCCACGCGGGCCCTGGCCCGCGAGATGCACGGCCGGGTCCTGGTGAACTCGGTCGCCCCGGGCTTCTTCGCCTCCGAGATGAGCTCGGTCCTCGGGCCGAACCAGTTGGACACCATCACCCGCCGCACCCCGTCGGGCCGGCTCGTCGAACCGGCGAACGTCGTGCCCGTCGTCGAGATGCTGCTCTTCGCCGACACGAACGTCAACGGCCAGGTGATCGTCCTCGACGGCGGTGGCGGGATCTGACCCGGCCGGCTGGGCTGCCGCCGCGGACCTCGCCCGGCTGACGTTCACGGCACCGGCGGCCTCCGGTGCCCGGGGGGCGCATCTGCCCGTGCCGGCGTGCCGGGGCCTCCATTCGTACCTGCCCGACGGCACGCAGGCATGCTGGCGCCACGGCCTCGACGGCACGTTCGCCGTCGACGTGGAGCGACGCGCCGTGCCGCCTCCGCACCTCGCCGCCCGCTGGCACGGTCCGGCCGAGGAGTTCTGGGAGGCATGGGTCACCGCCGAGGTCGTCGCGAAGCTCACCCGGACCCCGGTCCTCACCCTCGCGGCGCGCGGCCTGCCTGTTCCGGTCCCCTCCGCCGTGGACGCCCTCGTGGTGCGGGAGGGCGACCTCGTGGCGTGCTTCGGTCGCCTCCGCGGCGTAGTACCGTGACGGAAGCGCTCATGTCCGACGAAGGGAGCACGATGACGCCGACGATCGCCGCCGTGGTGCTCTCCATGGGTAACCGCCCGGACGAGTTGGCGACCGCCCTGGCCACCCTTCGCGACCAGGCACGCGTCGACGTCGACTGCGTCGTCGTGGGCAACGGGTGGGAGCCCGAGGGGCTGCCCGCCTGGGTGCGCACGGTGCATCTGCCCGAGAACGTCGGCATCCCCGAGGGACGCAACGTGGGGGCACGCGAGGCACGCGGGGAGTACGTGTTCTTCTACGACGACGACGCGTCCCTGCCGACGTCCGACGTCCTCGCCCGGATGGCCGCGGTGCTCGCCGCCGATCCCGCCGTCGCGGTCGTCCAACCGCGCGGCGCCGATCCGTACGGACGCCCGACGCCACGACGCTGGGTGCCCCGCCTGCGGGTGGGGCCCGACGCGCGAGGCGGCGAGGCGGCGGTCTTCTGGGAGGCCCTGTGCATGATCCGGCGCACCGCCTTCGACGAGGTCGGCGGCTGGCCCGGGCACTTCTTCTACGGCCACGAGGGCGTCGACATCGCCATGCGGCTGCTGGACGCGGGGTGGCGGATCCGCTACGAGCCGTCCGTCGTCGTCCACCATCCCGCCACCGCGGCGACCCGGCACGCGGTGTTCTACCGCATGAACGCACGCAACCGCGTGTGGGTGGCGCGCCGCAACCTGCCCGCGCCCCTGATCCCGCTGTACCTCGGGGTGTGGACGCTCGCCACCGTCGTCCGGGTGCGCAGGCCCGGGCCGCTGGCCGTGTGGTTCCGCGGCTTCGTCGAAGGGTGGCGGACCGACGCCGGTGAGCGGCGTCCCATGTCGTGGCGCACGGCGTGGCGGATGACCCGTCTCGGCCGGCCCCCGATCGTCTGATGTCCCATACCGGTCCCCGGCCGCTGCGGGTCTTCCTGTCGGGCGTCCGCAGCCAGGCGCATGTGGTCTATGCGGCGTCGTGGCTGCGCGCGCAGCTCGCCGCGGACCCCGCCCCGGTGACGGTCGTCGACGGGGGCCTGGGCGGTTTCCTCGGGGCCGCTCCGGTCACGCCCGGCGACCTGGACAGGCTGTTTCCATCGGATCCGCGGCTGACACGCATCTCCCCGACCGGAGCGGGACGTGTGTGGGCGTCCCCGGACGAGCGCCTGGTCTACCTCGCGATCGGCGCTCCCGGCATCAAACCGTGGCTCCGACTGCGGGCGGCCAACCCCGCACGCCGGATCGCCGTCGTCGTCACCGACGAGGGGCTGGGCAGCTACGGCGACTGGCGGTCCCGCCGCGACGCGTGGCGGCGGGAGGGCGGGGGCGCCGTGTGGTCCACCGCCCGCGCGGTCGCCGGCGCCGCGGCCAAACGACTCCTCGTCGACGAACGCTGGGCCCTGTACACCGACACGCCCGCCGGATGGCGCCTCCACGAGCCGGTCGCGGACGAGTTCCGCCGGCCCGCCCGCTCCGCGCCCGTCGATCGTGCGGTCTTCCTCACCCAGCCGTGGGTGGAACTCGGCACGGTCACCGACGTGGCGTACCGCCGCCACATCGCCGAGGTCGCCGCGGCCTGCACCGCCGCGGGGTACACCTTCGCGGTGCGACCGCATCCCGCCGAGGACGCATCCCGCTACGCACAGTGGGATGTCCTTCCCGGGACCGTGCCGGCCGAGTTGGACCCTCGGATAACATCGTCCGCGGTCGTTCTCGGGGCGACATCGACAGCCCTGCTGAACCTGGCCGCCATCTTTCGGTTGCCCGCGTACCGCGTCGGGGGAAAGGAACTGGCAGTGCTCGACGAGCTCTTGTCACCGCGACAGCGCGCCCTCCTGGACACGTATCTGCCGCCCACTGTGGAACCGTCGGGGCTGGAGTTCGGCCGATGAGTTCGCCCAAGTCCCTCGGGGACCACATCAAGATCCTGCGGATCCTCGTGTCCCGCGACCTCAAGGTCCGCTACTCGTCGAGCTTCCTCGGATACCTGTGGACGGTCATCGATCCGCTCGCCTCCGCCCTCATCTACTACATGCTGTTCGTGGTGATCTTCAAGAGGTCCGACGCCGGCTACAGCCCGTACTTCCTGTTCCTGCTCTCGGGCATCCTGCCCTGGCAGTGGTTCAACGCGGCGGTTTCGGAGTCGACCCGGGCGCTCACCTCGCAGGCCCTTCTGGTGAAGTCGACGAATCTGCCGCGGGTCCTGTGGGTGCTGCGCCTGGTGCTGTCGAAGGGCGTCGAGTTCCTCCTCTCCATGCCGGTGCTGGTCCTCTTCTGGGTCATCTACTACTTCCAGGGCCATGCGCACCTCGACTGGGAGGTCGTGTACCTGCCGATCGGCCTGCTGCTGCAGGCCGCGCTGTGCCTCGGCGTCGGCCTCATCCTCGCCCCGGTCACCGTCATCGTCACCGACATGCAGCCGCTGATCCGGATCGTCCTGCGGATCCTCTTCTACCTGACGCCCATCATCTTCACGCTCAACCACGTGCCCGAATGGCTGCGGCTCATCTTCTATGCGAATCCGATGACGGGGATCCTCGAGTTCTACCGTGCCGGGCTCTTCCCGAACCCGGTCAACTGGAACTCGGTGCTGTCGGGCGTCGTCGGGACGGCGATCCTGCTCGGCCTCGGATGGCTCATCTTCTCGCGCATGGAGAAGACCGTGCTGAAGGAGATCTGATGAGCGACCATCCCGGTTCCACGACGCCCGATCCGGTCATCACGGCCCGCGACATCGGCATCGAGTTCCTCCGCTCGCGGAAGCGGAACATGTCGATCCGCGAGCTGGTCTTCAAAGGCAAGTCGACCTCGCCGAAGGACTCCTTCTGGGCGCTGCGCAACGTGTCCTTCGACATCCAGGCGGGCGAGGCGGTCGGGCTGGTCGGCGGAAACGGCGGGGGCAAGTCGACACTCCTGAAGATCATCGCCGGGGTCCTGCTCCCCGACGAGGGATCGGTGAATGTGGCTCAAGGCGTCGCCCCCCTCATCGAGCTGACCGGCGGCTTCCTCGGCGCCCTCACCGCCCGCGAGAACGTCTATCTGACGGCCGGGCTGCACGGCCTGAGCCGCGAGCGGGTCGACGAGCGGTTCGAAGAGATCGTCGACTTCGCGGGCCCCCAGGTGCGGGCCGGCCTCGACACGCCGTACCGCCACTTCTCCTCCGGGATGAAGGTGCGGCTCGGCTTCGCCGTCATCACCACGCTGGACGAGCCCATCATCCTCGTCGACGAGGTGCTGGCCGTCGGCGACCGGGCCTTCCGGGACAAGTGCTATGCGCGGATGGAGAACCTCCTGGAGGAGGGACGCACGCTGTTTCTCGTGTCCCATGCCGAACCCGATCTGAGACGCTTCTGCAGGCGCGGCCTGTATCTGCGCAACGGCGCCCTCGTCGCCGACGGCGACATGGACGACGTCCTGGACGAATACAACGCCGAGCTCGACGCGAATCCCTGACACGCTCAGGTCGACAAGAGGAGGAGAACAACGTGAGTTGGCTGGTCACCGGAGGTGCCGGGTACATCGGAGCCCATATCGTCCGTGCACTGCAGAACGCGGGGTTGGAGCCCGTCGCCCTGGACAACCTCGTCACGGGACTCGCCCGCTTCGTGCCCGCCGGCGTCCCGCTGATCGAGGCCGACGTGAACGACACGACGGCCGTCACGCGCGCGCTGACCGAGCACGCGGTCGACGGCATCATCCACGTGGCAGGCTTCAAGTACGCAGGCGTCTCGGTGGAGCGGCCGCTGCACACCTACCGCGAGAACGTCACCGGCATGGTCAGCGTGCTGGAGGCCGCGCAGGAGGCCGACGTCCAGAAGGTCGTGTTCTCGTCGAGCGCGTCCGTCTACGGGACGCCCGACACCGAGATCGTCACCGAGGACGCCCCCCTGCACCCCGAGTCGCCCTACGGGGAGTCGAAGCTCATCGGCGAGTGGTTGCTGGCCGACCAGGAGCGGGCGACGGAGGGTTTCCGCTCGGTGTCGCTGCGCTACTTCAACGTCGTCGGCTCCGGCACCGACGAGGTGTGGGACGTGAGTCCGCACAATCTGTTCCCGATCGTCATCGACGCGCTCCTCGACGGACGCACGCCGCGGATCAACGGGATCGACTACCCCACGCCCGACGGGACCTGCGTACGCGACTACGTGCACGTCGGGGATCTCGCCATCTCGCACGTGGCGGCCGCCCAGGCACTGGCCGCCGGGAAACCGCTGGCGCGCGCCTACAACCTCGGCAGCGGAACGGGCCTGTCGGTGCGCCAGATCATGGACGCCGTCGCGCAGGTGACCGGGATCGGCTTCACCCCCGAGATCGCACCGCGCCGGCCCGGCGATCCCGCCCGGATCGTGGCACGCGGCGATCTGGCCGCCCGAGACCTCGACTGGGTGATGCGCCACGACGTGGCCGACATGGTCGCCTCGGCATGGCGGGCGCGGAGGGCCTCGCTCGGGCTCTCGCTCACGTCCTGACCGACGCCTCCACCCGCGCGGGCGACCGTACTGCTCCCAGGATGGCGACTTCATAGGATGGCCGCGTGACGACGACACCCCGACCGGACCTGGACGGACCGGTGCGCCCCGCCGATCCTCGAGCGAGCCGATCCCGTCGGCGCACCAACCGCATGCTGTGGGTGCCTCACGAGCACGGGGCGTGGGCCTGGCTGATCGTGCCGGTCGCGGCGGGCGCCCTGATCGGCCCTGCCGCCCCGTTCCAGGCCGTGCTGCTGGTGTGCGCGGTGTCCGGCTACTTCTGCTTCAACGCCCTCTCGTGGTGGGTGCGGATGCCGCCCGCCCGACGCGGCGCTGCGCTGCGGCCGGCGGCCGTGTACGGCGCCGTCACTGTGGTGGCCGCCCTCGCGCTCGTCGTCCTCACCGGGCCGGAGATCCTCGTGTGGTGCGTCGTGCTCGCCGTCGGTCCGGCGATCGCCTGGTGGTACACACGCCGCGGCGCCGGCCGGGGGTTGGCGAGCGGGCTCGCCACAGCACTGGCCTGTTCGCTGCTCCTGCTGGTCGCGGTCCGGCCCGATCCGTTCTCGCCCGCACCGGCGCCGCCCGCGGCGGTGTGGGCGACCGCGCTCACCTTCGGCTACCTCGGCGGAACCGTGTTCTCCGTGAAGTCGCTCATCCGGCAACGGCGATCGACCGGCTGGCTCGCCGCCTCCGTCGGCTGGCACGCGGCATGGACGGCCGTGGCCGGCGTCGGGGTCGGCCTCGGGCAGCCGTTCGCCTGGTTCGCGCTCTGGATCGTCCTCACCGCCCGCGCCGCCGCCCTCCCCCTGCTGTCCCGTCGCCGTCCGCTGCGGCCCGCCGTCATCGGTGCCGCCGAGGTCGTCACGTCACTGGCGCTTCTCGGCGTCGCGGCCTGGGCGGGGACCATCGCGCGGGGCTGAGGCGATGCGACCCGGCGCGCTCCGGGCCGCCTCCCCGCGGGCACACGAGACCGTCTCACCGCCAGGTTGCATGGCATACCGGCCCCGGGTGCCCGGCCGGGAAGAGCCGACCGCCAGGTTGTGAGGCATACGACAGCGGATCGGCGCCGCATACCCCGAACAACCTGGCGGTCAGCTCGCAACGGGCGGAACACCCCGCCTCGTATGCCGCGCAACGTGGCGGTCTCCTCCGATTGAGCTCCAGTCCCATCATGGCGTCCGGCGCCACGCATGCAGGAAGGAGAACGACGGAATTGGACGACGGCGCTGCAGACCCGCCCGGGTCCCACAGCGCCGTCGATTTGTGCGAGGCGCGGATCAGTCCTGTCCGTCAGTAGGCACCACGGGACCGGACGACCGCACGAAGCGTCTTCGCGAGGATCGCGACGTCGGACACCATCGACCAGTTGTCGACGTAGTACAGGTCGAGGCGGACCGACTCGTTCCAGCTCAGGTCGGAGCGGCCCGACACCTGCCACAGACCCGTCAGCCCCGGGCGGACCGCCAGCCGACGCAGAACGTCCGGCTCGTACTTCGCCACCTCGTTCGGGAGGGCCGGCCGCGGACCGATCAGGCTCATCTCGCCGCGCAGCACGTTGAAGAACTGCGGGATCTCATCGATCGAGAAGCGGCGGATGAACCGGCCGACCCGCGTCACGCGCGGATCCTGGCACATCTTGAACAACACGCCGTTGCCCTCGTTGAGCGCCTGCAGGCCCGAGAGGAGCTTGTCGGCATCGGGGACCATGCTGCGGAACTTGTAGCACCAGAACAGCTCCCCGTTGCGGCCCACTCGGGTCTGCCGGTACATGACCTTCCCGCCGTCCTCGATCTTGATCGCGATCGCGGTGGCCAGCATGATCGGCGACGCCAGGACGACCAGGGCGGACGTCGCGACGATGTCGAAGACCCGCTTGAACAGCTTGCCGGCCTGCATCGCCTGCGGCTGATCGACCTGGATGAGGGACATGCCGGCGATCGGCCGCATGTTGAGCCGGCCCGCCGCCACGTCGGTGACGCCCGGAACGACCATCATCTGCGCGCGGGAGTTCTCGAACCTCCACGCGGAGCGGCGGAAGTCCGCGCTGCTCTCGAAGGAGCCCTCGCAGAAGATCACCGCCCCGGCGCCGGCGCGCTCGGCGACCCTGCTCGCGTCGTCCAGCGTGCCGAGGATCGGGATGCCGTTGACGTCGCCCACGGTCGTGCTGTCGGCCCGGACGAGTGCCCCGAGGACCCGGAAGCCCAGCGTCCGCTCACGCCGCAGCACGGCGACGATCTCGTCGATCCTGCCGGGGTCACCGGCGACGATCACGTCCTCGGACAGGTAGGCCTTCGCGCGCAGCCAGTGCCCGATGCGGCGGGCCAGCATCCGCTCCGTGAGCAGGGCCGGGATGCCGATCGCGAACAGGCACAGGAAGAACGCCCTGGACAGATCGTGCATGGCCAGGTACGAGAACACGCCCATGGCGGCCGCGGTGGCAAGTCCGGCCGTGGCGACACGTCGGTACTCCTCCATGCCGTGAAGGCGGTAGCGCACGCGGTAGGTGCCCATCAGCGTCAGGAACAGCAGCCACAGGACGCCGATCACCAGATCGATGGGGCGCACGACGCCCACCCATCCCTCAGCGGTGATCACATGGCGCGCCAACAGCGCCGCAAAGGTGCTGAGTGCGATGGTGGCGAGATCGCCAGCCACAAGCAGAGGGACAGTGGCACTGTTCGAATACGCACCGGCCCTCGTCGTCCGTGAACTCAGGACGGTCGAGACATCAGACACTACAGATACCATCGTCCCCCCGAACGATTGGTCAGACCTCGAACCCCCCGGATCGAGGTGAGTGCGGCGCCCCACTCCCAGACCGGCAAAACCGGCCTCCCCTCGGGAGTGTTACCTACCGCACTGCGCTCTTGAATCTAGGCCAAAGCACAAGCCCTATCAAGCTTGCCCTTGTCGAAGAATGAACTGACTACCGCTCATGAGACGACACAGTCGCTTGTGATACAGATAGCACCGAAATATACCCGTCGGGCAACTACGGACAATCTGTACCGACGGGTACAGCGTCTCGCGAGACGGCGTTCTCACACGAGGTGCTCGACGCCCGGGCCGAGCTACCGCGCCGGCACCGGCCAGTCGTCGTCCGCCAGGAGCTTCAGCAGGTAGTCGCCGTAGCCCGACTTGCCGAGCGCCCGGCCTCGCTCGGCGAGCGCCTCGTCGGAGAGGAACCCCCTGCGCCAGGCCACCTCCTCCGGGCAGCCGACGAGAAGGTCCTGCCTGGCCTGGATCGTGCGGACGAAGTTGCTCGCATCGTTCAACGAGTCGAACGTCCCCGTGTCGAGCCAGGCCGTGCCTCGCGGAAGCACATCGACGTGCAGTCGCCCCTGCGCCAGGTAGGCGCGATTCACGTCGGTGATCTCGTACTCCCCGCGCGGCGACGGTTGCAGGCTTCGCGCAACGTCGACGACCTGCTCGTCGTAGAAGTAGAGACCGGGCACCGCGAACGGGGATCGAGGCCGGGCGGGCTTCTCCTCGATCGACAGCGCGCGCCCCTCGGCATCGATCTCGACGACGCCGTACGCCGTCGGGTTCGCGACGCGATAGGCGAAGATGAGGGCCCCGTCGAGACCCTCCGCGACACGGGCCAGGTTCGTGCCGAGGCCCTGCCCGAAGAAGATGTTGTCGCCGAGCACCAGGCAGGACGGGCCTCCGGCGACGAAATCCGCGCCGATGGTGAACGCCTGCGCGAGTCCCTTCGGCTCGGGCTGCACCGCGTAGCTGATGTTGATCCCGAACGCGGACCCGTCGCCGAGCAGCCGCTGGAAGGACTCCTGCTCATGCGGCGTATTGATCACCAATACGTCCTGGATACCGGCAAGGATCAGCGTTGACAAGGGGTAATAGATCATCGGCTTGTCATAGACGGGGACGAGCTGCTTGCTGTTCGCCATCGTGATCGGATGGAGGCGCGTCCCCGAACCGCCAGCGAGAATGATGCCGCGCATAGGGGCAGTGAATCACAGGACATAGGATCCCGTCATGACCCGACTTCTCGTGACCGGGGGCGCAGGCTTCATCGGTGCGAACTTCGTCCATCAGGTGTTGGAGTCCACCGACGACGTCGTCACCGTCCTGGACTCCCTGAGCTACGCCGGCAACCGGGCGAGTCTGCCCGACGACGGGCCGCGGTTCCGGTTCGTCCGCGGGTCGGTCGCCGATCCAGCCCTGCTGGACGACCTCGTCCCGCGCCACGATGCCGTCGTCCACTTCGCGGCGGAGTCCCACAACGACAACTCCCTGCTCGACCCGTCGCCCTTCATCGACACGAACATCGTGGGCACCTTCGAGCTGTTGCAGGCCGTCCGGCATCACGACGTCCGCTACCACCACATCTCGACCGACGAGGTGTACGGCGACCTCGAACTCGACGATCCGGCACGGTTCACCGAGACGACGCCCTACAACCCCTCGAGTCCCTACTCGGCCAGCAAGGCCGGCTCCGATCTGCTGGTGCGCGCCTGGGTCCGGTCGTTCGGCGTCCGCGCGACCATCTCCAACTGCTCGAACAACTACGGCCCCTACCAGCACGTCGAGAAGTTCATCCCGCGGCAGATCACGAACCTCATCGACGGCGTCCGGCCCCGGCTCTACGGCGCGGGGCTGAACGTCCGCGACTGGATCCACGTGCGCGATCACAACCTCGCGGTGCTGCGCATCCTCGAAGCCGGGACGATCGGCGAGACCTACCTCATCGGGGCCGACGGAGAGCTGAACAACGTGACGGTGATCCGGCTCATCCTCGAGCTCATGGGCAACGATCCCGACGACTTCGATCACGTCACCGACCGGCCGGGCCACGACATGCGCTATGCGATCGACGCGAGCCGGTTGCGCGCCGAACTCGGCTGGGCGCCGGTGTACCCGGACTTCCGCGCGGGGCTCGCCGCCACGATCGCCTGGTACCGCGACAACGAGGCGTGGTGGCGGCCGATGAAGGACCAGACCGAGGCGAAGTACGCGCGCACCGGCCAGTAGCCGGCAGGACCACACGCCGGCGGCGGCGACGACCCCCTGGCCTGCGAGACTGGGCGGGCTCTCGATCCCGAAGACGGAAGTGACACCATGCGCACAAAAGCCCTCGTCGGCGCGGCCGGCCTCGCCATCGCACTCGCCCTCGGCGGGTGCAGCGCGCCGGGCGGCGCCGCGCAGACCGGCGCCAGCAGCCCCACGCAGACCAGTGCGCCGGCCGAGTCGTACACGCCGGGGCAGTCCGTCGACACGGCGCTCCTCACCGCGAAGATGCAGGCAGGGTCCGACTCGGTCAAGACCATGCACGTGACGATGACCATGGAGGGCGAACTGGCCGCCGACGTCGTGGGCGACGTGGATCGGAGCAACCCCGACAAGCCGGCGGTGTCGCTGACCCTCACGCAGAAGTCGGGCGAGCAGTCCCTCGACTACATCCTCATCGACGGCGTCACCTACATCTCCGACGACGGCGCCAAGACGTGGACCAAGGACGCATCCGACACCAGCGTGTCCGGGGCGATCCAGCAGCAGGACAAGTACCTGGAGTACCTCACCAAGGCCGTGTACACCGGGGAGGAGACGGTGAACGGCGCCACCGCCCGCGTCTTCGAGCTGACCGTGGAACTCCCGTCGGACGCGAGCGCCGAACTCGGCGGCTACAAGGTCTGGCTCGACGAGCACGACCGGACGGTCCGCTACCAGATGACGTCCACGGTCTCCGACATCAAGACGGTCTCCGACGTCACGAACAGCAAGTTCAACGAGCCGGTGACGATCACGGCTCCCCCGTCCAGCCAGGTCACGGGCTGACCCACGGCACCTGCCGCGCGCCCGATACGCTCGCTGTATGGCTGACCTGTCCCTGCAGCACACCGCGATCCCGGGTCTCCTCCGGCTGACGCTGCCCGTCCACGGCGACGCTCGGGGATGGTTCAAGGAGGCTTGGCAACGGGAGAAGATGACGGCGCTCGGCCTGCCCGATTTCGGCCCCGTCCAGGCCAACCAGAGTTTCAACGCCGACCGCGGCACGACCCGCGGACTGCACGCCGAGCCGTGGGACAAGCTCGTCTCCGTCGCGGCCGGGCGCATCTTCGGCGCCTGGGTGGACCTGCGGCCCGGACCGGGCTTCGGCCGGAGCGTGTCGTTCGAGTGCGGCCCCGAGACGGCCGTGTTCGTGCCGCGAGGGGTTGCGAACGGCTTCCAGTCGCTGGCGCCCGACACGGTCTACACGTACCTCGTCAACGACCACTGGAGCCCCGCCGCGCGCTCGTCGTACGCCTATGTGAACCTCGCCGACGAGCAGGTCGCCGTGCCGTGGCCGATCCCCCTGGCGGAGGCCATCGTGTCCGACGCGGACCGAACCCATCCGCGGCTGCGCGACGTCACAGGGGTCCCGCCGAGGACGACGGTCGTGCTGGGGGCGAACGGCCAGCTCGGCAGGGCGCTGCGCGCGCTGCTGCCCGGGGCCGTCGCGCTGACCCGGGACGACCTCGACCTGGGCGATCCCGCCGCGGTGGCCGGGTACGACTGGCGCGGCGTCGCGACGATCGTCAACGCCGCCGCCTACACGGCCGTCGACGCGGCGGAGACGAACGCCGGGCGCGCGGCGTGCTGGGCGACCAACGTCACCGCCGTCGCGCGCCTGGTCGAGATCGCGCGACGACACCGGATCCATCTCGTCCAGCCGTCCAGCGAATACGTGTTCGACGGAACGCGGAGATCCCATCCCGAGGACGAGGCGCCCGCGCCGCTGGGCGCGTACGGGCAGTCGAAGGCCGCGGGGGACGCCCTCGTCGCCACGCTCGGCGACCGGTACCACATCGTGCGCACGAGCTGGGTGTTCGGCGACGGCCGCAACTTCGTGCGGACGATGGAGGGGCTGGCGCGGTCGGGTCGCCCCGCGCGCGTCGTCGCCGACCAGACGGGCCGTCTCACCTACGCCCCCGACCTGGCGGCCGCGATCGTCCATCTGCTCTTTGTGCAGGCACCCGCCGGGGTGTACAACGTGACCAACTCCGGACCGGTGCAGTCGTGGGCCGACATCGCGGCCGACGTGTTCGAACTGTGCGGACGGGATCGCGGCGACGTGACACCGATCTCCACCGAGGACTACGTCGCCGGGCGCGCAGGGGTGGCGCCTCGGCCGCGGAACAGCACGCTCGACCTTGACAAGCTCGCCGCCACGGGATTCGAGCCGGTCCCCGCGCGTCGCCGGCTCGCCGAGTACCTCGCCTGAGACGCCCGTCGGCAGCAGGTGCGGCCCTCCGCGCCGCCTCGATCGGCCAGGCACAGGGCGGCCAGGAATGCGCAGCGGCTGGATCGGACAGGACCGGCCGTGCTCGGCACCGTGGCTCCGATAGGTTGGCGGTCATGCCGCGATTCTTCCCGTTCCCCGCGCTCCGCTACGCCCCCGGATCGGACCTGAGCGCCGTGACCGCACCGCCGTACGACGTCCTGTCCGAGGCCGATGTCACGGCTCTCGCCGCCCGCGACCCGCACAACATCGTCCACGTGGACGTGCCGAGCGGCGACCCGGGCAGCTATGAGGCCGCCGCGGCGACGTTGCGGGAGTGGGTGCGCACCGGCGTCCTCGTCCGCGACGAGCGCCCGTCGTTCACGATCTACCGGATGCGCTTCACCGACCCCACCGGCGCCACACGGCAGACATCGGGCGTGCTCGGGGCGCTCGGGGTGTACGACTACGCCGAGCAGCAGGTGCTGCCCCACGAGCGCATCACACCCAAGGCGTCGACCGATCGACTCGACCTCACCCGTGCGACGCGCGCCAATCTGTCCCCCGTCTGGGGACTGTCGCTCGCCGAGGGATTGACGGCAGCGTTGGAGAAACCGGGAGAACCGGTGGGCATCCTCACGGAGGACGGCGTGACGCACATCGTCGAGCGGGTCACCGATCCTGCGCGATTGGCGGCGATCGAACAGATCGTCGCGCGCGACGCCGTGCTCATCGCCGACGGGCACCACCGCTACGGCGTGGCCCAGACCTACCGGGCCGAGCGGGAGGCCGCAGCGGATCCCGGCGGCGCGGACACCACGCTGGCCTTCCTGAACGAGCTGGTCGCCGACCAGCTCAGTGTCGCCGCCATCCACCGTCTGTACGCCGGCGTTCCGTTCGCCGATCTCCGGGTGGCCCTGGCGGCCTGCTTCGATCTCTCCCCGGGCCCGTCCCCCGACGCCGCAGCGCTGCGTCGGATGGACGAGTCCGGGCGGTTGCTGCTCGTCGCGCCGGACGGCTCGACCGAGTGGCTGGCTCCCCGTGCCGATGCGTTCGACGGGGTCCGGGACCTCGACGGCGCCCGGCTGGAACGCGCGCTGGACGGACTGGACGCACACGTCACGTACCAGCACGGCGTCGCGGAGGTCGTCGAAGCCCTGTCCGGCGGTCGGTTCTCGGCCGCCGTCCTCATCCGTCCCACCTCTGTGGCCGAGATCGTCACGACGGCTCGCGAAGGATTGCTGATGCCCCCGAAGTCGACCTTCTTCACGCCGAAGTTGCAGACCGGGCTCACGATCCGGGAGATTGCCCAACCGTCCCAAGTCGACAACCCGTCCCGGTAGCCTGTCTCGTAGTTCAGAATCTGTAGAAGGGTCCAGCAATGACGCGAATCGCGAACGCTGCTCTTCGAGCCAAACTCACCACGGCCGAAGAAGCAGCGAAGTTCGTCAAACACGACATGAATGTCGGCATGAGCGGGTTCACCGGCTCCGGTTACCCCAAGCTGCTGCCCGGCGCCATTGCGGCCCGGATCGCCGAAGCCCACGATCGCGGCGAGGAGTTCAAGATCGGCGTCTGGACCGGCGCGTCCACGGCTCCTGAGCTGGACACGGCGCTCGCCGAGGTCGACGGGATCAAGTTCCGCACCCCGTACCAGTCCGACCCCATGATGCGCCGCAAGATCAACGACGGCACGTCCGACTATGCCGACATCCACCTGTCCCACCTGGCCCCGATGGTGTGGGCGGGCGCGCTGGGAAAGCTCGACCTCGCCATCATCGAGGTCACGTCCATCAAGGAGGACGGAACCGCCGTCCCGTCGTCGTCGGTCGGCAACAACAAGTCGTTCCTGGACCTGGCCGACAAGGTCATCCTCGAGGTGAACTCCTGGCAGAGCGAGGGTCTGGAGGGGATGCACGACGTCTACTACGGCACCCGCCTCCCACCCGACCGCAAGCCGGTCATGATCACCAGCGTCGGTGACCGCATCGGCCAGCCCGTCTTCAACATCAACCCCGAGAAGGTCATCGCCGTCGTCGAGACCGACCACGAGGATCGCAACACACCGTTCAAGGCGGCCGACGCCGACTCCGAGAAGATCGCCGGGTACCTGCTCGACTTCCTGCAGAACGAGGTCAAGCAGGGGCGGCTGCCGAAGAACCTGCTCCCGCTCCAGTCCGGGGTCGGGAACGTCGCCAACGCCGTGCTCGTGGGCCTCATGGAGGGCCCGTTCGAGCAGCTCACCTCGTACACCGAGGTGATCCAGGACGGCATGGTCGACCTGCTGGACGCCGGCAAGATGACGGTCGCGTCCGCCACGGCCTTCTCGCTGTCGCCCGAGTACGCCGCGAAGATGAACCGCGAGGCGCAGGACTACGCGCACAAGATCATCCTCCGGCCGCAGGAGATCTCGAACCATCCCGAGATGATCCGCCGCCTCGGCGTCATCGCGTGCAACGGCATGATCGAGGCCGACATCTACGGCAACGTGAACTCGACCCACGTCATGGGCTCGCGCATGCAGAACGGCATCGGCGGTTCGGCCGACTTCACCCGCAACGCGTACATCTCGGCGTTCGTCACGCCGTCGGTGGCCAAGGGCGGCGCGATCTCGTGCATCGTGCCGATGGTGTCGCACCACGACCACACCGAGCATGACGTGCAGGTGCTCATCACCGAGCAGGGCCTCGCCGACCTGCGGGGGCTCGCACCGCGGAGGCGCGCGAAGAAGATCATCGAGAACTGCGCGCATCCGGCCTACAAGGACATGCTGCAGGAGTACTTCGACCATGCGACGAAGACCGCGAACGGCCAGCAGACGCCGCACGACCTGCGGCAGGCGCTGAGTTGGCATGTCCGGTTCCTGGAGACCGGCACGATGCTTCCCGCCTGATCCATACCCGATACAGGCCAGGTGGCCGTCCGGGACGCGCGTCCTGGGCGGCCACCGGCACGTTCTAAGCTGGACTTCCGAAAGGAGCGCGCATGAGCCTGCCACCGGCCGAGTCGTCCGACGCCGCCATGTCCCGTCCCGGACCACCGGTACCGACCATCCCGGCCACCTCGGTGACACCCCCGGCGCCCGGGTCTCCCGCACCGGCCGGGATGGTCGCGATGCCGGTCGACGGAGGCATCGCCACGCTTCCTCCGCCCGACGAGACCCCGCGGGACCGCTCCCCGCTCAGTCCGCGCACCGGCGAGCCGCGCCGTCCGATCCTCATCTGGGTCGCGGCCGGGCTCGGACTCGCCGCCACCGCCATCGTGGCCGTCGCACTCGCCCTGGTGATGTGGAACTCGATCCCCGCGTTCGCCGAGGCGTCCTGGATCAACGCCCGGATGCAGACAGATCCCGGCTCGTGGGTTCGCGTGGCGTTCTCGATCATCAACGCCGTCGTCGCCGCCGGCGTCGGCGGGGCGACCGCGTTCGTCGGCTACCACGCCTTCTCAGGAGCGGACTGGACCCGCTGGGGCGCGATCGCCGCGGCCGCGGTCTCGCTGCTCTCGCTGATGCTCACGCCGCTCGCGGCCGCGAGCATCGCGCCTGCCGCGCTCGCCGCCCTCGTCGTGTGGCTGCCGCCGTGCCGGCGCTACTTCAACGCATGGACCGCCTTCCGGGAATGGAAGGTGACGCGTGTCGCGCTCCCCGAGCGGATCGCCTACGGCCCGCTTCCGAGATACCGCTGAGCGCCGCCCGAGACGCGCATAGCGACCCACCCGAAGGGCATAAGGAAAGGGCGTGCGGAGCATCCGCACGCCCTTTCCTCGCAGATCAGTTCACATGGCCCTCGTACAGGCACTGGACGAGGGTGTCGATGTTCTTCTCGATGGCGAGACCGGCCGCCACCGCCGCGGCGACGAACACGTACGTGTCGGGCTTGTCGACGAGCAGTTGCTTGACGGCTTCGAGCGCGGCCTTGTCGGCGTAGGTGTAGTAGTTGATCTTCTTCACCCCGCGGGAGATGCACTCGCGGTACTCCGCCGGGCTCAAGCCGGATCCGCCGTGCATGACGATCGGCACGCCGGTGCGCTGCCGCAGCGTCGAGATGAGCTCGTAGTTGATCTTCGGGTCGGCCTTGTACAGCCCGTGGACGGTGCCGAAGGAGCATGCCAGCGCCGTGACGCCGGTCTGCGCGACGAACTCCGCAGCCAGGTCGGGATCGGTGTAGAGCGACTCGTCGCCGATGCCGGTGGTCGAGTCGGCGCCGTCCTCACGGCCGGGCATGACGCCGAGCTCGGCCTCGATGCCGTAGCCGTACTCGTTGGCGAGGGCGACGACCCGCTTCGTGGTCGCCAGGTTCTCCTCGTAGGGCAGGCGCGAGCCGTCGTACATGGCGGAGTTGAAGCCGACGTCGAAGCCACGCTTCACGTAGTCGAACGTCTCGCCGTGGTCGACGTGCACGACGAGGGGGGCGCTGGAGCGCTTGGCCAGCTCGACCATCGCGGGCCCGATGTTCTCGATCGTGTTGACCGACTCGTGGACCTCGGCGTGCTGAATGATCAGCGGGATGTTGTGCCGCTCCGCCACCTTGATCGTCGCCACCAGCATCTCGAGCGTCGGGGTGTTGATCGACGCGATGCCGCAGTTGTTCTTCTCGCCGAACTCGAGGGCTTCCTTCAAGCCGATGAGCATGTGTACTCCTTTGTCACGCAGAGCGGAAATGTCGAAGGGTCAGTTTCGATCGCCAGTGTAGATTTGCCCGCCGGTCGCGACCGGGGCGCCCGGGAGAACCAGCATCTGCGCGCTCGGCGCGAACCGGGCCTACCGGCGGACCGTGCGGAGGCTCCCCGCACGGGCCCGGAGGCTCACCAGGAGCTGCGGCGCACGGGCGCCGAGCGGACCACGAAGACGCTCAGGCACACGGCGTAGGCGATGCCGAAGACGATGAGGGAACCGGCGTTCGTCGCTGCGTTGTCTGCCGCGAAGCCCATGGAGAGGGTGAAGGTGAGCCGCTCGGCGAACTCGAACGCGCTCCCGAAGGCCCACCACGGCTCCGCCGTCACCAAGAACCAGTACGCCAGCGTCGCCACCGCCAAGACGATGCCGACCGCGATCCGGCCCCGCTGCGGCCGGCTGCCCGCCGCCAGCCGGTACAGCGTCGTGGCCAGCCAGGCCATCGCGACGTATGCCGCGAGCCGGAGGAGCCCGATGCCGGCCAGATACCAGGCGGCGACGAGACCCGGCAGAATCGCGCCCGCCATGGCGGCGAGTCCGCGTCCGACGCGCTCGGCGGGCCCGTTCGCTCCTGCCGGAGGCCCGGCGGGTGCGGCCCAGCCCGGCTGGGCCGCACCGCTCCCGGGTGGTCCGAACGGCGCCGGATAGGCCGTGGCGGGCGTGCCGGTGCCGGGCCCGGGGTACGCGACGGCCGGAGCCGGCTGCGGGGCGGGTGCCGCCGAGGGCGGCGTGGGCTGCTGCGGGGGCGGGACGGCGCGGTCGGCACCGGTCTCGGGCCCTGGTGTGCCCGCGGGGCCGAGACCGGCCGCCCAGGCGCTGCTCGTCGGCGCGACGAAATCGGGCATGCCGACCGGCGGCTCCTGCTCGTGTCCACGCGGGTCGCTGGTCACAGGGTCGCCTCCCGTCGGTCTCCGGCTCAAGCCCTCGCGGCGGCCGGCGCTTCGCCCGCGGCGTGAGCGCCCGAACCCCTGAACGCCTGTCCACGCATGACACTACTAGGGCGCGTCTCGCAGCGAGAGGCTCATCGCCCCCGTAGCGCGAGGGCTTCTCTCGGACCCGGCCCGGCTTGAGCGGGCAGCCACCCCCACCGACTGCGGGCTGGGCGCGCCCTTACCGGGTAGACGCGCCGTGGGCGGGCTCAGACATGAAGGTACATCGAAGGATGGGCAAGGCCAGTTCTC
The DNA here is from genome assembly GCF_000423465.1 of Propionicicella superfundia DSM 22317. GTDB lineage: Bacteria > Actinomycetota > Actinomycetes > Propionibacteriales > Propionibacteriaceae > Propionicicella > Propionicicella superfundia. The sequence goes on along the minus strand of NZ_KE384021.1, from coordinate 677,656 downwards.
ATCATGAAGACACGCACTGACCCCCGGGTCGCGTCCGGTCGCGGCGCCCGGGCGGGGTGCGGTTCGGTGAGGTATAACCGAAGCGTGCCCGTATCCATCTCCGACCTCACCTCTCTTCTCCGCGACGCTCGCTGGGTGGCGCTGACCGGCGCCGGCATCAGCACCGACTCCGGCATCCCCGACTACCGCGGCCCCCATGCGCGTCCCACCAAGCCGCTCATGTTCCAGGAGTTCCTGTCCTCCGAGGCGCACCGGCGGCGGTACTGGGCACGGGCGATGGTGGGCTGGACGACCATCGGATCGGCGCAGCCGAACGCCGGGCATCGCGCCCTCGCCGGCCTCACCGACAGACGCCTCCGGGGCATCATCACGCAGAACGTGGACGGTCTCCACCAGGCGGCGGGCAGCGACGGCGTCGTCGAGTTGCACGGCACGCTGGCACAGGTGAGGTGTCTGTCGTGCGGAGCGATCGTGGCTCGCGAGAGCATGCTGGAGGCGCTGGAGGACGCCAACCCGGGCTGGCGCGACCGCCTGCCCCAACCGCCCGACAGCCCGGACTATCGGACGCCCGAACGGCTGCGGCCCGACGGCGATGCCGAGGTCACCGACTGGCAATGGGTGCGGCTGGTCTCCTGCGGCGTGTGCGGCGGCATCCTCAAGCCCGACGTCGTGTTCTTCGGCGAGTCCGTGCCGAGCCCGCGGGTGCAGCTCAGCTATTCGATGGTCGACGACGCCGATGCCCTGGTGGTCGCCGGATCGTCGCTCACGGTCATGTCGGGGCTACGGTTCGTGCGTCATGCCGCGAAGGTGGGCAAGCCCGTCGCGATCATCAACAGGGGGCCGACACGCGCCGACGAGTTGGCCGTCGTCCGGCTCGACGCCGGCACATCCGAGGTTCTCACCGCGCTGGAGCGCTCCCTCGTCTGACCGCCCCGGCGTCCGAGCACCCGCGATCGGCCCCGTCGTCACTCACCGGGGAACGCGACTCCGAGCCGGCGCCGCACCTCGTCCATGATCTCCATGACCTCCATGGTGTCCTGCCAGGTCATCAACGGCGACTGGGTCTCCCCGGCCGCGATCCGGCGGGCCACTTCGGCAGCCTCGTACTGGAATCCCCCGGCATGTCGTCCGGCGAGGCGCTCCGTCCTTCCGTCGTGAAGCGTCAGCACGGCGTCGGACGGGTTGTAGAACGTGCGCTCGATGTCGATGCGGCCGTCGGTGCCCGAGATGGTTGCCGCGTTGGCCATCCCTGTGAGCATGGACGCCTGCGCGACGGTGAGCGTCACGGGGCCGTGGCGCAGCACGATGGTCTCGGCGGAATCGACCCCCCGGTCGGTCAGCGACCCGAAGGCGTGGATCTCGTCGGGCTTGCCCAGCAGCGCGTGCGCGAACGACAGGGGGTAGACCGCGAGGTCCAGCAACGCGCCCCCGGCCAGGCGCGGGTTCCACAGCCGGTGCTCGGGACCGAAGACGAGGTGCTGTCCGTGTTGGGCGTTGATCGCGACGATCTCGCCGAGGAGGCCGCCGCGGACCGCCGCGACCACGGATCGGTAGTGCGGCAGGAACCGCGACCACATCGCCTCCATCGCGAACAGTCCCCGGCTCTGCGCCGCCGCGAACACCTCCCTGGCCTCGGCGGCGCTGCGGGCGAACGCCTTCTCGACGAGGACGGGCTTGCCGGCCTGCAGGGCGAGGAGCGCGTGATCGCGGTGCTCGCTGTGCGGCGATGCGATGTAGATGGCGTCGAGGCCGGGGTCCGCGACGAGCTCCTCGTAGGAGCCGTACGCACGCGCGACGTCCATCTCACGCGCGAAGGCACGTGCCCTGTCGAGGCTCCGCGAGCCGACGGCGGCGATCGTCGAGGCGGTATGCCGGGGAATCTCCGTCGCGAACCGATGCGCGATCCCTCCCGCGGCGAGGATCCCCCAGCGCAGGCCGGGGGCCTCCGCGGGGTCGGGGTAGGCGGCGGCGGGCGCGAGCAGCGGCGCGACGGGATCGGTGGCGGTCATGGCGCCAGCCTAAGGCGTGCGTGCGGCCGGCGGCCGGGCGATCCCGCACCGACGTCTTGTCCCGGCGAGGCCCGGGCCCGGCGCCCCGCGCCACACCGGTCACGAGCCGAAGATCCCGCGGAATCTTTTCATCCATTTTCTTGGGTTATTTCTCGGCCCGAACGCACGGCGATCTGGAAACGCCTTGCCGTACAGGGATACCGCACTTCGCATAAGGCCGACCTAACCGGCTATTTGGTTAGCCGAACCTTCGTTGAAGGAATTCTCGGGCATTGCTTGACTATGCCTGTGACCGAGGTGATTCCCGCTATCGAAACCGACGACCGGCAGATCGGGCGCCGTCTGAACTGGCTGCGCGCGGGCGTGCTGGGGGCCAACGACGGCATCGTGTCCGTCGCGTCCTTGGTGGTCGGTGTCGCGGGCGCGACCACGAGCACCTCGGCGCTCGCGACCGCAGGCATCGCCGGGCTGGTCGGTGGGGCCATCTCGATGGCCCTGGGCGAGTACGTCTCGGTCAGCAGTCAGCGCGACAGCGAGCGAGCGCTCATCGCGCGGGAGCGTCACGACCTCGCCACCCGGCCCGACGCCGAGCTCGCCACGCTCGCCTTGCTCTACCGCCGGCGGGGTCTCTCCGCCTCGACCGCCGACACCGTCGCCAGGGAACTCACGGCGCACGATGCCCTGGCCGCACATCTGGAGGTGAAACTCCACATGGACGCCGACGATCTCGTCAGCCCCGGACACGCCGCCCTGTCGTCGGCGGTCTCGTTCACCTTCGGCGCGCTGCTCCCCCTGCTCGCGATCCTGCTCCCGCCCGCCGGCCTCCGCGTGCCCATCACCTTCGCCGCGGTGCTGGTGGCCCTCGCCCTCACCGGGTCGCTGTCGGCTCACATCGGCGGCAGCGGGAAGCGTCGTGCAACCCTCCGGCTCGTCGGGGGCGGCCTACTGGCGCTGCTGGCGACCTGGCTGATCGGGTCGCTCCTGGGCACGACGGGCATCGTCTGAGACCTGGGCGGCGACACGTCCCGGCCAGGGTCGGCCGCAAGAAGGGACGTAGCTACGCCAAGGCCGCGAAACTACCGGGGGACCGGTAGCTTCGCGGCCTTGGCGTAGCTACCCGGCCCGAAGCGTCGTCACGCCGAGGCCCTCATGGAGCGGGCGACGGGAATCGAACCCGCACTGGCAGCTTGGGAAGCTGCTGTTCTGCCATTGAACTACGCCCGCAGTCTGCAACAGCCCTGACAGTCTAGCCAATCCGGCAGCCCCTCGCATGTCGCCGACGCGGCACGCCCGCCGCGACGCGAGGGCGGCCGCGGCCGTGGCGCGGATCGTCAGACGCCGACCCGGGCGGCGGCGCGCGCCACCGCGGCGAGGAGATCGTTCCGGGAGCGCTCAACCGCTCTCCGGCCGACCGGGTCATGGTCGACGACGACCTCGGCCAGGCGGCGTTCCGGCTCCATCGGCTGCCCGCTGGAACCGACGGAGAGCTCCAACAGCGTGAGCAGGTCGAGATCGGCCGGCGGCGGCTGCCGGAACTGCGACAGCTCCCTGGCCAGGCCACGCTCCTCGGCCTCGGCTCGCGCGCCCGAGTGGTACGCCACCAGGGACACGACGCACGCCGGTGCGCGCACCGCGTCGAGGAACCGGGCGCCGTCGAGCGGCGGGAAACCCGTGTCACGGACCAGCGGTCCATGCCCGATCTCGAGAAGCCACGCCGCGACGGCGACGCGCCCGGGGACACGACCTGTCGCCAGCCAGGACTCGCCCAGCGCTCCGACACCCTGCACGTGGGCCCACAGGGCGCCGGTATGCCAGAGATGGGCCGCCGCGGCCGATCGGGCGGCCGCGACGTCCCACGTCAAGGTGGATCCGGGATCGATCATGGAGGACGCCGGGGCAAGCGGGGGGTTTCGACTCACGAGGGCGATTCTACCAACGGGTAACAGGCGACAAAAGCGCGACGGGCCTCGTTCTCGTCCCCGTCAGGGATCGCCCTGGCCCTCCCCCGTGATCGTCGCCGAGCCCTGTCTGACGCGCGCCGCGGGGCATAACGTGCCGGTATGAGCAGCTTTCACGAGCCCACCGACGTCGGGCCGGCCGTCGGCGGGGACAAGCCCGTCTCCGAGGCGGACAAGCAGCAGGTGCTCCATCTCCTGCAGACCGCGTACGACGACGGGCGCCTCACGCCCGACGAGCTCGAGTCACGGCAGGCCGGCGCCCGGGACGCGCAGACGTTCGACGATCTCATTCCGCTCACTCGCGACCTGGTCCCGGTCGATCAGCCACCGACGTACACCGTGACCTCCCCCGCACCGGAAACCCCCGCCACGCCCCTCTCCCAGGACTCCGAGTCGTCCGACACGATCGTGGCGGTCTTCGGCGGCGCCACCCGCAAGGGGAACTGGGTCGTTCCTCCGAAGATCCACATCACGGCGGCCTTCGGAGGTGCCGAGATCGACATGAGCCGCGCGACCTTCACCAGCGACGTCGTCGAGGTGACCGTGTTCGCCGCATTCGGCGGAGTCAGCGTGATGGTCCCCGCACACGCGCGGGTGATCGACCGCACCTCCGGCGGTCTGTTCGGAGGCATGGAGATCCAGGTCCCGCACGAGATAGACCAGCGCCTGCCGACGATCATCGTCAAGGGGTTCGCGCTCTTCGGCGGCGCGGACGTCAAACCTCCCAAAGGCTCGAACGGCGGTGGGCACGGGGCATCCGCGTCCTGAGCTTCTGCCGCGAGAAGGCCCCCGTGTCGCGAATTGCCTAGGCTCGTCCCATGGACGACGCGCTCTTCGCCCCGCCGGCCGCGCACTGGACCCGGCCGGCGCCCGCCTACCTGACCGTGAAACGGATCACGTCGCTGACCGGCTGGGGGGTCGCGGTCATGGCAGTCGTCATCCCGCTGGCCGTCCTCGTGCGCGGTCCGTGGCCCTGGGTGGCAGGCGTCGCCGGACTCGGCATCATCGCCTGGCGACAGCTCCGGCTCGGCCGATGGTTCCGGCGGTGGGGGTATGCCGAGCGTGAGGACGCCCTCTACATCACCTCGGGATTGTGGTGGCGCTCGTTGACGATCGTCCCGTACGGCCGAATGCAGGTCGTCCACGTCCAGGCCGGGCCGCTCGACCGCGCGTTCGGACTCGCCGCGGTCGAGCTCGTCACCGCCAGCGCCGAGTCCAACGCCCGCATCCCCGGATTGGCCCGGGCGGAGGCCGAACGTCTGCGCGACAGCCTCAGCGAGCGGGGCGAGAGCCGCTCGACGGGCCTGTGAGCGACCCTCGGGACGCCGGCGTCCCAGGCGGCGTCGATCCGGCCGGGCCGGATGCGCCGCCACGGCGCACCGAGCGGCCCCACCCGGCCACGCCACTGCTGCGCGGCTGGATCGCGGTGCTCGGCATCGTGCTCTATCTCGGGCGCGAGACGATCTCCGATCTCGCCAACGGCCGCAGGCCCCTCAACCCGCTGGAGTGGAGGCTCGGCGCCACCGTGTACTACGGCATCGCGGGAGTCCTGCTGCTGATCCTTCTCGTCATGTTCGCGTCGTGGTACTTCACCCGCTTCGTCATCGACGAGGACGAGTTGCGCATCGAATCGGGCGCCGTGTTCCGGCAGTCGCGCCGCATCCCCTTCACGAAGGTGCAAGGGGTCGAGGTCATCCAGCCGTTCACGGCCCGCCTCTTCGGCCTCGCCGAACTCGTCATCGACGCCGGCGCCGACCAGCCCACCCGGCTGCGCTTCCTACGCCGCGACCAGGCCTACCGGTTCCGCGACTACCTCCTCCTGCGGGCGCACGGGGAATCCGCCACGGTCGCCGCGACACCCGTGAGCGGATCCATCCTGCAGGACGTGGGCGGCTCCGACCTGGTCATCACCCGGATCGGCCCCGGAGCGCTGATCACGGCCGCCCTGCTGTCGTCCGAGGTGTACGTCACGATCCTCATCGCGGTCGTCGTGGCCGTCCCGCCACTCCTGCTCGGAGCGGGCTGGATCGCGCCGGCGGCCCTCATCGGTCTCGCCCTCAGCGCATTCGGATACCTCAACAAGGTCGCGCTCACCCAGTTCAATTACGTGCTCGCCCGCTCCGGTGCCGGGTTGAAGATCACCCGGGGCCTGACGTCGCTCACGAGCCAGGCGCTGCCGCCGCGCCGGATCCAGGCCCTGCGGATCAGCCAGGCGCTGCTGTGGCGCCCGCTCGGGCTGTTCCGCGTCGACATGGACGTCCTCGGCGCCCACACCGAGGACATGGACGACACCGGCTCGTCACGCAGCAGCATCCTCATGCCGGCGGGACGCCGTGAGCAGGTGGATGCCGCGCTCGCCGCACTGTGGCCGCAGGCCGACCCGGACGCCGTCGTGTTGCACGGCTCCCCTCGGCGGGCACGCTGGCTGCGCCCCGTCACCGCCCACACACTGCGCTACGGCGCCGACGCCGTCCTCGCCATCACGGCGGCGGGACTGTTCAGCCGGCACAAGGCGCTCGTCCCCCACAGACGGGTACAGTCGGTCCGGGTCGTGCAAGGTCCGCTTCAGCGACGCCTGGGGCTCGCTGACGTTCAGCTCCATACCGTGGGAGGGGTCATTTCGATGGTCGCCAAGCATCTCGAGCCTGCGCAGGCCCGGGCGTTCGCCGAGCAGGAGATCGTCGCCTCCACCCACGCGACGTCCGACGGCACCGCCGGCGCGCAGACCGGGCCGGGGCGCTCCTCCGGGTCCGCGACTGCGCCGGCGACGCGCTCGGAGGCGCTCGGCTGGCCGCGTCCGGGCGACGAACCGCACCCCGGCCTGGGCTTCCCTCATCTCCACTGGCGCTGACCCCTCAGAGCCTGCGTTCCCGCCCCGGAGCGGCGCCGGTCACATTCGTTCGGGCGCCTCGATGCCGAGGAGGTCGAGGCCCTTGGCGAGCACCTGCTGCGTCGCCCGGCACAATGCGAGCCGTGAGGCGCGCACCGCGCCCTCGCTCTTCAGCACCGGGCACTGTTCGTAGAACACCGACAAGGACGTCGCCACCTCGTACAGATACCCGCACAGGCGATGCGGCTGCAACGTCTCGGCGACCTCGTCCACAGCCTCCCCGAAGCGGCTCAGCAGCAGAGCCAGCGTGTGCTCGGCAGGCTCGGTCAGCACCGACACCACATCGAAGTCGATACCCTCGGCCTGCGCCTTGCGCAGGATCTGCGACACGCGAGCGTGCGCGTACTGCAGATAGGGACCGGTGTTCCCGGTGGTCGCCACCATCCGCTCGACGGCGAACGTGTAGTCCTTGTGGAGGCTGTTCGACAGGTCGGCGTACTTCACTGCGGCGATGGCGATGGGCCGCGCCGCGACCTCTTCGGCGGCATCCAGCAGCGACGCCAGTGTGACGGTCGAGCCGTCCCTCGTCTTGAACGGCTTGCCGTCCTCCCCGAGGATCGAGCCGAACCCGACGTGCTCGGCCGAAACGCGCTCCGGAAGCCACCCGACCCGGCGTGCGACCGTGAACACCTGTTCGAAATGGTGGGCCTGCGGGGCACCGACAACGTAGATGATCCGGTCGGCATGCAGGATGTCCACGCGGTATCGCACGGCGGCCAGGTCGGTCGCCGAGTACCCGAATCCCCCGTCGGACTTGCGGACGATGAGAGGGGCCTCGTCGTCGGTGAGGAACACGCACAGCGCGCCGTCGTCGATGACGGCGATCCCGGACGACTCGAGGTCGGTCACGACGGCGGGCAGCATGTCGTTGTAGCGGGACTCCCCCATCAGATCGTCGTCGGTGAGCAGGACGCCGAGACGCCGGTACGCCTCGTTGAAGCCCGCTTTGGAGACGTCGATGAGCAACTGCCAGATCGCGCGCGTCTCGGGATCGCCGGACTGCAGCGCCACAACCCGGTGGCGCGCCCGCTCCGCGAACTCGGGATCGTCCTTGAAATGCGCATTGGCCTCCCGGTACAGCGCCGCTGCACCCTCGAGACCCAACGCCGACACGTCGACGCCCTGCTCCAGGATGTGCTCCACCAGCATCCCGAACTGGGTTCCCCAGTCGCCGATGTGGTTCGCGGCGATGACCTTGTGGCCCTGCGCGGACAGCACGCGGCGGAAGCAGTCGCCGATGATGGTCGACCGCAGGTGCCCCACGTGCATCTGCTTGGCCACGTTGGGAGCCGAGTAGTCGATGACGACCGTCTGCGGATCGGCGACGACGTTCACTCCGGCGTCGGCGTCGGTGAGGATGTCCGAGACGACCGCCGCCAGCACGGATGCCTTGATGCGGAGGTTGATGAAGCCCGGCCCTGCCACCTCCAGAGGCTCGCACAGATCGTCCAGCTCCACCTCGGACACGATCCGCTGCGCGACGTCGCGCGGCCTGGCCCCCTCGGCGTTCGCCAGGCGCAACGCCACATTGGACTGGTAATGGCCGAACTGCGGCTTCGTGGCGGGCCGCAGCTCCGGGTCGATCCCGGCGACCGCGCGCAGCCGGGCACTGAGAAGTGAGGGGAGAGAGAGCATGCGTGCATTCTCGCATGGCGGCCCCGGGGTTCCCGAGGGACTAACGTGGGATGAGCTGAACGACGAAGAGGAGCGTTATGAACGTGCCGCACCTGACCCTCAACGACGGCCACGAGATCCCCCAGTTCGGCTTCGGGGTCTTCAAGGTCTCCAACGACGACATCGTCGCATCCGTCCGGACGGCGCTCGAGGCCGGGTACCGCCACATCGACACCGCAGCCGTGTACGGCAACGAGGCCGGCGTCGGCCAGGCGATCCGCGAATCAGGCATCCCGCGAGAGGACCTGTTCGTCACCACGAAGCTGTGGAACGACAGCCAGACGCCCGGGAAGGCGCGCGCCGCCATCGAGGAGTCGCTCACGCGACTGGGCCTCGACCACGTCGACCTCTACCTCATCCACTGGCCGCAGCCCATGTTCGGCGAGTACGTCGGTGCGTGGGAGAGCCTGATCGCGTTCCGGGACGAGGGGCTCACGACGTCCATCGGTGTCTCGAACTTCAACGCCGACCACCTGGATGCCGTCATCGCGGCGACCGACGTCGTCCCGGCTGTGAACCAGATCGAACTCCACCCGACGTTCGCGCAACCCGACCTGGTTGCGTATGACGAATCGCTCGGCATCCGGACCGAGGCATGGGGTCCCCTCGGCCAGGGGCGCGGCGAGCTGGACGAGCCGGGCATCGTCGCCGTCGCCGCCGAGGTCGGGCGGACACCGGCACAGGTCACGCTGCGCTGGCACATCCAGCGCGGGATCATCGTGTTCCCCAAGTCCGTGACTCCGCACCGCATCGAGGAGAACTTCGCCATCTTCGACTTCGAGCTCACCGATGCGCAGATGGCCGCGATGGACGCCCTCGACGCCGGCAGGCGTGGCGGGGCCGACCCGCTCGCCTTCACCGCGCGCTGAGGTGCGACCGTCACCCCGGTCCGCGGGCCGGGTCGGCGTGCCGGGCGGCCGGGATCTCCGCGACGCCGTAGCGATCCCGGTGACCGACCAGGTGGAGGCTCTCGTCGCGCGCGCGGTGCCGCAGGCGGCGGGCATGTCCGAGCGCCGGTTTCGGTCCCTGGCCGCCGGGCTGACCGGCGCCGGGCTCGTCTGCGTCCACCCGTCGCTCGTGCCCGCCTCGCAGCTCGCCCCGCTGCTGCGCGTCGGTGGGCGAGCGGGTTTCGTGGTGCAGGACATGACCGATCTGGACGAGTTCGTCCCGATCGCGTCGGTCGACGTGCCGCAACGGCCCCTGTACCTGCTGTCGGGGATCGACCGGGGGGACACGCTGCGCGGCATGACCCCCGACGCGGCGTTGCCGGTGATCGCGGACGCGGGGCGCACGCCGCTCACGATCGGCGAAGGCATCAGTTGGCTGCTGCAGGATCCGGCGCGACTCGAACCCGGGCACTGCTTCATGTGCGCCGCCTCCCGCAAGCCGACGGCACGCGGGTCCGACGCGCGCGTCCCCGCGATCTGGATCAGTCGCGGCACCGGTCGCGACGGCATCGCTCGGCGCAACGCGCCGAAGATCGGGTGGTGCTGGGCGGGAAACCAGCATGACTGGCTGGGTTTCGCCTCCGCTGCTGCGCGCCGCGGCTGAACGCGGCGCACGAGGACTCAGCCCTTCAGCGCCTCGTCGACGGACGTCTCGCGGGCGCCGAGCACCGGCTGGCGATCGGTGAGGATGTCGTAGGCCATCTTGTAGTTCGCGAGCAGTTCGCGTGCCTGGCCCAGCGTCCACTCCTGCGAGTACACGCTCACCGAGTCGTCCCCGACGCCCTCGGCGTCCACTCCGACCGCACGGCAGGTCGCGACCGCGCGCATCAGGTGGTAGCTCTGTGTCACGACCGTGAGCCGGTCGACGCCGAAGATCCGCTTCGCCCGCACGCAGGAGTCGTACGTGTCGAAGCCCGCGTAGTCCGCGACGATCCGCTTGGCCGGAACACCGGCGGCGATGAGGTACGTCCGCATGATGTCGGGCTCGTTGTAGTGCGATGTCCCGTTGTCCCCCGACACGAGGATGACCGTGACCTTGCCGGCCGCGTACAGCTCGTGTGCGAGGTCGAGGCGCGCCTTCAGGAACGCCGAGGGGCTCCCGTCGGCATTCACGGCGGCCCCGAGCACCAGGGCCACGGGGGTCTCCGGCACCGATGCCGCGTCGGAGTACAGGTGACCTCCGGCGGTCGAGTCCACGTAGACCTTGGCGACGAGGCCCGCGCTGAGCACCAACGCGAGCACGGTGAACAGCGTGACGAGGATGCCCTTCACGACACCACCGGTGCTCGAACGCGCCATGGTGCCGAGGGTACCTGCCGCCGGCTGCCCGGTGCGGCAGCGACGCCCGGGCAGCCCGCGGGGCTCAGCGCCGGCGGCGCTCCCGGTAGTAGGTCACCAGCGCCTGCGTGGACGCGTCCTGCGCCGCAAGCGCGCCGGCGTCCCCCGCCACGGCGGGGTAGATCTGCAAGGCGAGCTGCTTGCCGAGTTCGACGCCCCATTGGTCGAAGCTGTCGATGCCCCACACGACGCCCTGGACGAAGGTGATGTGCTCGTACAGCGCGATGAGCTGCCCGACCACCGACGGCGTGAGCGCCGGCGCCATGATGGAGGTCGTCGGCCGGTTGCCCGGGAACACCCGCGCCGGGACGATCGCCTCCGCCGTGCCCTCGGCACGCACCTCGTCGGCGGTCTTGCCGAAGGCCAGCGCCGCCGTCTGGGCGAAGAAGTTCGCCAGGAACAGCTCATGGACGTCCTTGTCGCCGTCGGTGAGCGCATGCGCCGGGTTGGCGACGGCGATGAAGTCGGCCGGGATGAGCAGCGTCCCTTGATGGATGAGCTGGTAGAACGCGTGCTGGCCGTTGGTGCCCGGCTCACCCCAGAAGATCTCCCCGGTGCCGCTGGTCACCGGGCTGCCGTCGGAACGGACGCCCTTGCCGTTGGACTCCATGGTGAGCTGCTGCAGGTAGGCCGCGAACCGGTGCAGGTACTGGGCATACGGCAGGACGGCATGGCTGGCGGCCCCGAAGAAGTTCACGTACCAGACGTTCAGCAGCCCCATGAGCGCGGGGACGTTCTCGGCCAGCGGCGCCTCGGCGAAGTGACGGTCGACGGCATGGAACCCCGCGAGGAGGTCGGCGAAGCTCTCCTTGCCGATCGCGACGGCGACGGCCGTGCCCACGGCGGAGTCCACCGAGTAGCGCCCGCCGACCCAGTTCCAGAAACCGAACGCGTTGGCCGGGTCGATGCCGAAATCGGCGACGCGGTCGAGGGCGGTCGACACGGCCACGAAGTGCTTGGCGACCGCGGCGGTCCGGGCGTCCTCTGTGTCGGCGATCGCGCCGGCGGCGAGAAGCCCGTTCCACAGCCACTCGCGGGCGAGTCGCGCGTTCGTGAGCGTCTCCAGGGTGGTGAAGGTCTTGGACGCCACGATGAACAGCGTCGTCTCGGGGTCGAGGCCGGCCGTCTTCTCCGCGACGTCGGCGGGATCGATGTTGGAGACGAACCGGCACTCCAGACCGTCGCGGACGTAGGGCTTCAACGCCTCGTAGACCATGACCGGCCCCAGGTCGGAGCCTCCGATGCCGATGTTGACCACGGTCGCGATCGGCTTGCCGGTGACGCCGACCCACTCGCCGTCACGCACCTTGTCGGCGAACGCGTATACCTTGGACAACACCTCGTGCACCTGCGGCACGACGTCCACGCCGTCGACGACCAGCGAGTCCGTCGCGGGGCGTCGCAGCGCGGTGTGCAGCACCGCACGGTCCTCGGTGACGTTGATGTGCTCGCCGGCGTACATGGCGTCGCGCCGCGCCGGAAGACCGACCTGTTCGGCGAGTTCCACGAGCGCTGCCAGAACCTCGTCGTCGACGAGGTTCTTGGAGAGGTCCACATGCAGGTCGCCCACGGCGTAGCTGAATCGCCGAGCGCGATCCGGATCGGCCGCGAACGCGCCCCGCAGATCGGGGACGAACGCGGAATGAAGGCTCGCGAGCCTAGCCCACGCGGGGGTGGCCGTCGCGTCAACGGGAGCTGTCATAGCGCCACACTAGTGGACGAGGCCCCGTCGTGGACCCGTCGGTTCGTGGCCCTACCAGGGCGGGACCGGGTGCGGCCCGGGCTCATACCGGCGACCGTTGATATCCGAACTGCGTGAATGCCATGCCAAGAAGCTGGGCGACCGCGGCCAACTACGCTGAGACCATGTCGCTGGGCAGAGGTTGGCGGACGCCGATACCGCCTGGTCGCTGGGAAGAGCGACTGGATGAGTACGAAGCCGCGGTAGCGCGCGGCGTTCCTCTCCAGCACATGGTCGACATCGTGAGGAGCATCATCACTTCGGGTCGCGCCGACGAACTCGGCTCGGCGACGTCGCACTTCGACTTGATCGTCGCCGCGCAGCCTGCCGACGAGCCTCCGTTTGATGTCATTGCAGTGCGAACGTTGGCGGGGCTCAGGCCGCCGCCGAATGACCGCGTACGGATCGAGCACCAGTCGTTGACCGGCCACGACGACTCGATTGATCGGCCAGTGACCGAGTCCGTCCGCTTGTTCTGGCGGTTCGTCGTCGAGAAGTTCGGCATCGAGCCCGCCCTTTCGAGCCATGACTGATTGGCGCTCTCGTTGGATGGCGACCGTTGCCAGCGACGTGAGCACGCGGGATGGCATCGGCTGGGAGTTCACCGACTTCCAGCAGCGAGACGTCTGGGCAGTGTTCCGCGAGGACGGTGGCGACTTTCCGGTGTTCTCCGCGGCGCGCGGAGAAGGGGCCTTGCCGCCGCTGGACGAACTTGAAGCGATGACCCGAGAGGCGGTCGCCGATCTGTTGGCGGCTGCGGGTCTTCCGGACAACGTCGGGTGGATCACGAAGAACATCTCGGCAGCGCTGCTGCTGGCCTCGTGCGAGGTCGTCGGCTGGGAGGGCGAGGAGTGGGCACTCGAGTCCCGTAGTGACGACGTTGCACTCGCCTGGGCGATGCCAACCGACGGCCGCACGCCCTTCGCGTGGCTCCGGGCCAGGGGCACCGATCGCGACTCCTTGATCACCGTCTATCAGGACGATGCGGTATTCGGGCTCAGCTTCCTCCCGACCGTCGACCTGCAGTTGCCCGGGTCCGACGAGGGCTCGCTTCGCTCACGCCAGGATGTCCCGTTGGTCGCGGGCCGTATCAACAAGGTCGAGGTCGTGCTCGACACTTTGGTTGAAGGCGGCTCCGCGCCCGGGTTGGTCACCGAGGTCCTACTTCACGGCGACGCGTCGTCTTCGCTGCTGCTCGCAGCCGAGTCCTACTCCCGCGGCGAATGGCACCTCTACGACGAGTCCGTTGTGGTGCTGCCAGACGTCTCCGCATCCGATGCGATCGACTGGATTCCTCCTAGGCGGAAGTGGCGTCCGACTGAAGCACCGGGTCGGTAAATCAGACGACGCTCTGGCGGTGTTTGGGTAGCCAGGTGAGCAACTCGGCACCCAGAGTGGCGACGAGCTCGTCGCCCCAGATGGTGAGTGTCTGTTGCCACGGGTGGCCGAACGAGCCCCAGCGGAGGTCGGGCGTCATGTGCGCGTGGTAATCGCCGTCGGGGAAGACAGGGATGGCTGCGCTGCCGTCGGGGAGTGCCTGGCGTCCTGGCGAGTGGCGGTAGGCGGATGTTGCCAGTCGAGGGCAACGAGATCCTCGTCTTCGGCGAGCCAGACGAAGGCACGCAGGGCAGCGGCGTTGATGGCCGCCTCCCCGGCAGCGAACCGCGGGCCGTTCTGCTCGAACACTGGACTCAGGTCGATGACGAGAGAGCCAGGCGGGAGCTGGATCGCCGGACGATCGCGCTCGTAGTAGTTGGCAACGAACCCGAACCGATCGTTGAACGGCGTCAACGCTGAGTCGTAGTCGACTTGGAGCCACACGTCGTCGCCTCTTCCACGACCACGACGTTAGCGGCTCAGTTGCTCGCGACCGCGACGTGGACGTGGTCGTAGTGGTTCGCGGTCGTGCTGCCGCGGTCCTCCATCGCCGACCATCCCTGACCGGGCACCCAGAGCTGCTGCCGGAAGATGATGTGGTCGATGTTGAACTCCGACGCGTGGGCGACGAGGAACTCGGCCATCTGCCAGCCGAGCGCGGAGTCGCTGACCGAGGGCAGCATCGCGTCGAGGGCGCGGCCGCTCGGGTGGTACGGGAGGGAATCCGCCCGGACTCCGCCGTAGGACGTGATCTTCGGGAAGTTCGCACACAGGGAGCGGTAGATCTTGATCGTGTTGGCCTTCAGACCGCTCTCGACCGCCGAGCCGAGCCGGCACTCGGCCGAGGTCACCGACCCCGACGCCCCCGAGGGCTTCTTGGAGGTCAGCTTCGCGTTGAGCACCCAGCCGGCCTTCCCGTTGTAGATGACCTGACGGTACGCGCCGAACGTCGCGTCGGTGATCTTGATCCCGGTGCCGGTGCTCAGAGTGCCGAGAGCCTTGGCGTCCTTCGCCGGGGTCTGCCGCACGGTGAGGTCGGTCGTGGTGTATCGGGTGCCGGCCGCCTTCAGCGCCACCTCGGTGAGAACGTTCGAGAGCGTGGGACGCGTCTGGTCGCGGGTGATCTGCTTCTCCTGGGCCACCGTCACCGAGGAGGTCTGCGTGTACGTCCCGCGCGCCGCGACACGGGCGGCGACCTCGGCCGCGGACTCGGTCGTCGTGGTGGCAGTCGTCTGGGCGGGCGCTCCCGCCGCGGTCGTGATCATGGAGACGGCCAGGACGGCGGCCAGAGGTGCGGCGATACCGGTCGGCAGTGCGAGCTTGCCGGCGAGGCGGGGCGAGGCCGACCTGCGCGGAGAGGCGATGGCGTCCTCGGCAATGCCCGAGTCGGCGAGCAGAGCCCGGCGAGGTTGCGACATAGTGGCCTTCCAGTGCGGCATCGGCTTAACTGTTTCTCAGCTTATCTTCAGAATCGACCACCCGCAAACCCTCGCCATCCCGCGCGGTGGAGCGGACCCTCGCGAACGCGGCCGAGTAATCCCGGCTCCGCACGCGCAATCCCATGAGAACGCCACCCGACAAGGCGTTCCCGATCAACTGCGAGGTCGGGCAGACGGCCACGGCTCCCCGCTCGAACCACCGCCCGGCGGCGGCGGAATCGACCCTCCCGGTGACCACGAGCGGCACGCCGGGCACCTCGTTTCCTAAGAGGTCTGCGTAGTCGGGATCGAGATGGTCGGCCGGGACGAGCTGGACCGCGCTCGCGTCGAGCCCCGCCGCCCGCTCGACCTCGGCGGGAGTCAGCGCCCCGGCGAGCGTCGGGAGCCCGAGATCGGTGGCGCGGGCGATCACCTCGGGCCTGGCCAGCGCCTGGGCGACGAAGGCGCCCCCCGCCTCACGCACGGCGGCGAGCTCGGAGGGGGCGACGCGGCCCCGCACGCCGACGATGGCACGCCCGTCGAACATCTCCCGCAATGCCCGCAGCACACCGGTCGCCGGCCACGGCAGCGTCCAGACGCGGACGTCCTCCTGGATCAGGATCTCGCACGCCGCGTACAGCTCGGCGGCGTCCAGGGCCGGGAGCGGCGCGATGACTCCGTACCGGAGCAGGACACCGGGAAGCGGCACGCGAGCGGACACATCCCCCATCATGCCGCACGCCGGTTCGCCGACCCGGCATCCGCGCGCCGGCCCCGCACAGACGCGATCGCCCGCCCCGGGTGGGACGGGCGATCGCCGTGGCCGGACGTTCCGGTCGCGGACCCTACCTGAGCGACGGCTGCAGGCCGAGCGTCCCGATCAGCGACGCGCGGTAGCCCCCGGAACGGACCCGGGCGAGCTCCTCCTCGGCGGCGGCCAGCCGCTCGGGCAGGCGCAGCCGCTCGGTCGCCTCGGCGTTGCTGGGGACGCCGAGGAACTGCCGGATCCTCGCGATGCCCTCCTCCAGCAGCAGCGCATCGCGATCCTGCTTGGCATCCAGCCGTTCCCGGTACCAGTCGGCGGCCAGCACCGTGTCGCGGTCGAACAGCCGGCGGAAGGCCGGGGCGGCCAGGCCGAGCCCGTCGGCGGTCTCACCGTTCGCCATGATCTCCAGCAACGCCCGCAGCGGCGGGGTGGCCAGGTCGATCGTGCCGTCGTCGAAGTACGCGCGCGCGACCCGCTGGTGGGTCTCGACGATGGTCTTCACACTTTCGGCGTACAGCGCCGGATCCTGCAGTTCGGGCTTCAGCATCGCCTCCGTGAACACCACGTGCGGGTGGAGGAAGATGCGTCCGAAGTACTTGCGCGCGAACGCCGCCGTCATGCGGTATCCGAGGCGGCTCGCCGCGCAGGTCTCGCCCTCGTAGGTGAAGTCCGGCACCGGCTCCAGCATGCCCTCGGCGACGAGGTTCGTCGCCGACCGCTCCTCGTCGGTCATCCGCGAGAACAACTCGGGGACGAGCAGGCTGACATCGTGGTCGACGCGGACGTTCGGTCCGACGAACCCGGCCGCCGACAGCCATCCGTCGTAGCCGGTGAGGATGAACGACAGCAGCGCCGCGTTGAGGTCGACGATGGCCGGCATCGCGTTGAACGGGCCCTTCGTCATCGCTCCCTCGGAGCCGGCGCCCGTCGTCGACGGCGACTTGCCGGTCATGGAGCTGATGAACTCCATGAAGAGCTCCGGCAGTTCCATGTAGTGCAGCGGGTTGTACGAGCACAGCGGAGGAACACCCTTGTCGGGCGGGTTGTTGCGACGTCCGGCGGCCACGACGTCGACCGGCGGCTTCAGCGGCTCGTCCACGGGCAGCCCGTGGTACAGGTGCTCGCACAGATCGGCGATCCCCGTCTCGAACGGATTCGCCCTGTCGGGTCGCACCTGCAGGTACCGCGGGTTCTTCGACCGCTTGCCGTTGACGAGACGCGAGTCGGCGCTCGACACGAAGTACTCGGGCGACGCGTCGTCGGGCATCCCCGCCGCCTGCAGGATCAGATCCTGCATCGGCGTGCTGAACGCGCTGAACGCGACCGCGTCGTCGGCCATCTCGCGGGCGTCGGCGTGCGTCAGCGGCTGGAAGTTCGACAGGAACGTCCCCGGCGACGAGACGTCCCTCTCGGCCTGCTTGTCATAGCCGCGGATCACCGCGTCGTCGGGACGCTGGAACAGCAGCTCCTCGCAGTTCTCGACGTACTTGCGGCTCAGCCCGTCGCCGCCCGGACACGCCACGGTGCTCGCGGTGATGTCGTCCTCGGTCTGCACCTTGGCGGCCGGATTGAAATCGTGCCGCAGACCGAACAACCGCCACGAGCCGTCGGGCTCGAAGCCGACACGCAGCATGTTGACCGAGATCTTGTCGCCGTCCAGCCGCAGGAAGTTCCCCAGCCGGCCGTTCATGATGCCGACGGAGAAGTGGCTCTTCCAGTCGTCCTTCCACTCGGGCCGGTAGAACCGCTTCACGACGTACACCAGTTCGAGGATGTGCGGCGGGATGCTGTTCAGCCACGCGTTGTACTCGGGCGTGTAGTCGGTCTCCGACGGCGTCAGGAGCTTGATGACCGATCCGATGCTCCGCTTGTCGGACAGGATGCGGCGCTTGTCGGTCTGTGCCGCCGGGTCGGCGAACCGGTCGGAGCAGTCGTGCTCGAGGATCTCGGCGACGGCGGCCATGTCGGACTCGTAGGCCGGGCTGTACACGTTGCCGATGATGAACGCCGCCGAGATGGCCTTGCTGATCTCGGACTTGCCGCCGCCCGACACCGTCGCCGGCTTGTGACACTGGGTCGAGCGGGGGGCCGTGCCGATCAGGCTCCACTGGGTCTGATCGGTCTCGTTGCGCGCCAGATGCACCCGGTAGCCGTTCGGCCCGATGTACACGCGCCGCGCCCGGATGTGGATCGACTGCTTGGTCCCGTCGGCCGTCCTCCAGCTCACCGTCTGGTCGCGAAGGCTGTAGGTCGAGTTGGCCGGGACGAGAACGACCTGCGGCTCCTTCACGTCGAGCGCATATCCCTCGGGCTGGAGCCGGAACCGCTCCGGGTCTCGCGCGACGACGTCGGCCAGCGAGGAGGACGAGCCGGCGGAGTCGTCGGTGTAGATCTGGCCCAGGTTGTAGCTCGGGTAGACCTGGGCGCCGCCGGAGTGCTCCTCCTCCACGTTGCCGAAGAGGTTGGCCGAGTAGCTGATCTGGGTCTTGACCTCTTTCTTGCAGTACCCGTAGTAGTTGTCGGCGATGATCGTCACGATGACGCCACGGGCGTCCCGCGCGCACACCTTGAACGCCTTGCCGTCGTTGTAGCGCTCCGACTCGTCGGTCCAGCACATGCCGTCGCGACGCTGCCGCTCGGTGGCCTGATCGCGGTGCGGCAGGCCGAGCTCGCGCTTCGTCACCGCGGTCAGGTGCGGCGCGAGGATCACCATGCCGGTCGTGCCGGTCCACCCCTGCGGGGCGAGAGCGGCGTCGTTCTCGGGAAGGTTGGGGTCGCCGGCGTTCCCGAAGATCCCCTCCACGAAGTCGAGGTTGGACACGAGACCGCCGGGGGCGATGAAGCGGATCTCCATCCGCTTCTCCCCCGTCACACCCGGCACCGCGGGCACGACCAGCGGCCGCAGCAGCAGCGAGACGTACGCGTGCGCGGGCGAATCCTCGTTGGCGGTGTAAGGCAGCAGCGTCGCCTCGGCGGGCGCCTCGAACGCACGCTCGAGCAGTCGGGCGAAGGCCTGCTTCGGCACGGCCAGCTTGTCGTCGGGAATGTCCGAGCCGCCCTCGACGACGTGGAACACGCCCTGGGTCGTCCGGCGGTCGTTGGCCGGGTTGTGCAGGACGCCGTTGAGCAGCCGGTAGGACGACAACAGCGGCGAGGAGAACGCGTCCCCCACGCGGGGCAGTGACAGCCCCCGGGCGAGTCCCGCCTCGTCGAGGATGAGCGTGGACGGCGGCAGTTCGGGCTGCACCTCGGTGTCGGCGAGGTAGGAGTCGAGGAAGTCCTGCACCCGCTGGTCGACCGGGCACAGGCGGTTCACGAGGCGCCGGCCCAACTCGCGCTGACGAGCGAGGATCGGGGCGACCAGAGACTCGGCGGCGTCGTCCGACGCGTTCGGCACGGGCAGTCCGATGAGGGCCAGTCTCAGATTGATTGCGGCATTCACTTGGTCAACCGTCATAGCTCCACTCTGCTACGTCTTCAGCTCGGGCAGCGGCCCGTCCAACAGTTCAGGACAGACGTGCAGGCGCGCGCCCCACGGGCTGTTCCGGTTCCGGCAGCAGCGGCTCCACGCGGCGCAACGGCCGGGCGACCGGCTCCTGGCCGAGATCGATCTCCTCGCCGTACAGCCGCAGCGGCAGCGGCGCGTCCCCCTCCTGACGCACGGTGACCGTGTCCGCCTCGACGGCGACCGTCACCCGTGCGCCCCGCCACAGCAGCCGGAATCCGAACCCCTCCACCCCGTCGGGGCGCTGCGGCCACAGCACGAGCCGGTCGGGGGCTTCGCGGTACCCGCCGAGACCGCACGAGAACGCCAGCCACGATCCGGCGAGCGAAGCCATGTGCAGCCCGTGGTCGGCGTTCCCGTGGACGTCCTCGAGATCCACCGCTGCCGCCTCGTACAGGTAGGCCAGGGCGAGATCCAGGTGCCCGGCCTGCGCGCACACGACCGACTGCGGGGTCGCCGACAGTGACGAGTCGCGCGACGTCCGCCGCTCGTAGTAGTCGAGATTGCGGGCGACCTGGTCGGGTGCGAACTCCTCGGGGCACCACCACATCGCCTGCACGAGATCGGCCTGCTTGATGACCTGGTGGCGGTAGATCTCGAAGTACGGCGAGTAGTTCTGGATCGGGTGCTTGTCCTTGAAACGCTCCCAGTCCCACTCGTCGAACCGCGTGAACCCGGCACATGCCGGATGAACCCCCAGCTCGGCGTCGTAGGGGATGAACATGTTCTCGGCGATCGCCGCCCAATGCGCCCGCTCGGCATCGGTCACGCCGAGTTGGGCGGCCAGGTCGGGATGCCGTCCGGTCCGCTCGGCCGCCGACAGCAGCGCACGCCGCGCCATCAGGTTGGTGAACACGTTGTCGTCGATGACCGCGGTGTACTCGTCCGGCCCGGTGAGGCCGTCGAGGTGGACCTTGCCGCTGCGTCCCTCATGGCTGAGCGAGATCCATGCCCGGGCCGTCTCCACGATCACCGGCAGCCCCCCGTCGAGTTCGAGGCTTTCGTCGCCGGTCACCCAGCGGTACAGCTCGAACGCCCTCACGATGTCGGCGTTGATGTGCATCGCCGCGGTGCTCGCGGGCCAGTAGGCGGACGCCTCGGTGCCGTCGATCGTCCGCCACGGGAAGGCGGCGCCCTGGAGGCCGAGCTCCGCGGCACGGTCCTTCGCGAGATCGATCGTGGACGCGCGCCAGCGCAGGACGTCGGCGCAGGCGTCGGGCAGCACGGCCGCCAGGACGGGGGCCAGGAAGCCCTCGGTGTCCCAGAAGGTGTGGCCCGAGTACCCCGAACCGGTGAGGGCCTTCGCCCCGATGGGCGCGCCCTCGTTCCGCAGCGCGCCCTGATACACCTGGAACAGCGCGTACCGCAGCATGCCGGTGAGCCGCGGACGGCCGGTGACGTGGACATCGGCGGTGTCCCAGAACGCGTCGAGATGCTCGGCCTGCCGGGCGACCAGCCCCTCCCATCTGTCATGGCGGGCCGAGCTCACGGCGGCGGAGACCTGACTGCGCAGCAGCGGCACCGCCCGCGTGGTGGAGGTCGCGTGCGCCACGTACTTGGTGATCGTGAGCGACTCGCCGGGCAGCAGTTCGGCGACGAAGGACGTCCGTGCCCAGTCGGGGCGGGTCTCGACGAACATCTCGGCGTCCGCGCTGGACGCGATCTCGTGCGCGATCGAGGCGGCGACCGTGAGGCCCGAGCGCTTCGTGCGGTGCACCAGCAGCGCCCCGGAGGTGCTGCGCTCCTGCGCGACCGGTCGCAGTGCCTGGGCGAGGACGTGGGTGACACGCGGGTCCTTCGAGGATCCCTCGGCCGGGGCCATCGGTTCGTTGGCGATGAGCTCGGACTGCAGGATGATCCGCACCTGCTGGTCGACGGCGGCGACGGTGTAGCGGATGGCCGACACAGAGCGGTATTCGTACGACGCCAGCCGGGTCGACGAGATCCGTACGCGGCGCCCGCGCGGGGTCGACCAGTCGACGTCTCGGGTCAGCGTCCCCTCGCGCAGCGACAGGACCCGGCGGTGGGCGTGGAGCGTCCCGAGCCGCACGTCGAACGGCGAGTCGTCCACGATGAGCCGGATCACCGAGCCGTCGGGCGCGTGGATCATCGCCTGCCCGAAGTCGGGGTACCCGTAGCCCGGCTCGGCGTGCGGGAGGCGGAACCGCTCGTACAGGCCGGCGACGTACGCACCGGAGGACACCGCCGGCTCTCCTTCGTCGAGAGTGCCGCGAAGCCCGACGAAGCCGTTGGAGAGCGCGAACACCGACTCGGCGTGGCCGACGTCCTCGAGCGCCAGTTCAGGCTCGACCACCTCCCATTCGCCGACCTCGAGGTGGGTGAGCCGGTCGGCCGGGTTCACAGCAACGCGCCCAGATCCGGGACGACGATGTCGGCGCCGGCCTCCCGCAGCGCATCGGCCTGTCCGGCGTCGTCGATCCCGACCACGAACCCGAACGCCCCGGCGCGGCCCGCCTGCACGCCCGCCACGGCGTCCTCGAACACGGCCGCCGACGCCGGATCGACCCCGGCCAGTTCCGCGCCGTACAGGAAGGTCGCCGGGTCGGGTTTGCCGGGGAGGTCGCGTTCGCGGGCGACGACCCCGTCCACCCGGGCCTCGATGAGCCGATCCAGCCCGGTCAGCGCGAGCGCCTTGGCGGCGTTGGCGCTGGACGACACCACCACTCGGCGCAGCCCGGCCTTCTCGGCGGCCTGCAGGTAGGCGCGCGCGCCGGGGCGCTCGTCGACCCCCTCGGTGTCCATGTGCGCGACGACGATCGTGTTCTTCAGGTTGCCGAGCGCGTTGACCGTCCCCATGCCCGGCGCATCGGCCGGGTCGCCCTCGGGGAGTTCGATGCCGCGGCTGGCCAGGAAGGTCCGCACGCCGTCGGCACGGCGCCGCCCGTCGACATAGCGCGTGTAGTCGGCGGCGGGGTCGAACGGGTACAGGTCGTCGCCGGTCTCCTCGGCGCGCTTTCGCAGGAAGTCGTCGAAGGCCTGCTTCCACGCACCGATGTGCAGCCGCGTCGTGCTCGTCAGCACGCCGTCGAGGTCGAAGAGACATGCCTGGATATGGGGGGGCAGTCCGATCACGCCGCCGTCCTTCCGGTACAGACGTTTCGCCAAGGTGGGAACGCTCTCGGTGATCAGGTTACGGACTACAGGTCCGTCGCGAAAGCGACCGACCGGTCACCGCCGACGACCCCCGCATGCGAGCCCGAGGCGACGGCCTCGGGACACGGTCACAGGTACCGGCGGAGCGCATCGAGGGCACTGTCGCCGTAGGAGCCGCCGAACAGGTACGCGTGGACGAGCAGGGGCGGCACCTGGTACCAGTCGATCCGGTCCTGCCACCCCGTCGCGAGAGGGAAGGCCTCGTCGTAGGCCGCGAAGCAGCGCGGTCCGAAACCGCCGAAGAGCCGCATCATCGCCAGGTCGATCTCGCGGTGGGCGAAATGCGCGGCCGGGTCGATGAGCCAGTTCCGTCCGTCGGTGTCGACGAGGCGATTGCCGGCCCACAGGTCGCCATGGACGAGGGAGGGGGGCTCGGCGGGGCCGCACAGCTCGTCGGCACGCGGCGCGAGCCGGTCGATGGTTCGCCGCGCCTCGGGCGAGAGCGTTCCCTTGGCGATCGCCGCCTCGGCGAGGGGCACGAGCCGGCGCTCGAGGAAGAAATCGGTCCACGAGGCGGTGGGCGTGAGGTCGATGGGCATGGACCCGAGGTATCCCGAGGTGTCCCCGTCGAGGGCTCCGAAAGCCGGCGCGGTGGACCGGTGGATGTGCGCGAGACCGCGGCCCAGTTCGTCCTCGGTCGACGGCCTGCGCCGTCCTTCGTCGATCCACGACAGCACCAGGCCTCCCGCGGTGACCCGCACGACCTGCGGGACGCCGATCGTGGGGGGAGCCGCCGTGGCCAGTGCGCGAAGTCCGGCCGCCTCCCGGCTGAACATCCGGGGCTTCGGTCGAGGGTGCGTCTTGGCGAACAGCGGCCCGGCGGCCGTGTCGAGGCGAAAGGAGGCTGCGATGCTGCCGCCCGCCACCGGGACGCTGCCGAGGACGTCGAGGCCGGCCACGAGATCCGGCGGGAGTGCGGGCACGATGCGAGCCTAGCTCCACCCGCGTCGGTGGTGGGCCCGGCACGGGGCCCACCACCGGCCGTCGATCATGCGTCGACGGTGCTCCCCTCGGCCGTCGCCGGAGCGCTCGGCTGCTGGGTCTTCACGCCGATGACGGTGAGCAACGCGCTCAGGACCAGGATGCCGGCGAGGAAGAGATAGCCGATCAGGTCACTGCCGGTCGCGTCGCGCATCCACCCGACGGCGTAGGGCCCGACGAATCCGCCGAGGTTGCCCAAGGCGTTGATCAGTCCCATCGAGAACGCCAGCACCTCGATGCGCAGGAACGCCGCGGGCAGTGCCCAGAACGGGCCGTAGGGCGCGTAGATGCCGACCGCCGCGATGCACAGCAGGGCGATGTTCACCACGGGGAGGGTGACGAACTGCCCGACGACCAGCGCGCCGGCGCCGATGAGCAGCGGCACGGCCACAGCGAGCTTCCGGTTCGCGGTGCGGTCGCTCCAGCGCGAGACGAGCACCATGCCGACCAGGGCGATCAGGTACGGGATCGCCGTCAGCCACCCGACGAGAATGGGCGATCCGCCGGTGAGGTTCTTCAGCACCGTCGGCAACCACAGGCTGAAGCCGTAGAAGCCGGTCATCCAGCAGAAGTAGATGGCGATCATCAGCAGCACCCGCGGATCCCTCAGCGCGCGTTGGTAGCCGCCCTTCGGGTCGACGGCCGGCTTGGCGGCCTCCTCGGCGGCGAGGGTGGACTCGACGTACTCGCGCTCGGCCGGGGTGATCCACCTGGCCTGGCTCGGCCGGTCGGCCACGGCGAACCACCAGACCACGGCCCACAGCAGCGGCGGGATGCCTTCGATGATGAGCACCGTCCGCCAACTGAAGGACTCGAGCAGGACGCCCGACAGGGGCGCCATGACGATCGACGACAGCGGAAGGCAGAGCATCCACAGGGCGTTGGCACGCGCACGCTCCGTGAGCGGGAACCAACTGGCGAGCAGCACGAGGACGGCGGGCCACACGCCGCCCTCGAACACGCCGAGGAAGAAGCGTGCGACCAGGAACTGGTTGCGGTCGGCGACCAGCCCGCACGCCATCGCGGCGATGCCCCAGGTGATCATGAGGATCAGGACGGTCTTCTTGGCGCTCCATTTCTGTGCGGCGACGGCGCCGGGAATCTGGAGGAACATGTAGCCGACGAAGAAGATGCCGCTGACCAGGCCTTTGTCGGAGACGGTGAGGTGCATCGTCGGATCTTTTTCGATGAACGGCAGGATCACGGCGACGTTGTTGCGGTCGAGATAGGCGAGCATGTACATGATC
Source organism: Propionicicella superfundia DSM 22317 (assembly GCF_000423465.1). Lineage (GTDB taxonomy): Bacteria > Actinomycetota > Actinomycetes > Propionibacteriales > Propionibacteriaceae > Propionicicella > Propionicicella superfundia. The sequence goes on along the minus strand of NZ_KE384021.1, from coordinate 652,631 downwards.
GCCGCGACCGGGATCACATATGCCCAGCGCTTCTGCGGCACTGCTGATGCGGTAACGGATGGGGACACCGGTGCTACTTCCTCTCTGAAGGCGGAGTCGTGTCGGTACGTGGCGGGAAGGCCGCAGCGATCGCCGTGTTGCGGGCGGAGAATCGCACGCCGGCGTCGAAGGCCGAGATCATGGTCTGCGGCGACGCCGTTCCCTTTCCCGCGATGTCGAACGCCGTGCCGTGATCGACGGAGGTGCGCAGGATGGGCAGGCCAACCGTGACGGAGACGGTCCGGTCGAAGTCGTACGTCTTCGTCGCGATGTGGCCCTGATCGTGGTAGAGGGACAGGATGCCGTCGAAGGCACCTCCGATGCCCAGATGGAAGACGGAGTCGGCGGGGATCGGCCCGAGCACGCCGGCGCCCGTCTCCTCGTTCACCTGTTCGATGGCCGGCCGGATCTCGTCCAGCTCCTCGCGTCCGAAGTGGCCGTTCTCGCCGCCGTGCGGATTCAGCGCGGCCACGGCGAGCCGAGGCTCCGCGTAGCCGAACACCCGCAGGGCACGCAGCGCTCGCGTGATGGAGCCGACCAGCAGGTCCTTCCGGATCGCCTGCACCGCCTCGAGCAGCGACATGTGACGGGTGGCGAAGAAGGTGCACAGATCCCCGAGTACGAACATGGTGTCGGTCTTCTCCGCGCCGGTGAGGTCCTGGAGCATCTCGGTGTGTCCGAGGAAGCGGGAGCCGGTGGACCAGATGGCCTCTTTGTTGATGGGAGCGGTCACGACGCCCTGCGTCCGCCCGGCCAGGGCATCCTCGACGGCCCGCTCGATGGAGGCGACGGCCGCGCGTCCCGCCGCCTCCTGGACGACGCCGAACTCGATCTCGTCCGCATCGGGGATCGTGCCGATGTCGATCACGTCGACGACGCTCGGCTCCGTGGCGGCGTCGGCGGGGTCGTCGATGACGCGTACCTCGACGTCGGCACCGATGATGCCGGCGGCCCGCTCGACGACGCTCGGATCGGCATAGAGCACGGCCCGTGCGCGACGACGGATCTCGGGACGGATCACCGTCGCCAGGCTGATCTCGGGTCCGATACCGGCCGGATCGCCGACCGTGACGCCCAGTACCGGGGGCTGTGTGTCGGTCACGTGTGTTACTTCCCTTCTGATGTGGCTGGAGAGACGAGAGTGACGTCGGCGGCGTGCCTCGACGCCTGCTGGAGCGCGTTCACGCAGAGGGTGGCGGCGTCGGTGTCACCGATCAGCCCGCCCTTGGTGGCCAGCCCGATGCCTGCGTACGGGCCGCCGCTGACCTCGCCGACGACCGCCAGGGGGAGCACCTCGCTGAGGATCCGGAAACCGTCGCCGCCCAGCGCGCGGAGCACGGTCATCGCGACGTCGCCGCCGGTGGCGTAGATCGCGGCGGGCCGCAACCGCTCGGTCGCCGCGCGCGCCACATCCGCGAACAGCCGCAGGCTCGTGTCGGCGGCCTCGGCCGTCGGCGGGCCGCTCGGCAGGACGGTGCGCAGCCCGATGACCGAGTGACCTGCCATCGCCGCCTGTGCCAGCCGCTCGACGATGTCGGTCGCCGCGTCGACGGCAGGGTCGACCGTGATCAGCCGGGCATCCGACGTCGCCGCGAGATGGTCGAGTTGGGCCCTCGTCTGCTCGGTGAGGCTTCCGGCCATGACGAGAATCAGCGGGTTCTGCTCGGTGCGCCCGCCGCCGAGACCGCGCTGTCGGCTCAACGCGACGCCGAACGGCCCTGTGTCGACCACCAGCCATTCGAGGTCGCCGCTTTCGGCGGCGCGCTGGGCGGCCTTCGCAACGGTGAGGAGGTCGGCGTCGTCATACGCGTCGACCACGACGACATCGGCGCTGTGGCCCGCCGTGGCGAGGGACGCGGCGAGATCCGCGTTCAGGTCCTCCAGCCCCAGTTCGCGCGTCCGTAGTCCGGGCATGCCGGAGAAGAGGGCGCTGACGCGGGACGTGGTCACCGGCGTGAACGGATCGCCGGCCGCCCAGGAACGCGCCACGGGCACGCCCTGGACGAACTGGCAGCCGCCGACCGTGACCCGTTCGGAGGCCGGGAACGCCGGAACCATCAAGACGGCCTGCCGGCCGGAGTCGCGACGGGCACGCAGGGCTGCGAGGCCGGCGGCGACCTCGGCGGCGATGTTGCCGCGCAGCGTCGTGTCCACCCGCTTGGCGATCTGCGCGCCCGTCCCGGCGGCGAACGCCACGACTTCGGCGACTCGGGCGGACGCGGCAGGCCCGGGAAGGTGACGGGACTCCGTGTTGAACACCAGCACGTCCACGTCGTCCTGGATTCGCTCGGCCGTGGCGATGTCCGCGACGGTGACCACGGCGAGGCCGCCCATCGCATACAGCGCGCCCGTGGCGTTCGACCCGGTCAGGTCGTCCCCGATGATCACGACATCAGCCATGCCCGTCCCCTTCGACAGTGCTTTCGGTACGCATCAACTATCACGTACTTGCGTATCAACGTCAAGAATGCGGGCAGATATTGCGCATCACGCGCATCTGCTAGTTTCGGGTCGGAGGAGGTGGGCAGGTGCCCGAACGCAACCGAACACGCAGATCGGCCACGCAGGACAGGCATCGCCGACTCCTCGACCTGCTCGCCGGGGACACCCTGGTCGAGATCCCCCACCTCGCGGCCACGCTCGGGGTCAGCGAGTCGACCGTGCGACGTGACCTCGCCGATCTCGAGCGGAACGGCCAGGTCGTCCGCGTGCTGGGCGGCGCCCTCAGCCGCCCGAACGACCCCTCATGGCACCAGAAGGACCAGCTCAACGCAGGCGCGAAACTCCGCATCGGCATCAAGGCGGCGACCCTCGTCCCGCCGAGCAGCCTGGTCTTCCTGGATGCCGGGACAACCGTGGCCAAGCTCGCCGGACTCCTCGCCGCACGGACCGACGTCACCCTCGCCACGCTCAGCCTGCCCAGCCTCATGGCACTCGCGGAAGGATCGGCCGAGGTGCTGGTCCTCGGAGGCAGGCTCCACCCGCGCGGGGGGCGGCTCCTGGGATCCCTGACCTCCCAGCAGCTCTCCCACCTGGCCCCGGACGTGGCGTTCCTGGGCGCCGATTCCGTGGACCCGGTTCGGGGCCTCAACTGTCCCGACCTCGAACTCCAGGTCATGAAGTCCCTCATCATCGAGGTCTCCCGGGCGTCCTGGGTGCTGCTCGACAGTTCGAAGCTGGGCGGACGTCACCGTCACCCCTACTTCGCGCCCCTGCCTCCGTCGGTCGGACTGATCACCGACGCGCCGGCGAGCCCCGCCGCCCGCGACACCCTCGAAGCTCTCTCGTCGGCCGGCCACCCGGTCATCGAAGTCCCGGCCTCCTGACCCGAGGGGCCACGGCACCGGAGGACTCCGCGGCATCGGCACGGGCATCGGCGCCGCCTCGTAGGCTGGCCGCATGCGACGGACCATCACCGACGGCCTCACCAAGGACACCAGGCTGTGCATCTCCCTGGCCGGACGCCCCGGAAACACCGGCACCAGATTCCACAACTACCTGTACGACGCCCTCGGGCTCGACTACGTGTACAAGGCCTTCACCACGACCGACATCGTCGCCGCCATCGGCGGGGTCCGGGCGCTGGGTATCCGCGGGTGCGCGGTGTCCATGCCGTGGAAGTCCGCCGTGATCCTGCTCGTCGACGAGATGGACCCGTCGGCGGCGGCGATCGAGTCCGTCAACACGATCGTGAACACCGACGGCCGTCTCCGGGCGTACAACACCGACTATCTCGCGATCGTGTCGCTGCTGCGCGATCACGGCGTGACGCCCCGCTCGACCGCCGTGCTCGGATCGGGTGGCATGGCGAAGGCGACCGTGGCCGCGCTGCGGGACTCGGGCTTCACCGACGTCACCGTGGTCGCCCGCAACGAGGCGACCGGCACCCAGCTCGCCGAGCGGTACGGCTTCTCGTGGCAGGCGGAGTTCGCAGATCTGCGTCCGTCACTGCTCGTGAACTGCACCCCGCTCGGCATGGAGGGGGCCGACGTCGGTGTGCTCGCCGCGCCCGAGAAGGTCGTCGCCGCCGCCGAGGTGGTCTTCGACGTCGTCCCCCGTCCGGCCCGGACGGTCCTCGTCCGGCGCGCCGAGGAACTCGGCACGCCCACCATCACGGGCGCCGAGGTGATGAGCCTGCAGGCGCTGGAGCAGTTCGTGCTCTACACGGGCGTCCGCCCCGAACCCGACCTCGTCGCGAAGGCGACCGCGTTCTCCCGCTACGAGGAGGTCCCCGGCGACGCGTCCGCAGGGGCGCGCTGACCCTCAGATCACCCGGTCGTTGCCGCCGTCGATCGGCACCTGCGCGCCCGTCGTCGCGGAGAAGTCGTCGGAGGCGAGGTGGAGGACCGCGGCCGCGCAGAGATCGCTGGTGATCTCGGTGCGCAGAAGATTGCGCAGCTTGTAGTCCTCGACGCTCAACCCGTATTTGCGCGCCCGGCTGGCGATCAGATCCTCGTTCCACAGCGCGGTGTCGAACACCGCATCCGGGGTCACGAGGTTCACCCGGATCCCCTCGGGGGCCCATTCGAGCGCCGCGACGCGGGCCAACTGGGTGACCGCCGCCTTCGAGGCCGAGTAGGGTGCGACGCCCGGGCCCGGTGCGGCCACGTTCTTCGACGAGACGACGACCACCCGCCCGCCGACCGGGGACGCCGCCAGGTAGGGATGGATGTCCCGGAACAGGCGCGCGACGGCGTCCAGGTTCGTGCCCAGGACGTTGCGCCACACGTCGTCGTCGAGGGCGGCGATCGGCGCCGGTGGCGAGTAGACGCCGGCGTTGGCGACCAGGATGTCGATGCCGCCGAACCGCTCGGCCGTGCGCTGCAGCACCTCCTGCATGGCGTCGGCGTCGCGCACGTCGGCGACGAGCCCCAGGTAGGCCGGGCTGTCGGACACCTCCTGGACGTTCTCGTGTCGTCCGGTGCCGACCACGGCCGCGCCTTGCGCGAGGAACGCGCGGGCGCAGGCCCGCCCGATGCCCGTCGATGCGCCTGTGACGAGCACGACGTAGCCGGTGAAGCGGGCGGGCGTGCCCGCCCTGCGCAGCTTCGCCTGTTCGAGATCCCAGTACTCGACGTCGAAGATCTCCTCGGCGGTCGGCGCGACATAGCCGCCGCAGGCGGTCGCCGCGGTGATCACCCGCATCGTGTGGCGATACACGTCCCGCGCGATGTCGGCGTCCTTCACCGTCCGCCCCGCGGTGAGCATGCCCAGCCGCGGGTCGAGGACAACGCGCGGGGCGGGGTCGAGGCGCGTGACGGGGCTCCCCCGCCGCGCCTCGTTCTCGGCGACGTAGGCCTCGTAGGCCGCCACATACGCCGCGACGTCCGTCCCGACGAGGGGGACGCGCTTGGTCCGGATCGAGTGCTCGGGAGTGGCCGGCCCCTGCTGGGTGACGGTCGCGAGATCGTCGCGCGCGACGAACGCCGCCGTCGCGACGTCGACGTGCCGCGACATCACGAGCGGAGCCCCGGCCGCTTCGGACAACGAGCGCCGCAGGGCGGCGAGCTCGACGCCCGGCACACCGGGCAGCGCTCCGGGCGTCGGTGCCGGTCCGACCGCCGCGGCGAGGTGAGCCGCGGCCCTGTCGACGAGGGCCAGGTGCCGCGTGTACGCCTCCTCGGCGGTCGCACCGACCGTGAACAGCCCGTGCCCGCGCAGGACGAGTCCGACCGTCGTGCCGCTCGCCTGCTCGGCCCACAGGCGCGAGGCCAGCCGGGCCAGGTCGAATCCGGGCATGATGTAGGGCACGACGAGGACGTCCGGCCCGAGCACGCGGGACACCAGGCCCTCGTCGGGGACGTGTGTCAGCGTGACGATCGCGTCGGCGTGGGTGTGCAGCACCCACGGCTGCGGCAGCGCCGCGTGCAGCAATGCCTCGACCGACGGGTCCGGCGCGCCCCCGTCCAGGAGGGCACAGCGCAACTCGCTCATCATCCGTGTGTCGTCGAGCCGCGCCACGTCGAGCAGCTCGCGCAGGCGGGCGAGCCGCAGCGGTGCGAATCCCTTCGGCGGGATCGTCGCGAGATCGTACCCGGAGCCCTTCACGAGGAGCGTGTCCACGATCGCGCCGGTGATGTCGGTGACGGTGCTCTTCACCGATGTGTTGCCGCCGCCGTGCAGGACGAGGTCGGGGTCGGAGCCCAGCAGTCGCGAGACGTACGCGAGCTGCTCCACCGGATCGGTCAGCGCGGCCGCCTCGGCCGCGTTCCATCGTGACATGTCACACTCCTTCGTGGGTCGCCCCCCCATCCTGCCGCTCACGGCGACACCGCACCGTGAGAGCGCGGAGTCCGCTCACCGGAGCACCCCGAACGGGGCTCAGGGACTTCTCAGCAAACTTGTATATACACGTACAGCCAACTTCGGCTAGCCTGGAAGAACACAGGGAGTCACCGTCGCCTTCCCGGAGGGCGGCACGCTCCCCCGAGCCAAGGAGTCCGCACATGACGCGTGCATTGATCCTCGACTGCGACGGCGTGCTCGTCGATACGGAGAGGGCCGGCCATCTGCCCGCATTCAACGCGTTGTTCGCCCACCTCGGCCTGCCCGTGCGCTGGGACGAGGCGACCTACGCCCGGCTGCTGAAGATCACCGGCGGCAAGGAGCGGATGAGGACGCTCCTCACGCCGGAGTTCGTCGCCACGCACAGCCTTCCCGCCGACCTCGCGGGCCAGAACGAGATGCTCGCCGCCTGGCACAAGTGGAAGACGGCCTATTACACCGACCTCGTCGAGTCGGGCGCCCTGCCCGGGCGCACCGGCATCGCCCGGCTCGCCGCCGAGGCGCTGGCCGGTGGCTGGCGGGTCGCGGTCGCGTCCACCTCGGCAGAGCCGGCGGTGCGCGCCAACCTGGCGGCGGCGGTCGGGGACCTCGCCGCCGAGATCCCCGTGTACGCGGGCGACATCGTCACGCACAAGAAGCCGGCACCCGACATCTACCTCTACGCCCTCGACAAGGTCGGTGCGACGACCGACGAGGCGGTCGTCCTGGAAGACAGCGCCAACGGCGTCGAGTCCGCCGTGGCCGCCGGCCTGGAGACACTGGTCACGGTCTCGGCCTTCACGGCCGACGAGGACTTCACCGGTGCCGCCGCCGTCCTCGAAGACCTGGGCGAGCCCGGCAGCCCCGCGCGGGTCCTCAGCGACCCCCGCGCCCTCGTCCCCGACGGCGTCGTGACCCTCGCGACGCTGGAGGCCATGCTGCGCACGAGGACCGGCGCGGCGCGCGCCTAGCGAGGCGGATCGCTCGGCAGCGGCTCCGGCCGACGCGCAGACAGCGTCCGGCAGGAGCCCGCCATGTGGTGGTCCGTGACGCTTGCCAGCACATGGTGATCCTCCCCCGCTCTCACCACATGCTGGTCCTGGGCGCGGCGCCCCTCCCGAGGCCGCGGGCATGACAGCATCGGCTGAGCCGCGGGCGGGGGCCTGCGCCGAGGCAAGGAGGTCTCCGCACGTGATCCGACTCATCGCCAGCGATTTCGACGGCACGCTGCTGCGCAGCGACAAGACCGTCAGCGAACGCACGCACCGGCTCATCAGGGACGTCGCCGACGCGGGCATCCTGTTCGTGCCGGCGAGCGGGCGCCAGCTCAGCAACCTCGCCGAGCCGCTGGCACGGCTGGGCTTCGCCGGGACCGTGCTGGCGGCCAACGGCGCGCTGGGCATCGACGTCCCCGACCTGACCGTGCGGCACAGCATCGAGATGAGGGCCGATGCGGCCCGGATGATCATCGCCCGGCTCAAGGAGCAGGTCCCGTCCCTGCGCATCGCCGTCGCGCGCGAGCTCAGCCGGCAGGTCGTCGGCGAGCACGGCTACACCGACCTGGCGGGGCCCGCGGACGGTGAGCCGCCGACCCCCGGGCTGCCCGAGGAGACGATCGAGGAGCTCCTCGCCCTCCCGACGCTCAAGATCCTGGCCCGGGCGCCGGGCTGGACCATCCAGGCGCTGTACGAGCTCGCGGCCTCGTTCGAGGTGCCGGGGGTCGCGGTGTGCGACGGTGGAGCCCCGTTCCTCGAGATCCAGGCCGAGGGGGTCAACAAGGGGACCGGCCTCGCCCGCCTCTGCGACGCCCTGGGGATCGAGCGGTCACAGGTGCTCGCGATCGGCGACTGGCTCAACGACCTCGAGATGCTGGAGTGGGCGGGGTCGGCCGTCGCCGTCGCCAACGCGCACCCCCGGGCGCTCGCCCTCGCCGACCACGTCGCGCCGTCCAACGACGAGGACGGCGTCGCGTCGGTCCTCGCCGCTGTCCTCGACGGGCGGTTCCCGGGCGGGACCGACTCGTGACGGATCACCCCAGGTGCAGGGACGTGTCCAGGAATCGGTTGGTCACGAGGTCGTCGGGTCCGTACCGCGCCACGTCGGCGGAGTGATATCGCGCGACGATGTCGATGAGCCGCTGGACTCTCGCGGTCTCGAACGAGCCCATGACACCATCGGCGCCGTCGGCGAGAAGGCCTCGCGCGACCTGCTGATCATGTGAGTAGGCGGCGGCGCCCGCGGAGTACACCCAGCCGGTGTCGTACGCGTCCACGAGGCTCACGATGAGCGCGTTGGCACGAGCCGGGTCCTTGGCGTAGGCGATCTGCGCCCGCTGCAGGACGGGCACCAGCCTCTCCAGGCACGCGGCCCGGGCCGCGACGTCGTCCTCGCGGACGATCAGCGCCTGGAAGTACTCGGGATAGCCGGTGTCGTGGATGAGCTGACCCGTGAGCGGACGTCCCCACTCCGGCACCTCGTGCTCGTAGGTGTACGGCTCGGCGGTGATGTAGCCCGCTTCGGCCACCTTTCCCTTGGCCGCGACGAAGGTCGCAGGGCGGGGCGCGTCGCTCCGGTCGAGCTGGCTCGCATCGAGGATGCCCTCCCCGGTGAGGTAGGACATCCAGACGTCCTCGGTGGCGCCGGCGAGAACGGTGACATCGTGCTCGGCCAGGTCGCCGATCGTGTGGACGTCGGGGTAGGTCTGCGGATCCCAGTAGATCGCGTAGGGGCTCTTCTCCAACCCCGACATCACCGCCGTGACGGGCAGGTCGGCCTGCGCGGCCAGGTACTCGGTGACCCGGCCATAGGCGAGCAGGATGTCCTTGTCCCCGTATAGCAGCGCCTGGGCGGACTGGTACCCGACCGGCGATCCGCCGATGCGGATCTCGACGTCGACGCCCGTCTCGGTGGACCCGTCCAGAAGAGGGCCGCTCACGGCCTTCTTCTCCGTGTCGATGGTGTAGTCGTCCCCGAGCAGGTTGTAGAGCGGGCCGTGCTCGGCCTCGGGTTCCCAGTCGGTCTGGATCACCACCGTCGCGGGGCAGACGCCGGCGAGGGGTCCCGCGCCCGAAGTGGCCGTCGGCGCGGCGGCGGAGGTGCACGCGGTCAGCGACCCGGCGCACGCGGCGAGCGCGACGATCGCCGCGGCCCATCGGCGGACGCGCTGAATCATGAGTCTCTCCTGTGCGGCGGTGAGGACGGATCGCGACGCGCGGGGTTCCGCCGCGTCGGAGGCGAAGTCTACGCGCCCCAGGCCTCCGACCAGCGGCCCACGATCCGGCGGCCGAGCGCGCCGAACACCCAGAACGCCACGAGGCCGATGAGACAGGCGGCGAGCACCGCGGCCAGCATCGCCGCGGACTGCAACCGGGAGCTGTAGCGGGCCAGCAGCAGACCGAGGCCGATCTCGCCCCGCCCGAAGTAGTAGTCACCGACGATCGCGCCGACGACCGACAGCCCCGCCGCGCTCTGCAGCCCGACGAAGACATGCGGAAGCGCGTTGGGCACCTGCAGCTTCCACAACCGCGCCCAGCGCGACGCGCCCGCCAGGTCGAACAGGTCGTGCAGCCGCCGGTCGACGCCCCGCAGCCCGTGGAGCGGATTGATGATGAGGGGGAAGAGCGCCACGATCACGCAGACGATGACCCGGGCGCCGAGTTCATAGCCGAACCAGAAGCCGATCACCGGCACGATCGCCAGGATCGGAACGGTCTGCAAGAGGATCACGTACGGGTACAGGGCGCGTTCCACCCACTGCGCGCGGGCCATCGCGACGGCCAGCAACGCCCCGATCGCGAAAGCGACACCGAGCCCGATGAGGGCCGTCCGGGTGGTGACCCAGGACGCCGCCAGCAACTCGCCCCGCACCGGCTCGCTCACGCCCGCGGCGAGAACCTCGTGCGGGGGCGGCAGCAGGAACCGCTGGTCGGGGGCGAGGACGAGGTAGCTCAGCGCGTACCAGCCGGCCGTGATCAGGACGAAGACGACCAGCGGCCCCCCGACGCGCACCACCCAGCCGTGCCCGCGGCGTCCGGGCGAGGGGTCGGAGGCCCTCACAGCGCACCCTCCAGCAGTCCCGCCACGCGACCCGCCAACGCGGCGAACGCGGGCGTGTACCGCAGATCCAGCGCCCGTGGAAAGCCGAATGTCACCGGGATGTCGGCGAGCAGCCGGCCGGGACGAGGCGACAACACGACGACCCGCGTCGACAGGAACACCGCCTCCTCCACCGAGTGGGTGACGAACAGCCCGCCGAACGACCGGGCGCGGAAGAGCCCCATGAGGACGAGGTTGAGCTGCTCGCGCGTGATCTCGTCGAGTGCGCCGAACGGCTCGTCGAACAGGAACAGGTCGGGTCGCAGCACCAGCGACCGCGCGAGACTGGCCCGCATCCGCATCCCGCCCGACAGCTCCCGGGGAAGCCGATCGGCGAACTCCGCCAGCCCGACGGTCTCGATCGCCTGCGCGGCCTCGGCCCGCAACCGCTTCCGCTCCGTGCCCGCGAGCTCTCCGAGCAGCCGGACGTTCCGGGCGACCGTTCGCCACGGCATGAGCGTCGGATCCTGGAAGACGAACCCGATGTTGTCCGTGGCCCGTTCGACAGACCCCGACGTGGGTGCGGTCAGACCGGCGGCGACGCGCAGCAGCGTCGACTTGCCGCAGCCGGACGGGCCGATGACCGACACGAACTCTCCCGCACCGACCGACAGCGACAGGCCGGACAGGACATCGGTACCGCCGAGCGTCACGTCGACACCCCGCAACCGGAGCAGGTCCGGCGACGTGCCGGCGGGTTCGGTGGTCGCGCCTCGGCCGGCGGGCGCCGTCTCGTCATCGCGGACGTTCGCCACTCCTGCCTCACCCCGCTTCCTCCGGCGGGCGGCGGCCCGAGCCGGGCACCCCGCCGCTTCGGCGCAGTTTACGCGGGCGCCCGGTGTGCCGGGCCGGTGATCCTACGCCGTCGCAGCGGTCGCGGATCCCCGCTTGCGGTTCTGCGGACTGCGCCGCCCGAAGGCGCCGCAACGGTAGCGTGGCAAGAGACACACCGATCGACGAGGGGAACTACGGTCATGCCCGGGCAGTTCGAGTACAGCCATGTCGACGGCGTCGAGCACGTGCGCATCGCAGCGCGCGGCAGGGACGTCCTCGTCAACCCCATGACGAACTTCGGTACCACGTTCACGATCGAGGAGCGCGGGGCGCTCGGGCTCCGGGGACTGCTGCCGCCGGCGCTGCTGACGATCCACGCGCAGATGAAGCGCCTCTACGGGCAGTTCCGGCAGCAGCCCACCAACCTCGCCAAGTACCTGTTCCTGTCCACCCTCCAGGACCGCAACGAGATCCTCTTCTACAGCCTGCTCAGCGAGCACATCGAGGAGATGATGCCGATCGTGTACACGCCCACGATCGGCCAGGCGATCGAGGAGTACAGCCACTGGTACGCACGACCGCGAGGCGTGTACCTCGACATCGACCACCCCGAGGTGATCGAGGAGTCGCTGCGCAACTACGGGCTCGGCTCCGACGATGTCGATCTCATCGTCGTGACGGACTCCGAGGGCATCCTCGGCATCGGCGACCAGGGCATGAGCGGCATCGTCATCACCGTGGGCAAGCTCGCCGTCTATACCGCGGCGGCCGGCATCCACCCCAACCGCGTCCTGCCTGTCGGCCTCGACACCGGGACCGACAACCTCCAACTGCTCAGCGACGACGCGTACATGGGCGTGCGCCACTCGCGCGTCCGCGGGCAGCGCTACGACGACTTCATCGACGCGTTCACACAGACCGCCCACCGCCTGTTCCCGTCGGCGATGATCCACTGGGAGGACTTCGGCGCGGCCAACGCGCACCGCATCCTCGACCGGTACCGCGACGAGCTGTGCACCTTCAACGACGACATCCAGGGCACGGCGGCCGTGGTCGCCGCCGCCGCGCTGACCGCCGTCCGCCGCACCGGGACGACGTTGGCCGATCAGCGCATCGTGATCCACGGCGCCGGCACCGCCGGGGTCGGGATCGCCGATCTGCTGGTGCAGCTCCTGGTCTCCGAGGGGCTGTCTGACGACGAGGCCCGCGCTCGGTTCTGGGCGCTCGGCAGCAAGGGCCTCATCGTCGAGGGCGGGCCGATGCGCGACTTCCAGGCGCCGTATGCCCGCGCGGCCTCCGAGGTCGCGGGGTGGAAGAAGAGCGCGAAGGGGCAGCCGACCCTGGCCGAGGTCGTCTCCCGCGTCCAGCCGACGATGCTCATCGGGACATCGGCGCAGTCGGGCGCGTTCACGCAGCGGATCGTGAAGGACATGGCCGCGCACTGCGATCAGCCGATCATCATGCCGCTGTCGAATCCGACCTCGAAGTGCGAGGCGACCCCGCAGGACGTCCTCGAGTGGACCGACGGCCGGGCGCTCATCGCGACCGGGTCGCCCTTCGACCCGGTCGTCCGCGCGGGAGTGACGCACACCATCGCCCAGGCCAACAACGCGCTCGTCTTCCCGGGCATCGGCCTCGGTGTCGTGACGTCCAAGGCCGGCCGGGTCTCCGACGGCATGATCGTGGCCGCCGCGGACGCCGTCGCGCGCGCCGTGAGGGAGTCGGGGAAGGGCGCCTCGCTGCTGCCCTCGATCAACGATCTGCGCCGGGTGTCCGCCACGGTCGGCATCGCCGTGGCGTCCCAGGCGGTCGCCGAGGGCCTCGCGGGCGCGGAGAACGACGATCTGGTGCAGGCGATCTCCGACAACATGTGGCGGCCCGTGTACCCGCCGGTCGAGGTGGTCGAGAGCATCGACTGACCGGCGGCCGCGAACCGCGGCGCGTCAGCGCACCTGGGACTCCGGCGCGGTGAACGTGTTGCACTGAGCCGGGCGGGCGCTTGTGAAGCCCTTCCTCAGCCAGCGTTCCAGCGTGTCCGCGGTTCCGTGGTCGGGAAGCCCCCCGGCCGAACGGCGGCGCACCTCCACGAAGGCCGCGTAGTCGCTCGCGTTCATCCCGGCCGACCTCCGGATCGCGACCATGGCGAGGGCCGCGAAGCACTCGGCCTGCACCTCGCGGCGGGTGGCCTCCACATGCGCGGCATTCCCCTTCAGGGAGTACTGATATCGCCAGGAGGCGTCGAGGATCCCGGTCCTGGCCTGCACGTGATGGCCGAACTCGTGGGCGAGGATCTCCTCCCCCCAGAAAGTGACCTGGCCCTGGCCGTTGTACACGGTGCGCATGGTTCCGTTCATGAACAGCGCGCCGTTGGCGGTGCAGTAGAAACCGCCGACGTTCACCGCGGAGACCTTTCCGCACGCCGACGTGACCGTGCCGGTGAACACGTGGACGGGTGGACGCGGCAGCGTGTCACCGGCCCGCTCCACCGGTGTCCGCCAGATCCTCATCAGGCATGCCACCACAGCGTCGTACCCCGCCTGCTGCGCCGCGACCGACATCTCGCCGATCCGCATCGGGTCGCGGGCGCACCGGACGGGCGTCGCGACACTGTGTGCGTAGAGCGAGTTGGACGTCCGCCATCGCTTCGCCTGCGCGATGCTGTCTGCCGTCGGCCACCATGTGAGCACACGCCGGGGCGGGTTGTACCCGTCGTCGGCATAGGTGCCGCCGGGATGCTGCCTCGTGTAGGGGTTCACCGGGAGGGGCTTCGGTTCGGGTGTGACCGGCTTCGGCGTGACGGGCTTCGTGGGCGTCGGCCTGGGCGTGACCGAGGTCGTCGGAGCGGGTGTCGTTCCCGTCGGAGCGAGCGTCGTCACCGACGGGCGTGGTGTCGGTGTCGCGAGGGACCCCAGCGACGCCAGGCCGTAGCCGAGCACGGCGACCACGAGGAAACCGACGAGACCGACGATCCCGGCCGCGAGGAGACACCCGCCTGCGCCGCCGGGTCGTCGCGGCATCGGGCCGGGTGCTGCGAAGCGGGTGAAGCCGGCGGGGTAGGGACGCGGTGCACCGTGGCCGGGGGCCTGCGGCCACGCCGGCGGCGGGGCGCCGCCGAAAGCGGCGGTCGGCCGCCCGCCCCACACGGGATGGACGGTCCGCCCGCGCATCGGGGCCGCCGGCCGGGGCGGAGGAACGATGCGCCCGCCTGGCCAGGGCGCTGCGCCGGGGTGACGCGGCTGCGGCGCAGGGGGCGGGAAGCTCACAGCCAGATGATAGGGGCGCCTCGGCCACGCCGTCGCCGGCTCCGAGCTCGGCAGCTCGCGGACGGCTCCCCGGCGGATGCCCGTGACGCGCGGACGACGCCCGCGCGGAGGCTCAGAGCCCGATGTCGTCCAGGGCCGGATGCGCGTTCGCAGGGTATGCCACGGGCCGGGCGGGGACACCCGCGACGGTCGTGAACGGGGCGACGTCCTCGAGCACGACGCTGCCCGCGCCCACCTTCGCACCCTCGCCGACGCGGATGTTGCCGAGCACCTTGGCCCCGGCGCCGATCATCACCCCGCGGCCGATCTTGGGGTGCCGGTCGCCGCCGACCTTGCCGGTGCCGCCGAGGGTCACCTCGTGCAGCATCGAGAAGTCGTCCTCGACGACGGCCGTCTCCCCGATCACGACCGAGGTCGCGTGGTCGAACATGATGCCCTTGCCGATCCGCGCGCCGGGATGGATGTCGACGGCGAATGCCTCGGAGATGCGGCTCTGCAGGTACAGCGCGAGCGCCGTCCGGTCATGGGTCCAGAAGTAGTGGGCGACCCGGTATGCCTGCAGCGAGTGGAACCCCTTGAAGTACAGCAGCGGCACCAGGTAGCTGCGGCATGCCGGATCGCGGCTGAGCACGGCCCGCAGGTCCTCGCGGACCGAGGACCCGATGGCGGGGTCCTCGCGGAGCGCCTCGTCGATGAGCTGTCGCAGGGTGAGCGCGTTCATCGCCGAGCTCTCCAGCTTGCCGGCCAGGATGTAGCTGAGCGAGTCCTCCAGCCGGGGATGGCTGAGGACGGTGGAATGGAGGAAGCTGGCCAGTGCCGGTTCGGTGCCGGCGTCTGCCTCGGCATCGACCCGGATGCGGTTCCAGACCTCGTCGCGGGACATGTGGTTTCCGTTCGTCGATGGGTTGTCGGTCCCCTGCCCGCGGCAGGCGGGCCGGATGGATTCAGTCGAGCAGTCCGGCAAACAGCGGCGTCGACAGGTAGCGCTCCCCGAAGGAGGGGATGACGACCACGATCGTCCGCCCGGCGTACTCGGGTCGCGCGGCCAGTTCACCGGCGGCGGCGAGGGCGGCTCCGGAGCTGATGCCCACGAGCAGGCCCTCCTCCTTCGCGGCGCGTCGCGCCCATTCGAAAGCGGTCTCGGAGGACTGCGGCAGGATCTCGTCGATGACGCCGCGGTCGAGGATGGCGGGAACGAAGTTCGCTCCGATGCCCTGGATCTTGTGGGGCCCGGCGGTGCCCTGGGAGAGCAGCGGGGACTCCGCCGGCTCGACGGCGACGATCCTGACCGCAGGCTTGCGCTCCTTCAGCACCTGGCCGACGCCGGTGATGGTGCCGCCGGTGCCGATCCCGGCCACGACGGCGTCCACGCCGCCCTCGGTGTCGGCCCAGATCTCCTCGGCCGTCGTCGTCCGGTGGATCTCGACGTTCGCCGGGTTCTCGAACTGGCGGGCCAGGATCGCACCCGGGGTCGAGGCCGCGATCCTCTCGGCCTCGGCGACCGCGCCGCGCATCCCCTCCGACGCGGGGGTCAGGACGAGGTCCGCGCCATAGGCGCGCAGCAGGGCACGGCGCTCCTTCGACATCGTCTCGGGCATCGCCAGGATCACTCGGTACCCGCGGGCCGCGCCGACGAACGCGAGCGCGATGCCGGTGTTCCCGGACGTCCCCTCGACGATCGTCCCACCCGGTCGCAGCTCTCCGGAGGCCTCGGCCGCGTCGATGATGGCGACGCCGATCCGGTCCTTCACCGAGTTGGCCGGGTTGTAGAACTCGAGTTTCGCGAGCACGGTGGCTCGGCTGTCGCCGTACAGGTGATTGATCCTCACCAGCGGCGTGCGTCCGATGAGCGCGGTGGCGTCGTCGAAGATGGGCATTGGTGTGTCCCTCCAGCGGGTGTGCGGTTGATGGCCGGGAATGGCTCGCCGGATCGAGATCCGCCCCAGGGCGGGCGCCCCGCGAGGGGAGGGGCCGCCGTGGGCGCGGCGATCAGGCAGGGGTGCCGTCAGGCCGGGATGCCACGACAACACATGCACATACCGCCACGCGAGGAGAACACCGCGCAGGGAACCTGGAAGGCTGCGTGCATGGGCCCAGCGTAGGACACGGTTGACCGATAAACAAAGACCGCGGTGCGGGCTTCGTGGCCGGCCTTCGCTCCCACGGTGGCCGCGCCTCGTTCTCGGCCCCTCAGCAGCCGTTGCGGGTGTAGAAGGTCACCCAGTCGACCTGGACATGTCCGGCCACCCAGTCCGGGATGGCCCGGTCGAACAGGTTGGTCTCGACCTGGAACACCAGGTGGAACTTGGTGTTCGGGATGCCCGTGGTGTGGGTCCCGACCCACGCGCCGTCCAGCCAGTAGGTGATGGAGTCCGGTTTCCACTCGATGGTCACGTTGTGCCACCCGTTGTCGTTCAGGGTGGCCTTCGTCTCCGACTTCGTCACGCCACTGGGCTTTCCCGAGGACAGGTCGCCGGGGCGGTGCAGCGCCGCGTAGGCGTACTCGGTCGACGTCAGCTCGCCGACCTCGGGGAAGTCGACCTCTCCTTCGGCCCAGTTGTCCGAGTCGGGCCACAGGATGCCGACGAACTTGTAGCCCTGCATCGTGGCGGCGCGGAATCGGTACGAGTAGCGCCCGTACTGCTGACCCCACTGACCGGCGACATGCGGGACGACGCCGGAGACGTAGTGCGTGCCGTTCTCGGTGCGTACCGACCAGTCCAGCACGCCGTTGGAGACGGACAGCACCTTGTTCTCGTCATAGACGCCCCTGCCCGAGGTGTCCGCTCCCTTGTAGGTCGTGAGCCGCTTCTTGTAGCTCGACGACGAGAACGAGCCGAGCGCGACGGGGGTGTTGAAGTCCTCGGCGTAGACCTGCTTCCAGCCCTGGATGTCGCCGGTGGGCATCGATGACCCGGTGTCGGGGGCGATGGAGCAGGTGCTCTTCGTCCCGCTGCTCTTCGTCCCGGAGCTCTTCGTCCCGCTGCTCTTCGTCCCGCTGCTCTTCGTCCCGGAGCTGGTGGCCGCGCCCGCCTGCTGCGCAGTGCTCGTCCGGGCGGACGCGGAGCCCACTGCTCGCCGCGCCGAGCGCGAGGCGGACGTCGTGCTCGTCTGGGCCGATCGAGCCGCTGTCGCGGTGGCGGACGACGCGGACGAGGTCGGCGATGTGGTCGCCGAGCGGCCGGTCGTGGACGAGGTCGGCGACACGGTGGCGATTCGGTCGGCGGACGTCGTCATGTTGGTGGTCTCGATGCCGCACGCCGTGACCGTCGTAGCCAGGGCGCCGGCGAGGACCAGCGCGGTGGCAGCACGCGCAGAGGATCGGAGTTGGAACTGACCGCTTTTCACGCCCAGGCGTCCCTTCGGTCGATCGTTCGATCCGGCAGCAGGAGGTGCCTGCTCCACCCGGAGCACTGATCGAGGCGAGCCTCGATTTCCCATGTATTCCACGGGTCCAGCGCTTTCGAGGCTAGCAAGTCTTAAGGAAACTTGGCAATCCTTAAGGAAGCCCGACCGGTGAAACCCGGGGTCGGTGCTCCGTCAGAACGTGCTCCGACAGTGCTGCTCGCTAGGGTCGATACATGAGGTTCCGATCCCGCCGCCGGGTCCGCGACGCGCGTGGCACGGAGGGCTCCGTTGGACCGCCGCGGGAGGGTTTGCGCCGTCTCGTGACCCACGGGGTCGCGCCCGCGGTGGGGCTGGGAGTCGCCAACGTCGTGGTCGGCCGCGCCCTGGCCGGGCGCCGTGGCATCACCGAGCGGGAGACAGCGATGGTCGAGCGGCTGCAGGAGCCGGCGACTCCGGCGAAGGACCGTGCGTCCCGGCTGGTGTCGACGGTCGCGGACGTCCCCGCGAGCGTCCTCCACGGCATCGCCGCGGTGGCGATCCTGCGCCACCGCACGGGTTCGTGGCGAACGGCCGCGCTGCCCGCTGTCGCCCTGATCCTGGAGACGGGGGTGTACCTCTCCGTCGGCGCCGTGGTGAACCGCGAGCGTCCGGCCGTCCCGCGGCGCGATCACGAACAGCCGACGTCGTCCTTCCCGTCGGGTCACCAGGGTGCCACGGTGGCTCTCATGACGGTGTACGCCGGGCTCGCGCGCGACATCCGTTCCCCGGCTCTGCGCGCCGCGATCAACGCCGCCTGCGTCGCATATCCCGCCGCGCTCGCATGGTCGCGCATGTACGTCGGGATGCACTACCCCTCCGATGTCGCCGCCGGGACGGCGAACGGACTCGCCGCCGGCCTGCTGGCCCGTTCGTGCCTGCGCCGCTCCTGAGCCGCCGACCGTCGAGGATCCGCGTGGGCGTCTCCTGTGCCGCGGCACTCAGCCGGCCGCCGTGTTCCCCATCGGACCTCGCGAACAGGCCCACGGCCGTGGCCCGGTCTCGTTAGGCTGGCGGCGGGAGGAAGGGCAGACGCGATGGCTCGGTACGCGGGACGGGCACCGCTGGTGCTCGTGGTCGAGGATGAGCCCGCCCTGCTCGGAACCTTCACGCGTCACCTCTGTCAGCAGGGCTTCGACGTGATCGAGGCGGCCTCCATCCAGCAGGCCCGTGCGGCGGTCCGGGAACAGCCGCCCGACATCGTGCTGCTCGATGTCCTGCTGCCCGACGGGTCGGGGTACGACCTGTGCGCCGAACTGCGCCGGATGACGTTCGCTCCGATCATCTATGTCACGGCCCTGGGCCAGGACAGCGCGGTGGTGCGGGGGCTGGCGGCCGGCGGGGACGACTACCTCACGAAGCCGTTCAGCCTGGATGTCCTCACGGCTCGGATCAACGCCCTGCTTCGTCGCGCCGGGGCGCGGGCGACGCGGATCGAATTGCCGCCGCTCCACCTCGACTTCGTCACCGGCAAGGTCACTTTGGAGGGCCGCCCGATCACGCTGTCGCACAAGGAGATGCAGCTTCTGGGTTACTTCGCCGCCAATGCGGGGCGCGGCATGACCCAGGAGGAACTGCTGGAGGTTGTGTGGGACGACCGTTCGGGAGTGCCGACGAACACGGTTCGTCAGCACATCTCCAACCTGAGGCGCAAGCTCCGCCTCGACGCTGCGAGCGCGTTCGAACTGATCCTGACCGCCGATCACCGCTACGTGTTCCAGCAGGTCCGGTTCACTCCGCGCTGACGGTCTGGGTCGTCACCCGCGGGAAGGTGCACGCCACCATCGTCCCCTCTCCGAGGTCGGAGACCACGGTGAGTTCGCCCCCATGCGCGGTCACGATATGGCGCGAGATCTGCAGCCCCAGGCCCAGCCCCGTGTCCTTCGCCGAACGCAGCCCGCCGCTGGGGTAGCCGGGCGGTTGGTCGAAGAGCCGGTCGACCATCTCGGGCGCCATCCCTTCGCCGGTGTCGCGGACGGACAGCTCCGCGAAGCCCGCACGCTCGCTGATGGCGACGGTGATGGCTCCCTCGTGCGTGTGTCGCGCGGCGTTCGCGAGCAGGTTCACCAGAACCTGCGAGACCCGCTCGCGGTCGACGAGCACCGCGGGACTCGCACTGCCACGGGCCAGTTCCAGGGTGTTCCCGGTCCGGGTGCACAGCGGAAGGTAGGCACGAAGGGTCTGCTGCACGATGGCCGCGAGGTTCTCCTCCCGCAGATCGAGATCCAGACGGCCGTCGGCGATCCTGGCGACATCGAGGAGTTGGCCGACCAGACGACCCAGCCGCTCCGCCTCGGAGTCCATGACAGCCAGTTCGCGGGCCACAGGCTGACCGTCCGATGCGTTCCGGGCGATCCCCTCGGCGAGGGTTCGCATCGCCGCGAGCGGCGTGTTGAGCTCATGCGCGACGATGGCGAGGAAGTCCGACTTCGCCCGGTCGACCTGCCTGAGCTGGCCGTTCCGCTGCGCGAGCAGGCGGCGGTCGCGGTCGTGCAACCGCAGCAGCAGGTGCAGCGCCACGGCCAACGCGACGCCCGAAACCGTGATGGCGAAGACGATGTCGAGGAACACGGCCTTCTGGGTGGGCAGGGGAACGACGAGTTCCGGGCGCAGGTAGGCCACGAGGCAGCAGGCGGCGTAGAGCACCACCAGCAGCGAGCCGAGGATCCACAGCGTGACGCCCTCGACCATGAAGGCCGTGACGACGAGCGCGAAGACGAAGAAGACCGGCATCCCGCCGATATAGCCGCCCCCGGTGAAGAACAGCCACGGGAAGGTGAGCATGAAGACGCCGACGACCACGAGGACGTAGGCCAGATTGGCTCGCCGGGTGGTCTTGACGAGCCAGGTCATGCCGATCGCGAACAGCGCCATCGCGACGTTGGGCAGCAGTTGCGCCCAGCCGAGACCGTTCACGGCGCTGTGGATGCCGGATGCCGTCGAGACGATCAGGCCCGTGGCGGCGGCGACCAGGAACGCCCGTCCCCGGAAGTCGAGGCCGTCCCAGCCCGTCAGCCGCAGCAACGGCGCGGGGATGCGATGGTGTTCGGCGGAGAAGACCATGGCCGGACCCTATTCGTTTCGGGTGGTCGATGAGCCACCGATGCACGAATCCTCACCCGAGGACTCGGGAGCGCCGGGTGTCCGGACGACACCCCCCGTGGCCAGGACACCCGACCGCCCCTTGCAGCGCCCGAAGGCGAGGACCGGATCCCCCCTGTCTCACAGCCCACCCCATCGTCAGCGTCAACCGAGTCCGGCATCGACGGCGTGGACGCAGCCGACAGAAGGATCCGGTTGCTCCGAGGCTAAGCCCGGCGCACCGGACGCTCCGGGCCGGTAAGGAGATCTTTATCCGCCCCGTGAGCGGCTGCCGCCCGGCGTCCGCAGCAGGCCGCTATCGCCTCGACCATCTCGGCTTCGCCACCAGGACTCCTCCGATGCCGATCAGCGCCAGCGCCAGCATCGCGAGCAACGTCATCGACGACGACGTCCCGGTCTCTGCGAGTGGTCCCGTCGGCGGCTGCGTCGCGGTCGGGCTCACGGGATCGCCCGACTGCGTCGGGGTGACGATCTCCGACGCGCTCGTCGTCGCGGACGGCTCCGGGCCCGACGTGCTCGTGGACGTGGGCGTGCTCGTCGTCGTGGGCGTGGCCGTGGTCGTGGGCGTCGTCGTCGGTGACGGTGCGCACTCGACGAAGGTGATGACCACCTGTCCATCGCCCTCGCGGTCCCCGGTCGTGAACTGCGCACCGGTCGCGCCGTAACTGGACCCGCCGCCACCGCCCGCACCGGAGTTGTACTCCGTCGGGGACGCCGCACCGCCGCCACCGCCGACATAGCCACCGCCGCCACCGCCACCGGCGCCGCCGTGCGGATCGCCGATCGAGTCTCCGCCGGCGCCGCCGACGCCCCCGACGGACGACTCGCCGTCCGTGCCGTTGGGGTTGACGACCCCGTTGACACCACCCGCACCCCCGGAACCGCCGGACCGGCTGACCGTCGTGCGTCCGCCGCCGCCACCCGCTGCGATCCCGGTCGCATAGCGGCCGCCCTCGCCACCACCGCCGTAGCCACCCGGGGCGTGCGTCCCGGCACTCTCGGCGGCCTCCTCGCCGGCGCCACCCGCGCCGCCGACGTCCACCACGAAGACCTCGCCGGGGGTGACGCTCAGATCCAGGTCGACCTGAGCACCCTTGCCGCCCAGCACGTCGTACTGTCCCGTGCCGCCTTGGGCGCCCGAGGCCGAGATCTCCGCGCGGCACACGCCTGCGGGCACCGTGACGGACTGCGCCGCGCCGCTGAACGCGATCGTCTCGGTGGTATCCGCCCAGGCCGGCTGAGCGCCCAGGATCGAACCGGCGGCCACCGCCAGCCCCACCGCCGGATAGACAAGAGATCGACGCATGCCGCGTCCCTTCGAGAGTAGTTTCGCGCTCGCCTCGACAACCGCGCGGAATCGAGCGTTTGCAGGTTGCGGGGAAATTATCATGTGAATGCACGCGAAACGAATTTCCGCGACGTGCCGAACAGCACTGCGGCCCTTCCGGCCGTCGGAGCGTCCCGGCCCACCCTCCCGCCAGGGTTGAGGAATCTCGACCCGACGCATGGACCGCGACGGCGTCGAACGCACTCGGGAGATATCCGAACCACACGGTTCAAAAATGCCGCCACAAGGGGTTCGATCGGTTAGTCTGTGTGCCCGGCATAATTCTGGTGCCGAGCAGTCCGCAATACACGGCTCCACCGGGGCGAAGGCGACGCCGGCGACCCGACGGCCCTGACGGCGACGACAAGCCTCGATGCAGTGTTGAGAGGAGACCGATGGGAACACGGGCATACGACATCTGGTTCGGGATCGACGACGGCCTGGTCGCGGAGGAGCCCACCTCGTCACAGGGTGTGGCCGCACCGGATCGTGCTCCCGACGGGTGGGTCGGCTCCGCCGGGCCGGGCATCGCCCCGGAAGCCTGGCCCCGCGGCTCGTCGACGGGTCTGCCGATGTTCCATGCGATCACGTTGCGCCTGCCGGCGGAGTACCGGCGCAGGGGCCCGGGCCACCCGGGGATCGCCTTCTTCCAGGGCGAGGGCCAGTTCGCCGAGCAGTTCGTGCCCACCGGGCCCGACGATCCGTTCGCCACCGACATCGCACACGCAGGTCCGCACGCCATGCTCACCCGCCTGACCGACGTCATCGACGGGCAGTTCGCACTGCTGTGGCTGACCGAGGAGGAACTGGCCGCGGGCCCCACCCTGCCGCCGCCGGACTCACGGCATCCGGGCGAGCATGCGGCCACGGACGAGGGGCCGAACGCCTGGGACGAACAGCAGCCCACCGTGCCGGTGTGGCTCCTCGAGCGCGACGATCCCAACGCGGGCCTCGCCCCCGTCGAGGAGCCGGGCGAGGGATCGGCGTATCAGGATCGATGGAACGCCGCCGGCGACGACCTGCACCCCTGGGCCCAGCACCTGGCACCGTGTCATCTGGGCGGAACCTGCTTCCCGACCCAGTGGATGCCCGAGGGACTGACCCCCTGGTACCTGGAGCTGGTCGAACTTCCCGGGCTGAACTTCGGCGGGGACGGGAGCGCGCAGATCGATCTCGAGTCGGACGTCTTCGACTGGGCCTGCGGCTGATGGGGCGTCTCTCCGGGCCGCCGCGGACGGACCCCGGGCAGGGTGGGAGCCGAAGGAGCGGACGTCCCCGGAGGGGGATCGTCGGATCGCCCGGGCCGGCGGGCGGATCGTGACCCTGCGCCTCGCACGGCTCGAGACGTTCCCGGAACTGCCCGGAACGCGGCCGGGCTGGGAGTCGGGCGGCGCGAGGCCGCGGTTCCGCCTGGCCGGCGGGGTCGCGGTGCGGCTCGGCCGCGACCTGACGGCGGAACTCGAGCGCCCTTCCGCTCTGCGGCGTGACGCGACCCTGCTGACGGCGAGCGACGATCTGTCGATCGTCGTCGCCGCCGGGCGATCTGCGGCGTGGGTCGAGCGACCGGACGGGGTGCTCACGCTGCCGATCCCCGGAGTGGACTCGGCCGCCTTCCCCGCCGCCCGCACCGACCGGCTGCTGCTCACTGTCGCCGACCCCGACGGCGGACCGCACGAGGTGCTGCTGATCGATCCGACGGCCGGGAACGACACCGCCGCGAGGATCGATCGCCTCACCGTCGACACCGAGGACGCCACGGCGTTCAGCCTCGTCCACCCCGCCGACGGGTCGGTCCTGATCGAGTTCGCGATGGGCCAGGACGGGTCGGCCCTCCTGCGCGTCGACGTCGTGAACGACCGACTGACCGCCGAGGAGCTGTTTCCGGGCGAGGATCCCGTCACGGCGTGCTTCTGCGAGGACGGCTCCCGGCTTCTGCTGGTGCCGCACCCGACGGATCCGGAGACGACTCGCGTGGTCTCCTGGCCCGGGCTCGCCACCATCGGCAGCCTCGATGCCGCCGAGGCCGGCGTCGACATGGGCTGGGGCCTCTCGGCGACGATGCTGCCCGATGGCCGCGTCCTGCTCATCGCGCAGGGCGAGGGTCTCGTCGCGACGGGACCGGCACTGGAGGATCCGCAGCGGATCGACATCCCGTGGCTGGACGAGGACGGTGAGGTGGAGTGGGTCTGCGCGCTCGATGAGCGACGACTCGCGCTCGGCGTGTGGACACCGCAGGATCGCCGCATCGACGTGTGCCGGGTCTCGGAGGGGCCACCGTGACCACCGTCCGCATCTCCGCCATCGCGGCGTTGCCGGAGAGTCGGCGGGCTCCGCGCGGCCGCTCGACGACCCCCGCGGCGCTCGCCGGAACTGAGCCTGGCCGCGCTCCAACACCCGTCGACGCCGATGCGGACATCACGGAAGGAAACCCATGAACGACAGTCTCACGCTGCACCTCTCATCTGAGGGCGATCCCATCCGTCAGCTCGCCGACCAGGTCATGATCCTGGCGACCGAGGCGCAAGAGGTCTTCGCAGAGCGATACGGTGCCTACGCCTGGCGGGCCGATCTCTCCGAGCCCGCGGTGTTCTGGTTCGAACGGGAGCCGCCGGCGATCTTCCGTCCCAGCTTCGTCGGCTCCGTCTCCGGCTACTCGAACACCTGGTTGTGGGGCTGGGAGAACATCAACGGCTACCCCGATGCCGTCGTGGACCTCGCTTCTCGGACCAGGGCGGTCGGCGAGCAGGTCGGCAGCGTCGAGCTGACGACCGCGCAACTCCCGCTGGATGCCGACGCACGGAAGGCGGACGGCCTGGCGGAGAGGGAGGCCCCGCCGCATGACTACGTGCTCGCCGCCATGGCGGTCAGCGGGTTGCGCGCACCGGTCTTCTACCGGGCGCCCACCGGCGACGACTCCTACGCCTGGTTCGTGCTCGACAACCCGGAGGAGTTCGACCTGCCGGCACCTTCGGTCCTGCAGCTCGCGACCCTGATCCCCCGCCTCCTGCAAGCGGGTCTCCTCGACGATCACCGTCTCGCCGTGCGTGCGTACGCGACGCGACGCCCGGGGCTGTCGATCGTCGAGGACGGTGAGACAGTGACGCTGACGGCACCGGACGGCGCGCTCACGGCGACCTTCGACGAGCTCGGACGGCTGACGAACCTCAGCGTCCGGGCGGCAGCGTCACAAGCCGCACCCGAACGCGAGCCCGTGAGCCGTACGGAGACCGAGCCGAAGGCGCGCGGCCTGTTCTCGCGCCGGCGGCGTGGCAAGGAGAACCCGGACCGTCCATGAGACGTCCCGGGAGCGGTTCCCGCCGGGCCGAGAGCCATCGTGGCGGCCCGACCGCGTCCCCTTCGGTTCCGTACGGCGACCGGAGCGCCTGCTGCACCACGCCCGCCGGCGGCGCCGGTGGCCGAGCTACGCCAGCCTGAGCCTCGCGGCGATCACCGCGATGGCGGTCCCGGTGTCGCGGGCCGACCGCACCTCCAGGGTCACCGGAAGCAGCCTTCCGCTGAGCGGGGTCCGGGCAATGGCGTGACGAAGCCCGGCGAGGTTCTCGTCGTCGAGCAGCGGTTCGCGGTGCCGCTCGGCGAAATAGCAGGTCACCCGGACGTACCCGCCTTCGACGCTCAGCCAGGCGACGGTCCTTCTCCGGCCGACGGCCTTGGCAAGCCAACCGCCGTCCCGGTAGTACCGCCATTCGACCGGCGCGCCTGCCGCTGCGAGATGATTCGTCAGCGTCGTCCAGCACGGAGCGGCATCCCCGAGCGCCTCCTCTATGAGCGACGCTGTCGGCTGATCATCCGGCTCCTCGAACACGGGCATGTGACGATCTTCCCAGGCTGGCCGCCGATCGGCGTGCCTGGTGACCGGAGTCGCCGGCGGAACCCAGCAAACGAATGCTCGCTTCCTGACGGAAATCGGCGCGAATCCGGCAGAACCGGAGCGCTCGACGGTCGACTCCCTCGCGGCCCGGACGCGGGCGAGCCACCCGGCACGAACCGATCCGATCCGGATCCGTTCGACACGACCTCCGAACATGACAGAAGGCCGACCACTGATCGGCAGCTAGTCTCCTGCGTCTGAATCTCGTTTACGGCTGGCGTGGGGCAGGATCTCGTCGGCGGTCTTGGTCCAGGTGAAGGGGTGGCAGCGGTCGTTCCAGCCGGCGATGAACTTCCGGATCGCGGTCACCAGTTGGGGGACGCTGTCGAAGCTGCCGCGCCGGATGGCCTGGCGGGTGATGATCCCGAAGAACACCTCGACCAGGTTCAGCCAGGAACCAGACGTGGGTGTGAAGTGCAGTGTGATGCGCGGGTTCTTGGCGAGCCAGGCCTGGATCTCGGGGTGTTTGTGGGTGTGGTAGTTGTCGACCACCACATGCAACTGTCGGCGGGGGTAGGCGTGGGCGACCTTCTTGAGAAAGTCGCCGAACTCGGCCTTGCCGTGCCGGTCGTAGCAGGCATCGGTCACGCGCCCGGTGGCGATCCCGAGGGCGGCGAACAGCGTGGTGGTGCCGTTGCGTTTGTAGTCGTGGGTGGCCTTCTCCGGCAGCCCGGGACGAACCGGCAGGATCGGGGCGGTCCGGTTCAGCGCCTGGATCTGGGACTTCTCGTCCACACACAACACGATCGCCTTGGCCGGCGGGTCCAGATACAGCCCGACCACGTCACGGACCTTCGCCTCCAGCTCGGGATCGGTGGAGAACTTGAACGTCTCCCTGCGCCACGGCTTGATCCCGTACTTCCGCCACGCCCTCGCCACCGTGGCATCCCCGACCCCCAACTGGGCGCCAAGCAGCCGGGTCGACCAGTGCGTCACCGCCAGACGCTCCGGCGGCGGCTCCAGGGTGGCGGCCAGGATCCCCCCATCATCGATCGTCTTCGGCCGCCCCGAGCGGGGCTCATCATCCAACCCGTCGATCCCCTGGGCGGCGAACCGGTCCCGCCACTTGATCACCGTCGGACGCGAGATCCCCAACCGTGCCGCGACCTGCGTCGTCCCAGCGCCGTCCGCAACCGCGAGCACGATCCGCGCCCGCTCCACACGACCCGCCGACACCGTGCTCGACCGCGCCCACGACTCCAGAATCACCCGATCCGGCTCGCTGAGCTCCACAACTGATGATGACATGACCCATCACCCCACAATGTCAACGAACTAATGACGCGCGATACTAGATGATCAATTCCAAGGGGTTAGTGGTCGTAGGCAGTGAGTGAGCGGAAGGTGTTTGCGTCGGCGTGGTCGTTGTGCCAGATGACGGCGACCAGGGCGAGGAGTCGTTGGGCGATCAACGTCTGACAGCTACCCCCGAGCCATTGCCTTACCGGCGACGCAGTTGTTGAGCATAGGCATCCAGAACCTGAAGAATCCCGTCGTGCTGGTAGACCCGGTTGCGCTTCAGACCGGTTCGCTCGACGAGCACGCCCGCTCGCGTGAGCTGATCGAGCGCACGCTGTGCGGCCACGTCACTCATTCCCAACTGGCTCGTCAAGAACCGTGCGTTGATCACCGGATGGGCGACAAGGTGAGGAAGCACGGTCCAACCGGCGGCGTCCTTCCGCAGCCCGGCAAGCTGCTGTCGCGCCTGGTCAGCCTGAGCAGCCAGATCGTCGACCAGCTGCGCCCCTGACCTGGCCGCGAATAGCGACGCGTCGGCGAACGCCGCGATGATCGGCCCCGCATCGCCTGACCGGAAGTCACCCAGAGCGGCGAAGTAGGGCTCAACGTCGCGCAGCAGGCCGGCCGAGATCGGTGCAGTCGTGGACCTGAGCACCCCAGCCGCAGCGAGCATGGCATGGACGAGAGCTCGCCCCGTCCTGCCGTTGCCATCCACGAAGGGGTGGATCGTCTCGAACTGTGCGTGGGCGATCGCCACATGGGCGACGACAGGGATGTCCCGGCGTCGCAGGAAGCTGACCAGATCTGCCATTGCTGCCGGCACCAGCTCTGACTGTGGAGCAACGTGGGCAGCCCCGCGCGGTGTGATTGGCGACGATCCCACCCACACGAGCTGATTGCGATACCTTCCGGCATGCTCCTCCCACCCGGATTGGCCGGACAGCAACTCCCTGTGCATCGCCAGGATCGAGTTCTCATCGAGCCGGCCGGACAGCGCCAACGCCGCCTCCATCGTCCGCACGTTGGCAGTCACAACGCGGGCGTTGTCGGACTTGGCTTGGTCGAGTTCAGCCAGAGCAAGCTGCGTGGCGCCAACTGTGAGGTTCTCGATCTGAGAACTCGAGGCAGACTCGGTCCGAAGCAGAATGCTGCTCATCGGTCCGAGACCAGGATTGCCCGCACCCAGGACCAGACGCGCATACTGATCGAACTGCACCAGCGCAGCCTCGGCCTCGGCAACGTCGGCGGCCAAGCCGGAGGGAAGCTGTGGGACGTAATCGACGATGGGTGGCGTGATCGTCGACTGGTACGGGCCGTTGGCGGCTGCGATCGCTGCTCTGGAGGCGTACGCGTCGTGGGCATGCCAGAAGTGCTCGGCGTGGCCGAGCGCGGGGAACGCAACGAATGGAAGCAACGCGCCCTCCTTACTAACACCTCGATTGTAGTCGTCAGTAAGGAGCGTGTGCAGGTACTGCGTGCCAGATGCCTGGCACGAAATGGCCCGATCCGGATCCGTTCGGCATGACCTCCGAGCATGACAAAAGGCCCCGCGACCAGGGATTGTCCACCTAGTCCCGAGACCTTGTGTGCTCGTGCGCGAGAGAGGAGTTGAACCTCCACGCCCTTTCGGGCACACGGACCTGAACCGTGCGCGTCTGCCATTCCGCCACTCGCGCGTGACCTCGTGAGGCCAGCCCGGAAAGACTAGCACAGGCCGCCGGGCGGTCGCCCACCCGAGCGCCGCGACTCTGCGAACACCCTCGCATGTTGACCCACCGGACAGTTCACTCTGAGTAAGCTCTGGGGCGAAGCTAGCATTGACGACTTGGGAAGGGGGCGCATGGGAGTCTTCGACAAGATCGAGAAGAGCATCGAAGGGGCGGTCAGCGGCGTCTTCGCACGAGCCTTCAAGGGCGATGTCCAGCCCGTCGAGATCGCGGCACGACTGCAGCGCGAACTGGACTCCGAGGCCAAGCTGCTGTCGATGGACCGGCGGCTCGTCCCCAACGAGTTCGTCATCGGCTTGTCCTCCCACGACTACGACCGGCTCACGCCGTACTCCAAGACCCTCAATTCCGAGATCATCCCCGCCCTGCGCGAGCATGCGACGGCCAAGGGGTACATCTTCAACGGACCGATCGGCGTTCTCTACGAACTCGACGGGTCCCTCCCCACCGGCAAGTTCACCGTCGCCTCCCGCGCCGTCGCCGGGGTCGAGACCGACGCGGCGCCCGAGTCTGTGAGCCAGCTCCGCACAGCGCACCTGGTCATCGAGGTGAACGGCGTCCGCCACCCGCTGCTCCCCCCGGGCCTGACGATCGGACGCGGCACCGAGTCCGACCTCCGCATCAACGACCCCGGCATCTCCCGTCGCCACGCTCAGATCACTGTGACCGGCCGCGGCGAGGACACCTCCGTGCTCATCGAAGACCTCGGATCGACCAACGGCATCATCGTGAACGGCCAGAAGGTCGCCAGGGCCACCCTGACGAAAGGCACCCGCATCGAGATCGGAAGCACGCGACTGGTCGTCCAAGACGCGGGTGAGTGATGTCCGAACTTGTCGTCTTCGCGCTTCGCATCGCGTTCTTGGTGCTGCTGTGGCTGTTCATCCTGTTCGTCGCCAACATCATCCGGACGGACATGTGGGGCAAGGCGGTCCCCGTCGACACGGGCGACGCCGCCGAACGGAGGTCCTTCCCGCCTCCCGACGCCCCCGCCGGTGCTGCGACGCCGGCCCCCGCGGCCGGACGCGCCGGCGGGCGGAAGCGTCCCCGCTACCTGACGATGGACAACGGCCCGCTGGCAAGCCGGACGTTCACGCTGACAACGACGCTCACACTCGGCCGCAGCGTCGAGAACGACATCATCCTGACCGATGACTTCGCCTCCGGCCATCACGCCCGGATCGAGCCGCAGTCGGCCGGGGTCGTGCTCACCGACCTGGGATCCACCAACGGGACGTTTCTCAACGACGAACGCGTCGCAGAGCCCCGGACGCTCCGCCCCGGCGACCGGCTGCGGATCGGGCGAACGACCATGACCCTGGGGCGGTAAGTCGACATGCCCCTGTCCCTGCGTTACGTCTGCCACTCCGAGATCGGGCTCGTCCGCAAGAACAACCAGGACTCCGGGTACGCCTCTCCGACCATGCTGTTCGTCGCCGACGGCATGGGGGGCGCTGCGGCCGGCGACCTCGCGTCCACCGTGGCCGCCCGGGCGCTCCAGGACGCCGACGGGCATTTCGAGGGCGAGCAGATGCTGGACGTCCTCGTCGAGACCCTGGCCCGCGCCAACGACACGATCGCCGACCTCGTCGTCGCCGACCAGTCGCTGGAAGGCATGGGGACGACCGTGTGCGGCGGCATGTTCGACGGCAAGAGCCTGGGCATCGCGCATATCGGAGACTCCCGCGGGTACATCGTCCGCGACGGACATCTGATGCGGCTCACCCGCGATCACTCGTGGGTGCAGCAACTCATCGACGAGGGCCGCATCACCGAGGATGAGGCCCTCACTCATCCGCACCGCTCCCTCATCCTCCGGGTGCTCAACGGTCAGCCGGTCATCGAGCCCGAGTTCGATCTCATCGACCTCCAGGACGGTGACCGGCTGCTGTTCTGCTCCGACGGCCTGTGCGGTCTCGTCGACGACGAACAGATCGGCGTCGCCCTGCAGAACCCCGACCTCGACAACGTCATGGAGATCCTCATCGACGCGGCCCACACCGGCGGCGGCGTCGACAACATCACGATCATCCTCGCCGATCTCCTCGCCGAGTCCGTCACCCCGCAGGAGCCCGTCCTGCTCGGCGCAGCGGTGACACGCGAGATCCCGGCCACCACGCGTCCGACCACCAGCCTCGAAGCCGACGAGGAGACCGAGGACACCCTCCGCATCGACCGTTCCGACAGCCGGCTCTCCCGCACACCCATGCCGCTCGATCCCGACGCCGGCGAGCGTGCCCGGTACAAGCCCACCATCGCCAAGCGCAAGGGACGCTGGTTCCGCTTCGCACTGGCGGTCCTCGTCCCCGTCGTCGCCATCGTCGCCGGCCTGTCGGTGTGGTACGGATACACCCGCAACCTGTACTTCGTCGGTGCCTCCGACGACGTGGTGACGATCTTCCGCGGCGTTCCCGACCAGGTGGGCGACGTGCGGTTGTACGAGGTGTACGAGAAACAGGAGACCCGAGTCGCCGACCTGCCACCCATGTGGGCCGAGAAGGTCCGCGGGCGGCAATTCCCCACGGGCAACCTCGAGAACGCCCGAACCACCGTGGGCGAGCTCGAGCAGTTTGCCGCGGAATGCGTCAAGACCCGCGAGGAGCGGGCCAAGGCGACGCAGACGCCCTCCCCCACCCCCGTCGCCACCTCGCCGTCGGCGTCGAGCGTGTCGGCCGCGCCGTCCCTCGGCACGCGCCCGGCCACCGCCGGCACGATCTCGGCCGCCCCGACCGGATCGGCGTCCGACCCCACGACCGACGCGACACCCTCGGGCGCGACCGAAGGCTGCTGACATGGCGGCCGAAGTCACGGTGACCTATCGGAAGCGGCGCAACGTCGAACTGGCGATGGTGCTGCTCGCCCAGATTCTCGGCGCGGGCGGGTACGTCCTGACCCACCTGTTCCGGGACGCCCGGCTGCCCGGCGAATGGCCGTACGTCGTCGGCGCGTGGGTGCTGATCGGGCTCGTCGCGCACCTCGTCGTGCGCTTCACGATGCCGTACGCCGACCCGGTGATGCTGCCGATCGTGCTGCTCCTCAACGGCCTCGGGCTGGCGATGATCCACCGGCTCGACCTGGCGACCGTCCCGCCCGGATCGGACGCCGTCACGCAGTTCGTCTGGACCTGCGTGGCCGTCGTCGGGTTCGCGGCGACGATCCTCGCGATCCGCGACCCCGAGCGGCTGCACCGGTTCCCCTACATCCTGTTCCTCGTCGGCGTCGTGCTCCTCCTGCTGCCGCTGGTGCCGGGGCTGGGGCGGACGAACTACGGCGCGACGATCTGGATCAGCATCGCCGGGTACAGCTTCCAGCCGGCCGAGATCGCCAAGATCGTCCTCGCCATCGCGTTCGCGTCCTACCTCGCCGACCGGCGCACCGTCCTGGCGCAGGCCGGCCACCGGTTCCTCGGCGTCGAACTCCCCCGCGCCCGCGATCTGGGGCCGGTCCTGCTGATGTGGGGGGCCAGTCTCATCGTCCTCGTCGCCGAGAGCGACCTCGGCACGTCGCTGCTGTTCTTCGGCCTGTTCGTGATGATGCTGTACGTCGCTACCGAGAAGATCGCGTGGCCGATCCTCGGCGGCCTGCTGTTCGTCGGCGGCGCGTTGCTGGCCTATCAGTTGTTCGGTCACGTCCGGGTGCGAGTGTCGAGCTGGCTCGACCCGTTCTCCGACTTCCAGCAGAACTACCAGATCATCCAAGGGCAGTTCGGAATGGCCTGGGGAGGTCTGTTCGGCCGCGGCTGGGGGCTCGGGAGCCCCAGCCTGACACCGCTGGCGAAGTCCGACTTCATCGCCACCGCCATCGGCGAGGAGCTCGGCACCGTCGGGCTGATGGCGGTCATCGTCCTGTACGCACTGCTGGTGACCCGCGGTCTGCGCACCGCTCTCACCGTGACCGAGCCGTTCCTCAAGCTCCTCTCGGCGGGGCTGGCCTTCGTCGTCGCGCTCCAGGTGTTCGCCATCATCGGCGGCGTGACGCGGCTGCTCCCGCTGACCGGCCTGACGACGCCGTTCATGTCTCAGGGCGGATCCTCGCTGTTGGCCAACTGGGTGGTGCTCGCGCTGATGCTCATGGTCAGCCACATCGCCCGCAAGCCCCGCCCCGAGCCGGTCGCGGGGCCGGTGGAGGTCTCCCTCGCGGCCGACGCGACGCAGGCGATCCCCGTCCAGCGCCTCCCCCGCAGCCCGATCACGCCCGACGATCCCGCGGCCGCCGCTCCGACGGTCCCGCTCGGCGCAGGCGCCAAGACCGAGATCGTCGCCGGGTCGGGGCGATCCTCGGACGCCGTCGACCCCGACGCCCCGACCTCCTACATAGCGGTCCCGGACGCCCCCACGTCCCAGATCGTGAGCCCGGACGCCCCGACGACGTACATCCCCGGCATCGGCGCCCCCGGTCCCGACGTGTCCGCCACCGGCATCCCCGACACGCAGCGCCCGCACACCGCAGCCACGCCCGAGAGCGCGCCCGAACCCGGCCAGGACGCCCCGCCGTCCCCGCTCCCCGATCCCGACGCGACACGCCAGGTGCCGCGCATCGGAGGTGACCAGTGAACAACCCGATCCGCCGCACCGCGATCATCTCGCTGCTGATGATGGCGCTCCTGCTGGGCAACGCCACCTACTCGGTGCTGTTCCGCCAGGCCGGGCTGTACAACAACCCCGACAACAGACGTGTGCGCGTCGCGGAGTTCGGGCAGAATCGCGGCGCGATCCTCGTCGGCAACACGGCGATCGCCGCCAGCGAGCCGGCGGACCAGAGCTCCTTCAAGTACCTGCGGACCTACTCCGACGGCGACCTCTACGCCCCCGTCACCGGGTTCTACTCCTACCTCTACGGCCGCAGCGGGCTGGAGCAGAGCTACAACTCCGTGCTGTCGGGCTCCGACGACTCCTTGTTCCTGCAGAAGCTGCTCGGCCTGGCGACCGGCCAGGCGTCCGAGGGCGCGTCGATCCAGACCACCCTCGACGCCGCCGCACAGCAGGCCGCCGCCGAGGCGCTGGGGACGAACACCGGCGCCATCGTCGCGATGAACTGGAAGACGGGCGAGATCCTCGCGATGGTGACGAGCCCCAGCTACGACCCCAACACGTTGTCGACGCACGACACGAAGGCGTCGGAGTCGACGTGGAAGGCCCTCAACGCCGACACGACGCGGCCCATGGCGAATCGGACCGTCCGCGAGGTCTACCCGCCCGGATCGACCTTCAAGCTCGTCACGGCTGCGGCGGCGCTGGAGAACGGATACACCGCCGAATCCCTGCTGGACGCACCCGACAAGCTGACGCTGCCGACGACCAACACCGTCCTCGGCAACACGATGGACTGCGGCGGCAGCAAGATCACCATCGACCAAGCGCTCCGCGTGTCCTGCAACACCGCGTTCGCGAACCTCGGGCGCGCGCTCGGCGACGACAAGATCCGGGCACAGGCCGAGAAGTTCGGGTTCGACAGTGCCCAGTTGAGCGACCTCAACGGCGTCGCGAGCCGATTCCCCTCCGACCCCGACGTGCCGCAGACCATGATGAGCGCGATCGGGCAGTACGACGTGGCGGCGACGCCGCTGCAGATGGCGATGGTGGGTGCCGCGATCGCGAACGACGGCGTGCTCATGAAGCCGCAGATCGTGAAGTCGGTGCGCACCGCCGACCTCCAGGTCATCCGGTCCTACAGCCCGGAACGGCAGTCGGTGGCCATGAGCTCCGCGAATGCGAAGCTGCTGAAGAGCTGGATGGTCAGCGTCGTGGAGGACGGCACCGGCTCCCCCGCCCAGGTCTCCGGAGTGACCGTCGGCGGCAAGTCCGGCACGGCCGAGTCCGACGGACAGCGGAAGCCGTACGCGTGGTTCGTGGGCATTGCCGAGAACCCCGACGTCGTCGTGACGGCGTTCGTCGAGTCGCGGGCGTCCTCGCTGAACGAGAGCAGCAGCAGTCGCCTCGCCGGCCCGATGGTGGCCAAGGTGATCGAATCCCTCACATGAGTTCCCGCACGTGGCCGATCCGCGGTCGGTCAGAATAGAGTGCAGCCTGCGCACGGATCAAGCCCGCGGCAACGCCGAAAGGACACGGCATGACGGATGAGCCTCGACGTCTCGGGGGACGCTACGAGCTGGGTGACCTGCTCGGACGCGGCGGCATGGCCGAGGTGCGTCGCGCCAGGGACGTCCGCCTCGGCCGCGATGTCGCGGTCAAACTGCTCCGGGTCGATCTCGCCACCGATTCCACCTTCCAGGCACGCTTCCGCAAAGAGGCCCAAGCGGCCGCCGGATTGAACCATCCCAACATCGTCGCCGTGTACGACACCGGCGAAGAGGCCGACCCCGCGACGGGCGTCATGGTCCCGTACATCGTGATGGAGCTCGTGGTCGGGCACACCCTGCGCGACATCCTCCGCGACGGGCGCCGCATCGTCCCCGAGCGGGCTCTGGAGATGACCCAGGGAGTCCTGGACGCGCTGGCCTACTCCCACAAGTCCGGCATCATCCACCGCGACATCAAGCCCGCGAACGTGATGCTCACCCGCACGGGCGTGGTGAAGGTGATGGACTTCGGCATCGCCCGCGCCGTGTCGGACACGTCGTCCACGATGACGGCGACCGCGGCCGTGATCGGAACCGCCCAGTACCTGTCCCCCGAGCAGGCCCGCGGCGAGATCGTCGACAATCGCAGCGACGTGTACTCGACCGGCTGCCTGCTGTACGAACTGCTCACGGGGCGCCCGCCGTTCAGCGGCGACTCGCCTGTGTCGGTCGCCTACCAGCACGTCCGGGAGACGCCCGTCCCGCCGAGCCAGCTCGACTCGTTGGTGACGCCCGAGATGGACGCCATCAC
This sequence comes from Propionicicella superfundia DSM 22317, assembly GCF_000423465.1. Taxonomy (GTDB): domain Bacteria; phylum Actinomycetota; class Actinomycetes; order Propionibacteriales; family Propionibacteriaceae; genus Propionicicella; species Propionicicella superfundia. The sequence goes on along the minus strand of NZ_KE384021.1, from coordinate 616,698 downwards.
GATGAAGGCGCTCGCGAAGGATCCGATCGACCGGTACCAGACCGCGACCGAGATGCGCGGCGACATCGCCGCCGCGATCGCCGGCCGGCCGCTGATGGCCCCTGCGGTGGCGTCCCAGCCGAATCCCGAGGACTACGCCGAGACGAGCCTGCTGCCCGCGGGCGGCGCCGACGAGACCGCGCTCCGCACCGGTCCCGCCCGCGCGGTCGACGAGGCCGAGAACGGAAAGAAGAAGAAGATGAAGGGCAGCACCGTCGCCCTTCTCGTGCTCAGCGGGCTCGTCGCGGTCGCCCTCATCGCCGTCGGCGTGTTCCTCCTCGTCCCGACGGCGCCGAAGACCACCGCCGTGCCGTCGGTGCTGACCTTCAACCAGGCGGCCGCCGAGAAGGCGATCGCCGACGCGGAGCTCCAGGTGAAGGTGGAGACGACGGCCGGGCCCGACGACAGCTCGGTGAACACCGTCACACGGCAGGACCCGGCAGCGAACACCGAGGTGACCCTCGGCAGCACGGTGACGATCACGATCAATGTCGGCCCGAGCAAGCTCACGGTGCCCAGCGGGCTGGCCGGCAAGGACGCCGACGAGGTGGTGCAGCAGTTGAAGACCGCCGGCTTCACCGACGTGTCCAAGAAGGAGGACACGTCCGAGGACGTCAGCGCGAAGGCGAACCAGGTGACGCGCGTGAACCCCGCCGAAGGAGCGACCGTCACTCCCGACACCGCCGTCGTCGTGTACTACGCGACAGGGAAGTCGTCCGTCCCGAACCTGTACGGCCTGACACAGGACAAGGCCAAGGAGATGGCCGAGCAGGCGGGATTCGACGTGACGTTCGAGACGAAGGAGGACGCCACGGCCACCGAGGGGACCGTCGTCTCGCAGATCCCCGACGCGGGTTCGGTCGAGGAGCGGACCAGGATCATCACGGCGTACCTCGCGAAGCGCCCACCCGAGCCGACGACGCCGACCACGCCGCCGACGACAACGCCGCAGACCACGCCGCCGACGACAACGCCCCCCAGCCCGAGCGCCACCGAAAGCTGACGCCCGGACGCCAAGGTCCTTTCGACGGGCTCAAGGACCAGTGGCCGAGCCCGGGAGGTCTGAGATTGTCCGCCCCCCGGTGGTTGAGCCCGCCGCACGGTGGTTGAGCCTGTCGCACGGTGGTTGAGCTTGTCGAAACCACCCCGGCCGAAGCCCCTTTCGACAAGCTCAAGGACCAGTGGCCGAGCCCGCCGCACG
>NZ_KE384021.1:373114-615163 GCF_000423465.1 Propionicicella superfundia DSM 22317 | reverse complement strand
CCTTTCGACAAGCTCAAGGACCGGTGCCCCGTCGAAACCAACGTGACCCCAGACGTCCTTTCGACAAGCTCAAAGACCGGTGCCCTGTCGGAACCACCGCGAGCGAGCGAAAACGGGGCGCCCCCGCAGGGACGCCCCGTTTCGTCTGCCCGGATTCAGCGCAGGTCGGAGATGTCGAACTCCTCCAGCGGCACCGCCGCACCACTGCCCGCACCGAAGTCGTAGTCGTACGGGTCGTAGTTCAGCGAGTACGCCGCCGCCCGAGCCTCGGCCGTCGGCTCGACGCGGATGTTGCGGTACCGCTCGAGACCGGTGCCCGCCGGGATCAGCTTGCCGAGGATGACGTTCTCCTTGAGGCCGACGAGCTGGTCGGACTTGGCGTGGATCGCCGCATCGGTGAGCACCTTCGTCGTCTCCTGGAAGGACGCCGCCGACAGCCACGACTCGGTCGCGAGCGACGCCTTGGTGATGCCCATGAGAACCGGCCGGCCCTGGGCGGGCTGGCCGCCTTCGGTGACGATCCGGCGGTTCTCCTGCTCGTAGGAGGCCCGATCCACCAGCTCACCGGGCAGCATCGACGAGTCGCCCGACTCGATGACGGTGATCCGCCGCAGCATCTGCCGGATGATGATCTCGATGTGCTTGTCGTGGATCGGCGCACCCTGCGTCCGGTAGACCGACTGCACCTCCTCGACCAGGTGCTCCTGCACCTTGCGCACACCCCGGACACGGAGGACGTCCTGCGGGTCGGGGGTACCGGCCTGCAACTGCTGACCGACCTCGACATGGTCGCCGTCCTCGATGAGCAGGCGCACGCGCCGCCCCACCGGGTACTCGACATCGGCCTCGCCGTCGTCGCGAACGATGATCAGCTTCCGGCTGCGATCCGTCTCGTCGATCTTGATCCGGCCGCTGGCCTCGGCGATCGCCGCCTTGCCCTTTGGCGTACGGGCCTCGAAGAGCTCGACGACGCGAGGCAGGCCCTGGGTGATGTCGTCGCCCGCGACGCCACCGGTGTGGAACGTACGCATGGTGAGCTGCGTCCCGGGCTCGCCGATGGACTGGGCAGCGACGATGCCCACGGCCTCGCCCACGTCCACGAGCTTGCCGGAGGCCAGAGACCTGCCGTAGCACATCGCGCACGTGCCCAGAGCCGACTCGCAGGTGAGGACGGAACGGACCTTCACCTCGCGGATTCCGGCCTTGACGAGCCGCTTGATGTTGACGTCGCCGAGATCCACCCCGGCCGCCAGCAGCACCTCGCCCTTCTCGTCCACCGCGTCGGCCGCGAGCGTCCGCGCGTACACGGACGTCTCGTTGTTGCCCGCGGCGACGAGCGCGCCGTTGTCCTCGACGGCGATCACCTTCGTGAGCCCACGCTCGGTGCCACAGTCCTCCTCGCGGATGATGACGTCCTGGGAGACGTCCACCAACCGTCGGGTGAGGTAGCCGGAGTCGGCTGTCCGCAGCGCGGTGTCGGCCTGACCCTTCCGACCGCCGTGGGTGGAGATGAAGTACTCCAGCACGGACAGGCCCTCACGGAAGTTCGACTTGATGGGCCGGGCGATGATCTCGCCCTTCGGGTTGGCCACGAGGCCGCGCATGGCGGCGATCTGCCGCATCTGCACCATGTTTCCACGGGCACCCGAGTGAACCATCATGTAGATGGGGTTGTCCTTGTCGAAGTTCGCCTCCATCGCCGCGCTCAGCTCGGCGGTGGCGTCGGTCCAGATCTGGATGAGTTCCTGTCGGCGCTCCTCCTCGGTCACCTGGCCACGGTCGTACAGCTTGTCGATCTTCGTGGCCTTGGCCTCGTACCCCGCCAGGATCTGCGGCTTCGAGGGCGGCGTGAGGACGTCCGCCATCGACACGGTGACACCGCTGCGCGTCGCCCACTTGAACCCGATGTCCTTCAGGTTGTCGAGGGTGTTGGCGACCTGCTGCTTCGGGTACTGCTCGGCGAGATCGTTGATGATCTGGCCCAGCTTCTTCTTCCCGACCTCGCCGTTCACGTACGGGTAGTCGGCCGGCAGGGCCTCGTTGAACAGCGCCCGGCCGAGCGTCGTCTCCAGCAGGATCGTGCCGTCGGCGCGCAACTCGTTCTTCGCGGGCGGGACGATGCCCCGCAACCGGATCCGGCACCGTGCACCGACGTCCAGCTCGCCGAGGTCATAGGCCATGAGCGCCTCGGAGATGCTGCCGAAGACCCGATCCTCGCCCACACGTCCCGGACGCATCAGCGTCAGGTAGTAGTGGCCGATGATCATGTCCTGCGTCGGCATGGTGACGGGACGCCCGTCGGCCGGCTTCAGGATGTTGTTCGTCGACAGCATCAGGATGCGGGCCTCGGCCTGCGCCTCGGCCGACAGCGGCAGGTGCACGGCCATCTGGTCGCCGTCGAAGTCGGCGTTGAAGGCGGTGCACACCAGCGGATGGATCTGGATCGCCTTGCCCTCGATGAGCTGCGGCTCGAACGCCTGGATGCCGAGCCGGTGCAGCGTCGGGGCGCGGTTCAGCAGCACCGGGTGCTCCGAGATGACCTCTTCGAGGACGTCCCACACCACCGGGCGCTGCCGCTCGACCATTCGCTTGGCCGACTTGATGTTCTGGGCGTGGTTGAGATCGTCCAGGCGCTTCATCACGAACGGCTTGAACAGCTCCAGCGCCATCGCCTTCGGCAGACCGCACTGGTGCAGCTTGAGCTGCGGGCCGACGACGATGACCGAGCGGCCCGAGTAGTCGACGCGCTTGCCGAGCAGGTTCTGGCGGAACCGGCCCTGCTTGCCCTTCAGCATGTCGGAGATCGACTTCAGCGGACGGTTGCCCGGCCCGGTGACCGGCCGGCCGCGGCGACCGTTGTCGAACAGCGAGTCGACGGCCTCCTGCAGCATCCGCTTCTCGTTGTTGACGATGATCTCGGGCGCGCCGAGGTCCAGGAGCCTCTTCAGCCGGTTGTTCCGGTTGATGACCCGCCGGTACAGATCGTTGAGGTCGCTGGTGGCGAACCGTCCGCCGTCGAGCTGGACCATCGGGCGCAGATCGGGCGGGATCACCGGGACGGCGTCCAGCACCATGCCCGACGGCGAGTTCTCGGTGTGCAGGAACGCCGACACGACCTTCAACCGCTTCAGGGCGCGGGTCTTGCGCTGCCCCTTGCCGACCTTGATGGTCTCACGGAGCTGCGCCGCCTCGGCCTCGAGATCGAACGTCGCGAGGCGGTTCTTGATCGCCTCGGCACCCATCGAACCCGCGAAGTACTTGCCGAAGCGGTTCTTCATCTCGCGGTAGAGGATCTCGTCGCCCTCGAGATCCTGCACCTTCAGACCCTTGAACCGGTCCCACACCTCACCGAGGCGGTCGATCTCACGCTGCGCGCGATCACGCAGCAGCTTGACCTCGCGCTCGGCCCCGTCGCGCACCTTCTTGCGGACGTCGGCGCGGGCGCCCTCCTCCTCGAGCCGAGCGAGGTCCTCCTCCAGCTTCTGCATGCGGGCCTCGATGTCGGCATCGCGCCGCTTCTCGAGCTGCTTCCGCTCGACCTCGATCTTGGCCTCCAGCGAGGGCAGGTCGCGGTGACGCGCCTCATCGTCGACCGCGGTGATCATGTAGGCCGCGAAGTAGATGACCTTCTCAAGGTCCTTCGGCGCGATGTCCAGCAGGTATCCCAGCCGCGACGGGACACCCTTGAAGTACCAGATGTGCGTCACGGGCGCGGCGAGTTCGATATGGCCCATGCGGTCGCGACGGACGTTGGAGCGGGTCACCTCGACGCCGCAACGCTCGCAGATGATGCCCTTGAACCGCACCCGCTTGTATTTGCCGCAGTAGCACTCCCAGTCGCGGGTCGGACCGAAGATCTTCTCGCAGAACAGCCCGTCGCGCTCCGGCTTGAGCGTGCGGTAGTTGATGGTCTCCGGCTTCTTCACCTCGCCGTGGGACCACTCACGGATCTGGTCGGCGGTCGCCAGCCCGATGCGCAGTTCGTCGTAGAAGTTGACGTCAAGCACGTTGTGTCACTTTCTCCTACACCGGTAGGAAGTTGTGGGTCGTGAATGGGTTGACTGAGCCGGACTCAGACTTCGTCGACCACGGTGAAGGAGTCCGCGCCGGGACGCCGGGACAGGTCGATGCCGAACTCCTCGGCGGACCGGAAGTCATCCTCGGAGTCGCGCAGTTCGACGACCTGCCCGTCGGACGACAGCACCTCGACATTCAGGCACAGGGACTTCATCTCCTTGACGAGAACCTTGAACGACTCCGGGATACCCGGCTCGGGGATGTTCTCGCCCTTCACGATGGCCTCGTACACCTTCACGCGTCCGGGCACGTCGTCGGACTTGATCGTGAGCAACTCCTGCAACGCCCAGGCGGCGCCGTACGCCTCCAGCGCCCACACCTCCATCTCGCCGAACCGCTGCCCGCCGAACTGGGCCTTACCGCCCAGCGGCTGCTGCGTGATCATCGAGTACGGGCCGGTCGACCGCGCGTGGATCTTGTCGTCGACCAGGTGGTGCAGCTTCAGCATGTACGTGTAGCCGACACCGACCCGCTCGGGGTACGGATCGCCGGTCCGCCCGTCGAACAGGCGCGCCTTGCCGCCCGAGTCCACGAGCTTGAGCCCGTCGGCCTGCGGCAGACCATGCTCCAGCAGACCGTGGATCTCCTCCTCGTTGGCTCCGTCGAAGACCGGCGTGGCCAGGCGCGAATCCGCCGGCACGCGGGTGAGCCCGACGTCCCGGAGCCGCTCGGCCCACGGCTCGTCGACTCCTTCGATGTCCCAACCGGACTTGGCGATCCAGCCGAGGTGCATCTCCAGCACCTGTCCGACGTTCATCCGCGAGGGGACGCCGAGCGGGTTCAGGACGATGTCGACCGGCGTGCCGTCCTCCATGAACGGCATGTCCTCCTGCGGCAGGATCTTCGCGATGACGCCCTTGTTGCCGTGGCGTCCGGCGAGCTTGTCGCCGTCGGAGATCTTCCGCTTCTGCGCGACGTACACGCGAACGAGCTGGTTGACGCCAGGGGGCAGTTCGTCGCCCTCCTCGCGGTCGAACACCCGGACACCGATGACCGTGCCGGTCTCGCCGTGCGGCACCTTCATCGACGTGTCGCGCACCTCGCGCGCCTTCTCGCCGAAGATCGCGCGCAGCAGCCGCTCCTCGGGAGTCAGCTCCGTCTCGCCCTTGGGCGTGACCTTGCCGACGAGGATGTCGCCGGTGCCGACCTCCGCCCCGATCCGGATGATGCCGCGCTCGTCCAGGTCGGCGAGCATGTCCTCGCCGACGTTCGGGATGTCACGGGTGATCTCTTCGGGACCGAGCTTCGTGTCGCGGGCGTCCACCTCGTGCTCCTCGATGTGGATCGAGGTGAGGACGTCGTCCTGGACCAGGCGCTGGCTGAGGATGATCGCATCCTCGTAGTTGTGGCCTTCCCAGGGCATGAACGCGACGAGGAGGTTCCGGCCCAGCGCCATCTCGCCCTGGTCCGTGCAGGCCCCGTCAGCCAGCGGTGTGCCGACCTCGACCCGCTGCCCCGCGGTCACCAGCGGGCGCTGATTGATGCAGGTCGCCTGGTTCGAACGGCGGAACTTGCTGAGCCGGTGGGTCTGGTAGGTCCCGTCGTCGTTCGCGATGTCGATGAGGTCGGCCGTCACGGTCGTGACCACGCCGGCCTGCCCTGCGACCGTCACGTCGCCGGCGTCGACGGCGCCGCGGTACTCCATCCCCGTTCCGACGAGCGGGGCCTCGTTGCGGATGAGCGGCACGGCCTGGCGCTGCATGTTGGCACCCATGAGGGCGCGCGATGCGTCGTCGTGCTCCAGGAAGGGGATCAGCGCGGTCGCGACCGACACCATCTGTCGCGGCGAGACGTCCATGTACTGGACCTCGGCCGCCGGCACCTCCTCGGCGTCGCCGTCCTTGACGCGGACCAGAACCCTGTCCTCGATGAACTTGCCGGTGTCGTCGACCGGCGCGTTCGCCTGGGCGATGATGTAGCGGTCCTCTTCGTCGGCCGTCAGGTAGTCGACCTGGTCGGTGATGTGGCTGTCCTCGACCTTGCGGTACGGAGTCTCGATGAAGCCGAACGCGTTGACCCGCGCGAAGGACGCGAGCGACCCGATGAGGCCGATGTTCGGTCCCTCAGGGGTCTCGATCGGGCACATCCGGCCGTAGTGGGACGGGTGGACGTCGCGGACCTCCATGCCGGCGCGGTCACGGGACAGACCGCCGGGACCGAGGGCGGACAGGCGCCGCTTGTGCGTCAGCCCGGCAACGGGGTTGGTCTGGTCCATGAACTGCGACAACTGCGACGTCCCGAAGAATTCCTTCAACGCCGCCACGACGGGACGGATGTTGATCAGCGTCTGCGGCGTGATCGCCTCGATGTCCTGCGTCGTCATCCGGTCGCGGACGACACGCTCCATGCGGCCGAGGCCGGTGCGGAGCTGGTTCTGGATGAGTTCGCCGACGGTGCGCAGCCGGCGGTTCCCGAAGTGGTCGATGTCGTCGGTCTCGACCGGCAGACCCTCGGGGGTCTCCGTCACGCCCTCGTGCAGCGCCACGATGTAGCGGATGGCGGCGACGATGTCCTCGACGGTCAGCACCTGCTGATCGAACGGCTGGGTCAGCCCGAGCTTCTTGTTGATCTTGTGCCGGCCGACCTTCGCCAGGTCGTACCGCTTCGGGTTGAAGTAGTAGTTCTCCAGCATCGCCTGCGCGGCCTCGCGCGTCGGCGGCTCGCCGGGACGCAGCTTGCGGTAGATGTCGAGCAGCGCCTCGTCGGTGTTGGCGGTGTGGTCCTTCTCCAGGGTGAGCCGCATCGACTCCGAGTCGCCGAACTCGGACAGGATCTGCTCATTGGTCCAGCCCAGGGCCTTGAGCAGCACTGTCACGTTCTGCTTCCGCTTGCGGTCGACGCGCACGCCCACCATGTCGCGCTTGTCGATCTCGAACTCGAGCCATGCCCCGCGGCTCGGGATCATCTTGCACGTGAAGATGTCTTTGTCGGACGCCTTGTCGGGCGTCTGCTCGAAGTACACGCCGGGCGACCGGACGAGCTGGCTGACCACGACGCGCTCGGTGCCGTTGATGACGAACGTGCCCTTGTCCGTCATCAGCGGGAACTCGCCCATGTAGACGGTCTGGCTCTTGATCTCCAGCGTCTCGTTGTTGATGAACTCGGCTGTGACGAACAGCGGGGCCGAGTAGGTGACGTCGCGATCCTTGCACTCTTCCACGGTGTACTTGGGATCCTCGAAGCGATGGTCGCGGAACGAGAGCGACATCGTCTGGGAGAAGTCCTCGATCGGCGAGATCTCCTCGAAGATCTCCTCCAGACCGGACTTGGTGTTGACGTCTGTCCTGCCCTCAGCCAGGGCTGTCGCGACACGATCGCGCCAGACCTGGCTCCCGATCACCCAGTCGAAAGACTCGACCTGGAGATCCAGCAGGTTGGGGACTTCGAGTGGTTCGTGCACCTTCGCGAAGGAGATGCGGCCACTCTGGGAGATGACATTGGTGTTCTTCGACGCAGTGCGCGAGACGGCCAAGATATGGTCCTTCCACAAAATCCGGCGGGCCGGTTCTTTGCAGGCTGAAGCACCCATGTCAAGCACGGGCAGGGGACAGCGCAGGGGCAAATAGCAAGAGTAGCCGACGAACTCGGCACGCGCAACTCCAAGACCTCTCCGATGAGGGCCAGAGGCCAACCGGGCGCCAGCTTAGCGCGCGACCGCGGCCTGCGATACACATCCGGCCGAGGAGGTGGCCGGATCTCAGCCCGGCCCTGTCCGTCCCGCCCGGGGTCGAGGATCTCGCCGAGAGGCGGAACCAGGGAACGGGGGGAACGGCCCGTGACATTCACGGACGTGAGGGGCGGCTCGGCACCCCGCGAGGGTGACAGGGCCCCGGAACGAACCTGAGTCGGTGTTTGCAAGGCATAAATTCCGGGGGGAGCCTCGCAAACACCGACTCATCAGGGTTCCATCAGACGCCTCGGGGGATGCGCCAGATGGGACTATCTAACCCACACACCAGAGCTACTGTCAAGTTTCTTGACAGGTTTTATTCTGACGTCTGCGCGTGCAGGTGCCAGGAAGCGCTCGCCTGACCGAAGGCTCCCGCGGACTCGAACCGGGTGGCCGACCGCGCGAACGCCTCCTTCGCCTCCTTCGACTTGTCGAGGGCCACGCAGATCTCGCCGAGCAGCCGCTCCGCCTCGCCCGCGAGGTGGTCCGCCTGGTGCAGGGCCTCCTCCGCCAGGCAGTGCCGCACGAGCGACTCCGCCCGAGCATGGTCTCCGTCCCGGTAGGCCACCTTCACCTCCACGAGGTGGAGTTCCAGAAGGTCGGAGGGGTTGCCCACGAGACGCAGCCCCTCGCGCGCCAACTGCAGGCTCGTCTCCACGCCCTCGTCGAGGCCGGCCTCGACGCGGTTGTTGGCGATCGTCTTGTGAAGGCGTGCCCACATCCGCAGATCCCGCTGCGGCTTGATGTGCTCGAGCGCGCCCTCCAGATGGTGGATCCCGCGAGCGATGTCCTTGCGCTGGAACGCAGCCGTGCCCAGGGTCCACGAGATCAGCCCCCGTGAATACCCCGACTCCACTTCTTCGCGCAGTTCCCCTAGCCAGTGGCACAATTCCACGAGCTCATGGCCGCGATCGCCGGCCTCGCTACGGGCCCCGATGAGAGCCATCACGGCCTCGGCCTGCAGCATCACCGCCGTCTCGCGGGACGCCTCCACGGCCCGCGCGCCCCAGGTGATCGCGTCGGTGAGGTGGCCCGACGCGCGACTGGCGACGGACATCAGGGACAGCGCCTGCGACTTCAGGCTCGCCGACCTGGAGGCCACCTGGTCGTCGATGAGCTCCTTCGCCAGGCGCGACACCGCGCCATAGTCGCCGTCGGACAACAGCGCCTGAGCGAGCACGAAGCGTGCTTCCCAGGCGCGTTCGGCGTTGCCGGAGGCCGCCGCGAGCGCCGCCGCCCGGCCCGCGTTCCGGGTCGCCAGACGCCACTCCTGGTCGTGCCAGGCCCGCTCCGCAGCGAGCAGGTGCTCCAACGTCTCAAGGTCGGAACTGCCGTCCCGGACGGACGCAGCCTCCTCGGGGAACACCTCGAAGGAGGTAACGCCCAACCGTTCGGACAGGAACGCCGTGACGGCAGGGGTGGGCTCCCGCCGGCCGCTCTCCAGGTGAGAGATGTAGGACCCGGTGAACTGTTCACCGCCCAATTCCACTTGGGACATCCCACGCTCACGCCGGAGTTGCCGCAACCGGACCCCGAAAGCTGGCTGGGTGACCGCCATGTGATTCAGCTCCTTACTCGCCGTGAAGCGTCAACACTTGTCGTCAGTCTTGTCAAGACTTGACAGACTAGTCAAGCGCTAAGTAGTTTTTCGGGAGTCAGACACGACACGTCACCATTCGTAGGGGGAACGATGCGCAGGTCCGCACGCCGCATCATCGTCGCGATCGCCGCTACCGCCACGATCGGCCTTTCGTCGATCGCCGTTGGTGGGATCGGGCACCAGAACGCCGGGCAGGGCGACACTCCGCAGGACACCAGCTCCGTGCAACTGGCCGGCCAGGGCGACTGGCCCTTCAAGTGGGGCCGCTGACCACAACGCTGACCCCCATCGGTCAGTTCGCCCCCATCGGTCAGCCCGTTCGACGCACCTGTCGGCGACGGATTGCACCACGCTTCGTCCATAACTGAGTTTGCCGCCCGTCCCCGGTCGGCTACCCACCCCACAGCGCACAGCGCACAGCGGCGAGCCCCAGCCGGGGCTCGCCGCTGATCTGTTCTCAGTGCGTCAGGCTCACTTGACGGAAACCGTGGCGCCGGCAGCCTCGAGGGCCTCCTTCGCCTTGGCGGCCGCGTCGCGCGCGACCTTCTCCAGCACCGGCTTCGGGGCGCTGTCGACCAGATCCTTGGCCTCCTTCAGGCCCAGGCTCGTCAGCGCACGAACCTCCTTGATGACCTGGAGCTTCTTGTCGCCCGCGGCCTCGAGGATCACGTCGACCTCGGAGGTCTCCTCCTCGGCTGCCGCCTCCTCGCCGCCGCCACCGGCGACGGGAGCAGCCGCGGCGACCGCGACCGGCGCGGCTGCGGTGACACCGAAGGTGTCCTCGAACAGCTTCACGAAATCGTTGAGTTCGATGAGGGTCATCTCCTTGAACGCGTCAAGGAGTTCGTCGTTGCTCAGCTTCGCCATTGTGGCTCGTCCTTCCTTATTCCTCGGTAGATGCAGCGTCAGCCGCGTCGGTGGTGATCTCGGCGCTCTGCGGCTCCGAGGCGTCCGTCGCAGCGGGTGCTGCGGCGGTCTGCTCCTGGTCGGCCGGCGCTCCCGCGCCACCGATGAGGGAGGGGTTCTCCGCGGCCGCGGCCGACAGCGCGCCGAAGGCGCGTGCCGCCTGGCCGAGCGGAGCGGCGAACAAGGAGGCTGCCTGCGCCAGGGAGGCCTTCATGCCCCCGGCCAGCTTCGCGAGGAGAACCTCGCGCGACTCCAGATCGGCCAGCTTCTTCACCGCGGCGGCGTCCAGCACCTGCCCGTCGATGATCCCACCCTTGATGACCAGAAGCGGATTGGCCTTCGCGTAGTCACGCAGGCTCTTCGCCACGGTGGCAATGTCACCGTTGATGAAGGCGATCGCCGTCGGACCGGTGAGGTGCTCGTCGAGCCCCTCGATACCGGCCTGCTTCGCGGCGATCGCTGCCAGGGTGTTCTTCGCGACGGCGTAGGTGGCGTCCCCTCCGAGAGACCTGCGGAGTTCCTTCAGGTCTTTGACGGTGAGTCCGCGGTACTCGGTCAGCACCGCTGCGTCGGAGTTCTCGAGCTGAGACTTCATCTCCGCGACCGCAGCGGCCTTGTCCGGCCTCGCCATGGGTCTCCTTCCCACTTCTCTTGAGAACCGAGACGACCGGGAAAGAAAAACGTCCGCGCGCGCAGGCGGCGGACGTCGGGCTCATGGAGCGTGAACTGTCACCTGCGCGGGCATCGAGTCGATCTTAGGAGTTCGCACGCGAACTCACCGGCGGTCTTCGGCCGAACTCACTCTAGGCCAGGCGCCGCCGGACAGCCAAATCGGCGAGCTTACTCATCGCGGATGCCCGCATGGTGGTCGTTGACTCATCTGAAGATGCCCGCCCGGGCAACGGCTCCCGGCGGGTCGCCGCAGGGTCCCACCCGGCGGGCTTCGTCACGGTTCCGGGAACCAGACGGCCCCGCACCGAAACCGGTGCGGGGCCACTGTTCGCTGCGCGTCAGGCGTCCTGCGCCTTCGCGGCGGACGGATCCACCAGGACACCCGGTCCCATCGTGGAGGACACCGTGATCTTCTTGATGTACTTGCCCTTGGCCGCCGACGGCTTCAGTCGGAGAACCTCGTCCAGCGCCGCGTAGTAGTTGGCCACGAGCTGCGGCGCGTCGAACGACGCCTTGCCCACGATGAATGCGAGGTTGGCGTGGCGGTCGACGCGGAACTCGATCTTGCCGCCCTTGATGTCGGAGACGGCCTTCGCGACGTCCATCGTGACCGTCCCGGTCTTCGGGTTCGGCATGAGACCGCGCGGCCCCAGGACGCGACCGAGCCGGCCGACCTTGCCCATCATGTCGGGCGTGGCGACGACGGCGTCGAAGTCCAGGTAACCGCCCTGGATCTTCTCGATCAGTTCATCGGCGCCGACCTCGTCCGCTCCGGCGGCGAGCGCCGCCTCGGCCCGATCACCGGTGGCGAAGACGAGGACCCGCGCCGTCTTGCCCGTACCGTGAGGGAGGTTGACGGTGCCGCGCACCATCTGATCGGCCTTGCGGGGATCGACCCCGAGCCGCATGGAGACCTCGACGGTCTCGTCGAACTTCGCCGAGGCGTTCTGCCTGACGATCGACAGGGCCTCGGCGGGCGAGTACACCTGCTCCGGGTCACGGGCCTCGGCGGCCGCCCGGTATGCCTTGCTGCGCTTCATGACTGGTTTCCTTCGTTGTCCGGCGGTCTGCGACCGCCACCAGATGTGGTGCGGGCCGCGCAGGCCCTCCCACGGGTCGGGTCAGCCGTCGACGACGACGCCCATGGAACGAGCAGTGCCCGCCACGATCTTCATCGCGGCCTCGACATCGTTCGCATTGAGGTCGGGGAGCTTGGTCTGGGCGATCTCACGCACCTGATCGGAGGTGATCGTGCCCACCTTGTCCGTATGCGGTCGCGCCGAGCCCTTGGCCAGGCCCGCGGCCTTCTTGATGAGTTCCGCGGCGGGAGGAGTCTTCGTGATGAAGGTGAAGCTCCGGTCCTCGTAGATCGTGATCTCGACGGGGATGACGTTGCCGCGCATGGCCTCGGTGCGAGCGTTGTACGCCTTGACGAAGTCCATGATGTTGACGCCGTGCGGACCGAGAGCGGTCCCGACGGGCGGTGCGGGAGTCGCGGCGCCGGCGTTCAAGGCAACCTTGACGATGGCCGCGACCTTCTTCTTCGGAGGCATGTTTCCTGGGTCCTTGCTTATCTCGTGGCGGCTGGTCGGACCGCCGTGGTTGGCAGCCGGTATGGCTGGGGCCGCGGGAACGGCCCATATGCGACCCCTAGACCTTCTGGATCTGGCGGAAGGTCAGGTCGACCGGGGTCTCCCGTCCCATGAACTCCACCAGTGCCTTCAGGCGTTGGCTCTTCGCATTGATCTCGGTGATGGTCGCGTGAACGCCCGTGAACGGGCCGTCGACCACCATGACGGAGTCGCCTTCGGAGAAGTCGGCGACCTCCACCTTGCGCTTCCGCTGCGGGCTCTGGCCGGACGACTCGGCGGCGGCTTTCGCGAGGGCAGCGGGGGCAAGCATCTTGACGACCTCATCGAGGCCGAGGGGCACGGGCGAACTCGCGTGAGCGACGAAGCCTGTGACCGACGGCGTGTGCCGCACGGCGGCCCAGGACTCGTCGGTCATCTCCATGCGCACGAGCACGTAGCCGGGAAGGACGGTGCGCGTGACGTTCCGCTTGGTTCCGTTGCGGATCTCCTGCACCTCTTCGGTCGGGACGACCGTCTCGAAGATGTAGTCCTCCATGCCCAGTGCCCGCACGCGGCTGTCGAGATTCTGCTTCACGCGATTCTCCATGCCGGAGTACGTGTGCACGACGTACCAATCGCCGACCTCACCGCGCAGCCGCTCACGCAACTGCTCGATCACGGCCTCTTCGGACTCCGACGTGCCCGCGTCGATGTCCACCTCGACATCGTTCTCGTCCTCATCGGCGTCCGTCGTGAAGTCGAGGTTCAGCTCAAGGTCGTCGGCCACCTCGTCGGCCGGGTCGTCGACGCCGAGGTCGATCTCGATGTCGTCGGCGTTCAGCGCGAAGTCTTCGTTCTCGGTCATGATCCCCTACCTCCTAGGCCTGCCGCCCGAACAGCCACAGCAGACCAGCGCCGAACCCGAGGTCGAGCAGCCCCACGTAGGCGATGATGAGCACGACGAACAGCAGCACCACGATGAAGTACTGCCGCAACTGCGGGAGCGTCGGCCATACGACCTTCTTGAGCTCCCCGACCGACTCACGCGTGAACTGGACGGGGCCGGTGCGACGGGCGCGCGCCTTGCCCTTCTTCTTCTTGTTCGCCGAGACCTTCTTCTTGCCCGTGTCCGACGCCTCCGCGGCAGCGGTCCGCCGCTGCGGCCGGCGCGAGCCCAGCCCGCCCTCCGCCTCGTCGGGAGACGCAGCGCTCGTGGGCGTGACCTCGTCCTCGGCCTCGTCGTCGACAGGGGCCCGGCGCACCGGGCGCTTGCGGCGCTCGGGACGCGACGACGCGGCCACCGCAGCGGCGGCCTCGGCCTCGGCGAGCTGCTCCTCGTCGTCGACCTCGAAGTCGAGCGGTGCGATCCGCTCATCGACCTCGGCGGGGTCGAGGTCGCGCGCCGACACGGCGTCGAGCTCCTCGGCTTCGGTCTCGTCGGCCGCGACCTCGTACTCGTCGGGATCCACAAGATCCTCCGCCAGCATCTCGCCGGGGAGGTCTGCGGTCAGGTCGCTGTCGGCCGAGTCATCCGGCGTCACAGCAGAGGGAGCCGACTCGGGAGAATCGGTCTCGTCTGTACCGGCCACGCGGATGTCCTTCTGGTCGAGATCGGGTCGTGCTAACAGGCGCGGGGCCTGCAGCAGGGCAAGAGGGACTTGAACCCCCAACCTGCGGTTTTGGAGACCGCTGCTCTGCCAGTTGAGCTATTGCCCTCCGGTTCGACTCTCGCCCGCGGGCACGCCACACAGACTGGCAAGTCTCACCAAGATCGTTAGTGTACGTCGTCCGGCCCCACGAGTCGAACCGGACGCTGCCACACCGGTTCAGAGCCGACAGCCCACCAGGTTGGGCTCCGGCCGGAGCGTGATACCGAAGGCGGCCTCGACGCCGGAGCGGATCTCGCGCGCGAGGGCCAGGATATCCGCTGCCGTCGCTCCGCCGCGGTTGGTGAGCGCGAGGGAGTGCTTCGTCGACAGCGTGGCCGGCGGGGTGCCGTGCCCCTTCTCGAAGCCGGCACCGGAGATGAGCCACGCCGCGCTCGTCTTCACCGTCCCGTCCGGCTGCCTGTAGCGCGGCGCCTCGGGCGGCAACGCATCCGCCTCAGCGGCCGTCAGGATCGGGTTGGTGAAGAACGACCCCGCGCTCCACGTGTCATGATCGGCGGGATCGCGCACCATGCCCTTCCCGGCGCGGAGGTCGAGGACCGCGGCGCGGACGGCGGCGACGGGTGCCCGATCCCCCGGCTCCAGGCCGAGCCTGTGGGCGAGTTCGGCGTACCGCAGCGGCTCCGACTCACCGCCGACGCCCAGGCGGAACACCACGGCCAGGACGACGTAGTGGTCGGGATCCTGCTTGAACACCGAGTCCCTGTACCCGAACCGGCAGTCGGCCTTCGACAAGGTCATCGTCACCCGGTGATACCTGTCGTAGACCTGCACGCGGGCGATGGTCTGCGACACATCCGCGCCGTACGCACCGACGTTCTGCACCGGCGTCGCACCGGTGAGCCCCGGAATTCCCGCCAGGCACTCCAGGCCGGCCCACCCGGCGGCGACCGTGCGTGCGACGAACGCGTCCCAGTTCTCCCCCGCCGCGACGGTGACGCCGATGCCGCCACCGGGCAACTCGGCCGCATCGACGCCCCGGGTCGCGATGTGCACGACCGTGCCCGGGAAGCCCTCGTCGGCCACGAGCAGGTTCGACCCGCCACCGAGCAGCAGGACAGGCTCGCCCGCCGCATCGCAGGCGTCCACGGCCGCGATGAGATCCGGGGTGGACGTTGCGGTCACGAACTCCGCGGCCGGTCCACCCACGCCCAGAGTCGTGTGATCGGCCAGCCGCTCAGTCAACGCGGACCTCGGCCACCGCACCGCCGAGGACCTTCTCCCCGCCGCAGCGCGCCTCGATCGACACGGTCGCGACCCCGTCGGCGACGGCCTTCACGACGCCCTCGATGTCGACGGCCGTCCCGTCGGCCGTATCGGGCACCCGCACCGGGCGCGTGAAACGCACCGCATAGCTGAGGACGCGGCCCGGGTCGCCGACCCAGTCCGTGACGACGCGCAGGGCGGTGCCCATGGTGAGCATGCCGTGGGCGATGACGTCGTCGAGGCCGAGCTCGGCCGCGGCGCGATCGGAGTGATGGATGGGGTTGAAGTCGGTGGACGCGCCTGCGTACCGCACCAGGTCGGTGCGGGTGAATCGCACCGTCAGCGAGGGCAGCACGGTTCCGGGCTCGACCGCGTCCAGGGCGCTCATCATGCGGCTACCTCCCGGTTGTGGATGAGGGTCGACGTCGCGGTGCAGATCCGCTCCCCCTCGGTCGTGGCCACCTCGACGGCGATCGTGATCATCTCGGTCGCACCGCGGGCGCGGAACTTCGTGATCGACAGCGTTCCGGTGACGGCGTCCCCGGTGCGCAGGGGGCGGTCCCAGTCGAATCGCTGCTCGCCGTGAACCGTGCGGCGCAGTTCGAGCCCCAACTCGGGATCGGAGAACAGCGCGCCCCAGGCGGCGGCGCCGATGACCATCGCGAACGTGGGCGGGGCGATCGGATCGGAGCCCGTGTAGGCGGGGCTGTCGTCCTGGAGGGCGGCGGCGAACTCGTGCACCTTGGCGGCACTGACGACATATGGCTCGGTTGCGGGATACACCCGTCCGACGTGGGACTCGGAGATCGGCATGACCGACAGGCTAGCGCCTGCCCATGTCTGTGCGGACACACGAAAACAGGCCGTCGCGACGGACGGCCTGTCGACGTGGGTCAGGCGTTCAGCGAGTCTCGCGGTGTGCCGTGTGCGTGCGGCAACGTGCGCAGAACTTCTTCAACTCCAGCCGATCCGGGTCGTTGCGCCGGTTCTTCTTGGTGATGTAGTTGCGTTCCTTGCACACGGTGCAGGCCAAAGTGATCTTCGGCCGGATGTCGCCTGCCTTCTTGGCCATGCTTCCTCCAATGTCCCTGTCCGCGGTCGGTAGCGGGAGCGGGACTCGAACCCGCGACACAGCGATTATGAGCCGCTTGCTCTACCGCCTGAGCTATCCCGCCGCGTTCGGAGCCGCCGGCGTGAGCCGATGACGAGCGGTGATCGTCGCCCGAACGAGAGCCCCCATGCGGAATCGAACCGCAGACCTTCTCCTTACCATGGAGACGCTCTGCCGACTGAGCTATAGGGGCCGACAGCGCGTATAAACATACAGGACGCGCGAGCCCGCACGCCAATCGGACGCCGGGCTCGTGCGGACCGTCCCGGGGCGCCCTCGCACCGTACGCCCCCGGGCGCCGCCAGACTGGTCCCGACCGCCATACGACAAGGAGTCCCGATGGCCACACCGCACATCTCGGCCGCCCCCGGCGAGATCGCCCCGCTCGTCCTCATGCCCGGCGATCCGCGCCGCGCCACACGCATCGCCGAGGCGTTCCTCGACGACGCGCGACTGGTCAGCGACGTCCGCGGGATCGGCGTGTACACCGGGGCCCATCAGGGCGTCCCGGTGAGTGTGATGGCGTCGGGCATGGGGCTGCCGTCGATGTCCATCTATGCCACCGAGCTGTACCGCCACTACGGGGTACGCCGCATCTGCCGCGTCGGCACGTGCGGGGCGATCAGCGAGGCTGTCGCCGTCTCCGACGTCATCATCGCCGCCGCGGCGCACACGAACTCGCGTGTGGCGTCCCTGCTGGTGCCCGATGTGACGGTGTCGCTCACCCCGTCGTTCGACCTCCTCCGGGCTGCGGTGGACGCCGCCCGCGCCGGCACCGCCCCCGTGCACGTCGGCCCGGTGTACAGCTCCGACTACTTCTACCTCGACCGGCCCGACATCATCGCCGGGCTCGACGCCCTCGGCACCCTCGCGGTCGAGATGGAGGCGGCCGGGCTGTACGCCTGCGCGCTGCGCGAGGGCGGCGAGGCGCTCACCGTGCTGACGGTGAGCGATCATCTCCGGCACGGCGCGGCTGATCTGAGCGCCGGGCAGCGGGAGACGATGTTCGCCGCGACGCTCGACATCGCCGCCGCCGCACTGCTGGGCTGAGGCTGCGGCGCCGCGGAGGACCCCTACACCTCGGCGTAGTAGTCGACGTCGCCGAGCAGGATGCGGGTGCCCAGGTCGCGGTTCCAGATCACCTCGACACCGTGCCGCTCCAGCACCGGGAACACCTCGTCCACCATGAGCGCGGTGGTGAGCCGCTCGTACGTCTCACCCTGCTGCGCGTCGGTCAGCGCATTCCACTCGTCCTCGGGCATCCATGCGTCGAGGAACACGCCGTAGTTGACGTACGTCTGGCGATCCTCGATCAGGCGGTCCGCATCCTGCATGTGGTAGAAGACATAGCCCCGCGCAGTCCCGGCTCCATCCCGCTCGCCCCAGATCTCATCCGTGCCGCAGTTGCCGCAGCACGAGAAGTTCTCGCGAGCCACGACCCCGAGGGAGCCGAGTTCGGAGAACGCCGCGGTGAGGGCGCTCCGTACATCCGGCCAGGCGGACTGCTGCTGGCGGCGGGCGTCGAGGACGGCGGCGAACGCCGCCCGACCGCTCTCCTCGGACACGTGCCAGTCGCGGAACTCCTCCTCGTACAACTCCAGGAAGCCGTCGGGGTCGGGGTCACCCCGCAGGATGTGGCGCCAGGCCGCGTCGCGCAGATCCTGCTCGACGTCGGGAGTCAGGCCGAGGGACGCGGGGAGCCGGAGTCCCGCGGGTTGATCGTTCGTAGGCGTCGTCACGGCGAAAGCCTAGAGGACGTGGGGTCCACCCGGCCGGTGCGGGGGTGGGTGCGAGAGCGGCCAGACTCCCGCTACGGTGGAGGTCTTGGCGCGGCCGACCAGTCGGTAAGGCGAAACTCGGGTCGTCCCCGATGGGGTTCGAGAAGGGCTGGAAGTAGACCCCGGTTTCGTGCCGCCCCGAGATCGCGGCCGGACGGTTCCGGTCGCTAGAGCGGCATCCGCCGCACAGCGAGGACGGCGAGCGCCAGGCATGCTGCGACGGCGCAGCCGCCCGTGACGAGGGGCCAGGCCACGTCGGCGGTGGTGGCGCCTGTCGCCAGCGTGCCGACGAGGCCGGGCAACCCGGCGGGGCTGTACCGCGCAGCCGGCCCCCACAGGGACAGCAGCGAGAGCGCCACGAGGACGCCGAGGCCCACCCCGGCCGCGGCCGCCGTCGAGCCCAGCGCGGCCGACAACGCGATCATCACAGCCACGAACAGCATCGCGAGGACCAGCCACACCCCGGTCGCCCGGAGCAGGGGCACGACATCGGCCGAGCCGAACAGCGCCGCCGTCAGGCCCCAGGTGAGGAGCGCCCCCACGACTGTGGCGACGACGACCAGCCCGAACGAGGCGGCACCCTTCGCCAGCACGAACGCCGCCCGCGACACGGGCTTGGTGAGCACGAGCAGCGCCGTTCCCTGCCGCCGTTCGGCCGACACCACGCCGGCCAGCGACACGATGAGCACCATCAGGCCGAGCTGCTGCAGGTTCTTCGCCCACTGCGCCCAACTGTCGAGCGCCGTCGGGTCGGGGACTCCCGCCGCCGATCCGAGGACCGACTCGACGAGTGCCTTCTGGAACCGCGCGGTGACCGGCCCGGACAGGGCGAAGAACACCACTGCTCCCGGCACGACGTACAGCCGCCAGGTGCGGACGATCTCGCGGAGCTCCTTGCCGAGCAGCGGGCCGAAGCCTGCGAGCGGCCGTCTCCCGGCCGGCAGTGCCCGCATCCCCGTCGCGCTCACGAGGCCACCGCCGTGGCCGAGCCGGGTGCGACGAGGCGGACGAAGGCGTCCTCCAGCGTGGCCTCGCTGCCGTCGAAGCGGACCAGCGCCGAACCCGTGGCCGCCAGCAGCCGCGGGACGCCTCGCAGCGCCGCCGGCCGGTCGCTGACGCGGAACTCCATCGTCGCCGGGTCGGCGAACGACTGTTCGACCGCGACCACCCACGGCTCGCGCCGCAGCGCCGCGGCGAACGCGGCCGCGTCCCCGTCGACGACCAGCGACAGGCGGGTCGTGTCGGCGTGCCGCGCGATGAGCTCCGCGACCGTACCGGCGTCGGCGACCCGGCCGTGGTCGAGGACGGCCACCCGGTCGCACACGCGTTCGGCGTCGGTCAGGATGTGCGTCGAGAACAGGACCGTCGTGCGGCCGCGAAGGGATTCGATCATGTCGAGGACGTCCTTCCTCCCGAGCGGGTCCAGCGCCGACGTCGGCTCGTCGAGCAGCAGCAGGGACGGCGCGTTGACGAGAGCTTGGGCGATCCCGAGGCGCTGCCGCATGCCACGCGAGTACCCGCCGATCCGCGTGCGGACACCGCCCAGCCCGGCGAGGTCGAGCAGAGCGGGGACGCGCTGGTCGACCACGTCGGACGGCAGGCCGAACAGCGAGCCGGCGAAGCGCAGGAACTCGGGAGCGGTCATCCACGGGTAGAAGCCCGGGACGTCGGGGAGGAACCCGACCTCCCGGCGCGCCTGCCCCGGTTCGGCGCCGAGGACGCGGACGGTGCCGACGTCCGCGGCCAGCAGGCCCAGCAGGATGCGCAGCGTCGTCGTCTTGCCCGCCCCGTTCGGCCCGAGGAACCCGTACACCGATCCGGCCGGCACCGCGAGGTCGACGCCGTCGAGGGCGCGGACGTCCCCGAACGAGCGCACGAGCCCGCCGATCTCGACCGCCGAAGCGTCGCCGCTCACCGGCGACGGACCATAGAGGAGGCCGACCATGCCAGGATCTGCCGGTTGAGACGGCAGGGCGCGACGAGCCTCGTCCGCGACAGGCACCGGTCGGCGCCCGGCCGCCAGGAACACGATCGCACCGACCACCTGGACGGCGAGGATCACCACCGCCCACGCCCACTTCGGGAGCGACAGCCGCTCGCGCGGCGTCCGCGCCAGCACGACGAGCGCCACGGCGTACAGGACGAGCTCCAGCACCACCCAGACGCCGAGCGCGACCAGCGCCCACGTGGGCAGTGAGGCCGGCGACGACAGATCACCGTCCATCGGACGCCTCCGGGCCGGGTGCCGGAACGACGCGGTCAATCCCGGCGCGAGCGAGGGCTCCACTGAGAACAGCCGCCCGCAGCGTGCCTGCGGCGAGGGCGCCGAGCACCCAGGCTCCCGAGCGGCGCCCGGCCCACCGGGTCATCGCCGTGACTCCGGCGGCCAGATCCACGAGCACGACGCCCGCCGTCAGCGCCCCGAGGCGAGTCGCCAGGGCGGGCCGCGACGCCTGCGAGACCGAGACTGCGACCGCCCCGACCGCGCCGAGTGCCATGGTCCGCCCGAAGGCCGCCCGCGGGGAGCCCCACTCGTCGGCGGGGCCGACCGCGGGCCAGTGCAGGGGCGCGAGCCTCATGCGCGAGATACCCTCGGCGGCCACGACGAGCGTCACCGCGAAGGGCAGCACGCCCGCGACCGCGGCCAGGCGCCAGCGCGACACCGGGATCGCCGCCGCGACATCCTCGTCCAGTTCATCGGCCTGCACGAGGCCGAGTGCGCCCAGCACCCGCCCGACATTGAGGTCCCACCCGGCGCCCACGACACGGGGAACGAACCACGGCCCGGACGGATCCATCACGGCACGCAGCCGTGCCGGCAGCGTCCGCGGATCAAGCCCCAGCGGAACACCGAGGAGGCGTGGCCCGCCCTCGCCGCCGCGCTCGTCCGTCAGCCGTGCCGCGGTCTCGCCGGCGTGCCCGAAGCTCCGGACGGCCTCGTCGGGACCGAGCGCGTCGCTCGCCTCGCGCAGCGCCTCCTCCAGGTCGCGCAGTGCGGCCCGGCGGGCAGTGCCGCGCAGCGGGAGATGGCGCGCCACCTCGGCCATGTAGGCGGCGAGAGGACCGGGCATCGACGGCTCCTCGTCAGACGTGCGGAACATGCGTATCTCCTAGTCGTCCGGTTCTGTCCGGTCGGTCGTGTCGTCCAGCAGCGCGGCCATCGCTCCCGCAAGGTGGCGCCAGGCGCGGGCGAGGTCGATGTAGGCGCGCTCGCCGGCGGCGGTGAGCCGGTAGTACTTGCGCGGCGGACCGTGGGGCGACTCGCGCCACGACGTCTGCACCAGACCGGCGTTCCGCAGCCGCGCGAGCACCGGGTAGACCGTTCCCGCGCCCGCGTCCAGACCGGGACGGCGTGAGAGCAGTTCGACGATCTCGCCGCCGTAACGCTCGGCGCCGCGCACCAGCGCGAGCACGGCGAGGTCCATCGCGCCCTTGCGCAGTTGCGTCGTCCGGTCGTCCATGCGCCACCCCATCCTCGCCCCTACATGGTAATACCGACTAGCTGGCGAAACAAAGTACCGGCGCCGCACCGGCCTCGGCGCGAGGTGCGCAGACCGAGGGGACGAGCGCGGACGCCGCCGGGCGGCTCTACTCTTCACACGTGAGCACCCTGGCCCGGACCATCGCCCGCCGCACCGTCGTCCTCGACGGTGGGCTCGCCACCCTGCTGGAGAGCCACGGCCACGACCTGACCACCGATCTCTGGTCGGCACGCCTCCTGCGCGACGCCCCCGGCGCCATCTGTGACGCGCACAAGGAGTATTACGAGGCGGGGGCCGAGGTCGCGACGACGGCTTCGTACCAGGCGTCGTTCGACGGCTTCGCGGCGGCCGGGATCGACCGCGCCGAGGCGACCCGGCTCCTCACCGACAGCGTCCGACTGGCGGCCGCGGCCCGCGACGAGGTCGCGCCCGACGGCTGGGTGGCGGCCTCGGTCGGGCCGTACGGGGCGGCGCTCGCCGACGGTTCGGAGTACCGCGGCGACGACGGGCTCACGGTGGCGCAACTGCGGGACTGGCACCGGCCGAGACTGGAGATCCTGGCGGACGCCGGCGCCGACGTCCTCGCGCTGGAGACGATCCCTGGCCTGGCCGAGGTCGAGGCCCTGCTCGCCGAGGTCGACGGCACGGGGATGCCGGCCTGGCTCAGCCTGACCGCCGACGGCGACCGGACGCGGACGGGGGAACCGCTGCGCGAGGCGTTCCGGATGGCGGCCGACGTCGCCGAGATCATCGCGGTGGGCGTGAACTGCTGCGACCCGCGGCAGGTGCGCGGGGCGATCGCCGATGCCGTGAGTGTCGCGCTGGTCCCGGGCGTCGCGTACCCGAACTCGGGCGAGGCCTGGGACGCGAGCACCCACGCCTGGTCGGGCGAGGCCGCGTTCGACGCCGAACTGGTCCGCTCGTGGATCACGGCCGGCGCAGGGCTGGTCGGCGGGTGCTGCCGGGTCGGACCGGACCAGATCGCCCGCCTCGCCGCGGTCGTGTCCGCGGCCGCGGACGACGCCGGCACCCAGACACCGACGGCGCCTCCGCCGGCTCAGGCGGGACCGGCAACCTGAGGCCTGGCCGGTCCCGGGACGCCCGGCCGCAGCCCGAATGCGATCAGGTGGATCGCGAACCACAGCTCGAAGGCGAAGACCGGGATCGCCGCCGCCCCCGCCACCGGCCCGTTGACGGCGACGACGGACCAGAGCTGCCCGAGGTTGCTGGACAGCACGATCGCCCCGCCGGCCATGCCCAGCAGGGCGAGCGGCCTCGGCACGGCGCGGGAGTCCCACAGCAGCCAGCCGAGGACGATCGTGTTCACGCTGATCACGAGTCCCTGCCCCACGAGGAACGATGCGGTGTGCAGGAGGGTCGCCAGCTCCGCCACGGATCCGGCCGATCGCCCCATCCACATCGTCGCGATCATCGGCATCGTGCCGACGATGATGACGGACGCCTCGGCGACGCGAAGGAGGGCGAACGTCGTGGCGCGTGCCGCCCCGTGCTCACGCAGCAGGAGCCACAGGAGCACTCCGGTTCCGACGCACCCGATCGCCAGCGCGAACTCGAGCGTCACGCCGCCCGCCGTCGCGCCGGCGCCGTACGCGACCACGGCGAGCACGGATGTGACGTGGGTGACGAGGTAGAGGATGCCGGCGGCGCGCGCATGTTGGCGGGGACTGTGGCTCACAACCTGGTCCTTTCGATCTGGTATACGGTGTATGCCTCTTGTCGTCCATGCTAGGTGTACGATGTATACGTGTCAACCGCAGGCCCTCGTCGCCGTCTTGATCGCGCCCTCGTCGTCGAGGCGGCGATCGGGCTCGCCGACGAGCGCGGGCTGGACGCGACGAGCATGCGCGGGGTCGCGGAGCGCCTCGGGGTGACGCCGATGGCGCTGTACAAGCACGTCGCCAACCGGTCTCAGCTCGTCGACGAGATGCTCGACCGGCTCCTGGCGGAGATCTCTCTGTCAGACACGGCAGGAACCTGGCGCCGAACCGTCCGGGCGCGCGTGCTCTCCTCCCGTGCCGTGCTGGCCGCGCACCCGTGGGCGCGTGACGCGATCGAGTCCCGACCGCTCGCCACCCCGACGGTTCTGGCCTATATGGACTCGCTGATGACGGCCATGTTCGACGGGGGACTCTCCGCCGACCTCGTCCACCACGCGATGCACGCGCTGAGCACCCGGATGTGGGGCTTCACCCGCGACGTGCTGCCGACGCCACAGGCACCCGCCGACCCCGCCGAGAGATCGCGCGCCATGTCCGACTTCGCGGCGTCCTACCCCGCGATCGTCCGTATGGCGACAACCGCGCCCAACGCCGGAGCCGGCTGCGATGAGGATGCCGAGTTCCTGTTCGCGCTCGATCTCATCCTCGATGGAGTCGAGCAGCTCCACGCGGCCGGATGGCGCTCGGCACCGTCATCCTGAGCGTCCGCCGATCCGATCCCGTTCGACCACATTGATGGTCGGCCGCCCTGTCCATCGTGCACGGTGATGCGCAGGCTACTGTTGGGCGCCATGAGCGAACCGGTGCCCTTCGAGGTCTACGAGCCCGGCGTGTTCCTGCACGGCACGAAGGCGGAGTTGGGCGGTGGCGAGTTGCTGGTTCCCGGCCGCGAATCGAACTACGAGCAGGGCCGGCTGATGAACTATGCATACTTCACCGCGACGCTCGACGCAGCGGTCTGGGGAGCCGAGCTGGCGGTCGGTGACGGCCGGGGGCGCATCTACATCGTGGAGCCGACGGGCGCCTACGAGGACGACCCCAACGTGACCGACAAGAGGTTCCCCGGGAATCCGACCCAGTCCTACCGCAGTCGCGAGCCCCTGCGGGTCGTCGAGGAACTGCTGGGCTGGGTCGGCCACTCACCGGAGAAGCTCCGGGCCATGCTCGACGGGCTCGACGCTCTGCGGGAGCGAGGCTCGGCGCAGATCGAGGACTGAGCCGCGCGAACTCGCGCCCGAGAGACGCACGGAGCTGCTGCGATCCTCGGCCGCACCGCGCCGGCCTATTCGTTCGAGAACACGATGACGTGGTGGCCGTCCGCCGACCTCCGGAGGTGCGCCTCGTACGGCAGCGTCCCGGGCGCGCCCGGCGGTGGACGCCATCCCTCGACGTCACAGAAGTCCCGCTCGATGTCCAGCCACAGGCGCCGAGCATCGGCGGCTTGTACCCACTCCGTGATACCCGCACCGCACTCGACGTGAACGGCGTCCAGCTCGCCAAGGGTCAGGAGCCGCTCGACCTCTTCTCGCTCAAGAGGGCCGACTCGGTGATATTCGACCCCGTCCGAGCCGACCAGCCTCGATCCGCCGGCGACCCACATCCAACGTGCCCGCGCAGCACCCCGCCGTGACCTGTTCACACCGCGTGGCCGATCCATTGGGTCAACACCGACACGCTCGCCGGCGCCTTGGCTCTGGGCTTCAGGTCGGCCGGCGTGCGCGGCTGCTCGGGGTGATCGGTCATCGGCGCGCCTCCAGTGCTTCAGTCGAACGTGCAACGTCATCGTGGCGCACCGCCCGGTGCGGGCGCCACGCTCGATGGCCTGTCGCAGCAGGTAGGTGGGGGTGCCGTCCTCGATGCACTGCTCTATCGCGGTGGTCGGGGTGACGATACGCATCAGGTGCCACCATCCGACCTGACGGCGGCCGAGTTGCCCGGACCGGAATCGAAGTGGCCCCTGACTCGCCATTCAGGCTTGTCAGGGGCCACTTTTCGGGCGTGGCAGGTGTAGGGTTCGAACCTACGTAGGCTGTGCCGACGGTTTTACAGACCGCTCCCTTTGGCCACTCGGGCAACCTGCCATGTCAGGAAACCTGACGTCGGCCAACTCTAGCGGACCCCGTTTTGGTCGCCAAACCGATTGCCACGGGGAGGCGGGCAGGCCGTCACCCGACGATGGCCGACACGTGGGCGGGGGTGACCTCGTCCAGCGACGCCAGCGACCACACGGGCGAGCGATCCTTGTCGACCAGTTGCGCCCGCACGCCCTCGATGAAGTCGGGGCCCACGATGAGCGGCGGGCCGATGCGTCCGTCGCGGGCGAGCACCTCCGGAACGTCGCTCATCGTCCGCGCCTGCCGCACCGCGACCAGCGCCACCACCACCGACAGGGGCGACCGCTGCTCCAGCACCGCGGCGGTCTCGCGTGCCGCGTCGCTCGGATGAGCGCGCAGCCGGCGCAGGATCAGCCGCGCCTCGTCCAGGAGGCCTGTCGCGTCCGACGCTCCGGTCGCGGCGTAGCACTCGTCGATCCACCCGCGCTCGGCGACCAGCGGCGCGTCCGGAGCGGTGTCGCCGATCTCCGCCGGGGACGGCACCGCACCTTGTCGCAGCCCCGAGCAGAGGTCATCGAGGACGGCGGGGTCCACCAGTGCATCGGCCAGCCCGAGGTGGACGGCGTCGGCACCGGTCACCGCGAGCCCGGTGAGCGCCAGGTGCGTGCCGAGTTCGCCGGGGGCATGCCCCAACTGGTAGGTGACGCCGACGTCGGGGAAGAACCCGATGATCGTCTCCGGCATCGCCATGGTCGCGCGCGGAGTCGCCAGCCGCAACGAACCGTGGGTGCTGACACCCAGACCGCCGCCCATCACCACGCCGTCCATCCACGCCACATACGGCTTCGGGTACGTCGCGACGCGCGCGTTCAGGGCGAACTCGGTGGGCAGGAACTCGGCTGCCGCCGGGTCGCCCGACAAGAAGCCCTCCCGCAACGCCCGCACATCCGCCCCGGAACACAGCCCCCGCTCCCCCGCCCCGTCGAGAAGCACCGCGACCACCTCGGCATCGGTCTCCCACGCGGTGAGCGTCGCGTCCATCCGATCGATCATCGCTCGGGTCAACGAGTTGATGGCGCGCGGGCGGTTCAGGCGAAGACGTCCGAGACGCCCCTCGGTCCAGGTCAGCAGTTCCTCCACGGGCACCATTCAACCGGCACGAGCGGTCCGTCCCGGAGGTTGCCCACGCCCCGCGACTCGGAAAAGATGTCCGATATGGCTCAAGATCCCGTTCCCTGTGCCACCGCCGAGGCCGACTGGGCGACAGCGACATGGTCGCTGGGCCCGCGGAGTCAGCCCGACGGCATCAGCTTCGCCGTCCATGCTCCGGCGGCCACCCGCGTGATGATCGAGTTCTACGCCGAACCCTGGGGGGCGGACGCCGTCGCCTCGTTCGACCTCGCACACGCGGACGACGGCGTGTGGAGGGGCCTGTTCGCCGGCGTGGAACACGGAACCCTCTACGGGTTCCGCTGCTGGGGTGAGAACTGGCCGGTCGATCCGGCCTGGTCCCGCGGCAACTCGGCCGCCGGCTTCCTGGCCGACCTCGACGCACACGGCAACCGGTTCAACCCCAACAAGGTGCTGTTCGACCCCTATGCCCGCGAGGTCACGCACAACATCTACTCCGACATCCTGACGGTGCACGGGCAGAGCGACGGCATCTTCGGCACGGGTCACGGCGACTACCTCGGCGAGGTGCGCCGCAACGTCGACACCGGGCACTGGGCACCCAAGGGCATCGTGATCCTCGACGACACCGAACTCGGCCCCAAACCCAAGCTGCCACCCGAGCAGTCGATCATCTACGAAGCACACGTCCACAACCTCACCCAGCACCCCGCGGCGTCCCAGCTCACGACGCTTCTCGCCGGGGAGCCCGGGTTCGACGACGTCGTGAACATCCCGCCGCCGCTGCGCGGAACCTACCGGGCGGCCGGCCTGATGGCCCCTTACCTCAAAGGCCTGGGCGTGAACACGATCGAGTTCCTCCCGATCCACCAGACGAACAACTCCGAGAGCGGGCGTCCCGGCAAGTCCAACCACTGGGGCTACCAGACGCTGGGCTTCTTCGCACCGAACCGGCAGTACGCCTCCGACCAGTCCCCCGGCGGGCCGACGCGCGAGTTCAAGGAGATGGTGAACGCCTTCCACGACGCAGGCCTCGAGGTGTACCTCGACGTCGTGTACAACCACACCGCCGAGGGCGGCGTGTGGAACGGGGACGTGTGCACGACGGGATTCGTCTCGCTCGGCGGTTTCGCGACGGCCGAGTACTACTCGATGACCAACGAGTTCTCCCTCATCGACGGCGCGACAGGCACGGCGAATCAGCTCAACCAGTCGTCCCCGGCGACGAGACGCCTCGTGATGGACTCCCTGCGCTACTGGACCGAGGAGATGGGCGTCGACGGCTTCCGCTTCGACCTCGCGACGGTCCTGGGACGACTGCCCGACGCGGCCGACCGCGAGGACTGGGAGGCGCAGAAACGGTTCCACCCCGATCACCCGCTGCTGAAGGAGATCTCCGCCTACGCCCACGCGAAGAACCTGGAGGTCATCGCCGAGGCGTGGGACCTGTGGGGGTACGAGGTCGGCAACTTCCCGTTCGGGTGGGGCGAGTGGAACGGCCGCTTCCGGGACGCGCTCCGCCGGTTCCTCAAGGGGGACGGCAACACCAACGCGTTCATGGCGCAGTTCAACGCCGACTACGAGGCGTTCAACGACCAGGGAGGGCCCCACCGGTCGGTGAACTTCGTCACCGCACACGACGGCTTCACGCTCACCGACCTCGTCAGCTATACGACGAAGCTCAACGACCAGCCCTGGCCGTGGGGCCCGACGGACGGCGGCACCGACGAGAACCTGTCGTGGGACTCCGGCGGTGACCACCGGCTGCGCCGGCAGCGGATCCGCAACTTCCTCACCCTGCTCCTGCTCGCCCGCGGCGTCCCGATGCTCCTGTCGGGTGACGAGTACGGCCGCTCGCAGAACGGCAACAACAACGTCTGGTCCCTCAACACGATCGGCATGTGGAACAACTACCGGCAGGCCGTCAGCAACGCGCCGTCCCGGGAGGTCCTGAGCCCCGACGACCCGGAACTGCGCTACCACAACAACCTCGGCGTCGCCGAGACCGATCCCGACGTGAATCCGAACTTCCGGCTGGCGGTGTTCCTGATGCACCTGCGGACACGGCACCCCGAACTCCAGTCCGTGTCGTGGGGCGACCTGGCCCCGGGCAACCAGGACACGTCCTACCTGTACAGCACCGTGACGCAGGACGGCGCGCCGAGCGAGGGCGACCGCGCGCTCGAGGTCCACATCGACTTCCCGGGGGGCGGATTCCTCGTGCTGGTGAACATGTGGGACCGGCCGCTGGACTTCACCGTCCCCGACGCCTCGGACGGCACGGTGTGGCGCACGCTGGTGGACACCAGTCACGGGCACGAATGGAACTCCAACTTCTGGGACGAGGGCACCGGCGCCGAGGTCGTCGGGACGTACCTCGCCGCGGAGTGGTCCGTCGTCGTCCTCCAGTCGCAGCCGGCCCCCGCCCGGCCCGCCCGGGAGGCCTGATGCGCGTCGTCCTCTCACCTGCCAAGAGCCTCGACCTCACGTCGGCCCTCCCCCCGGTCCCGGTCACGCGGCCACGCCACGCGGCCCGCGCCTGGGAACTGGTGAAGATCCTGCGGACGAGGTCCCCGGCCGACCTGGGCGCGCTCATGCACATCAGCGACGAACTGGCCGCCCTCAACGCCACGCGCTACGCCGCGTTCCGCGCGCGCCCCGGCGCATCCGACGTCCGGCCGGCCGTCGCCACGTTCGCCGGCGACGTCTACCAGGGCCTGGACGCCTGGTCGCTGTCGCCGTCCGACCTCGAGTTCGCCCAGGGCAGCATCCGCATCCTCAGCGGCCTCTACGGCGTCCTGCAACCCCTGGACGGCATCCAGCCGTACCGCCTGGAGATGGGGACGCCCCTGGTCACCTCGCGCGGGTCGAACCTGTACGAGTTCTGGCGCGACACCGTCACCGCCGACCTCCGGCGGGGTCTCGACCGGACCGACGCCGTGGTCGATCTCGCCTCGCAGGAGTACTTCGGGGCGGTCGACCCGCGGACGCTCGGCCGGCGCATCGTGGAATGCGTCTTCACCGACGAGGGCCCGTCGGGCGGGTACAGAATCGTCAGCTTCTTCGCCAAGCGGGCCCGAGGGCTGATGGCTCGCTACATCGTGACGGAGCGTCTCACCGATGTCGCGGGCCTGCCCGGCTTCGACCTGGGCGGGTACGCCTACGCCGAGGACGTCTCCACACCCGACCGGCTCGTGTTCCGGCGCAGCAGATCGGCGAAGGACGCGGCTGCGGGCTGACCCGATGCCGAACGTCCCTCGCGCCGAGCGCTCCGTAACTGCCGGTTTCCGGCGAGTTTCCGGCAGTTGGGGAGCGTTCGACGGGCTGGTCTGGCAGGTCCGAAGCGCTCGCGGCCGCACACGGAAGGTAGGCTCGGTCGGCTATGCCATCGACTGACTCCTCGACGCACGGTCCCCGCTGGTTGCTGTTCCTGGGGCTCGTCCTGCTCGCGCTCAACCTGCGGCCCGCGACCGTCGACGTGACCCCGGTGCTCACCGAGGCGGCCGCCGCCCTCGGCCTGGACGCCGTGGCCACGAGCCTGCTGACGTCCATCCCCGTCCTGTGCTTCGGCGTGTTCGCCGCCGCCGGACCGTCGCTCATCCATCGCTTCGGCGTCCACCGCACGGGGCTGGGCGTCGCCGTGGTCGCCACGGTCGCACTCGCCGGGCGGTTCGCGGCCACGACAGGCTGGGCGTTCCTCACCTGGACCGTCGTCGTGATGGCCGCGCTCGGCGTGGGCAACGTGCTGTTGCCGGCCATCGTCAAACACGACTTCGGGAACCGCATCGGCCTCGCCACCGCGTCCTACACCACCGCCCTCACGCTGGGCATCACCGGCGCATCCCTCGGGAGTGCGCCCATCGCCGGCCTGTACGGGTGGCACGACGCTCTCCTGCCCGCCCTCTTCGCGGCCGTCGCCGCCGTCGTCGTGTGGGCGGCGATCGTGGCCGTCCGGCACGGCAGGGACGCCACCGGCACACCGGTCCCGGAGCGACGCGTCCGGCTGGGCGACATCGCCCGTACACGGATCGGCCGGCTCCTGGTCGGACTGTTCGCCTGCCAGGCGGGGCTGGCGTTCAGCGTGTTCGGCTGGCTGCCGACGCTGTTCCGCGACGCGGGCCTGGACGCCGTCGCCTCCGGAAGCCTGCTGGGCTACGTCAACCTCGTCGGGCTCGCCCTCGCCTTCCCGATCCCCGCGTACCTGGGACGTCATCCGCACGCCTACTGGGTCGTCCTCGTCGTGGGAGCGGCAGGGCTGCTCGCGATCGCGGGCCTTCTGGTCGCACCCGCCGCCGTCCCGCTGGTGTGGGCGACGCTGCTGGCGGTCGGGCTCGCCGGCTTCCCCGTCTTCCTCACACTGCTGTCGCTGCGCGCCCGGACCGCCGGCGGAACCGCCGTCCTGTCGGCGTTCGCCCAGTCGGGCGGGTTCCTCATCGCCGCGCCCATGCCCATGCTCACCGGTCTCCTGCATTCCCTGACAGGATCCTGGACGGCGCCGCTCCTCGTCTGGACGTGCCTCCTCGTCGGAATGACAGCCATGGCCGTCCTCTCCCTGCGGGCGGGTCACGTCGAGGACGAGTGGGGCGAACGCGTCTGAGGCCGGGGAACATGCCGTCAGGCAGGACAAGGCCCGGCGGGCCCGAGGACATCACGGCCGGCATGGCTACAGTGCGGAGCGTGGATGCCCGAACCTCGCCGACCTTCGCCGATGTCGCCGCGGCGGCCGAACGCCTCGCGGGCGTCGCCCACCGCACGCCCGTGCTCACCTCGTCGCGCATCGATGCGGGACTCGGCTGCCGGGTGTTCTTCAAGGCCGAGTCCCTGCAACGCGTGGGCGCGTTCAAGTTCCGCGGTGCGTACAACGCGATCTCGCGTCTCGATCCGGGTCAGCGCGCGCGTGGCGTGGTCGCCTACTCGTCCGGCAACCACGCGCAGGCGATCGCCCTGGCGGCACGGCTGCTGGGCGTTCCGGCGACGATCGTCATGCCGACCGACGCCCCGGGGATCAAGCGCCGCGCGACCGAGGGCTACGGCGCCCGCGTCGTCGGGTACGACCGCTATGCCGAGGATCGCGAGCAGATCGGAGCCGACCTCGCCGCCCGTGACGGACTCGCCCTCATCCCGCCCTACGACCATCCCGACATCATCGCCGGGCAGGGCACCGCGGCGCTCGAGCTGATCACCGAGGTACCCGACCTGGACGCGGTGCTCACGCCGCTCGGCGGCGGAGGCCTCCTGTCCGGCACGCTCTTGGCCCTGGGCGAGCGTCGCCCTCGGGCACGCGTCTACGGCGTCGAGCCCGCCGCGGGCGACGACGGGCTCCGGTCGCTGCGGGCCGGGCGGATCGTCCACATCGACCCACCCCGCACCATCGCCGACGGGGCGCAGACGCAGCATCTCGGGACGCTCACCTTCCCGATCATCTCCGAGCGGGTCACTGACATCCTCACCGCGAGCGACGACGAGCTCGTCTCCGCGATGGCCCTGCTCGCAGCCACGATGAAGATCGTCGTCGAACCCACCGGCGTCCTGGGGTTCGCCGCGCTCGCGCGGGAGGCCGCGTCCTTCCGCGGGCAGCGCGTCGGGATCGTGCTCAGCGGCGGGAACGTCGACATCGCCCGTTTCGCCGGTCTGCTCGGGCGAGCGGCCGGCGACGGAACGGCCTGACCGGGCCCGGCGACAACGCCGAGCGCTCCGAAACCGCCGGATTCCGGCGAGTTTCCGGCAGTTTGGGAGCGCTCGACGGGCAATCGCTACCCTGGGCCGGTGCGGATCGCATCCTTCAACGTCAACGGCATCAGGGCTTCCGTGCGCCGCGGATTCGACACGTGGCTGCGCGACAGAGCGCCCGACATCGTCTTGTTGCAGGAGGTCCGCTGCCCGGCCGGCCTGCTGCCCACCGGGGTGTGGGACGGGTATCACCTCGCCTACGACGAGGGATCGCGCGCGGGCCGCAACGGCGTCGCGATCCTGTCACGGCAGGCCCCGACCGACGTCCGGGCCGGCATGGGAAGCCGCGAGTTCGACGGCGAGGGACGCTATCTGGAAACCGACCTGCCCGGATTGACCGTCGCGTCGCTGTACCTGCCGAAGGGGGACGTCCCGACCGGCGACGACGCGGCCATCGCCCGGTACGAACGGAAGCTGCGCTTCATGTCGTCCCTGCGGACGCATCTCACACGCAGCCGCCGCCGGGCCGCCGCCGCGGGCCGGGAGTTCCTCGTGGCCGGCGACTTCAACATCGCTCACGAGACCATCGACCTGAAGAACTGGCGGACGAACCAGAAGAACGCCGGTTTCCTGCCGGACGAACGTGCCTGGTTCGCGACGATCCTCGGCCCGCGGACGCTGCACGACGTCGTCCGCCGACTGCACCCGGGCGTCCCCGGCCCGTACTCGTGGTGGTCGTGGCGCGGCCAGGCATGGACGACCGACGCCGGGTGGCGCATCGACTACCAGTTGGCGACCCCCGGCCTCAGCGCCCGGGCGACGACCGGCGCCACGGACCGCGAACCGACCTACGAGGCGCGGATGAGCGATCACTCCCCCGTGGTGGTCGACTACGCCGACTGAACCGGTGGCGTCGAGCCGCCCTGTGAACCGGCCGTGCGGTCGCGCCGGTGACGGAACCGCCGATAGGCGAGAGTCGCGAACAAGGCGAGCCCGCCGAACGCGATGCCCGCGACCTGGTTGCGGAACGCCAGGTTGCCCGCGCCGTAGCACAGCAGCGCGACGGTGATCACGATCGCCACCCGGACGGTCCGCGGCTGCGGCCTCGTGAGCGGCAGGAGCAGGCCGCCCCACAGCAGATACCACGACTGCAGCGCGGGCGAGCAGAACGCGAAGATCAGGTACGACCAGGACAGGAACGTCACCGGCTCCTTGCGCGCCTTGGTGAGGGCGAGGAACAGAATGGACACCGCGGCGATGCTCAGCCCCACGAGCCGGGAGATGTCCAGGGCGAAGCTCCCCGTGGGTGCGATCTGAAGCACCTGCAGCACCCACTGCAGACCCGCCCCGATGAGAGTGAACGGCGCCATGGAAAGCTGCAGACCGGGGACGCTCACCGCATTCATCCAGCCGAAGTTCAGCCCTGTCGCGACCGAGATCGCAGCGAAGGTCCCGATCGCCGTCAGACAGCTCGCCAGGATGACGCCCGCCGCCCGCAGGACGGCGCGAGGCTGCCACGACGTCCACGGACGAGCGATGAGCGCGATGGGGTAGGCCGCCAGGAACGCCGGCTGCTTGATCGCCGCGGCCGTCCCGACGATGGCCGCCGGGAGCAGCAGTTGCCGCGCCCACCACCACCTGCCGGCCGGCTGCATCGCGACCCAGAGCGCGAGGACGACGAGCCCCATCATGAGCGCGTCGTTGTGCGCGCCGCCGACGAAGTCGATGACGAGCAGGGGGTTGATGGTCGCCAGCCACGCGACCTCCTGCGCGTCCACGCCCATGGTGTGAGCGATGCGCGGGAGGAACAGGACGATGAGGGCGACGCCGACGAGCGCGGGGATGCGCATGCTGACCGCCGCCCAGTAGGGATCGAACCCGGCGGCCATGTCGAGCAGGCGGGACACCTGGATGCTGAGCGGGCCGTAGGGAGCAGGCGTGTATCGCCATACCCAGGCGACCTGGTCGGCGAACGCGCCGGGCAGGACGCCGGGGCCGTACTCGTACGGGTTGATCCCGTTCTGCGCCAGCCAGCCCTGCGCGGCATAGCTGTACGCGTCATGGCTGAAGATCGGCGGAGCGAACGCGAACGGCAGACCCCAGATGATGAGGATCGCCCAGTGTTTGGTGAAGTGGTACACGGCCGGTCGCAACTGGAACCAGGCCTCCATGAGCAGCGCCGCGCCGGCCACGACGAGAATCGTCCCGAGCGCCTTGCCCCACAACGAATCCATCTGCATCGCCCGCAGCGGGGGCCACCAGGGGCTGTTCTGCGGCAGGTACGCGGGGGTCAGCGATCCGAGCGTGATCAGCACGGTCCCGAGCAGACCCAGCCTCACGGGACGGAAGGACCAGGCGGTGGCGATGTCCCGCCACCCCCGTCCCACCGCCCGGCCGGCCCGCGTCAGGGTCGTCGTCGCGCTCACAGCGGGGCCGATGCGAAGAGGACGGTCTGCAGGGCGTTCCACAGACCGAAGGCGACGACGAACACGACCAGCGCCATCCGCGAACGGATCCGCAGCGGCGTCAGAGCCAGCAGCGCCAGGGGCCACACCACATACCAAGGATGCAGCGCCGAGCCGAGGATCGTGAACCACAACGCGCCCCAGCCCAGCCATCGCAGCGGTGCGTCGACGAAGCGCACGAAGAAGAGCACCAGAACACCCAGCATGCACACCGTCGACACGACGCCGAGGATCCGGTAGATCCCGATGTCCGGCGCGACGATGCTGACGAGCTGGCCCAGCAGGTTGAACGGTGCCGCTGACCCGGTCCGGCCCATCTGATCCATCCATTCGACCCACCCGAACCCGAGCCCGGTGACCACCGAGACGACGACGAAGACACCCACCGCGACGGCGGTCACGACCGTCAGCCGCCACGCCCACAGCCAGACCCGGCGACCGGCCGTGGCGGCCGTCAGCGCCCCGGCCACCGGCAGGCCGGCGACCGCGATCACCGTCAGCCCGGCCTGCTGCTTGAGGGCCATCGCGACACCGACGATCGCGGGCGCGACGAGAAGATGCCACCAGGCGGCATGCCGTGTCCCCCGCGCCCGCAGCGTCACCCACACCGCGAGCACGGAGACACCGACCATGACCGCGTCGTTGTGCGCCCCGCCGAGGAAGTGGACGACCACCAGCGGGTTGAGCACGCCCAGCCAGGTCGCGGCGGCGGGAGGCAGCCCCAGCAGCCTCGCGCACCGCGGGAGGCACGCCGCCAGCAGAGCGACACCGGCGAGCGCGGGCAGGCGAAGCGCCACCACCGACCAGTACGGATGGGCGCCGGTCAGCCCCACGATCGCCGCGTTGAGCAGGAACTGCAGCGGCGGGTATGCCACGCCGACCCCGCGCCACAGCGGGTCGACGGACGCCGCGAACGGTCCGCCGATCGCCCCGTACCCCACGGCATAGGGGTTCTGCCCGTGGAGGAAGAGCCACCCCGAGTCGGCGTAGGCGAACGGATCGGCCGTCAGCACGGGCGGGACGAGCAGCAACGGGGCCGCCCACACGGCCAGGACCGTCCATGCGCCGTGGCGCTGCGGGACACCGTCGCGCGGGCGCAGCGTCCACCACGCCCAGCACAGCAGGGCGAACCCCACGACCATGAGGACGCGGGAGACCTCGTGCGGCACGGCGTCGCCCAGGGCCGCGACCACGGGCTGCGCCCACCCCGACGGGTCGTAGGACCAGTAGGTGCCGCAGGCAGCCCACGCCACCAGCACAGTTCCCACGAGGCCCACCCACACCTGGGTCATGCTATCCGGCGAAGATGTTCCTCCCAGGGTGCCCTGCGGCGCAGCCGACGGTCATGCGCGCGCCCAAGGCCGCCGACGCCACAGGATCTGGCGTCGAGGGCAGGCGCGAGCGACAGGATCTCCCGGTGCCGGACGCGTACACTTGCCTCGGTCGGGCACGCGCCGCGTCGGCGCCCACGCCGCACCCACACACTCCGGGAAGAAGAGCAGTTGAGCAGCGAACACGTCCTTGACCGCGTCGTGATCCGGTTCGCCGGGGACTCCGGCGACGGGATGCAGTTGACGGGAAACCGCTTCACCGCCGATGCGGCCCGCTACGGCAACGACTTCTCGACCCTGCCGAACTTCCCCGCCGAGATCCGCGCGCCGGCAGGGACGCTGTCGGGCGTGTCCAGCTTCCAGTTGCACTTCGCGAGCTTCGACATCCGCACGCCGGGCGACGCCCCCGACGTGCTCGTCGCGATGAACCCGGCCGCGCTGAAGGCCAACATCGGCGATCTGCCCAAGGGCGGCATCGTCATCGCCGACACGGCCGACTTCACGCCGCGCAACCTGAAGAAGGTCGGCTACGAGTCCGACCCGCTCACCGACGGCTCGCTCGACTCCTACCAGGTGCACACGGCCAACCTCACCGCGATGACGGCCGAGGCGGTCAAGGGCATGGGCGTCGGGCGCGCCGACGCCACCCGCGCGAAGAACATGTTCGCGCTCGGCATGCTGACCTGGCTGTACAACCGTCCCATCGAGCCGACGCTGGCGTTCCTCGACCGCAAGTTCGGCGGCTCGACGGCGGTGCGGGACGCGAACAAGGCCGCGCTGCGCTCCGGGTACGCGTTCGGCGAGACGAGCGAGTTGTTCGCCGTCCGCTACACCGTCGCTCCGGCCGCCCAGCTTCCCGGAACGTACCGGCAGATCCACGGCAACCAGGCGCTCGCCTACGGACTGATGGCCGGCGCCGAGTTGGCAGGGCTGCCGCTCTTCCTCGGCGCGTACCCGATCACCCCGGCATCCGACGTCCTCCACGAACTGTCCCGCCACAAGGCGCTGGGGGTCACGACGTTCCAGGCCGAGGACGAGATCGCGGCCGCGGGCGCGGCGCTCGGCGCCAGCTTCGGCGGCGCGCTCGGCGTCACCGTCAGCTCGGGCCCGGGCATCGAGTTGAAACTGGAGACGATCGGGCTCGGCGTGATGCTCGAACTCCCGCTGGTCGTGGTCAACGTGCAGCGCGCCGGGCCCAGCACCGGGATGCCGACGAAGACCGAGCAGGCCGATCTCCTGCAGGCCCTGTACGGCCGCAACGGCGAGGCGCCGGTGCCGGTGCTCGCACCGGAGTCCCCGGGGGACTGCTTCGACATCGCCGTGGAGGCGTGCCGGATCGCCCTGCGCTACCGCACGCCGGTGATGATCCTGTCCGACGGGTACCTCGCCAACGGGTCGGAGCCGTGGCGGGTCCCCGATCTGGCAGACCTGCCGCGCATCGACCCCGGGTTCGCGACCGAGCCCAACGGTCCCGACGGGACGTTCCTGCCGTACAAGCGGGACGACGTCGGCGCGCGCGCATGGGCCCTGCCGGGCACGCCCGGGCTGGAGCACCGCGTCGGGGGCCTGGAGAAGGCCGACCTGACCGGAAACATCAGCTACGACCCGGCCAACCACGAGCGCATGGTGATCCTCCGCGAGGAGAAGATCGCGGGCATCGTCCGCGACATTCCCGACCTGCAGGTGGACGACCCGGTCGACGACCCCCGCGCCGACGAGGAGGCGACGGGCCGGGCCGACGTGCTCGTCGTCGGGTGGGGGTCGACGTCGGGGCCGATCGCGGCCGCCGTCCGCCGGGTCCGGCTCACCGGACGCCGCGTCGCGCGGCTGCATCTGCGCCATCTCAACCCGTTGCCGGCGAACCTGGGCACGATCCTGTCGCAGTACCGCCGGATCATCGTGCCCGAGATGAACCGCGGCCAGTTGACCACGATTCTGCGGGCCAGGTATCTGGTCCCGGCCGAGCCGTACAGTCGGGTGCGGGGATTGCCGATCTCCCTGACCGAACTGGCCGCCGACCTGATCCGCATCATCGACGAGGAGGCGAAATGAGCAGCCGTCCCGAGGGGCTGATGCACGTCCCCCTCCCCCTCACCCCGCTGACCCGCAAGGACTTCACCAGCGACCAGGACGTCCGGTGGTGTCCCGGGTGCGGCGACTACGCCGTGCTGGCCGCGTTCCAGGGACTCCTTCCCGAACTCGGCATCGCCCGCGAGAACCTCGCCGTGATCTCCGGCATCGGCTGCTCGTCGCGATTCCCGTACTACGTCGACAGCTACGGGATGCACTCGATCCACGGCCGCGCTCCGGCGATCGCCACCGGCCTCGCGACGGCGCGGCCCGACCTTTCGGTGTGGGTGGTGACCGGCGACGGAGACGCCCTGTCCATCGGCGGGAACCACCTCGTCCATGCCCTGCGGCGCAACGTCAACATCACCGTCCTGCTGTTCAACAACCGCATCTACGGGCTCACGAAGGGGCAGTACTCTCCCACGTCGCAGCCGGGCCTGGTCACGAAGTCGACCCCGTTCGGATCGGTCGACGCCCCGCTGAATCCGGTCTCGCTCGCGCTCGGCGCCGAGGCGACGTTCGTGGCCCGCAGCCTGGACTCGAACCGCGCCCACCTCACGGGCGTCCTGCGCGCCGCCGCAGCCCACCGCGGCGCGGCGCTCGTCGAGATCTACCAGAACTGCCCGATCTTCAACGACGGGCCGTTCGACGGGTTCAAGGGGGCCTCGGAGTCGGCGATCTGGCTCACCGACGGGCAGCCGATCACCTTCGCCGACGGCCGGTACGGAATCGTGCAGGGACGCCGCGGGCTGGAGATCGCCGAGGTCTCCGAGGCCGGGCTCGACGCCGTCCTCGTCCACGACAGCAGCATCGACGACCCGACCCGTGCCTTCGCGCTCTCCCGGCTCACCGACTCGGCCGGGCTCACGCAGGCACCGTTCGGCGTCTTCCGTGACGTGTCCCGGCCCGCGTACGACGACCTCGTTCGCGATCAGATCGCGGGCGCGCGGGAAGGCTCACGGGGCCTGCAGGCGGTGCTCGCCGGACATGACACCTGGACCGTGTAATGCCCGGGCAGGACGGTCCGGGGCGCGTCCCCCGGCCTGACGGGAGCCGGCCCGGCGTGCCGGGGACGGATGACGCGGCCTGGCGGCCGCCGAGCGCCCCGGGGGGCCCGGCCGACGGGCCGACGCGCAGCTATCCCTACGCCGCGCCCCCCGCCGGTGAGTCGCAGCGGGGTCGCCGCGTGGTGGAACCGGCCAGCCCGTTCGCCCCGTCGGAAGGGCCCGCGTCCCAGGCCACGCCGCGCCGTCCCTCGCAGTTCGATCCCTCTGCCACGTTGCTGGCCGCGCGGGCGCGGGAGACGCCCGGGTCGACGGGCGGCGGTGCGCGGACGCCGACCTTCGACCCGCCGGCCGAGCGCGACGCGGGGCGCCCGCGTCGGCGCATCCGTCCCGTCCCCGCCATCCTGGTCTCGGTGGCGGTCGTGGTGCTCGGGATCGTGCTGTACCAGACGTTCGGCGTCGACCGGGATCCCGACCCGTCCATCCTCGTCTCGGAGACCAACGCCACGGCCGACGGTGCGCGCATCTCGGATCCGGCCGACCTCGTCCGGCAGTACTTCGCCGCACTCGGCGCCGGGGACTCGGAGAAGGCGCTGACCTTCGGCCCGACCGGGACGGGCGCGACGGCCGCGCTGACCTCTCAGTCCTTGCGGCAGTCCCTGCAACGCCTGCCGCTCACCGACGTGAACGTGAGCGACGTGCCCGCGACCTCGACCGAGGTCCCCGTGACGTATCGCCTGGGGGGTACTCCGGTCGCCACATCGGTGCAGGTGCGCAAGCAGGACGACGGCGGCTATCTGCTGGAGCGATCGACGGTGACCGTCCCCGTGACGGCCAAGCGCAGCGCCAAGATCCCGATTCTCGTCAACGGCGAGGAGTTCACCGCGGGCAGCATGGAGGTGTTCCCCGGCAGCTACCTGCTGACGACGGGACTGCCGTTCCTGGAGTACCAGGCCAATGAGCTGCAGGTGCTCACGCTCGACGCCGGCACCGAGGTGAGCCTGCTCACCGTCGCGCTGACGAAGCAGGGCCAGGACGCGTTCGTCGCCACCGGGCGCGCATCGCTGAACGCCTGCGCCGAC
Organism: Propionicicella superfundia DSM 22317; assembly: GCF_000423465.1. Classification (GTDB taxonomy): domain Bacteria; phylum Actinomycetota; class Actinomycetes; order Propionibacteriales; family Propionibacteriaceae; genus Propionicicella; species Propionicicella superfundia. The sequence goes on along the minus strand of NZ_KE384021.1, from coordinate 574,877 downwards.
AGCACCGAGCTCGCTCCCGCCGGGTGCCCCTTCGCCACCCGTACCAGCAATCCCGTCGTCCCGGGCAGCGTGCGGTGGACGCTGGACGGCGACCCCTGGGCCGTGGTGGCGCCGCGGCTGTCCACCGAGCGCGAGTTCGCCGAGGTCGTCATCGACCTGAAGCTGTACGTCAGCGTCGACTACGCCAACGGCACGAGCAACCGGAACTCGGTCGGGTTCGAAGGACCCGTCACCCTGCGGGTCGACATGTCGCGGACGACGGCCGAAGAACTCGAGGCGACGTGGGAACGTTGACCCCTGACGCCGACCCGGAGCCGTTGCGCTCCGCCCGACCGCGACCCAGAGAAGGACGACCGTGACCGACGTTTTCGACCTCGCCCAGTTCGACCCCTCCGTGCGCCCGCAGGACGACCTCTTCCGGCACGTCAACGGCCGCTGGCTGCAGACCGCCGAGATCCCCGCCGACAAACCGATGGCGGGCGCCTTCGTCCACCTGCGCGACGCCGCGGAGGAGGCTGTCCGCGACATCATCGTCGGGACCGCCGACGCTCCCGCCGCGGGCGGGCAGATCGGCGACCTGTACGCGTCCTTCATGGATGCCGACCGGATCGAGCGGGTCGGTCTCGCACCGTTGCGGCCCGAGGTGGACGAGGCGCTCGGGCTGAGCGACGCCGACGACCTGGCCAGGTGGCTCGGACGCGCCGTCCGCCGCGGTGTCGGCGGCGCGATCCACCTCGGGGTCGAAGCCGACCCGGGCGACCCGGGCCGCACGGTGCTGTTCGTGTTCCAGGGTGGCATCGGGCTGCCTGACGAGGCGTACTACCGCGAGGACGCCCACGCCGAGGTGCGCGCCAAGTACGTGCCGCACATCGAGCGGATGCTGGCCCTCGTGGGCGTGCCCGACCCGGCAGGCGCGGCCGCACGGGTGTTCGCCCTGGAGACGAGGATCGCGGCCGATCACTGGGACATCGTCCGGTGCCGCGACTGGCAGCAGACCTACAACCTGATGAGTCGGGAGCAGGTGGAGGGGCTCGCGCCCGGCTTCGCCTGGCCGCTGTTCTGGGACGCCGCGGGCGTCGGGCCGGCCGCCGAGCACCTGGTCGTCGAGCAGCCGTCCTTCGTCGAGGGCCTGGGCACGATCCTCGCCGACACGCCGCTGGCGACCTGGCGCGAGTGGGCCGCGTGGCAGGTCGCGGTCGCGCTGGCCCCGTATGCGTTCGCGGCGCTGGCGGAGGAGAGCTTCGACTTCCGGGGCCGGGTCCTCCAGGGCATCGAACAGCAGCGCGACCGGTGGAAGCGAGGCGTGTCGCTCGTGGAGGGCGCGCTCGGCGAGTCGGTCGGCCGCGTGTACGTGGAACGGCACTTCTCGCCGCTGGCGAAGCAGCGGATGGACCGACTCGTCGCGAACCTGGTCGAGGCGTACCGGCGGTCGATCGAGACCCTGGAGTGGATGACGGCCGAGACGCGCTCGGAGGCGCTGGCGAAGCTCGCGGCGTTCGACCCCCAGGTGGGGTATCCCAAGAGGTGGCGCGACTACGGCGGCTTGAGGATCGACCCACAGGATCTCGTCGGCAACGTCCTGCGCTCCAACGAGTTCGACCACGACTACCAGATGGCCAAGCTCGGTCGTCCGATCGATCGCGACGAGTGGCTGATGACGCCGCAGACCGTCAACGCGTACTACCACCCCTTGCGCAACCAGATCGTGTTCCCGGCGGCGATCCTGCAGCCGCCCTTCTTCGACGCGGCGGCCGACGACGCCGTCAACTACGGCGGCATCGGCTCGGTCATCGGTCATGAGATCGGGCACGGGTTCGACGACCAGGGTTCGCAGTGCGATGGCGAGGGACGCCTGCGCAACTGGTGGACCGCGGCTGACCGGACCGCGTTCGAGGAGCGCACGAAGGCTCTCATCGCGCAGTACGACGCGCTCGTCCCGGAGGGGCTCGACGTCCATGTCAACGGTGCGCTGACGATCGGGGAGAACATCGGAGACCTCGGCGGGGTGTCGATCGCATACCTGGCATGGCGGATCGCCTGCGGCGACACCGAGCCGGTGCCGGTGTCCGGCCACACAGGGGCGGAGCGCTTCTTCTTCAACTTCGCCCGCATCTGGCAGGCGAAGATCCGGCCCGAGGCCGCCCGGCAGCGCATCGCGACCGATCCCCACTCCCCCAACGAGTTCCGCTGCAACCAGATCGTGAAGAACGTCCCTGCCTTCGCCGAGACGTTCGGGGTCGCGCCCGGCGACGGGCTGTGGCTCGATCCCGCCGAGCGGGTACGCATCTGGTCCTGATCGCGGCGAGCGGCGATGATGGGGCATGACGTCCCGCCACCGCCGCCCGACCCGGCCGTCGCTGCCGCTCGTCGTGTCCGCCACGGCCGTCGCCGCGCTGCTCGTCGGCTGCACGGCCCCGCCGCCCACGACACCGGACCCGACCCGCGGCGGCGCCGCGTCGTCAGCCCCGGCCGGAACGACGGGGGCCGCGACGCTGGAGGAGGCGGCGGCATCCCTGCGCGCCGAGGTCGTCGTGCGCGGCCTCGACCACCCGTGGGATCTCGCGCCGCTGCCTGACGGGTCGCTGCTCGTGACGGAACGGAGCGGAGAGATCGTCCGGATCACCGACGGCGTGGTCACCCCCGTCGTCGCCGATCTGGCCGACCTGTTCGCGCAGGGCGAGACGGGCCTGATGGGACTGGCACTGGACCCGGCGTTCGCATCCAACCGGCGCTTCTACACCTGTCAGGGCAACGCGCCCGCGCACGACATCCGCGTCATCGCGTGGACGCTTGCGGCCGACGGCAGCCGGGCCGACCGGGTGGCCGATCCGCTGGTGTCGGGACTGGTCCTGTCCTCGGGGCGGCACGGCGGGTGTCGGCTCGCGTTCGACGCGGCCGGTGCGCTGCTCGTGTCGGCGGGTGACGCCGCCCAGGGCGGCAACCCGCAGGACCTCGCCGCGCTGGCGGGCAAGGTGCTGCGCGTCGACCCGACGAGCGGTGCGCCGGCCGCGGGCAACCCGTTCCTCACCGCGGCGGCCGCACAGACGCGACTGGTGTACACGCTGGGCCACCGCAACGTCCAGGGACTGGCCGTGCGGCCCGGCACCGGGCAGGTGTTCGCCGCTGAGCACGGCCCGAGCGTCGACGACGAGGTGAACCTGCTGCGCGCCGGCGGCAATTACGGGTGGAATCCCGTCGGTGGCGGCAGCTACGACGAGTCGGTGCCGATGACCGACACGACGATCTCCGGCGCCGTCGAGGCGGTGTGGCGGTCGGGGTCGCCCACGGTCGCGACGAGCGGGGCGACGTTCCTGTCCGGCTCGCAGTGGGGCGCGCTCGACGGGACGCTGGCCGTCGCCACCCTCGTCGGGTCTCACCTGCTGCTGCTGGAGGTGGACGACGCGGGTCGCGTCACCGGCACCGCCCGGCCAGCGGCGCTCGACGGCGATTTCGGGCGGTTGCGCACCGTCGTCCAGGGTCGCGACGGCGCCGCCTATGTGCTCACCGACAACGGTGGCGACGACCAGGTCGTCCGCGTGACCCTGGCCGGCTGAGCGATGTCGCGTGCCCGGTCTCCCGGTGTGCCGCCCGCGCCCGCGTAGCTACCCGTCCGGCCACGCAGCTACGCGAAGGCCGGGAAGCTACCGGGCGCCCAGTAGCTTCCCGGCCGGGGCGTAGCTACGTCAGGCATCGCGGCCGGGGCGGTGTCGTGCTCTGCGCACGGCGCCCTGTGGATAACTCGATCACGGCACGGGAGGACTGTGCTTCGGTGAACTCGTGGACCAACTGAAGACAGCGGCAGAACTCCTCGTGGACGAGGGACTCACGAAACACGATCTCCGGCGCGCGCGGAACACCGGAGAACTGGAGCGGGTGAGGCGTGGAACCTACACGCGGACTCAGCAACTCGACGCACGTGCACGTCACCGGCAGCTCCTCGTGGCGACCATGCCGCTGCTGGGTGCGGGAAGTGTCCTGAGCCACCTCTCGGCGGCGGTTCTGCATGAGCTTCCGCTGCCGGGCACCGGCCTCGACCGGGTCTGGGTGACGCGCGACGGCGGCGGACACGGACGACGCGGCTCGGTGGTGCATCTTCGCCGCTGCCGCCTTGAGGACGATGAGATCGTCGAGATGGATGGACTGCCGGTCACCAGCCTCGCACGGACGGCGATCGACCTCGCACGACTGCTGGAGATCGAATGGGGCGTGATCTCCTGTGACGCGGCGATGGCCGCCGGGGTCAGCCGCGACCTGCTGCGCCTCTCGGCGGCGAGGGCGCAGGGGCGTCCCGGAGCGCGGCGAGCAGAGAAGGCCGCCGACTTCGCCGATGGCCGCGCGGAATCGCCGTTGGAGTCGGTCAGTCGCCTCCAGATCCAGCGGCTGGGTTACCCGCCGCCGGTCCTGCAGTATCCGGTCGTCAACGTCGGCGAGGTGCTGGCCACCGTCGACTTCTGCTGGGAGGACGCGAGGCTGGTCGGCGAATGCGACGGGGCTGCGAAGTACGACACGCTGTTGCGCCCCGGAGAGGTGCCCGCCGACGCGATCATGCGCGAGAAGCGGCGCGAGGAGCGCATCCGCGGGGCGAGCTACTGGCTCTGCCGGTGGGGATGGCGTGAGGCCTGGGATCGCGAGAGACTGCGCGGCGTCCTCGACCGGGCCTTCGCCATCGCGCCGAAGGCGTCACGCCACGGTGAGCGCCGCCCGAACGTAGCTACCCGTCCGACCATGTAGCTACGCGAAGGCCGGGAAGCTACCGGGCGCCCCGTAGCTTCCCGGCCGCGGCGTAGCTACGCGGGGAGGCGCGACGCGTCTCAGGCGGCGCGGATCCCGGACGGACGGGGCCAGGCGATGGCCTCTTCGAGGGCCGCCGCGAGGGCGAGAAGCGTCGGCTCGGAGCCCCAGGTGCCGGTGAGCATCGTGCCGAAAGGCAGTTCGACGCCGCCGACCACCTCTCGGTGCGTCGGCAGGCTGATGGAGGGACGGCCGGTCAGGTTGGCGATGCTGGTCCAGGGCGTGAACCGGGTCTGCGCCTCGAAGTCGGCAGCCGGGTCGGCGTCGTCGCGCAGGCCGCCGACGAGCGCGGGCGGCCCCGCGAGCGTCGGAGTGAGAACGGCATCGAAGCCCGCCCACGTGCGCGCGACATCGCGGGTGAGCCGCTGCATGTCGGTGAGCGCAGCCGCGTACTCCGCGCCGGACACCGCGGCCCCGCGCTCGCGCAGCCAGCGCGTCAACGGGACGCACAGGTCGAGCTGAGCGGCCGACACGGGCAGCTGCGTCGCGTCGACCGCCCAGATCGCACGGAACACGTCCCACTGCTCGGGAAGGAACGGCGGTGGCGCCTGCGACACCTCGCAGCCGAGGTCGACGAGAACCGGGATGAGCGCCTCCACGGCACGCAGCGCCGCCGGATGCACGGTTGCGTCGGCGGTCACGACAGGCGTGGTGAGGACGCCGATGCGCAGCCCGGCCGGCAGGTGCTGACACGACTTCAGAAACGACGTCCGCGGCGCAGGGGCGACGTACTGGTCACCGGGCAGCGGCCCCGCGAGGGCATCCAGCGCGGCGGCCGTGTCGCGCACGGTTCGAGTGAGGACGCCGTCGGACCCGAGGCCCGGTCCCTCCACGCGGAACGGCCCGGGGCTGATCCGGCCCCGGCTCGCCTTCAGCCCGACGAGGCCGCAGACGGCGGCCGGGATGCGGATCGAGCCGCCGCCGTCGGAGCCGTGCGCGATGGGGACGATGCCCGCCGCGACCGCGGCAGCCGCTCCCCCGCTGGATCCGCCGGCCGAGCGCGACAGGTCCCACGGCGTTCGGGCGGCCGGGCCGGAGTCGGGCTCGGTGTAACACGGGAAGCCGAACTCGGGCGTCGCGGTCTTGCCGATCATGATCGTGCCCGCGTCCCGCAGGCGTGTGACCACTCCGTCGTCGACATCGGCGACGTTGCCCGCCAGCGCCCGGCTGCCGGCCTCCCACGGAAGACCCGCCACCCGGGTCAGGTCCTTGACCGGACACGGCACGCCGAACAGCAACGGCAGGTCGAGGTCGCTGCGACGGGCCAGACGATCGGCCGCCGCGCGGGCCTGCCCCATCGCGTACTCGGGTGTGAGGTGGGCGAATGCCCCGACAGCCGGGCCGCGCTCGGCGGCCAGGGCCAGTGCCGACTCGGTCACCTCGACCGGGGACGCGTCGCCGCTCGCGATCGCCGCCCCCAGCGACAGCGCGTCGAACTCCGTGTAGTCCATCGCCGGCTCTCGTCGGCCGTCAGGCCGACCGGCTCACGACGGAGCGGCACAGCTCCCGCAGCGCGTCGTTGGCCTCGCCGGCCGGCAGGGCGTCCAAGTGGGTCTCCGCCGCCGCCGCCCGCCTCGCGATCTCCTCGCGTGCGGCACCCATCGCCGCATGCTCGCGCAGCAGGCCGAGCGCCTCGGCGACCTCCGCTTCGTCGGACAGGGGCCGGCCGATGAGTTCCTGCAGCCGTGCGTCGGCCGGATCGGCGGACGCAGCGACGAGCAGCGTCGGCAGGGTGAGAACGCCCTCGCGCAGATCGGTCCCCGGTGTCTTCCCGGACTGCGTGCTCGTGATGTCGAGCAGATCGTCGGAGAGCTGGAACACGGTGCCGATCTCGTCGCCGAGAGCGGCGAGGATCGCCAGGTCGCCGGCGGGTGCGCCGGACACCATGCCGCCGTAGACCGCCGACGTCGAGATGAGGGACGCCGTCTTGTCGGCGATCACCCGCAGGTAGTGGTCGTAGGCGGACACGCCGGCGGCGGCGCCCTGAACCTCTCCGATCTGGCCCTGGACCAGGCGCGAGAAGGTCTCGGCGTGGAGCTTGACGTAGCCGGCCCCCAGGTCGGCGACGCAGCCCGACGCCCGGGCGAAGAGGAAGTCGCCCACGAGGATCGCGACGGTGTTCTCGAAGCGCCTGTTCGCACTCACCGTGCCGCGACGCAACTCGGCCTCGTCCATGACGTCGTCGTGGTAGAGGCTCGCCACGTGGGTGAGCTCCACGGCAAGTGCCGCCTTCACGACGCTCTCGACCGCAGCGGTGCCGTAGAGGGCGGCGACCGTCACGACCATTCCGGGCCGGAAACGCTTCCCGCCCGCCGCGATGATGTGCGCGGCGGCCTCGGTCACGAACGGCGTGTCGCCGTGGGCCTCGGCCAGGAGACGGTCCTCGATCAGCGCAAGCTGTTCGGCGATCCGGTCGGCCAGACCCGACCCCATCACCGACCGCACGTCATCGGCACTCACGCGCTCACCCGTCCCGCATCCGGACTAACGCCCCTCCAAGACACTGGCACCTCCGTTGGATCGCAGGCGGTTCACGCCCGCCCCGGTGATCCTAGCGGAGGAACCCCGCGGCACCCGCAGCGAGTTCCAGCACTCCGCCCGGCAGAATACCGAGGACGAGGGTCGCGACGGCCCCGACGAGGATCGGGACCCAGGTCAGCCAGCTCGCCGAGCCGATCTGCGTGCCCTCGGCGGGCTCGGAGAAGAACATGATGACGATGACGCGCATGTAGAAGAAGGCCGCGACCAGGCTCATCACGACAGCGACGACGACCAGCCACCAGAACCCGCCCTCCCAGGCGGACTCGAACACGGAGAACTTGCCGATGAAGCCGCCCGTGAGCGGGATGCCGGCGAAGCTCAGCAGGAACAACCCGAACAGACCGGCGAGCACCGGGGACCGGCGGCCGAGCCCGGCCCACGCCGAGAGGTTCGTCGCCTCCCCGCCCGCATTGCGGACGAGCGTGACGATGGCGAACGCCCCGAGCGTCGCGAAGCCGTACGCGGCGAGGTAGAACATGACCGCGCCGACGCTGCCGACGTAGCCCTCGTGCAGACCCGTCTGGGAGGTGTAGGTGCCGACGACAGCGGTGAGGATGAACCCGCCGTGCGCGATGGACGAGTACGCGAGCATCCGCTTGATGTCGGTCTGGACGACCGCCACGACCGACCCGACGACGATCGTCAGCACCGCGACGATCGCGACCAGGAGCTGCCAGTCCCACCGGGCCGCGCCGAGCGCGACGTAGAACAACCGCAGCAGCCCGCCGACGGCGGCGATCTTCGTGCACACGGCCATGAACCCGGTCACGGGTGTCGGCGACCCCTGGTACACGTCCGGCGTCCACGAATGGAACGGCACGGCACCCACCTTGAACAGGACGCCGACGCTCAGCATCCCCACGCCGGCCACCAGCAGGCCGTGCCCGGCCGTGGGCGAGTGGATGGCGGCGGCCACGTCGGCGAACGCGAACGACCCCGCGTACCCGAACACGAGCGCGACGCCGAACAGGAAGAACGCCGACGAGGTCGAACCGAGCAGGAAGTACTTCAGCGCGGCCTCCTGCGACAGCAGTCGGCGACGCCGGGCCATGCTGGCCATCAGGTACAGCGGAAGGCTCATGACCTCGATCGCGACGAACATGGTCAGCAGGTCGTTGGCGGCGGGGAACACGAGCATGCCGCTCAGCGCGAACAGCGCCAGCGGGAAGATCTCGGTGTGCTCCATGCGGGCCGCGGACGAGTCGGCCTCCAGCTTGCTGCCGGGAACCGCCGCCGCGGACGCCGCGAAGGCGCTCGCTCCGCCGCCGAGCTGCCGTTCCCCGAACAGCAGCAGCGAGAACAAGGTGAACAGGAGCAGCATCGTCCACATGAAGTAGGTCGGCCCGTCGAGCATCATCACGCCGTTCACGACGGGCTGGAACGACTGTGCCTGCCAGTTCACGATCGTGGCGCCGAGCGCCGCGACGAGCGACAGGCACGCGAGCGTGGACTGCACCACGAAGCGCTGCTGACGCGGAACGAGGGCCTCGATGAGGATTCCGATGCAGGCCACCCCGAACACGATCAGGACGGGGGCGATGAGCCGGAACTCCGGCATGGTGAACTCGAATGGCATTACTTCACTCCCTCGACCTGCGGTGCGGGATCGCTCTGTTCGGCGGCCTGCATGCTGGCCGTCGCGACCGGCTCCACGAGGTGGACGATCGGCTGCGGGAAGAACCCGAACACCAGGAGGACGCCGATCACCGGAACCATCACGAACCGCTCGACCGCCGTGAGGTCGCGCGTGAAGTGCGTCGACGCCGCCTCCGTCGGCGGCCCGGTCATCGTCTTCTGGTACAGCGACAGGATGTACACGGCCGACAGCACCATGCCGAGAGCAGCGACGCCCGCGACCCACGGCGCCCGCGACCACGTTCCGGCCAGGACCATGAACTCGCTCACGAAGCTCGACATCCCGGGCAGCGCGAGGCCGGACAGGCCGGACACCAGGAACACCCCGGCGAGCACCGGTGCGACCTTCTGCACGCCGCCGAAGTCCGCGACGAGCCGGCTGCCGCGGCGGGAGATCATGAACCCGGCGGCGAGGAACAACGCCGCCGTCGAGAAGCCGTGGTTGAGCATGTAGAACATGGCGCCCGACAGCGACTGGGTGGTGAACGCGAAGATCCCCAGCACCATGAAGCCGAAGTGGCTGATCGAGGTGTAGGCGATGAGCCGCAGGATGTCCTTCGCGCCGATGGCGGCCAGTGCGCCGTAGATGATCGAGATCAGCGCGAGGACCACCATCACCGGCGTCGCCCACGCGGACGCCTCGGGGAACAGCCCGATGCAGAAGCGGATCATCCCGAAGGTGCCGATCTTGTCCAGGACGCCGACCAGCAGGATGGACGTCCCGGGCGTGGCCTGCTCGGTCGCATCGGGCAGCCAGGTGTGGACCGGCACCATCGGGGCCTTCACGGCGAAGGCCACCATGAACCCGATGAACAGCCACTGCCCGACCGGTCCGTCGATGACGAGCTTCGACAGGTCGGCGAGCACGAAGGTCGGGTTGCCCGACTCCCCGGAGACGACCCACACGCCGACGACGGCGGCCAGCATGATCAGCCCGCCGAACAACGAGTACAGCAGGAACTTCAGCGCCGCCGCGGCCCGCTTCGGGCCGCCGTAGCCGCCGATGAGGAAGTACATCGGGATGAGCGTCGCCTCGAAGAACAGGTAGAACAGCAGGACGTCGGTCGCGGCGAACACGAAGATCGACAGTCCCTCGAGGAACAGCACCAGCGCGAAGAACGCCTGCGGCGTCCACCGGCCGCGTGCGGCCTCCCCTGTGCGCCACTCGGCGAGCAGCACGACCGGCGTGAGGACTGCCGTCATCATGATCATCGACAGGCCCATGCCGTCGAGGCCCAGCGACCAGGTCGCCCCGATGGGCTTGATCCAGGGTGCCGACTGGCTGAGGTCCGCCCCGCCCACGAACAGGACGGTGACCCAGACGCCGACGAGCAGGGTGGCCACGGCGAACGCCATGCCGACGGGGCGCGCGGCGCCCTTCAGCGGCAGGCACAGGACGACGGCGCCGATGATCGGCAGCAGGCCCAGCAGGGTGAGCACGGGAAACTCCATCTCGACTCCTCCCTCAGACCCACTGGCCGAGGATCAGCACCAGACCGACGAGGACCGTGCCGGCCATCATCACCAGCGCGTACGTCCGCACGGACCCGTTCTGGATCTTCCGCAACTGGCCCGCCAGCCCGCCGACGGCCGCTGCGCTTCCCATCACCGCACCGTCCACGAGCGTGTCGTCGGCGAGGATGACGTTCTCGGCGACGACGCGGGTCGGGGTGACCACGAGCGCGTTGTTCACGGCGTCGCCGAACAGATCGTTGCGGCCGATGACGGTGATCGGTGACACATCGGCGGGGGCGACGTCGGGGACCTCCTTGCGCCCGAACATGATCCACGCCACCACGATGCCGACGGCCACGACGGCCAGGGTCGCGAGCCCGATCGGCGTGGGCAGCAGGCTGACCTCGTGAGGATGGGCTCCGGTGGAGGGCTCCAGCCAGTCCTGGATCCAGAAGTTGAGGGCGAAGCCGCCGACGACGCTGCCGATGCCGAGGAGGATCAGCGGGATCGTCATGGTCAGCGGAGACTCGTGCGGGTGGACGTCCTTCCGCCACCGCTTCGTCCCGAACCAGGTCATCAGCATGAGGCGGGTCATGTAGAACGCGGTCACGCCGGCCCCGAGGAGGGCGCACAGCCCGATGACGACGTTCTGCCCGAACGCGGCCTCGATGATGTGATCCTTGGAGAAGTAGCCCGCGAAGCCCGGGAAGCCGATGATCGCCAGGTACCCGGCCGCGAACGTCCAGAACGTGATCGGCAGCACCTTCGCCAGTGCCCCGTAGTGCCGCATGTTCACGTCGTCGTTCATCGCGTGCATGACCGACCCGGCCCCGAGGAACATATTGGCCTTGAAGAAGCCGTGGGTCAGCAGGTGGAAGATCGCGAAGGCGTAGCCGGCCGGGCCGATCCCGGCGGCGAGCATCATGTAGCCGATCTGCGACATCGTCGACCCGGCGAGGACCTTCTTGATGTCGTCCTTGGCGCAGCCGATCCACGCGCCGGCCAGCAGGGTGACGGTGCCGACGACGACGACGGCGAAGGACGCCACCGCGCTGAGTTCGAAGATGTCGTGCGAGCGGACCACGAGGTAGACGCCCGCCGTGACCATCGTCGCCGCGTGGATGAGCGCCGACACGGGGGTCGGACCCTCCATCGCGTCCAGCAGCCAGGCCTGCAGGGGCACCTGGGCCGACTTGCCGCAGGCCCCGACGAGAAGGAAGATCCCGATGAGCGTGGCCCACAGCGGCGTGAGCCCCGGGGCATGCTCGGCGACGTCGGTGAACTTCGACGATCCGAACATGGCCAGCATGGAGAAGATGGCCATCGTCAGTCCGAGGTCGCCGACACGGTTCATCACGAACGCCTTCTTGCCGGCCGCGGCCGCCGCGGGCCGCTCCTGCCAGAAGGAGATCAGCAGGTACGACGCCAGGCCGACGCCCTCCCAGCCGACGAACAGCACGAGGTAGTTGTCGGCCAGGACGAGGACGAGCATGGCCGCCACGAACAGGTTGAGGAACGCGAAGAAGCGGCGCCGCTTCGGGTCGTGCGCCATGTACCCGATCGAGTACACGTGGATGAGGCTGCCGACGCCGGTGATGAGCAGCACGAACAGGATCGACAGCGGGTCGATGCGCAGGCCGACGCCGATGTCCCAGCCCCCGGTCGCGAACCACTGGTACAGCGAGAGCTCGACGACCCGCTGGTCGGGCGCCGCGCCGAGCTGGGTGCCGAACAGGACGACGGCGAGGACGAAGGAGAAGATCGGCGCCGCGGTGGCCAGCAGGTGCCCCCAGCCGTCGGCGACACGGCCGAGCAGCAGGAGGACGCCGGCACAGACCAGCGGTACGGCGATCAGCAGCCACGCGAGCGAGAACACGCCCGTCGCGGCGATGGGGGTCACGGTTTCCAATGGCGTCACGACTCGTCCCTCACAGCTTGAGCAGGTTGGCCTCGTCGACCGAGGTCGACTTGCGCGTGCGGTAGATGGTGACGATGATCGCCAGGCCCACCACGACCTCGGCGGCGGCGACCACCATGACGAAGAAGGCGGCGAGTTGTCCTTCCAGGTTGCCCCAGGCGTAGGCGAACGTCGCCAGCGCCAGGTTGCAGGAGTTCAGCATCAGCTCGATCGACATGAAGATGATGAGCGCGTTGCGGCGGATCATCACCCCGACCGTGCCGATGGCGAACAGCAGCGCCGCCAGGATGATGTAGTTCTCGGGGTTCATTCCTCGTCCTCCCGCACATCCTCGATCGCCGCGAAGTTCTTCGCCGTGACCGCCCCGACCTCGGGGGAGTCGATGATCGCGCCGCGATGGACGAGCGTCTGCGACACCGACTTCTCGGCCACCGACCCGTCGGGCAGCAGCGCGGGGGTCGCAATCGAGTTGTTCGTGGCGAACACGCCCGAGTTGGGCAGCGGTCCGGGATGTGCCCCGGACGTCTTGTACTCCTCGATGCGCCTGGCCGCCAGCTCCTTCTGGCCGGGACGCTTCTCGAGGCGACGCGCATGAGCCAGCACCATCGCCCCCACGGCCGCCGTGATGAGCAGCGCCGAGGTGAGCTCGAACACGAAGACGTAGCGCCCGAAGATCAGCGCCGCGATCCCCTGCACGTTGCCCCCGTACGCGCTGTTGGCGGCGTCGAGTCCGGTCGCGCTCTGGATCTGCCCGCCGATGCCGAACACGAGCAGAGCGAACAGACCGACGGCGGCCAGGATCGCCAACGGGCGCTGACCCTTCAGCGTCTCGACGATCGAGTCCTTCGTATCGACGCCGACGAGCATCATGACGAACAGGAACAGCATGAGGACCGCACCCGTGTACACGATGATCTGGACGACGAACAGGAACGGGGCGTCCAGGGACGCGTACAGGACGGCCAGCAGGACCATCACACCGGCCATGGACATCGCGGAGTGCACCGGCTTGCGCGCGAGGATGACGCCGAACGCCAGGAGCACCATCAACGGTGCACAGATCCAGAACGCGACCTCGGTCCCGGTGACGAGCGGCAACAGTGCGGGGCTCATGCTTCACCTCCCGGGGCACCGGTGCGGGTGTCGGGCGTGCCGGTGTCGGGGAGACCGCGGAAGTAGTCCAGCTCGTCGTCCCCCAGCCGCCGCGGGTGCGGAGGCTGTTCCATGCCGGGCAGCAGCGGCGCCAGCAACTGGTGCTTCTCGTAGATCATCTTCGCGCGGGTCGTGTCGGCCAGCTCGAACTCGTTGGTCATCGTGAGTGCCCGCGTGGGGCAGGCCTCGATGCACAGGCCGCAGAGGATGCACCGCAGGTAGTTGATCTGGTACACGCGGCCGTAGCGCTCGCCCGGCGAGTACCGCTCCTCCTCGGTGTTGTCGGCGCCCTCCACGTAGATCGCATCCGCCGGACACGCCCACGCGCACAGCTCGCAGCCGACGCACTTCTCCAGCCCGTCCGGCCACCGGTTGAGCTGGTGCCGGCCGTGGAACCGCGGGGCTGTGACCTTCGGCTTGAGCGGGTAGTCCTGGGTGAACGTCTTGCGGAAGATGGTCCGGAACGTGATCCCGAACCCCGCCCAGGCGTCGAACAGTCCCATCAGGAATCAGCCTCCTTCGCGGCGTCCGCCGCCGCGGGCGCAGGCTCCTCGGCGGGTTGCGCCCGCATCACGCCGGCGAACTCCGGCAGCACCTGACCGGCCATCGGCGGGACGGGGAAGCCTCCGGCGAACGCGTCGAACGGCTCGCCGATGTCCGTCTCCTCGGTCTCCGTCTCCGGTGGCTCACGCCCGGCGATGAGCAGGGCGACGAGGACGACCACGACGATCGCGGCCACGATCCACGGCAGCGGGCCCGTGCGCACCTGCTCGTCGGTGAGGACGATGCGGATGGTGGCGATGGCCATGACCCACACCACCGAGATGGGGATCATCCACTTCCAGCCGAGATCCATGAACTGGTCGTAGCGGAACCGCGGCAAGGTGCCGCGCAGCCACACGAACAGAGAGATGAAGAGCTGCACCTTGATGACGAACCACAGCGGCCCGAACCAGCCCTGGTCGAGGACCGGGAGCAGGACGTTGATGGGCCAGGGCGCGTGGTACCCGCCGACGAACAGCGTCGTGGCAACGGCCGACACCGTCGCCATGTTGATGTACTCGGCGAGGAAGTAGATGGCGTAGCGGAAACCCGTGTACTCGGTGAGGTGACCGGACACGAGCTCGGACTCGCACTCGGGCAGGTCGAACGGGGCGCGGTTCGTCTCGCCGACCATCGAGATGACGTAGATGACGAAGCTGGGCGCCAGCAGCAGCCAGTACCACTGCTGCAGACCGATGTCGAGACCGAAGGGAGCGAGCGGGCGCGCCTGCGCCTCGACCACCTCGGAGGTCGACATCGTGCCGGCGTAGAGGAAGACCGCGACGAAGGACAGGCCCATGGACAGCTCGTAGGAGATCATCTGAGCGCTGGAGCGCAGACCGCCGAGCAGCGAGTAGGGGCTGGACGACGACCAGCCGGCCAGCACGAAGCCGTAGATGCCGACCGACGCCACGGCCAGGATGACCAGGGTCGACACCGGCATGTCCGTCAACTGCAGCCGCGTTCGCACCCCGAAGATCTCGACCTCGCCGCCGAACGGGATGACCGCCCACGCGGTGAACGCGGCCGTGCCCGAGATGATCGGGGCCAGCGTGTAGAGGAAGCCCGACGCCTTCGAGGGCCGGAAGTCCTCCTTGAGGAGCAGCTTCGCGCCGTCGGCGAGCGCCTGGAACAGGCCGAAGGGGCCGTTCATGATCGGGCCGAGGCGGTGCTGCATCTTGCCGACGAGCCGGCGCTCGTACCAGACGTTGAAGATCGTCCAGACGAGCAGCAGCACGAACAGCACGACGACCTTCAGCAGCACGAGCCACCAGGGGTCGGTGCCGAAGAGGGACAGATCGAGCGGGCTCATGCGTTACCTCCTGCCGACACCAACTCGGATGCCGGGACGACCGTGACGGCCTCGCCGGGAACGACTCCCAGCGTCCCGAGGCTGCCGTCGAAGAAGTTGCCCGGGATCCACACGGCGTCGTCCACCATGGACGGATCCGTGACGACCGCGAAATCGTGCGATCCCGTCGCCGACGACAGCCGCAGCTCCGCGCCGAGCCCGAGCCGCTCCGCCGTCGCAGG
Organism: Propionicicella superfundia DSM 22317; assembly: GCF_000423465.1. Lineage (GTDB taxonomy): Bacteria > Actinomycetota > Actinomycetes > Propionibacteriales > Propionibacteriaceae > Propionicicella > Propionicicella superfundia. The sequence goes on along the minus strand of NZ_KE384021.1, from coordinate 559,309 downwards.
ACTGACGCGGGCGACGACCGGCCGGGCCGTCTCGAGCAGGGCCGGTTCGCCGTCATTGGCCCTGCTGCCGTCGATGAGCTGCCGCCACGACGTGAGAGTCACCTCGCCGCCCCGCGGGGCGGTCGGCAGGACGGGTGTGGCGGGGCGGGGCCCCTCCCATACGCCGAGCTCGGCGATCTCCGCCTGTGCGGATGCCACGGTGCGGATGCCGAGCGGGGTGCCGACCGCATCGGCGAGAGCGGCGAGGATCCGCAGATCGGTCATCGGGGTGTGTCGGCTCTTGACCACGGCCTCGACCGGCCCGGGCCGGTGCTCCCAGTTGAGGAAGGTGCCCGCGTGCGTCTCCAGCAGGGCGACGGGCAGCACCACGTCGGCGCGTTCGGTCACCTCGGACGCCCTCGTTTCGAGGCTCAAGACGAACTCGGCGGCCTCCAGACCGGCCAGCACGGCGTCGCGGGAGGCGAAATCGGCCGGCTCGACACCGGCCACGATCAGGCCCTTGAGCTGTCCGTCGCTCGCGGCGGCGAACTGCGAATCGGCATCGAGTCCTTCGCCGGCGGGAAGCCTGTCGACCCCCCACGAGGCGGCCACGTCGACCCTGGCGGCGTTGTCGGCGACCGGGCGCCCGCCCGGCAGCAGGTTCGGCAGACAGCCGGCCTCGATCGCGCCGCGGTCACCGGCACGCCGGGGCACCCACGCGAGGCGCGCTCCGGTGCGAGCGGCGAGCTCGGCCACCGCGGACAGCATCCCCTGGGTCTGTGCCGCCCGCTCACCGACGAGGATGATCGTGCCGGCGTCGGCGGTCAGCCCCGAGATCGCCTCGGCTCCGATCGCCGGGACGTGCTCGGCCAGCATCTTCTCGGTGCCCCGCGAGCGGTACGGGGACACGACCTGGATCGCGAGCTTCTTCTTGCGCGCCGCCTTCCGCAGCCGCAGGAAGACGATCGGCGACTCGTCCTCGGGCTCGAACGCCACGCAGATGACCTTGGCGGCCGTCTCGAGATCGGCGTAGGTCACGCCCTCCCCCAGCCGGCGGCCCGCGACGAGCGCCGCGAGGAACTCGGCCTCCTCGGAGGTGTGCGGCCGGGCCCGGAAGTCGACGTTGTTGGTTCCCAGAACGGTGCGGGCGAACTTGGAGTACGCGTACGCGGCCTCCAGCGTGAGTCGTCCGCCGGTCACGACGCCCGCCGACGTCCCGATCCGCCGCAGTCCGGCGACGGCCGCGTCGATGGCCTCGGGCCACGAGGCCGGGCGCAACTCGCCGTTCTCACGGATCAGCGGGTAGGTCAGCCGGTCGGAGCCGCGCCCGGAGACGAACGCGAACCGGCCCCGGTCGCAGTTCCACTCCTCGTTCACCTCGGGCAGGTCGCCCGCAAGGCGCCGCTTGACCTGGAAGTGGCGATGGTCGGTGCGCAACTGGCAGCCGGAGGCGCAGTGCTCACAGGTGACCGGGGTGCTGACCAGGTCGAACGGCCTGGACTGGAACCGGTACGCCGCGCTCGTGAGCGCACCGACGGGGCAGATCTGGACGACGTTGCCGGAGAAGTAGGAGTCGTACGGCTCGGTCTCGTACCGGCCGATCTGCTGCAGCGCGCCGCGCTCGACGAGGGCGATGAAGGGGTCGCCGGAGATCTGCTCGCTGAACCGGGTGCAGCGGGCGCACAGCACGCACCGCTCACGGTCGAGGAGGATCTGCGCCGACACGTTGACCGGCTTGGGGTAGGTGCGCTTCAGGCCGTCGAACCGCGACTCGCCGTTGCCGGTGCTCATCGCCTGGTTCTGCAACGGGCATTCGCCGCCCTTGTCGCAGATCGGGCAGTCGAGCGGGTGGTTGACCAGCAGCAGCTCGATCATGCCGCGCTGGGCCTTCTCGGCCTTCTCGCTGGTCCGCTGCGTGGCGACCTTCATGCCGTCGGCGCATTCCAGCGTGCAGGACGCCTGCGGCTTCGGCATGCCGCGGCCGTTGCCCATGTCGGGAACCTCGACCATGCACTGCCGGCATGCGCCGACCGGGTCGAGCAGCGGGTGGTCGCAGAACCGCGGGATCGCGATGCCGATCATCTCGGCGGCGCGGATGACCAGCGTTCCCTTGGGCACCTCGACGGCGATGCCGTCGATCGTCACGGTGACGCTCGGCGGCCGCTCCGCGACCTCGGTGGGCTTGGCCTGGACGCTCATACTCCTGCCCCCTCACGCTCGCGGACCTCGAACAGCGCGCTCTCGCGGTACGGGAACAGCTCCCAGGCGGGCGTGCTGTAGCCGGCCTCGAACTCGGTCCGGAAGTGCCGCACCGCGCTGGTCACGCATGCGACGGCTCCGTCGGCGAGCGCGCAGAACGACTTGCCGCCGATGTTGTCGCAGACGTCCAGCAGCTTGTCGACGTCTCCGTCGACCGCCGTCCCGGCCTCGAACCGGTGCAGCAGTTGCACGAGCCACCAGGTGCCCTCTCGGCACGGGGTGCACTTGCCGCACGACTCGTGCTTGTAGAACTCGACCCAGCGCAGCGTCGTCCGCACCACCGACGTCGTCTCGTCGAAGATCTGCAGCGCCTTCGTGCCCAGCATCGTCCCGGCCCCGGCCATGCCCTCGTAGTCGAGGGACAGATCGAGGTGCTCGTCGGTGAGGATCGGCGTCGACGAGCCTCCCGGCGTCCAGAACTTCAACTGGTGCCCGGCGCGGATCCCGCCGGACAGCTCCAGCAGGGTGCGCAGCGTGACGCCCAACGGCGCCTCGAACTGCCCGGGCCGCGCCACATGCCCCGACAACGAGTAGATCGTCATGCCGTTGGACTTCTCGGTGCCCATCTGCTTGAACCACTCGCTGCCGTTCTTCACGATGGCAGGGACGGACGCGATGGACTCGACGTTGTTGATGACCGTCGGGCACGCGTACAAGCCCGCGACAGCGGGGAACGGCGGCCGCAGCCGGGGCTGCCCGCGGCGCCCCTCCAGCGAGTCGAGCAGGGCCGTCTCCTCGCCGCAGATGTACGCACCGGCGCCCGCATGGACGGTGATCTCCAGATCGAACCCGCTGCCCAGGATGTTCGATCCCGCATATCCGGCGGCGTACGCCTCGCGAACGGCCTGCTGCAGGCGGCGGATGACGTGCAGCACCTCGCCACGGCAGTAGATGAACGCGTGCGACACGCCGATCGCATACGAGGCGATGACGATGCCCTCGACGAGGGTGTGCGGGGAGGCCAGCAGGAGCGGCATGTCCTTGCAGGTGCCCGGCTCGGACTCGTCGGAGTTGACGACGAGGTATTTCGGGTTGGGGTTGTCCTGCGGCACGAAGCTCCACTTCATGCCCGTCGGGAAACCGGCGCCGCCACGTCCGCGGAGCCCGGAGTCCTTCACGAGGGAGATGACCTCGGGCGGCGTCATCCGCAATGCGGCGCGCATCCCCTGGTATCCGCCGCGGCGCTCGTAGCTCGCGAGCTTCCACGCCTGCTCGTCGCCCCAGTTGGCCGTGAGGACAGGAGTCAGCGGATCGGTCATTTCGCCTCCTCCGCGGTCGGTGCCGCCCAGCCGTGCTCGGCGGCGATGTTCAGGCCCAGCTTGGACGCCTCGCCGGCCGTCGGGCCTTCGTCGGCACGTCCGTCGGGGAACCCGGCGAGGACGCGCTCGGCCTCCCGCCAGCTCGTGATCGTCGCACCCCGGCTGGACGCGACGGGCTCATCGGCCGCCAGCCTGTCGAGCAGTTCGTCGGCCTTCTCGGGGGTCATGTTGTCCATGAACTCCCAGTTGACCATCATCACCGGCGCGTAGTCGCAGGCTGCGTTGCACTCGATCCGCTCCAGCGAGAACGTCCCGTCGGGCGTCGTCTCGTCGGGCCGGATGCCGAGTTTGGAGCAGACGTGGTCGAGGAGGTAGTCGCCGCCCATCACGGCGCACAGCGCCGTCGTGCAGACGCCGACATGGTGCTTGCCGGCCGGACGACGCTTGTACATCGTGTAGAACGTCGCCACTCCCGAGACCTGCGCGGTCGTGATGCCGAGGATCTCGGCGCACACCTCGATGCCGCGCGGCGAGATCCGTCCGTCGACGCTCTGCACGAGATGCAGCATCGGCAGCAACGCCGAGCGGGCCTGCGGGTAACGGCCCGCGAGCTCGCGCAACTCGGCAATCGTCTCGTCGTCGATGTTCGTCGACGCGTCGGACTGGTCCACGCCCCCGGAGTCCGGGAAGAACGATTCGAAGCCGTGTCCCTGCTCGCCCGCGTGGGCGGACTCCGTCCCGCCGACGCCCGTGTTCGACAGATCGCTCACCGGTCGACACCTCCCATCACCGGATCGAGGGAACCGACCGCCACCACGACGTCGGAGATCATGCCGCCCTCGCACTGGATCGGGACGGACTGCAGATGGTTGAACCCTGGGTCGCGGACATGCGCCCGGTACGGTCGCGTGCCGCCGTCGGACACGACATGGCAGCCGAGTTCTCCCTTCGGGGACTCGATCGGCACGTACACCTGGCCGGGAGGAACGCGGAAGCCTTCGGTCACGATCTTGAAGTGATGGATCAGCGCCTCCATCGACTCGCCCATGATGTGGCGGATGTGCTCGTTGGAGTTGCCCTGGCCGTCGGGGCCGAGCGTGAGCTGCGCGGGCCAGGCGATGAGCGGATCGTCCACCATGACCGGTTGGCCGACCGACGCCTCCAGGCGTTCGGCGCACTGCTCGACGATCCGCAGCGACTCCCACATCTCGGCCAGTCGCACCCGGAAGCGCCCGTAGGCGTCGCACGTGTCCCAGGTCGGAACGTCGAACTCGTAGGTCTCGTAGCCGCAGTAGGGCTGCTTCTTGCGCAGGTCCCAGTCGAACCCGGTGGAGCGCAGCACCGGTCCGGTGACCGCCATCGCCATGCAGGCGGTGAGGTCCTGGTACGCGACGCCCGACATGCGGAGCTTGAAGATCGGGTTCTCGTTGCAGAACGCCGCGTACTCGGGCAGGTGCTTGTGCAGCCAGGCGACGAGCTCGCGCAGATGCGACAGCGCGTTCTCGGGCAGGTCGTTGGCGACGCCGCCGGGCCGGATGTAGGCGTGGTTCATGCGCAGGCCGGTGACGGCCTCGAAGAAGTCGAGGATCATCTCGCGCTCGCGGAAGCCGATCGTCATGACCGTGAGCGCGCCGATCTCCATCCCGCCCGTCCCGACCGCGACGAGGTGGGACGCGATCCGGCACAGCTCCATCATCAGGACGCGGATGACCTGGGCGCGCTCGGGAATCCGGTCCTCGATGCCGAGCAGCCGCTCCACCGACAGGCAGTACGCGGTCTCGTTGAACAGCGGGGCGACGTAGTCCATGCGGGTCACGAAGGCCGTCCCCTGCGTCCAGGACCGGAACTCCATGTTCTTCTCGATGCCGGTGTGCAGGAAGCCGATGCCCGGCCGGATGGAGACGACGGTCTCGCCGTCGCACTCGAGGATGAGGCGCAGCACGCCGTGGGTCGACGGGTGCTGGGGGCCCATGTTGATGACGAGCGTCTCGTCGCCGCGCTCGGCCTGCTCCTGGGCGATGGCGTCGAAGTCTCCGCCGCCCATCGCGGTGTACACACGGCCCTCGGTGGGCTCGGACCCGGGCGCGGCGTAGAAGTCGCTGGACTGTGCTGTCATCGGTACGTCCTCCGCTGATCCGGGGGCGGCACGACCGCTCCCTTGTACTCGACGGGAATGCCACCCAGCGGGTAGTCCTTGCGCTGCGGATGCCCGACCCAGTCGTCCGGCATCAGGATGCGGGTGAGCGACGGATGACCGTCGAAGATCACGCCGAACATGTCCCACGTCTCACGCTCGTGCCAGTCGGCGGCCGGGTACACCGGCACGACCGACGCGATGTGCGGATCGGCGTCGGGCACGGTCGCCTCGACGCGCAGCCGACGGTTGTGGGTCATCGACTGCAGGTGGTAGACGACGTGGAACTCCTCGCCCGTCGCCTCGGGGTAGTGCACCCCGGACACCCCGGAGAACGACTCGAACCGCAGGTGCGCGTCGTCGCGCAGTTGCTGCAGGATCTCGACGATCTTCTCGCGGGGGACGTAGAGCGTGAGTTCGCCGCGATCGACGACGGCCTTCAGGATCGGGTCCTGCACCAGCACCGACAGCCGCCGGGCGGCGTCGTCGTACCATTCGCCGAGCGGAGCCTCGGTCGCCTGCGGCGGCGCGACGACGCGGGTGATGCGGCCGTACCCCGACGTGTCGCCCGAGCCGTCGGACCACATGCCCGTGCGGACGCGTCCTTCGAAGGTCTCGCCGGCGGTCTCGAGCTCGGCTCCGGGCTGGGCGTCCTCGCGCTCGACGCCCTCCTTCGGGGCGGCCTCGGGATCGGTGACCTTCTCGCTGATCGTCTTCTCGGCAGCCTTGTCGTCGCTCATCGCATGAGCCCCTTCAGCTCGATCGTCGCGGGCGCCTCCAGCGCGGCCTTCTCCGCCGCCTCCTGCAGTTCGACCTCGTGAGCGCCGATGGGGCGCTTCGCGACGATGTTCTTCTTGAGCTTGAACATGGCGTCGATGAGCATGTCGGGACGCGGCGGACAGCCGGGGACGTACATGTCGACGGGCACGATGTGGTCGCCGCCCTGCACGATCGCGTAGTTGTTGAACATGCCGCCCGACGAGGCGCACACCCCCATCGCCATGACCCACTTCGGATTGGGCATCTGGTCGTACACCTGACGCAGCACCGGCGCCATCTTCTGGCTCACCCGGCCCGAGATGATCATGAGGTCGGCCTGCCGCGGAGAGGCGCGGAACACCTCCTGGCCCCAGCGTCCGGCGTCGAACCGCGGGGCGCCGTAGGCCATCATCTCGATCGCGCAACAGGCGAGACCGAACGTCGCCGGCCAGAAGGACGCCTGCCGCATCCAGCCGAACAGGCCCTCGACGGTGGTCAGGACGACTCCCTGCGGGATCTTGTCCTCAATGCCCATGAAAGCTCAACTCCTCCCTCGCCCGCCGGCCTATTCCCAGTCCAGCCCGCCGCGCCGCAGCACGTAGATGTAGGCGATGAACACGGTGGCGACGAAAAGCGCCATCTCGACGAGCGCGAACAGCCCGAGCATGTCGAACGAGACGGCCCACGGGTACAGGAACACGATCTCGACGTCGAAGACGATGAACAGCATCGCGGTGACGTAGTACTTCACCGGGAATCGTCCGCCGCCGGCCGGCTGCGGGGTCGGGTCGATGCCGCACTCATAGCTGTCGTACTTCGCCCGGTTGTACCGCGCGGGCCCGACGTTCACGCTGAGCAGGATTGCGATGGCCAAGAACCCGGCGGTCAGCGCCAGCAGCCCGAGCAGGGGAATGTATGGACTCATCCGATCTCCGGTTCCTTCCTCTTGATCATGCCGACGGAGCGATCCTCGTCATGGCGTTGATGACCCGGTCCATGACGTCGCCGTCACGCTTGTCGGTCAGGTTGGCCAGCAGCTTGTGGACGAAGCGCATCAGCGTCTTCCGCGGCAGTCCGTAGGTCGTGCAGAGATGCATGATCTTCGGATGCCCGATGAGCTTCACGAAGATCGTGCCGAGCCGGTAGTACCCGCCGAGTTCGGCCTTCACCGCGGCCTCGTACCCCGCGAGGGCGCGCTCGGCGCTCGTCGTCCCTGCGCCCCGATAGTGCGCCTCGGCGATCGCGTCCGCGGCCAGTTCGGCGGTCTCCATGGCGTAGGCGATGCCCTCGCCGTTGAACGGGTTCACCATGCCCCCCGCGTCCCCGACGAGGAGGAGGCCGCGCGTGTAGATCGGCTGCCGGTTGAACGCCATCGGCAGGGCTGCCCCCTGAACGGTGCCGATCTGGTTGGCGGGATCGGTGAATCCCCACTCGGGCGGGGTGTTCGCGAGCCAGCGCAGCAGCAGGTCCTTGTAGTCGACCTTGCCGAATGCGGGGGACGTGTTGAGGATGCCGAGCCCGACGTTGCAGGTGCCGTCGCCCATGCCGAAGATCCAGCCGTACCCCGGCAGGAGGCTGGACTGGTTCGGTGCGCCGTCCCACAGCTCCAGCCACGACTCGAGCCATTCGTCGTCGTGGCGCGGGCTGCGATAGTACGTGCGCACGGCGACGCCCATCGGGCGGTCGGGGCGGCGTTGGATGCCCATTCCGATGGCCAGGCGAGCCGAGTTGCCGTCGGCGGCGACGACGAACGGCGCCCGGAACTCGCGGCCGTCCTTCGTGGTGACCCCGACGATCCGGTCGGTGCGCTCGTCGAGGATGGGGCCGGTGACGGCCGTCTCCATGTACAGGTGGGCGCCGCCGGCGACGGCGTGCTTGGCGAGGAGGTCGTCGAAGTCCGCGCGGGGGCGTACGAGCCCGTACGACGGGAAGTCGGTGAGTTCGGGCCACGGCATCTCGAACGGGTCGGTGCCCCCGCCGTAGATGCGCAGCCCCTTGTTCCGCAGCCAGCCCGACTCGGCGGACGTGTCGATGCCGAGCCGGATGAGCTGGCGCGTCGCCCGGGGGGTGAGGCCGTCGCCGCACACCTTCTCGCGCGGGAATCGCGTCTTTTCGAGAAGGACGACGTCGAGGCCCCGGTCGGCGAGGTGTCGCGCTGCGGCGGACCCTCCCGGGCCGGCCCCGACGACGATCGCGTCGGCGAGTACCGGTTCGGCTGCTCCCTTAGCCACTCGGCCGGGCTCAGCCATGCCAGCACCTCCCATCTGACGGCCCTCGGGGCCGCTGCGAACGTTCGTCAGTCTAGACAGATTTGGTCGGCAAGGTCATTTTCTGCCCACGCATTCCCCCGCAGGAGGGCTCACGCCGCACATCGGCCCAAAACCCCTGTATTTACGCAAGTCAAACGTCAACGAATTACTCGGACGAAATCCCCTCCGGGCGCCCGCCCGACCCGCCTGGGAGGTCTGCGCCTGACGGCGGTAACCACCCGGCCGCCTGGCCCCCCGCCGCCCGGCCGACTCGCAGGTAACCGGGTGCGGGTCTATTCTGCGCGGGTGGTTCCTCTCGATGCCGGGCGTACATGGCGAGCGCGCACCGTCGAGGTCCCCGACCCCGGTCCGCTCCTGGATCGGCTGCCCGCCGGAGGCTCGGCCTGGATCCGTCGCGGCCAGGGCTTCGTCGCCCTGGGGACCGCGGTCGAGATCAGCGACGTGACCATCGCGGAGGCGGACGCCTGGTGGACCGGCTTCAGCGAGCGGCTCGGCCATGACACGGAACTGCCCGATGCCTGGGGAACCGGTCCGCTGGCCCTCGCAAGCTTCCCCTTCGATGCGGGAAACACCGGCCGCCTCGCCCGCGTGATCGTGCCGCGGACGATTCTCGGCCGGCGCGGCGACGTCTCCTGGCTCACCGTCCTCACCGACGAGCGGGAACCGATCATGGAGGTTCCCGGGGCCGCCACGCCCCCGGTCGCGCCGCGGGTCCTCGACACCGAGCCGTTCGGCCTGGCGGCCGACGACTGGGCGTCCGCGGTCGAGGAGGGCCGATCCCGGGTCGCGGTGGGCGTCCTGTCGAAGGTCGTCCTGGCGCGCGGCGAGACCGTGATCTGCGACGGGCCCGTCGACCTCCGCTCCCCGGCCGCGGTGCTGGCGCGCGAGTACGAGAGCACCTGGACCTACCTCATGGGCGGCCTCGTCGGCGGCTCGCCCGAGATGCTCGTCCGACGGCAGGGCGGGCTGGCGACCTCCCGTGTCCTGGCGGGAACGATCCCGCGCAACGGCGGCGAGCAGGAGGATCTGCGGCTGGCGGCGTCCCTGGCCCGCTCCGGCAAGAACCTCATCGAGCACGAACTGGCCGTCGCGTCGGTGGCCGAGGCGATGGCCCCGCTGTGCTCGGGGATGAACGTCCCCGATGCCCCATACGTGCTGCAGTTGCCGAACGTCTTCCACCTCGCCAGCGACGTGACCGGCGTGTGCCGGCCCGGGATCACGGCCCTGGGCCTCGTCGCCCGGCTCCACCCGAGCGCGGCGGTCTGCGGCACGCCGACCGACGCGGCCCGTGCCGCCATCGCCGAGATCGAGCACATGGACCGCGGCCACTACGCCGGGCCCGTCGGCTGGATCGACACCCGCGGCGACGGGGAGTGGGCGATCGCGCTGCGTTCGGGAGAGCTCGCGGCCGGCGACCCGACCCGCATCAGGGTGTACGCGGGAGCCGGGATCGTCGCCGAGTCCGACCCGTGCGAGGAACTCGCCGAGACCGGCCACAAGCTGGCTCCGATGTACACGGCGCTGGGCCTGCCCACGGGACGACCCGCCGGCCGAGCCTGACCCGCCGCGCCGAACGCTCCCCAACTGCCGGAATTCCGCGAGAAACCGCCAGAAGCAGAGCGCTCGGCGGGGTGGGAGAGCCTCAGGCGGTGATCGCCAGGCGACCGTCGGGGTCGAGCCTGGTCAGGATGGCCAGGGCGAGCCGGGCGAGATCGGCGACGTCCGAGCCATCGAGCCCCTCGAGGATCATCGCCCTGACCGCCTCGTCGTAGAGGTCGCGGCCCGCGCGATACGCCTCGACCCCCGCGGGGGTGAGTGCGGCATTGGTCGCCCGTGAGTCGAGGGGACAGGGCGAACGCCCGACGAGACCCTTGCGCTCCAGGCCCGTGACGACACGCGACACCCGCGGCAGGGACGCGTTGGTGCGCAGTGCGAGCGCAGTGAGGCGCACGCGTCCGTCCTCGGCCTCGGCCACCGCCTCGAGCAGTGCGAACTCGAACGCGGTCAGCCCGGCGGGCTGCAGCGCCCGGTCCAGCGCCGCCGGCAGCAGTTCGAGCAGCGCCTGCAGTCGCGCCACGGCAACGCGCTCGCCCTCGTTCAGTCGCGTCGCGGTCATGGGCCCATCGTAGCAAATAGTTGCATCTGCAACTATCGCCGCGTACGGTGATAGTTGCAGATGCAACCAACTGGCTCGAGGCCACCCACAGGAGGAAAGCAGTCATGGCACGCTTCACCATCATCGGCACCGGCACGATGGCCACCGCGATCGGAGGGGTCCTCGCCGACGGCGGCTCGGACGTCGCCTACATCGCCCACGAGCAGGTCGGGACCGCGCCGGTCGACGGCGATGTCGTCGTCCTCGCCGTGCCCTACCCGGCCGTCGACGCCGTCATCACCGCCTACGGCGACCGGCTCGCCGGCAAGACCGTCGTCGACATCACCAACCCGCTGAACTTCGAGACGTTCGACTCGCTGGTGGTCCCGGCCGGGAGCTCCGCGGCCGCCGAGATCGCGGCCAGGCTCCCGCGGAATCACGTCCTCAAGGCGTTCAACACGACCTTCGCGGCGACGCTGGCGAGCAAGTCCGTGGGCGGCACCACGACGACCGTCCTCATCGCCGGCGACGACGCGGCCTCCAAGCAGACGCTCGCCGACGCGGTCCGGGCAGGCGGAGTCGCAGCCGTCGACGCCGGGACGCTGGCCCGTGCGCACGAGCTGGAGGCGCTCGGCTTCCTGCAGCTCACCCTCGCCGTCTCCGAGTCGATCGGCTGGACCGGCGGCTTCGCCGTCGTCCGCTGACCGCGGGCCCGGCCGTCGACGCAGGTCCGCGACACGCCGCGCCCCAGGCCCGCGCCGACCGTCTTCGGCGCACTGGTAGAAGAGAATCGAGAAAAGGGAGAAGCGGATGGTCACGGTCGCCAAGAACATGGTCGACACGCTCGTCGCGAGCGGGGTCGAGCGGGTCTACGGAATCCCCGGGGATTCCCTCAACGGCTTCACCGACGCGTTGCGCGGGTCGGGCATCGACTGGGTTCACGTCCGGCACGAGGAGGCCGCGGCGTTCGCGGCCAGTGCCGAGGCGGCGCTGACCGGCGAGCTCGCGGTCTGTGTCGGCAGTTGCGGCCCGGGCAACCTGCACCTCATCAACGGGTTGTTCGACGCCCAGCGCTCCCGCGTGCCGGTCCTCGCGATCGCCGCGCACATCCCGACGTCCGAGATCGGCAGCGGCTATTTCCAGGAGACCCATCCGCAGGAGCTGTTCCGCGAGTGCTCGGTCTACGTCGAGTACGCCGCCTCGCCGATCCAGTTGCCACGCATCCTGCGGACCGCCATGCAGACCGCCGTCGAACGCCGGGGCGTCGCGGTGGTCGTCATCCCCGGGGACGTCGCGCTGTCCGACGCGGTCGACACGACCGTGACCGCCGTGAGGGCCAGCAGCCCGCGCATCGTCCCCTCCGCGGACGAGGTGCGGCAGGCGGCGTCCCTGCTGTCGGACGGCCAGAAGGTGACGATCCTGGCCGGGGCCGGCGCCGAAGGAGCCCACGACCAGGTCGTGGCGCTCGCCGACGCCCTCGCCGCACCGATCGTCCACACGCTGCGCAGCAAGCAGTTCGTCGAGCACGACAATCCGTTCGACGTCGGCATGACCGGCCTGCTGGGCTTCGCCTCCGGCTACCGGGCGATGGAGAACTGCGACACTCTGCTGATGCTCGGGACCGACTTCCCGTACCGCCCGTTCCTGCCCGCGCAGGCGAAGGTCATCCAGGTCGACCTGCGGGGCGAGCACCTCGGACGCCGGATCCCGGTGACCCTCGGGCTGGTGGGCGACGTGGGCGACACGATCGACGCGCTGCTGCCCCTGCTGGGCCGTCGCTCCGACCGCACCCATCTCGAGGACTCGCTCGCCCACTACGCCAAGACCCGGACGAAGCTCGACGAGCTGGCCACGCCCCGCAAGCCCGGCCAGCCGCTGCACCCGCAGTACGTGGCCAGGCTCGTGGACGAGCTCGCCTCCGACGACGCCGTCTTCATCCCCGATGTCGGCTCGCCGGTGATCTGGGCGGCCCGCTACCTGAGGATGAACGGAAAGCGCCGGCTCATCGGATCCTTCATCCACGGCTCGATGGCGAACGCGCTGCCGCAGGGTGTCGGCGCGGCAGCGGCCTTCCCCGGGCGGCAGGTGGTGGCGCTGTCCGGCGACGGCGGCGTCGAGATGCTGCTGGGCGAGCTGCTGACGCTGACCCAGAACCGCCTTCCGGTGAAGATCATCGTCTTCAACAACTCGTCGCTGAACTTCGTGGAGCTGGAGATGAAGGCCGCCGGGTTCGTCAACGAGACCACCGAGCTGCAGAATCCGAGCCTTGCCGCCATCGCCCGCGCCGCCGGATTGAAGGGCTTCCGGGTGGACGACTCCGACGGGCTCCGCGACGCCCTCACCGAGGCGTTCGCGTACGACGGGCCCGCGCTGGTCGATGTGGTGACCGAACGCCAGGAGCTGACGATCCCCCCGTCGGTCAAACTCGACCAGGCCAAGGGATTCGCCCTCTACGCGCTACGCACCCTGCTGTCGGGCCGCGGCGACGAGCTCGTCGACCTGACGCGGGCGAATCTCCGCCAGGTGTTCTGACTCACCCCCGCGCGGGAGGCCCCCGTTCAGCGCCGGGGGCGCGAGACCCTGATCTTGTCCTTCTCGGACTTGAGCGCCTGCTGCTCGCGCATCGCCTGCTCCTGCTGAGCCTTCAACTCGTCCATGTCGAAGGTGCCGCGCAGGAACACGAAGACGACCGCGACGAGGCCGAGCGACCAGCCTGCCCCCCATCCGAGCAGCACGGGGGCGCAGATGAGGACGACCATGTCGAGCCCGCGGAACAGGTTGAACACCAGCGTGGGCGGCATGGCGCCGGCCCCGGTGGCGAGCATCGGGGTGTTGAAGTCGACGGGCTTCGCTGTGACCCAGCGCACCGCGCCCATGAGGCCGGCCAGCGCGGTGGCCATGGACACCAGCACGGCGTCGGCGAGCGTCCGTTCCTGGCCAGCCGCGCCGATCCCCCAGAACGCCGGCGTCGCCGCGAGGCCCCACACGACCGCGAGGATGGCCGGGACGACCATCGCGGCCGTCCGGATCGTCGTCGTGGGGAACGGCAGCGTCCGCGCCAGACCCTTCGTCCGGGTCAGCACGCGCAGGCTGCCGAGGAACGGCACGAGGACGACGATGAGCGCCAGTCCGGACAGCAGCGGGTTCACGACGGAGGCGCCGAGGGCGTCCAGCGCGTAGGGCACCAGCAGGCTCAACGCCAGCCCGGGCAGTGCCCGCGGCCAGCGGTACAGCCGCTCGACGTCACGCCAGACGAGCGCGGCGATCCCGGTGCCGCGACCCTTCACCGGTTTGACGTGACCCCGTTCGGCGGACTCCCGGTCGACCAGGATGTCGCGGACGAGCCCGAGGTCGAGCGCGAACGCGGCACCCTGCATGCCGCTCACGAGCGAGCCTCCCGACACGAGTCGGGCACGGCGGATCTCGCCGAGATGCGTGGTGGCGTACATGGTCCCGGCGACGGCGAGCGCCACCCCCGCCACCCCGACCCCGGCCACGACGGGCAGCAGGGCATCGGGGGCCAGGGAGAGGTGAACCCACCCCGCCGCGACGGAGACGACCGCTGCGCCGGCGACCGCGGTGAGTGCCGCGGCGGACGTCCGTGCGATCCGGACGGCACCTCGCGCCTCGCGTGCCTGCGCGGCGGCGGCGAACGCCATCAGCCCCAGCGCCCCGAGACCGGTCGCGCCGCCCCACACGGCGATGCTCGCCGTGTCGTTGCCCGACAGCAGCGCGACGAGGACGCCCAGCAGCAGCCCGACGGCGAACGCGAGCACGAGCGGAAGAACAAGGCGCTTCGTGAGCAGCCGGCGGCGGCGGATCGGGGCATCCATGAGCCACGAGCCTTCGGCTGCCGAGGCGAGCACGGGCCCGAACAGGTGAGCGGCCGACAGGGTCAGGGCGAACACCGCGAACAGGACGACCCATGGCAGCAGGGTCCGGGCGGTCAGGCACGACGAGGTCGTGCAGACGGCGACGAGGGACTGCGTCCGCAGCAGCGCCCCGGCCAGCATCGCGCCGAGGACGAGCAGCGACAGGACGGCGATATAGCCGTCGCTGATCACCTGCATGATCGTTCGCGTCGCCCGGCCATGCCGCCAGTCGCGCATGACCGCGAGCAGGTCGCGCTCGTCGACGGGGATCGGCGGGTCGTCGGGCGGGAAGTAGAACTCGGTCGGGAGCTCGACCGGCACCGGCTCGGTGACCGCCGGGGCCGGTGGCGGAGTGCCCGCCGCCTTCGCGTTCTTCCGGGCGCGCTTACTCACCGGCGTCGGCCCCCAGCCGCAGCGTCCGGGTCGCCACCGCGTCGACGAGCGTCGGCTCGTGACTGGCCATCACGATCGCCAGCCCGCGCTGCCGCTCGGCCTTCAGCCGGCCGGCGAGCCAGGCGACCCCCTCGACGTCGAGCCGCGCCTCCGGCTCGTCGAGGATGAGCAGCGACCTGGGCCGGATGAACGCCGTCGCCAGCGCGAGGCGGCGGCGCTGTCCGGACGACAGCGTCCCGGGAAGCTGACCCGACTGCGGGACGAGCTGCACCTCGTCGAGCACCTCGTCCACGACGGTCTCGGGATCGGCGACGCCGTGCGCTCGGGCGAGCAGATCGAGGTGCTCCACGACACTGAGGTCGGGGAAGAAGTCCATGTCGTCGATGACGGTCGCCAACTCGCGCCGGATATCCGGATTCGTCTCGCTCATCTTGATGCCGTTGAGCTCGACCGTCCCCTCATCCACCCGGTCCGCGCCGATGATGCACCGCAGCAGCGTCGACTTCCCGGAGCCGTTGCGGCCGGTCAGCGCGACCGCTTCGCCTGCCCGGACGTCCAGGCTGAACCTCTCGATGATCGTCACCGGCCCGAACGACTTCTTCAGATCCTTCACCCGCAGGACGGGGCCCTGTCTCGCCATTGCACTCCTTGTATCCGCGCCAAGGATACGGCCCACCACCACACCTCTGTGTGTGGCCGAGTCGCGGACGTGGCAGAGTTGCGCCGTGGCACATGGGCAGACACGCGCGACGCTCGCGAAGCGGCGCGCCGACGTGGAGGCGATGTTCGACCAGGTCGCACGGAGGTACGACCTCATGAACCTGCTGACGACGCTCGGCGCCGAGCGGCAGTGGCGAATCTCGGTGCTCGAGGCGATCGATCCGCGGCCCGGCGAACACGTGCTGGACCTCGCCGCCGGCACCGGCGCCTCGAGCGGCCCCCTCGCCGAGGCCGGCGCGCACGTCGTCCCGGCCGACCTGTCCCTGGGGATGCTGCAGGTCGGGAAGCTCCGCCGGCCGGAGCTGCCGTTCCTCCAGTCCGACGCCCTCGCGCTGCCCTTCCCCGACGACACCTTCGACGCCGTCACGATGTCATTCGGGCTGCGCAACGTCGAGGACACCGCTGCGGCGCTGCGGGAGCTGCGGCGCGTCACCAAGCCGGGCGGGCGCATCGTGATCTGCGAGTTCTCGACCCCCACCTGGGCGCCGTTCCGGGCCGTCTACCACCAGTACCTGCGGCTGCTGATCCCCGCGTTCGCCCGCCTCTCCAGCGATCCCGACGCGTACAGCTACCTCTCCGAGTCCATCCTCGCGTGGCCGGCCCAGCGGGATCTCGCCGACGCGATGGCCGACGCCGGCTGGCACGACCTCGCATGGCAGAACCTCGCACTGGGGGTGGTCGCCATCCACCGCGGGTGGGCGTGATGACCTGGTCGCTCGGCGTCGACGCCACCCACACCTGCCCGGTCAAGGTCCGTCATGCCTTCACCTCCGGTCTCGCGACCCCACCCCCGCGGCCGCTGCCGTCGTACGCCTTCTCCACCCGGGCGGCCGCCGCACGGCTGCTGGACGAGTTCGTCGCCGCGCAGGAACCCGCCTCGGTCGCCGATCTGCGTCCTCTGTCGCATCTGCCCGCGGCCGAGCGGGAACACGCCTGCTCGCGGGCGATGACCGACGGCGCACGGGTGATCGTGGGCGCCACGCTCCCCTCCGACCCGGCCGGGCACCGGCACGGGACGGCGGACATCCTCGTGCGCGGTCGTGCCGCGGCGACCGGGCGTCCCGGGTATCGAGCCGTCCAGGTGCACGGCCGCAGGGTGCTGGACGCGCGCCCCCAGAGCGCCCTCCTCACGAGCACGTTCGCGGCACCCCGTCCCGGCACGGGGCATCGGCTCGACGGGGTCGACACCCGGCTGTCGCGCGTCGGCGACCGGCTCGAACTCGCACATCTGTGGCACCTGCTGGACGCCGCGGGCCACGCCAGCGAGGGCGTCCGTCTCGGCGGACTCGTCGGGACCGACCGGCAGGGGGTCATCGCGTGGATGCCGCTGGACGAACCGTGCGTCCCGGACAGCCCGCGGGTGTCGGACGGCAGCGAGGCCGTGTCCGTCATGGTGCGGTACGCGGAGGAGTTCGGATTCCGGCTCCGCACGGCCCGAGCCGCCAGGGTGGATGCGCCCGGCCAGATCGCCCCGATCCGGACCATCGAGTGCGACAGATGCCAATGGTGGCCGGTGTGCCGGAGGATGCTGGACGGCGACGACCTCAGCCTGCGCATCGCGAAGTGGCCGCTGGACGTCCATGAGATCTCGGCTCTGCGGTCGCTCGGCGTCACGACCGTGGCCGACCTCGCGGCAGCCGATCTGACGACGCTGCTGCCCCGCTACCAGGCGCTCGTCGCCCATCGGGCGGGCGTCGACGAGCGGCTCGGCGCCGCGGCCCGCCGGGCGCGCATGATGGTCGGCGGCATCGAGCTCGAACGGACGCGACCGGGCCCGATTCCGTTGCCATCGGCTCCCGTCGAGATCGACCTCGACATCGAGGCCTCCGCCGACAGCCGCGTCTACCTGTGGGGCTTCCTCGTCCATGACCGGAGGACGGATTCCGAGCCGTACTACCGCTCGTTCGCCCGGTTCGCCGACCTGACCGAGGAGACCGAGGGCGAGTTGGCGCTCGCGGCGCTCACCTGGCTGCGGGATCTCGTGCTCGCAACCGATGCGCGCGTCTATCACTATTCCGACTACGAGCTTGTCCGCCTGGCCGCCATCGCGGCCGCGACGCCTCGGCTGGCCTGGGCGCCGGCCTTCGCCGCCGAGCGGTTCGTCGACCTGTTCGCGTCGGTGCGGGAGCATTTCTTCGGGGTCCACGGACTCGGGCTGAAGAACGTCGCCCATTCCGGACCGGGGTTCCGGTGGCGCGATCCCGAGCCGGGCGGGCTGAACTCCCAGTCGTGGTTCCGCGCGGCCGTCCACGGACCCGCTACGGGCCGGGAGGCGGCACGGCGCCGGGTGCTCGCCTACAACGAGGACGACGTCCGGGCGACCTGGCACCTGCGACGCTGGCTGCGCGACCTGTCCTGAGCCCCACCGAACGCTCCAGAACCACCGGAAATTCGCGAAGAACCGGCAGGTTGAGAGCGTTCGGCGGGGCTCAGTGCCGGTTTCGGAGCGTTCGGTGAGGCTCAGGACCGGGTTGCTGCCGCCGCCACCGCCGCGGCAGCCCGTCCGGGCAGCGACGACACGCGTTCCCGCAGCCGCGACGCGTCGACCGGGACGACGATCACCTCGATCCCGCGCGGTGGCTCCCTGAGCGCGACGAGCGCCTCGTCCACCGACGCGCGCCGCGCAGGCACCCCGTACCCGGTCGCGAGCGCGACGAGGTCGACGCCCTGTGCCGTCCGGTACACGCGATCGAACGTCTCCGGGTCGACCGCACCCGATTCGAGCGTCGCGAAGATCGAGCCGCCGTCGTCGTCGGCCACCACGATCCGCAGGACCGGCTCGGGACCGGACCCTCGCAGCAGGCCGTTGGAATCATGCAGGAACGTGAGATCCCCGCACACCAGGGTCACCGGGGCGTCCGCGCCCAGCGCCACCCCGGCCGCGCTGGACACCACGCCGTCGATTCCCGCGAGTCCGCGGTTGGCGTACACGAGCGGCGACCGGGCGGGAACCGGGGCCAGGTCGAGGTCGCGGACGATCTGGGACGGCCCCACGAACAGGGCGCCCGCCTCGTCACCGGCGGCCGCAAAGCACGACAGTATCCCGGCGGCGAGGCGCCACCCCGTCTCGCCCTCCCCGTACGAGCGGGCGACGTCCGCGGCGAGAAGCGCATCGGCGGCACGCCACCGAGACGTCCAGGCCCCGTCCTCCGGGTCGAGCCGCACACCTCCGGCGACGGTCCGCACCCGCCAGGTCGGATCCGGCCACGTGGGGCGCCCGCTCACGGCCACGATCTCCACCCCGTCGCGGGACAACAACCGGGTCACCGGACGCGACAAGGTGGGATGCCCGAAGACGATCACTCGCTCCACGGCCGCCCCGAGCTCGGTGTCGAGCAGCAGCCTGCCGCACGAGAGCGCGGCACCCGAGCGGGCATTGCTCGACGGCTCGGCGATGAGCGGAAGGTCGGCGACGGCGGCGAACGCCGCCGCCTCCATCCCGATCGCCGCAGACGCGTCCCCGGCCACGACCACGGTCGCCGGTCCGCCTCTCAGCTCGACCGGCGCCGGGCCGGGTCGCGGAGACGCGACGAGAGGTGACACCGCCGGCGCGGCGGCAGTGCCGAGCAGCGGGTCGGCGAGCTCGACGTTGACATGGACCGGGCCCGGGTCGGCGCTGAGCGTCCCGGCCGCGGCGACGACGGCACGGGCCACGTGCGCGCCCCAGGAACGGGGATCCTCCGACGACGCGACACGCACCGCGTCGCGGACGAAGCCCGCGAACACCCCCACCTGCCGGGTGGTCTGGTTCGCGCCCGTTCCCACGAGCGAGGACGGTCGATCCGCCGACACGACGACCAGCGGGACGCCCGCGTGATCGGCCTCCATGACCGCCGGGAGCAGGTTCCCGACCGCCGTGCCGGACGTCGTGACGATCGCCACGGGACGTCCCTGCGCCCGCGCGATCCCGAGAGCCAGGAAACACCCCGAGCGCTCGTCCACGCGTACGTGCAGCCGCGCCGCGGACCGGGCGGCCGCCACGGCGAGCGGACCACTGCGCGACCCGGGCGCCACGACGATGTCGGTGACCCCCTGCGCCACCAGGTGAGCCACGACGGCGGCGCCGAGGGACGACGAGGCGCTCATGCGCGTACCGGGGTGGCCGCGGACGCCGGCGGCGGCGCGACCGTCGCGCGCCGCTGTTCCCAGGCAGCAGCCACGTCGGGCGGCGCCTGCCAGCGATCGAGCAGCGCCGGATCGACGGCGACATCGCGAACGGGCAGTTGGCCGTTGACGGCGACGAGCGGCTGCACCGTCACGTCCCCGGCGAGCAGCGGAACGGTGTTCAGCCCGCATGCGAACGGCAGGTCGGGAAGGGCGGCGGCCAGCGCCAGGCCGGCACGGATCCCGACCGACGTCTCCAGCGCGCTCGACACCACCACCGGCATCCCCAGCTTCTCCACCAGGGCCAGCGCCCGGCGGACGCCGCCGAGCGGCTGCACCTTGACGACCGCGATGTCGGCGGCGCCCAGACGTCTCACCTCCAGCGGGTCGGACGCACGCCGGATCGACTCGTCCGCCGCGATGCGCAGGTCGTACCCGGTGCGGGCGAACGACAGCCGCAGCTCCGCCAGCTCCGCCACCGTCGCGCACGGCTGCTCGGCGTACTCGAGATCGAATCGGTTGAGCTGGCGCAGACCGCGATCCGCCTCGGCCACCGACCACCCGCCGTTGGCGTCCACCCGGATCCGGCCCGACGGACCCAGCGCGGCCCGGACGGCCTCGACGCGCTCCAGGTCGGCGGCGATGCCCTGCCCTCGCTCGGCGACCTTCACCTTGGCGGTGGCACAGCCCGAGGACCTCACGATATGGAACGCCGCGTCGGGCGCGACGGCCGGCACCGTGACGTTCACCGGAACCCAGCGCCGCACCGGCGGCGGGTACTCACGGGTGGCGGCCTCCACGGCGCAGTCCCACCAGGCGGAGGCCTCTGCCGGCGGGTACTCGGGGAACGGACTCCACTCCGCCCACCCCGCCGGGCCGCGGAACAGCATGCCGTGCCGAACGTCCAGCCCGCGGAACCGGACCCTCATCGGGATCTGGTAGACCCGGACGCCGTTGATCATGTGGCCAACACTAGGCGAACGACGGGTGCTTCCGGATCGGCAGCCGGCACACGGGCCCGGGTGTCCCCGGACCAGGCGCGGCGCACGGCCTCAGCCCGCGTCGGTCCCTGAAAGGGGGTTGTGCCCGGCAGGCACCCGTTCGCCCGAGGGGACCGGCCCCGGCGGCGTCCCGTCCCCCCATGGGCGTCCGCCGAGGGACTCCCTGCCGTGGGGAGTGAGGAACCCGGCGAGGTCGGGTCCCCTGGGCACGACCTGGGTCGGGTTGATCCCCGTGTGGACGATGTAGTAGTGCTGCTTGATCTGGACGAAGTCCGTCGTGTCCCCGAAACCGGGCGTCTGGAACAGGTCCCGCAGGTACGCCCACAGCACGGGCAGCTCGGCGATCTTCTGCCGGTTGCACTTGAAGTGCCCGTGGTACACCGCGTCGAAGCGCACAAGCGTGGGGTACAGCCGGACGTCCGCCTCGGTGATGGTGTCGCCGACCAGGTAGCGACGTGTGGCGAGCCGCTCCTCCAGCCAGTCGAGGGCGGTCCACAGGCGCTCGTAGGCCGCGTCGTACGCGTCCTGTGACGTCGCGAAGCCGCACCGGTACACACCGTTGTTGACCTCGGTGTAGACGCGGCGGCTGACCTCGTCGATCTCGTCACGGTGCGCCTCGGGGTACAGGTCGGGCGCCCCGGGACGCTGGTGGGCGCGCCACTGCGACGAGAAGTCGAGCGTGATGCGTGCGAAGTCGTTGGTCACGACGGCGCCGGTGGGGACGTCCACGACCGCCGGCACGGTGATGCCCAGCGGGTAGTCGGGGACGCGGGCGAAGTAGGCCTGCTGCAACCGGTGGATGCCCAGGACCGGATCCACCCCGCCGGGGTCGAGGTCGAAGGTCCAGGACCGTTCGTCGTGCGTGGGAGCGGCCAGCGCCAGCGAGATGACGCCCTCCAGTCCGAGGAGCCGGCGGACGATGACCGTCCGGTGCGCCCAGGGACAGGCACGGGCGGCGGCCAGCCGGTAGCGACCGGGCTGGACCGGCCACACCATCTCACCGATCCTCTCCCCCGTCGGCCCCCCGGGCGGGGCGTCGGCGGTGATGCGGTCGGTGATGTAGCGCGCGTCGCGTACGAACTCTCCGGTGTCAGCCATGCGTGGGTCCTCCCGTCGGTGGCAACTCGCTGACCCCAGCCAACCACGCCGCCGTCAGGAGGCGAAGCGCCCGCCGCCGGATCGTGGCGGCTCGGCCGACTCGGCGGTCACCTCGACCCCGGCCCGGGCGGCGAGTTCGGTCGCGACCGCCGCCACCCAGGCGGCGGTTCCCACGACGTCCAGGTCGCGACGGGCCACCGATCGTCCGCGGCCGACCTCCACCGCGAGCGACGCGAGGCCGCCCGGCCATCGGCGAACCGCGACCGCCTCGATCCGATCCCAGCCGACCCGGCGGCCGACCAGCGGCGAGACCCCCGCCTCGGTGAGCCGCAGCACGAGCGTCCCGGCGAGCACGAGCGTCCCGAGGCCGGCGAGCGCGAACGCGGCGGTCAGCACCAGGCCCCAGGTGTCGTGCGCCATGAGCAGACCGGTGACGGCCGCCCCGAACCACCCGAGCGCGATCACGAGCGTGGCGACCGCGACGGGGCTCACGACGAGACGGCGGGAGGAGCTCACCCGATCA
This sequence comes from Propionicicella superfundia DSM 22317, assembly GCF_000423465.1. GTDB lineage: Bacteria > Actinomycetota > Actinomycetes > Propionibacteriales > Propionibacteriaceae > Propionicicella > Propionicicella superfundia. The sequence goes on along the minus strand of NZ_KE384021.1, from coordinate 536,843 downwards.
CCAGACCGAGGGCCAGCCCGACGGACGCGACCAGCTCGGCGATGCCGGTGAGCCGCAGCACGCCGATGAGGCGACGGCCGAGCGCCCCTCGGACGATCACGACCGTCGTCCATCCGAGCAGCGGGGCCGCGGCGAGCCCGAGCAGCGCCCACGGCGTGGTGACCAGCGCGGCACCGGCCACGGCCACGAGCGCCGTGACCGCCAGGGACGCGTACAGCCAGCGCGTCCCCTCGTCCTTCATGATCGTCGCGAGGGTCCGCTTCCCGGCGGCGATGTCGGTGTCGATGTCGCGCAGGTTGTTGGCCACGAGGACCGCGCAGGCGAGGTTGCCGACCGCGACGGCGGCCCACCACGCCGCGACCGGGACGCCGCCGGACTGCACGTACACCGTCCCGAGCACCGCCACGAGGCCGAAGAAGACGAACACGAAGACCTCCCCCAGCCCGGCGTAGCCGTAGGGATGCCGGCCACCGGTGTAGAACCACGCCGCCAGGATGCAGGCTGCGCCCACGGCGAGCAGCCACCAGTGTCCACTGCGCTCCACGACGACGAGGCCCGCGCCCGACGCGACGCCGAAGCAGCAGAACGCGGCGTTCTTCACCGCCTGCGGCGACGCCGCTCCCGACCCGACCAGCCGCAGCGGGCCCACCCGCTCGGCGTCGGTTCCCCGGATGCCGTCGGAGTAGTCGTTGGCGAAGTTCACGCCGACCTGGAGGGCGAGCGCGACGACGAGGCAGCCCACGGCGATGAGCGGATCCCAGGCCCCGGCATGGTAGGCCACAGCCGTGCCCGCGACGACCGGCGACAACGCGGCAGGCAGAGTCCGCAGACGGACTCCCTCAATCCACTGGGCTGCCGTCGCCATCCGTCGCACTCCATTCCGCCGCCATCTTCTGCCGGTCCAGCTTTCCATTCGCCGTGCGCGGGAACGCCGCGAACCGCCGCAGCTCCCGCGGAAGGGCCGCCGGCGCGACGTCCAACAGTCTGTGCAGCTCGGCGAGAGCGATGCGGCCGGTGGTCGCCGCGACCACCCGTGTCCCCCAGTCTGCGTCGGGCACGCCGAGCACGACCACGGGGACGGGGGCGGCGGCGTCGAGCAACCGCTGCAGGTGGGCCAGATCGACGTTGACGCCCCCGCTGATGACGACGTCGTCGGCGCGTCCCAGCACGCGCAGCCTCCCGTCGGGGTCGACGATCCCCCGGTCGGCGGTGCGGAATCTGCCGCCGGCGAGCGCCTCGGCCGTCAGGTCGGGACGCAGCCGGTAGCCCGAGAACAGCGTCGGGCCGGCGATCCACAGCCGGCCGACGGCGTCGGTGCCCACCTCCACGTCGGCGAGGGGGCGCCCGTCGTACACGCAGCCTCCGCACGTCTCGCTCATCCCGTACGAGGTGACGAGCGCGATCCCCTCCTCGCGGGCCCGCGCGACGAGACCCGGCGGGATCGCCGATCCGCCCACGACGACGGCGGCGAAGTCGCGCAGCCGAGCCAGCACGTCCGGCCGTTCCAGGGCGCGATGAAGCTGCGTCGCGACGATCGACAGGTACTCGCGGCCGGACCCGGGAGCGAGGTCGCCGAGATCGGGCCGGGCGAATCGCGGCCGGGTCCCCGCGTACCGGCTCCGCACCAGCGTCATCATCCCCGCCACGAAATTGACCGGCAGCGCACACGTCCAGACACCGGTTCCGCCCAGCCGGTCGTGCAGCGCGTCGGTCGCCGCCCGGAGCGCGGCGCGCGACAGGACGACCGCCTTGGGCGCGCCCGTCGAGCCGGACGTCACGGTGAGGATCCCCGCGTCGGCCTCGGCCACGGGGATGTCGGGCGCCAGCGTCGCGAGCGCCGCCGCGTCCCCCTCGGCGACCGTCGCGAGAGGGGCGCCGTCCTCCAGCGCCGGGCCGAGCGCCGGCCACACCTCGTCGGCGGCCACCACCCGCATCCGCTGCACGCGGCCACTGTAGACCCGGAGATGGATCCGACGACGCGGCCGTAGAATAGGGGTATGCCTCGGGTCGTGATCGTGGTGGTCGTCGTGATGCTGATGATCTATTGCGTCGTCGACATCGCGATGTCGGGCCCCTTCAAGGTGCGGCTGATGCCCAGATGGTTGTGGCTGGCCGCGGTCATCTGCCTGCCGCTCGTCGGCTCGGCGGCGTGGCTGATCTTCGGCCGCCCGCGTGTCGAGCCCCCGCCGAAGAAGCCGACGGCGCCCGACGACGACCCCGATTTCCTGCGTCGTCTCTGACCGCCACCGCTTGTCAGCGCAGACGTGCTGTCTCATTCCGCGAAAGCGCGCATTTCGAAATCGCGCCGTGGGCCCCTTGCGGAACCTGACACGATGTACGACATGAAACCTGTCAGTAGCGTCGACGATGACGTGATTGGGCCCGTTCGGCGGGCCCAAGGCACTGTGTCCGCGTCGGCCCCGAGCGGATACTGAGGAGCAGCCCATGATCGGTCTGGTCGTCGTCTCACACAGCCATGCCCTCGCCAAGGCGGCGGTCGGCCTGGCATCGGAAATGATCCCCGCGGATTCCGACCTCGCGATCGCGATCGCCGCGGGCCTCGATGACGTCACCATCGGCACCGACGCCGCGAAGATCGAGGAGGCGATCCTCGAGGTGGACAGCCCCGACGGCGTCCTCGTCTTCCTCGACCTCGGCAGCGCGATCCTGAGCGCCGAACTGGCTCTGGAGTTCCTCGATCCCGACGTCGCCGAGCGCGTCCGGCTCACACCGGCACCTCTCGTCGAAGGCCTCGTCGCGGCCGTCGTCACGGCGGCCGCGGGCGGAACGCTGGACGAGGTGGAGGCCGAGGCGCGCGCCGGCGCGTCTGCGAAGGCGCAGCATCTCGGCGGTGACGCGGCCGCACCGGTCGCCGCCGCCGAGGAACTGTCGGCCGCGGATCGCATCTCCGCCCAGTTCGCCGCCCCGCACCCGCACGGGCTCCACGCCCGGCCCGCCGCCGCGCTCGTCGCGGCGCTGCGCGGTCTCGACGCGACGGTCCGGATCGTCAACCTCTCCTCGGGCACCTCGGCGAGCGCACGCAGCGTGACACAGGTCGCCGCGCTCGGTGCACTGGCGGGCGACCAGCTCTCCGCCGACGCGGCCGGGCCCGACGCGGACGCCGCGCTCGAGGCCCTCACGGCCCTCGCTGCCGTCAACTTCGGCGATCCGATCGATGACGAGAGCCCCGCCGCCGACAGCGCGGAGGAGATCACGGTGACCGAGAACGCCGGCACGGGCATGGCGGTCGGGCCCGTCCACCGCGCGGCGCTGACGGTCTCCGTCGACGGCTATGTCGACGCAGGGGCGCCCATCGAGCTCGAACGCAGCGCCGCCGCCCACGCCGAGGCGCTCGCGTATCTCAACCAGTACGCCGACGACCCGATCTTCGTGGCCCAGTCGGCCATGCTCGACGATCCGGAGCTGGTCACGGCCGTCGAGGGTGTCATCCGCAGCGGTGTGAGCGCCCCCCGCGCGTGGCAGGTGGAATGCCAATCGCTGGCGCAGCGGTTCGAGTCGCTGGCGACCCCGTACCTGCGCGAACGTGCGGCCGACGTGCGCTGCATCGAGCGCCTCATGCTGCTGGCCCTCACCGGGCAGGCCCTGGCGCCGACCAACCCGACCGAGCCGTCCATCGTCGTCATCGACGAGTTGGACGCTGCGACGGCGAAGTCGGCCGACGCCGAACTCGTCCGCGGCTTCATCACCCTCACCGGCGGACGCACCGGGCACGGCATCCTCGTCGCCTCCGGCCGCGGCATCCCGGTCGTCGCCGGCGTGCCCGGCGCCGCGCAGTTGCGCACCGGCGACATCGTCGCGATCGACGCGACGCAGAACACGCTGCTGGTCAACCCCGACGACGACGCGCTGGCCGAGTGGCAGGCGCAGGCCGACACCCGGCTGCGCGTGCACGAGGACGCGATGGTCCATGCCGCGGAGCCGGCGGTCACCCGGTCCGGCGTGCGGGTCCTCGTCGAGGCGAACGTCGCGTCGCTGGCGGACGCCGCCACCGGCCAGGCATACGGCGCCGAGGGGTCGGGCCTCGTCCGCACCGAGTTGCTGTTCGCCGAGCACCCCGTACCCCCGTCGATCGCCGAACAGGCCGAGGTGTTCGTGGGCATCGGCGAGGCGCTGGGCGGGCGCATGATCACGATCCGCACCTGGGATGTCGGCGGCGACAAGCCGCTGCCGTTCCTGCCGCAGGAGCAGGAGGAGAACCCGTTCCTCGGCGAGCGCGGGGTGCGAACGATGCGTCGCGTCCCCGAACTGTTCCGTGACCAGCTCGCGGCCATCGTCGAGGCGTCCAAGCGGACGCCCGTGCGGGTGCTCGTGCCGATGGTGACGAACCCGGACGAGGTGCGATGGGTGCGCAGGCAGCTCGACATCGTCGCCGAGACCCATCCCGAGGCGCTCGATCTGCCCGTCGGGATCATGGTCGAGGTGCCGGCCGTGGCGGTCCGCGCCTCCGACTTCCGATCGCTGGTCGATTTCGTGAGCGTCGGCACGAACGACCTGACGCAGTACGCGCTGGCCGTCGACCGCGGCAACGCGACCGTGGCCGAGCTCGCGCAGGGGGCCCATCCGGCGGTGTTCGACCTCATCGAGGCCGCGCATCACGGACTCGGCGCCGACGTCCCGATCGCCGTCTGCGGCGACCTGGCCAGCGACCCGGCGTTCACCACGCGACTCATCGAGTGCGGTGTCACCGAGCTGAGCGTGCAGCCGCTGCAGGTGCCGCTCATCAAGCGGTCCGTGCGGGCCGCGGGCTGACGGAGGGGACCCGCCCTTCGGCCGTCAGACGAGCGGCCGGACGGGCGGGACGATCCCGTCCTCGATGGCGCGCTTCAGCAGGTCGAGCTTGTTGTTCGCAGGCCGGTTCGCCTGGGTGTATTTCATCCGGATCCGCTTCAGGTACTCCTTCACCGAGTTCTCGGTGATGTACAGCCGGCGCGCGATCTGCGGGATCTCCAGACCGCCGGCGTACAGCGACAGGACCTCCTTCTCGCGGGCTCCGAGGTTCGCCTCGACGTACGGCGCGTCGCCCTCGATCGCGGCCAGCACCTCCTGTGAGATCACCATCTGGCCCTCGGCGACGAGCAGGATGCCCGCGGCCATCTGCGCCAGCGGCTCGGCCTTGCGGCACACGCCGTGTGCGCCGCCGGCCAGCGCTCGGCGGAGGGCCCGCGGATTGTCGGCGATCGAGTAGATGAGCACCTTGTAGCCTGCCTCGATCAGCGCCTCGGTGTTCGTCTTGGGATCGGAGTCGTCTCCGAGCTGGAGGTCGAGCAGGACGACCTGTGCGCGGCTCCGGGCGCCCAGGAAGCACTCCACCGTGCTGGCACCCGGAACGATGGCTATGCGCGGCTCCGATCGCAAGGCGCCCGCGATCCCGAGCCTGATGGCCTCGTGGTCATCGATCACTGCCGCCTTGATCGGCATCGAGACGCTCACGTCTGCGTCACCTGTCCTTCTTGGTCGATCGAGATGAGTGTATGGCCACCGTCGGTGTCGGTCATGATCGTGACGAGATCCCGATAACCCTCGGGCGCCACCCTGGCGACGATCCTGCCCTCCGACGACGCGTCGGCGGCGGCCGCGAGCCGCCGGTGGGCCGCCTCCCGCGCGGGCTCGGGGAGAGCCCCCTGCCGGTTGTCGATGAGCGTCACCGAGACCCCTCGCTCCCGCGCGGACTCGACCGCCTGCGCCACGAGCGGCGCGGCCAGGTTGCGCGCCGTGATCGAGTCCCGCAGCCGGGCCTCGAGCCGCAGGCAGTGCGCCCGCTCGCTCTCGGAAAGGGGGACGCTCGTGTCGGAGAGCCGTTTCAGCATCGGCTCGACCGATGCCCGGACGCCCGCCATCCACACGTCCCGCCGCAGCAGCGCCGAGAAGAGGCCCGCCGCGCGGGAGGTCGCCTCCTCGAACTCGGCGCGGGACTGCTTGACCTTCACTCCGACGAGGGCGAGCCAGCGCAGCAGATTGTCGGCCAGCAGAAGGCCGACGAAGAGCGCCGCCAGCGAGATGAGGTGGGCGATCAGCGACGACCCGGTCCACAGTGTGGCGAGCACGCCGGCCGCGGAGAGCAACGCCAGCACCGACCACGATCCGCGGGAGGTCCCCCGGGCCCGCACCGCGAACAGGATCACGACGGCGAGCAGGATGCTGCTCGCGTTCCAGCCGCCGCCGCTCGCGCCCTGCAACGCCGACGCCCCGGCGAGCAGCACGGCGATCGCCGACGTCTCGCCGACGCGCAGGCGCGCGCGCACGCGAGGCCCGAAGGCGAGGACGCCGGCAGCGGACATCAGGAGGAGCGTCAGCCATTCGCCCGTTCGCCCCGCGACCGCCGCGTCCGCCACGCCCAGCGCCATCATGAAACCGGTCTGGAGGCGCCCGATCCACACGAGCCCGTCGACGTCCACCTGCGCGCCGAGGGTTCCGGCGATGTCGGACGGGATCTCGCGCGCCGTCCCGTCCACGTCGCCGGTCCACGTGAGACGGACGGTCGTCCCCTCCCCCGGCCTGGACGTGACGACGGCGGACCCGCCGACGCTGTTCATCCGCTCCTGCACGGCCAGACGCACTCCGAGGCGCCGCTCGGGCACCTCGGAGGGGTCGAAGCCGACCCCGTCGTCGCTGACCGTCAGCCGGACCTCGACGGTCCGCTCGTCGCCGCCCACCACGCCGGTGACGGCGATGTGTGCCGCGGACGCGTGCCGCACCGCGTTGCGGACCCCCTCCTGCGCGGCGCGGGCAAGGGCCAGCCCGACGTGGTGCGGCACCGACACTCCGGGCTCGCAGGTCACGTGGACGGTCGCGTTCACCGACGCGTCGGCCACGAGGCGGGTGATCAGCTCGACCGTCTCGGGCCCGGTGAGCTGCTCGGCGGGGTCGCCGTTGTCATAGCTCCTCAGCGCATCCCGCGCTCCCGCAGCCATCTCGGCGATGCGGTCGGTGCTGATGGTTCCCCGGCCCGCTGCCGCGAGCGTCGTCATCACACGGTCGTGGAGGAGCGCGTCCAGGATGCGCTGCTCGCGTCGCATGGAGGCGCGGATCGCCGTCTGCTCGGCGATCGCGGCCGCACGGTCGGTGGACGCGTCGAGCTGCTCCGCCGCGCGATGCCCGACGCCCAGTGCCAGCGACCACCCGACCGCCTGGGCGAGCAGCACGAGGGATTCCTGCGTCGCGAGCAGCACTCCGACCGCGCCGCCCGACTGGTCGAGGCGCAGGAAGCCCCACGCCAGCGCAGCGGCCGGCGTCACGACCATGGTGACCCACGTCTCGCGTCCGGCCCACGCCAGTGCGATCACCGCGATGCCGATGACCGGCCACAGGAAGGGCCGCACCGACGACGCCGACCCGTGCCAGGCGACCTGCCAGGTGGACAGCGCCGCGAAGACGGTCGCGGCGTACAGCGCCTGGATGACCGGGGCGGCCTGCGGCCGGGCCGTCGAGAGGACCATCCCCAGCGTGCAGGCGACCAGGAGCAGCGCGACGACGCCGAGCCACGGGCCGTCGACCGAGGCCGGCTCGCCGAACCCGACCCCGACCACGGCGATCCCCGCGACGACCGCGTACAGCGCCAGGGCACGGTTGACGGACACGTCGAAGGCACGGGTGGCCAGGTCGGAGCGGTCCATCAGGGGGGATTGTGCCACGGCCCGGTCTCCTTACGAGGAGACCGGGCCATGAAGACCGCGTTCGGCGATCGAATCAGCTTGTGACCTGAGGTTTGCCGCTGTCGCCACCGCTGCCCTTGACGAAGCTGCCGATGATCTCCTGCAGATCGACTCCGGTGGTGTTCTTCAGCAGTTCGGTGATCTGAACCACGTTGTCGGTGACGGTCTTCGGCAGTTCGCCGGCCCCGTCGGTGGAGACGACGGTGAGCTTCTCGATGGCCGACATCGGCGCGGCCACTTCCTTGGCGACCTGCGGAAGCACGCTGACCAGCATCTCGAGCACCGCGGCCTGGTTGTAGCGTGCGTAGGCGTCGGCCCGCTTGTGCATGGCCTCGGCCTCGGCCTGGCCGGTCGCGAGGATGGCCGCACCCTTCGCCTCGCCCTCCGCCTGCAGCGCCTCGGCCTCGGCCATGCGCCGCGCCTTCTCGCCCGAACCGGTCAGCCGCAGCGTCTCGGACTCGGCCTCGGCGCGCGCGATCGCCGCGAGCTTCTGCGCCTCGGCCTGCAGCACCGAGGCATTCCGGTTGGCCTGCGCCGCCGTCTCGACGCGATACCGCTCGGCGTCGGCGGGACGCCGCACCTCGGTGTCGAGCTGACGCTCTTTCAGTGCGGCCTGCCGGACGGCGACCTTCTCCTGTTCGGCGAGGATCGCCTGGTCCCGGTCGGCCTGGGCCAGCGGACCCGACGACGCGGCCCGAGCGGAGGCCGCGTCCGTCTCGGCCTTGATCTCGGCCTGCTTCAGCATGAGCTCCCGGTGCGCGATCGCGATCTGCTGCTCGGCCGCCAGGCGCGACTGCTCCGCCGCCTGGCGTGCGGCGGCCTCGGCGACGGCGGCGACCTGGCCCACCCGGGCCGACTCCGGTCGTCCGAGGTCGGCCAGGTAGGTGCCGTCGTCGGTGATGTCCTGGATCTGGAAGGCGTCGAGGACGAGACCCTGGCCGGTGAGGGACGACTCGGACTCGTCGGCGACGCGTTGGGCGAAGGCGGCGCGGTCGCGGATGATCTGTTCGACGGACAAGGAGCCGACGATCGAGCGCAGCGCGCCGGCCAGGGTCTCCTGCGTGAAGGTCTCGACCTCCTCCTGCTGGGTGAGGAAACGCTGGGCGGCCGCCCGGATGGAATCCTCGTTGCCACCGACCTTGACGATGGCAACGCCGTCGAGGTTCAGTTTGATCCCCTGCCCCGACACGGCGCCGCGGATCTGGACGGGAATGCGGCGGCTGGACAGGTCGAGGACGTGGAGACGTTGCACGAAGGGGAGCACGAAGACGCCGCCGCCCATGACGACCTTCTGCCCCGACAGGTCGGTCGAGACCGTGCCCGTTTCGAGGTTGGTCACCTCTTTGCCCTTGCGACCGGTGATGATGTACGCCTCGTTCGGGCCGGCGACCTTGTAGCGGCTGACGACCAACCAGCCCAGGAGGACGAACAGGACGACGAGACCGATGATGGGGATGATGAAAGCAGGCATTGCTGCGGGTTCCTATCGATAGGTCGGGCGGACCCGAACGGATGTCGGGGACAGGACGTCTGTGACGGTCACCTCGGTTCCCTGGGCGATGGGAACCGTCGAGCGAGCGTTGAGTTTGTGCAGCGAGCCGTGGGCGGAGATGCTCACCTCGCCGTACCCCTCGGACGGGATCGCGCTCACGACGGTGCCCACGGTGCCCACGAGCGATTCGGTGCGTGGGCCGCCCGCGTCGCCCAGGCGACGCAGCTTGAGCGTGGCGACCGTCACGATCGCTCCCACGCCGAGCCCCACGACTAGGCCCGTGCCCACGGACGCCGGCATCGAGGAGGTGAGCCCGAAGACGATGGCGGCCGCGAAACCGAAGGCACCGACGAAGCCTGCCAGACCCGCGCCGGTGAACCACTCGCCGCCGCCGAGGCCGTTGAACAGGCCGTCGAAGTGGTCGCCCACCACGAGCATCAGCAGCAGCAGGGCGATACCCACGCCACCCAGGGCCAGGAAGACCTCCATCGCACCTCCCACGTCGTGGGCCAAGTCTACTGGGCATGGGGGACCCCCGCCCGGAGCACGGCCCGGTAGGCCTCCCGTCCACGCCGAGCGCTCTGTAACTGCCGGATTTCGGCGAGTTTCCGGGGGTTTGGGAGCGTTCGGCGGATCGGTTCGGCCGGATGTCGGTGGCAGCGGTCATGCTGGAGTCATGAACCGACACCCCTGCCACGTCGTTCCGCCCTATCTGCTGGACCGGCTCGCCCGGTCGTCCGACCCCGGCACGGCAGCGTTCGCGGCTTCGACGCTGCGGGCCGACCGAACGCTGCGGGCCGACCGGACGCTGCGGGCCGACCACCCGGCCGCACGCGCCGCGGTCGTCACGGCCGCCACGTCCCCACGGCGCACCGTCCACGACGCGCAGGGCGCCGAGACCCTGCCCGGCCGCCTCGTGCGCGCCGAGGGGGCGCCGCCGTCCGGCGACGCCTCCGTGGACAACGCCTACGACGGCTTCGGCACGGTGTGGCGGTTCTATCGCGAGCAGTTCGGGCGCGACTCGATCGACGGCGCCGGGCTCCCGTTGATCGGCACCGTCCACTACGGCTCGGAGTACGACAATGCCTTCTGGAACGGCGAGCAGATGGTGTTCGGCGACGGCGACGGCGAGATCTTCGGCGACTTCACCGCGTCCCTCGACGTCATCGGGCACGAGCTCACCCACGGCGTGACCGAGCACACGGCCGGCCTCGCCTACGCGGGTCAGTCGGGAGCCCTCAACGAATCGGTGTCGGACGTCTTCGGCGTCCTGGTCGCACAGTTCTCCCTCGGCCAGGACGCCGGCGACGCCGACTGGCTGATCGGCCGGGACCTGCTGCTGCCCGGTGTGGAGGGCGTCGCGCTGCGCAGCATGCTCCGACCCGGGACCGCCTATGACGACCCGCGGCTCGGCACGGACCCGCAGCCCGACTCCATGGCCGGCTACGTGCAGACCGCCTCCGACAACGGCGGGGTCCACATCAACTCCGGGATCCCCAACAGGGCGTTCGCCGAGGCGGCCGTGGCTGCCGGTGGAAGAGCCTGGCTGACGGTGGGTCCGGTCTGGTACGACGTGCTCACCGGCGGTGACATCCGGCCGTCGAGCGACTTCGCCTCGTTCGCGGCCCTGACGATCGCCGCGGCGACCGCGCGGTACGGCGCCGCTCATGCGATCACCGGGGCGATCTCCTCCGCGTGGACGCTGGTCGGGGTGCTCCCCGCGGACCCGGCCCGTACCGCGGCCCCGGACGACGAGGGCGCCGCCGCGACCCTCACCCTCACCCGGTCCGGCGGCGTGACAGGCATCGTCCGCCGCCGCACCGTCGCGCTCTCCGAGATGCCCGCCGCCGATGCCGCGGAGTGGACCGACCTGCTCGCCTCACGCCGGCTCACGGCGCTCGCCGACGACTCCGACGCGTTCCCCGACGAGTTCCGCTACGAGATCACGTGCGAGGGCTACGAGGTCGACCTGACCGTTCCCGAGACGGCCCTGCCCCTCGGCGACCGCGACCTGTTCCGCCGCACGCTACGCCCGTGACCGGTCGGCGTGCTCCCGAGCGACCCGGCCGGGCCCCACGGCCGCCGGACGCCGTCACCAGGCGATGATCTCCGTGCCGTCGTAGGTCCCGTCGGGCCACACGACCCGGACGATCCCCGCCGCGGCGAGCGCCTTGCGGCAGCCCGGGCAGGGGGGATCGGTGATGTAGGCACAGGCTCCCTTGGTGTCACGGGTGGCGAACAGCAGGGCGTTCACCTCGGCGTGGATGGCGATGCAGAATCCCGGCGTCCCCGGGCGGTCGTAGTCGCCGAGCCCCGGAACCTGGTCGTAGGAGAGCCGCCCGCGCGGGCACGCCCCGTCGAGGCAGTCGGGGACCCCCGACGCCGCGCCGTTGTAGCCGGTCGCGATGATCCTCTTGTCCTGCACGAGCACGGCCCCCACCCTGCGCCGCGTGCACTTCGCGCGCACGGCGACGGCCTGCGCGATCCCGAGGAAGTACTCGTCCCAGCCCGGCACCTGCTCACTCACCGGCGCCTCCTTCATGTGCCCTGTGGGCAAATCTAACGGCCCGGACGGGCCGCCGTGGCTCGCGGGCGGGATGCCCTCCCGCCGAGCGGCGCAGCGCGCCACGCCGCCCGGTCACGCCTCGGGGTCGACCAGCGGGACGAACACGAACTCGCCGGGCACGACCCGGTCGACGAACCCCGCGGGCATGCGCGTCACGAGGTGCATCTCGTGCCCGACCGGACCGACGAGCCGGCCGCCGACCGCCAGTTGCTCGCACAACTCGACGGGAACCCGCGCCGCGGCGGCCGACACGAGGATCCGGTCGTACGGGGCGTGCTCCGGAAGACCCAGCACGTCGCCTGCGTCGTGCACCGCCACCTCCGCGAAACCCGCGGCGACGAGACGCGACCGGCCGTACTCGACGAGACGCGGGACGATCTCCACCGCATGGACGACTCCCCCGGGCCGCGTGAGGACCGACAGCAGAGCGGACGTCCAGCCCGACCCGCTGCCCACGTCCAGCACGCGGTGCCCGGGGCGTGCGTCGAGGAGGGCGAGCATGTACGCCACGGTGCTCGGCTGCGAGCAGGTCGCGCCGTCGCCGATCGGCAGCGCCGCGTCCTGGCCGGCGAGCGCCCGGACGTCCCGCGGCAGGAAACCACGCCGCGGCACCGCGGCGATGGCCTTCCGCGCTCGGCCCGACGGGGCCCGGTGACCACTGGTAGCCATGCTCCACCGTACGCACCACGCGCCCTACAGTGGGCCCGTGACGACGATCGCCGCTCCGCTGACCGCCTGGTACGCGGCGCACGCGCGTGACTTGCCATGGCGCCGCCCGGACTGCGGCGCATGGGGCGTTCTCGTGAGCGAGTTCATGCTGCAGCAGACGCCGGTGACCCGGGTGCTTCGTCCGTGGCGGGAGTGGCTGGACCGCTGGCCCGCACCCGAGTCCCTCGCCGCCGCCCCTGTCGCGGACGCCGTCCGCCTGTGGGGCACCCTCGGCTACCCGCGGCGCGCGCTGTGGCTGCACCGCACCGCCGCCCGCATCGTCGAGCGCCACGGCGGAGTCGTGCCGCGCGACGTCGCCGACCTGCTGGAACTGCCCGGCGTCGGTCCGTACACGGCGCGCGCGATCGCCGTCTTCGCCTATGGGGAACGCCACCCGGTCGTCGACACCAACACCCGCCGCGTCCTCGCCCGGGCCGTCGCCGGACGCAGCGGTCCGCGCGCACCGTCCCCGCACGACCTCGTGGCGATGGAGGACGTCCTTCCGCGAGACGCCGCCGGCGCCGCGATCGTGAATGCCGCAGCCATGGAGCTCGGGGCGCTGGTGTGTGTGGCCCGCGCGCCGCGCTGTGGCGACTGCCCGCTGGAGGACAGGTGCGCCTGGCGTGCAGCCGGGTACCCCGATACCGGGGACGGCCGGCCGCGCCAGGCCCGCTACGAGGGCAGCGACCGGCAGGCGCGCGGCGCCGTCCTGCGGGTGCTGCGCGATGCGGCCGGCGGCACCGTGCCCCCCGCGCGGCTCGCCGGGGCGTGGCCCGACATCGTGCAGCGGGATCGCGCCGTGGCCTCCCTGCTGGCCGACGGGCTGGCCGAGACGACCGCCGGCGGCCTTCGTCTCCCCGGATAGACCCCCGTGAGACAGCACATCCGCCCACCAATCAGCGGACAGCCACGGACGCGGCGATCCGTGTCCCGCCGGTAGACTCACGCCGACGAGGGGGATCATGCAGGGTCTGGTGGAGGCACTCGCGCTCACGGGAGCGATCGACGCGACCACCATGTCGGAACTGCTCGCGGAGTTCGGCGACACCCGCGACGCCGGCCAGCACCTGCTGGAGCGCCGGATCATCACGGCCGACCAGCTCGCCCAGGCCGTCGCCGAGCAGACGGGCTGCGAGTTCTTCGATCTCACCAGCGTCGATCTCGACCCGGCCATCATCGCGCTCGTCCCCGGCCAGGTCTGCCGCAAGTACGAGCTGATCCCCATCGTCCGCCGCCCGGCGAGCCAGCGCCCGCTCCCCCGCCGCCCCATGGAGGCGCTGACCGACACCGCTGTCGACGAGCTCGTCCTCGGCATGGTGGACCCGACCGACATCATCGCCATCGACGACGCGGCCAGCCTCACCGACCTCGTCATCGAGCCGGTCGTCGTCAGCAGGGACGCGCTGCGCCAGGCCTTCGAGCGATACGTCCGCTCCGACGACGAGCTGAGCGAGCTGTCCGCCGCGCTGGAGGACAGCGCCGCCACATCGTCCGCGGCCACCGAGACGCTGGAGGCCGGAGCCGACGACGTCCCGGTCGTGCGATTCGTCAACCTGCTCATCTCCCAGGCCGTGAACGACCGGGCGAGCGACATCCACATCGAGCCGGGCGAGCAGTTCCTCACCGTGCGGTATCGCATCGACGGCGTCCTCCACGAGATGCAGCGCGCCGACCGCAGCATCCAGGACGGGGTCATCTCGCGACTGAAGATCATGTCCCAGATCGACATCGCCGAGCGGCGCCGCCCGCAGGACGGTCGCATGTCGATCCGCCACGAGGGGCGCCTCGTGGATCTGCGCGTCGCCACGCTGCCCACCGTGTGGGGCGAGAAGATCGTGATGCGGATCCTCGACAACTCCGCCGACTCCATGACGATGGCCGACCTCGCCCTGTCCGCCGGGAATCGCAGGCCCTTCGAGCACGCCATCGCCAGCCCGCACGGGATGATCCTCGTCACCGGACCGACCGGATCCGGCAAGTCGACGACGCTCCGGACCGCCCTCAGCGTCGTCGCCAAGCCGGAGGTGAACGTCCTCACCATCGAGGACCCGGTGGAGTTCCGCATCCCCGGGATCAGCCAGGTGCAGGTCAACCCGAAGGCGGGCCTGACCTTCCACAACGCACTGCGCGCCATGCTGCGCTGCGATCCCGACGTGGTGCTCGTCGGCGAGATCCGCGACCAGGAGACCGCCGTGACCTCCATCGAGGCCGCCCTGACCGGCCACCTGGTGCTGTCGACGCTGCACACCAACGATGCGCCCAGCGCGGTCACGCGGCTCGTCGAGATCGGCGCCGAGCCGTACCTCGTGGCGACGGCGCTCCGCCTCGCCGTCGCCCAGCGGCTCGCCCGCCGTCTGTGCATCCATTGCCGCAAGCCGGTCGAGGTCGAGACCGAGAGCCTGGACCGGCTCGGGTTCGGCGAGCTCGCCGACCCGCAGTTCTTCCGTCCCGGCGGGTGCAGCACCTGCTCGGGCACCGGGTACAGGGGGCGCATCGCCCTGCACGAGGTGATGGTCGTCACCGAGGAGATCGAGCAACTGGTCGTGGGCCACGCGACGGGCAAGGGGATCCGGGCTGTGGCCGAGCAGCAGGGCATGACGTCGCTGCGGCAGGACGGCTGGGTCAAGGTCGCGCAGGGGCTCACCACCATCGAGGAGGTCCTCCGCGTGACGGTGTGACGCGGATGCGACGGCGGAGCGTCATCACGGCGACGCCCGCCGCACGCTCACCTCATCTCGTTGAGCTGGGAGTAGATGCTGAAGATCGGCAGGTACAGCGTCAGGACCATGCCGCCGATGAGAACGCCGATCAGGACGATCAGGATCGGTTCGAGGGTGCTGGCAAGCTGCTCGGTGGCCGTCTTCGCCTCGGCGTCGTAGAGCTGCGCGATCGAGCCCAGCATGTCGGGCAGGGTCCCCGACTCCTCCCCCACCGAGGTCATCTGCGCCACGATCGGAGGGAACACCTCGGCCTTCGCCAGGGGCGCCGCGAACGAGCGCCCGTCCCGCACCGACTTCTGGACCTCGGTGACGGCCTGCTCGATCGCGTAGTTGTTCGACGCCCTGCCCACGGTGTCGAGCGCCTGCAGCAGCGGGACGCCGGCGCGCAGCATCATCGACAGGTTCCTCGTGAAGTGGGCGACGGCCACTTTGGTGGTGAGCTTGCCGAAGACCGGCATCCGGAGCTTGAACGGGTCCACCACCTGGCGGACCGCGACGGTGTCGCGGTTGCGCCGCCACCAGAACACGCCCGCCGCGACGACCACGGCGAGCAGGGGAAGGACCCAGACCATGTTGTGGGAGATCGCCACGAGGATCCTGGTCGGCAGCGGCAGCTCGCCGCCCAGGGACGCGAACATCTTCTCGAAGACCGGGACGATGAAGGTCACCATGCCGAGCACGGCCAGCACGGCGATGACGAGCACGACGGCCGGATAGGTGGACGCCGACTTCAGCTTGTCCTGGAGCTCGGCATCGGCCCGATAGGTCGCGGACACCAGCTCCAGCGACTGACCGAGGAAGCCGCCGGTCTCGCCGACCTTCACGAGGTTCACCATCAGCGACGGGAACGCCGTGGGCCGCTTGGCGAACGCGGCCGACAGCGACAGGCCCGCCTCCAGGTCGGCCTGCACGCCCACGAGGGCCGTGCGCAGCCCGGCGTCCTCGGTCTGCTCGACGGCGATCGTGATGGCGCGCATCAGCGGCAGCCCGGCATTGATCATGGCCGACAACTGGCTGGCGAACAGGGCCAGGGGCTTCAGCTTGACCCGCCGCTTGTCCGCGCCGGGCAACCGGATCTCGCGGTGGATGCCGGTGGTGGCCACGGGCTCGACCTGCAGCGGCAGGAGGCCCTGCGCACGGATCTTTCCGAGCACGGCGCCCGCGCTGGCCGCCTCGATGGTTCCCTTCGACACCGCGCCGCCGCGCGGATCCACGGCCCGGTACGCGTACTCCTTGAGCAACGCCATGACTAGTACACCCGCCTCGCGTAGGCCTGCTGGTCGGCGTGGTGGGTCCACGATTCGGCGTCCAGGTCCTGCACCTGGACCCGGACGAGGTCGAGTCCCTGCGGGTCCACCGCGACGCCCTGGGCGACCTGCCGCGACACGAGGCCGCCCGCCACCAGTCCGGCGAGGCTCTGGTCGAGGGTGTGCATCCCGAGCGAGGACCCGGCCTGCATCGCGGAGTAGAGCTGGGCGACCTCTCCCTCGCGGATGAGGTTCGCCACCGCCGGGGTGTGGACGAGCACCTCCGTCGCCAGGACGCGCCCGGCGACCTGTGCGCGCGGCAGGAGCGTCTGGCTGATGACGCCCTGCAGGGTGTCGGCCAGTTGGGCGCGCACCTGGTTCTGCTGGTACGCCGGGAAGCTGTCGATGATCCGGTCGATGCTCTTCGCCGCACCCTGGGTGTGCAGGGTGCTGAGGACGAGGTGACCGGTCTCGGCCGCCGTCAGCGCGGTGGAGATCGATTCCGGGTCCCGCAGCTCGCCGATGAGGATGACGTCGGGATCCTGCCGCAGGATGTGGCGCATCGCGGAGGCGAAACTCGGGGTGTCCCTGCCGAGCTCGCGCTGGTGGATCAGCGCCCGCCTGCTGGTGTGGAGGTACTCGATGGGATCCTCGATCGTGATGATGTGCAGCGGGCACTCCCGGTTGACGACGTCCACCATCGCCGCCAGGGTCGTCGACTTGCCCGAGCCGGTCGGCCCGGTGCACAGGACGAGGCCGCGCGGCTTCAGCGCGAGGTCTCGCGCGATGGCCGGGATGCCCAGCGACTGGAGCGTCGACACGGCGCTCGGCACGAGCCGCAGGGCGGCGGCGACCCCGCCGAGCTGGCGGAAGATGTTGACGCGGAAGCGCGCACCCGTCCCCAGCGTGTAGGCCAGGTCGACCTCGCCGATCTCCTCGTACGTCTGCCGCTGGGCCGGGCTCATGATCGCCAGCAGCGCCGACTCCAGCCACTGCGCGGGCACCGGCTCGGGGAACTCCGGGACTCCCGTCAGGGCGCCGACGAGGCGCATCAGCGGCGGCGCGCCCGACGAGAGATGCACGTCGGACGCCTCCCGGGTGATGGCCGAGACGAGGATCCTGTCCAGCCCTTCTGCGGCGGTCATCGGTCTCTCCCCTCAGGCGTTCCGCACGAAGGCGTCGGCCGTGACCGTGGCCAGCATCTGGTCGCCGATGCTGGTGTCGTCGACGCTCACCATGTCGACGCGCAGCAGCCGCGGCTCCTGCTGCAGACCGGCGAGGAACTCGGTGACCTTGTCGATGGACGCGGCGCGGACGGTGAACACCACCCGCACCTGTTCGCTCTCGGCCTGGTTCGTGGCGGTTCCGCCCGCGGCACTGCTGCTGGAGGTGCTCTTGGCCGATGCCGGCGCGGCGGACGGCTCGGAGCCGTCGGCGACGACGAAGGCCGCCGAGTCGGAGACCTTCATCGTCACGAGGGTCGCGTCGACCCGCCGCGCCGCGGCCACGGCCGCCTGCAGGATCGTGTCCACGCTCCGGCTGGACGGGATCTGGCCCTGGAGGCTCGTGACGTCCGCGTCGAGCGAGGCCCGCTGCGTCGCCTGGTTGCGCAGGACCTCCACCTGGACGGCCCGCACGTCGTTCGCCGACTTCGCCTGCTCGCGCTGCGCGTCCAGATCGGTCGACGCCATGTACACGGGCACCGCCGCCAGGGTGATGCCGGCCACGAGCACGCCGAGCACGACGGCTCCGCCCATGAGGTTGATCAGCTTCCTGGGCAGATTCATCATCGTCCCTTCACGACGTAGCGATCGGTGTAGAACGTCTGGTCGGCCGCGACGAGGACGACGACCGTGTACCGCCGCTCGGTATCGCTCAAGGTGACGTCGCCGGCGTCCGCCGCGAGGATCCCGGACACCGTCCGCAGGCGCTGGACCGTCAGGTACAGGGCCGAAGGGTCCGCGCTCGCGACGGTCAGCGTGCCGCTGACACCCACCTGCGTGGACGGATCGGCTCCGGTCGGGGCGGCACCCGGCACCAGGGCGCAGTCGACGATGGTCGCCCCGCTCGCGAGCCCCCGGTTCAGGCTCTTCCACAGGGCCGGCCAGTCCAGTTCGTTCGCCGACGCGTCGCTGCGGTACTTCTGCAGGGCCGAGCGCTCCGACAGCGCCCGGGTCACGTCCTGATAGGTCGCGAGCTCGGCGTCCAGGGACGAACTCCGGCTCGTCTCCTCGGCGAGCCGCTGCGCGGCCGCGGCCTGCAGGAGGCAGGCGCCGCCGATGAGCACGGCGAGGACGCCGATCGCGGCGACGAGCGCCACGAGCCAGCGGCGCAGCAGGGTGAGCTGGGCACGCCGCTCCCGCTCGCGGGGAGGCAGCAGGTCGACACGCAGCGATCCGGTGACGAGCGGCGGCGGTGCGGAGCGCAGACGGATGTTCACTTCTTCGGATCCCCCAGTGCGATTCCGACGGCGTTGAGAAGGCTCGGCGGCGGAGTGCCCTTCTCCGCCACGGGCTTGGCGACGCGGACGACGTCGGTGACGGCGAGCGGGCCGATGTCCATGCGGACCTCTCGCGCGATGGCGGCCGCGACGTCCCACGTGGCCATGGCGCCGGTCACGAAGAGCGCCGCGACGGGCGTCGCGCCCTCCCGGCCGGCGTGGAAGTCGAGGGTGTTGCGGATGCGCGATGCCAGGTCGGCGTGCGTGGAGTCGGGCATCGCCGGGCCTGCGGCCTCCGGCATGATCCGGCGGGCGGGCCCCTCGCCGCCGGGTGCGGAGGCGCCCTGGTCCGCGGGCACGGGCAGATGCTCCGGAGTCAGGTCCACCGGCACGATGCGGACGAACGACGGCAGACCGGCCTCCACGACGACGACGGACGTCGTGTGCCCGCCGATCGACGCGACCGCGACCGGCTCGGGCCGGATCCCGACGGCGGCGTTCAGCGCGCGCACGAGGCCGAACGGGACGAAGTCGACGGCGTCGGTGCGGAGCTTGGCCATGGACAGGGTGGAGATCAGCCGCTCGATGCCGTCGGCCACGGTTGCCACCAGCAGCCCCGACACGTCCTCGGCGGACTCGCGGATCGGCAGGAAGTCCAGCACCGCCTGCTCGAGCGGCACCGGAAGCAGATCCTGGACGGCGAACGGGAGCGTCTCGCGCAGCACGGCGCGGTCGAGCCGCGGCGAGACGTACTCGCGGACGAGGAGGCGGCGGTTGGCCACACCCAGGACGACGTGCCGGGAGGAGAACCGGCACTGGCTCCACAACTGGGCCAGCGCCAGCGTCACGGCGGTCGGATCGAGGACCTCGGAGTCCTTCGCCGCGTCCTCGGGCAGGGGGACGGCTCCCGCCGCGAGCAGGGTCGGGGTCCGCGTCGTGCTCACCTCGGCCGCGCGGATGCCCTCCTCGGCGATCTCCAGACCGATCACGCTGCCCGCCATGGGGTGTTCCCTTCTCTCATGCCGCCCCGACCAGACGCAGATAGCCCGTCGCCACCGGCTCGCCCAGGACGATCCCCAGCCAGGCGCCCGCGAGCATCCAGGGCCCGTAGGGGATGGCCGACCGGCGCCCGGCCCTCCCGAACGCGATCAGCGCGATGCCGAAGAGCCCGCCGAGGACGAATCCGGCCAGCGTCCCGACGGCGAGCGCACCCCAGCCGAACCATCCCAGGTACAGCCCGAGCAGCCCGGCGAGCTTGACATCGCCGCCGCCCATCCCGTCCGGCCGGATCAGTCTCAGGAGGCCGTAGAGACCGGCGAGGATCGCCATTCCGGCCACGGCACGCCCCAGCGAGGGCCACGGGGCGCCGAGCAGGCAGGCGACCAGCAGGCCGGCACCGGCCACGGGATACCCGGGCAGGACGATGACGTCCGGCAGCCGGTGGGTGTCCAGGTCGATGACGGTGAGGATCACGGTGACGGCCGCGAGCCACCACAAGGCGACCGCGACGGCCACGTCGGCGGGCGCAGGTGACCGCGCGCCCGCGAAGAGGAACCAGGTCACGAGGACGAACAGCGCCGCGCACGCGGCCTCGACGAGCGGGTAGGTCCACCGGATCGGCGCGCGGCACGTCGCGCATCGCCCCCGCAGAGCCAGCCACGACGCCACGGGGACGTTCTGCCACCACCGCACGGGTGCGTCGCAGTGCGGGCAGTGGCTGGGGCGTGTCAGGGAGAGACCCGCGGGCACCCGGTAGGCCACGACGTTGCCGAAGGAGCCGATCGCCAGGCCGAACAGCCCGGGGATGCACAGCAGCCAGCCGGGCATCAGATGTCCCGTCGATCGAGCAGCCCGCCCAGGGAGCCTTCGCCGGGCGAGACGACGGGTCCGGCCTCGACGTTGAGCGACGGCAGCGAGACGGCCGTGTAGTAGAGCTGCATGCCTGCCTCGGCGGAGCCGCCGTTGCCGCCCCAGGTCAGGTTTCCGGCGTACACCTGGCCGTTCCACCGGACGTTCGTGACGCCGGCGCTCTGCCCGAGGTGGATCTCGCACGGCGAGTAGGCGAGCCCGGTGATCTCGGCGGCCATGTGGACGTCGTCGAGCTTCATGAGGCCCTGGCCGGCGGCGCACGTCGGCGTGCCGTCGGCGGTGTTGTCGGGGACGACGAGGCTGAACGCGTGCGCCCCGCCGTCGGCCGAGGTGAGGGTCAGCCCCTGCGCGGAGGAGATCTTGTTGGCGACGAAGATGACGTCCGTCTTGAGGTTGAACGGCACGGCGTACAGGTTGACGTCGTTGCAGGCGCGCGCGTCGACCACCGTGGGCCTGCTCAGCGAGTCGATCAGCGAGGTGAGACTCGCGTTGCCCTGGAAGTTGCACTGGGCGCTCGTCAGCTCCAGCGGCGCATAGGTGCCGAGCGCACCGCCCGCATAGCCGTAGTCCACCCACGAGAAGCCCGCGTCCTGCAGGTCCTCGGGCAGAGTGATGGTCGGGGCGGTCACGCTCGCCGAGCCGGTCGTCTTGGTGCCCTTGACGGTCGGCCCCGAGCCCCAGGTGTCGAGCGTCCCGCGCAGTCGCAGGTTGCCGTCGATGGTCGTCGTCGGCGCGATCGAGTTCGACCCCGTCCCGGCGGCGAGCACGGTTCCTCCGACCGTGGAGTCCTGGAAGCTGCTGAACGTGCCGGCGATCTTCACCGATCCGCCGATCGTGCCCTTGTAGACGCTGGACGTGCCGGAACCGGTGCTCGTCACGTCGCCGCCGACGCCGGCGCTGTTGATCGTGACGCCCTTGACGGCCTCGACGCTGCCGGCCACCGTGCCCTGGTGGACGTAGAAGGTGCCGAGCGTGACGATGCTGCCGTAGATGAGGTTGTTGTTGTTGATCGTGACGTCCCCGGTGGCGTGGAGGTCGCCGACGATGCTGCAGGTGTTGCTCAGGCTGACGGAGCCGTGGGCCATGAACAGGTCGCCCGACACGATGGTGGTGTTGTTGCAGTCGAGATTGCCCGACCCGATGACGAAGTCGCCGCCGTTTCGGATGTAGATGGACGAGATGTTGATCGCCCCGCCGGCCAGCCTGGCGGACACGAGGGCGCCGGTGACGCTTCCGGTGGTGACGTTGGTGGTGTAGGCGTAGACGGCCCGTGTCCTGGTCCGCGCCGTGCCCGAGGTGCCGGTGATCTCGAAGGCGATCTCCCCGGTCTCCTCGCAGGACGCCTCGCCGTGGTAGGCGGGAGGGTCCTCCGAGTCGACGACGGCATCGCAGTCGACACCCTCGCGACGGGCCGTCGCGACCATGTCCGCGAGCCCGGCGTCGGCCGCCTGCTGCGACTGGACGACGTCGCGACTGGACACCACCGACTGCGTCGTCGTCACGACCAGGGCGGTCAGCGTCAGCCCGACCATGGTCAGCACGAGCATCACGACGACGACCGAGATCAGCGTCGATCCGCGCTCACTGCGGCCGGGCAGCCCGCGGCGCCGACCGATCCGGCCGGCGTGATTCCGGGATCTCAGCATGTCTCCCCTCCCCCGTCGCGGTCCTTGCCCTGCGCGGTCACCGAGCCCTGTGCCTCGGCCCGGGCCGATCCCTCGGCGACGGCGAGGCCGTACTCCACCGTCCCGGCCGACCCGCTCACGACGGAGAACGCCCGTCCCCTCTCGTCGAGGGTCCCGCTGACACCGGTGGCCAGCACGGCGGGCCCGGCCGTCGACGAGGCGCGGTACGTGAGATCTCCGCCCGCCAGCTCCCAGGTCCGGCACACCCAGCCACCCTCGGTGGAGACCAGCGCCGACAGGCGTGTGGCGTCCACCGTGACGCTGGTCACATCGGCGTCGCGAATGGAGGTCTGCAACGTCATCGCGATCGTCTGTGCCCGCGCTGTGGTGGAGTCCCGGTCGAGCGAGGCGGCATTCGTCTGCAGACCGTTGATGAACACTCCGGACAGCACGATCAGCAATACGGCCGAAACGGCCGAGACGACGATCAGCTCGACGATCGTCAGCCCGTCCTGCGCGGTGTCCGAGTTGGCTTTCCAGCGACGATGCACGGTTGTTGTCACCTCATGTGGAATCGACGACGATCTTCGTGCTGAGCGCGGCGAGGGTGCGATCCGGATCGGTCTGCGGATAGACCCGGACCGACACGTCTATCGTGCCGGGGAATGAGGTCGGGCAGCGACCCACCGTCGCCTCCGCGACATTGCCGTCGACGGGATCCGACGTGGTCACCTCGGTCTTCCACGTGGTGAGGGCGGCGCAGGTGCTCGACAACTCGGCCGCCTGGCGGGCATCGTCCAGCGACGCTCCGGCGAGAGTCGTGGCCGCCGCCAGTTCACGGTTCGACTGGGTCGTGCGGACCGCCCCCAGGAGCATCGGGAGCAGCCCGATCGACATGAGGGCGAGGACGAACATGGCGACGATGATCTCGACCATGCTGAAGCCCGCGTCCGTCGAAGGACGGCGTGCATCGCGCGCCCGGCATCCGCCTGCTGTCCTCACTGCTCCCCCTGGTCGCCCGAGCCTCCCGGGGCGCGGCGTCCTCCCTCGTGGATGCCGCATTCCGTGGCGCTGTGGGGCCGGGCCGGCGAGACCCGGCCCCACAGCGGCGGAGGCCGGGAGTCGCCCCATGCCTCCGGCGCCGGTCAGGCCTTGCAGGCCGATCCGTCAGCCTCCGCGCCGTTTCCACCGAAGAACTTCTGGTCGTTGAACCCGGTCGCCGAGACACAGATGTCGTCCAGCGTCGCATCTTCGTTCTCGAGCGTCACCGCGGTGACGTCGGTGTTCACCAACGACGTGAGGTCGGCCTCACTCGCCGACTTTCCACCGGCAAGAGCTCCCGCGACGACGTTGGCGCCGTTGGCGGCGACGGCCTTCAGGGAGTTCTCCTGTGCCTTCTGCTGGATGCCGGAGAACACGGGGATGGCGATGGCGATCAGGATGCCGAGGATCGCGACGACGACGATGAGCTCGATGAGCGAGAATCCCTGCTCATCGGTTTCGGAACGGCGCCGCACCGCATCGCGGTAGCGCCGAATGAGTGCATTCATGATGTCTCTCCACAGTACGAGCGAACGAGTGGCTCACACCGCGGCTGATGTCCCGTCGGACTCGCCCGCGGCAAACAGATGCACATTCCCCCCGACTGCGCGTCAATACCGTTTCGCTTCGTCGCGTTCTTCGCAAGCCGTCTCATTCCACACAGAACGCGACTGGCGCCGCCCGACGGCGCGTGCTAGGCATTGCGCCACGATTCTTCCCGGCAGGATTCCGCTGCCGCCGAACCGCGCAGGCGGAATGTTCTGGCGAGCGGGGACAAATCCGGCTCCGAGACGATCGCGCCGCAGCAGCGGCGGCCGGCACTCCCGCTCTCGAAGGGCGGGCCGCGCCACGGCAGACGAGCAGCCTCGGCACGCTCGACCGCGACAAACACGGCCCCGACGGCGACCGTGCCGCCGGGAGACGGGACGTCCCGCCGGTGGCCCGCACCGCCGTGCGCGACGTTCGGAGACGTCGCACCGCCCGTCGGCACCGGCGGCGGCGTCCTGCAAAATCATGACCCTGCGGACGTCCCGGCGGACGACTGTCGAGGCGACGTCCGGTCCTAGAAATCCATGACGCCGCGAACGACGAAGCGGCCCTCCCGCCGTGCGGCCCGGAGGCCGGTGGGCGAAGAGAGCCGCCGGAGGACGGACGGGTGGGTCAGATCTCGGGGATCAGGTCGGCCACCGAGTCGATGACCTGATTGGGACGGAACGGGTACTTCTGGATGTCGGCCGCCGTCGTCAGCCCGGTCATCACGAGGACGGTGTGGAGGCCGGCCTCCATGCCCGCGATGATGTCGGTGTCCATCCGGTCGCCGATCATGGCGGTGGTCTCGGAGTGGGCCTCGATCCGGTTCATGGCGGAGCGGAACATCATGGGGTTCGGCTTGCCGACGATGTAGGGCTTGCGATTGGTCGCCGCCGTGATCATGGCCGCGACGGCACCGGCGGCGGGGAGGATGCCCTCGCGGCTGGGACCCGTCGTGTCGGGGTTCGTCGCGATGAAGCGGGCCCCGTCGCTGACCATGCGGATCGCCTTGGTGATGGTCTCGAACGAGTAGGTCCGGGTCTCGCCGAGCACGACCCAGGCGGGATCCTGGTCGGTGAGGACGAAACCGGCTTCGTGGAGGGCGGTCGTGAGCCCGGCCTCCCCGATGACGTAGGCCGTCTTCTCCCCGGACTGCTGCTCGAGGAACGACGCCGTCGCGAGGGCGGACGTCCAGATGTTCTCCTCGGGGATGCTGAGTCCGGACTTCTCCAGCCTGGCCGAGAGGTCGCGCGGGGTGAAGATCGAGTTGTTGGTGAGGACGAGGAAGCGCCGGGAGGTGTCCACCCAGCGGTTGATGAGCTCATTGGCACCGCGGATGGCTTCGTTCTCATGGACGAGCACGCCATCCATGTCGGTGAGCCAGCATTCGATGTCGCGAATCTTTCGCATGCACCCATTGTCCACTATTTGTCATCACAACCAAAACTGACGCGGTGCGCCGGGGGGACACCTGGGCGCCGACGCGCGCCCTATCCGCTCAGTTGCGCGAAATCTGACAGTTCCCTCAACGGGGCCGCATGTGGTTGTCTAGACTTGGCTATACAACCACGCATCAAAGGAGCTGCCCGTATGCACAGCCCAAGCTTCACCGCCCGTGTCCGCTCCCTCGGCCTGCCGGTCGTGCGGGGCGAAGAGGACTACGTCGCCCGCGTCCTCGACCAGGAACTCGCGCCGAAGCAGTACCTGGACCTGAAGCAGGTGGCCCAGTACATCGGCGTCACGCAAGAGTTCAAGGACGTCGTCGACTACTTCAAGACCCCCGCCGGGCACACGCCCGCCGGCTTCCGCGTCGAGTACACGCTCGCTGCGGACGGCGTCCTGCAGGTCGACCTCGCCCGCGACATCTCCCGCGACACAGACGGCGCCCCGCGGCCGACCGGGCTGCTGTTCTCGGCCGACAGCGCGAACCCGTACGAGGTCGAGCCGATCTCCCCGCTGCTGGCCAACCTGACCTGCAACCCGGGAATCATCTACGACCTGTTCATCAACAACCCCAAGGCCAACGTCGGCGGCGCCTACAAGACCCGCGACGAGGTCATGGCCGAACTCGGTCGCATCCTCGGCCCGGGCTGCGACATCTCCGTCGAGCTCAACAACCCCTTCGAGGAGGACTTCAACAAGATCCTCGAAGAGGCCGAGAAGTTCAAGGAGATGCTGTCCAAGTGGCGCGTCGTCATCAAGGTGCCGCACACCGGTCCCGTCAACAAGGACAACGTCGGCCAGCTTCTCACCGGCGACGCCCGTCTCGACACCCGCTACTCGGCCGCGGCCACCAAGGATGCCCTGCGGGGGCACAACCTGACGCTCAAGCTGCATGAGAACGACTACCGCGTGAACTTCACGCTGATGTTCGAGCCGTACCAGACGCAGCTCGCACTCCAGGCGCGCCCGTACTTCATCAACTCCTTCGTGCGGCACCGCCTCGTGCAGTCCGAGGCGATCGCCAAGCACCTGAGCGCGTACGCCGCGACCCAGGACGAGGCCGAGCTCACGGCGCTGCGCGCGTTCATGATCAAGACCGACTACTACGCCGCAGGCGAGGACGACGTCGATCTGAAGACCGTGTTCGAGGACGCCAACTGGATCGTGAACTACCGCGACATCGAAGGCGGCGGCGCGGACGGGCTCGACGGCCTGCGTCACAACCTCGAGGTGCTGCGCGGCTGCAACATGGACGACACGCGCCTCATCGTGTGCTCCATGGAGGGCCCGTCGATGTACCCGGATCTCGATGCCGTGCTGGCCGACCCGGCCTACTCGGACATGGCCGACCGTGTGGTCATCACCGCCGAGCCCGGCTACCTCGCCCGGTTCACCTCGACCAACCAGGTCGTCTCCTACCAGCGGCGCTTCATGAAGGCCGCCCAGGGACAGAGCTGACCTGCTCTCTTCCGCCACTCGCGGGCCCGGTCGCCTCGGCGGCCGGGCCCGTGGCGTATCGGGACGCCCTCCGCCGCCGTCAAGGCGCAGACGTCCGCGTCCGCCGGACGATGCCCAGGATCAGCAGCGCGATGCCGACGATTCCGAGGACGCAGGCCGCGACGGCCGGCAGCACGACCCCGGTCAGCACGTCCGGCGGCGACTCCTGCGGCGCGAGCACGGCCACCGACGCACCGGCCTCGATCGTCTCGGGGACCGTCACCGAATACGTCCCGGCAGCGCCGGTGGTGAACGTGCCCGCGATCGCGGCCGTGTACCCGCCGGCATGTACATCGCGCGACGTCCTGGGTGCGTCGTCCGCGTCGCGGGTCGTCCCGTCGGGTGCGGTCACCGTCGGCCGGCCCCGCATGCCCCAGTGGTCGGGGGCGTCGGCGAACACCAGGTACAGGATGTAGGTCTGCGACCCCTCCAGGTCTGCGGTGATCTCGCCTGGCGCGGCGCTGCTGCCCACGGCCGCCGAACCGGGCTTCCCCGCGCCGGTGACGACGTCCGGTTGCCGCAGGACCCTCGCCGCCGCCCAGACCACGACGACGAGGGCGACCCCCAGGCAGATCGCCCCGATCACGAGGAGGAACGGTGCTCTCGACCGGCGTCCGATGGCTGTCATGAATGCGTTATAGCAAGTCGTGGGGACGTCCGTGACGAGGTTGGGCCGTTCTGCCGTTCTCGGGCATGCCGGCACCCCACCTCCATGCCGAGCGCTCACATCCCTTGACAGGAAGGGATGATCGGGAGAGGCTCCCCGCATGGGCACTCGTCGACCGCCACCGCCAGGAGGCGACCCACGGCGGACAGGATCAGCCGAAGCCACCGGTCTCACACGTCCCACCCGCCGCCCGCAAGGGTGGACGCTCACGAGTCTCGCGGCGATGCTGGCGGTCCTCATGCTCACGAGTTGCGCGCCCGCTGCCGGACCCACCTCCGCCGGCCCCACAGGAGGCGGAGCGGCGCCGTCGGTCAGCACGTTCGTCGACATCGGCCCCGCGTCCGACGCCGCCTTCCCGACCCGGCTGTACACCGACGGCAACGGGTGCGTCCGAGGAGTGTTCGAGGGCGAAGGTGACGAGTACTCGCCCACGGGCGACCTTCCGGTGGTGTTCCCTGTCGGGACCACCGCCACCAGTGCGGAGGTCACCCTTCCGAACGGCGACACGCTTCGCTTCGGCGAGGACCATTCGAGCGGCGGGGCTCTCCTTCCACTCGCGACCCACCGGGAGAAGACCGGGGCCAGGATCGAGCCTGAATGCGTCGCCGACGGCGACTTCTGGTTCCTGACCGGCAAGGGTCCCTCTGACGGCCGCCGCGGCGCCGCCGAGTCCGACATTGGTCAGCTCTCCGCGGAATCCGGCTCCCGAGCACGAGAGTTGGTCACGTGCTGCTCGCCCGCCGGGCAGAGGCCGGGGCGGTGCCCGCGAGCAGGAGATCCACGACTCCCCTGTCTCGCAGGCACCGCCCTCGGGAACCCTCCCCGGAGATCCCCGTCGATCGCCGGTTCGGAGGCTTGCTCAGCCCTTGCGCGTGGCCACCAGTTCGGCGATCCGCCGTTGCAGGCTCGCCGCGTCCAGCCCCAGCGACTGCTGGATCTCCGCGTACGGACCCGTCGGCACGTACGACTGCGGCACGGCGATGCGGTCCAGCGGCGCGACGGCGTTGCCGGACAGCAGTTCGGCGACGGCTCCGCCGAGCCCGCCCACCTCGTAGTGCTCCTCGACCGTGATGACATGCCCCGTCTTCGCGGCCGACGCGAGGATCGCCTCCTCGTCGAGCGGCCAGGCGGTGCCCAGGCCGAGCAGTTCGACGTCCACACCGGACGTCCGCAGTGCGTCGGCCGCCTCCAGGACGTCGGCCGCGACGTACCCGGTCGTGACGACCGTGACCGCCGAGCCCTCCCGCAGCAGGCGTGCCTTGCCGATGACGAACTCGGCCGGCTCGGCGATCTCGGGGATCGGCGCGTTGCCGATGCGCATGTACACGGGGCCCTCGTGGGCGAGCATCGCCTTGACGGCGCCCCGCATGTCGTCGGGATCCATCGGCGCGAGAACCGTGACACCGGGAATCATCCGGGTGACGGCGTAGTCCTCCAGCGAGTGGTGCGTCGAGCCGAGATCGGCGTAGGTGAAGCCGCCGTTGCGGCCGACGATCTTGACGTTCTGCCGCATGTACCCGAGGTCGTTGCGGAACTGCTCGAAGTTGCGCAGCGTGACGAACGGCGCGATGGCGCAGAACACCGGGATCTTGCCGGTCGTCGCGAGACCGGACGCGACGCCCGTCACGCCCTGCTCCTGGATTCCGAACTCGAAGTAGCGCTCGGGGTGTTCCTTCATGAACGTGCCGAAGCCGCTCGAACCGCCACTGTCGGCGGACAGGATGACGATGCGCTCGTCGGTGGCCGCGATCTCGCTCACCGCCGCCCCGAACGTCTTCCTCGGGTCGTGACGGTCGCCGATCATGCGTTGGCTCCTTCCAGGTCCGCGATGCGCGCCTCGATCTCGGCCTTGGCCGCGGCCAGGTCCTCCGGCGTGGGTTTCCAGTAGTGGGAGGGCACCGTGCCCTCGAGGTTCGACAGGCCCTTCGCCTTCACCGTGTGTGCGACGATCGCCGACGGCTTCGCGCCGGTCCTGGGCAGCGATTCGAGGAGTCCGACGATCTGGGCCATGTCGTTGCCGTCGATGTCGTAGACGTCCCAGCCGAACGCGGCGAACTTCTCGCCGATCGGGGACATGTCCATGACCTTCGCCGTGGGCCCGCTGATCTGCAGCCCGTTGACGTCGATGAACGCTACGAGGTTGCCCAGCTCGTGATGCGAGGCGATCGAGGCCCCCTCCCAGTTCGAGCCCTCCGGCAGCTCGCCGTCACCCATGACCGTGTAGACACGGGCGGCAGAGCCGTCGAGACGCAGCCCGAGCGCCATTCCGCAGGCGATGGGCAGCCCGTGCCCGAGCGCCCCGGTGTTCGCCTCGACCCCGGGCAGCTTGTACATGTCGGGATGGCCGGGCAGAGGGCTCTTGAAGGTGCCGTAGGTGTCGAGCACCTCGGCGGGGAAGAACCCGGCCTCGGCGAGGACCGCGTACTGGCCCATCGCCTTGTGTCCGGCCGACAGCAGGAACCGATCCCGCTGGGGGTCCTTGGGGTTGGCGGGGTCGACGCGCATCTCGCGCAGGTACAGCGCGGTGATGATGTCGATGGCGGACAACGCGCCACCGAGGTGACCTGACCGGGTTGCCGTCAGCATCCGCAGGACGTTCAGCCGGGCCCGTTCCGCACGGACCTTGAGCTCACCGACGGTCGGTGTCATGGGCTACTCCATCTGCCGGCGCCCGAGTTCCGACCAGCTCTGGGCGGGCGGGGACCGGCGGTCTAGGAACCGATTTCGTGCAATCCCGCCGAGTTGGCATAACTTGATTGCACATGTATAGCCTAGCTGGTCCTCGCATCGGTGAACAGCCGAAGCCCCGCCATGAGAGGCCCCGTCACCGGCCGCCCGGAGCACCCACCGCGTCGATCAGCCGACGTACGCGTTCGTCATGGCCTGCGCCCCGTCGACCTCCGTCGAGATGATCCCCTGCGCGTACAGGAACGACGCCATCTCCCGGAACTGCGCCTCGTCCAGTTCGCCGGTCGGCCCTCCGTCGGCGGTGAGCAGCGACGCCGTCGCGCTGAGGGTCGCCTTCGCGGACGCCCGGGCCTCGTCGCCGGTCAGGTTCGGCACGAACGTGGCCGAGATGTCCAGCGTCTTGTCCGTCTCGGTGGTGGCGAACGTGATCCCGCGCAGCATCCCCGCCACGACGGCCCTGGCGATCTCCGGATGAGCCGTCGCGTAGCTGCGCGTGGTGACGAGCGACGCACTGACGAGCGGGACGTCGTCGGCCACCGGAAGGCTGCGCACCGCGAATCCGGCGAGTTCGAACGACACCGCGTCGTTGTTGACGTAGCCGACGACCGCGTCCACCTTGCCGGTCGTGAGGGCGGCCTGCTGGGTGTACCCGATCTCGACGATCTCCACGTCGCTCTCGCTCAGGTCGCCCGCCTTCAGGAACGCCTGCAGGCCGAACCACGACTCCCCGTACCGTCCGGGCACCCCGATCCTCTTTCCCTTGAGGTCGGCGGCCGTCCGATACGCCGACGACGCCGGGACGATGATGCGCACCGGGTACTCGCGGTAGTAGGAGGCGATCGCGATGAGGTCGGCACCCTCGGCGCGCGCCTGCATCATCTCGCCGGCGCCGGCCAGCACGAAGTCCTCCTCGCCGGCCAGCAGCGCGGTGAACAGCCCTTCGTTCGAGCCGTGATGGCGCAGGGTGACCGACGCACCCGACGCGGTGAAGTACCCCTGCGACTCGGCGGCGTAGAAGGGGGCGAACTGCACGTTCGGGATGTAGGTCAGGCCCACTGTCGTCGACGGCGCCGCCGTGGTCGTCGCCGCCCCTCCCGGGGCGGCGCAGGCACCGAGGAACAGCACGGCGAGGGTCACACACAGGACCTTGAGCTTGGACACGGTTCTCCTTCCCGACCGTCACACGGGCAGTCGGCGTTCGATGGCGTGGATCAGGGTGTAGGCGCCGGAGGCGATGAGACAGAGGATGAGGATCGACGAGAACATGCCCGCGGTGTCGACCGCGTCGCGCTGCACGGTGAGCAGCATCCCCAGACCGCTGCCGCCCATGACCATCTCGCCCACCACGGCGCCGGTGACGGCCAGCGTGAACCCGTTGCGCAGGCCGGCGAGGACCGACGCCAAGGCGAGCGGGGCCTCGATGAGCAGCAGCAGGCGCAACCCGCCCGCGCCGTCGATGCGCGCGGCCTGGACGATCTCCTCGGGGACATGCCGCAGACCGTGGACCGACGAGATGAGGATCGGGAAGAACACCATGAGGGCGCACAGCGTGACGACCGCCCACAGGCCGTAGCCGATCCACAGCACGAGCAGCGGGGCCAGGGCGATCGCGGGGATCGCCTGTGTGGCGCCGAGGAACGGGTTCACGGCCGCCGCGACGATCCGCGACTTGTGGATGAGCGCCGCGAGCGGCAGCGCCACGAGCGCGCCGACGAGAGCGCCCAGGACGGCCTGCGCGACGGTCAGGCCGATGTAGGGCCACACCTGGGGCGACGTGAGATCGGCCACGAGGCGACGCCCCACGTCCGCGGGACCGGGCAGGAAGTAGCGGGGCACGCCTCCGCCGGAGACCGCGAGGCCCCAGGTCACGACGAGGACGACGGCGAGCACCAACGGTGCCAGCCAGGTCTGCGTCCGCGACATCGAGTTCCTCCGGTCAGGGCACCGGGGACGCGCGGATGAACGACCGCGTGCGTGCAGACGCACACGCCCGCACGCCGTGCTGCCTCCCATCCGGACTTTGACCGTCGGCCCTGGAATCTCACCAGGTCAGCCGCGTCCGTGAGGACGCGGGTCGCGGGCTTTCACCGCCGGTTCGGAGTTTCACCGACCCCGGAGCACGTTTCGCCGCCGACTATACCCCGCACCGGGGCGCCGGTCTCGCCACGCTCACGTCCCACCCGGCCCGCCCGGCCCGCCGACCGACAGACCCGGCCCCGCCGAACGCTCCCAAACCCGCGGAAACCGGCCAGAAACCGGCAGAAACGGAGCGCTCGCCGGACGCTGCCGGGGACAGACCGATGCCCGCCGTCCACGGAAGGACGACGGGCATCGGTCAAGAAGGACGGGGACGCGGAAGGAGCAAGCGGACGCGTCGCACCGCCCTGCGTTCAGACGAGGATCCGCAACGGCGCCTCGACGAACGACTTGAACACACCGAGCCACTTGGCGGCGAGCACGCCGTCGACGGGCCGGTGATCCACCGACAGGACGACCTTGAGGACGCTCTTCACGACGACCTCTCCGTCCTCGACCACAGGCGTCGGAGTGGCAGCGCCGACAGCCAGGATCGCAGCCTGGGGCGGATTGATGATCGCCGCGAACTCCTCGATACCGAACATGCCGAGGTTCGTGACGGTCATGGTCCCGCCGGCCAGTTCGGAGGCCTGCAGTTTGTTGTCGGCCGCCCGCGTCGCCAGATCCTTGATGGTGGCGCTCAACTCCCCGAGGGCAAGCCGGTCAGCGCCGCGCACGACAGGGGTCATGAGACCGCGATCGGTCTGCACGGCCACCGCAACGTCGATGTCGGCGAACTGACGGATGGCCTCGTCGGTCCAGATGACGTTCATCTGCGGGAACGCGGCCAGCGCCTTCGCCGCTGCCGCGACGATGAGGTCGTTGACCGAGATCTTGACATCGCCCGCCGCGTTGATCTGCGCGCGCAACGCGAGCAGGTCGTCCACGACGAGGCTGGCCTTGAGGTAGAAGTGAGGTGCGGTCGTCTTGCTCTCCACCAGCCGCGAGGCGATCGCCTTGCGCATCTTGGTGTGCGGCGTGTCGGAGTATCCGCCCTCGGTCGCCCGGGCCGGAACCGCCCGGACCGCCGGAGCCACCGGGGCCGGCGCGGCCACCGGGGCCGGCGCGGCCACCGGGGCCGGAGCCGCAGCAGGCTGCGGCGCGCTGGCGACGACACGCTCGACATCGGCCCGGACGACGCGGCCGTTCGGACCCGTGCCGGCGATGTCCTCGACACGCAACCCCGCCTCGGCGGCGAGCCTGCGGGCGAGCGGCGAGCTGAAGACGCGCGTGCCCGACCCGCCTGCCGCTGCGGACGCTGCGGGTGCGGCCTCCTCGACCGCCTCGGCCTGCGGCGCGGCGGCCTCGGCCGGCGCGGACGCGGGCGCCCCGCCACCAAGATCGTCGACGAGCTTCTGCCCTGCGGCGGCGTCATCGCCCTCGTTGAGGAGGACGGCGATCGGATCGCCCACGGTCACGGTCGCGCCGGCCTCGGCCAGCAGCCGGAAGACCGAGACATCGGCCTCGGAGTTGACGTCGACGTTGGCCTTGTCGGTCTCCACCGCGCACAGCGGCGAGCCTTCGGACACCGAGTCGCCCTCCGCGACGTACCACTCGCCCAGGACGGCGTCATCGGCATCGGCCGACACTCCGGGCATTCTCAGGTAGGTAGCCATTCTCTCTTATCCCCCGCTTCTCAGAAGGCCTTGAGCGCGGCCACGATGTCTTCGGTCTGTGCCAGGGCCGCGTACTCCAGCACCTTCGAGATGCTCGGCGACGCCTCGCCGCCGCTCACCCGCTCCACAGGGGCATCGAGCCAGTCGAAGAAACGTCGCTGGATCGCGTCGCCCAGCCACACACCGTAGGAGGTCTGCTCCGAGCCCTGCTCGACGATCAGAACCCGGCCGGTCTTGCGGATCGACTCGCCGATGGTGTCCCAGTCCAGAGAGGCATGGTCGAGCCACCGCAGGTCGATGACCTCGGCGTCGACGCCCGACTGCTCCGCCGCGTCCACGCAGCGCTGCACCATCGACAGGTAGGACAGCACGGTGACGGCCGAGCCGGACCGCCGCACAGCGGCCTTCCCGAACGGGATGCAGTAGTCGAGGTCCTCCTTCGGGACGCTGCCGACGAAGCGGTAGAGGTCGGCGTCGTGCTCGAGGATGGCGACCGGGTCCTTCAGCCGCATCGCCGTGTTCAGCATGCCGACGTAGTCGAGCGGCGTCGACGGGGCGATGATCCGCCAGCCCACCGAGGTCGCGAACATTCCGGCCGGGTCCATGGAGTGCTGGGAACCGTAGCCGGTGGCGGTGCCGATCTTGATGCGCATGGCCATGGCCATGTCATGGTCGCCGCCGAACATGTGCCGGGCCTTGCCGATCTGGTTGAAGAGCTGGTCGGCCGCCACCCAGATGAAGTCGCCGTACATCAGCTCGACGATCGGGTAGTAGCGGCCGTCGAGAGCGATGCCGCCCGCGAAGCCCGTGAAGGCGTTCTCGGAGATCGGCGTCCCGATGACCCGGCCGGGGAACTCGTCGGCCAGGCCTCTGGTCGCGCCGCGGGATCCGCCGTTGAGCTTGTGGATGTCCTCGCCGAGGGTGAGGACGTGATCATCGGCCTCCATGCGGTGCCGGAGCCCGTCGGCGATGGTGTCCAGGAAGCGCTTGTCCTCCAGCTCGTCGGCGCTGAAGTCGGCCGCCTCCTTGAACGTGGCGCCCTCCAGCCCGGACAGGTCGCCGCGGATGCCGACGTCGATGAACCCGGGATCGGGCCACAGCTCGGGACGGATCCGCTTGGAACCCGGCTTGCCCTCGGGATCGGGCTCGGTGATCTCGCCGGAGACCGCCACCATCGTGCTCTTCGCGATCTTCCGCGCCGCCTTGCACTCGTCCTCGGTGAGGATGCCGCGCTTCACCAGCCAGTGCTCGACCTGCTCGATGGAGTCGCGCTCCCGCCAGCCCTGCTCCTCCTCCTTCGAGCGGTAGCCGAACGCGCTGCCCGGGAAGGGGCCGTTGTGGTGCAGGTACCGGTACGCGACGGCCTCGATGAGGGTCGCGCCGCCGCCGTTGCGCATGTAGCTGACGGCCTGCTCGGTCGCCAGGTACAGCGCGAGGACGTCGATGCCGTCCACGCGCCACGAGGGCAGGCCGAAGCCCGGCCCGCGGGCGGACAGCCGCGGATCGCCCGTGGCCTCCTCGACGCTCGTCGAGACGGCGTACTGGTTGTTCTCGATGAAGAAGCAGACCGGAAGGGTCCAGGCCGAACCGAGGTTGTACGACTCCAGCGCGGAGCCGATGTTCGCGGCGCCGTCGCCGAAGTAGGTGACCGAGACGTTGTCGGTGGCCGCAGCCTTGTGCGCCCAGGCGAAACCGGTCGCGAACGGAACCTGGCCGCCGACGAGGGCGTTGGTCCCCATGCAGCCGGCTTCCTTCCACTGCAGGTGCATGGAGCCGCCGCGCCCGCGGCAGTATCCGGCCTTGAGCCCGGCGATCTCGCTCATGGCGCGGTAGATCACCGTGCGGACGTCGTCGGAGTACTCCGCGCGGGGGTCCAGGCCGTCGGGCGCCACGTAGCCGATGGCCTTGGCCAGGAACTGGTGGTGTCCGCGGTGGGACCCGTTGATCTGGTCGGGGCCGACGAGCGGAAGGGCGGACCCGACCGCGACGGCCTCTTGGCCGATGCTGGAGTGGGCCGGACCGTTGATCAGCTTCTGGCTGGCGAGGTCGAGCACCTCCTCCTCAAAGGCTCGGATGAGATGCAACATCGCGTGCATGTTGAGAAGCAGCTTCGGATCCGCTGCCTCCCAGTCTTCATCAGTGGTACGAAGCTCTACCCAGGGTGCTGAGGCAGAAAGCGGCGTGATCTCCGGCATTGAACTCCCCATCGAATTTTGCTCTGCAAAGCCACGCGCGCATCGGCGACGCGGTATGGCATACTTGACTATACAAGACTATACAGGTACGTGCTGCCACTTGCGACGTTAGGTGCGCAAGTCGTGCCGGTCAAGCCTTGCGCGGCTTCCCCGCACATGTTGTGTATGCTCAAACCGTTTACCTCAAGTTCGAGACCAGGTGGCCGATGACATCCCTGCTGGACCGCGACAGCGCCATCCCCCTGTACGCGCAGCTCTCGGAGATCCTCCGACAGAAGATCCTGTCCAGCGAATGGAAGCCGTCTCAGAAGATACCGTCTGAGAACGAGTTGAACCAGATCTACGGGGTCAGTCGCATGACGGCTCGTCAGGTCATCGCGCAACTGGCCAACGAGGGACTCGTCTTCCGGGTGCAGGGCAAGGGGACGTTCGTCGCCCCGCAGAAGATCAAGACGCGCTCTCCTGTCGGCTACCAGGGGATTCGCCGGCAACTCGAACAGCAGGGCTACCAGACCGACACGCGGCTGTTGTCCCGCGAGGTCGTCCCTGCGGCCAGCACCACGGCCACGGCGCTCGGCGTCGACGTGAACGCGCCGGTGTACCTCATCAAGCGGCTGCGCCTGGCCAACGGCGAGCCCATCAGCCTGCACACCTCCGAGGTGCCCGAGGCGCTCGCGCCCGGCCTGGAGGAGGTGGACGTCATAGACGTCCAGCTCTGCGTCGCCCTGGCCGAGCACTACGGCCTGCTCATGGGCGATGTCGAGGAGACCCTCGAGATCACCAGCGCGTCGTCCGCCGAGTCGCGGGCGCTGCAGGTGCCGCGGCACAGTCCCCTGCTGCTGCTGACGCAGACCATCGCGTCGTCCAACGGCACGATCTTCGAGCGTTCGCGGATCGTGTTCCGCGGCGACAAGATCCGGCTTCAGTTCAGCTACAGCGCCGACTGACCCGCCCGTGGGCCCGCGGACACGGGCCCACGTCCCTCAGCTCGCGAGGATTCGTTCCAGGCTCGCGCGATCGATCAGGCCGGCCGCGTTGCGGACATCGAGGCCGTCCTGCACCCGGACGGGAACCCCCGGATCGCCGAGCGAGTCCACGACCGCGGTCGCATCGGGGAAGGCGTCGGTACCCGTGAACGAACTCAGCGTCACGAGGTGCTTCAGGCCCGCTGCGTGGGCCGCGGCCGCGCCCGCCTCGGAATCCTCGATGACGACCGTGTCCGCGGGGTCGAGCCCCAGGGCGTCGAGCGCGAGAAGGTACACGTCCGGGGCGGGCTTCTTGTTCTCCACGACGTCGCCGGCGAAGATCCCGGCGACCCTCGCGAACGCCTCCGGATCGACGACCGCCCGCAGAACCGATCTGACGCTCTCCAGCGCCGACGTCGACGCCACGGCGACCGTCCACCCCGCGTCCAGCACCTCGTCGACGAGTCGCCGGATGCCCGGACGCTCCGGAAGCCGGCCGGTCGTCACGAGCTCGATGTAGATCTCGGTCTTGCGGCGGTGGATCGCGGTCGAGGCGACGACGAGGTCGCCGTCGAACCCCAGGTCGACGCCCGTCGCGGTCGCGTAGGCCCGCACGCGCTCCTTGCCGCCACCGACCTTCAGCAGCCGGGCGTACTCCTCCTTCGACCACCGGAACGGGTATCCGAACTCGTCGAACACCTGGTTGAAGGCCACGAGGTGTCCGAACTCCTCGGTGTCGGCGAGGACGCCGTCGCAATCCAGGAGCAGCGCCTTCCCCACGTTCAGATCTTCCCGCCCGAGCCGAACAGCGCGATGTGGGCGCCGATCTCGGTCACGAGGGCGAGCTTGACCTGGTCGAACATCTTCACCGGCTCCCACTTGCCGACGCGCTCGGCCTCTTCGAGGTGGGCCTTGCACGCCTTCATGTACGCCAGCTTGAGCGCGGTCGAGATGTTGATCTTGCCGACGCCGGCGGCGATGAACTCGCCGAAGTCGGCCGGCGACAGGCCGGTGCCTCCGTGGAGGACGACCGGGATGTCGCTCAGAGCACGGATCTCGCGCACCCGGTCGAAGCGCAGGACCGGATCCGCCTTGTACAGCCCGTGAGCCGTGCCCAGTTGCGGCGCGAGCAGGTCCGTGCCCGTCTCCTGCGCCACCTCGAGCAGCGTCGGGACGGAGTACGAATGGGTGAGCTCGTCGCTGCCGACGCCGTCCTCGACCCCGACGATGTTCTCGATCTCGGACTCGACCGTGACTCCGGCGGCGTGCGCCTCGGCGCACACCTCCGCCGTCTCGGCACGGGCCGCGTCGAGGGGCCGGTCCGACGCGTCGAACAGCACTGACGACCATCCGCCCTCGATGGCGGTCGTGATGACCGCCCGGTCGGGGCAGTGGTCCAGGTGCAGGGCGACCGGCACGCTGGACCGATCGGCGAGGTGGCTCGCGAGGAAGGACAGGGGCTCGGCCCCCGACGCCTTCACGGTCTTGACGGACGTCTGCAGGATGATCGCGGACCGCGCCTCCTCGGCCGCCTCGACGACCGCACGCATGGAGAGTTCGTCGACGATGTTGACCGCAGGGATCGCATACCCGCCGGCCTGGGCGGCGCGGACGAGTTCGAGGGTGTTGGCGACAGGCATTTCGTGACTCCTAGCTGCTTGTGGCGGCGCTGCTCGCGGCTGCGCTGCTCGTGGCGGCGCGGACTTCGGCGAGGGTGGCGAGGAAGCCGTGAGGATCGAGGCCGCTGCGCCCGAGGAAGATCCCGTCGGGGACCCCTGCCGGGTCGTCGGCGGCGGCCGCGATGTCGCTGAACGTGCCGACCGCGGCGCTGCCGCCGTAGACGATGCGCGTGTCGGCGTCGAATCGGGACAAGACGTCGCGCAGGATCGAGACCACCCTCACGATGTGGGACGGAGGCGCGGGCTCGGGCTGTCCGATGGCCCACACCGGCTCGTACGCGATGAGCACCTCGGCGCCCGACGGCAGGCCGCCCAGCGCCGACTCGCACTGGTGCTGGATGATGGGGCGCGAATCGTCGTCGGGCGACGGCTCGCCCACGATGAGGACGGGCACGATGCCGGCGTTCACGGCCTGCATGGTCTTCTTGGCGATCATCTGATCGGTCTCACGCAGGTACCGCTTGCGCTCCGGGTGGCCGAGCATGACGTAGCGGACGCCCATCTCGGCCAACAGGCCCGCGCTGACCTCACCGGTGTACGCGCCGAAGCCGTACTGCGACACGTCCTGGACGCCCACCTCGGCGGCGGTACCGGCGAACGCGTCGGTGAACAGCGGGACGAGCGGGTACGGAACGCACAGGTAGACGCCGTCACCGCCGTCCTCCAGAATCCTGGGCCGGGCGACCTCCGCCCAACGACGCGCGTCCGCGAGTGAGAAATAGCTCTTCGAACTACACCCGATCAGCTGCTTTGGCAACATATGCAAAGTCTCTCCCATGAGCACTTGACTGGCCACACCCTACCTGTATGGTCATGTACAGACCATTACCAAGGGCGGCAATATGGTGTTCGACGTGCACGTGTCCATCGAGGCGATTCGCCACGAGGACTTCCTGCTTGCAACCTACTACCTCGAACTGGACGCGTCCGTCGACGTCACGGCCAAGGCCCGTGCGTTCGCGATCGGCCAGACCATCGGCACCTGGGTGGAGGTGCCCGGCGTCACCGACGAGATGCGAGAGCGACACAGTGGACGTGTCGTCTCCATCACGCAGGTACCGCCGATCGACGTCGACGGCCCTGAGCCGCCGCAGCGCCTCGGCTACCTGCTCACCATCGCACTGCCGACCGTGAACTTCGGGGCGAACTTCCCGATGCTGTTCACCACACTGCTGGGCAACGACGCCTCCACGTCCGTGACGGCCAAGCTCGTCGACCTCCAGTTCCCCGACGGCTACGCCGAGCAGTTCGGCGGGCCGCGGTTCGGCATGGCGGGCGTTCGCGACCTGGTGGGGGTGCACGACCGTCCCCTCCTTCTGAACATGATCAAGCCGTGCACCGGGTTGTCGCCCGAGGCGGGCGCGGCGATCTTCCGCGAGGTGGCCCTCGGCGGCATCGATCTCATCAAGGACGACGAGCTGCTCGGCAACCCGCCGTTCTCGCCCATCGCCGACCGGGTCAAGGCCTACACGACCGCAGCCCGGCAGGCCTTCGAGGAGACCGGTCACGAGACGATCTACATCTGCAACGTGACCGACAACCCGAGCCGGGTCCGCGACAACGCGAGGCGTGCGGTCGATGCGGGCGCACGCGCCGTCATGGTGACGTACGCGACCGTCGGGTACGGCACGGTGCAGGAGCTCGCCGCCGAGATCGGCGTGCCCGTCCTCGGGCACTTCGCCGGTTCGGCCGTGTACTTCGAGGGTCCCGATTCGGGGACCACGGCAGCGCTGGCCACCGGCCTGTTCCCGCGGCTCGCCGGGTGCGACCTCGTCCTCGTGACGACACCGTTCGGCGGCTACCCCCTGCGTCGGCTCGCGTACCTCCAGACCACCCGGGCGATCTCCACACCTCGCCCGGGGCTGAAGCCGGCCATGCCGGTCATCGGTGGCGGGGTTCACCCCGGCACCTTGAAGCGCTACCTGGACGATCTCGGCGCTGACATCGTCCTGGGAGCGGGTGGCTCCATCGCGGGCCATCCCCAAGGCCCGGCCGCAGGCGTCCGCGCCTTCCACCAGGCCATCGCCGCCGTTCAGGAAGGGAGGGACCTCCGCGAGGCGGCACGGCAATACGCCGAACTCGGGGCTGCCATCGATCTGTGGGGGGTGCAGGACTAGCGGGCAGCCCGTCCGTCAGCCCGGGACCGTGACGTCCCGGGTGCGGTCGAACGATGCACGACGACCGACACGACTAGTCCCCCCAGCACCACCGGACGGGTTCCACGCACCAGGCCCCGTCCATATTCGAAGACCGGCCACTTTCACCGTTGAAAGGCAAACACATGGCTAAGTACATCCTCGGCATCGACGAGGGCACGACCGGCGCCCGCACGTTCATCATCGACGAGAACAGCAACGTCCTGGGGCTCGCTGCCGGCGAGCTCACGCAGCACTACCCGCGGCCGGGGTGGATCGAACACGATCCGATGGAAATCCTCACCGTTCAGTACGAGACGATGCGTGCCGCCCTGCGGCAGGCGAAGCTGACGCCCGCCGATCTCACCGCGGTCGCCATCACGAACCAGCGCGAGACCGCGCTGGTGTGGGAGAAGGACACCGGCCGCCCGATCTACAACGCGATCGTGTGGGCCTCCCGCCAGAGCACGCCCGTCGTCGAGAAGTGGGTCGAGAAGGGCCTCGCCGACAAGATCGAGGAGAGCACCGGCCTGATCCCCGACGCCTACTACTCGGCCTCCAAGATCGCCTGGATCCTCGACAACGTCGAGGGCGCCCGCGAGCGTGCCGAGAAGGGCGAGCTCCTCGCCGGCACGATCGACACGTGGCTCATCTGGAACCTCACCGGCCGCAAGTCCTTCGTCACCGATGTGAGCAACGGTGCCCGCACGATGATGATGAGCATGGAGGACCTCGACTGGGACGCCGAGCTGCTCGAGGCCTACGGCATCCCGCGGCATCTCCTCGCCGACATCGTCCCGTCCGACTCGATCTTCGGCGACATCGAGGCGTCCTTCGGCTCGCCCGTGCCCATCGCGTCGGTGCTGGGCGACCAGCAGGCAGGCCTGTTCGGCCAGGCGGCGTACTCGCCGGGTCAGTGCAAGATGACGTACGGCACCGCCGGCGTGTTCGACATCAACGTCGGCGCCGAGGTCGCCCGCGTGGACGGCCTGACGGCGT
The DNA here is from genome assembly GCF_000423465.1 of Propionicicella superfundia DSM 22317. Classification (GTDB taxonomy): domain Bacteria; phylum Actinomycetota; class Actinomycetes; order Propionibacteriales; family Propionibacteriaceae; genus Propionicicella; species Propionicicella superfundia. Next base: position 494,971 of record NZ_KE384021.1, on the reverse strand, counting down.
CCGTCGCATGGAAGGTGCAGGGCCAGAAGACGTACGAGATCGAAGGCGTCCTCTTCGCCATGGGCAAGACCATGCAGTGGCTGCGCGACGACCTCAACCTGATCCACGCCGCTCCCGACTCGGAGTGGTACGCGGGCCAGGTTCCCGACACCGGCGGCGTGTACCTCGTGCCCGCCTTCACCGGTCTCGGCGCCCCGGCGTGGGATCCCTACGCCCGTGCGGTCATCGCCGGCATCAGCAACGCGACCACGCGCCTGCACATCATCCGCGCCGCGGTCGAGTCGATGGCGTACCAGACGCGCGACCTCGTGGACGCCTTCCTGGCCAGCGGTCTTCACGCCATCCCCGAGCTGCGGGTCGACGGTGGCGCCGTGAAGAACAACCTGCTGTGCCAGTTGCAGGCCGACATCCTCCAGATCCCGGTCGTGCGGCCGCGGATCTCCGAGGCGACGGTCTTCGGCACGATGCTGCTCTCCGGCCTGACGACCGGCATCTTCGAGTCGCTCGACCACCTGGCCTCCCAGTGGCAGGCCGAGCGGGTCTTCGAGCCGCAGCAGTCCAAGGACTGGGCCGATGCGCACTACCACGGCTGGCGTGAGGCTCGGGAGCTCACGATGGGCTGGACGAAGAAGATCGGCCAGGAGATCTGAGCCGAGCGGGGGCCGTGGGCAGCAGGTGCCCACGGCCCCCTTCCACGAAGACAACACAGGCGAAACAAGTAACCGAACGCAGAGAAGGAACGAACCGTGAGCGTGATCGATGCCGCTCTTCCACTGGCGACACTGACAAAACAGGTGGTGATCGGGCCTGATGCCCTCACCCATCTGGCCGAGGTCGTCACCACCCACTTCGGGGACGCGGCCGTGGTCGTCGTCGCCGACGACATCACGTGGGGGGTGGCCGGGGAGCGCGTCGACGCCGCCCTTCGTGCCACCGGCCGCCCGGTGCTCGACGCGCTCCGCGTGCCGGGCAACCCGACGCGCGTGCAGGCGACGGCCGAGAACGTCGAGTTGGTGAAAGCCTTCCTCGAGCCGCTCGACGTCGCGGCCATCGCGGTCGGATCCGGCACGATCAACGATCTCGTGAAGCGCGCCTCGTCGCTTCTGGGACGCCGCTACATGGTCGTCGCGACGGCGTCCTCGATGGACGGCTACGTGGCGTCCGGCGCGCCGATCACCGTCAACGGGTACAAGAAGAATCTTCCGTGCGACGCGCCGATCGCCCTCGTGGCCGACTCGGAGGTGCTCGGTTCGGCCCCCGCCATCATGCGCGCCAGCGGCTACGGCGACCTCTTGGGCAAGATCCCGTCCGGCGCGTGCTGGCTGATCGCCGATCGCCTCGGCATCGAGGCCATCGACTGGACGCTCTGGCCGTTCCTGCAGGAGCCGTTCCGCCACGCGCTCGCGCGTGCCGGCGAGGTCGCAGCAGGCGACCCCGACGCGACCGCGGAGCTCGGGCAGGCGCTCATCCTGTCCGGACTCACGATCCAGGCCTACAACTCGTCGCGGGTCGGCTCGGGCGCCGAGCACATCATGTCGCACTACTGGGAGATGCTGCACCTGGGCGGCGACTGGGACCCGCCGCTGTCGCACGGGCTCAAGGTCGGCCTCGGCACGGTCGCCATCGCGGCACTGTACGAGCGGATCCTCGCCCGCGACCTCAGCACCTTGGATGTCGAGGCCCGGCTGGCATCCTGGCCGACGGAGCAGGAGCGCGAGGCGTACGTCCGCAGCGTCTTCCCGCACCCCGACCTCGTGGACGAGGCGGTCGCCCAGAGCCTCGCGAAGCACGTCGACGCCGAGGCCATGCGCGCACGGCTGAACCTGGCCAAGGAGGTGTGGCCGACCCTGTCGCAGGAGCTGCGGGAGCAGTTGCAGCCCGCCTCCGAGTTCGCCGACCAGCTCCGGGTGCTCGCCGCGCCGACGCATCCGCGCGATGTGGGCCTCACGCTGGCCGACATGCGCGCCGCCTACCTCGCGGCCCAGACCATCCGGAACCGGTACACCGTTCTCGACTTCGCCTACGAGACGGGCATCTTCGACGAGTGCCTCGACGAGCTGTTCGCCGCCGACGGATACTGGGGCTCCCAGGGCGACTAGGCACGACGCCACAGAGCCGACAAGGCCGGATCGACGGACTCGCCGATCCGGCCTTGTGCCGTCTCCGTTCGTGCGCGCCGGTGACCGCGAACGGGCCGCACGACGCACATCGCCGGGAGGGCCGTGCGGCCCGTCCCGGCGATATCGGTCAGAGATCGTCCCCGTGCCTCACGACGACGGGATCAGGCTCATCAGCAGACCCTGCCCGAAGTAGATGAGGAAGAGCACCGCGACCACGTACAGCAGCCAGTGCACCTGCCTGCCCTTGCCGGTCACGAGCTTGATGAACACGTGCAGCAGGAACCCCGCGCCGATGCCCGCCGTGATCGAATAGGCGAACGGCATGAGGATGATCGTCGCGAACGTCGGGATGCCGATCTCGGGATCCTGCCAGTCGACGTCCTTGACCGCGCTCATCATCAAGAAGCCGACGAAGACCAGGGCGGGCGCCGCCGCCTCCGACGGGACCATCTGGACCAGCGGCGACAGGAACAGGGCGAGGATGAACCCGACACCGGTGACGACCGACGCCAGACCGGTCCGTGCACCCTCCCCGACACCCGCGGCGGATTCGATGTAGGACGTGTTCGACGACACGGACCCCAGGCCGCCGGCTGCGGCGGCGATGGAGTCGACGAGCAGGATCTGACCCACGCGCGGCGGATTCCCGTCGGCGTCCAGCAGATTGCCCTCCGCGCCCACAGCCACGACGGTGCCCATCGTGTCGAAGAAGTCGGCGAGCATGAGGGAGAACACCAGCAGCACGAGGCCGAGGACGACGGTCGGGCCGCCGGTGAAACCACCGAGCATGTCGACGCGGCCGATCAGCCCGAGGTTGGGCACGACGAAGTCGCTCGCCTGCGGCAACGACGGAATGGCCAGGCTCCAGCCCAGGCTGTCCTCCGACTGGCCGGGCAGATGCAGGAACGCCTGCAGGACGACGGCGAGAACCGAGCCCGACACGATCGCGATGAGCATCGCCCCCTTGACCCGCTTCACGTAGAGCACGACCAGCAGCAGCAGGCCGATGACGAACACGGCCAGCGGCCACCCCATGAGGCTGCCGTTGACGCCCAGTTCGAGCGGGGTGCCGGACGCCTTGCGCACGAAGCCGGCGTCGACGAGGCCCACCAGGGCTATGAACAGGCCGATACCGACGGAGATGCCGGTCCGTAGATGCGCGGGCACGGCCCGGAACACCATCTGTCTGAATCCGGTGAGCACGAGGATCGTGATCAGGATGCCTTCCCAGACGACCAGGCCCATGGCCTGCGCCCAGGTGATCCGCGGAGCGATGACGTACGCGAGCACGGCATTGAGGCCGAGGCCGGTCGCGATGCCGATCGGGAACCGGCCGACGACACCCATGAGGATGGTCATCAGTCCGGCGATGAGGGCGGTCGCAGCCGCGACCATGATCTTCGTCGTGTCGACGTTGTCCTGGATGACGGCACCCGTCGCGTCGTTCAGGGGAAGCCCGCTGACGAGATTGCCGTCCTTGTCTGCTGTGGTTCCGATGATGAGGGGGTTCAGGGCCACGATGTAGACCATCGTGAACAGGGTCACAAGACCGCCACGTACCTCACGGCCGATGGTCGATCCCCGCTGTGCGATCCCGAACCAACTCTCCAGGAAACCGGGTGCTGGAGGAGGCGGCTTGGGAGCCGCCTTCGGAGACTTGGTAACCATGCGGGCAGCCTAGTGGTCGTACAGTGTTCACCATGGCGCGTCCCGAACCACTGCTCGTGCAGGCCCCGGTCAAGGCGCTGGACGAGGATGGGCTGAATGTGGCCATCGCCGGAACGGTCGTGTTCGCGGTCGCGGCCGTGGTCCTGGCGGTCGACGCGGAGACGCTGGAACGCACCGGCCATCAGTGGTGGCTGTGGGTGGCGCTCACCGGCACCGGCATCGGGGTCGCGTTCCTGGCGTACTGCCTCATCCGGCGCCTGCGCCGCGCCCGCCGGAACGCGGGCGAGTGAGGCCGGGGTTCAGGAGAACAGGGACGTGTCGACCGAGATCGTGTCCCAGACCGGCGGCGCGGTTCGCTCGGGGGACGCGGGAGGCGTCACGTCCGAGTGCCCTCCGCAGCCGTGGTCGCGGCTCACGGCCTTGCCGTCGCTCGCCGAGTACTCGTTCGCGCAGACGCCGAACAGCCGCCCCAGGCTTCCGCTGAGGGCGACGAGGTACCCGCACGTGTGACAGTGCGCGGGCGCCGTCTCGCTCAGCTCGTTCACGGGCCCGCCGTCGCCGGCGAGCCACCGCCCGACCGCCAGGTCGCGTCCGTCGGCCGACAGGACGCGTTCACGGCCCAACCCGAGCTCGGCGGCGACGCCGCGGGTGAACGACCAGTCGACGGGATCCTCGTCGGCGGCGAGTTCGCCCCCGGTGAAACCCGGCTCCAGGCGCGGATCGGAAGGATCGGTGGGCAGGATGAAGCCGGGCGTCATGTCGCCCGGCCGGACGCGTTCCTCCCACGGCACCCAGCGCGGCGCGAGAAGCGCACCGTCGCCCGGCACGAGCGTGACCTCGTCGACGGTGACCTGCCGCGCGCGGGAGGCGCGGGCGACCGTCACGGCCCACCTCCACCCCGGGTACCCGGGGTGATCGCAGGCGAAGTAGTGGGTGGCGACACGCGTCCCCTCGGCGGTCGCGCCCAGATGCTCGGCCACGCCGAACACGTCGGCGCGGCGCACGGCCGCCTCGCGAGCGAGGTCGACCGCGTCGGCACATGCCTGGTCCATCACGGGAGCAACCATGAGCGCCATTCTCGCACGTCGCGGAGGAGCGGACCGCACGGGCCACCGTCGCGCACGGAGCGTCCGATCACAACTCGAGCTCGTCGGCGACGCCGCGCAGCATCGAGGCGATCTTCGGCGCGACCTTGGGATCGGGGTGCCGACCGCGCCGGTACCCGGTCTCGAGCCCGTCGAGCAGCTTGATGAGGTCCTCGATGATCACGACCATCGTCTCGGGGGACTTGCGGGACGCCTTCGACAGCGACGGCGGCGCCTCCAGCACCCGCACGGACAACGCCTGGTCCCCCTTGCGGCCCGCGACGACCCCGAACTCGACCCGCTGGCCCCGCCGCAGCGTCGCCACGCCGGTAGGCAGGGCACTGGCACGGACGAAGACGTCCTCACCACCGTCGTCACGGGTCAGGAACCCGAACCCCTTCTCCGCGTCGTAGTAACGCACCTTGCCGATCGGCATCGAATCGACTCCTCTTCAGAACTTCCCCTCAGCCTAGCCGGGAGGCAACCTGCGCGGGCGCCCAATCAGCGGCATCCGTCCGCTCGGATAGCATGGCGTCATGGCAAGCTGGGAGGACGGGCCGGAGTACGCGCCGACGCAGCGACCCGCGGCGTTCACCGCCCCGCGCGTGGCGGAACTCCCCGCGCCTGCGCCCCCGTCGTCCCCCGCCGTCGGCGCGCCGGCCGAACGACCTCACGACTTCACACAGCCCGACCGGCCCACACCGGCCCTCGCCTCGCTCGTCCCGGCGCCCGCCGCGTCCCGCGACGCCACGGTCCCCTTCGCTGTCGCGGCCATGACCCTCACCCAGGAGTCCTCGGCGTGGGGAGCGGCCCACTCGTCGATGCTGCAGCAGCCCGGTTCGGTGACGACGTCCGGGTTCGACCCCACGCGTCCCATCATCACCTCGGGGCACCGGCCGGCCGCGGCGGCACCCACGCCGTCGGCACCGGCGGTGACACCCGGTGAACCGTCGGCTCCGCCCGCGACGGCGACGGCGTTCCCGCCGCCGGGCCAGGCACAGGGCGCTGGCGGTCCCATGCCGGCGCCCGGGTATCCGCCGCCCGCCGGCCGGATCGGGGTCCGCCAGGTCTGGGACGCCCTCACGCCCGGCGTGGCGCTCGGGCTCGCCTTCGGGTGTGTCCTGCCCGTGGTGTCGCTCATGACGTACCTCGTCGCGTTCGCGTTCTCGTTCCGCGTCCGCCATGGTCAGCCGGCGATCCGCAACACCTTCACGGGCGGCGTGGCGGTGCTCGCCACCGTCGCGCTGATCTCTTTGCTGACGACCGACGATTTCGGCGGATGGTGGATGTCGCTCGGCGTGTGGGCGCTCGTCGCCTCGTGGGTGACCCTGCCCCTGTGCGCCGTCTTCGTCTACCGCTCCCTGAACGGCGCGAGTGGTGGCCGCGCGCCGTTCTGACGGACCGCGGCGCGGTGTGCTCGTCGTGGCCGCCGTCCTCCTCGGGATCGCGGCGCTCCTCCTCAGCGCCCTCGACGCCCGGCTGACTCCCCGGCACTACGCGGTCGCCACGCCGAAGGTCGCCTCGCCGGTGCGGCTGATGCTGCTGACAGACCTGCACAGCGAGCAGTTCGGCCCCGGACAGCAGCGGGTGCTGGCGGCCGTCGCCCCCCAGCGTCCTGACGCCGTCCTCCTCGGCGGCGACATCTACGACGATGTGACTCCCCGCGACGGCGCCCGGACGTTCGTGACGGCCGTCGCCGGGCAGTCCATAAGAGAGGGCTGGCCTGTCACAACACTACCGTTTTCGGTATGGTTGTGACATGTCCGCCGAGGTGAAGTACAGGGAGATCGTGCGCGAGATTGCGCTCGATCACTACGGCTACGTCACGACGAAGAGGGCAGCGGAGGCGGGCGTGCCGACGGTGGAGTTGCCGAAGCTGGCCGCTCGCGGCGGGCTCGTGAATGTTGCCTACGGTCTCTATCGAGTTCCGGACGTCCCGCCGACCGCGTACGACCAGTTCGCCGAGGCTCTCTTGCGGTCCGGGGAAGGCGCTTACCTGCACGGCGAGTCGGTGCTGGCGCTGTTCGGGCTTGCCGATGTGAACCCTCGGAAGATCAAGGTGTCGGTGCCCCGCCGTGCTCGCCCGAAGCTGCCGCCGTTCGTCGAACTGACTCAGGTCAAGGAAGGTGCGCGCACGACGGTCTACGCGGGGCTGGCAGCCCAGCCTGTCGCGGAGGCCATCCTCGAATGCCGCGGTCGCATCGAGCGAGAACGGTTGCAGGACGCTGCCAAGCAGGCGCGCAGCGAGGGTCTGTTGACCACGGCCGAGTGGCAGCAGGTCAGGAAAGGGCTTCGGTCGTGAGTTACTCGGGTGCCCCGACGAATGTGCGCTCCTTGGAGCAGCGCATACGCAACCTAGAAGGCAGCGACGGCCTGGAGTTGCGGCGTCGGATCGGCATGGCGTTGGTCGTGGTCGGACAGATGCTTCCCGAGGGCGCGATCAAGGGCGGCAGCGCAATGGCGCTCAGATACGGGCGCGGCACTCGGTTCACCCAAGACCTCGACGCTGCGCGGGTCCAGTCGCTTGCTGCCTTCCGCAGCGACTTCGAGAAATCGCTCGCGTCCGGATGGGCAGGATTCACAGGCAGGCTGGTCGAGAAACCTGCGCCTCGCCCGCCGGCCGTGCCGACGGCGTACGTTATGCAGCCCTTCGAGGTGAAGCTCGACTACCGAGGCAGGCCGTGGTGCACGGTGAAGTTCGAGCTGGGCCACAACGAGATCGGCGATGCCGACGAGCCCGAATACCAACTGGCTGCCGACCTCGCCGAACTCTTCACCGAGGTCGGGCTCGAAGCACCGAAGCCGGTCCCGGTCATGCGCTCCGACCATCAGGTCGCCCAGAAGCTCCACGCCGTGTCCGGCGAGCGAAGCGAACGCGCCCGCGATCTAGTCGACCTCCAACTGCTCGACAAGGGCGAATGCCTCAACTTGGGGCAGGTGGCCACGACGTGCGTCCGGCTCTTCGACTACCGCCGCCGACAGCCATGGCCCGGCGTGGACGACCCCGAGGTCGGCGAGGAGGAGTTCGCCGCCCAGGTACAGGCGACAGCGGCGGCGAGCCCTCTGTTCACCCTGCTGCTCGCCCACCGGCCCGAGCGGATCGAGCAGTACGTCCGCGCCGCGCATCCCGACATCGTCGCCTCGGGCCACACCCACGGCGGACAGGTGCGACTCCCGTTCGGACAGGCTGGCCTGTGGGCGCCGAACCAGGGCTGGCTGCCCACCTGGTCCGGCGGCGAGTACGCCGTCGGCGACACGCGGCTGATCATCTCCCGCGGTCTGGTGACGGCCCCCGCGCCGCGGGTGTGGAACCCGCCCGAGATCGTCGTCCTGGAGGTGAACCCGGCATGACCGGACCGGAACCGTTCCGCACACGCGGCAAGGCCGTCGACCCTGCACTCCGGCGGGTGAAGTCTCGCCGGGCCGTCCGGATCCTGCTCCGTTCCCCTGACAGCGTCCTGCTGTTCCACGACTCCGATCCCGGCCTGCCCGGAACGACCTGGTGGACGACGCCGGGCGGCGGGGTCGAGCCCGGCGAGACCGACATCGCCGCCGCCGTCCGGGAACTCGCCGAGGAGACCGGGCTCGAGGTGGACGCCGCCGCGCTGCGCGGGCCGGTCGCCCGCCGCGTCGTCCGGCACGGATACTCCGACCAGATCACGATCCAGCACGAGACGTTCTTCGGCGTGGGCGTCGCGGCACCGTTCCCGATCTCCACCGCCGGTCACACCGAGGGCGAACAGCTCACCCTCGTCGGGAACCGGTGGTGGCCGATCGCCGAACTGACGACGGCCGCGGATGAGATCTGGCCCGCGAACCTGCCGTACCTGCTCGCGCTGGCCGACGTCCCCGAACGACCGGACGGCCCGGTGGCGCTGCCGGATGTGGAAGAATCGACAGTCCCCATCTCTCCCGAGGCACCACCACCGTTGGTCTGACAAGGAGCGTCGTGGTCACTCAACGCGACCGGACACAGACGATCCTGGAGCGCTACATCTGGCTCTCGATCGCCACCGCCGTGGCCACGCTCACCCTGAAGGCGGTCGCGGCGTGGATCACCGGGTCGGTGGGCCTGGCGTCGGACGCTCTCGAATCGACCGTCAACCTCGTCGCCGCGCTCGTGGCGCTGTGGGCGCTGCGGCTGGCGGCGCGACCCGCCGACCACAACCACGACTTCGGGCACGGCAAGGCCGAATACGTGTCGGCGGGGGTCGAGGGGGCGATGATCTTCGTCGCCGCCGTCCTGATCGTCGTCTCGGCCGTCGACCGCATCGTCAACCCGGCCGAGCTCGAACAGCCCGGCCTCGGCCTGCTGCTGTCGACGGTCGCCAGCCTGCTCAACCTCGGCACGGGCCTGCTGCTGATCCGCGCGGGCCGGCGACACCGGTCCATCACGCTCGTCGCCGACGGCAAGCACCTCATGACCGACGTGTGGACGTCGGCCGGCGTCCTGGCGGCCGTCGGGCTGATCGTCCTCACCGGCTGGCAGATCCTCGACCCGCTCATCGCCATCGCCGTCGCCGTGAACATCCTGTTCACGGGATACAGACTGGTACGACGGTCGATCGTCGGCCTCCTGGATGCCACGCTGCCCCCCGAGGAGGTCGCCCTCGTCCGCGACACGCTCGACCGTCTCGCCACCGACAACGGCGTCGAGGTCGCGAACGTCCAGACCCGCGAGTCGGGCCGGCAGCGGTTCGTCAACGTGACGATCCTCGTCCCCGGCCAGTGGACGGTGCGGCGCAGCCACGACCTCGCCGACGCGATCGAGTCGGCCGTGGACGAGGTGCTGCCCGAGACGACGACCTTCGTCCACGTCGAGCCCGCGCCGTCCCCCTGACGGCCACTCCCAGCCGACACGCGGCGGAACCAGGCTCTCGCTGCTTCCGATACCGGTGGCGCACGCGGCAGGCCTCCGATGGTCGAGCGACACAGGTCACCCGAGCGGGGACTTGGGCCGACAGCTCCGCACGTCACACAATCCGACACACATCTCGCGGAAGACACTCAGGCGTGCGCAACGCGAGATGCAGCGCAACATCAGGAGCACCCCAGCCGAGAGAACCGCCATGAAGCACTCACGACCCCCCACACGCAATAGGAGACTCGCGACGCCTGTGGTTGCCGCCGCCATCCCCCTCCTCCTGATCGGATGCTCCTCACAGGCCTCACCCGCGATGACGACCATTTCGACCGGCGGACGGATCGCAGCCGATTCGCCCTACTACAGCGACGTGGATTCTCTGCTGAGAGAATCGGATGCGGTGGCGCTGGTCGAGGTCACCGAATCCAGATCGGCCGTGATCGAGACGAGTCGCATGACCGTGTACACCGCCGATGTCCTGAAGTCGATCCAAGCCGGGATTCCGTCGCGGATCGAACTCGCAGCGATCCCGGACAACGGCACCGCCGAGACGATCGATCTGGCCGTCGGGAAACGCTATGTCGTGTTCTTGACGACACACGATGACCGGCCGGCCGGGCTCGTATCACCCACGCAGGGCGTGTTTCCCGTCGACGGCGACGTCGCTGGCGCGAGCCGTGAGGGCTCGTTCGGGCTTGGCGCTCTGGCATCACAGTTGGGGCTGAAATGACCTCCATGGCGGGTGGTGCGACGTGAGCAGACCACTCTCACCGAGCCTGCGTGTGGACCTTGCCCAGCGACGCCAACGTCACTCGGTGGCGATCGCCTGCAACACGTCGAGTTGCGCCGCCCGCCGGGCCGGCCACACCGCCGCGAGGATGCCGACGAGCACCGATACGACGAGGAACAGGCCGAGCAGCGGCCACGGGATGTCCAGCTTGTCGAGACCCTGGTCGGCGAGCGGACGCTGCAGGGCCACGCCGAACACCAGCCCCATGCCCACGCCGAGGAACGCACCGAGGAGCGCCACCACCACCGACTCCAGCGTCACCATGCGCCGAAGCTGGCCACGGGTGAGCCCGATCGCGCGCAACAGCCCGATCTCCCGCGTCCGCTCGATCACCGACAGTGCCAGCGTGTTGACGATGCCGAGGACGGCGATGATGATCGCGAGGGCGAGCAGGGCATAGATGACGGCCAGCAACTGGTCGATGGCCGAGGTGGCCTGCTGGGTGATGCTGGCGACATCGTTCACGCTGATCAGCGGCTGATCCGACACGGCGTCGGCCACCCGCTGCCGCACATCGTCCACGCTCTGGCCCGGCGAGACGTACAGGACGTATTCCGTGTCCATCTCCGGAACCCCGGCCCGCTCCAGGGTGCCGAGGTTGCTGATCATCCCCGGCACACCCGAGTTCTGCGGCGCGGAGAAGATGCCCGTCACCCTCAGCGGCACGTCCTTGTCGCGGATCGTCGCGGTGATCGTGGAGCCGGTCGTGTACCCGTGCTCGGTGGCCCAGGTGTCCTTGACGACGACCGTGTCGACCGCATCGGTCAGCTCGCCGGACTGCATCGTCATCTCCGACGTCCGCCCGAACGCCGCCGCATCCATGGCGAGGATGTTCGCGTTGTCGGAACCGACGCGCGCAGCCGCCCGACGGGTGCGGTACAGGTCGGCGACACCATCGACCTTCTCGATCCTGTCGCCCACGGAGGGAGCCATCTGCGCGGCGAGCGACGAGACCGTCAGGTCGCCGCGGAAGCCGGTCGCCACGATGCTCGCGACGCTGGTCTTGGACGTCTGGCCGAGGATCGCCATCGTCACCACGAGCGCGAGCCCGATCATCAGGGCGGACGCCGTCGCGGCCGTGCGGCGCGGGTTCCGCGCCGCATTGAGCTCCGCCAGCCGTCCGACCGATCCGAACGCCAGCCCGTAGACCCGGCCGAGCACCCAGGTCACCGGTCGGCCCAGCAGCGGGCCGGCACCGGCGACGCCGAGCAGGATCAGCAGGGCGCCGACACCGACGCAGGCCAGCGCCTCGGGGAACCAGCCGAACAACCCGCCTGCCATCGCGACCGCACCGGCCGCGATCATGACGACCGACAGGATCGTCCGCCTGCCGAGCCCCTGGGTGCCCGTCATGTACTCCCCCGTCATCGCCGCGATCGGCGGCACCTTCGAGGCCCGCGCCGCGGGGACGTACGCCGCCCCGAGCGTGACGAGCAGGCCCACGGCGTACGACGCGATCACGGCCGTGGGGCTCAACCCGGGCAGGGCACCCCCCAGGTCGACGCCGACATAGGCCATGAGCCCGTTGATGCCGGTGGCGAGGAGCCAGCCGAAGCCGATCCCCGCGGTGGCCCCGCCGAGGCCGATGATCGCCGCCTCGAACAGGACGGAGACCCGCACCTGGGCACGCGAGGCGCCCATCGCGCGCAGCAGCGCAAGCTCCCGGCCGCGTTGGGCGACGATGATCGAGAACGTGTTGACGATGAGGAACGTGGCGACGATGAGCGCGATCGCCGCGAACACGAGCAGGAACGTGTTCACGAACGACAGGCCCTGGTTGAGCGTCTCCTGGGTCTTCTCGGTGACCGTGTCGGCGCTCAACGCCTCCAGACCGGACGGAAGCACCTTGCCGACATCAGCGGTGACCTGCTCGACGTCGGCCCGCCGGTCGGCGACCACCCAGGCCGTCAGGTAGGCGTCCTTGCCGCCGGTGAAAAGCTGCTTGGACGTCTCGTCGCTGACGAACATGTAGGTCGCGCCGAACGTCGTCCCGGATCCCCACGTCGCGGTGCCGACGATCTTGAACGGGACCGGCTTGCCCGTCAGCACGTCCACGGCGGCCATGATGTCGCCGACCTTGTAGCCGCCACGCTCCAGCGCCGTGGGGTCGAGCATGACCTCACCGTCTCCGGGGGCGTGCCCCGACTTGATGACGAGGCCCTGCTGCCCGCCCGCCGCGGGAGCCTTGATGTAGTTCGACGTGATCGTGGGCGCCCCGGGCGACGAGATGAGCTGGCCCGACTTGCTGAGCGGGTACAGCGTCGTGCCGACGTTGTTCCCGTACGCCGCCGCCACCCCCGGGACGTCGCGGATCCGCTCCAGGACGGCAGGCGTCACCTCGACGCGGGCCGAGTCGAGGTCGGTCATGGTCGCGTCGTCGTACTGGCCCTTGAGGCCCACGTTCACGTCGGCGACAGTGCCCTTGAGCAGCCCGTTCAGCGACGCGGAGAGCATGTCGGTGAACAGCAGGGACCCGGCCACGAACGCGACGCCGAGGACGATGGCGAATGCGCTCATCAGCATCCGCAGCTTGTGTCCGAGCAGCGACTTCCAACTGGCCCGGAGCATCAGTCCTCCACCACGCGGCGCGCCTCCTGGGGCGTCCCCTCGGACGGTGGGACGGCGAGTTCGGATGAGCCGGGCAGCAACGCCGCCTCGCTGTGCGCGGGCGCCACGTCACCGGGAAGCAGGACGCGGCCCCCGGGTGGCGTGGCCGGGCGTGCCGTCCGCCCGCCGGCCGGCTCGAGCCGGCCCATCGCCCGCAGGACGTCCTCACGGGACGGGCTGCGCAGTTCGTCGACGACCTCGCCGTCGGCGAGGAACACGACCCGGTCGGTGTAGGCGGCACCCACGGGGTCGTGCGTGACCATGACGATCGTCTGTCCGAAATCGTCCACGCTGCGGCGCAGGAATGCCAGCACCTCGGCGCCGGAGCGCGAATCGAGGTTGCCGGTGGGCTCGTCGGCGAACACGATGTCGGGCTTGCTCATCAGCGCGCGGGCGCAGGCCACCCGCTGCTGCTGGCCTCCGGACAACTCGCTCGGTTTGTGGGTGAGCCTGTCCCGCAGGCCCACCGTGTCGATGATGAGGTCGTACCACTCGGGGTCGGGTTTGCGCCCCGCGATGGAGAGCGGCAGCAGGATGTTCTCGTCGGCCGTCAGCGTCGGGATGAGGTTGAACGACTGGAAGACGAAGCCGATGCGCTCACGGCGCAGCAGCGTGAGCTGCTTGTCCTTCAACCGGCCGATCTCCGTGTCGCCGATGAACACGGCGCCACCCGTGGGATTGTCGAGGCCGGCGACGCAGTGCATGAGCGTCGACTTCCCCGAGCCGGACGCCCCCATCACGGCGGTGAACTTGCCGCGCTCGAACCCGAGGGTCACGCCGGCGAGCGCGACGACCGCCGCCTCACCATGGCCGTATACCTTGCGCAGGTCCTCGGTGCGGGCGGCGAGCGGGCTCAGGGACCCAGCAGTCATCGGCGTGGCTTCCTCTCGGGTCGAATCTGGGCCCCAGGGTACTCACAGCATCCGCCGCCGCTCCGGGCATCCGGGCGGGCTGGGGGACGACTCCGGGCAGCCCCCGAGCCTCGCCCGGCCGGCCGCGGCGGGAAGGCCGGGGACGTCGGTCGGTCAGCGCTGCGACGGGGCCGCGTGCAACTGCCGGGCGGCCTCGGCCATCGAGCCCGACAGCGACGGATAGATCGTCATGGCGCTGGCGAGTTGGTCGACCGTGACGCGGGTGGTCACCGCGAGAGTCAGGACGTGGATGAACTCGCTGGCCCGCGGCCCGACGACGACCCCGCCCAGGACGGTCCCGTCGCCGTCGCGGGCGATGATCTTGATGAACCCCTCGTGGATTCCCTGCATCTTCGCCCGGGCGTTGCGCGCCAGCGGGACCGTCGTCGCCCGTGCGCCGTGCTCGGCGGCGGCCGCCGCGCTGATGCCGACGGTCGCGATCTCGGGTGCGGTGAACACGTTCGCGGGCACGTTGCGGGTGTCCAGCGGCGCGACGGCATCGCCGAGGGCATGCCACATCGCGATCCGGCCCTGAGTCGCCGCGACCGACGCGAGAGGCAGCACGCCGGTCACGTCGCCGGCGGCATAGATCTGGGGCACCGTCGTCCGCGAGACCCGATCGACCTGGACGTGGCCGGACCGGGTCAGCGCGACCCCGGCCTCCTCCAGCCCCAGCCCGGCCGAGTTCGGGACGCCCCCCACGGCCATCAGGCAGTGCGAGCCCGTCACCTCGCGGCCGTCCTCGAGGGTGACGACGACACTGTCGCCGCGGCGCTCGGCGGCGGCGGCGCGCGACCGGGACAGGACCCGCATCCCGCGGCGCCGGAACGCCTCCTCGATCAGTGCCGCGGCATCGGGATCCTCGCCGGGCAGAACCCGGTCCCTGCTGGAGATGAGGACGACGTCGCATCCGAGCGCCCCGAACGCGCCCGCGAACTCGGCGCCGGTCACGCCCGAGCCGACGACGATCAGGCGTTCGGGCAGCTCCGTCAGGGAGTAGAGCTGCGTCCATGTGAGGATGCGCTCCCCATCGGGCCGCGCCGAGGACAGGACGCGCGGAGACGCGCCCGTCGCGACCAGGATCACGTCGGCGTCCAGTTCGGACTCGGCGCCGTCGGCGGCCGTCGCCTGGACGACGCCCGCCGTCACGATCCGGCCGGCGCCGTCGAAGACGCGAACACCCTCGCGTTCCAGGCGCGCGCGGATGTCGGCGGACTGCTGCGCGGCCAGCCCGCGGACGCGGGCGTTGACCTCGCCGAGGTCGACCGGCAGCGCGGTCGCGCCGTCCAGATGGACGCCCAGCTCGTCGGCACTCTCGATCACCGACCGCCATTCGGCGGTGGCGATGAGCGTCTTCGACGGGACCACGTCGGTGAGGACGGCGGCACCGCCCACGCCCTGGCGCTCGACGAGGGTCACCTCCGAGGCGAGCTGGCGAGCGACGAGGGCCGCCTCATAGCCGGCGGGCCCTCCCCCGACGATCACGACCTGGCGGCCGCGCATGGTCGCCGAGGCGCCGCTGTGCTGAGGGGACGCTCCCACCGATTCGCTCATGGCGACAATCTTGCCCCTCCCGGTGCCGGTTCACCCACCGTCCGCGCGGCTCGGCGAGCACCTCTTCGTCAACGCGAGCGGCGATCGCGGCGCCCGGGGCGGCGCTGCCGGGCGGATCAGCGACGGGTCGCCAGCTCCGTGAAGTCCTCGTACCGGAACTCGTCGCGCCCTTCCTGGAAGCGCAGCGCGACGCGGCGGATCTTGCCCGAGATCGTCTTCGGCAGCTCCGCGAACTCCAGCCGGCGCACACGCAGGTACGGAGCGAGGTTCTCCTTCGCGTATCGCAGGATCGTCAGCGCCGTGTCGCGGCTCGGTTCCCATCCCGGCGCGAGGTGGACGTATGCCTTCGGCACGGCGAGGCGCACCGGGTCGGCCGCGGGGACGACGGCGGCCTCGGCCACGGCAGGGTGCTCCAGCAGGACGCTCTCCAGCTCGAAGGGCGACACCTTGTAGTCGGACGCCTTGAAGACGTCGTCGGTGCGTCCGACATAGGTGAGGTAGCCGTCCTCGTCCTGCGACACGAGATCCCCGGTGTGGTAGTACCCGCCGTGGATCGCCTGCCGCACCTGGGCGGCATCGGCGTATCCGGACATGAGGTTGAACGGCCACGGGTCGACCGGGAGGCACACCTCGCCGTGAGCGTCCGGCCGCTTCGTGTCGGGATCGATGACGACCAGGTCGGTCCCCGGCATCCGCCGCCCCATCGAGCCCGGCTTCACGATCTCACCAGGGGCGTTCCCGACGATGCAGGTCGTCTCGGTCTGGCCGTACCCGTCGCGGATCGTGAGCCCCCATGCGTCCTGTACGCGTTTGATGACCTCGGGGTTCAGCGGCTCCCCGGCGCCGACGATCTCGCGCAGGCCGGCCGGACGCGACCCCAGATTGGCGAGCAGCATCATCCGCCAGACGGTCGGCGGGGCGCAGAAACAGGCGATGTGGGCGTTCTCCAGTTGCGCGATGAGGTCCGCCGCGTCGAACCGGCGGTAGTTGTACACGAAGACGGTCGCCTCGGCCAGCCACGGGGAGAAGAAGCTGCTCCATGCGTGCTTGCCCCAGCCGGGGGAGCTGATGTTGAGGTGTACGTCACCGGGCCGGACGCCGATGAAGTACATCGTCGTGAGGTGCCCGACGGGGTACGAGAGCTGGGTGTGGAAGACGAGCTTGGGATCCTTGGTGGTGCCGGACGTGAAATACGCCAGGACGGGGTCGGAGGCGTCGGTCGCGATCGCCTGCGGCACGGGGGCGACCTCGCGCGCCTCGGTGAACGAGCGCCAGCCGGCGGGCTCGTGGCCGGTCGTGATGCGGATGAAGTCCCCGGCGACGCTGGCGAACTTGTCGGCGTCACGGGGGTTGGCGATGACGGCCCGGACGTTCGCGCGCGCGATCCGGTCGGCGATGTCGGCCGGTGGGAGCGCTTCGGTCGTCGGCAGGATCACCGCGCCGATCTTCATGACGGCCAGTTGCGCGACCCACAGCTCGACCTGGTTGCCGAGCATGAGCATGACGACGTCGCCGATGCCCACTCCGACGCCGCGCAGCCATTCGGCCGCCGCGTCGGAGCGGTCGACCAGTTCGCCGTAGGTGTAGGTGGAGTCGGTGCCGTCGGTCTCCCTGATCCACAGGGCCAGGGTGTCGCGACCCCGGCCGATGGCGTCGAACCAGTCGATGGCCCAGTTGAAGGGGCCGCTGATGTCGGGCCACCGGAAGTCGGCCGCAGCCACGGCCGCCTCGCCACGGTGCGCCAGCAGCAGGTCGCGGGCCTCGCGGATCGCCTCGGTGGCCTTGCTCATCGGTCTCCCTCCCGTTCCGTGAACCTACCCTTACGGAACCGTAGGTTAGCAACGCTACCCCCGCTTTTCGCCGTGACCCGCGATGTCCCACCGCTGAGGCCCTTCACCGGGACCTGCCCGACCGCGGGCAGGCGCGTACCGAACGCTCGCTTTCCCCCACCCCGCCTCCGCCGAGCGCTCCCAAACTGCCGGAATTCGCCGCTTTTCCGGCAGTTTGGGAGCGTTCGGCGGGGGTTTCGGGCCCTCGGCGCGGGGATGTCTCAGCCCGCGGGACGCCGCACCGGCGGCCAGGGCGTCCCCGCGAGGTCGCCGGCCAGCTCCTCGCAGAAGACCGTCATCCGCTTGAGCCACGGAGAGCCGAACGTGGAGCACAACGCCACGTCCACCGCGTCCCGGCCGTAGGCGACGGGGACCCGCCCCTTGCGCCGGGCATCGTGACGCGGGTCGAACGTCCACCACCGATCCCCCAGGTACACCTCGCACCACGCGTGATAGTCCATCGGCGCCGGGTTGGGGACGACGTCGAGATCGGGCAGCATCCCGGTCACGTACCGCGCGGGCAGGTTCAGCGCCCGGCACAGCGCGACCATGAGATGCGCGAAGTCGCGGCACACGCCGTAGCGGTTGTTGAAGGCGTCCACGGCCGTCCACCACGACCCGGTGCTCCCGGTCGAATAGGTGAGGTGGGCATGGACGAACTCGCTGATCGCGCGCGGCCGCTCGTATGTCGCCGGCAGGTGACCGAAGAGGGCCCACGCCTCCTGACTGAGGACGTCCGACTGGGCGTACCGGCTGGGCATCGTGTACACGAGGAGGTCCTCGGGGATCGACTCCGGGGGCAGTTGCGGGGCGGAGAGGTCCGCCTCGTCGAGGTCGTCGGGGACGTCGGCGACGGCGTAGTACGCCACGACGGACTCGCCGGCCGGAAGCACCGTGCGGTGACACCGGTTGCCGAACAGGTCGCGGTACTCGTGGAGGTCGATGCCGGGCGCGGTGTACCAGGTCTCGCCCGACAGGTACCGGGCCGTCGGAGGTTGCAGGATGAAGATCGCCGGGGTCGCTGCCTGCGCGACGTGGACGAACTCGCCGCCGATGCGAAGAGTGCGCGTGACCATTGTGTTCCCTCCCCACGTGAGGCGCCGAATCTACCTCGGCGCCCCGCATTCGCTCTCCCCCCGACGCCGGATGCCGGATGCCCGGCCCCACGGCGGGTCCGTCGCCCGCCGCTCGCGTCCGGCGAGCCCGTGATTCAGAAGAGGACCGTCCGGACGGCGAGCGCCAGGACGATCGCGCCGCCCAGGACGGTCGTCCCCCGCCGGCCCCGCGGCGACGCCACGACGCGGCCCAAGGCCGATCCGCCGGTGGCGAAAGCGATCTGCCACACGGCCGACGCCGCGAACGCGCCGGTCACGAAGGCGACGCGGGCCGGCACGGAGGCGATCTCGCCGAACGGCGAACCGACGACGAGGGCGGCGAAGTAGACCACGGTCACGGGGTTCACGGCCGTGATCCCCAGCACCGTCAGATAGGCACGCAACGGCGACGTCGTGTCCTGCGGACCGGACGACGCCACCGGACCGGTGCGCAGCCCGCGCCACACCATCGTCGCGCCGATGCCGGCGAGGAGGACCGCCGAGGCCCATCGCAGCGCGGGACCGGCCTGTTCCACCAGCGGCGCAACGACGCCTCCGGCGAGAACCGCGACCACGGCGTACACGCCATCGGCCGTCGCGGCGCCCAGCCCGGCTGCCGCGCCCACTCGCCACCCGTGACGCGCCGACAGAAGGATGATGAACGTCGCGACCGCACCCACCGGCACGGCGACCGCCAGCCCGGCGACACAGCCGCCGAGGAACGCCCCGGTCATGGCGCCGAAGGGGGCTCCGCAGGGTCGTCGGCGAGAGTGTTCAGGCCCGACTCCGTCGCGCGCGGCATGGCGAGCGGGAACCACCGGGTCATGAGCATGCGGTCAGGCTAACGCCCGGGTGTTACGGACGGGTTCCGCGGCGGGTGAGCTCCTCGCTCAGGCGCACGAGGCGCCCGCGGTAGTCGGGGTCGTACGCCGCGGGTCGCGCCTGCGCCTCCGCCTGGCGGTTGAAGAAGCGGCCGGTCACGCCCTCCAGCGCCGGGTCGTCCACGAGCCGCATCACCGACGCGACGCCGGTCTCGAGGGACTCCTCGGCCTCCTGCCCGGCGTGCAGGACCATCTTCGTGGGCATGAACGTCGCGGGGTGGACGCTGTTGACGGTCACCTGGTCGGCCGGCAGTTCCTCGGCCAGGGCGAATCCCGCCGCGATCATCGCGAGCTTCGAACGGCGGTACGCCTGCCAGCCGTCGTACCCGTGGGCCAGGGTCGGATCGTCGAGGTCGACCTCGGCCTGTCCGATCGACGCCACGTTGACGACGCGCGCGGGTGCACCTGCCCGGAGCAGCGGCACCAGATCGCGGGTGAGGGCGAACGGGGCGAGGTGGTTCACGGCGAACCGCAGCTCGTTGCCGTCCGCGGTGAGGCGCCGGTCGGTTCCGTCGGGCTCTCCGAACCCCACACCGGCGTTGTTGACGAGGACGTTGACCCGGTCGGTGACGGTCGTGATGTCGTCGGCCAGGTGGTGGACCTGCACCATCTCCGACAGATCGGCCACGACGGTGACGATCCGGGCGCGATGCTCGGCCAGTTCGCTCTCCACCGCGGCGAGGCGACTCGGGTTGCGGCCGTGCAGGATGAGGAGGGTGCCGGCGCGCCCCGCGAGCCGGTGTGCCAGCGCACGGCCCAGTCCGTCGGTGGCTCCGGTCAAGACGACGACCCGATCTTCGCTCATGGATCCTTCCGGTTGCTGCCCCGGAGGAACGGCCCACGACAACGAGGTTCCTTGTTCCGGGTGCACGTGTCCACGTCCGATGGTACGCAACAGGTCCGGACCGGACGGCCGATTCCGTCCACGCGCTATCCCTCGGGCCTGTTCCACAGCACCACGTACCTCCACATGGCGAGCCGTCTCCAGCGGCATCCCGGCAGCGCGTGCCGCGCCGCGGCCCGCACCTCGGCGTAGCTGTGGGGCGGCCGGACGGTCGGCGCGGAATGCTCCCAGGCGGTGCGCCCGACGCTGAGCACCCGGTGTCCGACCACCCCGGCGACATCGTGGGCCCAATCGACGGGACGCGTGCTGCGGGCCATTCCGACCACAGCGACGACACCGCCGGGCCGGACAAGCTCGGCGAAGCGCCGCAGGGCCGTCGCCGGGTCGGCCAGGTGGTGAAGGGCCGCGACCGAGGCGACGACATCGAACGACGCCCGCGGGAACGGGTAGGTGAGGATGTCGCCGCGGATCCAGGTCACCCCAGGATCCTCGGCGTGGGCGAGAGCGAGGACATCCGCGTCGACGTCCAATCCCGTGACGTGCGGGATGCGCCGGTGGAGCTCGGTTGCCAACAGTTCGTTCCCTGTGCCGACATCGAGAGCGGTCCGGGCGTTCCGCGGCAGCGCACCGAGGATCACCGCGTGATAGTGGATGTTGTGGTTCCACCTCTCGTCGCGCCTCATCCGCCACCTCTCAGGAGGACACGGCCAGCGTACCTGTGGAGATGCCACGGACGTCGGGCAGCGGATCGCCGGAGACCCGGCACCGTCCTAGACTCGCGCCATGACCCTCGGATTCGCCGGTCGGCTCGACCGGAACCTGCTGCTGCCGGCCGTCGACCGCGTCGGCGAACTGGTCGCACGCCCACAGATCGAGCGCTCTTGGGAACGGGATTCGAGCTGCGAGGGAATGACGGTCGGGGGCCTCACCCGCCATCTCGTCCAGCAGCCCGCCACCGTCGCCGACCGGCTGGCGGGCGATCCCGATGCGGGCGCCGGCGCCGGGACGGTCGGCCTCGCCGAGCACTACGCGCGGGCGGCGTGGGCCAACGCCGACCTGGACGAGGCGCCCAACACCTCGATCCGCGATGCCGCCAACGCGGAGGCGGCGTCAGGCCACGCGGCGGCCGTGCACGCCCTCTCCGAAGCGCGGGCCCGCCTCGCCGGCGTCCTGCCCGGGGCACCGGCGACGGTGTTCCTGCCGCGACAGGGCTGGTGGCTGGCGACCGACGACTTCATCGTCACGCGCCTGATGGAGATGGTCGTCCACGCCGACGATCTCGCCGTCAGCGTCGGGCTGCCCACGCCGGCCTTCGGCGCCGAGACGATCGACGCCGTGCTGCGGCTGCTCGCCATGCTGTCGGTGCGCCGCCACGGGGAGGCGGCGCTCATACGCACGCTCACCCGGCCGCAGCGCGCCTCGCGCGACGTCACGGCGTTCTGACGCGCTCGGCGACGGGTCTCGTCAGCCCCGGCGCCGCAGGGCCAGGCCCGCGCCCAGCACCGAGATCGCGCACCACACGATCAGCACGATCCACGACCGCGGCGCGATGGAGAACTCCTGCGGCGCCAGACCGGCACGGACGGCCTGTGCCATCGGTTCGAGCGGCAGCCACTCGTGCAGGATCCGCGCCCACCCCGGCAGGCGCTCGGACGGATAGCTGATCGGGGTGAACAGCATCACGGTGAAGACGAGCACCTGGGAGATCAGTTGCGCCACGGTGGGCGGCAGCAGGGTCCCGATGGCGTAGCCGAGCGAGGCCGAGACGAGCGAGACGAGAAGGATCGATGGCACCAGCCACCAGGTCGGGGAAAGCGTCACGCCGAAGGTGAGCGCCCCGACGACGACACCGACGACGGTCCCGGGCAGCGCGATGAGCGTCCACATCACCAGGTCCGCCAGCAAGAAGACCTCGCGCGGCGCGGGCAGCGTCCGCAGCCAGTCGAGGCTTCCTTCGGTCTTGGACTGGAGCACCGTCTGCGGGGTCATCACGAGTCCCACGGTGATCAGGGTGATCGTGGGGGCGCCGGTCGCGAGGTACAGCCCCGCGATGCGGTCGGGGTTTCCGGCCAGCAGCCCGTAGCCGACGACCGTCGCGACGGCCAGCATCACCTGCACCACGACGAGCAGGGGCAGGTACTGGCCGCTGCGCCGCACCTGCCACTGGACCATCAGGCCGAGCTGACGCATGTGTTCGGCACCACGCGAGAACGCCTCCGGGCGACGCCCGGAACCGCCGACCCCGGTCTCACGAGCGAGGGCGGTCATGCTGCGGACTCCTCGTGGTCGACCAGCTCGACGTAGACGTCCTCCAGGGAGCGCTGCGTGAGGGAGAACGCCTCGATGCTGCGCTCCGCCCGCTCGCGGGCGGCCCACGCGATCGCCTCGCCGGCACGCTCGGCCGGGACGGTCGCGACCGAGCGCGTGCGGGTTCGCTGCGCGACCACGAGACCCGCAGGCCAGCCGAGCCGGGCCCCGGGAGCGGTCTCGACCTCCAGCGCCAGTGTGTCGCCCAGTCCGTGCGTGAGCGCACCGGGGGTTCCCGATGCCAGCACCACGCCGTGGTCGAGGATCGCCAGGCGGTCGACGACCTGCTCGGCCTCGCGGACGTTGTGGGTGACGAGGAGGACCGCGGCCCCGGCGTCGGCGAGGGCCCGGATCTGGCCCCAGAGGAGCCGTCGCCGCACAGGGTCGACGTCGTTGGTCGGTTCGTCGAGGACCACCAGTCGGCCCGGGACGACGGCCGCCATCGCGAACGCCGTGAGCCGGGCCACGCCGCCGGACACTTTCTCGGACGGTGTGTCGATCCATTCCTCGAGGTCGAGTGCCCCGAGCAGCGCCGCTGCGCGCGATGCCACCTCGGGGCGTCGGCCGCCGCGAATCCGTCCGACGAGCTCGACCGCGACCCGCGGGGTGAGGCCGGTGATCGGCACGTTCGCCTGTGCCTGGACGCTCGCAAGGCGGCGTGCCTGCTCGGGGCGGGCGATCGCGTCGACGCCGGCGAGGAGAATCTCACCCGCATCGGGCCGGAGCAGCCCGACGACCTGGTTGACCAGGGTCGACTTCCCGGCGCCGTTGTGCCCCAGCAGTCCCACGACCTGTCCGGCCGTGACGGTCAGATCGATCCCGCCGTTCGCCTGAACCGCACCGCCTCGGGAACGGAATCCCTTGCGCAGCCCGGTGACCTGCAGCACATCGTCCATCGCATCCTCCATGCCAGACGAGACCAATACCAACCGGTATGGAACATACCAGATGGAATCTACATGTCCTGGCAGTACGCTGCCCTCATGGCGAAGGCCCACGACGGCGACGACATCGGCACGGCGACCCGCGCGCTGGCCGAGGCGGTCAGCGCCCTGACAAGGTCGGTCACCCAGAACCTCTCCGAACTCGGGCAGGACGTGAACACGCAGGTGGCCGGCTCGCTGCGGGCTGCGTCGCGGGAGCTCGCGGACGCGTCCACGAAGCTCGGTCGCTCCGGTCGCGGCGCCACACGGGCGGCGTCACGCCGCACACGCGAGAGGCTTCTGGCTTCGGCCAGGAAGCTGTTCGCCGAGCGCGGCTACGAGGCGGCCAGCCTGGGCGACGTCGCCGCCGACGCCGGCTTCACCAAAGGTGCGGTCTACGCGAACTTCGCCGGCAAGGAGGACCTGCTGCTCGCCGTCGCCGAGGAACTCGCGTCCGAGAACGAGCGGTGGCTCGCCGACGGGCCGACCGCCGCGGCGCTCGGCGAGGCCACGGACGATCCGGCGGCCCACGAGTCGCAGTTGCTCGCCGTCGAGATCTCCTTGTACGCGGCGCGCCACCCCGAGGTCCGCGAGCGCATCGCGGGGCTCTTCGGCCCCGGGATCGACAGCATGGCGCGGCTCGTGGCCGCCGCCCCCGACAGCCCGGGATCGCACGACCGCGACACCGCGGCGGGTCTCATCGCGATCCGCACCTACATCCCGTTCGTGATCCCGATCCTCGCCGATGCCGATGCCGCCGAGACGAGCCGCCGCCTGGCCGTCCGGCTTCTCGCCGCCGAGCCGGACACGACCGCCTGATCGTCCCTCCGCGAACGGCGCCGCGAGGCCCGCCCGTCCACCCCGCGGCGACCCCGACTCGTTCTCGCGCGGGCCTGGGACGATGCCCCATGACCACGCTGAAGTCGATCGTCTTGTTCGTCGCCGCCGCGATCTGCGAGATCGGCGGCGCCTGGCTCGTCTGGCAGGGGGTCCGCGAACACAAGGGATGGGTGTGGATCGGAGCGGGCGTCGCCGTGCTGGGGGTGTACGGGTTCGTCGCGACGCTGCAGCCCGACGCGCACTTCGGACGCATCCTCGCCGCCTACGGCGGGGTGTTCGTCGCGGGGTCACTCCTCTGGGGGATGGCCGTGGACGGATTCCGCCCCGATCGGTTCGACGTCATCGGCGCGATCCTGTGCCTCGCCGGCGTCGCGGTCATCATGTACGCGCCCCGTGGCGCCTGAGCCTGCGCCGGGCCTGGCACGGCCGCCGCGTTCCCCCCGAGACGCGGCGACCTCGTGTGGTGCCGCGCTAAGGATAGCCTCACCGCACAACCGGACACCCCGACGTCTCGCCGGTAGGGACGCTCGCGCGGGGACATGAGGCGGTGGCCGAGAGGAGCGCAGACGCTCCTGCGCGCCACGAGGGCGAGCCCCGCGAACGGCGCAGAGCCAGGCAGCGGAGTTCGTGTCGGAGCCCGTCGCTAGTGTCATCGTCATGGTCGTACGCACGCCGCACGATGGTCCCCGCCCACCCCGCCTGCGCCCGATCCGTCTCGGCGCGCTCGCGGCGGTGGACGTCGATGCCCTCCGACACGGGGACACCGATCTCGAGTCGGTGGAGGCTGACGGTGCGTCGCTGGACGCGCTCGTCTGGGATCATCGCCGGCATCTGGACTCCTCGCGGCTGACCCGTCTGCGCGCCGAGGGCTGGGCGGCGCGGAGCGCCGTGCTCACCGACTCGATCCTCGACGGTGTCGACGTGCTGTCGCTCGCCGCTGCGGAGTCCGAGTGGCGCGGCGTCGAGATCCGGGGCAGCCGCATCGGGTCGGCGGAACTCTACGGGGCGTCCTGGCGATCCGTGCGGCTCACCGGTTGTCGGCTGGGCTACGTCAACCTGCGCGACTCCGCGTTGACCGACGTCGCATTCACCGACTGCGTCATCGACGAGCTCGATCTTCTGCGGTCGACGGCGACCCGTGTGTCCTTCGCCGGCTGCCGGATCGCGCGCCTCGACGTCACCGGCTCCTCGCTCGCCGACGTCGACCTGCGAGGGGCACGACTGGCCGATATCGCAGAGCCCGCCGGGCTCCGCGGTGCGACCATCACGCCGGACCAGCTCCTCGATCTCGCTCCGGCGATCGCCGCCGCCCTCGGCATCGCGGTGGGGTGAGCTCCGGGGCCGGCAGCCCCGGATCGGGCCGGAACACGCGGCCGAGGGCTCCGCGGGAGTCCCGCGATCCGCCGAGCGCAGCCAGGCCGACACCACGTCCGCGAACCCGATCCGCGATCCTCCCGCGGACGCCGCCCCGGTTCCGCCGGCGGATGCCGCCCCGCGCGGCGCTCACCTCGCCGACCGTGCAGGGCAGCGGCCGGACCAGCATGTACACGCCGATGACACAGGCCCCTGAGCCGAAGAAGACACCCGCCACCCCCGTGAGGTGAGCCGGTGCGCCGTCCTCGGAACTGAACGACATCAGGGCCGTCTGGGTCAGTGCCAGGAGGATCAGCGCCCCGGCGAGGTTGGCCAGTTTGATGACCTCGACGACGACGTCGGAGTTCCGCCGCGCCGAGACCACTCCGGCGATGGCCATCCCGAGCTCGGTGAAGGTGAGGGTGGCGATGGCGATCCCGCTGTAGGTGTCGTAGCTCTCGGATGCGCCGCCGCCGAAGACCATCGTCAGGCAGCTCACGACGTACAGCGCGGCCAGCACGCACACGGCGGCGCCGGCCGTCCGGTAGATGCGGTGCTGCGCGCGCACCCGGTTCGCCGGGCCGCGGACCTTCCCGGTGCGTCCCTGCCGATGGGCGACGACCGCGAGGGACTTGGCAACCGCAATCCCGACGCTGAACGCGGCGTTGCTCAGCCAGAACAGGGATCCGCCGACGAGTACCGCGGCGCCGATCTTCCAGGCCGCCATGGCCACGCTGCCACCGATCGACCACATCGCGAAGAACACGCTGCGCTCACGCAGGTCTCGCCAGTCCACGCCGAGTCTGCGGGTGACCCGGGGCACGGTGTGCGGGACGGGTGCGACCCCGACCCGCGCGCGTTCCGGCGACAGTTCCTGCTCGCTCACGGTTCGGATCGCCTGGGACACGGTGGCCCTCCTCCGCCTGGTGTGTGTCGACACCGGCAGTCTTCCGGGCGACGACGCGCTCCGAATCGTCCGTGCGAACCGGTTCGACCTACTGCGAACGCCGTACACGGACGGTCCGCCCGGACGATTCACCGCCGGCCCTCACCGACGAGGATCCACAAGGCAGGGGCAGCCGACGGTGTCTGCACCGCCCATCCACAGTCGAAAGGACGTCATGACCGACAGCAGACTCGCGGCCCACCCGGGCGTGATCGTCGCGATCCTCGCGCTCACCGGAGTGATCGCGACGGGTATCCAAACCCTTGTCGTACCGCTCATCGGCCAACTGCCGAGCATTCTGGGAGCCACGCCCGCCGACACCTCCTGGGTGATCACGGCCACCCTGCTCGCCGCCGCCGTGGCCGTCCCGCTCGCCGGCCGGCTCGGCGACATCTGGGGCAAGCGCCCCGTCCTGATGGCGAGCCTGCTGCCGCTGATCGCCGGCACCGTGGTCTGCGCACTCTCGTCGTCCCTGCTGCCCATGATCCTCGGACGCAGCCTCCAGGGGCTCGGCATGGGCGTCGTCCCGCTCGGGATCAGCCTGCTGCGCGAGATCGTCCCCGCCGAGCGGGTCGGCTCGGCGGTCGCGACGATGAGCGCGTCGATGGGCATCGGCGGGGCGCTGGGGCTTCCGTTCGCGGCGGTCGTCGGGCAGACGACCTCCTGGCGGGTGATGTTCTGGACCTTCGCCGGGCTCGCTCTGACGGCCCTCGTGCTCGTCTGGCGTTGCGTGCCCGCCGGGCTCCCGCCGCAGCGCACCGCCCGCTTCGACGGCCTGGGCGCCGGGTGGCTCTCCTTCGGTCTGGTGTGCCTGCTCCTGGGGATCTCCCGAGGAGCCGAGTGGGGCTGGACGTCCAGCCTGACGCTCGGGTTGCTGTGGCTGGCCTTCCTGGCGCTCGCCCTGTTCAGCATCCGCCAGGTGCGCACCGATCAGCCACTGATCAACGTGCGTGGTCTCGCGGACCGGCGCATCGCACTCACCAACATCGCATCTCTGCTGATCTCCTTCAGCACCTATGCCCTGTCCTATGTCGTCCCGCAGATCCTGCAACTCCCCGCCGCCACGGGCTACGGGCTCGGCCAGTCGATGGTCGCGATGGCGTTGTGGCTCGCGCCCGGCGGGCTCGCCATGCTGGCCGTCGCCCCCCGGTCCGCGCGTCTGTCGGCCCGCTACGGACCGAAGGTGACGATCGTGCTCGGAGCCGTCGTGAGCGCGACCGGGTTCGCGTCCGCCGTCCCCCTGATGGCGACCACCTGGGGGATCCTCGCGGTCGTCGTGGCGTGCAATGCCGGCCTCGGCATGGCCTACGCCGCCATCCCGCTGGTCATCATGGACGCCGTCCCGCCCCGCGAGACCGCGTCGGCGAACGGCGTGAACACCTTGGCCCGCGCCATCGGCACGAGCACCGCGGGCGCCGTCATCGGCAGTCTGCTCGCCGGGCTCAGCTCCAGCGTCGCCGGGTACACGGTGCCCTCACTCGGGGGGCTGCATCTGGTGATGCTGATCAGTGCGGGAGCGGGCCTCGGGGCCGCCATTCTCGCCATCGCCCTTCCGCGGCGCTCCCGGAGCGCCGGGACCCCGCCGCCCGTCACGACCGAACCGGTCCTCACCGGCCGCGGCTGAGACGACTCCGGGGACCCGTCGGTGAAGAGACCGCACCCGCGAAATCACCATCTCCTGGGCGCAACGACGCACGCGCTCGGCGAACCTGCACGCGAAGTACATCGCGTTACTGCGAACGCGGTACTCGGTCGATCCGTCCGGACGACGTCATCTCGACCCCGAATTGCGAGGCTATTCGTGCTGGACGTCGCCAGACGCTCTTCACGAGAAAGGAGAACGCAATGTCCACACGCTCGAAAGTGATCTCTGCGATCGCCGCGACCGGCGTGATCGCCGCGATCGTTGCCGTCGTGGCGCACAAGAGGACGTCCGAGACCTTCGCCGCCTGACCGTCCACCGGGGCGCGCAGGGCATCACATCGTCCATAGAAGACAGTCCGCAGTTTCATACAGATCGGAGAAGAAAATGAGCACCACCGCAATCGGCTGGACCATCGCGATCATCGTCGTCGTCATCATTCTCGCCATCGTCATCGGACGTGTCATCGTCAAGCGCAAGGGCTGACCTTCACGAACCGCACCGCAGCGTGATCGGCCGTCCCGTCAACGGGGCGGCAGATCGCGCTTCGGCCACGTCCCCACGACGCGGCGAGCGCTCCGAAATAGCCGGATTCGGCCGGATTTCCGGCAGTTCGGGAGCGTTCGGCGGAGATCAGGGATGGATCCCGGCCAGCACGGCGAACGACACCAGTTGCGCCCGGTCCCGGGCGCCGACCTTCATCATCGCCCGGTTGGCGTGCGTCTTCACCGTCAGCGGGGACAGGTACAGATCGGCGGCGATCTGGGTGTTGTCCAGCCCGGTCACGATCGCCCGGACGATCTCCAGCTCTCGCGGGGTGAGCGCCTCGAACCTGGCCGCCACCGCCGGGTCGGACGGGGCTCCCTTGTCCTCGGCGACATGGTCCACCAGAGCGTCCACGGCCGTGGCCGACAGCGCCCGGCCCCCTCCGGCGACCCGCACGATCCCCGCGGTCAGCTCGGCCGGACTGGCCCCCTTGCTGAAGAACCCGTCTGCCCCCGCCCGCACCGCGGCGAGCACGAACTCGTCCTGGTCGAACGTGGTCAGCACGAGGATCCGCAGCTTCTCGGGCGGATAGGAGCGACGGATCCGCCGCGTCGCCTCCACGCCGTCGATGCCGGGCATCCGGATGTCCATCAGCACGACGTCAGGAGCCATGGCGTCCAACTCCCGGATCGCCGCCAGGGCGTCCCCGGTCTCCCCCACGACCTCCAGGTCGGGGTGAGCGTCCACGATGGTCCGCAACCCGGTGCGGATCATCTCCTGGTCGTCCACGATCAGCACTCGGATCATCGATTCTCCTCCTCCTCGACGGGCAGCCAGGCACGCACCGAGAACAGTCTGTCGTCCGACCGGACCTCGATCCGGCCGCCGGCGGACGCGGCCCGCTCACGCATGCCGACGAGCCCGTTGCCGCCGCCCGACGTGCCGGCGCCGGCGGCCCCGCGCAGGTTCACCACCTCGATCGTCACCTGCGCAGGCGTGACGTCGACACGCAGCGACACCGGCCCCGTGCCGTGCTTCTCCGCGTTGGTGAGCGCCTCCTGCGTGATCCTGTACGCGGCGGCGCTCGTGGTCTGCCCCAACGACCGCTCCAGTCCCGTGAACCGGGCGTCGACCTCCAGCCCCGCCGTCTGGAAGGACGCCAGGAGATCCGGGATCCGGCTGTGCTCCGGAGTCGGGGTGACGCTGTCGGGCTCGACGCCCACGCGAAGCACCCGCAGGATCTCCTGCGTCTCCCGCAGGACGGACTGCACTCCGGCGCGCGCCTCGGCGAGGTCGACGGCAACCGCTGCGGCGTCGGTGGGCAGGTGCACCTCCGCGGCACCGAGGTGCATGCTCACCACCGCGATCTTGTGGCCGACGCTGTCGTGCAGATCGCGGGCGATCCTGACCCGCTCCTCGGCGACGCTGCGCTCGACCGCCGCCTCACGGGTGACGATCGCGTCCCGGGTGCGCTGCTCCAGTTCGGCCAGGTATCGGCGCTGGCCCCGGATAGCGCTTCCGATCGCGGCGCACATCAGCACGGCCGCGACGGCGATCCACGCCTCCGGATTGTCGTTCACGGACAGGCCACCGCCGTGCCAGCCGACAGCGGCGAAGCTCGCCAGCCCCGTGACCACACCGCCGATCACCCCCGGCAGCCCACGCAGTGTGAGCAGCAGCACGGCGAAACAGGCCATCGACCAGTTGTGGATCGGCAGCCACCCCACGAACACCGCCACCAGCGGAGATGCCGCCACCAGCGCCAGCCCCACGTACGGCTGGAACCGGTAGCCGATCACCGTGCCGGCCGCGATCGTGCCGGCCGCCACGAGTCCGGCCGGATTGCGGGCGATCACGGCCAGCGACGCCTCCACCCCGACGGCCAGCCCGATCACGACGAGGGTGACGATCTCGAGCACGCGCGAGGCGCGCACCCACAGCGGGGCGCGCGCCGTCCACGCAGAGCCCGGTGCCGTCGCCATGCGCTCAATGCTCCCACCCGTGCGCAGGTCCGACGTACTCCGAACGCAGTAGGCCAAGACCGTCCGCGCGGACGATTCCTCCGACGCCGCCGGCAGACAGGATCGGATCATCCCCACAACGGGGCACCGCACGAGGAGGACCAGCCATGACAGACACCACCACCGACTTCGTCGCCTACGAGTACCTGACCGTTCAGGCCGACCGTCAGCTCGAGCTGCTCTACAAGGACACCTACCGCAACTTCGGCTGGACCGTCGAGGGCTACGGCGTCGGCGTCCCCAACGTGAGCACCGTCACCCTGAAGCTCAAGCGCGACCGCCGCATCCCCAACCGCACCGCGGTGCTGGAGCTGCAGCGCACGGCCGAGCACGCCCTCGCCACGATCGCACGTCTGGAGCGCTCCACGTCGACCGCGCCGATGGCGGCCGCCATCACGCTGGGCCTCGTCGGATCGGCCTTCCTGGCCGGGTCGGTCTTCGCGATCACCGCCAACCTGTGGGTGCTCGGCATTCCGCTGGGCATCGTCGGGCTGGCCGGGTGGGCTGCCGGCTACTTCGCTCACGGCAAGGTGAAGGAGAACAAGACCGCCCAGGTCACGCCCCTCATCGACCGCGAGTACGAGACGGTCTACGAGACCGGCGAGCGGGCCGGTCGGCTGCTCGCCGCCTGACGCCCCGATTCCAGGAGGCGAACAGACCATGGCCGAGGTGCCACCCGGAGGGCGGCCGACCGACTTCCCGCTGTACCCCGACTACATCGGCTACGAGTACGCGACGGTGACCGCCGATCGCGATCTGGAGCCGCTGTACGAGGACACCTACCGCAGCTTCGGCTGGATCGTCGAGAACGCCACCACCACCGTGCCCAACGTGAACGCCGTCGCCTTGAAGCTCAAGCGTGACCGCCGCGTCCGGAACCGGCCGCTGATCAACGAACTGCAACGCACGGCCGAGAACGCCCTGGCCTGCATCCGGGCACTCGAGAAGTCCCGGACCGCCACGGCGACGGGCGTGGCGCTCGGCATCGGCATCGCCGGCTCGGCCTTCCTGGCGGGCTCCGTGTTCGCCATCGAGGCCGGCCTGTGGCTGCTGTCGATCCCGCTGGGCGCGATCGGCCTGCTGGGCTGGCTCGCCGCCTACCTGGCACACGGCCGGGTCAAGGTCCGCAAGACCGCCCAGACGGCGCCGTTGATCGACCAGCAGTACGAGATCGTCTACGGGGCCTGCGAGCAGGCCGCCCGGCTCCTCGCCTGACCCTCGCCGGCGGTGGCAACCCGCCCTGCGGTGAGTAGACTCACGCCGCAGTTGATCCGGTCGGCCAGGCGAGAGGGTGACACGAATGGCGCATCGACTCGACGTGCGTGCGCCGGGAAGGTACCCGTCGCCCTCCGGGACCTGGATGCTCTGGCTGGCCACCGGCGTCGCGGTCGCGTCCGCACTCGCGGTCGGCACTTTGCTGACGGCGCTGCCACCGCTGCCCGGACGTCCCACCGCCGACGATGTGACCGGCGTCGTGAGCGTTCTGGGCGATCTGATCGCCCGGCTCACCGGCGCGGCCGCGTTGGGCGGGCTGGCGGCCGTCTTCGCGTTCACCCCGGTCGGCGACGGGACGAGTCTCACCGAGACCGGCCGCCGCCTGGCGCGGTGGACGGGGCGGGTGTCGCAGGTCTGGTTCGTCGCGGCGGTGCTGATGACCTTCGCCAACCCGACGTTCGTGAACGGGACGCCGCTCGGCTCCGCGTTCCGCCCTGATGCCTGGTGGACCTTCCTCACCACCACACCCAGCGCCCTGGCCTGGCTGACCGCGGCGGTCGCCGCGGCCGGCACGGCCATCACCTGCTACCGCGCGACGCGGGTCCCCGCCTTCCTCGTCTGCTGGCTCGCCGGGGCCGCGGCGAGCGTGTTCGTGGCCACGACCGGCAACGTCTCGGTCGGCCTCGATCACGACTGGGCGACAGATGCCGCGACGATCGCGACGATCGCGACGCTGCTCCTCACCAGCGGCGCGGTGGCCGTCGTCGCGGCTGCCGCCGCCGGCAGCCCGGCGATCGACGCCGCCGTCCGCCGGTACCACCGCGCGGCGGGCGTGCTCGTGGCGATCTCGCTCGCGGGGTACGGCGTCGTCGCGTGGCAGCAACTGGCCGGCTCGTCATTGTTCGTCGTCCCTGCCGGTCTGCCCATCCTCGCCGGCCTCGTCGTGTCGATCCTGCTCCTGGTCAACTGGCTCTGGCGACAGGCGTCCCGCAGGCGCGCCACCGACCTGGACCGGCTCGTCGCGGGGGTTGTCCGGGACCTCGTCGCTCTCATCGGGCTGATGGCGTGTCTCACCGCCGCCGCCCACATCCCGCCACCCCGCTTCGCCCTGGCGCAGTCGATCCAGGTGAACTATCTCGGCTACGAGGTGGACGTACCCGCGACCGTCGAGCGCCTGGCCGGGCTGGGACGTCCGAACCTGCTGTGGGTCGCGCTGTCGCTGGGGGCGATCGGCGTCTACGTGTGGGGGATGATCCGCGTGCACCGCGCAGGCGGGCGATGGCCGGTGCCCCGTCTGTTGTCCTGGGTCGGCGGTTGGGGACTGACGCTCTACCTCGCGGTGAGCGGTCTGTGGATGTACTCCACCGCCGTCTATAGCTGGCACATGCTGGTGCACATGACCATCAACATGATGGTGCCGGTGCTGTGTGTCCTCGGCGCGCCGTTCGGCCTGGCGGACGCCGCGTCCCGGCAGCCCGGCCCCGACGACCTGCCGGGGCCCCGGCAGTGGCTGGCCGGGCTCGCAGAGAACCGCCTGGTCCGCGTCGTCCTCAGTCCTCCCGTCGTGTGGGTGGTCTACGTGGGTTCCCTCTTCGTGGTCTATTTCTCGCCGCTGTTCGGCTGGCTGATGAAATACCACTGGGCGCACCAGCTCATGCTCTTGCACTTCATGGCGGCCGGGTTCGCCTTCTTCAGCATGATCGTGGCGCCGGAGCGGCATGGCAGGCTGCCGTACCTGGTGAAGTTCGCCCTGCTGCTGAGCGTCATGCCGTTCCATGCGATCTTCGCCGTCGGCATCATGATGTCGCGTTCGCTGATCGGCGAGAGCTTCTACCGGGCGCTCTCCGTCGAGTGGGTGGGCGACCTGCTGAGCGACCAGAACATCGCCGGTCAGATCACGTGGTTCACCGGTGAGATCCCCGCGTTCCTCGCGGTGATCGTGCTGGCCGCCCAGTGGTTCCGCAGCGACACCTCCGCGGCGGCGAAGGCCGACAAGCTGATCGACGCCGGGGGCGAGGACGAACTCGCCGCGTACAACGACATGCTCGCCGAACTCGCCGCCCGTGACCAGCGCGAGCGCCGACCGGAGGGGGAAACGGGATGAGCCAGGCGGAGATCAGGACGACCGCCGAGACCGGCGATCCACTGGAGCAGCGGGTCGAACTCGACATCTCCGGTATGACCTGCGCGGCGTGCGCCAGCAGGATCGAGCGCAAGCTGAACCGCCTCGACGGGGTCCGCGCGACCGTGAACTACGCGACCGAGCGCGCGGTCGTCCTCGGTGCGCCTGCCGAGCGGGCTCCCGACCTGATCGCCACCGTGCGGGCCGCCGGGTATGACGCCAGCCCGGTCGTCGAGGGCGAGGAACCGGACGGCTACAGCGATCGGGTGCGGCTGCTGCGGAACAGGCTGATCGTGGCCGCCCTCATCACCGTCCCGCTCGGAGACGCCGCGATCGTGCTCGCGCTCGCGCCGCAGCTCCGCTTCCCGGGATGGCCGTGGGTCCTGATCGCCGGTGCGATCCCGGTGGTGTTCTGGTGCGCGTGGCCGTTCCACCGCGCAGCGTGGCGGAACCTGCGGCACGGCGGCACCAGCATGGACACGCTGGTCTCGCTCGGCGTCCTCGCGGCCTTCACCTGGTCGGTGGTGGCCACGCTGCTGGGCGTGTCGCAGGAGAGCACGTACTGGATCGGCTACGGCGCGGCGCCCGCCGGCGCCGACTCGCTGTATCTGGAGGCCGCGGCGGCGATCACCACGTTCCTGCTCGCCGGACGGTATGTGGAGGCGCGTTCGAAGCGCTCGGCTCGCGGCGTCCTCAGCGCGATCGGTGGACTGGCGCCCACCACGGTGCGAGTGATCCGCGACGGCGCCGAGCAGGTGGTGCCGATCGGCACCCTCCAGGTCGGAGAGCGTTTCGTGGTGCGACCGGGCGAGCGGATCGCCACCGACGGGCGCGTGCTCGTGGGAGCGTCGGCGATCGACACGTCCGCGATGACGGGGGAATCGGTGCCTGCGGAGGTGGCCGTCGGCGACCGGGTCCTCGGCGGCACCACCAACACGACGGGTGCGCTCATCGTCGAGGCCGAGCGCGTCGGCGCCCATACCCAGCTCGCCCAGCTCGCCGTGCTGGCCGAGCAGGCGCAGGCGCGCAAGGCCGCGGTGCAGACGCTCGTCGACAAAGTGGTGGCGGTGTTCGTCCCGGCCGTGCTGGTGATCGCGCTGCTCACCCTCGTGGCGTGGCTGGCCTTCGGCGGGGATGTCCGCGACGCCGTCAGCGCCGCCATGTCCGTGCTCATCATCGCCTGCCCGTGCGCGCTCGGCCTGGCCACGCCGACGGCGCTGCTGGTCGGCGTCGGCAGGGGCGGGCAGCTCGGCATCCTGGTCAAGGGGCCCGACGCCCTGGAGGCGTCCGGGGCGATCGACACCGTCGTGCTCGACAAGACCGGCACCTTGACCACCGGCCGGATGTCCCTGATCGACGTCCGCGGCTTCGGACAGGCCGATTCCCGAGACGCCCTGGGCATCGCGTCCGCCGTCGAGGGCTATTCCGAGCACCCGATCGCCCGGGCGGTGGTGGCCGGCGCTCAGGAGGTGGCCACACCTGCGGCGACCGACGTCACCGCGCTGCCGGGGTTCGGCGTCCGGGGACGCGTGTCGGCATCCGCCGGCGGGGTCAGCGACGTGGTCATCGGCACGCGCGAACTGATGGACGCCGAGGGGGTCGCGGTGCCGGCCGAGGCCCAGGAGTTCCTCGACCGGGCCGCCGAGGCCGGGACGACCGCCGTGCTGCTCGCCGTCGACGGCACGCTGACGGGCGGGTTCGAGGTCGCCGATGCGATCAAGGATTCCGCCGCCGGCGCGGTCGCACGGCTTCGCGACATGGGCCTGCGCACCGTGCTGCTCACCGGCGACCGGCAGCACGCCGCCGAGACGGTCGGCGCACAGGTCGGGGTGGACGAGGTGATCGCCGAGGTGCTGCCCACCGAGAAGGCGGCGGTCATCGAACGGCTGCAGGCCGACGGACGCTCCGTGGCCATGGTCGGCGACGGGATCAACGACGCGGCCGCCCTGGCAACCGCCAATCTCGGGATGGCGGTCGTCAGCGGAACCGACGTGGCGTTGAAGTCGGCCGACATCATCCTCGTGCGGCGCAGCCTGGACGTGGTCCCGGACGCGATCGCGCTGGCGCGGCGCACCCTCCGGACGATCCGCGGGAACCTGGTGTGGGCCTTCGGCTACAACGTGGCCGCGATCCCGCTCGCGGCGTTCGGCCAGTTGAACCCGCTCATCGCCGGTCTGGCGATGTCGCTCTCCAGCATCTTCGTGGTCACCAACTCGATGCGGCTGCGCCGCTTCGAACCTGCCCGGCCCCGCCGACCCCAGGCGGCCGACCCGGGTCGCGGCAACTGACCTGTCAGGTCCGGTGGCAGGTGCAGTGCGGACCGCACTGGCAGTCCGAACACAGGCACGGATCACCTGTGCGGCAGCCGCACAGGCGGACATCGACGACGTTCACCACGCGCTCGCCCAGGTCGGCCTGCAGGAGCGGGAGCATCCGGAGCCCCGAGTTCACCGTGGTCGCCCGGTCGAGCCACACCGAGCAGTCGTCGCAGTCGTCCAGGTGGGCGG
The DNA here is from genome assembly GCF_000423465.1 of Propionicicella superfundia DSM 22317. Lineage (GTDB taxonomy): Bacteria > Actinomycetota > Actinomycetes > Propionibacteriales > Propionibacteriaceae > Propionicicella > Propionicicella superfundia. The sequence continues at coordinate 458,362 of NZ_KE384021.1, read as the reverse complement.
CGATACCGGCGAGGGGCACCTGCGGCTCCTCGCCGTCCAGGAGCGCCGACAGTGCCGCGCGCCACACCTGCTCGCCGGCCGGAAAGTCCATTCCGGCAGCATACGACGGGACACTAAGGTGACCGCATGGCCACCGCTGATGCCGTCACCGCGCTCGCCCTCGCGGCCGCCGGCGGCGACAGGGCCGCGCTGGCGGAGTTCATCCGGGCGACACAGGCGGACGTCTGGCGCTTCGTCGCACACCTCGCAGGTGTCGCCGCTGCCGACGACCTCACCCAGGAGACGTTCCTGCGCGTGCTGACCGCTCTTCCCGCGTTCGAGGGGCGGTCGAGCGCCCGTGCCTGGCTGCTGGCCATCGCGCGGCGCGCCGTCGTGGACCGGATCCGCCACGACCGTGCCCGTCCTCGGCTGGTCGCCGTCGACGGGTCTCTCGATGAGCTCGTCGCCGAGCACGCCGATCCTTCGAACGGTCACGGCGCGGCGGCTCTGCTCGGCCTGCTCGGGCCGGAGCGGCGGGAGGCACTGGTGCTGACCCAGTTGATGGGGTTCACCTACGCGGAGACCGCGGAGATCTGCGCATGCGCCGTCGGAACGGTGAGGTCGCGGGTCGCGCGAGCCCGCGCCGACCTGGTGGAGGCCCTCGCGCGGCAGGACGCACCCGCGTCCCGTCGCTGATCCCGCGACGAGCGACCGGCGATTCCCGGGAACTCTCCGGCCCCGCCGGACGACTTCTGTGGTAGGCCCGAGGCGCCGCGCCATCGGGAGACGGAGGATCCATGTTCACGTTCGACGCGACACCGGTGAAGTTCGTCGGCCTGCTGGTGCTGTTCGCCTGGTGCACGGTGTGGTGCGTCTACGAATCGGCCCGGCCGCAGGTCGCGAAGCAGCGCGTCTCGAATCTGCTCCACCTGCTGATGGCGGTCGTGATGCTCCTGATGGTGCCGGGCTGGACCTGGAAGCCTCTCGTGGGCGTCGTCCCGCTGCCCGCGCTCGTGGCGGTGTTCGTCGCGGCCACCGCGTGGTTCGTCGTCATGGCCGTCGGCGCCTTCCGTGCCGCGGATCGGCGCGGCGGAATGCACCTGACCGGGCACGCCGCCATGTTCGGTGCCATGACCTGGCATCTCGCCGCGATGGCGGTGATGGCGGCGGGCATGTCCGGCATGGGTCACGGCGGCATGGGCGACGCGGCCCGGCAGCCGGGCGGCATCCTGTGGGCGTTCGCCCTGGTCGGCCTGCCGTTCATGGCCTACCTCCTGGCGGCCGGCGTGCTCGGGCTGCGGCGTGCCCTCCGACCGGCCGTATCCGTGCCTGGCGACTCCCGCGAGGTGGAGCATGCGGCCGCGTCGACGCACGCGTCCGGATCCGTGGCGCTCAGCGCCACGCCCGACGGCGAGCATCGCCCGGCCGCCGCGGCGCCGGACCCCGATCCGGCGGCGGCCGTCCACGGATGTCACGAGGAACGCGTCACCGGCACGGTCACGGATCGTCTCGCGGCGCTCTGCGACGCCGCGATGAACCTCGGCATGTTCTGGATGAGCACCGGGCTGATCACGCCGATCCTGCCGTTCTTCGCCGTGCTGGCGTTCTGAGCCGCGACGTCCGGTCAGGCGCCGTGTCCCTGACGTCCGGGAAGGAGGTCGGCCGGGAGGCGGGCCGCGCGGACACCGTTGAGGATGACGACGACCTCGGCGATCTCGTGCACCAGGACGACGCCGGCGAGGCCGAGGACGCCGAACAGGGCGAGCGGGAACAGCACGATGATGATCGCGAGCGCCAGGCCGATGTTGGCGGTCATGATCCGCCGGCCGCGACGGGCGTGCGCGAGCGCGCCGGGAAGGAGCCGCAGGTCGTGCCCGGTGAAGGCGACGTCGGCCGATTCCACGGCCGCCGCGGTCCCTGTCGCACCCATCGCGATCCCCACGGTCGCCGTCGCGAGCGCCGGGGCGTCGTTGATCCCGTCGCCGACCATCGCGGTCGGCTGCGTGCGGGCCATGGTCTCGATGATCGCGGCCTTGCCGGCCGGCAACTGCTCGGCATGGACGGTGGGGATCCCGGCCTCCTGCGCCAGAGCATGCGCGGTGCGGGCGTTGTCGCCGGTGAGCATGCTCGTCTCGATGCCCTGCTCCTGAAGACGCCGCACCGTCTCGGCGGCCTCAGGCCGCAGTTCGTCGCGGACGCCGATCAGCCCCGCGATGCGTCCGTCGGCCTCCACCACGACCACCGTCATGCCCCGGGAGGCCATCGCCTCGGCCGCGGCGGCGAGCTCGCCGGGGTCCAGCCAGCGCGCGCTGCCCACGCGCACGGCGACCCCGCCCACCCTGCCGACGGTCCCGCGTCCGGCGTCCTCGGTCACTCCCGATCCCGGCGGCGCACCGGGAGCAGCGGCGAGGATGGCCGCCGCGAGCGGATGACCGCTCGACCCCTCCACCCCTGCGGCCAGTGCGAGGACCTGGGCGCGCGGGACGTCCTCGGCGGGGAGAACCTCCACGACCGTGGGCTCGTTGCGTGTCAGCGTGCCGGTCTTGTCCAGCGCGATGGCGCGGATGGTGCCCAGCTCCTCGAACGCCTCGCCGGACTTGACGATCACGCCGAGCTTCGACGCCGCCCCGATGGCACTGATCACCGTGACGGGCACCGAGATCGCCAGCGCGCAGGGGGACGCGGCGACGAGCACGACCAGGGAGCGCTCCACCCATGTCCACGGGTCTGCGGTGAGGATGCCGAACAGGGCGACCAGAACCGCGACGATCAGGACCCCCGGTACGAGCGGACGGGCGATCCGGTCCGCCAGACGGGCCCGCTCCCCCTTGCGGGCGTGGGCCTGCTCCACCAGCCCGACGATCTGGGTGAGCGAGCTGTCGCGGCCGTCGGCGGTCGCGTCGATCCGCAGGGTGCCCGAGCCGTTCACCGATCCGGCGGCGATCTCATCGCCGCGCGCGACCTCGATCGGGATCGACTCGCCGGTGATCGCGGAGGTGTCGATGCTCGAACGGCCGCTCACCACGACACCGTCGGTCGCCACCCGCTCACCGGCGCCCACGACCAGGATGTCGCCCGCCCGCACGTCGGCGGCGGGGATCGTGGCATCGCCGCCCGGGCGCGATACGCGCACCGTCTCGGGGATCAGCGTCAGCAGTGCCCGCAGGCCCTCTCTCGCCCGGTCCATCGCGCGGTCCTCCAGCGTCTCGGACAGCGAGAACAGGAACGCCAGCGCGGCTGCCTCACCGACATGGCCGAGCAACACGGCCCCGATCGCGGCGATGGTCATCAGGAGCCCCACGCCGATCCGGCCCCGGACGAGGCGTCGCACGGTGCCGGGCACGAACGTGTACGCCCCGGCGACCAGCGCGATCCCGTGCAGGACCACGGCGGCGACCGACTGCCCCGACCACTCGAACCCGTAGCCCACCAGCAGGAACACGCCTGAGACCACCGATGGCAGGAAGGCCGTGTCCCGCCACCACGGCGGACGCACCTCGTCGGCCTCGTCGGCATCGTCCTCGACGGCGGGCCGGTGCGACGGCGCGCCTCCGCAGCAGTCGTCCCCGGCGGCCGGCGCGTCGCTCATCGCGCCTCCTCGACGGCCGTGGCGGCGCGAGACCCGCAGGACGCCTCGCCGCCGCCGTCCAGGCACGGCACATTGTCGTCGTAGGCGACCACCGCCTGTACCAGCAGCTCGATCGCCTGCGCCAGGTGCGGATCGGCGATCTCGTAGCGCGTCTGCCGACCCTCGGGGGTCGCCACGACGAGGCCGCATCCCCGCAGGCAGGCGAGATGGTTCGACACGTTCGTGCGGGTCAGGCCCAGCGTTCCTGCCAGGCGCGCCGGGTATCCCGGCGCTTCGATCAGTTCGAGCAGGATCCGCGAGCGGGTCGGGTCGGCCATCGCGCGGCCCAGCCTGTTCATGACGTCGAGGCGCGTCGCAAGAGTCAGCACACGCTGACTATACAGTCGCCAGTGACCTGACGCGGGTCGTCCTCAGCGTTCGCCCGGCCGGGCGAGCAGGCCACGCGCGGTCGCCAGCGAACGCGATGCCTGACCGGGGGCGACGCGGACGAGCGCGAATGCGGCCACCACGAGACCTGTGCAGGCGTCGGCCAGCACCTCGCTCTCAGCGCGGGGGAGGTCGGGACGGAGCGCGGCCACGCCCCGGCCGATTGCGACACGAAGCTCCTCGCGGTACCCCGCCACGGTCCGGGCGACCGCGTCGTCGCGTCCGATCGGGGCCGAAGCGGCGTTGATCAACAGACACCCGCTGCTCGCCGGAAGCGATCCTGCGCGCGTCAGGGCAGCATCGAGGCCGTTCAGATAGCCGATCAGGGCGTCCCGCTCCACGGTCTCGGCACGGAGCGGCTCCAGCCGAGGACGGATGACCTCGGCGAGATAGCTGTCCACGGCGGCGTCGAACAGCCCGCGTTTGGAGCCGAAGGCGTGGTAGATGCTCGATCGGCTCAGACCCGTCGCCCGCTCCAGCTCGGGCAGCGACGCGCCCTCGTAGCCGCGCTCCCAGAACACCGCCCGCGCCGCACGGACCACCGTGCGGGTGTCGAACCCCTGCGTCCTGCCCATGCCCACCGCTTCCCGCATCCGATCGATCCAGCATATATTGGATCGGACAGTACACAATTTCCGGGCCTCAGAGCCCGCCGACATCGAAGGGTCCCCGTCATGGTCATCGCAGGGCTCGTGCTCGCCGGGATCGCGGCGCTCGTGCACGTCTTCATCTTCTACCTCGAATCGATCGCCTGGACCGGCGAGCGCGCCCGCTCGGTGTTCGGGATCTCCTCACCACAGGCCGCGGAGGCGACGAAGGACCTGGCCTTCAATCAGGGCTTCTACAACCTGTTCCTCGCCGTCGCCGTGCTCGTCGGGATCGTGCTGTTCTCGCTCGGACATCCCATCGCCGGGGCGACTCTCGTATTCACGGGGGCAGGGTCGATGGTCGCGGCGAGCCTGGTGCTGCTGCTGTCGAGCCGGGACAAGGCCGCTGCCGCGCTCAAGCAGGGCGTGATCCCCGCTCTCGGCGTGATCGCACTGGCCGTCGGTCTCGTGATCTGAGTCTCAGCCGCCCGGCCCCAGATCACCAGGAACGACGAACGGCCCCCCTCCCGTCACCAGGAGGGGGGCAGCGTCGCATGCCCCCGGCGCGGGCGAGAAGGCTCGCCCACGGCCTGCATCGTGGACCGGTCCCGTCGCGCACGCCCCCCGGTCACGCGCGACGAGTCCCGGACCCGATGCAGCTCCCCCCCGATACTTGGAGGACGCCCACAGCCGGCAACTATGACGCGAGACTCACCCGCTTTCTCACCCGCCGTTTCACACCGTCCCGTCCCGATCAAGCGTCAGCGCGGCCGATCACGAGAAAGTCCGATACCAGAGGCTCAAGACGCCGGCTCCGCCCCGGGGCAGAGGAAGGCCCGGGCGAGGACCAGGCAATCCGGCGCTCACCGCCACGTTGTGAGGCACACCGAGGGGGTAGACCAGGGCCGGGAGCCGAGACCGCCAGTTTGCACGGCATACGGAGTCCCGCCCGGACCGGGCAACCCGCACAACGTGGCGGTCACGACACAGTGACGGCGACAGACCGGCTCTCATGCCGCACAACCTGGCGGTCACCCCAACCGCGATCGGCGCGGCGCACGCCCACGTCGTCCTCGTCGATCGCGAAGGAGCGTCCTGACGGGTTGATCACGAACACCGCGTCGAACGGAAGACTCGAACGGAGAACTCGAACGATCTACGAGGATCAGCCCGGCAGGATCGCGCGGCGACCCAGCCGCGGGGCGAGACGCCGCCACACCGTCGCGGCGCCGATGGCCGCCACGGCGCAGAAGACCGGCAGGTGAGGGATGAGGTAGCGCGAACGGCCCTGGAACACGAGCATGAACAGTCCCGCCCCGAGCAGCGTCACGGCGGCGAGCAGGATGTCCCTCCGAGGCGGACAGACCAGCAGCCCGGCTCCCGACACCGTGAGGATGAACAGCCACAGAATCTCCGCAAGGTGCACGTGGATGCCCCACAGCGGGACGGCCGGGTCGTTCGCGGCTCCGACGGCCCGCCACGGGAACGAGGCCAGGAGCGGCTTGGCCATGTCCTGGCCTTCCCCGCGAGCCCAGAATGTCCCGTCGCCGAAGTTGAATGTCCATTTGTCGATGGCGAAGCCCACCATCCCCGCGAACCCCCGCGTGGAGACCTGCTCGCCGATCAGCTCGCGGGACGTCTCGGTCTGCTCGTCGGTGGGACGACCCCAGGTCGCGAGGTTGACGACCCTGTCGTACCCGCCATACACGACGCTGCCGTCGTCGCGGTACTGCTCGCGGATCCCATCGGCCACGTAGGAGAGCGGAACCTTCGACACGCCCGGCGTCAGCGGCGGCATGTCCGCGGACGAACTCGCCCACGCGGAGAACCCGACATACCCGGCGCCGAAGCCGAGTGCCGCCGCGATCAGTGACGTGGCCACCGCCCGCCGGGCATGACGCCGTCGCGAGCCGGGCGACGCGAAGGCGAGGACCCCCACGGCGACGACCGCCACCATGCCGACCACCGGGGTGACCTTCAGCACGAAGCCGACCGCGAGGACGGCTCCGCCGGCCAGCGCGCCGACGACACCCCGGATGGTGGGCCCGCGCAAGACCGGAAGGAACAGGGCGAGGGCGACGATGGGCGTCCACATGGCCAGAACGTCCGTGTACGGAACCGACATCCACGGCGACAGCCCGAGCACCCCGAGGAGAAAAACCAGGGAGAGCGCCCCCGCCTTCGCTCCGCGGATCTGCCGCACGACGATGTACATGGCGACCGCGGCGGCCAGGTAGCACGCGGCATTGATCAGCGCGAAGGCGGCGTCGTAGTTCAGCCCGATGGCGCCCATCCCGCGAGCGATCCGAGCCACGGCCAGCATCGCGTAATTGTTCGGGTACCGGGAGAAGTAGGCGACGTAGTACTCGCTGAACTCGTCGGGCGGCAGCGCCGAGGCCAACTGCACAAGCCGCGAGTCCCAGGTCGTCTCGTACACCGACGTGTACGCCGTCAGCCACGCGAGTGCGGTCGTCGCGCCGCAGAGCGTCCACCCGAGGCGGTTCCCTCGCTTAGCCGACCAGGGCGCCGGGCGGATCCCGAACCGGCGCGCCGCGAAGACGAATCCGGCGCACGCCAGGGCCAGGCCGACAACGACGATCAACGGGTTGGTGGGGTTGTTGGGTTCCCGAGGACGGATCACCACCAGCAGGACGGTGAGCAGAAGCACAACCCCGATCACTCGCTGGGTGGCCGTCTCGATGCTCTGCACGACCATCCTGATGCGATCACCAGGCTTGGCCATCACGGCGCTGCCCACGACGGGGAGCCTAACGTACGGCGGCTCGCGCAGGCGGACGAACGGGCGCGAACCACCCTCCGATGGCACCGCCCGCGATCACCTCCTCGACGATCTGGTCGCGTCGCCTGAGGAGGAGGCGAACGAGACGGCGGCGGTGCGTTGTTCGCACGCGTCAGACCGGTGCAGCCGCGTGAGTCACCCGCGCTGCCCGTGCTCCGGCAGGACTGCACCGATCATCTGCGCAAGTGCCTGGACGAGGGCATCGCGGCTGGCCGAGGACAGCGGTTCGAGGGCCGGAGTCCAGGAGCGGGCGAGAGCCAGGCCGATGCCGGTGCACATCACGAGTTGCGTACGCATGAGCAGTTCGTCGTCGGGGGCCGAGGGGTCCCATCCCGCGACCGCAGCCATGCTCTCGGCGAAGCGGCTGAGCAGGTCGATCCGCACCCGCTCCGCATTTTCGTCGCCCGAGGACTGCATCAGCAGCGGCAGCAGCGATCCGATCTCCTGGCCGGAAGCCGAGCCGGGGACCTGGGCCAGTGCGGCCGCCAGGATGCCGGCGACCCCGGCCTGCCCCTGCAGCGCGGCTCTCGGGGCTCTGATGTCCTCGGCAGCCGCTTCGAGGCACGCCGTGAACAGTCCTTCCTTCGAGCCGAAGTAGCGGGAGACCAGGGCCACATTGACGCCGGCTTCCTCGGTGATCGCCCGGAGCGTGGTCGCGGCGTAGCCGTCGACGGCGAAGCGGCGCCTGGCGACGTCGAGCAGCCGTTGCCGCGTGCGCATCGCGTCCCGCGTCCCCGGGGGCGGCGTCTCGCCGCCGGGCGGTGCGTCCGTTGCGGCTGTCTCCACCGGTTCCGAAGGCATGGTCTGGTTCCTCCCTGTGCTCAGCGCCGACGAGACAAGTGTAAACGCTTGTTGACTTCCTCGCGTGGGCGGTGCGAGACTACACAAGTAATCACTCGTTTACTTACTGGATGCGTGGCACCATGATCAGATCCCACACGAAGCCCGGCAGTGATACGCCTGCACCAACCGAAACCATGGGCCGGGCGAATCCCGGTGTCGTGGTGCTGTTCTTGTCTCTCGGAGGCTTCGCCTTCGCGGTGCTGCAGTCGATGGTGGCCCCGGCACTGCCGGACATCGCGGCACAGTTGCACACGTCCTCTGCGGACGTGAGCTGGGTGGTGACCGCCTACCTCCTGGCGGCAGCAGTCCTCACGCCGGTCCTCGGACGTCTGGGCGACATCGCCGGCAAGCGCCGGGTGCTCATCATCGTCGTCGCGGTCCTCGCCGTCGGCACGCTGCTCGCCGCTGCAGCCACCACGCTGCCCGTGCTGATCTTCGCCAGGGCGGTGCAGGGCACGGCCGGGGCGATCCTCCCGCTCTCCGTCGGCATCGTCCGAGACGAGCTGCCGCCCGAACGCGTCAACGTCTCGGTCGGTCTGCTGTCGGCGATCACGGGAATCGGAGGCGGCCTCGGCATCGTGATCGCGGGCCCGATCGTCGACCACCTGTCGTGGCAGTGGCTCTTCTGGCTCCCCCTTCTCCTCGTCGTCGTCGCCCTCGCCGGCGTCGTCCTCGGCGTGCCGGAGTCGCCGGTGAAGGACCGTGACAGCCACCTCGACCTGCCGGGTGCGGCGACGCTGTCCGTCACGCTGGTCGCGCTCCTGCTGGCCATCACGAAGGGCCCGGAGTGGGGATGGGTCGCCGGCCCCACACTCGCTCTGCTCGCCCTTGCGGCTGTCGCGCTCGTCGGCTTCGTCATGGTCGAGCAACGGACGACCAGCCCGCTCGTGAATCTGCCGTTGCTCGCCAAGCGCAACGTCTGGGCCACCGATCTGGTGGGCCTCATCTTCGGGTTCGCGATGTTCGGCATGTTCATCCTGATCCCGACCCTGCTCGAACTGCCGGCGGCGACCGGATTCGGCTTCGGCAAGACGGTGACCGGTGCGGGCCTGTTCCTCCTGCCCTCCACAGTCATGATGCTCGCCCTGGGGCCGGTCTCAGGGCTGCTCGCGGATCGCTTCGGTGCTCGCGTGCCGCTCCTGCTCGGATCGGTCGTCACCACGGTCGCGTTCCTCATCCCGGCGATTGCCCACGACCAGGCCTGGCAGCTCATGGCCTGCGGGCTTCTGTTCGGAGCCGGCATGGGACTCGTGCTCGCCGCCATGTCCAGCGCGATCGTCGCCGCAGTACCCGCCGACCACACGGCGGAGGCCATGGGCGTCAACGCGATCGCCCGCAGCATCGGTGGGAGCGCTGGGACTGCGGTTGTCGCCGCGGTCATCACGGCTCACACGACGACGCAGGGCATACCTCTCGACTCGGCCTTCACATCCGGATTCTGGGTCTGCAGCATCGCTGCCGCGGTCGCGATCGCAGCCGTGCTGGTGATCTCCCCCCGCTCTGCCGAGGGAGCCTGAACGACGGCCCAGCCGTTCGCGCCGCCGCGAGGTGTCCTCGATCCGGCCTGTCGGCCCCGGGCGGCCGAGGACACCGACACTTCGGCGTAGCGACCGACGACGCTCGCGTCGGACCCGGAGGCCGGAGATGCTCCCGTCTGCCCTCTCACGGGGCTGACGGGAGCACCACGGGCTGCGTGTGATCAGGCGTTGACGGTGAGCGCCTGCGCCTGCGCGAGCGGCACCGGAACCGGAACAGCAGTCAGGAAGCGCTGCGTCGGATCCTCGACGTCGGGATCTGCCGGCCGCGAGTATGGGGTGACGTAGATCGGGGAGCCTGGCTGCGACCGTCTTCCCTCGGCCAGCCCACCGAGGTCCAACGCATCGAACCCGATCACGTCCAGGAACTCGATCACCCGCACCTTCGCGTCGAGACCGTCGCCCGCGATCGGAAGAGCGGTGCGCTCAGGCGAACCTGCCGGACGACCCAACTGGGGCAGGCGCACGAAGTCGATGTTGTTGAGGCCCTTCACCAGCAGGACCCCGGGCAGATGGGAGGCGAGGTACTCGCTCGAGGTGAGTCCCCCGTCATCCAGGGCGGCCACATGACCATCACGGCCGGGATAGTAGTTGGTGGCATCCACGACGACCTTCCCCGCCAGCACCCCTGCCGGAAGGTCTCCAACGGCACCGAACGGGATCGCGAGAACCACGACATCGGCTCGTTCGATCGCTCGCTCGACCGTGTCCGCCGTGGCACGTCCGCCCAACTGGGCGATCAACGCGACCAGCGAGGCAGGCCCCCGCGAGTTCGCCACCACCGTCTCGAGGCCTGCTGCGGTCGCCAACTGCGCGACGCCCTTGCCGATGTTGCCGCTTCCGATGACCCCAACCACGAGTTCACTCATGCGATCTTCCTTCCCGCTCGTAAGCACGAACACGTTCCCGGCAGGAGTTCCTCGGCCCGCCGCCAGCAGACGCTTCCCTTTCAGAAGCACCGTCGGTGTTGATAGTGTATCGACATGAGCAAGGCCATCGAACGGGCGCAAGAGATGAGTGTGTATGACCCCGACTGCGTGTCGCGGGCAATCCTCGAACATGCCACCGGCCGGTGGGGGTCTCTGGTGCTCGTCTCACTTGCGGACGGGCCGCTCAGGTTCACGCAGATTCGCCGCCAGGTGGCCGGAATCGGCGACCGGATGCTGTCGCAGACCCTGCAGCGCCTCGACGCTGACGGCCTGATCTCCCGCACCGAACTGTCGGCCATCCCGCCGCATGTCGAATATGCGCTCACCGAACTCGGCAGGCCAATCGCCGACCGCATCGGTGCACTCATAGAAACGATCTACGAACAACTCCCCGGCATCGTCGCCCACCACTACGCACACCCGCAGACCGCTCCAGGGAATCCGGCCCCACAGATGCCCGGAGCGCCTGACGCGAAGATCCGCTGATCCTCAGGTGGCGATCATGGCCAGTGCCCCTACTCCAGGGCGAACCGAAGGGGCTCTTCGGAATCAAGCGTGGTTTGGTCTGGTTGATCGGGCGCCGGAGGCGGCCAGCAGGATGCGGGCCCGGTAGTGGGCGAAGGTGCGGAGTGAACCGCTCTGGGTTTGATGGAGACTCGCGCTATTTGATTCCCAGCAGCCGGTCGGCTGCTGTTTGGTCAGCATGGAACGCTTCCTCGAACTCGGCAGGCGGGACGTCGCCGAGGTAGCCGTGCAGGCGCTGCGTGTTGTGCAGTGCACCCAGCCGAGGGTCGCCAGTTCCAGATCAGGATGCCGCGCCGAGGTCGGATCGGGCCTGGTCGTCTTCACCCGCTTCGACCGGATCGCTCCCTCGATACTCGCCGCCCGCATGAGCCGGCCCGTCTGGTCCCGACCGATCTCAATGCCCGCCCGGCGAGCCGCCTTCCAGAGTTTCCGGACCCCATAGACGCGGTAGTTGTCCCCCCAGAGAGAAACAAGGGCAGGGGTGAGGACGGCGTCACTGATCGACCGTGCTGACGGGGCACGGTCTTTCGCGGCGTAATACGTGCTCGGAGCTACCTGCAACACAGAGCAGATGGGCTCGACCCCGAGCAGGCGACCCTCGACGACGTCGGTCTTGTTCGCGTCGATGAACGCCACTACTTCCGGTGTTGGCGGTCGAGCTCCGCCCCGAAGAAAGACGCCGCTCTCTTCAGAATCTCGTTGGCCCGCCGCAACTCACGGACCTTCCGCACCCACCGCGCCTCCGCCGTGGTCACCCCGGCGACGTGACCGTCATCGACATCAGCTTGCTTGACCCAGCTTCGGACGGATTCAACGCCGTATCCGAGCTGCGCCGCGACCCGCTGCACCGCCCCGTGATCGGTCCCGAGCTCCGCGCGCAGCATCCTGACCACCCGGACCGCGGCGGCCTTCTCCCCCGGTGAATACCGACGTCCCGTCGACCCACCAGACCCCTGCCTTGCTCCCATGACTCCATCCTCGTTTCCAAAGTCAGGAGCCCCCATCAAACCCAGAGCGGTTCAACCTGCGGGTGCTGGCCAAGCTGTTCAAGCATCCCTGGCCGTACCTGCTTGAGGATGCGCCTGAGCCATCCCCACACCCGGGTGACGACAACCGCACATCTGCCAACCAGAAGGCCGTACTCTCGCCGGAAATGATCGCCGAGTTGCAGGCAACCGACCTGATGCTCGAAGCAGCCGCCGAGCTCTTTCCTGAGCCGCGGTTCGTCCCGCCGACACTGAGTATCACGCCGGACACCACTCCCGCCCAGCTCGGTGCAGACACTCGGGAGCGGGACTGCTGCACAGATCGTCGCCATGGACAACGCCTACAGCCAAACCATGTCCGTGCCGAGGCAAGAAACAGACACCAGAGCTAACGGGATTCGAACCCGTGACCTTCTCAGGCCGCACGGCACCGGCAGGGTGGTCGCGATCGAGGTCGGATGGACCACCCGAGGCACCCGGCAGCGCAAGCGGCGCATGACCAACCCGGCCACGGGGAGGGCGATGTTCTAGGCGCTGATCGCGACGACGCTCTCGATCGGCTTTGGCGGCTCTTCGGACATTCGGTGGAGGTCATGGGGGTGAGGTCGCCGGCGGCGAGGAGCATACGGAGCCGGTAGTTGTGCCGGTTGCGGAAGCCTCTGGCAAGGCGTCGGTGTAGCTCGATTGAGTATTCGTGTCGACGACGCGTGAATACTGACCCCCAGGCGTCGGGGATTTTTGGCCCCCTCCGACCACTCTTGGAGCGTGATCTCAATGGAAGATTGGGCGGAGATCCGTCGTATACATCGCGCTGAGGGCGTGCCGATCAAGGCGATCGCGAGGAGGCTCAGGGTCGCGCCGAACACGGTGCGGGCGGCGTTTTCGTCGGACGCGCCGCGCGGTATAGGCGGGCGGGGAAACAGTCCTTCGTGGACGCGGCCGAGCCCGAGGTACGCAAGCTCCTCACGCTGTCCGCGCGGATGCCGGCGACGGTGATCGCGGAGCGGATCGGGTGGGAGCACTCGATCGCGATTCTGAAGGACCGTATCCGGCAGATCCGGCCCGAGTATGCCGGTGTCGACCCGGCTGACCGGATCGTGCATGAGCCGGGGCAGGCGCCGCAGATGGGTTTGTGGTTCCGGGAGCCGCGGATCCCAGTCGGGTTCGGGCAGGCGGCGATGCTGCCGGTGCTGGTGATGACACGGGTGCCCAACGGTGGTGTTGGCAACGTGACGCAGCAGCGATCTGGCGTTCCTCGCCGAGTCACTCACGCGTTCTCACGGGGGATGAGTTGGTGAGGCCGAGTAGTGAGGCCGAAAGCACTTGAGAGGAGCGATCATTGGCCCTCTGACCGTACTCGACGATGGTCGCGATCAGCCCGGTCATCCGTCGCCACACGAGCGTGCAGACCGATCGCCACCCCCACTTGGTCGACAGCCCTCGGTTCGTATAGCGGAAGGCGGGCCCAGCGAGGGCATCGCTTGCCGACTATCGATTCGCAGGGCATTTGCGGGCGAGCTGGCATAACTAGTCCGTGGTAGCTGCTCGTCTGATCGCGAGCAGGAACGGGCCGTCTTCGGCGCGCGTAGCGGGATCCAGATCCGCAAAGGGCACGATCGATTCGTGGGTTGGGTCCACTCCGAGCATCCAAGCTGCCCAGGCATCGTGGACGTCCTCTGCCTGGACCTTGGTGCCTTTAGCGCGCATGAGCACTGCATAGAGCAGGAACAGGTCGTTGGCATCATCCGGCACTGAACTGCCTTCCGGAAGAGCCGCACGTATGCGCGCAGCGTCCATAGCTAGGTAACTCACCATGGCAGCAGCCTCCCTGCGAGTAGTGCGACGTACAACAACCCGAACACGATTGGCACGACCCGCTCAACATTGCCGAGCTGCCTCAGTCCAGCCTTCACCCTCTTCAGACGCCCCTTCACCGCGTCACCCCCGCTGAGCACAGCCCATTCGTCCAGGAATGGTCGTACAGGTAGGTGGTTAGCCTCGATCTGGTTGATGACCGCAAACTTCGCCTCGTTCAACCTGCGGTAGTTCCGGAGAAGGAACCACCAGCATGCGGCGACCACGATCCCAGCAACGCAGACGGAAATCGGCAGCAGGGCGGAGCCGTCGGTTTCGCGGCGCAAACCCACCACTGCGACGAGCGTCGTGTTCACCATAAGGAAGAACGCGTTGGCGGCTGCGCGCCGTGCCGACGTTCGGTCGGCCATCTCGACCGTCAACTTGTAGATCTCCATCACCCGGGGATCAGGCGACGGACTCGCGGGACGCCTGAGGCGCCAGCTCAACGCGCACCACCCACGAGTGCCTTCAGGTTGTCCCACGTCCATGTGTACAGCTTGTCGCTCACGCTCGCGCTCGTCGGCTTGGTGCTGCCCACTTTGTATCCTGCGAGCAGAAAGTAGGGGATGCCCTCCTCTTTCGCAATGAGCAGTTCCTCCGCGACGCCCACTGCGGCACGGGTGTACTGGCCGCACAAGACAATTACCAGACCTGCCGCCTTCACGCGGCGCCGGGCCTCAGCCTTCCAAGTCGGAGACGCGATCTTGATTGACCAGTCGGCGATCTCGAACGGCGTGTCCGGGTTCTTGGCCTGTCCCAGCAGCAAGTCCTTCAACCGTGCGTCGTTGTCGTAATCGAAGCTGATGAACGCGCGCTTCGCCATTGATGCCCCCTTGGGTAGTCGTCCCGGCGTATCGCCGACTCATCAATACTGCCGGATGTGTTCGACATCGCAGGGCGCGCCGCCTCGCCAGCACGTTTCTGAACCGGAGCACTGCCTACGTCCCCAGGCTCCAGTGGCAAACTCACCCCGGACAATTGCGCGAGCTGCGCCGCACGCCGGGCATTGGGGACATCGACGCCCCGCCCAGGCAACACGGCAACGCCAGGTGCCCGGTAAGTCGAGAGTCGAGCTATCGTCCGCAGCTACGTCCACGAGCCATATACCGCCCGAAGAGGAGTGTGGCAGCTGAACCATCGCTTGCTAGCGATGAACTCAAGCAGTAGCGCCGTCCCCATGGGGGAGACGGATAAGCGTTCTGATGCCCCTGACCTGGCGCAACCCTGGCCAGCGCGCGGGAGGTATCGCATGGCTACGCAAATAGCGTTGGCGGCTTGCCCTTCGCCTCACGCACGTTGCGCACTTGCTGCTCCCACTTGGCCACGATTGAGCGCCACTCATCCGTATTGAGATAGTCAGTACCGCCCGCGTCGACTGTGAACTCAGGCATATAGAGTCCCACCACGCCCTTCTCGAGCAGACCTTCGGCGATCACCCCCGACTCCCGAAGTATGAGGATCGGCAGCCCGAGTTGGAAGGCCATCGCCGGTTCAATTTGACTGTAAGGACTCGTGAGCCAAGCCCTGGATATTGGCGTTGACGCGACCCCAGGTATGTCAGCTCCTTGCCGCGAATTGCCTTGGTCGATGTAAGTCCGTCTGAATGCGATTGTGATCAACCCATTGGACTCGAGCATCAATCGTCGGATTGCCGTCAATGGCGCGTCCATGTCGTACTCGGTCACACCCAGCGTCTTGGGATCCAGTCCTCGATCACGCAGACCCTTGCTCACGCGTTGCACGAAAACCTCTTGCGCGTTGGTGTGCGGCTTGGGGTAACTCAAGAAGACGGGAACGCCCACGTGTCCACCTTTCGATCAGATGTTGCGGCTGTTCGGCGCCCCCTCTGGCTCGCTACGATTGAGGAGCCTTGTGTCCACCGGTCCTACAGCCTCAAGACTGAGGATAGCTGCCGCGCTCTCGCCAGCGCCTTCGTCGCCGGTCCAAGCGCGCACGAGATCCTCTCCTTCCGGGCAGTGCGTCCTATTACATGCGCCGGACAAGGGTCGTCGCTTCGCAGGGGCAGGTCTCGGTGATTGTGTGAGGACGTGAACATGTTCGCGACGGCGCTCGCGGAGCGCGATCGTGTTCGTACCGAGGAAGGCGGCGCAGACAGATCTGTGGTTCCCGGAGCTCCGGATCCCGATGAGCTTCTATCGATCCGCGACTAGACCATGCCCGACCTCAGACATAGTCACCGGGGCTCCCGTGAATGGAGAACGCTGAATTCCAGTGGCCGCGGCGTCGGCGTGGACCTCGATCTTGTCGAAGAGGGTGCGGCAGAGCGCGCGCTTCTCGTGCTCGGTGCCGATGTCAAAGCGTTGGTCGACGTTCTCGAGCTGATCCAACGCTTCTGTGATCTGTGAGGTCACGTGCCGGGTCTGCTGTGCGATGACGGTGAGTTGCTGTGCGATGTCGAGGAGTTCCCGGCGGATGCGGTCCTGCTCACGCTTCAGCATGTCGGTGCTGATCGCGTCGGCGTAGTAGGCACGGAGCACACGCTCCTGCTCCCCTCGCAGCTCCTGCTCGCGAGCCTGGAGCTCCCTACACCCGGTATCCGCCTCGCGCAGGCCCGCATCGGCTTCGGCAAGGAGCTGCTCCTCTACGCTCTGCCGTTCCTTCGAGGTGAGGCTGATCTGTTGGATCAGTTGCTGTACGGCCTTCTCGATCAGATGCACTTGCTGCGCTTTCAACGTGCAGGAGGTGCGGCCGCTGTGTCGGCCGAGGCACACGAAGTAGAAGTACAGCGTCCCGTGATTGTTGCGGGTGCGGTTGTACATCATCGACGACCCGCACTCCCCGCACCGGAGCAGCCCCTTGAGGTAGTGCGTGTGCACGTCGCGGGTGCTGGTGTTCCGCCGCGCGGTGAGCGCATCCTGCACCCGCTGCCACAGCGCAGGATCGACGAGGGGTTCGTGCGTGCCGGAGTACTCGACACCGACGTAGGTGACGATCCCGCAGTAGTACGGGTTTCGGAGCATCCGCTGCAACACACTCACCGTCAACGCCCGGGGCGGCTTCCCCGCCCTGGGTGCGAGGGTGAAGCCGAGCTGGCTCATGCCCCGGGCCAGACGGTCAAGGCTCCACTCCCCCGTCGCGTAGGTCGTGAACGCCCACCGGATGATCTGTGCCCGCTCCTCATCCACTTCGATGATCCGCGCTTCACGGCCCTGCGCATCGAAGGTCCGCACGTTCCGATACCCGGCAGGGGCCTTGTTCGGGGTGCCGCCGTTCATTGCCTTCTGCCGCAGTCCCTTGCTGACCTCGGTGGCGAGGTTACGGGAGTAGAACTCCGCGATCGACGCCATGATCCCATGCACCAACCTGCCCGACGGCGACTCATCAATCGCCTCCGTACTCGACACCAACCGGGCACCCGCATCGGCGATCGCCTGCGTAATCTGCACGTCATCCGCACGGTTCCGTGCGAGCCGGTCGAGCTTGTGCACGACCACGATGTCGACCCGGTTCGTGCAGATCCACTCGAGCATCTCCGTCAACGCCGGACGCGCAGCAGACCGCGCTGATTCGCCCGCGTCGACGAACTCCTTCACGACCCACGCGCCGAGTCCGTGGGCGGTCTTCCTGTTCGCTTGCCGTTGCGCCGGGATCGAGAATCCCTCCCGCTCCCCTCCACGCTCCGCCTGCTCCCGGGTCGACACCCGCAGATACGACACCGCCCGCAACACCAACTCCGGAGAAGCAGACGCCCCGTCAGCGTGATCGAACGAGACCACAGACAAGGAGGAAGGAACGGACGGGACAACGGCAAGCAGCGACATAGAGAGGTGAAGGGCTTTCTCCGGCACACCGGCCGGCACGAGAAAGGCCCCGCAGACGCGGAGCCCCACCCAGCCTGCCCACCCGCTCGGCAGCCAGAACTCCGACAGCACCGAACCGCCATCAGAAGCCCTACAGAATCAAGGGTTCCACTGTCCCGTTAGTTCCCAATGCGCAAGGATGTCACCCGCGGCAGAAACACCCGAAAAACGCCCGAAACGACGCAATACAGCCCGAAAACCCGCCAAAACAGCCACCGAGCAAGCCGAAAGCCCCCAACTCTCAAGGAGTTGGAGGCTTTCCATGGGTGGAGCTAACGGGATTCGAACCCGTGACCTTCTCATTGCGAACGAGACGCGCTACCAACTGCGCCATAGCCCCAGTGCCTTGCGGCGTCGCCACACTACCACCTCGGTGTCGGCGGGTGGAACTCGGATCAGGCGCCGGTGGACCGGAGGCCTTCCTCACCGTCCGTCTCGGCGTCCTGCGGCACAGGCACGTCGTAGCGGGGCGGGGCGAGCGGCGAGCTCAGATCGAGCGTCCGCACGGTGCGGGCAGCCAGGGGCTGCGACATGTAGGTCGGCGCGGTGACCGGGATCGGCTCCCACAGCGAACCGGTCTTGGCGACCGGCGGCGCGAGGCTGACGCTCGCGACATCGTCCTCGGGAGACACCTCGACCACCTTGACGGCGACGGTCTCCTCGTCGTTGTCCTCGTCGACGCTCGCGAGCAGCCGGTCGGCGCGACGGCGCACGACCTTCACGCTGATCGGGGATCCGACGAAGAACATCACGAGCATGACGCCCGGCGCGACCAGCCACGTCCACTGCAGGACGCCGAAACCCGCGAGGACGCCTACGACGACGAGCATCACGACCAGGCCGAGCAGCAGGCGGCGGCGCTGCATCGCAGCGGTCTGCTTGATGCGGCGCGCCTCGCGCTTGGCAGCGCGCCTCGTCAGCGGCGTGGACACCGTGGCCTCGCCGGGCGTCGCATCGGCCAGTGACTCCCCCACCCGCACGATCGTCATGGACGACCGCGACAGATCGGCCGGTACGGGCTCGATGTCCACAGGGGTCTGGCCCCGGCTGGAGAGAAACCAGGGGACGAGGTAGATCAGCCATGCCACGCAGATCGCGCCGAAGATCAGTCCCTCCACGCACGCCAGTGTGGCCGAACCGCACCCGCCCGCTCCCGACCACCGTCGGAGTGTCGGGAAACGGAAGGTGAATGGACAGGTTGTCCCCAGCAACGCCCGGCCGCGACGCATCCCGGGCCGTCAGGCGGCACAAACCACCGTCTACCCGGCCGGACGACCGGGTGCCCCGTCCTGGCCTGCCAGGAAATCCGACACCAGTCGGCCGACCTGCTCGTCCTCGATCAGGAACGCGTCGTGCCCGTAGGGCGAGGACACATACCGCACCGGATCCGCCGCGGGGATGCGACGCGCGACGAGTTCGGCCTGCTCGGGCAGGAACAGCCGGTCGGAGTCGACGGCCACGACCAGGGCCGGTGCGCTGACGCCGGCCAGCGCCGCATCCACCCCGCCACGGCCCCGGCCGAGGTCGTGGGTGATCATGGTGCGGGTCAGGGCGACATAGGAGTTCGCATCGAACCGCCGCGCGAGCTTGTCGCCATGGTGATCGAGATAGGACTGGACGGCGAACCGCCCGCCGCGCAGCGGCTCCTCGCCTGCCTGCGGGGCACGACCGAACCGCGTGTCGAGCTCCCTCGCGGAGCGATAGGTCTGGTGAGCGATCTGCCGGGCGATGCCCAGGCCGACGTGCGGCCCGGCACCGTCGGGCTGGTCGTAATAGTCTCCGCCCAGGAAGCCCGGGTCGGCCTGAATCGCGGCAAGCTGGGCGTGGAACGACGCGATCTGGTCGCCGGAGGTCTGGGCGGCGGTCGCGATCGCCGCGATCGACCCGACCCGCTCCGGCACGGTCACGGCCCACTCCAGCACCCGGTGCCCGCCCATCGAACCCCCTGCCACCAGCGCCCAGCGGCGGATCCCCAGCGCGTCGGCCAGGGCGAGTTCGGCCGCCACCTGATCGCGGGTGGTGATCGCCGGGAACCGCCCTCCCCAGGGGCGGCCGTCCGGGGCGAGCGACGACGGACCGGTCGATCCTTGGCAACCACCCAGGACGTTGGGGGCCACCACGAAGTAGCGGTCGGTGTCGATCGGGGCGCCGCGTCCGACCAGCGAAGGCCACCAGCCGGCCGTTCGATGCCCGGGCTCAGCGGGACCCGTCACGTGGGAGTCACCGGTCAGGGCGTGCAGCACGAGGACGGCGTTCGAGCCGGCGTCGTCGAGAACGCCCCACGTCTCGTACGCCAGCCGGACCGACGGCAGCCACCCACCGGCCTCCAGCCGGAGCGGACCGACCTCCACGAAGCGCCGCCGACCCACCGGATCGTGCTCTCTCCACGCCGCGGACGCCGGCACGGGAGGGCGCTGCGACAACGGCAGACGCGCATCGGGCGCGTCAGCGGACGAGGCCACGCCGCCCCCGGGCCATGGGGCGTGGCCGGGGAACGGGGACGGTGCGGCCGGGCTCATCGTCGCGTCCGTCCTCACGCCACGGAGACCGACTCGGCCGGGGCTCCGACCCGGGCCGCGGCATCGAACCCCAGTTGCAGATCGGCGAGGATGTCGTCGATGTGCTCCAGGCCGACGGCGAGGCGGACCAGCCCCGGCGTCACGCCCGACAGCGCCTGCTCCTCGGGGGTCAACTGGCTGTGCGTCGTGGACGCCGGGTGGATCACCAACGAACGCACATCGCCGATGTTGGCGAGGTTGGAATGCAGTTCGAGCGCCGACACGAAGGCCTTCCCCGCCTCCGCCCCGCCGGGAAGCTCGAAGGACACCACGGCACCGGAGCCCCGCGGCGTGTACTTCAGCGCATTGGCGTGATAGGGGCTCGACGGCAGCGAGGCATAGTGCACCCGGACGACGTCGTCGCGGCCCTCCAGGTACTGGGCGACCCGCAGGGCGTTGTCCAGGTGACGCTCGATCCGCAGGGACAGCGTCTCCAGCCCCTGGGCGAGAAGGAACGTGTTGAACGGGCTGATCGCCGGGCCGAGATCACGCAGCAACTGGACGCGGGTCTTGAGGATGAAGGACAGGTTGACGCCGAAGATGCCGTTCTTGCCCAGATCCCGGCCGAACACGAGGCCGTGATAGCTGGGGTCCGGCGTGTTGAAGTTCGGGAACCGCTCCGGATACGCCTCGAAGTCGAACCGGCCCGAGTCGACGATCACGCCGCCGATCGCCGCGCCGTGCCCGCCGAGGTACTTCGTCGCGGAGTGCACGACGATGTCCACACCCCACTCGAAGGGCCGCAGCACGTACGGCGTCGGCACCGTGTTGTCGACGACGAACGGCACGCCGTACTCGTGCGCGATTCCCGCGACCGTCTCGAGGTCGAGCACGTCGGTCTTCGGGTTCGGCACCGTCTCGCCGAAGAGCAGCTTGGTGTTGGGCCGGATGGCGTCGCGCCACTGCTGCGGGTCGTGCGGGTCGTTCACGAAGGTCGTCTGAATGCCCAGCTTCGGCAGCGTGTAGTGGAACAGGTTGTAGGTGCCGCCGTACAGCGACGCACTGGAGACGATGTGGTCCCCGGCCTCGGCGATGCTGAGGATCGCCAGGGACCCCGCCGCCTGTCCCGACGCGACCAGGAGTGCGCCGACGCCTCCTTCGAGCGAGGCGAGACGGTTCTCCACCGCCTCCTGAGTCGGGTTCCCGATCCGTGTGTAGATCGGGCCGAGTTCCTTCAGCGCGAACCGCGCAGCGGCCTGCTCGGCGGAGTCGAACACGTAGGACGTCGTCTGGAAGATCGGCAGCGCGCGTGCGCCTGTCGAGGGGTCCGGCACCTGGCCGGCGTGGATCTGGCGGGTCTCGAAGTTCCAATTCTCGTTGGTCATTGCTTGCTCGTTCCTCGGGTTGGCGGATGGCTTCCCGCGAGAACGAGGGGTACGTGCAGCCCACGATCGCCCCGCGGGGGGTTCGGTGGTGGCGCACGTGCGGGCCTTCGGGCCGGGTGCTACAGGTTCGCGTCTGAGACGATGCGATCTGTTGAAGACAGCCGGACGTGCGCTAGCGGCACATCAGACAGCTGGACATGCGGCAAGGGTAGTGGAGCCGCCCGGTCTGCGCCACCGTGTCCATCCACGATGCG
Source organism: Propionicicella superfundia DSM 22317 (assembly GCF_000423465.1). Taxonomy (GTDB): domain Bacteria; phylum Actinomycetota; class Actinomycetes; order Propionibacteriales; family Propionibacteriaceae; genus Propionicicella; species Propionicicella superfundia. The sequence continues at coordinate 436,348 of NZ_KE384021.1, read as the reverse complement.
AGCCGGGACGCGCCCGCCGACGACCTCACTCCGGTGGCAGCGTGCGGGCCGCGCAACGCCGCTGCCGGTACTCGGCGACGAGCCCGTCGGGGAAATCCCCGGCGTTGAGGACGAACACGTCGTGATCGCGCCAGTCGCCATCGATGTGAAGGTACTTCTCCCGGCGTCCTTCGTAGCGGTAGCCGAGTTTCTCGACGACGCGCAGGCTCTTGGCGTTCTCGGGGCGGATGGCGATCTCCAGCCGATGCAGCCGCAACCAGTCGAAGCAGTAGTCGGTGGCCATCGCGACCGCCTGGGGGATGATGCCGCGACCCGCCCACCTCTCGTCCACCCAGTAGCCCAGGTTGGCCCACCGGGCCGAGCCGTAGGCGATGCCGGACACCGTCAACTGGCCGGCCAGCACGGGATCGGCGGCGCCGTCTCGGTACCACACGAACCACGGGACGGTCTCCCCCAGCCGCGCAAGCTGGCGGAACCCGCGCACCATCGTCAGGAAGTCGCGAGGCTGGTCGCTGGAGCCGGGCGGCGGCGTCGGATCCCAGGGGCCGCACCAGTCGCGGTTGCGGTGCCGCACCTCGGCCCAGGCAGCGTGGTCGCGATAGCGCACCGGCCGCAGCTCGACATCCCCCTCGACCAGCGTCGGAATGTCCCGTGCCTCGAATTTCATCGCGCCGTCATCGCTCCCCGGCGCGCCACGGCAGCACCGTGACCTCGGAGCCGGCGGCGACCTGCTCGGAGACGACCGCGAGCCCGTCGGCCTCCTTCAGCGCCTGCAGTTCGGTGTGCGGGTCGCCGGCCCGGACGGCCTGGCCGTTGTCCACCCGAACCGGCACGTAGGTCGTCTCCCCCGCCGCCCTGGGAGCGAGGAGCCGTTGCGCGACGGCGGTGGTCTGCCCGGTGTCGTCCGGCAGTCCCTGCAGCCGCCGCAGCAGCGGTTCCGCGAACGCGGTGAACCCGGCGGCGGCGGCCACGAGCCCGGCGGGAAGAAGGAGGGCCGGGACCGTCCCGTCGAGGATCGCGAAACCGTGCTCGGAGCCGGGATGCATGTCGACCGCGGCGAACAGCGGGTCGTCGCGCGCGTCGAGCGTGTCGCGCAGGATCCCGCCGCGCTCCGTGCCGCCGACGGTGATGAGGAGATCGGCGCGGATGAGCTGGTCGGCGAGAGCCTGGCGCAGCGACGCCCGGTCGGAGAGGTCGGTGGAGACATGGACCGACAGCGCGCCCGCCTCGCGCGCCGCGGCCGCGACGTACCACGACGCGGCGTCGTACGACTCCCCGCGATGGGTGAGCGGCAGGCCGGGTTCGACCATGTCCTTCGCGAAGGACATGACGACGACGCGGGGCCGCGGGCGCACGAGGATGCGGTCGATGCCGATCCCGGCGAGGACACCCACCATCGGCGGGGTGACCCGTTCGCCCTCGCGAGCGATCACGTCGCCCTCGGCGATGTCGACACCCTTGGAGCGGACTCCCTCCCCGACGTCGGTGGCGCGTCGGATCGTCACGTCGACCGTCCCCGCATCGGTGTCGGCCACGGGCACGACGGTGTCGACGCCGCGCGGGATCGGTGCCCCGGCGGCGAGCAGCATGGCGGTGCGCGGTGCGAGCGCGTCCTCGGCGATCGCACCGGACGCCAGTTCGCCGACGACGGCCAGCGTCACCGGGCTCGCGGGGGACGCGCCGCGGACGTCCTCGGCACGGACGCCGTACCCCGGAGCAGCCGCAGCGTCGAAATGCGGGACGTCGAAGTCGGACAGGATGGTCTCGCAGAGCGAGAGCCCGAGCGCCGCCATGATGTCGACGCCGAACGGTTGCATGGGCGAGGTTCTGGTCAGCAGGTACTCGCGGTATCCGCCCACGCTCATGGCCGGGTCGGCGCCGTTCGCGGGCGCCTCCTCCTCGGCGACGGCGGCGGACGTCACGGCGTCCTCGTTGTCAGCGGCTTTCCGGGAACGACCGAACAAGGGCATGGGCTTACGATAGAGCGCGTGACGACCTCCGCCCCGGTGCGACCCTCGCACAACGCGGGTCCTGGCAAGGCGGATCTCCGTCGCGAGATCCTGCGGCTCCGCGCATTGCGCTCCCGTTCCGAGCGGGAGGCCGCCGACGCGTCCCGGACCGAGCTCCTCGTCGAGCTGTCCGCCCAGCATGCGACGATCGCCTGCTATGTGTCACAGGATCCCGAGCCGGGGACGCTGCCGCTCCTCGACGTCTTGTATCGCCGCGGCCGGCGCGTCCTGATCCCCTGGATGGGTGACGGGAGCGGTCCGCTGGAGATCGGCTGGGGCCGCTATCAGGGACCGGAGAGCCTGGTCCCGGGCCCGCGCGGGATCCTGCAGCCCGCGGTGTCGCTGGGCGCCGAGGCGCTGGCCGAGGCGTCGCTGGTGCTGTGCCCGGCTCTGGCCGCGACCCCGACCGGGATCCGCCTCGGCACCGGAGGCGGGTGGTACGACAGGGCGCTGCTGCATGCCTCGGCCCGCGCGAAGACGGCCTGCCTCGTGGACGACGACGAGGTCTTTCCCTCCCTGCCGACCGATCCGTGGGACGTCCGCATGGACCTGATCGCCACGCAGACGCGGCTTCGCGTCTGGCGGGACAAGTGAGACTTGGCCTCGTCCGTTAGCACTCGTATGATGAGAGTGATAACACACACGCGTCCATCGCACTCCGAGGTCGAACCATATGCCCACTTACCAGTACCGCTGCGCCGATTGCGGCAATGACCTGGAGGCCGTCCAGAAGTTCACGGACGACCCTCTGACCGAATGCCCCACCTGTGGCGGTGGGCTGCGCAAGCGGTTCGGTGCCGTCGGCATCGTCTTCAAGGGCTCGGGCTTCTACGCGACCGACAACCGCACGAAGGGTGCCCGCAACGCGGCCGGTGGGAAGTCCGACACGAAGGCATCGTCCGCATCGTCGTCCGGTTCCGGCGCATCGTCCTCCGCGGAGTCGTCGGGTTCGTCCTCCCCCGCGTCGTCGGGTTCGTCCTCCTCCACCGGCTCATCGGCGAAGAAGGACGTCTCGGCGGCCTGATCCGAAGCGAACGGCGAGCGCACAGAGGATCGTCTCGTACCGACGGCGGCAGATGGACGCATCGCACGCCCGCCCGGCGCTGACGGGTCTGCGCCGACGGTGACGAGGCAGGTTCTCGATTCGCCCTGTGGATAACGGGCAGATCGCCGTCCCCGGTCCCATGGCACGACCGTGAAGAGCTTCCTCGGCGCCATCCGCCGCGCCATCTCCTGGCACCGTCGCGCTCTGGCGGTGGTCGCCGCCGTCCTCGGCACCGTCCTGCTTGCATCCGCTCTGGCCCCGGCCGAGCCGGCCTCCGCCTGGGCCGTCGTGACGACGCGGGCGGTCCCGGCCGGGGAGGTTCTCGCTGCCACGGATGTGACGCGTGTCCGTCTCCCCGAACGCTCGCTGCCCGATCTCCTCGTCTCCGACCCTGCGGACGTGGTCGGGCGGATGGCTCTGGGCCCGCTGCCACGGAACACGATCCTCTCGACGGCCGCGGTGTTCACGTCCGGCGATCTCCAGGCGTCCCCGGGTAAGGCGATCATGCCGCTGCGCCTGCAGGAGGAGGGCCTGCAGGGGCTCTTGACGGTCGGGACGAGGGTCGACCTGATCGGCTTCAGCTCCGCGACCGGGAGCGCGCAGGTGCTCGCGCGCGATGTGCGGATCGTTGCGATTCCGACCGTCGCCGCCTCGGGCACCTTCCAGACGAGCGCCGGCGAGGGCATGCTGGTCCTCATCGAGGTCTCGCCCGACGCGGCGAGCGCTCTGGCCACCGCCGCGGTGGCGTCCCGCCTCACCGTCATCATCACCTGACCGGAGTCGGATCGCGGCGCCCCAGGGCGTGAGCCGGTCGCCACGCGGGACATGGTTTTGCCCGGAATCGGCTGTCATACCATGGCTTCGATCCGATCCCACTCTCAGGAGGAGCAATGAAGGGTTTCAGGGATTTCCTGTTACGCGGCAACCTCATCGAGTTGGCTGTCGCCTTCATCATGGGCACCGCGTTCGCCAGCGTCGTCACGACCTTCACCAAGGTCCTGCTGGACGCGATCGGCAAGGTCGTCGGCGGGCAGCCGAACTTCGACCAGGTCGCGATCGCCGGTGTCGCCGTCGGTCCGTTCATCACCGCGCTGGTGAACTTCGTGATCATCGCGGCGGTCGTGTACTTCGCGATCGTGGTCCCGTACAACAGGATCCGCGACCGGTTCGTGAAGGAGGAGGAGGACACCCCGGCGACCACCGAGGACCTGCTCGGGGAGATCCGCGACATCCTCAAGCAGAAGTAGGACGCCGACCCAGGCGGGGAGCCGCAGCCGCACCACGATCCCGGGCAACGGCTCCCCGTCGGGTCCGACGCCGGGCCGACAGACGAGCCCGCCGTGTCTCGGACCTAGCGGTAGTGCGGCGGGACGTCGTCCATGAGGCGACGCTCGTCGGCGGTGAGACGGCGGCGATTCGACACGGTCGGCGATGCCAGCCCGGTGAGCCCCAGCGCCGTTCGCACCTCCCGCACCGCCGCTGCCACCTGCGCCGCGCCGGTCCCCTCGCGGATCGGTGCGGGCACCGCACAGGGCCATGGCTCGGGACCTGCCGCCAGCGCTGCGATCCGGTCACGCCCCCAGCCCGCCGCCGCGAGGTCGCCGACGAGGTCGGCGACCCGCCATCGGTCCGCCGGCGGCAACGCGATATCCGACCGGGTCACCGCGTACGCGACCGCGCGGCGCAACCCGTCGATGCTCACCGGGCGACGGTGGGCAGCGGCTCGCCGGTGGCCAGTGCGGCACCGTCGAGAACGGCCCCCGCGGGCACGTCGGTGGGCACGGACACCTCGATGTCGACGTCCCCGGAGACCACGACGCCGGCACCGAACGTCACGTCGCCGCGGATGCGCAGGCGGTCGGCTCCGCTGAGGGACGGCGGCAGCGGGATGCGCTGCTCGAACTCGGAGAGCACCTGGTAGTGCTTCGGATCGAGGTCGACGCGGGGCAGGGAGTCGCGCGTGGCGACGAGCCGGCCGTCGGCGGCGAGCCCGAACAGGTCGGAACGGATGAGCAGCAGCTCGTTGGTCGTCTTGACGGGAAGGAAGCGCGACCGGTCGACCTGGATCGCGGTCGCCCCTTCGAACACCTCGACGGCGGCGCCCATCGCCGTCTCCAGTTGGATCACGGGGATCGAGGCCGGGTCGGCCGGGTCCACGGTCTTGCGGTTCTTGATGAGGGGCAGCCCCAGATGCGTGCCGCGAACCTGCATCAGCGCGCGGAGCGCGACGAGATCGACCCACAGGTTGTTGGTGTTGAAGAAGCGGTGGCGCGATGCGTCCATGAACGCCTCGGCGTCTTCGGCCGGGGTCTGACTGAGTTCACGGAGGATGACGCGCCCGTCCGACCTCCGGACGGCGAGGTGACCGCCCTTCCGGTCGTTGGCGGTCCGCTCGCACACCTCGACCGCGAACGGCGCACCCGACGAGGCGAACCAGCCGGCGAGCGGCGCGCTCGGCGCCGCGCCGAGGTTGTCCCCGTTGGACAGGCTGAGGTACCGATAGCCGCCATCCAGCAGCGCCGCCAGAATCCCCGAGGCCGCCAACTGGGCGAACACCTCGCCGTGGCCGGGCGGACACCATTCCTTCTCGGGGTCGGCGGGCCAGGAGACCGGCGTCGAATCGTCTTCGCGGACCTTCGGATACTGGCTCTGCAGGAAGTCCAGCGGGATGCCCGGAACCGGCAGGTCGCGATGGGACGCGAGCCGCGCGAGAGTGTCGTCGCGCGTGCGGAAGCTGTTCATGAACAGCAATGGCAGCGGCACGTCGTAGGCCTTCCGCGCCGCGCGCACCTGCTCGACGATGAGGTCGAGAAAGGTGAGCCCCTCGCGCACCGGCAGCAGGGTCTTCGCGGCCGCCAGGCCCATGGATGTCCCGAGCCCGCCGTTCAGTTTCAGGACGGCCGTGCGGCGCAACGCCTCAGCGCCTGCGTCCTCCGCGACATCCGCCGAGCGCGGCGGATCGGGCAGCGGAGCGATGGACGATTCCGGGATCATGCCGGTGACCCCGGAGTCGAAGAGTTGATAGGAGTGGGTGAATCCGTCGATCTCCGACTGCGAGCAGTCGTGGCGCCGCATCTTGGCGACGGCGGCGGCCAGTCCTTCAGCGGTCATGACCCGAACTCTAGCGGCAGCGTCCGACCGCACGATGAGGCCAACGGGGAGGGAGGTCCGAGGGCGCCCCTCCAGAACCCGTCTCGGGACGCAAAAGGAGAGCGACGCCGGTCGAAGGGCTTGAAGCCGTCTACCCACCCCCAGGAGACATCATCAACCCGGCGTCGCTCTCGCACTCAGCAGCTTAGGGCAGAACCGGCTCAATGCCAACTCCAGCCCGGAAACGGCCCCCAGAGTTGCCTGGTTCACAGGCTACACACAGCGTTCGATCCCCCCACGAGGGGACAAAACGGGACATTCGACCTTGGGCGGCCCCGTCGAGGTGCAGCCCCACGCGCTTTCGGCGTCCGTCCGACTCGCACAGGTGCCGCGCCCCTTCCTCCGCCCCGCGGCGGCAACCCGGTATGCTTTCAAGGCATCCTCGGCCCCATAGCTCAGGGGATAGAGCAGAGGTTTCCTAAACCTTGTGTCGCAAGTTCGAATCTTGCTGGGGCCGCCGAATCTGAAGATCCCTGCCTGGAGTGCCGACCACCCGTGGCCGACCGCCGAGGAGGTCGAACAAGACCTGCTGCTGTCCCGCGCGATCTGCGCGATCGCCGCCGACGACTACAGCGAAGACCTCGGCTATGTGCGCAGCTCGGCGTCCGGAATCGGCCCGCTGCCCCAGGCGCTGACCAGGCTCGGTGCCGAACTCGGCTACCCGTCAACACCCAGGGTGAGCCAGCACCCGAAGGTGTACTGGCGCGCGGCCGCCGCCACGGGCGTGCCGTTGCGGCTGAAGATCGAGGTCAACACCCATGAGCGATCTCCGGCGCTTCCGCTGACGACGCGACCCCATCCAGGTTGAGTCAGCCTGGTGGGGCGGACGGGCGGACGTGCTCACCTTCCAGCCTGCCGAACTGGTGGCCACCAAGATCCGCGCCCTCTACCAGCGATCCAAGGGGCGTGACCTGTTCGACCTCTGGCTCGCCCTCGATCACCTGCAACTGGCCCCCGACGAGATCCTGTCGGCATTCGGCCCCTATCGGCCTGAGGGGCTGACGGCAGCCAGGGCAGCCGAGAACCTCGCCCGGAAACTCGCCGATCCGGTCTTCCGCGCCGACCTCGATCCGCTCGTCCCGAGATGGCCCGACCGCTACAGCATTGAGGCCGCTGCAGCGCTCATCACTTCCCATCTGCTCGACCGACTCGACGACTGACCCTCCACACCGCCCCAAGCCAAAGCAGATGGCCCAAGCACCTCCTGCATCATCGGCTCGGATTTCGTTGCACGAAATACGCTGTCCCCTCTGAGCAATCCGTTCAATCCGATTCCGGCAATCTGTAAAGTTCAGATCCGGCAAAGTGTAAAGTCGGCGCATGGTTGAGTATCGACCCCGGGTCGCGGACGGCGAGTTGGCCGCGAAGATGCGCGCGGTCGGCGCTGTGTTGATCGAGGGTCCGAAGGCGTGCGGGAAGACTGCGACCGCTTCACGAGCCGCGGCAACGACCTTCGACATGGCCGGCGACCCCACCGCGCAAGCATCGGTCGATCTGAACCCCGACTGGCTGTTCGATCGGCCGACACCGATCCTGTTCGACGAGTGGCAGGCAACCCCCGCCCTGTGGAACCGGGTGCGGCGCGCGGTCGACAACTCCAACCGCGGTCGGGGCCTATACCTGCTCACCGGATCGGCGACGCCGCGCGACGACGTGAACCGCCACTCCGGAGCCGGCCGGATCGGAGTGCTCCGGATGCGCCCGATGAGCCTGTTCGAGTCAGGGCACTCGACCGGTCAGGTCTCGCTGGCCGGCCTTCTGGAAGGTCGGCGGCAGCTCGGAGCCGACAGTGGGCTAACGGTGCCTGACCTGATGGAGCGAATCGTCATCGGCGGCTGGCCGGATCTGCTCGACGCCGAGGAAGCGGACGCCCGGGAGTGGCTGCAGGGATACCTGCGCCAGATCATCGAGGTCGACATCGCCTCCTTCGTCGGACGCCGCGACCCAAGAACCCTCGAACGGGTTCTGGCGTCACTGGGGCGATTCGTCGCACAGAGCCCGGCAACCCGCACGTTGGCCGCAGACGCGGGAGGTGAGCGCGGCCCGGTGACGGCGCCCACGATCTACAGCCACTTGGACGCGCTCGACCGCCTCCGACTGCTGGACGACTCCGCGGCCTGGCGGCCCCACATGCGATCGCGCACCCGGCTGCGGACCACCCCGACCCGGTACTTCGTCGATCCCTCCATCGCGACCACTGCTCTCGGCGTGGGTAGCCGTGACCTCCTGGCCGATCTCAGGGCAGCCGGCTTCCACTTCGAGGCGCTGGTCGTCCGCGACCTGCGGATCTACGCCCAGGCGCTCGGGGGACGGCTAGACACCTGGCGTGACGCCGAGGGCAACGAGGTCGACGTGATCGTCAGCCTTCCGGGAGGCAAGTGGGCCGCGTTCGAGATCAAGATGAGCCAGGCTGACGTGGATGCCGGGGCGGCGAATCTGCTGAAGTTCACCGAACGCGTTGACGTGGCGGTCCAGGGCGAACCCGCGGCACTCGTCGTGGTCACGGCGACCGGTGCCGCCGGCCAACGACGTGACGGTGTGCACGTCGCCCCGGTCACCTCCCTCGCTCCATGACCAGGTCATCGAGCCGTGTGTCTGCGGGCGTATCGAAAACGGCGATCTCGGAGCATGTTCCCGGCTCACGCACGGAAATCCGGGTGATGTGGGGCCGGTCGGTGAAGGCGTCTCCGAACTGCGAATGCACCTCGGCCCGGGCTGCCGGGTCTCCTTCCTGCAGGACGGAGACATCCTGATCGTGCTGCTGGCCGGCGGCGACAAGTCCATCCAGCAGGCGGACATCGAGAAGGCCCATGAGCTTGCGGACGAGTGGCGAGAGGAGCAGAAGAACAGGCAACCAATACGTTCAAGCCGTTCGACGCGGCCGACTACCTCGACGGCCTCGACGACGTTGCCGCCTACCTGGCGATCGCGCTCGAAGAGTCCACCGAAGACCCCTCCGCCGTGCCGCGCGCGCTCGGCGTGATCGCGCACTCCCGCAACATGAGCGAACTCGCCCGCCGCGTCGGCATGAGCCGCGACGGGCTCTACAAGGCACTGTCCGCAGACGGCAACCCCACCTGGTCGACCATCCTCAAGGTCACCGAAGCGCTCGGCCTGCGCTTCGAGTTGCACGCCGTCGCCTGACATCGACCGCGAGGACCGGGGAGGAGCCGGACTCATCTGATCCTGTGAGTGCCCCAGCCACCTATATGGACGAACCGTGCATTTTGTGATGATATGTACACATCGTCCATATAAGTGAGCGGGCCCGGGAGGTCTCATCGTGAACACCACACCCACCACCAACCGCGTGGCCTTGGTGACCGGCGGCTCCGGCGGCATCGGCCGCGCCGTCGTCGATCGTCTCGCACAGGACGGCTTCGCCGTCGCAGTCCACTACGCCGGAAACGCAGCCAAGGCCGAGGCGATCGTCGCCGAGGTCGTCGGCAACGGCGGCCGGGCCATCGCCGTGGGCGGTGACGTGGCCGACGACGACGCGATGAAGGCCGCGTTCGACGCGACAACCTCCGCATTCGGGGGCATCGATGTCGTCGTGAACACGGCGGGCATCATGCTCCTGTCGCCCATCGCGACCATGGACCTTGCCGACCTCGACCGGATGCACCGGACCAACATCCGCGGCACCTTCGTCGTCTCGCAGCTTGCAGTCAACCAGTTGCGTGCCGGCGGCGCGATCATCAACTTCTCCACCAGCATCACCAGGACGTCCTTCCCTGCATACGGCGCCTACGCCGCGTCCAAGGCCGCCGTCGAGGCCCTGACCCTGATCCTGGCTCGCGAGCTGCGTGGCAGGGACATCACCGTCAACGCCGTCGCCCCCGGCCCCACCGCGACGCCGCTGTTCCTCGACGCGAAGGACGATGCCACCATCGCGAACCTGTCCAAGGCCGCGCCGCTGGAACGCCTCGGACAGCCTGAGGACATCGCCGAGGTCGTCGCCTTCCTCGCGGGCCCTGCCCGCTGGGTCAACGGCCAGATCATCTTCGCCAACGGCGGCATGGCCTGACCGGCCCCGCCTACCGATATCGGGGGCACATCATGAGCAACATCGTTGTTATCACCGGAGCCTCCAGCGGCTTTGGAGCCCTCACTGCCCGCGCTCTGGCCCGGGTCGGCAACACCGTCTACGCCGGGTGAGCGACCTTACCGGGTTCATGTCGACCCCTCCGAGACGGCTCCGAAGAAGTCTCGGAAGTCGCCGATCGAGTCCGCCGCGAGTTCCTCACTCGCGTCGACCTTGGCGATCTCCTGCACATCGCGAAGTAGTCATCACCGAGGGAGACCGACACCCATGACCGAGCACCCCGAGTTGCCCGCTCCTGGTCGCCTGTTTGATGGCAAACACCTCGCTCGGCTGGGCGCTGGTCGTCGTGATCGCCGCGACCTTCATCCCCGTCGCAACCCGTGCTCTTGGCAGCAGCCGAGGCGCGGGGCGGACCACCTAGACTGACCCAGCAAACCGACAGGAGTCTCCGTGCCCGCCGTCCCGTCCATCAAGGCAGCGCCCACCGCGGTCGCAGGCACGCCCGCTCGTCGCGGCCGGGGCCGCCGCCCCGCAGGCGATGTACGCGCGGACGTGCTCCGGACGGTCGGCGAACTCCTCCTCAGCGAAGGCCTCGCCGACTTCACGATCGAGCGGGTGTCCCGCATCTCCGGCGTGAGCAAGACGACCATCTACAAGTGGTGGCCCTCACGCGGCGCGCTCGCGCTCGACGGCTACTTCCACGCCGTCGAGCCGACCCTCGCCTTTCCCGAGACCGGGGACGTCCGGGCCGACCTCACAGCCCAACTCCACGCCTTCGGACGGCTTGTCGGCGCAACTCCCGCGGGTCGACTGCTCGCCGAACTCATCGGCGCAGCCCAGACCGATGCCGAACTTGCGATCGCCTACCGCTCGCTCTACTCGTCGGAACGACGCCACCTCGCCGCCGCACGCATGGAGCGCGCCCAAGCAGCCGGGCAACTCCGCCCCGACGTCGACCCCCAAGTCGTCATCGACCAGCTCTGGGGCGCCGTCTACCACCGCCTCCTCATTCCCGACGAACCCATCACCACCACCTTCATCGACGCACTCCTCAACAACCTCCTCGACGGCATCCTGGCCCCGGAACACCCAGCCGGAGACACGTCGCGACGCTGAGTGGTCCAGACTGGCTCGGACGCCCGCAGGTTGGGCGCAACCGCTGAGGACGTAGCGGTTCTCAACGCGGCGGAGCCGCGCGCGGTCATGTGATACCAGGTTGGTATCATGACGGCATGGCGATGACTCTTCGACTCACTCCCGAAGACGAGCGAGCCCTCACCCTGCTCGCCGAGGCTGACGGCATCAGCAAGCAGGAGGCCACGGTGCGGGCGATCCACGAGGCGGCATCCCGCCGGCTGCGGCAGGACAAGATCCGCACCCTGTCGGCCGATGCCCGGCAGCGATACGCGGACCTTCTGGACCGCCTCGGCCAGTGACCGAGCACCTCACGCTCGAGGACGTCCTGGCCCTGATCGAAGACCTGGGCGTTGGGCCGATCCGTGACATCGGCCTGCTCGACTCGGCACTGCACCGCCCGCAGGTCACCGTGTTCGGGCAGGACGCCTACCCCACTTTGGACGACAAGGCCGCGGTGCTGCTGGAATCACTGGTCCGCAACCATGCTCTGATCGATGGCAACAAACGCCTCGGCTGGCTCGCCACGGTCGTCTTCTACGGCCTCAACGACACCTCCCTTGACGCCCCCGACGACGACGCGTACGACCTCGTCATCGCGATCGCCGGCAGCACCACCGCCTACCAGGAGGCAGCGCTCCTCCTCGCGAAATGGCATGAGCCGCCCACGGCCCAGTCTCGGCCGACCGGACCGTGACGCCAGTGACCTGGATGCCTTCGATCCCTCCGCTCGCACCAACGCGCCGCACGCGGCGAAAGACGCTGCCAGCGCGACAGAGCACATCGGATTCGGGTCCCTCCACCAGGGTCCGACGACCGGCCGCCACCGCCTGGAACTCAGCGAGCACCGGTAGCGCAGGGTTCACATTCGGGATTCCGCTGACAGCAGGCCGCACCGGACGGCCATGCCGCGTGCAGGTCTGCGCCTCGGTGCCCGCGTTGAGTCGCTAAGTTTCTTCGTATTCGAAGTGGGCGACGTTGCCGACCAGTCACGCGATCGGGCTGTGTCAGCCGAAAGCCCCGTTCTCGGGAGGGCGGACACCGATGAGGAGCAAGCGCGGGGACGTTGAGGGAGAGGAACGCATCTACCGGTTCGCGTGGGACTGGGCCTCCCGGGTGCTGCCTGAACGTGACTCGATACTGACGCCAGGAACAAAGATCTGGACCCTCGAGAACCTCCTTGAGCTTGAGGATCGCTTCGTCGGCCACCCGGATGACTCGTCTGACAAATCGTTCCTGGCCAAGCTTCAGGAGCAGTTGAGCGGCGCTTCGCCAGATGCCGTGCAACTGATGGTCGAGCTGCACTTTCCCTTCTTCTGGTGGATCTGGGAGGGCGCGATCTCGGCTCCGAGGAAGCTCTCGGATCTCAACGCGATCCTCTCCTGGCATCCGGATCGGCCCCAGGTGCCGCCAGAGATCGTAGCCTCGCTAAGACCCGGGTTCGCGCACCCAGGTACGTGGCCGATGACCCGGCGCGGCACGCAGATCACGTCCGTGATCCGTGCCAGCACCGCTCTCCAGCGGCTGCCGCCCCAGGAGTACACGGCGCTGCTCCAGGACCCATTCGCGTTCCGGGACTTCGTTCTTGCCGTGCCAGCTCCGTCCGGCGACGCTGCGAAGCTCGGCCTGCTCCACCTTGTCTTCCCGGACACCTTTGAGCACATCTCGTCTGACCGCCACAGGAGGCTGCTCATCGAGCGGTTCGCCGATCTCACAGGCGGTGAGGCAGACCCCGACCGGGCGCTTCTTCGTATCCGCGAGGGCCTCGAACCGATCTACGGCGACGACTTCAGCTTCTACTCCGAGGACGTTGACCCGCTGCTCCACCTGTGGCTGAAGAACCCGAAGGCGTGGGATGCACTTCTTCGCTGGCTGGGGCGAATCTGGGCCACGCTCGACCTGGGCGGACTCGAGCGCAACTACAAGCTGTCCGTCGCGGAAGAGTTCGCCAAAGGACGCGCAGCCCTGCTTGCACGGGAGTCCGACTGGTACGACACCCTGCGGCGAGGGCTTGCCCATCGCGAGAACAACCTGCTCGGATGGCGACGCAAGGGCGACTTCGTCCGCTGGGCGAAGGACAATCCAGACGATGCTGAAGCGGCGCTGCGTGCCCTGTGGGAATCCGACCCTGGAAGCTCCGAGAAGTCGCGAATCGATGCGTTCGCCGACGGCATCCGTCCGGCTGGCCTCACGACGACCGGTGCTGCTGTGAACCTCGCGTCAGGGCTCCTGATGGCGACGGAACCCGAGACTCACCCCCCGCTCACGGTCGAGATGACCCGGAAGTTCTGGAGACTCGCTGGCTGGGGCAACGAACCGGCCAACACGTCGCCGGGACAGTTTGTGTGTCGCGCGTATGTCTTCTTCGACGAACTGCTCCGCGACACCTCCGGCTGGGAACGACCCATGCGCGATCGACTCGACGTACAAGGGGCGTTGTGGACTTTGGGGTATCTCAGTGAACGCCCGGATTCGTGGACGGAAGACGAGTGGAACGACTTCACGGCCTTCCAGGGCGGCGCCCAGATGGATGACGCACACGAAACGGGTGAGGAGCCCGAGGATCCTGTTGAGCCACCCGACGACACCGCGGTGCAGACGAAGGACTTCATCGCCTCAGCCGCGAAGGATCTTCATGTCGATCGCGCCTTCCTGGACAAGATCGTCACGCTGCTCGAAGACAAGGGTCAGGTGGTCTTCTACGGCCCGCCCGGCACCGGCAAGACCTACATCGCCAAGCGGCTGGCACGGGCCATGGTGGAGGAAGACCCGGATCGGGTGACTGTCGTACAGTTCCACCCGGCTACCACCTACGAGGACTTCTTCGAGGGGCTGCGTCCGAGGCTCGACGAGGACGGCGCCGTGAGCTACGAACTGCGCCGAGGGCCGCTCTCACAGATGGCGAAGGACGCCACAGACAACCCCAACCATCGGTACGTCATGGTCATCGACGAACTGAACCGTGCCAATCTTCCGAAGGTGTTCGGCGAACTGCTCTTCCTCCTCGAGTACCGACAAGAGCCCGTCGCAACGCTCTATCGGCCGGGCGAGAAGTTCGAGTTGCCCGAGAACCTGTTCTTCATCGCCACCATGAACACTGCCGATCGGTCGGTGGCACTCGTCGACGCTGCGCTACGGCGACGCTTCCACTTCATTCCGTTCTTCCCGCACCTCGGCGAGATGAAAGGCCTGCTGCGGCGCTGGCTCAGCGATCACGGCCGCGACACGGCGGTCGCCGACCTGCTCGACGCGGTGAACTCGGAACTCCAGGGACAGATCGGCGACCATCTCGTCATCGGCCCAAGCCACTTCATGAAGGATGACCTGTCCGAAGGGGCCCTGCAACGCATCTGGGAGTTCAACATCTACCCCACACTCGAAGAGCTCCTATGGGGAAGGACGGAGGAACTCGCCGCCTGGCAATGGACGGCCGTCCGGCGCCGCTATGCCGCGAAGCTGCGCCTGCCCAACGACGACGACGCCACGGCGGAGGCAGAGGCAGCCGCCGGGGCTGCGTCAGCAACCGAACCGGAGCAGTGACCGGGGATGCCGGATGAGACGCTGGTGTGCCAACTCGCGGAGTACCAGCAGATCGAGGTGGAACTCACCGACAGCGCGGCCCGCCGGTTGCAGGCAGCCGCAGGCACCCGCCTCGCGCTGTCGCCCGGCCCGCACGGCTACCTGATCCGCGCGTCCTCCTATGTCGGCTCGATCTCCGTCCCGGGGATCGTCCTCCACATCGTGCCCAAAGTGCCGGTGGCGAACGTCCTGTACCTGATGGCCTGGAGCACCGAGCGGATCGCATTCAGCCAGAGCGAGATCGGCCAAGCCACCGGGAGCCTCACGGCAGCGGTCGCCACGTGGTACGCACGGATGCTCGAACGCAGCCTGGTGCTCGGGGTCGACCGCGCGTACGTCGAAGAGACTGATCGCGTCATTGCGCTCCGCGGCCGTATCGACTGGCCGGCTCAAGCGAAAGCTGTCAGCCTCCCGACCCCGATCGCCTGCCGCTACGACGATTGGTCGATCGACACCCGTCCCAACCGCATTGCTGCGGCCGCAGCGCTTGCCCTTCTCCGTAACCCGGCCGTCCCGCCGCAGTCCGCCTTCACGCTGCGGCGCCTCTTGAAGCTCCTGGCGGGAGTCGGACCACTACGGCCCGATGACCTGTCGGGCCACACTGACGTCCTGACGCGCCTCAACGAGCACTACCGAAGCACCGTCCAGCTCGCGCGCATCATCCTGCGAGCCGGCGGACCTTCGCAAGGTGCTGGGCGTACAGCGGTCTCATCCTTCATGATCAACATGAACGACGTGTTCGAAGACTTCGTCTTTGCCAGCCTGAAGCACCAACTGCGCGGCACCTGGGGCATCGACAAACACAAAGTACCGCTGGACGTCGCCCATCGCGTGCCGACCGAGCCGGACCTCCTCTTCGCCGACCAATCCGGCACCAATGTGCTCGTCGCGGACAGCAAGTACAAACTCATCAGCGCCGGCCGGGGACGCAACGCCGACTACTACCAACTGCTGGCCTACTGCACATCCCTCGGACTCCCGCGAGGCGTCCTGATCTACTGCGACGCCGGTGACGAGCCACGACCGCCGCACTCGATCGAGGTACGCCAATCTGGGACGGTTCTCGACACCTTCCAGGTCGGCCTCTCAGGGTCGTTCGATGACATTGCCGACGAGTTCGACCGGCTCGCTCGGTATCTGCGGTTCGGACACTGAGGTTCTGCGACGCCGTCGGATGGCAGGTGCGAGCTTCGCCTCGGCCCGAACGACGAACCTGAACCATTGGGTCATCCTGCTCAAGGAGGACACCGTGGACGTCGTTGCGGCGAGCTTCGAGCTGGTCAGGGCGTAGCCGACCGGCGTCCAGCCTGCGATCGCGAAGGTGCTGCGCTCCTCAGCCGGGGCGAGGCGTGGCCCCGCCCTCGTCCGCGCCCACGAGAAGCGGAATGGACACGAAGAAGACCGTGAAGACGGTTCCGACGAACCCGACCGTGAAGAAGCTGACGCTCTCCACCGACGCGAGGAGGACCAAGGCGAGGAAGGCGCTGCCGTAGATCCCGACGAACGACCTGTCCGCAGTCGAGCCCTTCAGGGATCGCCATGCGACTCCGAGGACGAGCAGGACCAGCGCGAGCTCGGCGAGGCCGCCGCTCACGAGGGTTTCGAGGAAGAAGCTGTGGAACTCGCTCACGGACATGCCGCCGGCCTGGGCCAGGGCGACACCACGAAACGACCCCACCCCGAAGAAGACGTTCGTCCCCAGCCAGACCTGGATCCCATGAGACCAGGCATCGTCACGACCCGCGAGCCCCGAGTCCGGGCGGAACACGACCTCGGCGAGCTCCGCGAACAGCGACTGCGGGAGCGCCGCCCAGCCCACCAGCGCGGCGGCACCGCACAGCAGCAGCAGCGACCTGCTCAACCGCGACCCTCGAACCGCCATCGCGCTCAAGAACACGAACGCACCCAGCAGCGAGCCTCGCGACATGGTCAGCAGCAAGGAGACGACGTGCAGCAGCCCCAGCACGACGTTACGGATGCGCACCCGTCGACGACACAGAAGCAGCTCGTGCGCGACGAGCGACAGGAAGAGGAAGTGTCCGAACTGGTTTCGATTGGCGAAGAACCCGCGGAAGTCGAGCTGATAGCTCGAGCTGACGGACAGCAACCGTCCGAACTGGTCCCCGAAGGCGACGAGGTTGTAGAGGCAGGCGACGATCGACGTGGCCAGGAACACGAGAAGGAACGGACGAAGACCTCGAATGCCCACCCGCATCCGCGACGCGACACCGGCGAACAGCAGGACGCCCACGACCTTCCCGGCCAGCGCCACGAGATCGAGCACGTCGAACGAACCCTGGTCGAGCAACGTCGACCACAGGGTCACGGACTGCGCCACCCCATAGACGAGGGCGACACCCAGCCACCCGACGCCGGGGCCGATGCGGCGGGTGACGACCGGCCAGGCGAGCACGGCGTACTGAAGGCACGCGGCGACGACGACGAGCAGAACATACCGGGACCAGTCCCCCGTGATCGAGCAGGCCGCGACAGGACCGAGCGATATCAGGACGGCCGCGACCAGAGTCGATGGCCACACGGAGGACGACCCGGCGGCCACGTCGTCCCCCAGGCCGGGGCCGAGGGTCCTCGATCGCGATGAGCCGGTCTTCGGCAAGGACGTTCCCCCCTTCTCGTTCGTGTCGGCCCCGCGCGGCGGATTCGCGCCCGAGCGATCAGTTCGCGGGCGCTGCCTCGCCTCGGACGAGGTCGTCGGCGTCTCCGGCATCGAGCGTCCGGCGAACCAGGTCGACGATCTCCCCATAGGTGCGGGCACGGTCGAAGACCTCCTCCGCGAGGCGGCGGCTGTTTGCCCCCATCGTCCGCCGCAGGACGTCGGAGGAACTCAACAGGCCGATGGCCTCCATCAGCGGCTCGGGACTCTCCGGGGGGCAGTTGATCCCCGCCCTGTACGCCGTCAGCAGCGACCTGTACTCGCTCGAATCCTGCGTGTTGATGACGGGCAGGCCGGCGGCCGCGTAGTCGGCGACCTTGTTGATGACACTGCCCGCCGAGCCGGACCTGATGGGATTGACCGCGACATCGCACGCCGCGAGACGGCGCACCATGTCGGGGTACGGGAGGTGACCGGTGAACTCCGCCTCCACGCCGCACGTGACGGCCGCCGCCCTGACCTCGCGATCGAGCGGCCCCGTGCCCATGACGGTGATGCTGACGTCGCCGATCCCCGCCTCTCCGGCGAGCCGCATCGCCTCGAACACCGTCGCGAGGTCGTAGCTCCTGCCCAAGGTGCCGATGTACGCCAGCCGGATCCCGCTCCGCGGCGACGGGCGCGATCCACCCGCCCAGCGGTCGAACCTCTCCAGATCGGTCCCGAGATGAACCGTCGACACGCCGCCGCGCCCGCCACGGGCGGCGAGGACCCGATCCGAGTACGTGCGGGACACCGTGACGACGCGATCGGCCGCCCGGTAGACCGACTCCGCCCGCCGGAAGACGGGCCGCATCACGAGCCTGCCCAGCCACCTCGGACGGATCACCATCAAGAAGGCCTCGGGCCACAGATCCTGCACGTCCAGGACCAGCGGAACCCCCCGCCGCCTCGCGTAGCGCGCGACGACGCCGGCCGCGGCCAGCGACGGCACGGCGCAATAGAGGAGATCCGGCGGTGTCCGCCTTTCCAGGTACCTGCGCACGCGGCGCGCGAACACCCTGTGGCTGACGATCCGGCGCAGCGACACGTTCGTCCGGTATCCCGGCTCGGGGATCGCGGTGAAGGCATACGGCGTGCCGACTCCGCCCTCCACGCGCTGCCGCTTGCGTCGATGGGAGAAGGACGACGTCACGAGCTCGACGTCGCCGACACCGGCCTGCAGCCGCTCGGCGAGCTCGTTGAACCTGTTGTTCGTCCCCCCGGGATCGCCCACGTAGTGAGCGACCATGAGGACATCACTTCTCGACACGTCGACCTCCGGTCCGTCTCGCTCCCCCGACGGCGGACGTCCCCGACGACACCTGCCGCAGGAACAGCGCGCCGACGACACCGCAGACCGCGTATCCGAGGATCGACCCCGCCGCGGCGCCCCCCATCCCCCACTCCGGAATGAACACGACATATCCGGCGATCGACGCGGCCATACCGGACAGCTCCGCCACCGTCACGCGTCCGGCGACTCCCGCCGAGATGAGAATCCCCTGCTGAACCCGCGTCCACGCATAGATGACGGCGGCAAGCCCCAGCGGCACGACGACCTGGAGCGACGGACGGTAGGACGCCGGGAGCACGAGGACCACCAGGACGTAGCAGATCCCCCCGAGAAGCACCGCCGTCGCCGCGGTCAGGCCCAGCGCCGGAAGCACGATCCTGCGCAGCAGGGTCAGCGGCCCGGTCTTCTCCTTCGTCCAGGTGCGCAGGGACGCGTCGACCCACTGCTGGACCGGCCAGGTCGCCATCTCCATCACGGTCGCGACCGTGACGTACAGACCGAGTTGCGCCGCCGACCCGAGCAGCGGCAGCAGCAGCCGGTCCGACCGCAGCATCGCCGTGTTCCCGAGGTCGGAGACGAGTAGCTTGAGACCCCGGCGGCGCAGGACACGGACGTCGGCGCCGTCGACGGCGGCCGCCGGACGTCGCAGGGCGAGACCGAGGATCAGGAGCGGAGCGAGACCGGACAGGGTGTACAACGCCATCCACACAACCGGGTTCGCCACCCGGAGCACCACCAGCACGACCGCGCCGGCGACGATGACCACCTGCGTGAAGACGGCATTCGACACGAACCACCGGCGCTCGCCGCTGACGAGAAACGCTGCCCGCACGCTTCGGGACAGGGCGTTGAGCGCCACATACGCCGCGACGAGGACCGCTCCGCCCACCAGCCACCCCGCCAGCGTCGGAATCGCGCCGACGAGAACGCCGGTGAGCGGCGCAACGAGCCCGATGCCGGGCAGGACCAGCGAGACGAACCGGCGAAGATGATCCGGGAACGGACCCGACCGCGTCGAGATGTAGGGGCGCTCCAGGCCGGTCAGCGCGAAGACCGTGGCGAAGTAGGCGATCTGCAGCGCGAAGGCCAGTTCGCCGCGCTGCGCCGGCGACATCGCCCGGGCCGCCAGGAGATTCACGGCGAAGGCCCCGCCGGCGGCCACCAGTTGTCCCCCGACGAGGACGGCGGCGTCTCCGCGACGCGTCGGCGCTCTCGTCATGAACTGCGCACCGCCCGCACGGGACGCTCGCCCGAGCCTGCGATGACCCGCCCGTCGCTGCCGACCACCGTCGTGCCGGCCGCCACGCCTCCGCGAATGGTGGCACCCGCCCCGACGACGGCGCCCGCTCCGACGGCCAGCCGGGGGAGGACGACCGCGCTCCCCCCGAAGAACGCCGACTCCCCCACCTGGACCTCGCCCATGATGTTGACCGACGGGCTCAGCGTCGTGAACGCGCCGAGGACGACGTCGTGCCCCACCGAACAGTTGAAGTTCACCTGCACGTGATCCCCGATGCGGGCACCCGCCGAGACGACGACGCCGGGGCAGACAACGGCTCCCGTCCCGACGACCACCCCCTGGCCCAGCACGGCGCGATCGTCCACGAACGTGTGGAATCGCGCACCTCGACCTCGCAGCAGGTCCACGAGCGAGCGGCGGACGCCGGGATCGGCGACCGCGCAGACGACCCGGTCCCGGGGCCCGGGCACATATCCCCTGACCGTGGAGACGATCGGGGCGAGAAGCGGCGCGGCCGGAGCACCGTCGTCGAGGAACGCCACGTCACCGATCCCGTGAAGGAACCGATGCCGCGGCGACCCCTCGAGCCAGCCGAACACCCCTCGGCCGAACCCTCCCGCCCCCACGATCAGGATCCGCCGCGTCACGACACCCCACCAGGACCCGCGCCCGGGAAGGGCTCCCCCACCGGGCAGCCCTCCGAACGGATGCCTTCCCTGCGTAGGACGGTCAGCACCGTCCTCGCCAGGATCGCGGCGTCCAACCGGGCGCAGCGGTGATCCACGTAGTGCACGTCCAGTTCCAACCGTCTGCCCCAGTCCAGGGAGTTGCGACCGCTCACCTGCGCCAGCCCCGTGAGGCCGGGCCGCACCTCGTGGCGGCGCCGCTGCTCCGGCGTGAACAGAGGCAGGTATCGCGGCAGCAGCGGACGCGGGCCGACGAGGCTCATGTCGCCTCGCAGGACGTTCCACAGGCTCGGGAGCTCGTCCAGACTGCACGCGCGCAGCCACGACCCCACGGGGGTCATGCGCTGCTCGTTCGTCACGACCCCGCGGGACTCGTCGACGTCGAGCATCGTCCGGAACTTCACGACGGTGAACAGCTCCCCGCCTCGCCCCGGCCGCTCCTGCCGGAAGACGACCGGCCGCCCCAGCCGCACGGCGACGAGCACGGCCACCGCCGCGACCACCGGCGAGAGCACGACCAGCGCCAGCGCTGACGCGACCACGTCGACAACGCGCTTCCCGGCCTCGTACGCCGCCGGACGACCGGTCGCCACGTCAGGCATCCCGCCGGGCGTGCCGATCCCCACGACCCCTGTGTCCCCGCATCCGGCTACCTCGCGAGGAACCGGTCGATGGCGGCGAAGACCCTCTCCTGGTCCGCGCCCCCCAGCGCGGAGCCGCTCGGCAGAGTCAGCCCGGTGCGGAACAGTCGCTCCGAGGTGCCGTCGATCCAGGACATGGCCTGCGCGAAGACCGGCTGGAGATGCATCGGCTTCCACATCGGCCGCGATTCGATGGCCAGGTCGCTGAGCGCGGCGGCGAGCTCGCCGGCATTCCACCCGGCCGTCGCCTCGTCGACCAGGATCGCGGTCAGCCAGGCGTTGTCCTCCTCGTCCGCCTCGGCACCGAAGACGTCGACACCCGCGACGTCCGCGAAGGCCTCCTTGTACCGGTCGCGAAGCGCCCGCCGGCGGGCGATCATGGAATCGATCCGGATCAGCTGCGCCCGCCCGACCGCCGCGAGGAGATTCGACAGCCGGTAGTTGAACCCGATGTCGGTGTGCTCGTAGTGCGCCACCGGCTGACGCGCCTGGGTCGCGAGGTACCGCACGCGCCGGGCCAGCTCGGCATCGTCGGTGAGCAGGGCACCTCCTCCCGAGGTCGTCATCACCTTGTTGCCGTTGAAGGAGATCGCAGCGGCGACGCCGTAGGACGCCGCCGGACGTCCGCGGCGCAGGGAACCGAACGATTCCGCGGCATCGGACACGACCGGGACGCCGGCAGCGGCGGCGATCCCGTCGATCTCCTCATGCCGGCAGACCTTTCCGAGAAGATCGACCGGAAGTATCGCCGCAACCCGGCGCCCTCTCCTTCGCAGGTCGTCGACGGCACGTCGCACCAGGGCGGGGTTCAGGTTCCCGTCGGGCGCCGAGTCGACGAAGCCCGGTTCGGCCCCCGTGTACACGATGGCGTTCGCCGTCGCCGCGAAGGTCATCGTCGAGGTCAGGACGACGTCGCCCGGGCCGACCCCGAGGCCGACGAGCGCGAGGTGGAGAGCCGCGGTCCCGGAGGACAGCGCCACGCAGTGGAGCCGATCGCACCGCGCGGCGAGCTCGGCCTCGAACGCGTCGACCTCCGGGCCGAGCGGGGCCACCCAGCCCGACCGGATCGCTCGCACGAGGTATCGCTCCTCCAGGACGCCCACATCGGGCCCGGAGAGCGTGACGCGCCCGGTCATCGGTTGCCCGCCCCGACGGGGGAGGTCAACGCGGCTGCGGACAGGGGGTCCTCCAGCCAGACGCGGGACCAGTCGGTCCAGTCGAGCCCGGTCGGCGAGAGGGCCGGAACCGCGGCCCGCGAGATCTTCGGGTGCACCCGTGACCGGTGCTGCTCCCCCTCGGAGACGAGGTCCTCGTGCAGCTTCTCGCCCTCACGGAGTCCGGTGAACACGATCTCCACATCGCGTCCGGAGAGCTGGATCATGCGCTCTGCGATGTCGAGGATCCTCACCGGCTCTCCCATGTCCAGGATGAGGACCTCGCCCGGGTGACCGATGGCGCCGGCCTGGATGACGAGCTGGCAGGCTTCCGGGATCGTCATGAAGTACCTCGTGACGTCGGGATCGGTCACCGTCACAGGGCCGCCGTGCTCGATCATCGCCGTGAACAGGGGGAGCACCGATCCCCGGCTGCCGAGGACGTTTCCGAAGCGCACCGAGAGGTAGGCGGACCCGGTCTGTCGCGCGACCTCGGCCGTGAGCCGCTCGGCCAGGCGTTTCGAGTGCCCCAGGACGCTGCACGGGTTGGCCGCCTTGTCGGTGGAGATGTTGACGAACGTCGAGACGCCGACGGCCCGCGCGGCATCGAGCACACTCTGGGTGCCGAGGACGTTGGTCTTCCACGCCTCTTCGGGATACTGCTGCAGCATCGGGAGGTGCTTCAGCGCGGCGGCGTGGAACACGACCTCCGGGCGTCGGCTCCGGAACACGCCCAGCAGCGTCGCCGCGTCCCGGATGTCGGCGAGAACCACCTCGGGGCCGGTGAGCAGTCCGTGGCCGAGGACGCCGAGCTCGGCCGACTGGAGGCCGGTCTCGTCGCGGTCGAGCATGATGAGCTCAGCGGGACCGTATCGGTTGATCTGCCGGCAGAGCTCGGAGCCGATCGAGCCGCCCGCCCCGGTCACCAGGACCCGCTTGCCGGTCAGGTAGCCCGCGATCCTCTCGACGTCGGTGTTGACCGGCGGCCTTCCCAGCAGGTCCTCCATCGACAGGTCGCGGAGATCATCGACCTGTGTGGCTCCGCGCAGCACCTCGGACAGAGGCGGCAGCACCTTCACCTGCAGACCGCAGGGACTCGCCAGGTCCACGACCCGTTCGATGAGGTCGGCACCGGCCCCGGCGATCGCAACCACCAGCACGGTCGCACCCGTCCGGGAGACGACGTCCGGCAGATCGTCGAGGCGGCCCAGGACGTCGACGCTGCGGATCCGCACATGCCGCTTTCCCGGGTCGTCGTCCAGGAGGCCGACCGGGACGTACGGCGACGCCGGGTCCGTCGCCATCCTCCGGACCAGCGTCTCGCCCAGGTACCCGGCGCCGAAGACGATCGCCGGCTCCACGCCTGTGGACGTTCGCGCCGCGGACTCGCGCGCCAACCGCGCGACGTAGCGGACGGCGAGCAGGAGGAGCAGGGCGATCGGGAGCGCGATGAGAACGGCGCTCCGCGGCAGCCTCAGGTCCCCGTCCAGCACGGTGGCGCCCACCAGGAGCACGGCGACCACGAGGAAGGACGTCAGCGTGACCGCGCGCACCTCCTCGAAGGACCCGTACCTGTAACGGCCCTGGTAGAGGCGGAGCGCCAGTCCGACGACGAGTTGCACGGCCGAGACCGCCACGGCCGCCACGAGAACCGCCGCCAGGGACGCGGTATCGACGTGGAACTCACTTCGGAGCACGACGGCCATGAGAAGAGCCGCGGACCATGCGACCGCATCCAACAGGAACTGGAACGTGAATCGCACACCGTTCCTGCTCTGCCTGCTCGCCATTGCTTTCTGCAATTTTCTTCCTCCCTTGCGGGGCACACGACATGCCTCGGGGAACCCGATTCGAGAGTCTGCCACGACGGTGCTCGCTCGTGATTCGACAAGGAGGGTCATGCCGCACCAAATGGTGAGGGAAATGCAGGTGGAAGGGGACGACTCCTGCACCACCGGCGAGGAGGAGACGAGGGGTTCGGGGCTCGCTGCCCGGCGGCGGAGACCTCGGCGGCGGCGTGCGCCGCGCGGTCGAGGCCGCCGGGTCTCCCGCCTGCACACGCGGGTCGAGTTGCAGGTGACGTGCCCCTGCCCTTCCGCGTTGGTACCGGAATTGGTCCTCCGCGTGCTCCCGTCGGTCATCCTCCACGCGCCGGAAGGCATGCGGCGGCTCCATAGGCTGGCCTTACGACGGCTACGAGTCCGAGAAAGCGTGCCTACATGGAACTGACCGATTACATCTCAATCCTGCGCAAATACTGGCTGAGCGTTCTGGGCCTTCTTGTGTCGGGGTTGATCGCGGCGGCGAGCGTGACGTTTTTCATGACGCCCGTCTTCACCGCGTCCACGTCCTTGTTCTTCACCGTGAACGGTGCGGACACGGTCGGGGATCTGAACCAGGGCTCGACATATGCGAACACGCAGGTGAAGTCCTATATGCAGGTCGTCACGACGCAGACCGTCCTGCAACCGGTCATCGAGCGGCTCGAGCTCACGATGAGCCCGAGCGAGCTGGCACAGTCGGTCAGCACCACCGTCCCCACCAACACCGCGATCCTGGAGATCTCCGTCACGAACGCGGACGCCACGCAGAGCGCGAGCATCGCGAACGCCATCGCCGCCCAGATGAGGACGGTCGTCACGCAGTTGTCGCCGCAGTCCGACACCGGGGCCAAGCGCGTCACCGCCACGGTGATCC
Organism: Propionicicella superfundia DSM 22317; assembly: GCF_000423465.1. Classification (GTDB taxonomy): domain Bacteria; phylum Actinomycetota; class Actinomycetes; order Propionibacteriales; family Propionibacteriaceae; genus Propionicicella; species Propionicicella superfundia. The sequence goes on along the minus strand of NZ_KE384021.1, from coordinate 411,021 downwards.
AGCCGGCCGCGGTTCCCACATCGGCGACGTCGCCGAGCCTGGCGCTCAACCTCTCTCTCGGCGCCATCCTGGGACTCCTCCTGGGCGTGGGGCAGGCCGTCCTGCGCTCACGTCTCGACATCACCGTCGTCTCCGAGCAGGACGTCGCGGACGTGACCGAGCGTTCCGTCGTCGGCGTCGTGGCGTTCGACTCCGAAGCGGCTCACCACCCGCTGGTGTTCGAATCCGCGCCGCACTCGGCCCGGGCCGAGGCCTACCGGCACCTGCGCACCAACGTGCAGTTCCTGGAGCTCGGCCTCCGACGCAACTCGATCGTCGTCAGCTCGTCCGTGGTCGGCGAGGGAAAGACGTCCACTGCGATCAATCTCGCCGGCGCCCTTGCTGACACCGGGCGATCGGTCCTGCTCGTGGAGGCCGACCTGCGGAGGCCCTCGATCGCTCCGACGCTGGGCCTGGACGGCACGGTGGGCCTCACGGATGTCGTCATCGGGCGGGCGCGGCTCGCCGACGTCGTCCAGCCGGTCGCACGCGGCAACCTCCACGCTCTCCCCGCCGGCTCGACGCCGCCGAATCCCGCGGAACTGCTCGGCTCACGTCCGATGGAGGACCTGCTGGACCGGGCGATGGCGGAGTACGACATCGTCATCGTGGATTCGCCGCCGCTTCTTCCCGTGACGGACGCCGCGCTTCTCGCCCGCGTCGGCGGCGGAGTGCTCCTCGTGGCCGGCTGCGGAGTGGTCACCAAACCGCAGCTCGCGGCGTCCATCGGGTCGCTCGAGCACGTCGAGGCCGAGATCCTCGGGCTCGTCCTCAACCGGCGCCGAGCCGGCCATGGTGACGGGTACGGGCGGCAGCGCTACGACTACGGCGCGCACTCCGGACCGGACCTGACGTTCGACACATCCGTACGACGGGCGAGCCGGCGCGCCATGCCCATCGCGCCGCAGGAGCTCATCGTCGCTTCCGGCAAGGACGACAGCCTGCCCCGCAGTCTGCGATGAACGCGCCCGTCGCCGCGGCACCGGTACGCCTGCTGACCGTCTGCACAGGAAACCTCTGCCGCTCCCCGGTCGCCGAACACCTCCTGCGGCAAGGACTGGACGACTCGGTCGCCGTGCGCAGCGCCGGGGTGAGAGCCGTGGTGGGAGGTGCCATCGATCCCCCGGTCGCCGCGTTCCTTCGGCGCTCCGGGGTGCGGGCGGAGGGCTTCCGGGCCCATCAGGTGACCGACGCGTCGATCGTCGAAGCCGACCTGGTCCTCGCCCTTGCCACCGAGCACCGGTCCGCGATCCTCCGCCGGGTTCCCGGCGCCGTTCGGCGCACCTACACGCTGCGGGAGTTCGCGAGGATCGCGCACGCGCTCGATCCTGTCGCGCTGACCGGGCACACCTCGGCGGAGCGGCTGCGTCAGCTCCTCCCGCGGGTGAGCCTCGCGCGCGCGATCACAGCCCGGCCCGAGAACGGCGACGATGTGCCGGATCCGACGGGGCGGGATGCCGCCGCCTACGCGAGGGCCCTCCGCCTCATCGCCGAGTCCGTCGAGACGATCGTGCGCGCCGTCGAGAGCTGACGCGCGCCGGCTCTCGTCCGAGCCGCGAGCACCGAAGGTGCGCGCCGGAGCGAATGCACCGCAGGCCCGGCTCGGGGGACCCGGACCTGCGGCGCACACTCGCTCGTCCGTCCCGGAGTGTGCGTCGACACCACACGCACGGATCGGACTGTGGACCGCCCACCGGTGGACGGCGATTACAGCCTGCTCCGTCGAGCACGCCGGCGACACTCTTCCCGGGCCTTTTCATATCGATGATCCCCACGTATTCATACCGACGGGGTGCTCCGCCACACCACAGAGGGGACCCGGCGGGGCCTCAGGCTTTCCACAGCTCGGCGCCGCCGACCCCGTGAGCGACCGAAAGGCCCCTCCCGGCCGAGGACGCGGTCCCGTCCCGCGATGCCCGGTCGCGGACGCCGACGCCCCCAGGCCGTGCGCGACACGAATCGCAGACCCATTGCGGCACGAAGGATGAGCTATTTCTGCAGGCAATTCCATCTACGCCTTGCCCCGTGCCGCAATTCGCACGAAGACTCGGATAGTGACCGACGAGAAAGAACAGGGACTCCCCGATCCGGGAAAGCCCGGTCCTCGCCGTGGCCGGCCGTCGAGGCTGTGGCGATGGCTCGTCGCGCTCATAATCGCGATAGCGCTGATCGCCGGTGGGGCAACAGGGTATGCGGTCTGGCGCACGAAGGCAGCCCTTTCGGCCATCCAGCGCGACCCGGGGCTGCTTCCGTCGACCGGCGGAGCCGAATCCTCCGACGCCGACGGATCCCCGCTGAACATCCTCGTCGTCGGCAGCGACTCTCGCGGTGACGATGCGGGCCGTAGCGACGCCCTGTTGATCGCGCACGTGACCGCGAATCGGGACAAAGTCTATCTCATCTCGTTTCCTCGTGATCTCTACGTCAACATTCCTGGACACGGAGAGAATAAGATCAACGCGGCTCATTCGCTGGGGGGAACGGCGCTCACGGCCGAGACCCTCGAGGCTCTGCTGGGCATCACCATAGATCACGCCGTCTCCGTCGACTTCGAGGGGTTTCTCTCGCTGTCCGACACCGTGGGCGAGATCACGGTATGGAACGAGACGAGTTCTCGCAGTGGCGAATACCGGTTCCCGCGAGGCGAGTTGACTCTGCAATCCGACGCGCTCCTCGCCTACGTCCGACAGCGATACGGGCTTCCGAACGGCGACCTCGACCGCGCCAAGCGGCAGCGGACGGTCCTCAGGGCCATGCTGGTCAAGCTGTCAACCCGCGAGACCCTGTCCGACCCCGCGAAGCTCGACACCGTGCTGAGCGAGGTCGGCGGCTACCTCACCGTCGACGCGGGACTCTCCGACGAGACGATCCTTCGCATCGGCGCGAGCCTCAAACTGGACGCCGCGAGCGACATCCTCACGCTTCAGGCCCCGACAACGGGATTCGGTACGTCCCCCGACGGAGCATCGATCGACCTCTACGATCCGACGAGCATGAGCGAACTCGGAGCGGCCCTGCGCGACGACGGGCTCCGGAGCTACACCTCCCGTCACGACAGCCTCGACGAGGACTACTGAGCCCCCGTGCGGTCCCCCTCCGCCGCGGCCGGCGCACGCACCGCCTGCTCCGACCGCGCCCGCCGACTCCGTTCGGCACCAAATCCCGTGGGCATTTGTACATGAATGCCACGACCAAACACCATTCGACTCACGACCATTGCTGCACCACGAGCGTCGCGCAACGCACGAACTGGTGAGGAACCATCGCCCGGGCACTCCTCACGAGCCTCGCGTCTAGTATTTGGACCGACGAGTACAACAACCTCAACGGCCTTAGCGTTTTCATCCACGCGACAGCGACAGGGGTTCCCATCTCCGAGACAGCTCGCTTCGCGGGGACGCCTCGTCCTCCGCCCCAACGACGGGAATCGCCGCAGCGATCAACACATCAGGAAGTCGAGGTAGATGGGCCAACGCATTCCCTCGGATGTCTATCTGCGAGCTCCTGGTTGATCCGACAGGAGGATGAGGGGGAGGAACTCACGCAATGAGGCAGCACGACCAACGCTGGAAAGAAGGATCCACCTTACTTGACGGGGACAATCCGTCGATGTACCCACCGATCGACGAGGAATGGCAGAGTCTTCCATCAGGCGAAGACCTCTTGCTGGCGCTCCTGGTCGTCAAGGAGGAGATCAGCGACGACCTTTTCGAGCTTGCCTCTCGCGCTGCAGGAATCGATCGCGACCTCGGGTGGGAGCAGTGGAGTTCCGGCGCGGTGCGCGACGGTGCGGCGATATGGCTCGTACCCGGCTCCGCTCTCACGCTGCGCCCCGAGCCACGCGCACGCGGTATCGCTCTTCTGGAAGACCTCGGCGGAGAGGACAGCGGAAAGGAGAGATTGCTGGATGCCTGGATCACCGACCCCGTTCACGGTGCGCCCGACGATATCGCGGTGTGGGCACTGGATATTCAGCGATGGGACATCCTCGGAAAACTGTGGACGAAGGTTCTGCGATGGACCGGCGTCCAATCCTTTCCCCGAGCCTCGTCCGTATTCCGATCCGTGCCCGGCGCGGTTCGCGGACAATACCCGGAACTGTCGTTCGCCTGCCCACAGGCGTGGGCGGCCGGATCGGAGGGCGCAGGCGGCCTCGTCGAGGGCCTGAACCACCTGGCCCGGGACGGACTCGAGCACCATGCGCAGTGGAGACACGAGACGGATCCGGAACGAGCGATCCAGCGCGGGGTCCTGTGGGCCGCTGTGCTCCTCTACCTGCCCGACGCCGCCGTCTCCGTGAACCTGGACAAGGCCTGGGAGACGCGAGAGGCCGTCGCCGGCCGGATCGGGGCGCTGCAGGAAGAGGGATGGTCGCCCTCGGCGAGCACGAGTTCTCGCTTCCACACGATGTCGGCGTGGCTCGCCTTCGCGCGAGGGGACCTCGAACTCACGCGCAGGTACGCCGAAATGGCGATGCTGGTGGCCGAGGGCGACGAGCAGAGCCCCAGTGCCCGGCCCCTGCGCTCCCTCGCGCTGGAGTTGTGGGGGCACACCCGGGACGATCCACGGGCCCCGGCGCCCGGAGCGGTCCTCCCACGTCCCGGCGGCCCGGCCGACCCCGGAGGCCCGTACCCGTCGCTGAGCGGCGCGGCCGGTGACATGGCGCTGGGCTTCCACGCCCTGCGCTCCCTCGACTCCGAGGCATCCGCGCAGATGATCGCCCGGCTTGCGGACGCCTCGGCGCGGCGGGCTCCCCTGTGGTGGCTGAGCATCGCGTTCCGCGCCGAGCACAGCGCGCTGTGGGGCGACGCGGCGGCCGGGCTGAACGATCTGGATGCCGGGCTCGCGTTCTACTCCGACGGCTTCTCCGACCACGAGCTCCCGATCGCTCGGGCACTCCTGACACTGGCGCGCTTCCGATTGCTCATCCGCATCGGAGCCCACGGTGCCGCCCGCGAGCTCGCGGCCTGCGCGCAGGCCCCCGTCGCCTGTCTGGCGGTGGTCGAGGCCGAGCTGTGCACCGGGCACTTCGACGAGGCCATCCGCGTCGCGGACAAGGAGCTGGTCCGCCACGACGTCTGGCCCTCGATCCGCTCGCATCTCACCGTCCTCCGCGCTGCCGCGATCGTCATGAGCACCACGGGCACCGACGCCGAACGGCAGTCCTCGGCCCGCGCTGCCGTGGACCTCTGCCTGCGCGTGAACTCGCCCTTGAGCGTCGCGCACCTGCCACATCCCTTCCGCGACGCGCTCATGAGCGCCTGCCGCACCGCCGCGGCAGCGGCGGACGTCCCCACGACGCCCTACGACGAACTGGACCGCGCGCTGGCCGGCCTGTCCGACGCCGGCCTCGACGCGCTGGGCACCTTCGCTCATGTCAGGCTCACCCGGAGGGAACGGATCCTGCTTCCCCTGCTCGCCACCGACCGGTCCGTGCCCGAGCTCTCGGCCGAGCTCCATGTGTCTCCGAACACGATCCGGAAGCAGGTCGTGACGCTCCGCGCGAAGTTCGGCGCGAAGAGCCGCTCCGAACTCGTCCGGCGGGCGCGCGACGCCTCACTGCTCGAGTGAGGCGCCCCGCCCCGTCCTCACCGAGGCGATGAGGGGGACGCCGGGCCGGTAGCTGAGGTGGACGTGACTGGGCGCGTCGAGGATCACCAGGTCGGCCCGCGCGCCCAGCCGGAGGTGGCCCACGTCGTCACGTCGCAGCGACCACGCTCCCGCCTCGGTGGCGGCATGCAGCGCCTCCAGGGGAGTCATCCCCAGCTCCCGCACCGCTAACGCGATGCAGAAGGACATCGACGACGTGTAGGAGCTCCCCGGGTTGCAGTCGGTGGCGATGGCGACCCGCACACCGGCGTCGAGCAGCCGCCGCGCATCGGAGTAGCGCTCCCGGGTGGCGAACTCCGCTCCGGGCAGAAGACCGGCGACGACCCCGCTGTCGGCGAGCGCGGAGACATCGGCGTCGGTGAGATAGGTGCAGTGGTCGGCCGCGACCGCGCCGATCTCGCATGCGAGCTGCACGCCCGGACCATAGCCGAGCTGGTTGGCGTGGATCCGGGCGAGCAGCCCGGCCGCCCGGCCCGCCTCGAGCACGGCGCGCGACTGATCGGCATCGAACGCCCCCGTCTCGCAGAACACGTCGACCCAGCGCGCGTGCGGCGCGCAGGCGGTGAGCATCTCGCCGGTGACCAGCGCCACGTAGTCGTCCGGATCCACGCCGTCGGGCACGACGTGGGCGCCGAGATAGGTCGTCTCGGCGGTGGCCGCCCGGGCGATCCGCAGGAGGCGTTCCTCCGCCTCGACGGTGAGCCCGTAGCCGCTCTTGACCTCGAAGGTCGTCGTCCCCTGACGCCGCAGCTCGGCGGTCCGGCTCGCGACCAGGGCGCCGAGTTCTGCATCGCCGGCCGCCGCCGTCGCCGCCACGGTGGACCGGATCCCGCCCGCGCTGTACGGCGCCCCCGACATCCGGGCCTCGAACTCGGCGGCGCGATCGCCGGCGAAGACCAGGTGCGTGTGCGCATCGACGAAACCGGGGACGACGGCCGCACCCTGCACGTCGACCCGCTCGTCGGCGGCCGGGGTGTCGACGGCGTCGCCCACCCACGCCACGCGTCCCCCGTCGACGACCAGCCCCGCGCCGTGCCGCAGCGGGCGCCCCTCGTCCCACGTGACGAGTTCTCCGATGTTCGTGTACGCGGTGCTCACAGCCTCCCCCAGACCTCGTCGACGACGGACCGCAGCTCGGCGCGCACCCACTGCGGGTCCAGCTCCGGCGGTGGCACGACGTCGGCTGCCGTCGCGGCCCAGATCGGCTCGGTGGCTCCGGCGGTCCGCACCGACTCGGCGAGATCGAACCCGCCGAGGTCCCCGAACCCGAGCGATGCCGCGCCGTCGGACGTGGCCGCCCGCCACAGCCCGGCGGCGTCCCAGCCCTGCCGGTCGCCGCTGGCGAGGCGCTCGTGCATGGCCAGGCCGCGAGCCTCGGCGAACGTGTCGATCACGGTGTTGGAGTCCGAGCCGAGGGTGATCCGTGCCCCCGCGTCGCGCAGCGCCACGCTGGGCCCGATCCCGTCGGCCAGCTCCGCCTCAGTCGTCGGGCAGAAACACGCCCAGCCCGCGGCCCGGCCGAGGATCCCGACGTCCGCGGCGGTCAGATGGGTCGCGTGGACGGCGGTCGTGCGCGACGTCCACACGCCCGCATCGGCGAGCAACCCGACGGGGGTGCGTCCGGTCGCGGCCAGGCAGGCATCGTTCTCGGCCGGCTGCTCGCTCACGTGGACGTGCAGCGGCGCCTCGGGCAGGGCTCCGGCCACCAGCGCCAGGGACGCCTCGTCGACCGCGCGGACCGAGTGGATCGCTGCGCCCACCACCACCGCCGGATCGCCGGCATGGCGCGCCGCGAGCTCCCGCACATCCTGCGCCCAGGACGCGGCGTCGGCGTGTGCGAACCGGAGCTGCGCGGAAGCGAGTTCCTCTCCCGCGAAGCCGGCCCGCAGGTAGCAGGCGTCGAGCAGGCAGATCCGGAGCCCGGCCTCCCGGGCGGCGGCGATCACCGCCTCGGCCATGGCGTGCGGGTCGGCGTACCGCCTGCCTCCCGGGCCGTGGTGGAGGTAGTGGAACTCGCCGACGGCTCCGATCCCGGCACAGGCCATCTCGGCATAGGTGGCGCGGGCGAGCCGGAAGTAGAGGTCGGGATCCAGCACGCCGGCGACCGCGTACATCCCGTCCCGCCAGCCCCAGAACGTCCGCCCGGTGTGCGCGCGGCCGCGCAGGGCACGGTGAAAGGCATGGGAGTGGCAGTTCGCGAAAGCCGGACGGGGCGTCACGCGAGCTCCCGGATCACCTCGGCCAGCGCCGCGACCCCCGCCTCGCAGTCGGCGGGCTCGGCGTACTCCTCGGGCGCGTGCGAGATCCCGCTCGGGTTGCGGACGAACAGCATCGCGGTGGGGACGCGCGACGCCAGGATTCCGGCGTCGTGCCCCGCCCCGGTGGGCAGTTGCGGAGCGCCGAGCAGCGTCGCGAGCCGATCCCGCAGACCGGGATCGAACGTGACGGCGGACGTGACCGACTCCTCGGTGAGCTCCGCCCGGGTGCCGTGTCCGGCCGCGGCCCTGCGCGTGTCGGACAGGATGCGGTCCACCAGTCCGGCGAGCGCCTCCTCCGACTCCGCACGCGCGTCCAGCCATGCGGTGACCTGCACCGGGATGGAGTTCGTGCTGCCGGGCGCCACCCGGACCCGGCCGAACGTGGCCCGCCGGGCGGTCTCGGACGCCGCGGCCGCCGACGCCAGGACCGCGGCCGCGTAGGTGAGCATCGGGTCGTGACGATCGGTCATCGCGGTCGTGCCGGCATGGTTGCCCTGGCCGTGCAGGTCGAGCCGGTACCGTCCGTGCGGCCAGATCGCCGAGGCCACGCCGACCGCGTCGCCGGAGTCGATCAGCGCCCGTCCCTGCTCGACGTGCAACTCGACGAACGCACCGATCGAGGCCAGCCAGTCCGCCGGGCCGACCGCGGCCGGGTCGGCGCCGCCGGCCCGCATCGCCTCCGCCAGGGTCGTGCCGTCGTCGTCGCGCAGGCTCAGCGCCCGCTCGGGCGCCAGGACGCCGGTGGCGAGCCGCGATCCGACGCAGGCGACACCGAAACGCGCCCCCTCCTCGTCGGTGAAGTTCGCCACGACGATCGGACGCGACGGAGTGAAGCCGGCGTCGCGAAGGGTGTCGACGGCAGCCAGGGAGGACGCCACGCCGAGGGGCCCGTCGAAGGCGCCGCCCCCGCGGACCGAGTCCAGGTGGGAGCCGATCAGCAACGCGTCGTCCCCGCTGCCCCACCAGGCGAGCTGATTGCCGTTGCCGTCCTCCGTGACGTCGAGCCCGCGCCGGCCCGCCTCGGCGGCGAACCACTCGCGCAGTTCGAGCGTGGGACGTTCCCAGGCGAGCCGGTGGTACCCGCCGCCCGTCAGATCGCGGCCGATCCCCGCGAGGTCGTCCAGCAGCCCCGTCGCCGTCGCCATCACAGCCCCATCGGGATCCGGACGCCGCGCTCGCGGGCGACGTCGCGTGCCCGGTCGTAGCCGGCGTCGACATGCCGCATGACGCCCGTCCCGGGATCGTTGGTGAGGACCCGGGCGATCTTCTCCGCCGCGAGCGCCGTACCGTCGGCGACGACCACCTGGCCGGCGTGGATGGACCTTCCGATGCCGACTCCGCCACCGTGGTGGATCGAGACCCAGGTCGCGCCCGAGGCTGTGTTGAGCAGGGCGTTGAGCAGCGGCCAGTCGGCGATCGCGTCCGATCCGTCGGCCATTCCCTCCGTCTCGCGGTAGGGGGAGGCGACGGAGCCGGCGTCGAGATGATCACGGCCGATCACGATCGGCGCCGACACGGCTCCCGATGCGACGAGCTCGTTGAACCGAAGACCCGCGAGGTGCCGTTCGCCGTAGCCGAGCCAGCAGATCCGGGCCGGCAGCCCTTCGAAGTGCACCTTCTCGCCCGCCTTGGTGATCCAGCGCCGCAGGTGCTCGTCGTCGGGGAAGAGGTCGAGGATCGCGGCGTCGGTGGCGGCGATGTCGGCCGGATCGCCCGAGAGCGCTGCCCAGCGGAACGGGCCCTTGCCCTCGCAGAAGAGCGGACGGATGTACGCCGGCACGAATCCCGGGAACGCGAAGGCCCGGTCGTACCCGCCGAGCTCGGCCTCGGCGCGGATCGAGTTGCCGTAGTCGAACACCTCCGCCCCGGCGTCCTGGAAGCCCACCATGGCCGCCACGTGCGCGGCCATCGACTCCCGTGCGCGGCGGGTGAAGTCCTCGGGGTCGGCGGCGGCGACCGTGTGCCAGTCCGCGACGGAGATGCCGAGCGGAAGGTAGCTCAGCGGGTCGTGCGCCGAGGTCTGGTCGGTGACGATGTCGACCGGCACGCCGTCGGCGAGCAGCCGCGGGAACACCTCGGCCGCGTTGCCGACCAGGCCCACCGACAGCGCCCGCCCGTCGGCCTTGGCCGCCAGCACCCGCGCGACCGCGTCGGCGTAGTCGTCGGTGTACTCGTCGAGATAGCCGTGCTCGACCCGGCGGGCGAGCCGGCCGGCGTCCACCTCGACGATCAGGACGACACCCTCGTTCATCGTGACCGCCAGCGGCTGAGCCCCGCCCATGCCGCCGCAGCCGCCGGTGAGCGTGAGCGTGCCGGCCAGGGTGCCGCCGAAGCGCTTGCGCGCGACCGCGCCGAAGGTCTCATAGGTGCCCTGCAGGATCCCCTGCGTGCCGATGTAGATCCACGAGCCGGCCGTCATCTGCCCGTACATGATGAGCCCCAGGGACTCCAGGCGCCGGAACTCGGGCCAGGTCGCCCAGTCCCCGACGAGGTTGGAGTTCGCGATCAGCACGCGCGGGGCCCACTCGTGAGTGCGGAAGACGCCCACCGGCTTGCCCGACTGCACGAGCAGCGTCTCGTCGGCCGCGAGGTCGGCGAGGCTCGCGACGATGGCGTCGAACGCCTCCCAGGAGCGGGCGGCGCGGCCCGTCCCGCCGTACACGACGAGATCGTCGGGACGCTCGGCGACCTCGGGGTCGAGGTTGTTCATGATCATGCGCAGGGGCGCCTCGGTCTGCCAGGACCGGGCGGTGAGCCGGGTGCCGCGCGGCGCGCGGACGGAGGCATGGGTCATCGGGACTCCTTCGGGACGGCGGCGGTGAGCAGGTCCCCGCCGGCGATCAGCATGACGGTGGCTTCGATCTCTGGGGCGAGGTACCGGTCCGGGCCGGGCCCGGCGACCGACCTGCGGAGTCTGCGCACCGCCGCTCCGGTGGCCGGCGCCGGTTCCAGCGGCGCGCGCAGCTCGATCCCGCGGGCGGCGGTCAGCACCTCGATCGCGAGCACCCGGGTGAGCCCGTCGACGGCGGTGCGCAGCTTGCGGGCGGCATGCCACCCCATCGAGACGTGGTCCTCCTGCATGGCGCTGGACGGGATGGAGTCCACGCTCGCCGGCACGGCCAGGCGCTTCAGCTCCGACACGATCGCGGCCTGCGTGTACTGGGCGATCATGTGACCGGAGTCGACCCCCGGGTCGTCGGCGAGGAACGCCGGCAGGCCCCGGTTGCGGGCGACGTCGAGGAACCTGTCGGTGCGCCGCTCGCTCATGGAGGCGACATCGGCGACGGCGATCGCGAGGAAGTCCAAGGTATGCGCCAGCGGCGCCCCGTGGAAGTTGCCGTGGGACTCGATCCGCCCGCCGGGGAGGACGGACGGATTGTCGATCGCCGCGGCGAGCTCACGCTCCGCCACGGCGGTGGCGTAGTCGAGCACATCGCGCAGGCTCCCGTGCACCTGCGGGGCGCAGCGCAGCGAGTACGCGTCCTGCACCTCGCCGTCGCCGTGCCGGTGGCTGGCCACGATCGGCGACCCCGCGAGGAACCGCCGCAGGTTGGCCGCCGACGTCGCCTGGCCCGGGTGGGGACGGAGCGCCATCAGGTCGGCCGCGAAGACCCGGTCCGTGCCGCACTGCCCCTCCACGCTCATCGCCGCGGCCAGGTCAGCGGTGTCCGCGAGCCGCGCGAGGTCGTCCAGGGCCAGCACCAGCATGCCGAGCATGCCCTCGGTGCCGTTGATCAGCGCGAGGCCCTCCTTCTCGGCCAGCACCACCGGGTGCAGCCCGTGGTCGGGCAGCGCCTCGGCGGCGGGACGGATCACCCCGCGGTCGACGACCTCTCCCTCACCCGTCACGGCGAGCGCACAGTGCGCCAGCGGCGCCAGGTCGCCGGAGCAGCCCAGGCTGCCGTACTCGTGGACCACCGGCACGAGCCCGGCGTTGAGCAGCCCGGCGTAGGCCTGTGCGACCTCCACCCGGACGCCGCAGTGACCGGTCGCCATGGTCGAGAGGCGCAACACCATGAGAGCACGCACGACCTCGTCCTCGACCCGGGGCCCGTTGCCGGCCGCGTGGGAGCGGATGAGGCTCCGCTGCAGGGCGGTGCGGGACTCGGGCGGGATCGATCGGCGGGCCAGGGCGCCGAAGCCGGTGGAGATCCCATAGACGGCGTCGTCCGACGCGGCGAGGGCCTCCACGGCATGCCGCGACACCGTGATGGCCTCGCGGGCGGCGTCGCTGAGCTCGACCCGGGCACCATGCCGGGCGACGGCCACGACCTCGGCCCGGGTGAGCGGGCCCGGTCGTACGAGAATGCGATCCACGGGACAATTCAAGGACCGGGAGGGACACCGGGGCCAGATGCTGAAAACGGAATGTGCCTCGGATACGAGACGTCAGGATGGTGCCGTGAGCCGTCCCGTCCCGGCAGCCTCCGCCGCCCTGCGCGTCCTCCGCTATCTCTCCGAGAGAGCCGCCCCGGTGCCCGCGGGAAGGATCGCGCGCGATCTCGGCCTGCCCCGCTCGACCGCCTACCACCTGCTGGCCGCCATGGCCGCGGAGTCCTTCGTCGTCCACTATCCCGAGGAGCACGCCTGGGGCGTCGGCATCGCTGCCTGGGAGGTCGGCCAGGGGTACACGCGGCAGGCGCCGCTCGCCCGCCTCGCCCGCCTGCCGTTGACGCGGCTGGTCGACCGGGTGGGGCAGTCCGCCCACCTGTCGGTGCTCCATGGCTCCGACGTGGTCTACATCCACGAGGAGCGCGCCCCCGGGCGTCCCCCGCTGGTCACCGATGTCGGCGTCCGGCTCCCGGCGCACCTCGCGGCATCGGGACGGGCGATCCTGGCCGGGCTGCCGCGGCAGCAGGTGCGAGCGCTCTATCCGTCGGCCGCCGCGTTCACCGACCGCACCGGCGCGGGGCCGCGCACCTCTGCGGCGCTTCGGCGGGTCCTCGCCGAGACACGCGCCCGCGGGTATGCCACCGAGGACTCGGAGATCACCCCGGGCTTCGCGTCGGTCGCGGTCGCCATCCGGTCCCCCGCGAACCTCGCCAGCCTGGCCGTCACCTGGCCGGTGGCCTCCGACGTCGACCCGGCCGGCGTCGTGGCCGCGCTGCGCGCCACGGCGGCCACCATCGAGGACAGACTGCGCTGACCCCGCCGTGTCGGCTCAGCCGGCCCTCGTCGCGGCGGCGCCCTCCTCGCGCAGTGCGGCGAGCAGCCGCGCCTTGTAGGACATCAGCACCGGGGAGGTGAGGATGTCGACCGTGCGGGGCCGAGGGATCCCCGGCCGGAGGTCGAGCTTCACGCGCCCGGGACGGCCGGACAGCATCACGATCCTGTCCGACAGGAAGATCGCCTCGTCGATGTCGTGGGTGACGAAGAGCACGTTGAGCCGATGGGCCTCCCAGACCTGCAGCAGCAGTTCCTGCATGTCCTGGCGGGTCTGGGCGTCGAGGGCGCCGAAGGGCTCGTCCATGAGCAGCATCCGCGGGCGGTACGACAGGGCCCGCGCGATCGCCACCCGCTGCCGCATGCCGCCCGAGAGCTGTGACGGGAAGGCGTCGCGGAAGTCGCTCACGCCGACGAGCTCGAGGTACTCCCGGGCGCGTTCCCGCCGTTCGGCACGGGACAGCTCGGTGTCGCGCAGCGCGAACTCCACGTTGGCCTGCACGGTGAGCCAGGGGAACAACGTGTAGCTCTGGAACACCATCCCGCGGTCGCGCCCCGGGCCGAAGACCTCGCTGCCGCCGATCTCCACGCGCCCGGACGTCGGCTGCTCGAGCCCCGCGACGATGTGCAGCAGGGTGCTCTTGCCGCAGCCGGAGACGCCGATCAGCGTCGTGAACTCGTCGGCCTTCAGCTCCAGCGACACGGGACCGAGCGCCTCCACGGTGCGTTTGCGCGAGTGGTAGGTCTTCGTGATGCCGGTCAGGACCGCGTCGGTGCCCTCGGTCGGTGCCGTGTCCATGCGACTCATTTCGCTCCTCGCGACGCCCAGGGGAACAGCACCCTGCCGAGAGCCTTGAGAACCTGGTCGGACACGAGGCCGATCAGCCCGATCAGCCCGATCAGGAAGAAGATGCGGTCGGTGGCCAGATACCGCTGCGACACCACGATGCGCTGCCCGAGCCCGTCCGGGGCCGCGACCAGCTCCGCGACGACGAGCCAGGTCCACGCCCAGCCGAGGGTGACGCGAATCGTGTCCCAGAGCGCGGGTGCCGACGCCGGCAGCACGATCCGGAGCATCTGCTTGACGCGCGAGAGGCCGATGGTCTGTCCGACCTGGACGAACTCGTGCGGAGTCCGCTTGACGTTGTCCATCACCATCAGCACCTGCTGGAAGAAGGTGCCGATGAACAGGATCGCGTACTTCTGACTCTCGTCCACGCCGAACCAGACGATGGTGAGCGGCACGAACGCCACCGCCGGCATGTAGCGGATGAAGTCGATCAGCGGCTCCAGCAGTGCCTCGAACCAGCCGAGGGTGCCCATGAGGACGCCGATCGGCAGCGCGACGACGAGAGAGATCGCGAAGCCGATCATGACCCGCTCCACGCTTGCCCAGGTGTCGGCCGCGAGCTGGCCGCTGCGCGCCAGGTCGAGCCCGGCGCTCAGCACATCGCCGGGAGCCGGGAGGATCATGGGGCTGACGAGCCCCAGAGCGGTGACGAGGTACCACACGAGCAGCAGCGCGACGATCGCGCCGGCGCCCAGGATCCAGAACCGCTGCCAGCTCACGGGCTGGAAGAGCTGCCCCGGAGGCCTGGGCCGCCGTGCCCCGGCCCGGCCGGCCGGACGTACGGCCTCCTGCACGGCGGCCTCGCCGACCGGACGAGAGGTCATTTCTTCGCTGCCTCGACCCCGTGGCTCGTGTCGACGAGCGACGGCAGGTCGACACCGGTCACGTCGGTGTCGCCGGAGTCCACCTGGATCTTGTTGATCTCGCGGGCGGTCGAGGCGAAGTCACCGGCCAGATACGTGTTGGACTCGTCCAGCGTGTAGATCTGAACCCCCTCGAAGCTCGTCTCCAGATCCTCCACGCTGGCTCCGACGGCCTCGGCGATGATGGCGTGCCCCTCGTCGGGGTTCTCCTTCAGATAGGCGACCGCGGCGTCCCAGGCACGCAGGAGGCTCTTGACGGTGTCGGGGTTCTCCTTCGCCCACGGCGTGTTCACGGTGAAGACGTCGGCGATGAGACCCGGCTTCTCACCGGCGGTGTAGAGGAGCTTGACGTCCTTGCCCTGCGCGACGGCCGCGCTGATGTAGGGCTCGTAGGTCACGGCGGCGTCCACGGAGCCCGACAGCAGCGCGGCGCCCGCGTTGGCCGCCGGGGTCGGGACGACGGTGATGTCGTCGGTGGTCAGGCCGGCCGTGGAGAGGGCGTACCGCAGCAGCAGGTCGCTCGTGGTCGCCGCCTCGAAGGCGACCTTCTTCCCCTTCAGGTCCGCGATCGAGTCCACGCCGGAGCCGGCGAGGATGGCGTCGGCCGTGGTGGAGACGTCCTCCAGCATCACGATCGTGTGCTCCTGACCGGCATGGACGAGGTGGCCCAGGCTGTTGATCGCGGAGTTCGCGCCGACCACCTTGCCCGAGGTGAAGGCGGCAGCGGCGTCGGCGTCGGTCGTGAAGGTCACCAGATCGAGGCTCACCCCGTTCTGCACGTCGAATCCCTGGTCCTTGGCGATGTACCACGGGCCGTATCCGATCCACGGCTGCATGGCGATGCCCACGGTCGTGGGTGCAGCGCTCGTCGTGGAGGTCTGGGGTGAGCTACAGGCGCCGAGCGAGAGCGCCACCGCGCCCGCGAGGACGGCGATCGCCGTCCGGGTAAGGGTCCTGGTCATGGCGGCTACTTCCTTTCAGACAGCGTGTGGTCCGCCGCTTCGCTGTGTGCTCGACCACGTCGCATACCGGTCTGGCTCCATTCATTTCTGAACGACAGTTCAGGATTTTGGTGTTGTGGCGACCCGCCGGAAACGTCATCTGCCGAACCCGTCACCAGGCGCGTGCCCCGATGCCGCATGCTAACGAGGCGTGCCCAGCCTAGAAGGACGGTTTCACGGTTGTCGCACGTTTGTAACTTTCGAGACCGCTGACGGCGAGACGGCCACTCCGACGGGGGTCTCGCGAGGGTTGGAACTGTACAACTGTGTAAAAAGGGCCGCCCTCCGACCGAGACGGTGCCATGATGTGGGGCCATGACAGCACCCTCGAAATCCGACACCAGCAGACGTGGGCTCGTGGCCGCCGCGGGACGCGTGCTGCGCGACCGCGGCCTGGAGGGTGCCCGGGTCCGAGAGATCGCGGCCGCGGCGGGGGTCTCGCCGGGCACCGTCCTCTACCACTTCGGCAGCACCGACGATCTGCTGTTCGCCGTCCACGAGGACGCGGTCGCCCGCTACTCGGCGCTGCGCACGGCCGCGGCGGCCGGCCATCAGGACGACCCGTGGCTCCGGCTCGTCGCCACCTTCAAGGTCGGGCTCCCTCCCTACGCCGACCGGGAGGTGATCGAACTGCTCTACGAGATGCACCGGCTCGGCAGGAAGAGCCCGCGCCATGCAGTCCTTCTCTCGGGGCTGTGGCGCCTGGAGTACGGGCTGTACGTGGAGCTCGTCTCCGCCGGGGTCGCCCGCGGCGTGTTCCGGTGCGCGGACCCGGCGGCGACCGCGCGCACCCTGCTGGCGCTGGAGGACGGTCTGGTGCTCCACCTGATCAGCGGCAACGAGGCCGTGAGCAGTCCCCTCGCGCTCACGACCTTCCTGACCGCCGCGGCCCACCTCCTCGGCGATCCCGCGCTCGCGGCGTCGGGCAGGTACGCCTGATGCCCGGCGCCGGCCAGCACCCCGAACAGGAGGATCCCGGATGAGCGATCACCGATGGGCCGACACGGTCTTCGTGAACGGCACCGTGCACCAGCAGCATGGCCGTGCCGCCGCCAGCGCGGTGGCGGTCGACCGGGGACGCATCGTGGCGATCGGGGCCGACGCGGTGGCGCAGCACCGCGGTCCGCGCACCGAGGTCGTCGACCTGGCCGGACGAGCGCTCCTGCCGGGGTTCATCGACAGCCACCTCCATCTCGTCGGCGGCGGCATCGCGCGGCTGCAGTGCGATCTCTCCGGCGTCCATTCCCTGGAGGGCTACAGGCAGCTCATCGCCGACTACGCCGCGGGCCATCCCGGGCCGTGGATCGAGGGATTCGGCTGGTACGGCGACCTCTTCCCCGGCGGGTTCCCCCACAGGCGGGAGCTCGACCGGCTGATCCCCGACCGCCCCGCCGCGTTCCAGAGCCACGACGCGCACAGTCTCTGGGTGAACTCGGCCGCGCTCCGCATCGCCGGCATCGACAAGGACACGCCGGATCCGCCCGGAGGCCGGATCGCCCGCGACAGCGACGGCGAGCCGACCGGTCACGTCCTCGAACTGGCCGCCGATCTGATCGACGCCCATCGCCCGGCACCCGACCGGGGCACCGTCGACCGGGCCCTTCTGGAGGCGCAGGCCTATCTCCACGGCCTCGGTATCACGGCGTGGCAGGACGCCCTGGTCGGCGAGGCGCTCGGAATGCCGGACCCGTACGACCACTACCGTCGCGCCGCCGCCGACGGCTCGCTCGCGTCCCGTGTGACCGGGGCGCTGTACTGGCATCCCGGGAGCGGGCTCGACCTGGCCCGGGAACTCGCGGCCCGGCGGGATGCGGCCGACGGCCGGTTCCGGGCCACGGCGGCGAAGTTCATCCTCGACGGCAACTGCGAGAACCTGACGGGAGCCGTGTTCGACGCCTACGCCGGGCATCCCGGCGAGCACGGAGTGCTGCAGTTCGGCGACGACGAGCTGGCGGCAGCCGCCCGGGCGCTCGACGACCTGGGCTTCGACCTGCATCTTCACGCGGTCGGCGACCGCGCCGTCGCGCAGGCGCTGGACGCCATCGAGGCGACCGCGAACCGCGGCCGTCGGCGCCACCAGATCGCTCACATCGACCTCATCGCGAGACCCGATCTCGAACGGATGCGCCGGCTCGGGACCATCGCCAACGTCACGCCGCTGTGGGCCCGCCACGACCCGGTTCTCGTGGAGACCAAGCTGCCCCTGCTCACCGCCGATCAGCAGGAACGCCACTTCGCGTACGGGTCGCTGGCCCGCGCCGGCGTGCGGGTGGCCTTCGGCTCCGACTGGCCCGTCTCGACGCCCGATCCGATCGCCAACATCCACACCGCCGTGAACCGCACGGCGGCGCCGGGCGACCCCCACGCGTCCGACCCTCGATCGCTGGCGGATCCCCTGCTGCCGGGCGAGGCGCTGCCGGTGGAGGCCGCCGTGCGGGCCTACACCTCCGAGGCGGCCCATGCCTGCGGGCTGTCGGAGTTCGCCGGCTCCATCGAGGTGGGCAAGGAGGCCGACCTCGTCGTCCTCGACCGCGACCCGCTCCAGGTCGAGTCGGCCGCGCTCGGCACCCTGCGGGTCGAGGCGACCTTCGTCCACGGCCGCCTGGTCCACGAACGCTGAGCCGCCACCGCCGAACGCTCCCAAACCGCCGGAATTCGCGCGAATTCCGGCAGTTCGGGAGCGTTCGGCGGTGGCGGGGTGCGGTCAGACCGCCCGGCCCAGCGCCTGATCGAGATCCCAGAGCAGGTCCTCGACGGACTCGGTGCCGACCGAGAGCCGGATCTGCTCGGGACGGACGCCGGCGGCGATCTGCTGCTCCTCGCTCAACTGCGAATGCGTGACGGTCGCCGGATGCAGCGCGAGCGAGCGGGAGTCCCCCACGTTCGCGAGGAAGGTGAACACCTGCAACGCCTCGATGAAGGTCCGCGCGGCCGCAAGACCACCCTTGACGCCGAAGCCGACCACCGATCCCGCACCCCGGGGCAGGTAGCGCCGGCTCAGGTCGTAGTACGGGCTCGACGGCAGGCCCGGGTAGCTCACCCAGTCGACGCGCGGGTCCTCGGCGAGGAACTCCGCCACCGCCTTCGCGTTGGCGACCTGCCGCTCCAGCCGCAACGACAGCGTCTCCAGCCCCTGGATGAGCAGGAACGCGCTGAACGGGCTCATCGCGGCACCCAGCGTGCGCAGGTAGTGCAGGCGCAGCTTGAACGCGAAGGCGACGTTGCCCGCATCGGGGAAGTCGCCCCACTTCTCCCAGTGCACGATGCCGCCGTAGCTGGGATCGGGCTCGGTGAAGTCGGGGAACTTGCCGCTGCTCCAGTCGAAGGTGCCGCCGTCCACCACGAGCCCGCCGATGGTCGTCCCGTGACCGCCGATGAACTTCGTGGCCGAGTGGATCGAGATGTCGACTCCGTGCTCGAAGGGAGAGAACAGGTACGGCGTCGCGAACGTGTTGTCGAGAATCAGCGGGATCCCCGCCGCGTGGGCGATCTCGGCGAGCCGCTCGACGTCGAGGACGTTGATGTCGGGGTTCCCGATGGTCTCGATGAACACGCCTCTGGTGTGCTCGTCGATGGCCCGCTCGACGTTGGCGGGATCCTCGGCGTCCACGAGCTTCCCTGTGACGCCGTGCCGCGGCAGCGTGTTCGCGAACAGGTTGTACGAACCGCCGTACACCGTCCGGGACGCGACCACGTTGTCCCCCGCGTGCGTGATGTTGAGGATCGTGTTCGCCGTCGCCGCCTGCCCGGAGGCGAACGCGACGGCCGCCGTGCCGCCCTCGAGGTCGGCGAGCCGGTTCTCGAGGAACTCCACCGTCGGGTTGCCGATGCGGGTGTAGTCGTAGGACAGATCCTCGAGCGCGTTGATCGCCCGCGCGGTCTCGAAGTCGGGGAAGACGTAGGACGTCGTCTGGTAGATCGGCGGCGCCGCCGCGTGGTAGTCGCTGTCGGGGGTGAATCCCGCGTGGAGCTGCCGGGTCTCGAACCCGAGGCTGCGGTCGGGGACGCTCATGCGGCCGCCCTCCCCCGCCGCTGCCCTGTTCGGGCGGACATGGACGGTTGCGTACCTGTGCTCATCGATTGGCTCCTGTCTTTCGCGCGCCATGAGATGTGACGTCCCGCACCGCCGAGGACACCGTGTCGACGATCCGGTCCACGTCGGACTCCGACACGATCAGCGGCGGGGCGAGGCAGATGGCGTTGTCGAGGACGCGGGTGGCGAGCCCACGCTCGTACAGCGCCTCCTTGATCCGGGGAGCGACGGTCAGCTCCTCGGCGAACGGCTCCTTGGTGGCCCTGTCCTGCACGGGCTCGACGGCGGCCAGCAGCCCGAGCCCGCGGATCTCGCCGACGTGGGGATGATCGCCGAGAGTCTCCCGCAGCCCGTCCAGCAGCCGCCCGCCCAGCGCCGCCGAGCGCTCGACGAGCCCTTCGTCGCGAATGATCCTGATGGTCTCCAGGGCGACCGCGGAGCCGATGGGGTGACCCGAATAGGTGTACCCGTGCCACCAGCGCCCGCCCGACGACGCCTCGTCGAGGACGTCGCGGATCGCCCGCGAGAAGCCGACGCCGCCGAACGGGAAATAGCCGCTGGTGATGCCCTTCGCGAACTGGACGATGTCGGGGGTGACATCCCAGTGGTCGAGGCCGAACCAGCGTCCGGTCCGGCCGAAGCCGGTGATGACGTCGTCGCTGATGAACAGCACCTCGTAGGTGTCGCAGATCTCCCGGATGCGGCGGAAGTAGTCGTCCTGCGGCACGAGCACGCCCCCGCCGCCGCCCTGCACCGGCTCGGCGATGAAGGCGGCCACGTTCTCGGGCCCCGCCGCGAGGATCGCCTGTTCGAGGAGGTTCGCGGCCGCGATGCCGTCGGACACCCCGTCGGTCGACGCGAACCGGTACGGGTAGGGGGAGCCGATCAGCGTGTGGTCGGGCAGCCTCCCGCCGAACGGCTCGGAGAACTCCGCGACCCCGGTCGCCGAGGACGAGCCGATCGTCGACCCGTGGTACGAGAGCTCGCGCGAGATCACGATCCGCTTGCCGGGACGTCCGAGCGCACGCCAGTAGTACCGCGCGGTCCGGATCGACGTGTCGGTCGCCTCACCGCCGCCGGAGGTGAAGTAGAAGGAGTCGATCCCCGGATAGGTGATCCCGGCCAGCGTCTCGGCCAACTCGACGGTGACGGGGTTGAGCGACCCCGCGTACCCGGTGGCGAAGGACAGCCGTTCCGCCTGCCGGGCGGCGACGTCGATCAGCTCGCGCCGGCCGTGGCCGAGGTAGACGTTCCACATGCCCGACAGTCCGTCGAGATAGTCCTTGCCTGCCGCGTCGCGAAGGTAGGCCCCGTGGCCGCCGACCCAGATCCGGGGGGTCTGCGTCTCTCCCACGAAGTGCTGCGGGTGCACCACGTGGGCGAGGTCGGATGCGACCAGCGTCGCCGTGCTCGTCTCAGTCATGGCTCGGCCTCCGCTCGCCCACGCGCGCCGCGGGCAGGTAGGCGACCTCGTGGGCCGGGGCGCGGGCCGGTGTGGTCGTGGGTGCGATGGTGCTCATGGGCATGGAGGATCCTGCTTCTGTCGAAGGACGAACGGGATGCGGGACGGTACCCGCGGGAGACCGGGTGAATGGGCCCGGTCTTTCTCGGCGGTTGAGGTCCTTTCGACAAGCTCAAGGACCACTGCCTGGTGGGTGAGTTCTCTTTGTGGTGGGTGAGCTCTCTTTGCGGTGGGCGAGCTCTCTTACGGTGGTCGAGCTCTCTTACGGTGGTTGAGCCCTCTTACGGTGGTTGAGCCTGTCGAAACCACCATGACTCAAGGTCCTTTCGACAAGCTCAAGGACCACTGCCTGGTGGGTGAGCCCTCTTACGGTGGGCGAGCCCTCTTACGGTGGTTGAGCCTGTCGAAACCACCATGGCGCAAGGTCCTTTCGACAAGCTCAAGGACCGGTGCCTGGTGACTCAAGGTCCTATCGACAAGCTCAAGGACCGCTTACGAGACAAGCTCAAGGACCGCTGCGACCAGCTCGACCGCGGATCAGGGCCGTGTGGCGTTGACCGCCGCCTCGGCCTCGGCGAGTTCACCGGCGGCCTGCGCCGCGAGCTCGTCGGCGAGGTCCTGCAGGCCGGGATCCAGCTCGACGTGCAGGAACGAGTTGGTGATGTTGTTGCCGATCATGAGGATCCCGAACCCGACGAGCGCGACGATGCCCTCCTCGCCGTAGCGCTCGACGAGACGCGCCACGAGCTCCGGGTCGCTGCGGTGCTGGCGGGTCAGCGAACGTCCGAACTCCGCCAGATCCTGCTCGACCTCGTCGAAGTCCAGCCCGTTGATGTCCTCTCCGCGCTCGCGCAGGGCGCGCCGGAAGTACGTCGTGCAGAGCAGGCACTCGTTCTGCGTCGAGATCGCGAAGGAGTACACGACCGCACCGCGCTGGCCCACGATGCGTTCCACCTCCGCGTACAGCGGGTACCAGTTCATCAGCGCGTCGTAGGACGGCAGGTGGTTCAGCAGGGCGCGCTTCATGTGGGTGGGCTGCGCCCCCGACCGGACGATCTCGGCGTCCCAGCGCTTCTGACCCTCGGGGCTCAGATCCTCCCGGGTCACCAGCTTCACGTGTGCCATGTGTTCACTCCTCAGTGTGTGTTGTCGTCGATTCGGACGCCGGCCCGCCGGGACCGCGCGGGGCGGACGGGTCGTCCGCTCCCGGCCTCGGCGCGTCGCCCGTGGCGGAGGGCGCGGCACCGGGCCGGGAGAACCTTGGGACCGCGTCCACGAGACGGCGCGTGTACTCGTGGCGCGGGTGATGGAACAGCGAATGCGTCGGGCCCTGCTCGACGATCCGCCCGTCGTGCAGGACGAAGACCCTGTCGGCGAAGTGCCGCACCAGGCCCAGATCGTGTGACACGACGACCAACGACATCCCTCGCTCCCGCTGCAGGTCGCGGAGGAGTTCGAGGATGCTTGCCCGCAGCGTCACATCGAGGGCGCTCATGGGCTCGTCGCCGACGAGCAGGTCGGGCCGGTGGACGATCGCCCGGGCGATGGCGACCCGCTGACGCTGGCCGCCCGACAGGGCGTGCGGATAGGCGCTCGCCAGCTCGTGCGGCAGCCCGACGCGTTCGAGAACCTCGCCGATGAGCCGCCGGTGATCGCCGTCGATCTGCAACGAACGCAGCGGTTCGGCGACGATCCGGGCGACGGTGAGCCGCGGGTTCAACGACGCGTAGGGATCCTGCAGGACGATCCCGGTGCGACGGCGCAGCCAGTGCTGAGTACGGATGCCCCGCGGCCGCACGGGCCGCCCGTCGAACTCGACCGTGCCGGCCGTGGCGTGTTGCAGGCCCAGCAGGATGCGGACCAGGGTGGACTTGCCCGATCCCGACTCGCCGATGATGGCGACCGCCTCGCCGGCGTGGATGTCCACATCGGCGCCGTGCAGGACGCGGCGCACGGGCGCGGGCCCGAACACCTTCGTCCGCGGCAGCCGATGGTCGCGGGAGACGCCGCGACCCCGGAGCAGGACGTCGCTCATGCGACCGGCCCCCCGTCCCAGGCGGCGACCCGCGCCGCCTCCACGAGCCCGGCGGTGATGGCTTCGCGCGGGTCGTCCACCACGGTGTCGAGCCGGCCGCTCTCCACGATCCGGCCGTCGGCCATGACGACCACGTGGTCGGTGACCGCGCCGAGCAGCGCGATGTCGTGCGTGACGAACACGAGGGACGATCCCAGAGTCCCGACGAGGTCGTCGAAGAGCCGCAGGATGCCCGCCTGCACCGTGACGTCGAGCGCCGTGGTCGGCTCGTCCGCCACGAGGAGTCGCGGACCGGAGGCGACGGCCATCGCGATGGCCACACGCTGCCGCTGCCCGCCGGAGAGCTGATGCGGGTAGCGCCGGACGATCTCCTCCGGGTCGGGCAGCCCGACCCGGGCCGCGGCGGCCAGGACCCGCTGCCGCAGCTCGCGGCGATCCAGGTCGTAGTGGATGGACAAGGATTCGCCGATCTGAGCCCCGACCGTCCGGATCGGGTTCAGCGCCGAGCTCGGGTCCTGGAAGACGACGCCGAGCTCCTTGCCCCGGATCAGGGCGAGGTCGCGGTCGGGAAGGCCCAACAGCTCACGGCCGTTCCATCGCACCGACCCCTCCGCCGTCGCCCCTTCGGGCAGCAGGCCGAGGACGGCGAGCACGGTCAGGGTCTTGCCCGAGCCCGATTCTCCGATGATTCCCAGCCGTTCCCCCGTGGGGACGTCGAAGGTGACGCCGTGGACGAGCTCGCGCCTCCCGATCCGGATGCGCAGGTCGCTGACCTCAAGCCCCATCGCGCGCCTCCTGACTGCGGAGCCGGGGGTCCAGCGCCTCGGCGACGGCGTCGCCCAGGAGATTGAGGGCGAGCACCGTCACCCCGATGGCCACGCCGGGCCACACCACCGACAGGGGCGCGACGCCGATGTACTTCTGCGCGTCGGCGAGCACCCGCCCCCACGAGGGCTCGGCGGGCGCGGCGCCGTAGCCGAGGAAGGTCAGTCCCGACTCGGCGAGGATCGCGACGCCGGCCGTCAGCGAGAGCTGCACGACGAGAACGGGGACGACATTGGGCAGGACATGCAGCCACAGACGGCGCAGCAGGCCCGTTCCGGCCGCCCGCGCCGCGAGGATGTAGTCGCTGGCGTTCACGCGCACGATCTCGGAGCGGACGACCCTGGCGAGGTTCACCCCGTAGCCGATCCCCACCGCGACCACCACGACGCCGATGGAGCCGCCGAACGGTGTGGCCAGCAGCATGGCGATGAGCAGCACCGGGAACGCGACGAGGATGTCGACGAGCACGACGAGCGGCTCGGCGAAGCGGGGCCGCAGCGAGGCGGTCAGCGTCCCCAGCGCCAGGCCCACGAGCGCCGCGATCGCCGTGGCACCGGCGGCGACGAGGACCGTCGTGCGAGCGCCTGCCAGCAGCCACGACGCGGTGTCGCGCCCGATCTGGTCGGTGCCCAGGGGATGGGTCCACGACGGCGGCGCCCAGGTGTGGGACGAGTCGGCGGCGAGCAGCGGGTGCGGCGTCCAGACGAGGGACACGGCCGCCGCGATCAGCACCGCGGCGACCACCACGAGCCCGAAGACGCCGTGCGGGCGACGGGCGGTGCGCACCAGCCAGCCCGGGAGCCGCCAGGAGGCCCGCCGGCCCGGGCTGATGTCGATCTCGGCGAGCTCGGCCGCCGTCCATTCGGCCGCCATCACGCCTCCACCCGCCGTTGGCGGGGATCGATGACCCGGTGCGCGAGGTCCACCACGAGGCCGATGGCCAGGACGAGGCCCGTCAGGACGACCATGATCCCCTGCACGGACAGCAGATCCCGGTTGCCGACGTCGGAGACGAGCTTCGCCCCCAGACCGGGCAGCGCGAACAGTTCCTCGATGACGACGGCACCGCCCACCAGCGAGGCGGTCTGGAGTCCCACCACCGACAGGACCGAGATGCTCGCGTTCGGAACGCCGTGCCGGAGAACGGCGCCCGTCCGGGTCAGGCCGCGCGACATCGCGGTCCGGATGTAGTCGAGGTTCATCTCGTTCAGGACGGCCGAGCGCATGTAGCGCAGGACGACGGCGCCCTCGACGATCCCGATCGTCAGAGCCGGAAGGGCGATGGAGGCCAGCGCCGCAGCCGGGTCGGCCCAGCCGTCCTTCGGGAACCCCTGCGTCGGAAGGAGGCTGACCGCGCCGACGCCCCGGCCCAGGAGCAGGATGAGGATGAGCCCCGTCCACAGCACCGGGACGGCCGCCGCGGCCTGTGCGACATAGGCGACGACGCGGCCCGCCGTCGTCCGGTGCCGGAGGGCTCCGTAGACACCGAGGGGCACGCCGATCACCAGGGCGACCGCGATGCCCGCCACGCACAGCGGCAGGGTCACGGACAGCTTCTCGGCGATCTCGGCGCCGATCGGCGTGTGGGTGATCAGCGAGGTCCCGAGGTCGAAGCGGAGCAGTCCGCCCAGCCAGGCGACGTACTGCACGACGAGCGGCTGATCGAGCCCGTACTCGGATCGGATCTGCTCGATCTGCTCGGGCGTCGCCTTGATGCCGCCGATGACCTGCGCCACGTCGCCGGGCAGCACCCGCAGGACGACGAACACGACGATCGTCGTCACGAACAGGCCACCCACGAACAGGGCGACGCGGCGCAGGGTGAAGGACAGCATCGGATCAGTCGGCCTTGGCTACCGTGACCGTGCTGACGTCGAGGCGGTTGTTGATCTGGTCGGTCGGGAAGCCCTCGACCCCCGCGCGGACCGCGGTGACGGTCCGGAAGTTGATCAGCCAGTCCGCGGCGGCGTCCTCGGAGACGATCTTCGCGGCCTGTGCGAGCAGGTCGCTCGACGTCTCGGTCGACGTGGCGACCTGCGACTCGGCGTACAGCTTCTGCACCTCGGCGTTGTCGTAGCCGAAGTAATAGTCCGGGTTCGCCCAGGAGCCGAAGTCGTGGCTCTCGGCATGATCCACGATGCTCAGTTCGTAGTCGTGGTTCGTGTACACGTCCTGCAGCCAGGTGGCGAACTCGACCGAGGTGGTCTTGAGCGTGATCCCGGCCTCGGCGAGCTGCGAGGTCAGCAGGTTGGGCAGGACGTCCCCGTAGAAGCTCGGGATGGTCAGCGTGAGCGTCAGCCCGTCGGCGTAGCCCGCCTCGGCGAGAAGGCTCTTCGCCTTCGCGACGTCGCGCGTGTACAGGCCGGTCAGGTCCTCATAGCCCGGGTCGCCCTCGGGGATCGGGCCGCCCAGCGCGGTGTCCGCTCCGCCGCGCGCCTTGATGATCGCCTCGTGGTCGATGGAGTAGCGGATCGCCTGCCGCACGCGCTTGTCGGACAACGGTGAGACCGTGTTGTTGAACGCGAGGACGAACTTGTCGGACGCCTGCCCGCGGGTGGTCGTGAACTCGTCGGTGGACAACTGGGAGACGAGGTTCCCGTCGACCGGGGCGAGGACGTCCAGATCGCCGGCCTTGAGGGCGTTGAGCGCGGCGTTCGTGTCGGTGATGTAGCGGAAGACGACCTTGGCGACCTTGGGCTTGTCCCCGGCGTACGAGGCGCTGCGCGCGAGGGTGAGCGAGTCGCCCTGCTTCCACGATTCGAGGGTGAACGGGCCGGAGCCGATCGCCGTGGTGGCGGCGTCGTTGGTGGCGGCCGGATCGAGCACGAGTCCGGCGCGACCCGACAGGGCCCAGAGCAGATCCGGGTAGGGCTGCGTCAGGACGATGGTGAGCGTGGTGTCGTCGGCGGCGGTCACGCTCTTCACCGAGCCGAGGTACTCCGAGCCCAGCAGCTTGTCGTCGATCACGCTCTGGATGCTCTGCGCGGCCGTCTTCGCGGTGAGCGCGTCGCCGTTGCTGAACGTCACGCCCTCGGCGAGCGTGAACGTGTAGGTGAGCGCGTCGTCGGAGATCTTCCATTCGGTGGCGAGCGCGGGCTTGATGCTGCCGTCCGTCGCGCGGCTCACGAGTCCCTGGTACACGTTGCCGATCAGGACCTGCTCGAGCGCGGCGCCCGACGTCTTGCGGATGTCGAGGTTGGTGGGCTCCAGGGTCAGCCCGACGGTGAGCGTGGCATCGGTGTCGGCGACAGCGGTGGCCTGCTGCTTGTTGCCGAGGATGAGGAACGTGGCCACGATCGCCACGATCAGGACCGCGGCGACGGCGCCGAGGACGATCCAGCGGGAGCGGGAACGACGCTCCTTGCCGGCCAGGCTGGCGTCGACGCTGCCGGTCGCGGGTGCCTCGTCGCCGGGCGGGGCGGAGTTCTCCGGTGGCGTGGATTCGGGTACGGACGGGGTCTGGTTGGTGTCTTCGCTCATGGCGCGGTGGTCCCTTTCAGGGGCAGTACAGGTGTGGATTCGGGTAGAGAACACCGCACGCCCGGCAGGGATCACCCTGGGGGACGGATCAGCTCAGGAGACTGTGGTGACCGCTGCCGGCGCGCGGCGCGGCGACGATCGAGGGTGCGGTGTCAGTTGGACATTCGACAACACGCACACATGCACATCGCCGTCTCGGCGAGCGGGAGACGACCCGGGCCGGAGAACGTGGCAACGTCATGCATGGGGCACAGTGTAGCCACGGCCGGTGACGCCCGCGGCGCGAAGCGGCGAATCTGGACACTGCCGTCCGCGGCGGCCCGCTTCAGGCGTTCGGCGCGTCGAGCAGGCTCGCGAACACGGCGGCCAGCGGCCCGGGCGCGTCCTCCTGCAGGTTGTGCCCGCCGGCCAGCCGTTGGACGCTGCTCTCGGGGCGCAACTCCTCGAATCGCCGCAGCGTGGGCCCGTCGACGAGCGACTGCTCGGCCAGGACGAGGTCGAGCCCGACGGGCGCCGACGCGACGACCGGCCACAGCGCCTCGGCATCGATCGGCGGCATCCCGCGCGCGCCGAGCTGTCCCAGGTGGTGCTTCCACACCACGCGTCCGTCGGGAGTCGTCCTCGTGTTGAGGGCGACGCCCCGTTCGAGGGCGTCGCGGGCGCCGCCGAAGCCGAACGCGAGCGCACGTTCCACGATCTCGGCGCGGGAGGCGAAGGACGCGGGGCCGTCGAGGAACGCGGCGACCGTCCGGGCCGCGTCGGGGGGCAGCGGCAGGATGTCCACCAGCACCAGTCGGCGGAACGAGGCGCGCCCGGTGCGCAGCAGTTCGAGCCCGGTGAGCCCGCCCAGCGAATGGCCGATCAGGGTGAAGCCCGGGGCGAGGAGTCCGTCGCCGACAGCGGCGGCGAGGGCGTCGCCCACCGCCGGCGCGATGCGGTCGGGCGCGTAGACGCCGTCGTCGCGCCAGGGCGAGTCGCCGTGTCCCGGAAGGTCGATGGCGAGGAGGCCGTGCGGGGAGGCCGGCGAGCCGGCGAGCCACGCCAGCAGAGTCGCGTCCCACGTGTGTGCGTTGAGCGCGGCCCCGTGGGCCAGCGCGACGGTGGCGGGAGCATCCCCCCAGGACAGGGCGCTGACCTCGTCGGTCAGGGACACGCGCGTCACCGGAGGCAGCGGTCCGTCCGCGCCGACGGCGGCTGCGTCGGCGGCCAGGAATGCGAAGTCGTCGGGATCGGCGGAGGACATGCGCATCAGCGTACTGACGCGCGCCGCGGACCACGACCAGCGCACCGCGGCCCGCTACCCTTCGGCCGTGCCGCTACGCCACGGTCAGGACGCTACCGGTCCCCCGGTAGCTTCGCGGCCGGAGCGTAGCTAGGGGTAGTGCCCGCGTCTCCCGAGATGTGACAAACCGTCCCGCCGGTGCGCGGCGGGGCGACCGGGGCGTTCGTCCCGTTCCCTGGGGGCGCAATTCGTCACGCTCGCGGCCGGAGGTCCAGCGGTGGCCGGGCGGTCTCAGGTGAGGCGGTCGCGCAACCCGCCGAGTTCCTCGTCGCGCAGCCCGTGGGCTCGCAGATACCCCTCCGGGCTGCCCCAGCGGGCGTCGATCCGGTCAAGGACCGCCGCCATGGCCGGGGCGGGGCTGGTCGCGAGCAGGTCGATCACGTCCGTGAGGTCCACGACATGGTGCTGCTGCAGCGCCGCGATCCGCTCGCGCCGCCACGCCTGGTCGTAGTGGCGTTCCGTGTCCGCATAGTCGGCGACGACGTGGCGGCGATCGACCCCGATGGCCGACAGGATCAGCGCGACCGCGATCCCGGTGCGGTCCTTGCCCGCTGTGCAGTGCACGAGGGTCGCTCCCACGGTGTCCGTCGTCGCGACCGCTCGAGCCACCCGGGCGAGGGCCGCACCGCTGTGTTGGACGAGGTGCGCGTACATCTGCTCGATCGAGAAGCGCTGGGCGACGAAGGAACTGGCCGAACCCTCGAACAGCGGTTCGGCGTGCACCGCGATGCCCCAGCCGGGGAAGGGGGACGGGTCGGCTGTCGTCTCCTCGTCCCCGCGCAGGTCGATCACGAGCCCGATCGGGACGCGTCGCAGCCCGTCGAGCGTCTCGGCGCTCGCCGGTGCGGGGAAGTCCCCGCGCAGCAGGCGGCCCGGGGCGGTCGTCCCCCCGCCGAGCAGGGGATAGCCTCCGACGTCTCGCAGGTTCCGGAACCCGGGGACGGTCACGTCCCTGTCCGCGTTCCTGCCAGGGGCGGATCCGTGGGTCTGCGCGACTGCTCGCCCGTCACTCATGGGATTCCTCGAAGGTGTTGCTGCTTCCGAGGAACGCTACGCCACGTGGTCGGTTCGCGTCGGGCGTCCCATCGGGGCATCGGCGTCGCCCCGGTCGGAGCGGTCGGGCTCACCATGGTCGGGAGTCGGCCGGCGCTGTGATCGGGGCTGTGGACGTTTGGCTCGGTCCGGTGGCCCGGCCCTCTGGCGGGGGTCGGGTTCCACAGCGCCGGGGGCTCGGGGCGTGAACCCCGGAGCCCCCGGCGATGTCCGGACCGCGGATGCGACGATCAGTCGAGCAGATCGGCGTACAGCGGGGTGGACAGGTAGCGCTCACCCCAGTCGGGCACGATCACGACGATCGTCTTGCCGGCATTGGCCGGGTCGGCCGCGAGATCGGCCGCGGCGCGGAGGGCGGCGCCGGCGGAGATCCCCACCAGCAGCCCTTCCTCCTTGGCGGAGCGCCGCGCCCATTCCAGGGCGTCCTCGGATGCCACCTTGATGATGCCGTCGACGACGGCACGGTCCAGGATCTCGGGAACGAACCCCGGGCTGATGCCCTGGATCTTGTGCGGCCCCTTCGGCTCGCCCGACAGGACGGCCGACTCCGCCGCCTCCACGGCGTACAGCTTCACCTCGGGCTTGCGCTCCTTGAGCACCTGGCCGACGCCGCTGATGGTGCCGCCGGTGCCGACGCCCGACACCACGATGTCCACGGCGCCCTCGGTGTCCGCCCAGATCTCCTCGGCGGTCGTGGCGCGGTGGATGGCGACGTTCGCCGGGTTGGAGAACTGGCTGGCGAGGATCGCGCCCGGCGTGCTGGCGACGATCTCCTCGGCCCGCTTGTTCGCACCGGGGACGCCGTCGGCGGCGGGCGTGAGGACGAGCTCTGCCCCGAAGGCGCGCAGCACGGCACGGCGCTCCTTCGAGAAGGTCTCGGGCAGCGTGATGATGACCCGGTAGCCGCGAGCGGCACCGACCCAGGCCAGCGCGATGCCCGTGTTGCCCGACGTCCCCTCGACGATCGTCCCGCCCGGCTTCAACGAACCGTCGGCCTCGGCCGCGTCGACGATCGAGACGCCGATGCGGTCCTTCACCGAGTTCGCCGGGTTGTAGTACTCCAGCTTGCCGAGCACGGTCGCGGCGGAGTCGCCGTAGAGCCGGTTGATCTTCACCAGCGGGGTGCGCCCGATGAGTGCGGTCGCGTCTTCGTAGTAGGCCATTGTTCGTGTTCCTCCAGTTTCGTTGTTCTTCTTCTATGGTCTTTCGTGACGTCTCAGGCGGCGGCGGAGCCGGTCACCTGGCCGAGGGCGTCGAGGACGTCGGGCCTGCGTGCGGGACCGACGATCCGGTGCCGCACCGTCCCGTCGCGATCCAGCAGCAGGACCGTCGGGGTTCTGGTGATCCCGAACTCGCTCACGAGGTCGAGCCGGGTCTCGGCGTCGATGTCGACGTGAATGACGGTGGGGTCGTCGGCGGTCAGGGTCTCCAGCAGCCGGTGCGTGGTCCGGCACGGGCCGCACACGGGTGCCGAGAATTGCACGAGAGTCGCGCCGGTGCCGAGGTCGGCTCCGAGCTGATCGGCGCGGAGCTGCCGTTGCCGCGACGGACGCTCGCGCTTCGCACGGCCGTCGGTGACGTACCGATACCCGCCGAACGCGACGGCCACACCCACGGCGGCGAGCACGATCCACAGTCCGGTCACGACGCCGCTCGCCCTTCCTGGGCGGGCGCGGGTGCCGTGCCGCGGAGGCGCGCGACGAGCAGGTAGAGCTCGCATCCGAGGCAGAAGTCGAAGACCGCGTTCAGCAGGGCGGCCACGAGTGCGAACCCGACGGCGACGTAGAACAGCACGGGCAGGGTCAGGATCGCCCCGGCGAGGCCGGCGAGCGCGAAGACGAGGCCCACGGTCTGCGCGAAGCGTGGCGGACGGGCGTCCTCGAGTTCGGCCGGGGGGCCGAGCCGCGGACGCACCCAGGTGCGGAAGACCCACCCGTAGGGCTGGAACGGCAGGCCGAGCAGGGACCCCGCCGCGAAGGCGAGGGTCTGCAGGACGAGGAGCGGCGATCCCCAGGTGGGACCGAGAAGCAGGGTCGCGATGAGCACCACCGAGGTGATGGCGGCCCCGAAGCGTGGGCTTCGGGGATCGACGAGGGAAACAGCCGAAGCCGGCTGGGCAACAGACATGGACGAGTCCTTGGCGCTGAGGCGGAACGGACGGGAACTCAACGAGGGTTCCTCGCGACGAGCCGTCGTGGACAGGAGAGGAAAGGGTCGCCGAATCTCAGGAAGGAGGGGCGAGAAGGATCGTGTTGTGCGAGCGAATCAGTGGCTGAGACAACACATTCGCGCACGCGCTGCGCCCAGGCAGGTCATGGTGGCGCGTGCAGCAGACATGCCCACACCGTAGCACCGCCGAAGCCGGAGCCGGAATTCGTCCAGGCCGCGTCCGTGCGGGCGGGCTGCCGGACGCGGCCCCGCCGAACGCTCCGCAACCGCCGGACGCGGCCCCGCCGAACGCTCCGCAACCACCGGACACGGCCCCGCCGAACGCTCCGCAACTGCCGGATTCCGGCGGGTTTCCGGCAGTTTGGGAGCGTTCGGCGGGGCTGGGAGCTACCGGCGCTGGAACACCGGCGGCCGCTTCTCCAGGAAGGAGTGAATCGCCTCCTGGTAGTCCTCCGTCGCCGCGGAGGCGACGAACCGGGGTGCGTCGGCGGCGATCTGGTCGGCGACCCGATCGGGCGGATAGATGTTCGCGAGCGACTCCTTGGCGAGACGCACCGTCAGCGGCGGATTGCCGAGGATGCTCTCGGCGATCCTCCTGCCCTCCTCGATCAACTGCTCAGCCGGGACGAGGCTCGTCACGAAACCCACGGCGTAGGCCTGGTCGGCGCCGATGAGATCACCGGTCAGCGCCAGGTACCGGGCCAGCTTCGGCGGGAACACCGAGGCCGCCTCCGGTGCTCCGCCGACGATCCCGCGCTTGACCTCGGGGATGCCGAAGCGGGCCTCGGGCGTGGCCACGACGATGTCGGCGTAGGCGGCCACGCAGAAGCCGCTGCCCGCCGCGACACCCTGGACGAGCGCGATCACCGGCTTCGTCGTCCGCCCGATGGAGCCGAGTGCCACGTCGATGATCTCGTCGGCCGGGATGTCGCCCTCCGGCGCGACCGTCGGATTCGCGAATTCGTTCACGTCGTTCCCGCCGCTGAAGAAGCGGCCGTTCGCCTTGATGACGATGACGTACACCTCGTCGTCGGCGTCCAGCGCCGTGATGTTGTCGTAGAGCTCGTGGTAGGTCCAGTAGTCGAACGCGTTCGCCGGGGGCTTGTCCAAGGTGAGCCAGGCGACACGTCCGTCGATCCGGACGGTGAGAGCGGACATTCTTCGTTCCTTTCCGTTGTGCGACGCCGCCGGGTGCGGCGCGGTGCTACTTGACGGCGACATTCGTCCAGTCGGCACCGCCCGGGAGCGAGGCCCACGTCCACTTCGTGACGTTCGTGGACGTCGGCACCGTGACGACCCGTTCGAGCAGGGGCACCCAGGCCAGGTCCTTCGTCGCGATCGTGTTCGCCTCCTGCCAGGCCGCCTCCGGATCCTTGGCCACGAAGGCCTTCTCGACGGCCGCGTTCAGGTCGGGATTGTCGTAGGCGATGCCCCAGACCGCACCCGGGCTCGCGTAGTCGGAGTCCAGCCAGCCGCCGAGGATCTGCCGCGCGCTGTTGCCCTGCCAGTCCGGGGTGTAGGTCGCCAGGGCGACGTCCCACTGGTCGGCGTTCTCGGAGTCGGCGAGGAACGCCCAGTAGTCGGCCTCCGGCACGGGCACGAGGTTGACGGTGATCCCCGACTTCGCCAGCGATGCCTGCAGCGAGGTGGCGATCTTCGTGAACTCGTCGCTCGTCCGGTACGCGAGGTTCAGCTTCAGGCCCGCGAACCCTGCATCCTCCAGGAGCTGCTTCGCCTTCGCCGGGTCACCCGCGTTGTCGGTCGTGGCGTACGGATCCTCGCCCGTGTGGCCGACGAGCGTCGAGTTCAGGATCTCGCCCTGGACGTTCGCGGCGCTGGAGCCGCCGATCGCCTTGACGACCGCGGACTTGTCGATGGCGTAGCTCAGGGCCTGCCGCACGGACAACTCCTTGAGGCCCTTCTGCCCCTGGGACGTCCCGTCGGAGATGCCGTTGATCGACAGGAACACCTGCTGCCCGCCCGGGGACGTGTGCAGGTAGTCGGCCTTGGTCTGCTGGTACTGCGAGATCACCGTGGCCGGGAACGAGCGGACGTACAGCGGCAGGTCGGCCTCACCGGTCTGGAGTTGCTGCGCCACGGCATCGGCCGACGAGACGGTGGTGTCGATGAGGATCGTGTCGGCATACGCCGCCCGGACCGGGTCGGCAGCCGCGTCGTAGGTCTCCGCCCGCTTCAGCTCCAGCGAGTTGTTGGGGCTGTAGGACGAGATGTAGTACGGCCCGCTGGAGGCGAAGTTCTGGCGGAACTCCAGCGAATCCGAGAAGTACTTGGACACGACCTCCTCGGGCAGCGGGGACACGAACGGCAGCGTGAGCACTTCGAGGATGTCGTTCGCCGGCTGGGTGAACTTCAGGACGAGCGTGGTGTCGTCGGTGGCGGTGACGCCGGAGATCTCATGGCTGTCGATGAACTCCTTGACCGCCGTCAGGTCGCCGGTCTTGACCTTCGCGAATTCGGCCCCGTATTCGGCGAAGCCGTCCAGGAGCGCGTTGTAGTAGGCGATGGCGCCGACCTGGGCGTTGGGATCGGCGAACCGCTTGATGGCATAGACGAAGTCGTCCGCCGTGATCTTGCGGGTCGAGGCCCCCGAGAAATACGCGTTGTCGCGCAGATGGAAGGTATATGTGAGGCCATCGGCGCTCACGTCCCACGACTTCGCGAGATCGGGCACGATCTCGATGTCGTCGCCGACGCTCTCGGTGCTGCCGCTGGTTGTCACCAGTTGCCGGGTCGTCGCCCGGGCGACGGTCCATGCCTCGGCGGTGTAGGCCTGCAGGGGGTCGATCCTGTCGATGTCACCCACCGACGCGATCTTCAAGGTGCCACCCCGCTGCGCGCCGGCTCCCGCGGTCTCCCCGCCGGACCCTCCTGGTGCGCATGCGGACAGGAGAAGTGCGGCGCCGGCGGCCAAGGCTATGACCGCCGATGTTCTGCGGTTCCTCATGGTTGTCTTTCCTTTCCCTGATGCGTCGCGCCGACCGGACGGCGGCGCGGAGACATGTCCTCAGCGCGCCCTGCGCGCTCGGACGTCGATGACGATGTCGACGGCGGCGGTGATGACGACGAACACGACCGCCGCGAAGAGGGTGCAGCCGATGACCACCGGGCCGTCGCCGGTGAGAGCGGCCCTGACCGCGAGGCGTCCCACGCCGTCCAGGCCGAAGATCTGCTCGGTCACGATGGCGCCGCCCAGGATGGACGCGAACTCGATGCCCGCCAGCGTCAGGATCGGCGTCAGGGCTCCGGGCAGCGCGTGGCCGAACGAGACCCGCCACCAGCCCGCCCCCTTGGCCCGGGCGGTGCGGATGAAGTCGTACGACGAGACGTCGAGCACCGCTCCGCGCACGACGCGCTGGAAGACGCCGACCTCGTAGAGCACGAGCGTCAGCCAGGGCAGCACCAGGTGACGCGCCCACTGCCCCGGCGACTCCGTCAGCGGCACGTACCCCCCGCTGGGGAACACGTCGATTCCGGCGAGGGTGAGCCGGTAGTAGCCGAAATAGAGCAGCAGGACGCCGGTGACGAAGACCGGCAGGGACAGCAGGGCGTAGCTCACCGTCGAGCTCGCCCGGTCGAACAGCCCCTGGGGACGCCGGGTGGCGAGCACGCCGGACAGGATCGAGATGGTCATCCAGATGACCAGGGCGCCGATCGCCAGGGAGGCCGTGACCGGGATCTTCTCGAGGATGAGGTCGAGGACGGGCCGCTGCTCGCGGAACGAGTAGCCCAGGCTCGGGGGGACCGTGAACAGGCCCGTCCGGACGCCCTTGATCGCCGGCCCTCCGAACAGGAAGTACCGCAACTGCACCCACCACGGCTCGTCGAGGCCGAGGGACGCGGCGATCTGGGCGACGGTCTCGGGGGACGCGTTCTCGGGGGCGAGGGACCGCGCCGGGTTCGCGTAGGCGACCTTGGTCAGCAGGAACGCGACCAGCGTCACCAGCAGGATGGTCAGCAGCATCCGCAGTGCCCGAACGCCGATGGATCTGGTCACGGTCAGCCCTTCTTGTCGGGGTCCAGGTGGGCACGCAGCCGGGTGCTCACGATGTTGAAGCCGAGGACCGTGACGAACAGCGCGAGGCAGGGCGCGATGAGCATCATGGGCTGGGCGACGTACAGCCCGGAGGTCTGCGCCTCGGAGATCATCAGGCCCCAGCTCGCCTGCGGGGTGCGGATGCCGACGCCCAGGTAGGACAGCGTCGCCTCGGCCATGATGTTGGTCGGCAGTTGCACCGCCCAGTAGACGATCACCGACGGCGCCGTGTTGGGCAGGATCTCCCTGAGCACGATCCACGACGACGGCGACCCGGCCCCGATCGCCGCTTTCACGTAGTTCGCGTTCGTGACGTCGATGACCACGCCGCGCACCACGCGCGCGAAATACGTCCAGGAGAAGAGCGAGATGATCACCACGACGACCACCGGCGGGCTGACGTAGGTCGACCCGCCCGGCGCACGGTTGAGCGCGGCGATGGACAGCGCCGTGAGCAGCATCGGGAACGCCAGCGTGACGTTGGTCACCTCGGAGAGCACGGCGTCGGCCCAGCCCCGCCAGTACCCGGCGACGAGGCCGACCGCGACACCGATCAGCATGGCTGCGGTCGTCGACACGACGCCGATGACCAGGGACACGCGCGCCCCGTACAGCACGCGGATGAAGACGTCCCGCCCGAGCGCGTCCGCCCCCAGCAGGAATCCGTGCCCGCCCGTGATCGGGATTCCCGACTCGTCGATGGCGATGTCGGGGAACTGTGCGTCCGGGCCGTGTCCCACCACGGCCGCGATGACCGGGGCCAGCAGCGCGAGGGCCACGAGGAGGGCGACGATGACCGCGCCCGCGACGAAGGTGCGGTCACGGCGCAGGTGGCGCAGCACGAGCGCTGTCCCTGTCGGGCGCGACGGCGAGATGGTGTCGGCCGTCATGATGCCCGCGTCGTGATGCGAGGGACGGCGTCGATGAGCGCCCGCGTGTACGCCGAGCGCGGGTGCTGGAAGACCTCCGCCGGCGTTCCGGTGTCCTGGATGCCGTCGGGGCTCAGCACGACGACCCGGTCGGCGAGGTGGCGGGCGACGCCCAGGTCGTGGGTGATGAACAGGAAGGACGTCCGCGATTCGGTCTTGAGGACGCGGATCATCTCGATGAGCTCCTGCTGGGCGGTGACGTCGAGGGCCGAGATGGCCTCGTCGGCGACGATCAGGCCGGGGTCGAGGACCAGGGCCCGGGCGATCGCGACCCGCTGCCGCTGTCCTCCGGAGAGCTGGGACGGATAGCGGTCGAGGAGGTCGGTGGCGAGCCCGGCGAGGTCGGTGACCTCGCGCAGCCGGGTGTCCGCCTCGGCCCGTGACGCCCGGCCTGCGACAAGGGGCGCGACGATGGAGTCGCGGACCGTGCGGCGCGGGTTGAGGCTCGAGTAGGAGTCCTGGAACACCATCTGGACGGAGCGGCGCTGGGCGCGGGTGAGCCGCGGAATCGCCTCGGAGACGGCGGTCGGGTAATCCTGGCCCGCCACGCGCACCGTGCCCGAGTCGGCGTACAGCAGGCCGGCGACGATCTTGCCGATGGTCGACTTGCCCGATCCCGACTCCCCCACCAGGGCGACCAACTCGCCGACCCCGATCGCGAGGCTGATCCGGTCGACGACGGGCTTGCGGTGTCGTCCCCGGCGGCGGTAGCTCTTCGTGACGTCGCGCAGGTCGAGCAGCGGCCCGCTCGCCGGGTCCTTGAGCCCGTCCACCGGGTCCCCGAGCCCGTCCACCGGGTCC
>NZ_KE384021.1:155289-373104 GCF_000423465.1 Propionicicella superfundia DSM 22317 | reverse complement strand
GAGCCCGTCCACCGGGTCCCCGAGCCCGTCCACCGGGTCCTTGAGCCCGTCGAAAGGACGTCGAGTGGCTTCGACAAGCTCAACCACCGGATCCTTGAGCCTGTCGAAAGGACGCCGAGTGGC
This sequence comes from Propionicicella superfundia DSM 22317, assembly GCF_000423465.1. Classification (GTDB taxonomy): domain Bacteria; phylum Actinomycetota; class Actinomycetes; order Propionibacteriales; family Propionibacteriaceae; genus Propionicicella; species Propionicicella superfundia. The sequence goes on along the minus strand of NZ_KE384021.1, from coordinate 372,981 downwards.
TTCGACAAGCTCAACCACCGGATCCTTGAGCCTGTCGAAAGGACGCCGAGTGGCTTCGACAAGCTCAACCACCGGATCCTCGAGCCCGTCCACCGGGTCCTTGAGCCTGCCGAAAGGACGTCGAGTGGCTTCGACAAGCTCAACCACCGGATCCCCGAGCCCGTCCACCGGGTCCCCGAGCCCGTCCACCGGGTCCTTGAGCCTGTCGAAAGGACGTCGAGCGGTTTCGACAAGCTCAACCACCGGATCCTTGAGCCCGTCCACCGGGTCCTTGAGCCCGTCCGCCGGGTCCTTGAGCCTGTCGAAAGGACGTCGAGTGGCTTCGACAAGCTCAACCACCGGATCCTTGAGCCCGTCCACCGGGCCCTCAAGCCCGTCCACCGGGTCCTTGAGCCCGTCGAAAGGACGTCGAGTGGTTTCGACAAGCTCAACCACCGGATCCCCGAGCCCGTCCGCCGGGCCCGTGAGCCCGTCCACCGGGTCCTTGAGCCTGTCGAAAGGACGTCGAGTGGTTTCGACAAGCTCAACCGCCGGGTCCTTGAGCCTGTCGAAAGGACGCTCCGCGACGGGCGCGTCGGCGGTGTGCAGGGCCGACGCCGCCAGCAGCCGGCGGGTGTAGGGGTGGCCGGGCGTGCCGTACACGTCCTGTCGCGGGCCGTTCTCCACGATCAGCCCGTGCTGCATCACGATGACCGCGTCGGCGATCTGGTGGACCACCGCGAGGTCGTGGTTGACGAAGACGATCGCCGTGTCGTCCTCGCGCTGCAGGTCGCCGAGCAGTTCCACGATGGACGCCTGCACGGTCGCGTCCAGGGCGGTGGTCGGCTCGTCGGCGATGATGAGCCGCGGCCGGTTGGCGATGGCCATCGCGATCATCGCGCGCTGCTTCATGCCGCCGGAGTACTCGAACGGGTAGGCGGAGTAGGCGTGCTGCGGCTCGGCGATCCCGACCCGCTCCAGCAGCCCGGTGACCCGCGCGCGGCGGGCTCGGCGGGCCAGGCCGGAATGCAGCAGCAGGATCTCGTCGAGCTGTGCCCCGATCGTCTTCTGCGGATGCAGGCTGCTGCTCGGGTCCTGGAACACGAACCCGATGTCTTTGCCGCGCACGGCACGCAGCTCGGATTCGCTGAGCCCCAGCAGATCCCTGCCTGCGAACCGGACGTCGCCGGCGACCCGCGCGTTCCCGGGCAGGAGCCCGACGAGACCGAGGAGGGACGCGCTCTTGCCCGAGCCGGACTCCCCGACGACGGCCAGCGTCTGCCCGTCGTGGACCTCGAAGTCGATCCCCTTGACGGCCTCCACGGGGGCATCGATCCGCCCGTGGCGGCGGGGTTCGAAGGTCACGGTGAGCCCGGTGACGGACAGCAGCGCCTCTCGGGCGAGATGGTGCGGGCCGGCCGGCGGCGCGGGGGCCACCGACGTGGTGATGTTCATGACGGCGATTTCCTCGGTTGTGGACGATCCGGGTACACCGGACACCCGAACGGTGTCAGCGGTTTGGGAGCCTTCAGAGTCGCGGCGGTCGAGCCCGTCGAGGCCTCTGCCACTGGTTTCGACAAGCTCAACCACCGGGTCCTTGAGCAGAACCACCGGGCCCTTGAGCAGAACCACCGGGTCTTTGAGCCTGCCGAAAGGACGTTGGTGGCTTCGACAAGCTCAACCACCGGGCCCTTGAGCAGAACCACCGGGTCTTTGAGCCTGCCGAAAGGACGTTGGTGGCTTCGACAAGCTCAACCACCGGGCCTTTGAGCAGAACCACCGGGTCCTTGAGCCTGCCGAAAGGACGTTGGTGGCTTCGACAAGCTCAACCACCGGGTCTTTGAGCAGAACCACCGGGTTTTTCTCAGGCGGCGGAAAGCAGGGTTCGGCAGCGCCTAGCGCTGTGCTCCGCAACATCGCGGGCATGCACGACCGACGTGGCGGCGCATGTGCGGGCGCTCGAAGAGGAGGTCGCGTGCGGAGCCGGAGGACGGCCACGATCGGAGAGCGGGGGACGGCCGTCGGGGCCGGATCCGCCGGGCCGTCATGATCGCACCACGGTCAGTGCCTGATCGATGTCGGCGATCAGGTCCGTCACCGATTCGAGCCCCACCGAGACTCGTACGAGGTTCTTCGGCACCTCCAGCGCGGTTCCGCGCACGGAGGCGTGGGTCATGTCCCATGGGTAGTTCACCAGGGATTCGACGCCGCCCAGGGATTCGGCGAGGGTGAAGAGCCGCAGCGACTCGCTGAACCGGCGCGCGGCGGGCTCGCCGCCTTCGAAGGACACCGAGAGCATGCCGCCGAAGCCGCTCATCTGCCGCGCCGCGAGGGCATGGCCGGGGTGGTCGGGCAGGCCCGGGTAGTACACGCGCGACACGGCGTCGGCGGCCTGGAGGTGTTCGGCGACCTGCTGGGCGTTCTCGCTGTGCCTGCGCATTCGGACGTCCAGGGTCTTGATCCCGCGCGTCGCGAGCCAGGCGTCGAGCGGGCCGGAGACACCGCCGGCGGCGAACTGGATGAAGCGGACCCGCTCGTCGAGCTCGGGGTCGGCGAACACCAGCGCCCCGCCGAGGACGTCGGAGTGCCCGCCCAGGTACTTCGTGACGGAGTGCACGACGACGTCGGCGCCGAGGCCGAGGGGGCGTTGCAGGGCGGGCGAGGCGAAGGTGTTGTCGACGACCAGCAGCGCGCCCGCGTCGTGGGCGATGTCCGCGAGGGCGGCGATGTCGACGACGGACAGGAGGGGATTGGAGGGCGTCTCGACCCAGATCAGGCTCGTCTCGTCGCGGATCGCGGCACGCACGGCGTCCGGGTCGGTGGCGTCGGCCACGGTGTGGTCGAGACCCCACGGTCCCCACAGCCGCGAGATGAGCCGGTAGGTGCCGCCGTACAGGTCGTGTCCGACGACGGCGTGGCCGCCGGGACGTCCGACCACCCGCAGCAGCGCGTCCTCCGCGGCCAGCCCCGAGGCGAAGGACAGAGCGCTCGTGCCGCCCTCCAGCGCGGCGAGCTGGATCTCGAGCGCGGTTCGCGTCGGATTGCCGCTGCGCCCGTACTCCCACCCGTTGCGAAGGTTCGCGATGCCGTCCTGCTGATAGGTCGTGGAGAAGTGGACCGGGGGGATCACGGCGCCGGTGGTCGGGTCGTGGTCCTGCCCTGCATGGATGGCGGTGGTGGCGAATCCCTGGGTGGAAGCCGTGGTCATCGAGTCGTCCCTTTCGTCGGTGGGTGGGGTGGTCAGTGGCCGAGGTAGGAGAGCAGGTCGTGCCTGGTCACCACCGCCAGGGGTTTGCCGCCCTGGCTCACCAGCAGGGCGTCGGCCGTCGACAGGGCGCTGCGCAGCGTGCCGATCGTGTCGCCCGAGCCGATGATCGGAAGGTGATCGTCGGTCGCGGCCGAGACGGGATCGCTGAGCCGCACGCGCCCGGCGAACACGCTGTCCAGCAGCGAGCGCTCCGAGACGGAGCCGACGACCTCGCCCATCACGACGGGCGGCTCGGCCGAGAGCACCGGGAGCTGGGAGACGCCGAATTCGGCCATCATGTCGATCGCGTCCGAGATCGTGTCGGTCGGGTGGGCGTGGACGAGGGCGGGCAGCGCGCCGCGCTTGGCGAGGACGACGTCGCGGACCGTCGCGTCGCTGGGCTCGGAGAGGAACCCGTAGGAGCGCATCCACGCGTCGTTGAAGATCTTGCCGAGGTAGCCGCGTCCGCCGTCGGGGAGGATCACGACGACCACCGCCTCGGGCGGCAGGTCACGGGCCGCGGCCAGGGCCGCGGCGACCGCCATCCCGCTGGAGCCGCCGACGAGCAGGCCTTCCTCGCGGGCCAGGCGGCGGGTGAGGTCGAACGACTCGGCGTCGCTGACGGGGATGACCTCGTCGACGACGCTCGGGTCGTACGCGCTGGGCCAGAAGTCCTCGCCCACACCCTCGACAAGGTACGGGCGGCCGGTGCCGCCGGAGTAGACGCTGCCCTCGGGGTCGGCCGCGACGATCCTCACCCGGCCGTCGGAGGCCTCCTTGAGGTAGCGCCCGACGCCCGAGATCGTCCCGCCGGTGCCCGCCCCGGCGACGACGTGGGTGACGGTGCCGTCGGTGTCCCGCCAGATCTCGGGGCCGGTCGTCTCGTAGTGGCTGAGCGGCCCGTTGGGGTTGGAGTACTGGTCGGGTTTGAAGGCGCCGGGGGTCTCCCGCACGAGGCGGTCGGACACCGAGTAGTAGGAGTCGGGATGGTTGGGCGGGACGGCGGTCGGCGTCACGATCACCTCGGCGCCGTAGGCGGTGAGCACGGCCCGCTTGTCGGCACCGACCTTGTCGGGAAGGACGAAGATGCAGCGGTAGCCGCGGCGCTGCGCGACCAACGCCAGCCCGACGCCGGTGTTGCCGGATGTCGGCTCGACGATCGTGCCGCCCGGGCGCAGCAGCCCGTCGCGTTCGGCGGCGTCGATGATCCGCGTCGCGATGCGGTCCTTCACCGAGCCGCCGGGGTTGAGGTACTCGAGTTTGGCCAGGATCGTGGCCTGCAGGCCCTCGGTCACCCGGCTCAGGCGTACGAGCGGGGTGTCGCCGACGAGATCGACCACGTGATCGGCATACGTCATGGGGAGTTCCTTCGAAGGCTTGTGGACAGGTGGGCTCGGCGCAGGCGGGGCCGGAGGGCCGGTGTCGGTGCGCGTGGCCGCGTGGGCCGACGGGGGCGGTGTGGGCCGCCGGCCCGCCGGGCCGTGTGCGCTCAGAGGAGGAAGGCTGCCTGCCGTGGACGCGGCGACAGGGTCACGCCGCTACGGGCGGAGGCTGTCGTGAGGTGAGGCGTCCGAGAGGTCGGGCCGGAAGGAGCCAGGCGTCGAGTCAGCGCACACAGACGCGGTCAAGCGTCAGCGCACACGGACAACACGCCAGGCGGAAGGTCATGGAAGCATGCTAGGAACCCCGCCGGAATCCTGTCAAGCGACGTCCATTTCGGCCATTGCGGCGGATCCCCTGTGCTAGCGTGACGCAGCAAGACGATTCGAAAGGAAGGCCCATGCGCGTCGCTGCATCGCACGCCCTGACCTCCTCCTGCCCGCGCGCTCGAATGTGCGGCGTCGTCTGTTGCTCCTGTTGATGCCCTGACGCCACCCGGTTCTTATCGGCTGTTTCGCGACCCTCGGACGAGGGTGCCGGCGGCGAGTCGTGCGGGTCGACACCTTGTGATCCTCCTTCGCTGAAAGACGTCCGGAGTTCGGCTGTCGTGGCCTGCAGGAGACGACGGGCCGGGACGATCCCCTCCGGGGCCGTCCAGAAGGCCGGTCGATCCTCGATCGCGAAACACGGATTCACACGCACCGAATTTCCCATGCTGCGCATTCCGAAGAACGTTGCCAGCGCCACATTCCGCGCTATTCGTTGCCTGCTTGAACGGGTTTCCTCGCGTCGTCGGACGTCGCCGTCGAACGCTTCGGACGCGGCCGCGTCCACCCTTTGTCCTCCACTCGAAAGGTTCTCTCCGATGTCCTCCACGGCCACGCGCGACCGTTCCCGGTCGCGCCTCGCCCCGCTCCCGCCGTCCCCGGCGGAATCCGCCCCGCGGGCTCTGCTCGCGGGGATCATCGACCTGTCCGACGCGCGGATCGCGCTCGGTGCCGGCGGCAGCGTGGGGGTGCGGTCGTGACGCGCACGGCGATGGCGACGCGCCCGCTGCCCCCCGAGGTGCCGACGCTGCCCCGGATCAGTGACTATCCGGCGTACTGGGCGGCACGGACGCCCGACGCCCCGGCCTTCTCGGGCCACGGGCGGACCTGGGCGTACGCCGAGGCCGCCGCCGAGGTCGATCGGGTGGCCGCCGCGCTGTGGCGGGCCGGAGTGCGTCCGGGGGCCCGGGTGGCCGTGCTGTCCGTCCCCCGCGTGGAGGCGTTCGTGTCCTTCCTCGCCACGGCCCGCCTCGGAGCGATCTGGGTGGGGATCAATCCGCGCTATACCGTGCGTGAGATCGGCGTCCTGCTGGCGGACGCCCGTCCGTCGCTCATCGCCTCGATCAGCGACTTCGAGGGACGCGCGTTCCCGCCGGATATCGACGCGGCGCTCGACGCGACGGGGCTGTGGGCGGACCGGCCGGTGCGCGTCGTCCTCGGGCCGGGCGAGGCGAGCGGCTACCTGCCGTGGGAGGAGTTCCTCGCCGCCGGAGCCGAGGCCGACGCCGGTGAGGTCGGCCGGGCCGTCGCGGCCGTCACCGCCGATCAGCCGGCCCTCATCGTGTACACGTCGGGAACCACCGGCACGCCGAAGGGCGCGCTGCTGCGGCATTCGGGCCTGGTGCGGCTCGGCATCGTGGAGGCCAGGGAGTTCCGGGTGCCGCCCGCGCCGCGCTATCTGGGCGCCGCCCCGCTCAACCATGTCGGCGGCGTCGGCGACATCGCCGGCGTCGCGCTCGTCAACGGCGGGTACACCGCCTTCCGGGACCGTTCCGATCCCGACACCTTCCTCGACGACCTGCGCGCCGAGCGCATCTCGGTCGTCTTCACCGGCCCCGTGATCCTGATCCGCCTTGCCGGGCTGATCGATCGCACGGTGCTGCCCGACCTCGAGGTCATCGGGTGGGGCGGGGCGCCGCTGCCGCTCGCCACGGTCAGGACGCTCGCCGAGGCCGGCTTCGCGCTGTCCACGACCTACGGCAGCAGCGAGGCGACCGTCTCGGTCACCTATTCCGACGCGGACGCCGATCTGGAGACGCTCGCGACGACGGTCGGCCGTCCCGATCCCGAGCTCGACGTCCGCCTCCGGGCGCCCGATGGCACCTGGGTCACCGACCCGGGCGTCGAGGGCGAGGTGACGCTGCGGCATCCGACCGTGGCCGCGGGCTATTGGAACCGTGAGGACGCGACCGCGGCCCTCTTCACCGAGGACGGCGCCCTGCGGACCGGCGACATCGGGGTGTTCACCGAGGACGGGAACCTGCGACTCGTCGGCCGGATCTCGGAGATGTTCAAGTCGGGCGGGTACAACGTGTACCCTCGCGAGGTCGAACTCGTCATCGAGAGCCACCCGCACGTCCGCTCCGCCGTCGTCGTCTCCCGCCCCGACCCGCGCTGGCAGGAGGTCGGCGTCTGCTTCGTCGAGCCCGTCGCGGGTGCCAGCGTCGACCCGGACCACCTGCGCGACCACGCCCGGACCGGCCTTGCCAACTACAAGGTGCCCAAGGACATCATCGTCCTCGACACCCTCCCCCTCCTCCCCAACGAGAAGGTCGACCGGCAGGAACTGAAGCGCAGGGCACGCGCCCTACTGGACCGGTAGATCAGGTGCCAGCCAGGCGCCGGACCCGATCCGGAGCCTGGTTGGCCGGTCCGGTCGTCGGGTAACCGCGAAAGCGCCGAGCCGGGAGAACGGCCACGAGGCGGATTCCCTCGGGCAGGCCAACGCAGATGTCACCTACTCCTGCAGCAGTCCCTGTCCGAAGGGCTGCGGCTCAGACCCCACTCCCGACCATCGACGGGCAGCTAACTCGATCGCGCCGTGCTCTCCCGCGAGCACGACATGGAAAGGAACCGCTGGACGGTCCCACCATTCGCCAAGCTCGACGGGCTGACTCCATTCCTCGGCCGCAGATTCCAGCGACCGAGCAAGCCAACCGAGCGCCTCGGATCCTGCATCCGCGAGGACCTGGTCCGGATCGGTGATGGTCACGACGTAACCCTCACCAGCGGGCAGGGTCTCCAGTTCGGCGATGCACTCATTGAACGCATCCTGGTTCTCCCCGAAGTAGAGCGGGAACTGGAGCGCGGCCGCGAACTCATCGAAGAGCCCGCTGAGCGTGCGCATCTTGCAGCCGCGGACAACACGGGCCGCCAGGCCGGACTCGACCCAGCCGGACACTGCGGAACCAACCGCTTGGGCGTCACCCTCAAACAGCAGCGGCCGAAACTCGGCCTCGACCTTCATCAGCGCCAAGGAGTCCGTCATCCGGTCGGCCCCCGGAACATCAGGAACGTGTCGTAATGATCGCCCGTCCAGTAGGCCGAGCCGTCGCTGCCGGTGACGATTCGTTCCGTCCCTCGGTTGACGCCCTTGGTGTAGGGATTCACGTCCCACTCGCGGTACGCGACGCCGGGGGTCTCAGGCAGTCGGCCTTGCGAGTTCTTGAAGACACCGAGCCAGGCCGCGAGGGTCGCCATAAGGACAACGAGGAGGCGCTTCACCGCTTGAGCACCTCGTCGGGATCGAGGCCTAACGCCGTGAGATCAGCTTCGACCCGGGAGACCAGGCGACGGCAACATTGCTCGACGTCGGCCCAATCGACAGGAGCCGTCGAAGCGCCTGTTTGGAAGACGGAAGCGAACGTCCATCCCGCAGTGGTCTGGCGAAACGCGGCCGATCCAACCTCCTCAAACGACATCGAATCGAACTCGAAGTCACCTCGGCCCGGGTTCCCAAGCCAGATTCTCAAGCTCCGAGCGAGCTCGACAACAGGAAAGCCTGGTTCGGCGTAGACGGTCTCGTCGCCAATGACGACGCGCAGCGCCGCGTCGAAGGCAATCAGGTAGTCGGCTTGCGTGGCGCCTCGGAGCTCAGCCGTGTTCAGGTAGTCGTAAGTCATCTCCATCCCGATCACCTCACGTTGACCCCCAGCGTCGAAGCCATAGTGAAGTTCGCCGAACTCTTCGACGTCTCCGTCGACTATCTCCTCGTCGACAACGCCGTGCGCCGCCCGTTCCGTCAGGGCAACGATGCGCTCGGTCAGCGTCTTGGCGACCTCGACCAACTCAGCGACGCCGACCGCGCCGCACTGCTCCACATCCTCGACGGGCTACTCGCCAACACCCGCATCCGCCAAGCACTCTACACGGCCGGGTAACACTCACTCCGCGTCGCGAAGTCGCTCCCTCGCAGCGGCCACAAGCTCGCCGTAGTCCTCCCGCAACGGTTCGGTGAGCACCGATTCCAGCGCGGACTCCAGGTCCCAGAGAACCCGCTGCTCAGCCTGGTCAGCGAATGCAGCAGGCTGGTCGGCGGAGCCCGTCCGGGCCAGCCACTCGAACAACACCAGTGCCTGCTCGCGAGACAAGGCGATCGAGATCTCGTCAGCCACCGCCGAGGCTCCCGTTCCGGAGCACGTTGGCAAGCTGATCGGGACTCAGCCCCCAGCCGCTGACGAACTCACCGTTGCGCGAGATGACGTTCAAACCCGTTGCCTCATCGAGGTAGTGCGTGACCGACTGCCCCCGATAGGTCCCCTGAATGGCACGGGTGCCGGCGAAGCCCAGGAGAAGGCCGAGGACGCCGGACCGGAGCCGGTCGCGGTGCACTGCGTGTCGAACCCGGACGGGGACGTCGCCTCGTCCAAGGACCACCGCACAGGTGTGATGCCACCGGAGGTCTGCAGGAAGAGCTCGTTCGGGCTGGACTGGTTTCCGATCCCGCCATAACCCCACACCCGCAACACGTTCGGGCCTGACGACAACAACGTGATCTGTTTGGTCACCGTCGACCCCGTCAAGGTCTCGCTCCCCAGAGTGTCCCCGTTCACCGACCACTTGTACTTCACTGTGTCCGACGACCCCGGCGCTCCTCCGGCAACACCGGCACCGCGGCGGACCGAACCACGCCAACACCCAACGACGACGCCACCAGCACCCCACACAACAGGCCACACGCGCGAGAAGTCGAAAGACCAGACCGGCCAAACCCTTGCTTCATTGCGACTCCAGAGGGTGAAGGGGCGAGACACTCCGAACTGTCCTCCCCCTGTCAGGACACCGAAAAGACCTCAAGAGAATCGTCACGACACCGTAACATCGATACCCGGCCAGCCCCGACCCCCTTCCACGGAGAGTTGATGTTGGACTACCAACAACAACCCTCCACACAAGCCCCGACCTAGGCCGTGAGCGCCGGCCTGACGGACCACACGCCCACGCCTGCGACGAACGCGAGCGCGAGGACGCCGAAGGCCGCGTCCCCCAGCCCGGCGGTGAGCGTGTCGATCACCAGCAGGACGACATCCGGCGACAACAGGTCGACGGGTACGGACGCGGGCGCCACCATACGAACGACGGCGAGCATGACGAACACAACCGTCGCCCCGAACCCAAGGCCCACGGCCGTCCAGCCCATGGCTCGCGTCCGGCGGACGCTCGCCAGGACTCCCGCGGTCAGCAGCGCGAGGCAGACGAGCCCCAGCCAGTCCCCGGCGAAGCGGACGACCCGATAGACCGTCTGAACGCTCACCAGCGAGTCGCCGCGGATCAGCACGACCGTCTTGTCGACGGTCGGGATCAGCGTCGCGAACCGGTACCCGCGGTCGACGAGTCCGGCCTTCACCCGTTCGACGAGCGGCCCGAGTTGCAGGCCCAGCCCGTCGCGGCTGATGGCGAGAGTCGCGGCGGGGTCGCCGTCCAGCGCCGAGACGAGCTGGCCGTGCGAAACCCGCAGGCTCTCGCGCCAGGCCGTCGCGAAGGCGTCCGACGCGACCACGTCGGCAGTCGCGGCCCGCAGCGCCCTGCCGGCGAGGGGACCGACCGTGACGCGCGCCTCGATCGCCTCGGCCACGGCATCGGTCACGAGATTCTGGACACGCACGTCGTCGATGAGCGGTGCCGCCCGCGCGACGAACGCATCGGTGTCGAGCAGGGAACTGCGGGCCCAGCCCGCGACGACGGCCACGGGCACCAGCAGCGAGCCGAGCACGATCAGGACGACGGCAAGGACGCCCCGGGAACGACGGCGGACGGGCTCAGAGCCCACCGCCGGACGCACCTCGGGGCCGGCGTTCACGAACCGCGCCGGTTCACTTCGCGGCGAGGACCTTCGCCTTGAGCTGCTCGAACTCGGCCGGAGTGATCGCACCGGCGTCCAGCAGCGACTTCGCGTTCGAGATCTGGGCCGCCGGATCGGTCGCACCCGCCACCGAACGGATGTACTGCTCCGTCGCGGCCTGCGACTGGTTCGCAGCGGCGGCCTGGCGCTCGTTCATGCCACGCCCACGCGCGATGACGTACACCAGCGCACCGAGCATCGGGAAGATGAACAGCACGATCAGCCAGATCGCCTTGGCCAACCCGCTCATCTTGGAATCGCGGAAGATGTCGACGACCACCTGGAAGAGAACGATCAGATAGCACACGAACAGGAACGCCCAGATCAGAAGCCACAAGTTATCCCAGAAACTCATCGTGCTTTCTCCGTTCGAACGTCGGTCCCGATGGATCCCACCGGCCGCGCCCCCCGGCGCGACTGCCATTATCCCCCGCACGGCACCGCTGCCGAGCGCCGCCCATGTCGTCTGTTTGTGCCCCTGACTGGGGGTGATCCGGCCATGGGCACCCCGGCTGATACCGGTCCGGCCACGATTTCCCCCGCACCGGACACACGGGCGCGCGGCGGGAGGTATCTTCTAGCCGACGGAGGCAATGGCGTTCCCGTCGGGAGGAGGACCCTCATGGACATGCGCCAGATCGAGTTCTTCGTGGCCGTCGCCGAACAACAGAACTTCACCCGTGCAGCCGAACTGTCGCACGTGAGCCAGCCCGGCCTATCGGCGTCCATTCGCTCGCTGGAGCGCGAACTGCACGCCCAGCTCTTCCACCGCACTCCCCGCGGCGTGACGCTCACCCCCGCCGGGCTCGTCTTCCTGCCGCACGCACGCCGGATGCTCGAGGATGTCGCCGCCGTGCGCCGGGAGGTGCAGGAGACCGTGGGCAACCCCGGCGGACGGCTCCGGATCGGCGCCGAACGCTGCCTGGGCGATCTCGTGGACCTGGCGGATCTGCTCGCGACCTTCCACGATCTGCTGCCCACGGTGACGCTCGAAACCCTGCAGGCCGGGGCGGAGGTCCTCGCGGGGGCACTCTCCCGCGGCGACCTCGATGTCGTCGTCCTGGGGGAGACCCCGCGGGTGAGCCTCACCGGACTGGAGCGGATCCCGCTGTCGGTCGACGGGTTCGAGGCCGTCATGGCCCCCGACCACCCCCTCGCCGCGAGCGACACGGTCACACTTCGGCAGGTGGCCGCCTATCCGCTGGCCAACCTCGGCCCCGGCTGGAGCGCCCGCCAGATCGTCGACCAGGCTTTCGCCGACGCCCTGCTCACGCCCCGCACGGCGCTGTCGCTGAACGACCTGCCGACCCTGTTCGACGTGATCCGCAAGGGGCTCGCGGTCGCCGTCGTCCCCGTCGCGGTCGGAGGGAAACTCCAGGCGACGGACCTGGCGCACCGGCCGCTGGACGACGTCGACCTCGCCTGGAACGTGGACGTGCTGCTCTCGCTGGAGTCCCCCGCGACCGCGCGCACCTTCGCCGGCATGTTCGTGCCCGGCATGACCCTCAACGACATGCGGTCCGACCTGGCCGCCCCCTGACGCACCGAGGCCCCGTTGCGTCTTTGATGCAACGGGGCCCCGTGGGAGAGATGCCGGCGGCTCGCGCCGGCCGATGTCGGCTCACGCCGCGACGGCTTCCCAGGCGGCCGGCGCGACAGCGGCGAACTCGGGCAGTTCCGCGGTGCGGTCGGCAGTGAAGACCGGGCGGACGCGGAGCGCACCACCGTAGTTGGCGTTCACGACCGGGCCGGTCGCGGTGGCGGGGGCCAGCGCACCGCCGTAGTTGGGGTTCACGTACAGATCGGTGTCGTTCAGCGGACCGAACTCGCCACCCAGGTTCGGGTTCACAGTCAGGATGCTCATGTCTTGCTCCTTCGGCTTCGCCGTGATGGAGGTCATCACGTCGTCCTGACACCCACCTTGCTCGGGTTCGGACACCGAGTCCAAGAAAAACTTGTTATGCACACTAGAAACGGTGCGCATACCTCCTACCCACAGCGCGAAACGGCTAGTCGCAGCGGAGAAAACTCTTCCGGGCATCCGCGCGCGCGTCTCGTCCCACGGTCGTTCGCACGCTTCGGAGGCACTCAGATCGCGCGCGAGAAGTGGTGCCCGCGCGACGCCGCAGGTACGCGTCGAAGCGCATCGCGATGCACCGCACGACGCGACCCCGTGCCGTTGCTGCGCGCTCGGCGCCGTGAGCCGCGGCTGTAAAACGGTTTACATAGAATGCTTTACACGATGATGGCCCCGGTGTCTAATGACAGGCACGACAGGCGCCGGCCGGAGAAGCCCGCCCGTTAGACAAGGAGGTCTTATGTACAGCAGAAGCCTGAGCGCTCGACTCTTGTCCATCACCGCTGCGCTGGCCATCGCGCTCGGCGCCACGAGCTGCGCGTCATCGAACACGTCGGACGGCCCGACCGCCGGCGGACGGGGCGGCACCCTGAACGTCGCGCTCGACAAGGCGCCGGCGAGCCTCGATCCCGCCGACATGGAGCAGTCCACGAGCCCGTTCGCCCAGCCCGCCTACGACGCCCTGATCGGCGTCGACGCCAACGGATCCCTCGTCCCGGCGCTCGCGACCGAGTGGGGATTCACCGATGACGAGAACAAGGTGTTCGAGATCACGGTGCGCGACGACGTGACGTTCTCCGATGGTGCCGAACTCGATGCCGACGCGCTCGTCACGAACCTGAAGCACCTCGACGGCGGAAAGAGCAACGTCGCGAGCCTGGTGAACGGCGGTACCTACGAGAAGGTCGACGACGACACGGTGCGCATCACCTGGACCACGCCGCACCCCCTCGCCCCGCAGGCGCTCACGCAGAGGTGGGTGGCGGGAATGGTGGTCTCGCCGAAGGCTATCGAGGACGACCCCAAGGCCCTGGCGACGAAGACGGTCGGCGCCGGCCCGTACGAACTCGACGCCGACCGCACGGTCGCCGGCTCCACCTACGTCTACAAGGCGCGCGACGACTACTGGAACCCCGATGCCCAGCATTGGGACGAGATCGTCATCACGGTCATCGCGAATCCCGAGCAGCGCCTCAACGCGCTGAAGACCGGCGAGGTCGACTACGTCGCCGGCGATCTCAGCACGGCCGACGCCGCGGGTTCCGCCGGCATGCAGGTGCTCTATGCGCCGACCATCGTCTACGGGCTGAGCCTTCTCGATCGTGACGGCACGCTCGGCAGCCCGCTGAAGGACGTCCGCGTGCGACAAGCGATCAACTACGCCCTCGACCGCGAGAGCATCGCGACGGCGCTGCTCGGCGACTACGGCTTCGCGACCGAGCAGACCGTCGTGCCGAGTGAGGCCGGATACGTGAAGGCGCTGAAGGGGACGTACGCCTACGATCCGGACAAGGCGAAATCGCTGCTCGCCGAGGCCGGGTATTCCAACGGGTTCTCGCTGAAGGTCGTCGCAAGCACCTCGGCGACAGCCGCCACTCTGTCGCAGGTGCTCGTCGAGCAACTGGCGAAGGTGGGAATCACGATCGAACTCGACTCCCGACCGAGCGCCGACTATTTCGAAGGCATGACGGGCGGAACCTTCCCCGCCGCCGTGATCGGCTACGGGTCGCAGCCGCTTCCCATGGAGTACGACGGGCTGTTCGGGCCGAAGGCCATCTTCAATCCGCTGGGCTCGACCAGCGAGGTGATCGAGAAGACGATGGGCGAGGCGCTCGTCGCACCCGCGGACGAAGCCACCCGCCTCTATGAGGGTGTCGTGACCGAACTCGTCGAGCAAGCGTGGTTCGCCCCTGCCGTCTTCGCGCCGGTGTTCTACTTCGCCAGCACGGACCTGGCGCCAGTCTCCGTCACCGAGGCCCGCCCGCAATCGCCCATCACCGAACTCGCTCCCGCCGCGTGACCCTACGGCTGCCGGGGTGCTCTGCCCCGGCAGCCACCGCCCCCGGGCACGATCACCCATCACCCTTCGAACCCGAATGCCGAAAGGAGGAGCACGGTGTCGCTTCGACGGCTCCTCAACTGGTTCGTCATGAGCCTCCTTCTGTTCTTCGTCCTCTCCGCTCTCCTGTTCGTCCTGGTGTCGCTGACACCGGGGGACGCTGCGCGCACCATCGTCGGCCCGAACGCGTCGGTCGAACAGTACGAGCAGGTTCGCCGCGAACTCGGGCTTGACCTGCCGGTGTGGCAGCAGTACGGCAACTGGCTGATGGGACTCCTCCGCGGCGATCTCGGTGACTCCATCGTCAGCGGCGCGCCGGTCGGCCAGGTCCTCGCCGACCGGCTCGAACCGACCCTCTCGCTCATTCTCTGCACGTTCGTCTGTGCGTCGGTGCTCGGCATCGCGCTGGGCGTCATCGGCGCCTCGCGGCCCGGCATCGTCGGCAAGGCCGCGGACGCGCTCAGCGTCGTCGGATCGGCCGTGCCGAATTTCTGGATCGGCCTCGTGCTCGCCACGATCTTCGCCGTACACCTGCGCTGGCTGCCGACGAGCGGCTACGCCCCCATCGTGGACGGTGTCGGCCCCTGGCTCGCCCGCATGGTCCTCCCGGTGGCCACACTCACCATCGGCAGTACGGCGCTGCTCGCGAAGCAGACACGCGACGCTGTCGCCGAACAACTCGCCCAGCCCTACATCGTGCTGCTGCGCGCGCACGGTGTGAGCGAACACCGAATCCTCTGGCGCCACGCATTGCGCGGGGCCGCCGTTCCGATCGTCACGATCCTCGGCATGAAGATGGTGGGCCTGACCACCGGGACGGTGCTTGTCGAGAGCGTCTTCGTCATCCCTGGATTCGCCGGCTACGCCGTCGACGCCACGCTTCTGCACGACATCCCCGTCGTGCAGGCCATCACCCTCATCTTCTCGATCGTGATCATCGTGACGAACCTCATCGTCGAACTGCTCTACGCCCGGCTGAACGTGAAGGAGATCTCATGACCGACGAGACCGATCACGTGCCACCGCCCGAGGCATCCGAGAACCGAGCCGCGCCACGGGACGCCCCGCAGATCCGCTCGCTACCCCGTCTCTTCCTGAGCCGCCCGCAGTTCGTGATCTGCGCGGCGATCGTGCTGCTGATCGTCGCCACAGTGGCTCTTGCGCCCGTCCTGGCGCCCCACTCTCCCCTGGCGCAGGATCTCGCCAACACCTTGTCCGGGCCGACGGCGAACCATCCGTTCGGCACCGACGATCTCGGACGCGACGTGCTCTCACGCATGATGTACGGAGGCCGCGGGACTCTGCTCGGCGTCGCGCAGGCGCTCGTCGTCTTCCTCGTCCTCGGCACGTCGCTGGGGCTCGCGGCCGGCATGGCCCACGGCGTGGTCGACACAATCGTCACACGTGCGGCCGAACTGTTGCTGAGCGTGCCGTCATTCATCATCCTGCTCGTCATGCTGTCGATCGTCCCGGGCAATATGACGGTCGCCATGGTCACTCTCGGCATCCTCACCAGCCCGCTGCTCATCCGGGTCGTGCGCGGGACGACGCGAACGGTGCGCAACGAGTTGTTCGTTCGCGGAGCACGCACCATGGGGCTGACCGAGACACAGATCACCGTCCGGCACATTCTCCCGCGCCTCGCCGGGCCGATCATCGTGCAGGCGACGATCTTCGCCGGAGCCGTCATCATCGCCGAGACCGGCCTCGGCTACCTCGGCTTCGGCGTCAGCCTGCCCGCCCCCAGTTGGGGAAACATGGTCGAGACGGCGAGTGAGAACATCACGCGTGCACCCTGGCTCCTCATCCCCACAGGCGGCGTCATCATCGTCACGATCATGTCGCTCATGCTGCTCGGTGACAGTATCCGCGATGCGGTCGCCGAGCGTTGGAGCGGCAGCGGGCGACGTCACCGGGCGCGGCACTCGACCGCGGCCGCCGCCCATCGCCCGGTCACGCGCTCCGACAGCGGGGCACTCCTGGAGGTCGACAACCTCACGATCGTCGTCGACGGGCCGCACGGCCCGACGCCGCTCGTCGAGAACGTGTCGTTCACACTCCGTCGCGGCGAGACACTCTGCCTCGTCGGCGAGTCCGGCTCGGGCAAGTCGGTGACCTCTCTCGCCCTGCTGGGCCTCAGCCGCGGGACGCGGGTCGCCTCAGGGCACATCACGATCGACGGGGTCGACATGGTCGGCGGCTCCGCCGAGCGGATGCGGAGACTGCGCACGGCGGCCTTCGGCTACATCACGCAGGACCCGCAGCCGTCGCTGGATCCCTCGATGCGGGTCGGAGATCTGCTCGCTCAGTTGGTCCGACTCCATCAAGGGATCGAGCGAAGGGCCGCTCGGGAGAAGGCGATCGAACTGCTGGAGCGTGTGCAGATCCCCGACCCGGCGGCCGTCGCACGCCGCTTCCCACACCAGTTGTCGGGCGGAATGGCGCAGAGAGTCGTCATCGCCGCGGCACTCAGCGCCCACCCGAAGATCCTGGTCGCCGACGAGCCGACGACCGCGCTCGATGTCACGGTCCAGGCCGAGATCCTCGCCCTGCTGCACCGGTTGTGCGACGACGACGATTCCATGTCGCTGCTGCTCGTGACACACGACTGGGGCGTCGTCGCCGACATCGCCGACCGTGTCATCGTGATGCGGGACGGCACGCTCGTCGAACAGGCACCCGCGGATCAGATCTTCGCCGCCCCGGCTCACCAGCACACCCGCGCCATGCTCGCGGCCGACCCGGCCCGGCTCGACATCCATCCCGTCCGCCCGGGGACCGAACCGCTGCTGGCGATCCGCGCCCTGACCGTCGAGTATGCGGGACGCAACGCCGGAGGGCGTCCCGTGCGCACCACGGCGGTGAATGCCGTCGATCTCGACATCCACCGTGCCCGCACCCTGGGGCTCATCGGTGAGTCGGGCTCGGGCAAGTCGAGCGTCGGAAACGTGATCGTCGGTCTTGTCGACGCGGCCTCCGGCAGCATCACCCTCGACGGCGAGGAGCTGACGACCGCCTCGCGTTCACGGCGCCGCGAACTCAGCCGTCGGGTGCAGATCATCTTCCAGGACCCCTACGGCTCGCTCAATCCCGTGCGAACCGTCGGCTCCACCCTCAGCGAGCCGCTGGTGCTGGCGCACGGCACGAGCGCGAAGGAGGCGCACCGGCGGGTGGCGGAAGCGCTCGAGCGGGTCGGGCTTCCGGCGAGTGCCGCGACACGCTACCCGGCACAGTTCTCCGGCGGGCAGCGTCAGCGCATCGCCATCGCTCGGGCGATCGTGCTCGATCCCGAGCTGATCGTCTGCGATGAGCCGGTGAGCGCGCTCGACCTCACCATCCAGGCGCAGGTCCTGGAACTCCTTGCCACGCTGCAGAACGACCTCGGAATCGCATATCTGTTCATCTCCCACGATCTCTCCGTGGTGCGCAGCTTCTGCGACGATATTGCCGTGATGTACCACGGCGCCATCGTCGAGCGCGGGACGGCACAGGAGGTGATCCTGCGCCCCGAGCACCCGTACACCCGATCTCTTCTCGAGGCCGCCCCGATCCCCGACCCCACTGTGCAGCGGGGTCGCTCGCTCCTGGCGGAACGGTACGTGGCATGACGCGGCCCGTGACGATCCGCGATGTCGCGCGAGAGGCTTCCGTCTCGGTCGCGACGGTGTCGAACGCCATGAACCATCCGAAACGCGTCTCCGCGCCGACGCGGGAGCGGGTGCTGGAGGTCGCCGATCGCCTCGGGTATGTTCCGCACACGATCGCGAACCAGCGCAAGCGCATCGGCGTGATCGCTCCGTTCGTCACCTACACCTCGTACGCAGAACGACTGAAGGGCGTGCTGAGCGTGGTCGGCGCCGACAGGATGGAGGCGATCGTGTTCGATCACCCGTCCGCGAGCCGCTCACCGTCGCCACGCCTGGCATCCCTCCCGTTCTCCGGTGATCTCGACGGGCTCATCATCATGGGCGTGCCCGTCGACACCGATCTGAGCGCCCGCATCCTCAATCGGGAGCTGCCGACCGTTCTCGTGGATTCCGGGCATCCGCAGATCACCTCGATCGTGCTCGACGAGACACACGGCGCGAAGCTGGCCGCGGAGCATCTCGTGAGTCGCGGTTTCGAACGGTTCGTCTACGTGACGGAGGGGCAGATCTCCAAGGACTACGTCTCGCAGGGAAAGAAGCGCCTGTCGGGCTTCCTACGCGCGCTGGCCGAGCGCGGCGTCGGAGAGGAGAGCGTCCAGCTCATCACAGCCCGCTCGGGCGATGTGCGTGCAGGACATGCCGCGGCCGAGGTCGTCGCGTCGATGTCGCGAACGATGCGGGTCGGCGTGCTCGCCGGTCACGACATCCTCGCTGCGGGCGTGCTCGCGGGGCTGCGGTCCACCGGCATCGCCGTGCCGGATCGCGTCGGCGTCGTGGGGTGGGACGGCGGGGATCTGGTGGAGGCGCTCGGGCTCACGAGCGTGCGGCAACCCCTCCTGGAGTCGGGGCGCATCGGAGCCGAGCGCCTCATCGCGCTGATCCACGACGAGAACGCGCCTGTCGAACGCGTGGTCCTGCGACCCACCCTCCGCGAAGGGATCACGACGTGAGCGCTCCCGACGAGCCGAACCTCGTCGCCCTGCTCGCGGCCGTTCGGGCCGAGCAGGGCGCCGTTCCGCTTCCGCCGCGGTTCGTCCGTGCTCCCCACGAGCCGTTGGCGGCGTGGCGCGCCGAGATCGCCCAGGCACGCACCATTGCCGACGCCCGGGCCGTCCAGCACCGCGACATCGTCGACCGCATGTCGGCCCGGCTGTTCGGCGCCACGCTCGCCGACGTCCTGCCCGAGCCCGAAGTGGAGTTGCTGCGCACCGCGTTCTCCGTGCCCGTGCCGTCGGGCGCACAGCTCGCCGATCTCGTGCCGTCCCTCGCCGGCACCGCGCCCCGCGGGCCCGCCCCACGCAGCACCGCAGAAGTGCGGAGCGAGGTCCGCGTCAGAGTGACGGCGACACGCACGGCGCGGCGTCTCGTCATCCGGTTGCACGGCGGCGCGTTCTGGATGGGAGGCGGACCCGTTGCCGAGCGGGTCGACGCCAGGTTGGTGAGTCACATCGCGACGACGACCGATGCCGCCGTGCTCGATATCGACCACCGTCTCGCGCCCGAGCATCCATACCCCGCGGCCGTCGTCGACACACTCTGCGTGCTCGACGCGGTGCGCGCCGGTCACGCACGTATCGATGCCGACCCGCGTTCACTGGTGCTCCTGGGCAGTTCATCGGGCGCCAACATCGCGACGCTCGCGGCGCGTGCCGACGCGCTGCGCGAACCCGACGCGCCGCTGGCCGGGCTCGCACTCGTCGTGCCGTCGGTGCTGCTGTCGGAGGCGCCGCCGGCCCTGAAGGACGACCCGGACGCGTGGGCCTCGCGCCTGGATCAGCTACGCGGCTATCTCGGCCTGGACATCGACCCTCATGACCCGTGGGTCTCCCCCGCCGCCGAGCCGGAACTGTCCGGGATGCCGCCGACGTTCGCGGCGGTCGCCGAGTACGACGAGATCGCCGTCGGTGGCACACAGTTGTGCGCGGCGATCGCCGCCGGCGGCTCCTTCGCGGAGGCGCGGATCTACCCGATGACACACACGACAGCCACCCCGGAGACGGAGGCATCGGTCATCCGCGACACCGCGGCCTTCCTCCGCGACAGGCTCGACGCCGCCCCTGAACGCTGACCCCCCGCCCCGCGGGATGCGGAGGGTCGGCGCCGGACGACCGACGTCACCCTCCGCCGACACGGTGGAACCGGACCGGCGTCGCAGAGACCCTCAGATCGCGCGTGAGAAGTGATGGCCCGCGCGGCGCCGCAGGTACGCGTCGAAGCACATCGCGATGTTGCGGACGAGGAGCCGTCCGCGCGGCGTGACCACGATGTCGCGGGACGTGATCTCGACCAGCCCGTCGGCCGCCATCGGCGCGAGCTCCTCCAGATCGGGCGCGAACTCGGCGGCGAAGTCGACCCCCCAGCGTCGCTCGATCGCCGGGATGTCGATGCGGAACGCGCACATCAGCTCGGTGATGATCGAACGCCGCAGGACGTCCTCCTCGGCCAGCCGCACCCCGCGGACGAGCGCGGTTCCGTCCGCGACGACCCGCCGGCTGTAGGCGACGAGGTCCTTCTCGTTCTGGGCATAGGAGTCGCCCATCGTGCTGATGGCCGAGACCCCCAGACCGAGCAGATCGGCGTCCCCCTGCGTCGTGTACCCCTGGAAGTTGCGATGCAGCACGCCCTCGCGCTGCGCCACGGCGAGCTCGTCGTCGGGCCGGGCGAAGTGGTCCATGCCGATGAACAGGTACCCGGCCGCCGTGAGCGTCTCGACGGCCCCCCGCAGGAGCCCGAGCTTCTGGTCGGCCGTCGGCAGCGCGTCGACGGGCAGGATCCGCTGCGCGGGGAACAGCGCCGGCATGTGCCCGTAGTTGAACACGCTCAGCCGATCGGGCCCGAGGGCGACCACCCGGTCGAGGGTGTGCGCGAACGTCTGCTGCGTCTGCTTCGGCAGCCCGTAGATGAGGTCGATGCTCGTCGACTCGAAGCCGACCTCCCGGGCATGGGCCAGCAGCGCGAAGATGAACGCCTCGTCCTGCTCGCGGTTGACGACACGCTGCACCTCGGGATCGAAGTCCTGGACGCCGATGCTGAGGCGGTTGAACCCGACCGATCGCAGGTGATCGAGCACACCGAGGCCGATCTCGCGCGGGTCGACCTCGATCGACACCTCGGCTCCCGGATCGACGTCGAAGTGGGTGCGCAGCAGCCCCATGAGGCGGCTGATCTGGGCTTCGTCGAGGTAGGTCGGCGTCCCGCCGCCCCAGTGGATCTGGGTCGCCCGCCGCCCGGTGAACAGCGGCGCCCTCGCGACGATCTCGCTCTCGAGGACGTCCAGATACGCCTCGATGCGCTCCGGACGATGCGTGACGACCTTGTTGCAACTGCAGAAGTAGCACAGTTTGTGGCAGAAGGGGATGTGCACGTACAGGGACAGCGGACGGTCCGGGTAGCGGTTCGCCTCGACACGGAACTGCTGCTCGGTGAAGTCGGGCGTGAACTCGACGGCCGTCGGATAGGACGTGTACCGAGGGCCCGGACGGTCGTAGCGCCGGATCAGGTCGTGGTCCCATTCGATCGCGTGAACGGCCATCTCACTCCTCGGTGCGACGCGCACCCGGGACGACCCCGGGCGAGCATCCACCCTACGCCGGTTCGCCTGCGGATCCTCATCCGCCCCAGTCGCCGAGGGCGCCCTCCAGCGCCCCGAGCATCGACTGGAGCACGTGCGGCCGTTCCTCGTCCCGGCAGCCGCGCTCGACCCAGCGCAGACACGCCTGATCGATGAACCCCTGGAAGCCCCACATGGCGTACTCCTGACGCAGCCATTCGCCTGCCTGCAGCAGTGCGGTCAACCGCTCGACGGCACGCCCGCGCGCGTCCCTCCTGACCACCACGGCGGGAGCCGGGTCATTCCCCCCGGCCAGCGGCGCGGCCCAGATCGTGGGCTGGGCGGCGACCGTATCGAGCAACACCTCGAGCTGCGCCCGCACGCGCTCGCGCCTCGGCGTCCGCGGGCCGAGGCGCGCGAGGGCCGCCGACTGCTCCTCGTCGAGGATCGCCAGCGAGCGCTCCACCACGGCCGCGTAGAGCCCGGCCTTGCTGTCGAAATACCGGTACACCAGAGCCTCGGACGCCTCGGCCGCCACCGCGACACCGGCGACTCCGACGTCCTCGTAGGGGTGCGCGGCGAACTCCGCCGCCGCCGCGTCCAGGATCGCCGCGCGCCGCACATCGGGATCGAGCCTGCGGCGGGGGCGCGAATCGGAACCGGTCACGGGTTGCATCCTACCGGTTGCTGAGTTAGCCTCAACAATGTTGCTGAGTCAGCCTCACTAAGGAGAACCCATGACCTCGGGCCGCGACACGATCTGGTGGCACGTCTACCCGCTCGGCTTCTGCGGCGCTCCGATCCGCGACCACGACACCGCTCCCACACCCCGCCTGGACCACCTCACCGGCTGGCTCGACTACGCCGTCGACCTCGGGGCCACCGGGCTGCTCCTCGGGCCCGTCTTCGCGTCGGAGACCCACGGGTACGACACCCTCGACCACAGCCGCATCGATCCCCGGCTGGGCGACGACGCGGCCTTCGACCGGCTCGTCGCCGCGTGCCGGACGCGCGGCGTGCGCCTCGTGCTCGACGGCGTGTTCAACCACGTCGGGCGACACCACCCATGGCTGCAGCAAGCCCTCGCGGGCGGACCCGCCGGGCCGGACGCGCACATCTTCCGCATCGACTGGAGCGACCCGGCCGCTCCCCGGTGCGGCACCTTCGAAGGACACGGCGAGCTGGTTCCCTTCGACCACTCCCAGCCGCGCGTCGCCGACGCCGTGGCCGACGTCATGAACCACTGGCTCGACCGCGGTGCCGACGGCTGGCGGCTCGACGCGGCATACGCCGTGCCGGCGGAGTTCTGGGCGCGCGTCCTGCCCCGCGTCCGGCAGCACCACCCCGACGCCTGGCTGACCGGCGAGGTCATCCACGGGGACTACCCGGCCTACGTCCAGGCGTCCGGTCTCGACTCGGTCACGCAATACGAGCTGTGGAAGGCGATCTGGAGCTCCCTGGCAGACCGGAACCTCTTCGAGCTCGACTGGGCGCTCACCCGCCACAACCGCTTTCTGGACACCTTCGTCCCGACCACGTTCGTGGGCAACCACGACGTCACGCGCCTGGCATCGGTCGTCGGCAACGACCGGCTCGTGGCCGCCACGGCGATCCTGTGCACGGTCGGCGGGACGCCCACGATCTACTACGGCGACGAGCAGGCGTTCCGCGGCGAGAAGCGTGACGGATGGGGTGGCGACGACGAGATCCGACCCTCGTTCCCGGCGTCGCCCGCCGACCTCGCCGGGTACGGGTGGCCGGTGTTCCACGCACATCAGGCCCTGCTGCGGCTGCGGCGCGACCGCCCGTGGCTGACGACCGCCCGCACCGAGACGGTCGCGCTGACCAACACGGTCTACGCCTACCGCACCGTCTCGGCCGACGGGGCACGAGCGCTGTCCGTCGAAGTGGACGTGACCAGTCCGGCGCACGTCATCGTCCGGGACGGCGACGTCGTGTTCAGTTCCTGAGCCGCCCCGGCACAGGACTGGCCGGTCTCATGAGCGAGCCCGGCCTCGGGCACGAGGATCGGTCGCCTCGTCCTGTCTCAGGCCTCGGCAGCCTCGGCAGCCTCGGGATCGAACTCCACCACGGCCTGAACGAGCTGATCCAACTGGGACTTGCTGAGCGCGCCCGCCTCGCGATAGACGAGCTTGCCGCCCTTGTACGCCATGAGCGTCGGGATGCTCTGGATCTGCAGGGCCATGGCAACGTCCTGGTTGGCCTCGGTGTCGAGCTTCGCGAACGTGAGGTCGGGGTGAGCCTCGGAGGCCTCCTCGAAGATCGGGCCGAAGAACATGCACGGACGGCACCAGGACGCCCAGAAGTCGATGAAGACGACGTCGTTGCTCTCGATGGTCTCGACCAGGTTGTCCTTGGTCAGTGCGACGGTTGCCATGAATGGGTCCTCTCTCAGGTCTCTCGTTCCTCCAACGTCGATACCGCCAGGGGTATTCCGCGCAACACGGATCGATCCGATTCTCCGTCGCCGCGCCCGGCGACGCTACTTCACGGCCACGAAGCGCCGCATCGGGATCGCCACCGTGAACGGGCCCGATCGCTCGACGCGGGCCGACATCCAGTCGATGGCCGCCTGCAACCGCGCGGCCGACACCATCGGCAGGTAGAGCGCCGCGATGACGAGCCGGGCGTCCTCGGCGCTCATCACCGTGAAGCGGTACCGCTCGCGCCGATCCTCGACCTTGCGCAACCCGACCGCCGACAACGCGGGAACGTACCCCGTGACCTCGGTCGGCCCCGGGAACTGGGGGACCCCGTGCAGGTGCATCGCGATCCGTCCCAGCGTGTGCAGGTCGCGAGGCGCCAGCGGCCGGATCGTCGGAGCCATGAACGCGAACACCCCGCCCGGCTTCAGCACTCGCGCGACCTCGGCGAACAGCTTCTCCACGGGCCGGATGACGACGACCCCCATGGAACTGGTCACGGCGTCGCACGACTCGTCGGCGATGGGCAGCCGACGCCCGTCGGCGCACAGCCAGGGTGTGCCGGAGCGGCTCGCGGCAAGCTCGAGCTCGGCGAACGACAGATCGACGCCGACGACCGTACGCCCCCCGCGCGCCAGCTCCCGCGACATCGCCCCGGCCCCGCAGCCGACGTCCAGGATGACCTCCGCGCGACGGGAGACCGCGCGGGCGAGCCAGCGGTAGGGCGTCGACGGACCCGCGAAGGCGCGGGACAGGATGTCCTCGGCCACCCCCGCTCGATCCGCATGGAAGATCGACAGGTATGTCGCCCAGTCGAACGCATCGTTCATCGGCTCCCATCCTGCCCCACAACGAGAACGGCGGGCGGCACCGCGCGACGCGTGGACGTCCGGCCCGCGCCCGGCACACCGTGAAAGCCCCTCGGCCACGCGTCGGGACGCGCGACAATGGGCAGCGACGCGCCCGGCACGGGCGGGGCAGGAGGCTCGACCAGATGACCGGCAGCGCCGACCCGGCGATCGACGGACTGCGCAACTTCCGCGACACGGGCGGCACACCGCTGCACGCCGGCGGCGCGACCCGGCCCGGGGTCCTCTTCCGATCCGGGGCGCTGGACTCCCTCACCGACGCGGGGCTCGCGCACCTCGCCGCCAGCACGATCGGCGTGATCGTCGACCTGCGGACGCCGACCGAACGCGCGATGGCCCCCGACAGGCTCCCGCCGCAGCGGCTGTTCCGGACAGCCCGTCTCCCCCTGCTGGAAGGTGCCATGACCGGGTGGGCCCAGGCCGCCGGGCAGGCCGACCCCGCCGTGGTGAAGGCCGCTCTGCGCGAGGCGCTGGAGAGCCTGCCGAGCCTCGGCGACATGTACATCTCGATGCTGGACGGCGGCGCCACCGTCTTCGCCGAGACCGCCCGGCTCGTGGCCGACCCCGGAGACGGCGAGAACACGGGCGTCCTCGTCCACTGCACCGCCGGCAAGGACCGCACCGGCATCGCGACCGCCCTGCTGCTGGAGGCCGCGGGAGCGGACCGCGCCGCCGTCGTCGCCGACTACGCGTCGTCGCAGGCCCGTCTCGCCGGGCCCTGGGCCGAGTCGACGATGGACATGCTCGCGAGCCTCGGCGTCCCGCGGACGCCCGCGCTGATCGAACTCGCCACCGGCACCCCCGCCGCAGCCATCGAACAGGCGCTGGCCTGGGTGGACGCCCGTGGCGGCGCCGCCGCCTACCTCCGGACGGGCGGGCTGTCGACGGCCGAGACCGCCGCACTCCGCGTCCGCCTCGCCGGCTGACCGGCGCCGTGCGGCGGCAGGAGGCCGCACCTCAGATCGCGACGCCGAGAGAGTCCGCGACGTCGGCACCGATGTCGCGGATGAGCCTTCCGGCGACCACCGGCTGCCCCGCCACGGCCGACACGAGAGCGGACATGCCGGGCAGCGCCTCATCGGCCGCCGACACCTCCCACGGAGCATGCAGCAGCGGATTGGACTCGTCGGGCCACTCCTGGGCCACCCGCTCCCATGTCCGCAGCCACGCCTCGGAGATCTCCCCCACCGAAGGCACCCCGAAGAAGTGGCCGACCGGCGCATGGTGGCGCAGCGCCACGATCGCGCTGTCCCGGTAGAGCAAGGCCAGCCGGACACGGGCGTCCAGGTCCTTGCGCTGGGTCATCGTCCCCCGCAACGCCCACCGGCACGGATTCGGGCACGTGTCACCGACGTCGGGACGCTCTCCGGCGCCGATCGTCGCATGGTTCATCGCGCACACCGCCAGCGTCGGGCCCAGCCGGCTGTGGAAGCGGTCGAGATAGGCCGTGTACCCGGGAAGGTCGCCGTTGCAGGCGTTGAGCGCCCGCCGGGCCGTCGTCCGCTGCGCGGAGCCGTGCGGGCAGTCGGGGTCGTCGGCGCCCCATCGCTCCCCCACCGACTCCGGCATCAGCAACGGATCGCCGGCATGGCCGAGCACCCGCTCCCACGCCAACTGCGGCAGGTACTCCCCGATCAGATGGGCGGTGACGACGATCTGCAGCGGCTCGTGCCGACGCGATCGGAGGTTGAGCACCTCCAGCATCAGCTCGTACAACGGGATGAGCGATCCGAGGGCGCCCCGCTCGCTGTCCCGCGGCTCCAGCGGGAAGCACGCGCTCGACAGCTTCTTCGCCCAGGGGCGGTCGCGGAAGTCCTTGGCGATGTCCCCGAAATCCTCGGCGTCCAGGTCGAGGACGCGCTTGCCCGCGACGGCGAGGTCGCGGGCGCGGCGCAACTGCGACGGCGGAGCGGGGTTCTCGCTCAGGAGCGCGGCGACGGCGTCGTACCAGTGGCCACGGAGCAGGCCGCTCACCACCGTGGATTCGACGTCCACACCCGCCCGTTCAGGCGCCACTGACGAACAGCAGCCCGGAGACGTCCCGGCTCACGCGGCACTCCTCCCCGGCGGGCCCGCGCAGATCGAGACCGTCCTTGCCGACGACCCAGGCCTGGATCTTCGCGCCCGTGACGACACCGGCGTCCGCCAGCAGGCCCAGCAGTTCGGGATTGGCCTGAGCGGCCTCGCTGATGCGACGCACGATGAACGCCCGCGGAATGGACGAGACGACATCGCCGAGGGCATCCACCCCGTCGAGGAACTCGGGGACGTCCACCGGCAGGCCCAACTCGTCCAGCGCCGGGATCGGGTTCCCGAACGGGGAATCGGTGGGGTTGTCCATCAACTCCATGAGGCGCTTCTCGACCTTCTCGGAGATGACGTGCTCGAGCTTGCAGGCCTCGTCGTGGACGTCGGGACCCTCGATCTTGAGGATGTCGACGAGGAACCTCTCGGAGATGCGGTGCTTGCGCATCACCTTGCGAGCCTGCTCGTATCCGTCGGGCGACAACTCGATGAGCCGGTGCTCGGTGACGGTGAGCAGCCCGTCGCGCTCCATGCGAGCGACGGTCTGCGACACGGTCGGGCCGGCCTGGTGCAGCCTCTCGGCAATCCGGGCCCTCATCGGCGGAACACCCTCTTCGATGAGCTCGTAGATGGTCCGCAGGTACATCTGCGTCGTGTCGATCAGGTCACTCATCAATCGCCCCTTCCGGTGGCCAGATTAGGGCATTCCGCAACCTGACGGCGCACGACGGTCCGTGGGTGGTCTTCCCCACCGACCGCGGAGGCCCGGAATCCGCCGTCCGCGACGCGACCCGTGGCGGTCCCCGGCCTCCGGCGCGACGCGGTTTCGGCCAGGCCGCCCCTCACCTGACGAGCTATCGTCTGCCGCATGGCTGGACGCGTGGTGGCGATCGCGCCGGAACGGCTGACCGGCTGGGTGGAACGGTTCACGCAGCGGCACGGCACGGTGGCGATCGACGTGCACGCCGACGCGGCCACCGTGACCGCGGCCGACGGTGCCCGCGCGACGATCGCGATCGGCTGGGGCGGCGTCGCGCCCGGGGCGCCGCGTGACCTCGCTGCCGTGGTGGCGCACCTGGCCGCCGACCGGCGGGTCGCCGTTCTGCTCGCGCGGCGCGCCGCCCACGCCGTGGGGATCTTCGACGGGGCCGAGCTCGTGGCCTCCAAGGTGGACACCCACTACGTGCAGGGACGCACGAAAGCAGGCGGCTGGTCGCAGCAACGGTATGCGCGGCGCCGCTCCAACCAGGCCGATCAGGCGGCCGACGCCGCCGCCGCGGATCTTCGCCGCGTCGTCGGAACGGCCCGGGCACGGTGGGACTGGTTCGTCACCGGCGGCGACACGGCGGCCGTCCGGGCCGTTCTCGACCGGGTGCCGGAACTGGCCGCGCTCGCGCCCGGCCGGGTGCTGCCCACACCGGACCCTCGGCTCGCCGTGCTGCGCGAGTTCCCCGCGGCCTACCGTGCCGTGCCGATCGAGCTCAACGACCTCGCCTGAGCGATCCCGCCGACAGCGTGGAGGGTTGATGTTGGACTACCAACATCAACCCTCCGCGCTATCGCCGAGTGGCAGGCTCAGCCGAGCGCCAGGTCGAGCGCCCGCCAGTCGATGCCCTCGGGCGCGCGGTCCAGGATCGTCGCGATGAGCCCGAGCCGGGCCGCCCGCACTGCGGGGTCGTCGGCCATCACCAGGGTCTCGTCGAAGAACCGGTGGATCGCCGGCACCAGCCGGCCGGTCGCCGCCTGGAAGCCCCCGAGCGTCTCCCCCGCCGCGGCGGGCAGCGCCTCCACCTCGGCGTGCAGCGCGACCTCGGCCGGATCGGTCAGCCGCGTCGCGTCGTACGCCGCGTCCGTGCCCTCGGGCAGGATCCGCGCGATGCGCACGAGCGCGGCCACGAGATCGCGGAACGACTCCCCGGACGCCGCACGCACCTCGGCGAGGACCGCCGCCGCCCGGCCGGGATCGTCGGCGCCGCCGATCACCACCTGGACCAGCCCCGCCGGGACCCCCTCGTCGCGCAGCAACTGCGCGAAGCGTCCGATCGTGAACTCGCGCGCCGCCTCGACCGTGTCGGCCGCGACGTCCAGACCCTGTTCCTGCAGCCGTTCGGCGGCCGCGGTCAGGCCGTCGGTGAGCGTCAGCCCGCCGCGGTCGCGCAGGATGCGGACGACGCCGAGGGCCGCCCGCCGCAGGCCGAACGGGTCGGACGAACCGGTCGGCTTCGCCCCGAGCGCGAACATCGAGGCGAGCAGGTCGAACCGGTCCCCCAGCGCCAGCAGCGCCCCGGGCAGGGACGCCGGCAGCGGGTCGGAGCTCGTGTGCGGCTCCTCCATCTCGTACAGCGCGTCGGCGACCTCGCGGGTCTCACCCAGCCGGACCGCGTACTCGCGCGCCACGAACCCGGCCAGGCTGCTCATCTCGACGACGAGCTGCGTCGCGAGATCGAACTTGGCCAGCTCGCCCGCACGCGTCAAGGTGGCGCGCTCGGCCGTGGTGACACCGACCCGGTCGGCGAGCCGCAGGGACACGTCGGCGATCCGCCGAGCCCGCTGCCCGACCGAGCCGAGCCGGTCCTCGAACGTCAGCTTCTCCAGCCCCGGGACGAAGTCCTCGGCGCCGGTGTGTTGCAGATCGGCGTTCCAGAAGAACAGCGCGTCCTCGTACCGGGCCCGCAGCACCGACTCGTTCCCGGCGCGCACGATCGCATCGTCGCAGTCGCCGTTCGCCATCGTGACGAAATGCGGCAGCAGCGTCCCCTGCGCATCGCGGACGGGCAGGTAGCGCTGGTGCTTGCGCATGACGGTGGTGAGGATGCGGTCGGGAAGGTCCAGGTAGCGGGCCGCGAAGCCGCCGATCACGCCGTGCGGATCCTCGACGAGGTTCGTGACCTCGTCCACGACCGCCGCGTCGCCCACGACGTCCACGACGCCGCCGACGCCCGCGGCCAGGGACTCGGCCTGGGAGACGACCGAGGCACGCCGCTGCGCGGTGGACACGTCGATGGCTCCCGCCGCCAGGGTGGGCAGCAGGTCGTCGGCCGAGTCGATCGAGACATGGCCGATGAGGATCTCCCCGCGGCGCCCGCCCTCGTCGGACGCGGTGGGACGCTGCAGGTACGTCGTCCGCCCCGCGACGAGCCGGGACACCGCGAACGGGACGACGACCGGGCCCCACAGCGCCACGATCCAGCGGATGGCCCGGCTGAAGGACAGGTCGGGATCGCACCACCGCATGTTCTTCTCGGCACGCAGCCCCGCGACGACGTCGGCAAGGACGCCGGCCAGCACCTCGACCGCGGGGCGTCCCTTCTCGGTGTATGCGACGGCGGCGACCTCGGCGCCGCCGATCTCGGCCTTCACGACCTGATCGACGCTCGCCTGCTGGCCGCGCAGGAAGCCCTGCAGGGCGCGCGTCGGCTCCCCGGCCTCGTCGAAGGCGGCCGCCCACTTGGGGCCTTTGCGGTGCTGCAGCGCGTCGGGCTCCTCGGGCGCCACGTCGGCGACGGTCGCCACGATCCGGCGCGGCGTGCCGTCCACGGTGATCTCGCCGTGCGCGAGCCGCGTGGCGGCGAGCTTCGTGGCCAGAGCGTCGCGGACGGCGTCGACGGTCTGGGCGACGACGTGCGGCGGGAGCTCCTCGACGCCGATCTCGAACGCCAGCGTCTGCGGTGTCGCGGGCAGGGTCGCCGGGTCGACCGCGGGCACCTCGACGGGCGACGCGTCGTCCTGTCGCAGCAGCGGGAAGCCGAGCTCGGAGCGTCGCTCGACCCACAGCACCGAGACGTCCCGGGCGAGACGGCGCATCGCCCCGAACGCCTTGGCGCGCTCCGTGGTGGAGATGGCGCCCCGCGCGTCCAGCACGTTGAAGGCGTGGGAGGACTTCAGCACGTAGTTGTGCGCGGGGACGGGCAGCCGGGCCTCCACCATGCGGGTGGCCTCGGCGAGGTAGGTCTCGTAGAGCCGCCGGTTGGCCTCGACGTCGGCCTCGTCGAGGTAGTAGCGGCTCATCTCGTATTCCTGCTGGCCGAACGCCTCGCCGTAGGTGACGGACTCCCCGTCGGGAGTGACCGCGTACACGATCTCCTTGAAGTGCGTGACGCCCTGCAGCGCCATCATGATGCGCTCCATGCCGTAGGTCAGCTCGACGGGGATCGGGTCCAGGTTCTGCCCGCCGACCTGCTGGAAGTACGTGAACTGCGTGATCTCCATGCCGTCGAGCCAGACCTCCCAGCCGAGGCCCCACGCGCCGATGGCGGGCTGCTGCCAGTTGTCCTCGACGAAGCGGACGTCGTGCGCCGCGAGATCGATGCCGAGCGCCTCCAGGCTGCCCAGGTACAACTCCTGGGGGTCGCCGGGCTCGGGCTTCAGGATCACCTGGAACTGGGTGTGGGTCTGCAGCCGGTTCGGGTTCTCGCCGTAGCGCGAGTCGTCGGGGCGCACGGACGGCTCGACGTAGGCGACGTCCCAGGGCTCGGGACCGAGCACCCGCAGCACCGTCGCCGGGTTCATCGTGCCCGCCCCGACCTCGGTATTGAAGGGCTGCCAGGTGAGGCAGCCGAGAGAGGTCCAGTACTCGGAGAGCTCGCGCAGAGCGTCCTGCATCGTCAACACGCGCGCAAGGCTACCGAATCCGTCCTCCCCCGGGGGACGCCGGTCACGCGACGGCGCCGGTCGAGGTCACGGCGCGAGGCGGCCGACGGTCCAGCGCGTCTCGTTGTGCGTGTACACGAGGCGGTCGTGCATCCGGCTGCGCCGCCCGACCCAGAACTCGATCCGGTGCGGCACGATCACGTACCCGCCCCAGTGCGGCGGCCGCGGGACAGGGTCGTCGGGGAAGCGCAGGTCGGCCTCCTCATAGGCGGTCTCGAGCTCGGCGAGGTTGGCGACCTCGGCGGACTGCCGTGACGCCCAGGCGCCCACCTGCGCACCGCGGGGCCGGATCGCGAAATAGTCGTCGGACTCCTCGGCCGAGATCTTCTCCGCGACACCGTCGATGCGCACCTGCCGCGAGAGCTGCATCCAGAAGAAGGACGCGCACACCCGCGGATTGGCCGCGATCTCGCGCCCCTTCGCCGACTCGTAGTTGGTGAAGAACACGAAACCGCGTTCGTCGTAACCCTTCAGCAGGGCCACACGCGCCTGCGGCTGCCACTCGTCACCGTCGTGCGCGACGGTCGAGACCGTCATCGCGGTCGGTTCGAGGAGGCCCTGATCCTTCGCCGCCAGCGCGTCGTCCAGCCATTCGCCGAACAGGACGAACGGATCCGAGGGCACCTCGGCTTCCAGAAGAGGATCGGCCTCGTAGTCGATGCGTTCACGCCGAAGATCTGCCATATCCCCCAGTCTGCCCTGCCCGGGTGGACGCCGGGGCCGGCCCGGCGAACCGCTCCGGGACGGACGCGGCGCACCCCGTCCGAGCCCGCCACGGGCCCGTGTCGGGCCAGGTCGGCCGATCCGCCCGCACGGCGAGGCGTCCGGGCGGCGGACTAGCGGCGGCGCAGGAAGACCACGAGCCCGGCGAGGACGGCCACGGCCCCGGCGACCAGGAACATGGACCGGGTGCCGAGCAGGCTCTCGAGGAGCTGCCCGCCCGTCGCGGGGACGCCGGTCGTCGCCGAGGCGGTGGCCGTCGCCGAGGCGGACGCGGAGCCCGAGGAGGTCGCGGTCGGCGTCGCGGTCGCCTGCGGGAGGCCCACCTCGAGGACCGAGCTGTAACGACCCTCGGAGCCGAGCAGCAGCGACGAGCCGTCCATGCTCTGCGCGATCGACTCCCCCTGCTGCTGCGTCGGGGTGGTGGCCGAGCCGACCTGGGTGAAGGTCGCGATGTCGTAGACGGCGACCGAGGTGTAGGTCCGGATCGCGACGGTGCCGTCCAGCAGCCGCGTCGCGTCGGTCGCATACGCCGGCGCCGACGCGACCTTGGTGAGCGTGTTCACCGTCGACGCGCTGGGCTTCTCGGGGGCCACGTAGATCGCGCCCGTGGCTTCCTTGGTGACGATGTGGATGCGGCCGGTCGACGACAGGAACATGCCCTCGGCGTCGTGGGCTCCGTCGGGGTAGGAGAAGCGGTAGCGCGTGTACTCGGCGTCGCTCGACCCGACCTGCGGATCGGTCAGCTTGTACACCGAGACCGACGTGCGGCTCGCGGTGTTGTCGCCGATGTCGGCGACGTAGAACGACCCGTTCTGGTAGGCGAGGGCCTCGGTGTCGACGAGGTCGGCGCCGAACCGGATGCTCGTCAGGGTCTGCCCGTCGGACCGGACCCCGTAGATGCGCCCGCCGGACGCCTCGGTGTCGTTGATCGTCCAGTAGTAGCCGCGCTCGATGTCGGTGGCCATGCCCGAGCACTCCGTGATGCGCGAGTCGGTGAAGGTGAACGCGGTGCCGTCGGCGCGCGCCGGCAGCGGCGGGGCGGCCGCCATCGCCAGCCCCGTCACGGCGAGCGCCGCGGCGAGCCGGATCGTCCACCTGCGGTGGTGTGCCATGGGGTGTCTCCTCACGTCGCGCGACTACGAGGCTACCCAACCCGGTCACGCCAGGTTGGCGAGCGCTCCGATGAGGACGATCAGCAGCAGCCCGACCAGGATGAGCGGGATGATGCGGCGACGGCGTCTCGGGTGCACAACCTTCAACCTATGGCTCCGGCGCGACGCTGTCGGTTACGGTTGCCACATGGGCGAGTTGCGGTTGTTCGCCATCGGCATCGATGAGGCCCGGGACATGTTCGCGGCGCCGCCGGAGCTGGCCGAGCGGCTCCGCGTCGCAGCCGCGCCCCTCTTCCCGCCGCCGGCACACAGACGACGCCGGCGCGACCTGCTCGGCCCCCTGGTCCGGACGTCCCTGCTGCCGCCGGGAGACGTCCCCCTGCCCGGCGACGCCGAGCACCTGCTCGCGGGGCGATTCGTCACCCCCGACCGGATCACCGCGGCGTGGATCCTCGTGGAGCACTGGCTGACCGAGCTCTCCTGGGGCACGTACACGACGAGCCTGACCCGCGGCGAACTGGACGCCTGGGACTTCGACCTCGCCCGGGCCGGCATGAGCTCGACCTACGCGATCGGCCGCCTGTTCAACGAGGAACTCGGCTTTCCCGTGCGGCCGCTGCCCGATCAGCAGACCGGCTACATCCGCCACAGTCAGGTGCTCAACGCGGACGCGGCCCTGACACTGTGCCTCGAACAGCTCAGCGGTGACCCGGCCGTCCGGACGCAGAACCTCCTCGGCTGGCTGGACTCCTACCCCGGCTGGGCGGAGGCGGCCGACACCGCGCACCGCCCGCGTCCGGATCTGATCGGGCTGCTCAGTTGGTGACGTGCCCTGGTGCGCGTCCGGCCGCCATGAGCGGACCGAGCCCCTCCGACCGCGCCACGGCCTGCTCGTCCCCGCACGCCGCGAGCCAGTTGGCGAGCATCCGGTGGCCGCCCTCGGTGAGAACCGACTCCGGGTGGAACTGGACCGCCTCCACGGGGTACTCGCGGTGCCGCACGGCCATGATCACGCCGGACGCCGTCGCGGCCGAGGCCTCCAGGTCGTCCGGCAGGCTCGCCGGGTCGATCGCGAGCGAGTGATAGCGCGTCGTCGTCAACGGCGACGGAAGCCCCGCGAACACGCCGCGTCCGTCGTGGGTGACCGGGGACGTCTTGCCGTGCAGCAGTTCGGGGGCCCGGTCGACGACGCCGCCGTAGGCGACGCCGATCGCCTGGAGGCCCAGGCACACCCCGAAGATGGGGATGGACGGGCCCAGGTCGCGGACCACGTCGATGCAGACGCCCGCGCCCTCGGGGGTTCCGGGGCCGGGAGACAACAGGATGCCGTCGAACGCCTTGGCGAAGCCGGGCTCGGCGAAGCGCGGGTCGTCGTTGCGCCAGACCTCCGTCTCGGCCCCCAGTTGCGCGAGGTACTGCACGAGGTTGTAGACGAACGAGTCGTAGTTGTCGACGACGAGGATCCGGGCCATGGGCCCATTGTCGCAGTGCTCGACCGGTCAGGGCCGTGCGTACTGGTTCTCGATCGCACCCTCGAACGCGGGCATCGTCGCCTCGGTGACGGTCTCCTGCTGGTAGCCCAGCCGGTACGCCCGCACGTACTCCTTGTAGATCCGGATCTCGTCGGAGTTCTCCAACGCCGCGGCGAGCTTCGTCCGGTCGCCGATGGCCACGATGCGGTACGGAGGCGCGTACGGGACGCCGTGGAGCACGACCGTGTTGCCCACGCACTTGACGCCCGTGGTGGAGATGACACGGACCCCCTGGATCGTCATCGCCTCGGCTCCACCCCGCCAGAACGCGTTCACGACGGCCTGGATGTCCTGCTGATGGACGACGAGGAGATCCTGGTCGACACCCTCGGGATTGACGTCGGCGGGGGCGTCGGTGAGGGTGACCGCGACGGCGGGCCCCTTCACCGCCGTCAGCCCTGCCTGGCGGGACGCCGCCTGCACCTGGCTCTCCAGCGTCGAGTCGCCCCCCTTGGAGCGGCTCAGCCGGTCGACCTCCGAGCGCACCTCGGCGAGTTCCTTGGCCTGTTCCTGGTTGCGCTGCGCCTGGCCGGTGACGAGGTCGATGAGGTCGGTGTTCCGGCTGGCGCGCAGATCCGTGCCGCGGGCCGCGACGGCACTGGAGACGATCATGAAGCCGGCGACGGCGCACACGAGCGTCGTCATCGCGATCTGGCGCGGTGACCGTCCCGAGCGGCGCAAACCCCGATGGGCGCGCGCGAAGGGCCGGCGGAAGCGCGCTGCCCGTGTCCTCACAGGACCACTCTAGGTGTACTCGAGAACAACCCTGTTAGGCTTGGCGCCGAGTTCCGAGGAGTGTGACGTGCCCGAATCGAAGACCCGCAAGGCCGCTGATCAGAAGAAGAAGACGGCCGACAAGCAAGAGCGGGCCCGCAAAGAGGCGGACCGCCGCAGGCGGGCACGCGTGCCCGGCAGCCGTCGCTGGGTTCCGCCGACCTTCATCACTCTCGGCCTGCTCGGCGTCCTGTGGCTGATCCTGTACTACATCGCCAGCCCCTATATCCCGTTCCTCGCCGATCTCGGCGGCTGGAACATCCTCATCGGCCTCGGCCTGATGGGCGGCGCCTTCGCCGTCGCGACGCTCTGGAAGTAGCCTGGGCGCCGGCCGCGTCCTGGAGTCCGGGGGTCGTGGACGACGACGACGCTCCGGCGTAGCTACGCTCCGGCCGGGAAGCTACCGGGGGACCGGTAGCGTCGCGGCCTCGGCGTAGCGTCGCGGCCTCGGCGTAGCGTCGCGGGCCGCCGCAGATCGGGCCGCCGCAGATTCAGAGGGGCTTCAGCAGAGGGAACAGGATCGTCTCGCGGATGCCTGCGTCGGTGAGCAGCATGACGAGCCGGTCCACGCCCATCCCCATGCCGCCCATCGGCGGGGCGGCGAACTCGAGGGCGCGCAGGAAGTCCTCGTCGAGCTGCATCGCCTCGGGATCGCCCCCGGCGGCCTTCAGCGACTGCGCGACGAGCCGCTCACGCTGCACCACGGGGTCGATGAGCTCGCTGAACCCGGTCGCGCGCTCCAGGCCGCCGATGATCAGGTCCCACGCCTCGATCTTGCCGGGCTCACTGCGGTGCGGCCGGGCGAGCGGCTGGGCCACGGGGGGGTAGTCGCACACGAACGTCGGCTGGACGAGGGTGGGCTCGACCAGCGCCTCGAACAGCTCCATGACGAGCTTCCCGGCCTCCAGCGCCGGATCGTGCTCCACCCCGCGCGCCTCGGCGACCGCCTGCAGCCGCGCCAGCGGCGTCTCGGGGGTGATCTCCTCCCCCACCGCCGCGGACAGCCCCGGGTACACCCCGAGCCAGGCCCACTCGCCGCCCAGATCGATCTCGCCCTGCGGCGAATCGACGACAAGCCGGTCGAGCGCCGCCGCGGCATCCACGATGAGGCTCTGCGTGAGCGCCGCGATCGTGAACTGGTCACCCCATGACTGGTAGGCCTCCAGCATCGTGAACTCCGCGGAGTGCGTGGAGTCGATCCCCTCGTTGCGGAAGATCCGCCCGATCTCGTACACGCGATCGGCCCCGCCCACCATGGCCCGCTTGAGGTACAGCTCCAGCGCGATCCGCAGTGTCATCGGGATGTCGAAGGCGTTCAGATGCGTCGCGAAGGGACGCGCCGCGGCGCCGCCGTGGATGAGCTGGAGGACCGGTGTCTCGACCTCGATGTAGCCGTCGCGATGGAGGGTCTCACGGACGCTGCGGGTGATCGCGGCCCGCGTCCGCACCATGTCCCGGGCCGCGGGCCGCGCGACGAGATCGGCGTAGCGTTCGCGGACGCGATTCTCCTCCGAGAGGTCCTTGTGCAGCGTCGGCAGCGGGCGCAGCGCCTTGGACGCGAGCTGCCAGCTCGTCGCCAGCACCGACAGCTCGCCCCGCTTGGAGCAGATCACGCGTCCGGTGACCGACACGAAGTCGCCCAGATCGACATCCGCCTTCCAGGCGTCCAGCGACTCCTGCCCCACCTCGGCCAGCGACAGCATCACCTGCAGGCGCTCCGAGTCGGCGTCGAGGGTGAAGCCGTCCTGCAGCGTCGCGAAGCAGAGCTTGCCGGTGAACCGGGCGAAGATGATCCGCCCGGAGACCGACACGACGTCGGACGTCTCGTCCCCGGCCTGCAGATGCCCCCAGGTCTCGCGCACCTCGGCGAGCGAGTGCGTCCGCGGGACGGAGATCGGGTACGGCTCGATGCCGGCGGCGAGCAGCCGCGCCCGCTTCTCGTGACGGATGCGAAGCTGCTCGGGAAGGTCGGATTCGGGTGCCTGCGAACTCACCGGGACAGCGTAGCCAACAAGTGCCGGGACGCCCCGCGGCAGCGTGACGGTGAGCCGAGCCGGACCGGCGTGGGACGACGACGGGCCCGCCACGGCCGGGTGTTGCGGGGGCGGTCGGCCCGTCACGCCCGGCGCATGGCCGACTGGGGTTAGATGTGTCCATGAGCTACGGACAGCAGCCTTACGGGAACCCGCCCCAGGAGCAGAACCCGTACGGACAGAACCCGTACGCGCCGCCCGGCGGCGGCCAGTACCAGGCTCCTTATCAGCAGCCCTCTCAGCCGCACCCGGGTCAGGGGTACGCGCACCCTCAGCCCGCCGCCCAGGGGCAACCCGCCTACGGCCAGTTCCCCCCGCAGCCGGTCGCGTCCCAGCCGTCGCCGGCCTTCCAGACGCCCGTGCCCGCTCCCGCCCCCCGGCGCGCGACCCTGCGCCGGCGCGACATCCCGTGCGTGACGACCGAGCATCTGCCCGGACGCGAGATCGACCTCGCCCTCGGCGAGGTGGTCGGCGTCGTGGTCCGGCCCCGTCCGGCCGGTGCCGACCTCGCGGTTCAGCTCACCGAGCAGCGCCAGGACGCCGTGGACGCGGCCGTCGCGATGGCGCTGTCGGCACAGGCCGACGCCGTCGTCGGGCTCCGGTTCGAGACGTCCCTGCTGGATGCCGCCGCATCCGCCGAGATCGTGGCGTACGGGACGGCCGTGAGGCTGTCCCCTCCGGCCGCCGCGGCCGGGGCCGCCGGCGCGGCATCCACCGATCCCGAACCGTGATCGGCCGCGGCACGGACGCTGCACCTCTGCGCGCCCGGGACCGCCCGGCATGCGTCAAACGTCCACACCCGAGCCCTTGAGAGTGAGCACTCACTCACTACGATGGGCGCCGTGAAACGTGCACCAGCCCTCGCGCCCGAGGAACGACGCCGTGTGCTGAAGGAAGCCACGCTGCCGCTGCTCATGGAGCACGGCCTGCAGGTCAGCACCCGGCAGATCGCACGGGCGGCCGGCGTCGCGGAGGGGACGATCTTCCGGGTCTTCCCGACCAAACAGGATCTCCTCAACGAGGTGATCCTCGATGCGGTGGCCCCCGATGCGGCGATCGGTCTCATCGCCGCGATTCCTCCCGGCCTCCCCTTCGAGACGCATGTCGAGCGTCTCCTGGAGATCCTGGTCGACCGGATGACGGTCAACAACCGCTTCATCGGGATGCTCCACTCCCCCGCGATGCAGAAAGGCGGCGCCCGGTGCGCCGGCCACGCCCTGCGCGACGGGCGGTACCTCGTCGACGCCGCGGTGGCCGAGTCCCTCACGCCCTACGCCGACCGATTGCGCGTCCCGCCACGCCGTGCGGCCGCCGCCCTCATGGCGAACGTCTTCTCCACCATCACTCTCACCGCCGTGGACGCCATGCCGCCGCCGCCCGACGAGATGGCGTCCCTTCTCCTCCATGGAATAGCTGCTAAGGAGCTCTCCTGATGCTCAGACTCCTGGCGAAGTACCTTCGCCCCTACTGGCTGCAGATCCTGCTCGTCTGCGCCTTCCAAGTCGTGGCCGCATACGCCTCGCTGAGCCTTCCGTCGCTGAACGCGAAGATCATCGACGAAGGCGTCGCGACCGGCGACACGGACGCGATCTGGGCGAACGGCGGCGTCATGCTCGCGATGTCCGTCCTCCAGGGCGTCTCGCAGATCCTCGCCGTCCTGTTCGCCTCCCGCACGGCGATGGGCTTCGGCCGGGACGTCCGCGCCGCGCTGTTCGACCGGGTGCTGTCGTTCTCGACCAAGGAGGTCAACCAGTTCGGCGCACCCAGCCTCATCACCCGCAACACCAACGACGTCCAGCAGGTGCTGATGCTCGTCTTCATGACGGGCGCCATGGTGCTGTCGGCGCCGATCATGATGGTCGGCGGGATCTTCAGCGCCATCCGCGAGGACGTGGGCCTGAGCTGGCTGATCGTCGCCTCGGTGGCGCTGCTGGCCATCGTCATCGCGATCCTCATCGTGCAGATGACCCCGCTGTTCGGCGTCCAGCAGACGCGCATCGACACCATCAACCGGGTCCTGCGGGAGCAGCTCACCGGCATCCGGGTCATCCGCGCCTTCGTCCGGGAGGACCACGAGCGGAAGCGGTTCGCCGTCGCGAACGAGGACCTGACCGCCACGGCCACCCACCTCGGGCGCCGCATGATGACCCTGTTCCCGGCCGTGATGTTCATCATGAACATGTCCAGCGTCGCGGTGATGTGGTTCGGCGGCATCCGCGTCGACGAGGGACACATGCAGATCGGACAGTTGACGGCCTTCCTCAACTACCTGATGCAGATCCTCATGAGCGTCATGATGGCGACCTTCATGTTCATGATCGCGCCGCGCGCGGCCGTCTGCGCCGCACGCATCCAGGAGGTGCTGCAGACCGAGCCGTCGGTCGTCCCGCCCGAGCACGGCGTCACCGAGGTCGGCCTGCACGGCGAGGTGGAGCTCGATCATGTCGACTTCGCCTACCCCGGCGCGGCCGAGGCCGTCCTGCACGACATCTCCTTCACCGTCGAGCCGGGGCGGACCACGGCCATCATCGGCTCGACCGGCTCGGGCAAGACGACGCTGGTCAACCTCATCGTGCGGCTCTTCGACGCCACGGGCGGTCACGTCCTCGTCGACCGCGTGGACGTCCGCGAGCTCGACCCCGACGTCCTGTGGTCGAAGGTGGGCCTCGTCCCTCAGCGTCCCTACCTGTTCGGCGGGACCGTCGCCACCAACCTGCGGTACGGCAACCCCGACGCGACCGACGAGGACCTGTGGCACGCCCTGGAGGTCGCCCAGGCGGCAGACTTCGTGCGGGACCTGCCCGCCGGCCTGGACTCCCCGATCGCCCA
Organism: Propionicicella superfundia DSM 22317; assembly: GCF_000423465.1. Classification (GTDB taxonomy): domain Bacteria; phylum Actinomycetota; class Actinomycetes; order Propionibacteriales; family Propionibacteriaceae; genus Propionicicella; species Propionicicella superfundia. Next base: position 332,102 of record NZ_KE384021.1, on the reverse strand, counting down.
GGGCGGGACGAACGTGTCCGGCGGCCAGCGACAGCGGCTGTCCATCGCCCGCGCACTGGTCAAGAAGGCCGACGTCTACGTGTTCGACGACTCGTTCTCGGCACTCGACGTCGCGACCGACGCCCGGCTCCGGAGCGCGCTCGTCCCCGAGACGCGCAACGCGGCGGTCGTCGTCGTCGCCCAGCGCGTCTCGTCCATCAGGCATGCCGACCAGATCGTCGTCCTCGAGGGCGGCCGCATCGTCGGGCTCGGCACCCACGACGAACTCGTCGCGTCCTGCCCGACGTACGCCGAGATCGTCGAATCCCAGTTCCAGAACACGGAGGTTGCCGCATGAGCGGGACCAGCGAGCCGAAGGTCGCCGCGAACGCGCGCCCGAAGGACATGCCGCAGAGCCGCGGTCACGGCCCCGGCTCCCAGTTCCAGGGAGGCGAGAAGGCCGCGAACTTCGCGACGTCCGCCAGGCGCCTGCTGCGCCAGTTGCGGCCCGAGCGGGTGCGGATCGCCCTCGTCCTGGTGCTCTCGGCCATCGGCGTCGCGCTCAACGTCCTCGGGCCCAAGGTGCTCGCGCGGGCCACCGATGCGATCTTCGCCGGCATCATCGGCAAGCAGTTGCCGGCGAACCTCACCAAGGAGCAGGTCATCGAACTGCTCCGTTCACAGGGCAAGGGCGACCAGGCCGACATGGTCAGCGGCCTCGACCTCGTGCCCGGGCAGGGCATCGACTTCACGCAGGTCGGGGAGATCCTCCTGCTCGCACTCGGGGTGTACGCGCTGGCCGGCGTCTTCGCCTGGCTGGCGGCATATCTCACCAACGACATCGTGCAGCGCACGGTGTACCGGATGCGCGAGCAGGTCGCCGACAAGCTGAACAGGCTGCCGTTGTCGTACTTCGACGCCCAGCCGCGCGGCGAGATCCTTTCCCGCGTCACCAACGACATCGACAACGTCGCGCAGACCCTGCAGCAGACGCTGGCGCAGATCGTCCAGGCGTTCTTCACCGTCGTCGGCGTCGTCATCATGATGCTGCTGGTGTCCCCGCTGCTGACCCTCGTGGCGGTCGTCACCATCCCCCTCGCGGCCGTCGTCACCGCGGTCATCGGCAAGCAGTCCCAGAAGCTGTTCAAGCGGCAGTGGGGCAGCACCGGCGAGCTCAACGGGCAGGTCGAGGAGGCGTTCACCGGCCACGCGATCGTCAAGGTGTTCGGCCGCAGCCGCGAGGTCGAACGCGAGTTCGCCGCGAAGAACGACGAGTTGTACTCCGCGGCGTTCGGCGCGCAGTTCATCTCCGGCATCATCATGCCGGTCATGTTCCTCATCGGGAACCTGAACTACGTCGTCATCGCCGTCCTCGGCGGCATGCGGGTCGCGAGCGGCCAGATGGGACTCGGCGACGTGCAGGCGTTCATCCAGTACTCGCGGATGTTCACCCAGCCGCTCACGCAGCTCGCCTCGGTGGCCAACCTGCTGCAGTCCGGCGTGGCGTCGGCCGAGCGGGTGTTCGAGGTGCTGGACGCCGACGAGCAGTCGCCCGACGCGACCGGCGAGCTGGGCGTCGTGACGGGCAAGGTGGAGTTCTCCCACGTCGACTTCAGCTACTCCCCCGACGCGCCGCTCATCGAGGACATGAACCTGGAGGTCCTCCCCGGCGACACGGTCGCCATCGTCGGCCCGACCGGGGCCGGAAAGACGACCCTGGTCAATCTCATCATGCGGTTCTACGAGCTGAACAGCGGCACGATCCTCGCCGACGGCATCGACATCACGACCGTGCCGAGGGCCGACGTCCGCGGTTCGGTCGGCATGGTGCTCCAGGACTCGTGGCTGTTCCACGGGACGATCCGCGACAACATCGCCTACGGACGACCCGACGCGAGCCCCGAGGAGATTCTCGCCGCAGCCAAGGCCGCGTTCGTCGACCGGTTCGTGCGGTCGCTGCCCGAGGGCTACGACACGGTCATCGACGAGGAGGGGTCGAACGTGTCCGCGGGCGAGAGGCAGCTCATCACCATCGCGCGAGCGTTCCTCGTCGACCCGTCCGTGCTCATCCTCGACGAGGCGACGAGCTCCGTCGACACGCGCACCGAGCTGTTGGTGCAGCGCGCGCTGAAGGCGCTGCGGACCGACCGGACGTCCTTCGTCATCGCCCACCGGCTGTCGACCATTCGCGACGCCGACACCATCCTCGTGATGGAGCACGGAGCGATCGTGGAGCAGGGGTCGCACGCCGACCTGCTGGCCCGCGAGGGCGCCTACTGGCGCCTCTACCAGTCGCAGTTCCAGGGCACGGCCGTCGACCTGGAGGAGGAGGCGGCGCCGGCGCACTGAGCACGACCCGCCCGACGGGCGCGCCCCCGACGGGGCGCGCCCGTCGGCGCCTGTGCGGGTGCCTCGCCTGCCGGCGCGACAGCGGCCTTCCCCGCCGGTGGCGCAACATTCTCTCGCCTGATGGTCCGAAACGACGCAATTCCTGCTCCGGCGCCGCGCCGGAGGACTAATCTGCCGCATGGCCTCCACCGGTGGAGGTGCCCCCTGAGAATGTGGAGCCCCAGATGGACCTGTTGCGCACGAAGTCGATCGAGCAGTCGATCGCCGACACCGACGAGCCGGAGTACCAGCTCAAGAAATCCCTCAGCGCACTGGACCTCACGGTCTTCGGCGTGGGCGTCGTCATCGGTGCCGGCATCTTCACCCTCACGGGGCGTGCCGCGCACAGCGTGGCAGGACCGGCGATCATCGTCAGCTTCATCGTGGCCGCCCTCGCGTGTGCGCTGGCCGCCATGTGCTACGCGGAGTTCGCCTCGACCGTCCCCGTGTCGGGCTCGGCCTACACGTTCGCGTACGCGTCCCTCGGCGAGCTGTTCGCATGGATCATCGGCTGGGACCTCATCCTGGAGATGTTCCTCGGCGCCAGCGTCGTCGCGCAGGGGTGGAGCGCCTATCTCGGCGTGTTCCTGGAGAAGATCGGCATCACGATCCCGGCCGCCATCGGCTACGGCGGCACCGTCGACCTCGTCGCCATCGCCCTCGTCGTCGTCCTGGGCGTGCTCGTGACGGTCGGCATCAAGGAGTCGATGCGCGTCAACCTCGCGCTGGTCGCCGTGAAGCTGTTCATCGTCCTGTTCGTGATCGTCGCCGGCATCATGTTCATCGACCCCGCCAACTACTCGCCGTTCGTCCCGCCCGCCGCCGCCACCGAGACCACCTCCGGCCTGACCCAGCCCCTCATCCAACTGTTCTCGGGAGCGGCGCCGTCGGCGTTCGGCGTGGGGGGCATCTTCGCCGGCGCGGCGCTCGTGTTCTTCGCATATATCGGGTTCGACGTCGTCGCCACCACGGCCGAGGAGACGCGCAACCCGCAGCGCGACCTGCCGATCGGGATCATCGCCTCCCTCGTGATCTGCACGATCCTGTACTGCGCGGTCGCGTTCGTCGTCACCGGCATGGTCCCCTACGACCAGTTGGACCCCACGGCCGCCCTGGCCAATGCGTTCGCCCATCACGGCCAGGCCTGGATGGCGACCCTCATCGCCGCGGGTGCCGTCGCGGGCCTCACGACCGTCGTCCTCACCCTCATGATCGGCGCGACGCGCCTCATCTTCGCGATGTGCCGCGACTCACTGCTGCCGATGGGGCTCGCCCGCGTGCACCCGCGGTTCCGCACACCGTGGATCATCACCATCATCGTGACCGTCGCGGTCGCTCTGGTCGCCGGGCTCACCCCGGTGGGCGTGCTGGAGGAGATGGTCAACATCGGGACGCTCTCGGCCTTCGTCATGGTGTCGATCGGCGTCGTCGTCCTGCGCCGCAAGCGTCCCGACCTCAAACGCTCCTTCCGCGTCCCGTTCTCGCCGGTGCTGCCGATCGTGTCGGCCGTCATCTGCGCCTACCTCATGCTCAACCTGTCGGTGGAGACCTGGCTGCGATTCGTCGTGTGGCTGGTGATCGGCTTCGCCATCTACTTCCTGTATTCGCGCACGCACGCCCGGCTGCACACCCATCAGCCGATCCGGCGCAGCATGGCGAAGGCGATGACCGAAGGCGTCGTCCCCCGCGACCCGGAATGACCGTCTGCTCCGTGCGCCCGTCCGGCGGACGACGGGTCAGGCGTCGCGCCGCCGGCCGCGGCCGAGAGTGAGCCCGACGATCCGGGACACCGCGACAGCGAGATAGAGCATCCCGGCGATCTGCTGGATCATCACGATCGCCCGCGCATAGGGCGTGACCGGGACGACGTCCGACAGCCCCGTGCTCGTCATGGTCGTGGTCGACAGGAACAGCAGCTCCATCCAGGTGCGCTGCGCCTGCGGGTCGACCGCCGCCACGAACGAGCCCGGCACGACGGTCTGGACGGCCGAGTACGCATAGGCCCACAGCCACACGGCGACGGTGAAGGTGGCGCCGATCGCCCACACCTCGTCGAAGGTCACCGTGTCGTCGGCGAACATGTACCGCAGCAGGCCGATGAGGGTGTACGTGTAGAAGGCGACGTGGAGGATGTCGGAGGCCAGATGCCACGACGGTGACTGCAGCGCCCAGTCGACGACCGTGAGGCCGACGGCCGGGATGCCGATGAGGAAGCCGAGCCAGGTGTAGGTCGGGGTCGCCCGGACGACACCCAGCGCCAGCACCACGACGAGCATCCCGAAGAGCGTGAGGACGGCTTGCCCCAGGGAGTACGCGCCGGTGCCGTCGACGAACGCGTAGAGCAGGATGCCGAGGAGCTGGGCGACCAGGAGCAGCGCGCTCGGAGTCCTGCGCGCACCATCCCACAGCCGCGTGAACAGGCCCGGCGTCGTCATGCCCCTATCCTGCCCGTTCGGCGGAGCCTCATCGGCTCCGCTCCCTGCCTGTGGCGCCACGCACCCGGGCACCGAGCGGAGCCAGCGGCGCCCCGTCGTCGGTCGGGGCGAGACCGCCCTGGCAGCCGGGACAGTAGAACATCGTCCGCTCCCGGGAGGGCGGCCCGATCATCGCCACCCGCACCGTCCGGCCGCACCGGCGGCACGGCCTGCCCGACCGGGCGTGGACGTACGTCTCGCGTCCGGGTCGGCGGTCTCCGGTGGACGACTGCACGGCCTGCTCGACGCCGGCGGTGATGAACCGCCGCGCCCGCGCGACGAGCCGCGCGAGGACCGCCGCCGGAAGCTCGGCGGAGCGCGTCCACGGGTGAACCCGTTCGGCGAACAAGGTCTCGCACGCCCACAGGGTGCCGATCCCGGCGAGGCGGCGCTGGTCCATGAGCGCCTCCCCGATCGTCTGCCCGCCGGCGGCGAGGTTGGCGACGGCCCGCTCCGCGTCGAACCCGGGGTCGAGGACGTCGGGCCCGAGATGGCCGATCAGGGTGCCCTCGTCGGCGGTGCGCACGAGATCGAGCATCCCCAACCGAAGGCCGAGACACGTCCACTCCGGCCCCATCAGGACCGCGCGAACCGGCCGGCGACGCACCTGTCCGGGGACGCGCCGGGCGGGGTGGACAGCGGCCGCCGCGCCCGCCGGGGTCGGCTGGACGAACCACGCCCCCTCCATCCGCAGGTGGGACCGAAGCGTCCACCCGGTGCCCAGCCGGGTCAGGATGTGCTTGCCGCGCGAGGCGACCTCCAGCACCGGGGCACCCGCGAGGTCGGCCGTGCCCAGACCGGGCCAGCGCAGGTCGGCGTCCAGGAGCGGCCGCCCGGCGAGCGCCGTGTCGAGCCGGATCGCGGTGCGGCGGACGACATCACCCTCGGGCACCGCTCACCCCCTCAGCACCAGGCCGCGCGGTGTCAGCCGGAACCCGGCCTCGGCCAGCGCGGCCGTCAGCGGGTGGTGCGAGCCGAGGACGTCCTCGCCGTCGACCCGGGCGACCGTCAGCCGCCCGAGCGCACCCGAGCGGACGGCCGCCGCGAGCGCACCCGCCGCGGCCGACAGGGCCGGGCCGTGCTCGTCCCAGGACAGCAGGGTGCGCCCGCCGCGCTCCACGTAGAGGACGAGACGCCCGTCGACCAGGACCACGAGCGCCCCCGCCTTGCGACCCGGCTGGTGACCACGGCGCTCACTCGTCTCACGCTCCGGCCAGGGGAGCGCGGCACCGTACGGGTTCGCCGGATCGCACGCGGCCAGCACGAGAGCGGGGCCCGCGGCGTCGGCCTCCAGCGGCCGGGACGCCGCCCGCAGCCGGTCCACCGCTCCCACAGCACCGAACTGGGCGGCGCCCAGCCCCTCCACGAAGTAGCCTCGGCGAACGCGCCCGGCGTCTTCGGCTGCGGCGAGGACCCTGTACACGCCCGCGAAGCCTCCCGGGACGTCCTCGGCGACGACGCTTCCCCGCGTCACGACGCCGTAGCGGTCGAGCAGGACCTCGGTGGCCGTCGCGGCGCGGACCGTCGGATCCTCCTCGGGCGACGGCACCGCGGCCCACCGGCCCGCCGCGTCCGGCGGCCCGGCTCGACGCGGCAGCGATGCCCGTCCGAGCCTGCCGTAGCGTCCGCGGGGTGCCTGCGGCGGGCGGCGGTGCGCCGTCGACGCGCCGCCCAGCCGCACCCGCAACGGCGCGAGGGTGTCGTTCGTCACCGCTCCGGCCCAGACGAGCTCCCACAGCAGATCGGCGAGCGCACGGTCGTCGGTCGCCCCGAGCAGGTCGGACAGCGAGCGGAAGAAGTGCCCTCCACCCCCCGCGAGCGCCTCCCGCAGGTCTCGGGCGGCCTCGCCCGGCACGTCGCCGGGGACGGCGAGCGTCGCGTCGGCCAGCTCCACCGGGTGCAGCGACACCCAGCCGTCGCCTCCGGCGAGCGCTCCGCGACCCTGCCAGACAACCTCGCCGCCGGCCGTCAGCTCGTCGAGCATCGCCGGCGAGTAGTCCCGGACGCGCGCGGGCAGGACGAGGGTGTCGAGCGCGCTGGCGGGCAGCGGCACGCCGGCGAGCTGCTCGACCGCGCGCAACAGCCCGTCGGCGCCCCGCAGGGCGCCGATCCCCTGCCAGGAGGGCAGGAAGCGGGCGAAGTCCGTCGCGGCCACCGGCTCGACCGCGTCCCGCAGCGCCGCCAGCGACCGCCGGCGCAGCAGCCGCAGCATGCGTGCGTCGCAGAACTGTGTGACGCCCGCCCCGGCCTGCGACACGGAGCCGTCCGACTCGACCGGCTCCCAGCCGGGCGGCCGGAGCTCGCCCGAGACCACACGGCCGTCGGACGCCACCCGGCGCAGGACGTCCCGCACGACCGCCGGGCCCACGCCCAGCCAGGCCGCCGCCTCGGCCGCGGTGAACGGGGCGTGACCGCGGGCGTACCGCGTGAGCAGGTCGCCCAGCGGGTCGGCGACCGGTTCGGCGAACACCTGCGGCACGCCGACCGGGAGCGGCACGCCGAGGGCGTCCCGGATGCGCCCGGCATCCTCGATCGCGGCCCAGCGCACCGGATCGGCACCGAACCCGATCACCCGGTGGGCGTCGGCCAGCGCGGCGAGCCGGCCCGCCGCGGCCGCCGGGTCGGCGCACCGCCGCGCCACGGCAGCCGTCGTCAGCGGGCCGACGGTGCGCAGAATGTCGGTGAGCTCGTCGAGGTCGCGTGCCCGGCGTCCCTCGGCGAGGCACTGCGACTCGGCCTCGGTACGGGTGAGGGCCTCGGGGTCGAGCAGGTCGGACAGCGCCAGACCCTCGCTGGTGCCGAGCAGGTCGGCCAGCAGCGACGGGTCGAGCGCGAGTGCGGCCGCACGCCGCTCGGCCAGCGGCGAGTCGGCGTCGTACAGGAACTGCGCGACGTACCCGAACAGCAGCGACGACGCGAACGGCGAGGCCCGGGGAGTGTGGACGGTGGTGACCGCGATCTCGCGGGCCTGCACTCGCTGCAGCAGCCCGACGAGCGCGGGCACGTCGAAGACGTCGTTCATGCACTCGCGAACGGTCTCCAGCACGATCGGGAAGTCCGGGTAGCGGGCCGCCACCTCCAGCAGTTGCGCGGCTCGCTGCCGCTGCTGCCACAACGCCTGCCGCCGGTCGGGACGCCGCCGCGGAAGCAGCAGCGCCCGCCCCGCGCATTCGCGGAACCGGGCCGCGAACAGCGCTGAGCCGCCGAGCTCCTCGGTCACCCGGCCGGGCACGTCGTCGGGCTCGGGGAACAGCACTTCGACCAGTTCGTCGTCGAACGAGCGCCCCCCGCTCCGCGGGATCGTGTCCGCAGGCTCGTCGTCCCAGTCGGAGTCGGGCAGCCGGAACACCATCCCGTCGTCGGCATGCATGGCGCGCACGTCCACCCCGAACCGCTCCCGCAGCCGCGCAGCCACCAGCAGCGCCCATGGCGCGTGCACACGCGAGCCGTACGGCGAGTGGACGACGATCTGCCAGTCGCCGAGCTCGTCGCGGAAGCGCTCGATCAGCAGATGGGTGTCCGTCGGGACGCGACCGGTCGCATCCCGCTGATCGGCCAGGTAGGCGAGCAGGTTGTCGGTCGCCCACTCGTCGAGGCCCGCGGCCGCGACCCGCTCCCGCGCCCGGTCGGGCGGCGACCCTGCGACCTCGGCGACGAATCGTCCGATTGCGCGACCCAGCTCGGCGGGACGACCCAGCGCGTCCCCGTGCCAGAACGGCACCCGGGCCGGCACCCCCGGCGCCGGCGTGACGAGCACTCGGTCATGGGTGATCTCCTCGATCCGCCAGCTCGACGTGCCGAGCGCGAACACATCCCCGACGCGGGACTCGTACACCATCTCCTCGTCGAGCTCCCCGACCCGTCGCCCGGGACCGCCGGCTCCGGCGAGGAACACCCCGAACAGGCCCCGGTCGGGGATCGTCCCGCCGCTGGTCACCGCGAGCCGCTGCGCGTTGCGGCGACCCGTGAGGACGCCGGTCGCCCGGTCCCACACCAGGCGAGGACGCAGCTCCCCGAACTCGTCGGACGGGTACCGTCCGCTCAGCATGTCCAGCACCGCCTCCAGCACGGGGCGGCTCAGCCCCCCGAACGGCGCGGCGCGGCGCACCAGCGCCTCGGCATCGGCGACGGTCCAGGAGTCCATCGCGACCATCGCGACGAGCTGCTGCGCGAGGACGTCGAGCGGATTGGCGGCCGGCCGCAGATGCTCGATCTCCCCCGCTCGCATCCGCTCGACGGCGACGGCGGTCTGAACGAGGTCGCCGCGGAACTTCGGGAACAGCACGCCGTGGGACACGGCGCCGATCCGGTGCCCTGCGCGGCCCACCCGCTGGAGTCCCGACGCGACGGACGGGGGCGCCTCGACCTGCACGACGAGGTCGACCGCTCCCATGTCGATGCCGAGTTCGAGGCTGGACGTCGCCACGACCGCCGGCAGCCGCCCCGACTTGAGGTCCTCCTCGATCTGGGAGCGCTGCTCGCGGCTCACCGAGCCGTGGTGGGCGCGGGCGAGCGTGCCGGGAACCGCGTGGGTGAAGGAGTCGGAGGACGTCGGCAAGGACGGAGACGGGGCGTCGTCGGACCGCACGGGCGCCGGCGTGGCCTCCGTCTGCGCGCGCTCCCACCAGATCTCGTTCAGCCGCGCGGTGAGCCGCTCCGCGAGCCGGCGCGAGTTGGCGAACACGAGCGTCGACCGGTGGGACGCCACGAGATCGACGATGCGCTCCTCGACGTGGGGCCACACCGACGTCCGGCGGGGATCGCCGGCGGCGGCTCCGCTGAGGTCGCCGGTCTCGTCGCCGATCGCGGCCAGGTCGGGAACCGGCACGACGACGTCCAACTGCCACCGCTTGTCCGCCGGCGGGGCCACGACCGTCACGGGCCGGCCCCCGGCGAGGAAGCGCGACACCTCGTCGATCGGCCGGACGGTCGCCGACAGGCCGATGCGCTGCGCCGGGGACTCCAGGAGCGCATCGAGCCGCTCCAGGCTCACGGCCAGGTGTGCGCCGCGTTTGGTGTCCGCCACGGCGTGGATCTCGTCGAGGATCACCGTCTCGACGCCGCGCAGCGCCTCGCGCCCGGCGGACGTGAGCAGCAGGAAGAGGGACTCGGGGGTGGTGATGAGGATGTCGGGCGGACGGCGCGCGAACGTCCGCCGCTCGTCGGGCGGAGTATCGCCGGAACGGACGCCGACGCGGATGTCGGGCCGGTCCAGCCCGAGCCGGTCGGCCGCGTGCCGGATGCCGACGAGCGGGGCGCGGAGGTTGCGCTCGACGTCGACGCCGAGCGCCTTCAGCGGTGAGATGTACAGCAGGCGACAGCGCCGGGCCGGGTCGTCGGGGACAGGCCGCGAGGCGAGCCTGTCGAGCCCCCACAGGAACGCGGCCAGGGTCTTCCCGGAGCCGGTCGGGGCGACCACCAGCGTGTGCTGCCCGGTCGAGATCGCCCGCCACGCCCCGCGCTGGGCCGCGGTGGGTGCGGCGAAGCTGCTCCGGAACCACGCACCGGTGGCCGCGGAGAAGCGATCGAGCACGTCCTCGCCCATGGTGAGAACTCTGCCACGCGGTCCCGACGGTCCTGCCCGAGCGGACGGCTCGGGCAGGCCGGCAGGACCGGCCCGGATCCGGCGCCGGGGGATGCGCTAGGTGGCGTCCTGCCCGAGCGCCTGCTCGGCGAGCAGTTCCACCACGTGGCGGTACGGCGTGCCGGTCGCGCGCGTGAGCCCCAGCTCGCAGGTCCGGTTGCAGCTCGCATGGGCGTCGCCGTCGAGCCGCGCCGCCTCGGCGGCCTCCCGCCGGGTCGCCGCCGCCGTCAGCTCGGGGTGAAGCATGCCGCGATCGCCGGCGAAGGCGCAGCACCCCCAGTCCAGCGGGACGTCGACGGTGTCGGCGACCGCGTGTGCCACCGCGAGCAGGTCGGGGTTGAGCCCCATCTGCGTGGACGAGCAGGTCGGGTGCACGGTCACCGAGTCGAGCTTGTGGTACTCGCCGAGCACCGGGATCACCTCCCGCGCCACGAAGGACACGCAGTCGATCACCTCGATGTGCAGAGCGGGATCGGTCTCGATCATGTGCCGGAAACCCTCTGTGCAGCTCGACGCGTCGCAGATCACCGGCAGCCGGCCCCCGTCCGTGGCGGCCGCGAGCACCGGCAGGACGCGCTCGCGCATGGCGGCGTACCCCTGGGGAATGCCCTTGCTCGACCACGGCGTGCCGCAGCACAGCTTCTCGACCTCCGGGGGAACGAGCAGCGTGATCCCCGCCTTCGCACACAGGCGTTCGAAGCTCACCTGGACGCCCGGTCCCTGCGATGGCCCGAACATGACGTTGACGCAGGCCGGGACGTAGACCGCCACGGGCTCCCCGACCGGCGCCGGACGCCGGCGCGGCGCCCCGCCGCCGGGCAGCTCCGGCGACCAGAGCGGGATCGAGTCGGTGCCGAGCACCGCACGAGCCGCCTTGTTCACGCCGGTGAGGCCTGCCTCCAGCGGGCGGGGCAGGGCGTCGGCGACGCCCAGCACCGTCGAGAAGGCGGCGGTGGTCCCCTTCCAGTGCTTCGCCAGTGCCGACCACGCCGCCGCCGTCGCGCCGGGAACGGTCGTGCGGCGCAGCTTCTTCACCAGCAGGCCGGTGTTGATCTTCACGGGGCAGGCCGTGCCGCACATCCCGTCCACCGCGCAGGTGTGGAGCACCTGGTAGTCGAAGTCCTTCTCGAGGCGCTCCACGGCGGCGGCGTCCCCGGCGAGCTCCAGGCGCCGGATCTCGCGCCGGACCGCGATCCGCTGCCGCGGGGTCAGCGTGAGGTCCCGCGACGGGCACACCGGCTCGCAGTACCCGCAGGAGGTGCAGCGGTCGACTTCCTCGTCCACGCTCGGATTGAGTTTGATGTGCTGCAGGTGCAGGTCGGGATCGTCGGAGATGACCGTGCCGGCGTTGAGCAGGCCCCGCGGGTCGAACAGGCGCTTGACCTCGCACATGACGTCGTACAGCTCGTCGCCGTACTGCCTGCGGACGAACGGCGCCATCACCCGGCCCGTGCCGTGCTCGGCCTTCAGCGAGCCGTCGTTGGCGATGATCAGGTCGACCAGATCCTCGGTGAACTCGCTGTACCGCCGCAACTGGTCGGCGTCCTCGAACCGGTCGGTGATCATGAAGTGGATGTTGCCGTCCTTGGCGTGGCCGAAGATCACCGAGTCCTCGTAGGCGTAGCGCTCGAAGAGCACGGCCAGGTCGACACAGGTCTCCGCCAGCCTCGCGACCGGCACGACGACATCCTCCAGCAGGGCGGTGCTCCCGCTGCGGCGCGCCCCCGCGACGGAGGTGTACAGGCCCTTGCGGAGCGTCCACAGCCCGGCCCGCACCGCGGCGTCGTCGGTGAGTTCCACCGGTCCGCCGACCGGCAGCCGGTCGAGCGTCGGCCGGGCGGCGGCGGCGAGTTCGGCAAGCTCGGCCGCGCCGGTGGCCTGGTACTCCACGAGCAGCGCCGCCTGCGTGTCGACCGTCAGCGCCTTGATCATGTCGGGGGTGTCGGGGAAGCCCTGTCCCACCCGCAACGACGTCGAGTCCATGAGCTCCAGGGTGGCCGCGCCCGTCGCGACCAGCCCCGGCAGGGCCTGGTTCGCCGCGTACAGGTCGTCGAAGACCACGAGCGCGGTGGAGACGAACCTCCGCAGCGGGACGGTGCGGAACGTGGCCGACGCGACGAAGCCCAGGGTGCCCTCGCTGCCGACGATCAGGTGCGTCAGGATGCCGGCCGGCGTGTCGTGGTCGAGGAACGTGTTGATCCCGTACCCCATCGTGTTCTTCATGGAGAACTGCTGGGTGATCCTCGCCACCGACGCGGGGTTCCCGCGCACCCGGTCGCGCAGCCGCAGCAGACCCGCGTACAGGTCGGGCTCCACCGTGCGGAGCTGTTCGTCGGCGTCGGGTGCACCGGTGTCGATGACCGTGCCGGACGGCAGGACGACCACGACCGACTCCAGCGTGCGGTAGCTGTTCTCCACCGTTCCGCATGCCATGCCCGACGAGTTGTTGGCGACCACGCCCCCGATGGTGCAGGCCGCCTCGCTGGCCGGGTCGGGACCGAACTTGCGGCCGTACGCGGCGAGCCGGGCATTGAGCTGCTTGACCGTCACGCCGGGCTGGACCCGCACGCGAGCGCCGTCGTCCAGCACCTCGACGCCGGTGAAGTGCCGGCGGACATCGGCGAGGACGCCCTCGGTGCCGGCCTGCCCGGACAGGCTGGTGCCGCCGGAGCGGAACGTCAGCCCGATCCCCGCCGCCGACGTGGCCCGCAGCAGCCGAGCCACCTCGTCGGCGTCCCGGGGTGCGACGACGGCGCTCGGGACGAGCAGAATGTGGGATGCGTCGTGGGCCAGGGCACGCCTGTCCAGCTCCGCGGTCCGGAGCTGGGCCGGATCCGCCACACAGCCCTGCAGCAGTGCCTGCAGGCGTTCGGGGGTCACGGCGGTCATGGGGTCGGGACCATCCACGAGAGCGGCCCGGCCTGGAGGACGACGACGATCGTGAAGTAGGCCAGCAGGGCGAGGCTCCACAGCACGACCTTGCGGAAGATGTCTCCCTCGCGGTTGGTCATGCCCACCGCCGCGGCCGCGACGGCGAGGTTCTGCGGCGAGATCATCTTGCCCATCACGCCCCCGGACGAGTTCGCCGAGGCCATGAGGACGGGGTTCAGCCCGGAGTGCTCCGCCGCGGTCACCTGCAGCAGCCCGAACAGCGCGTTGGACGACGTGTCGGACCCGGTGATCGCGACCCCGATCCACCCGACCAGCGGCGAGACCACGACGAAGGCGGTGGCGAGCCCGGTGGCGAGCGCGTTGCCGAGGCTGGCGGTCTGGCCGGACAGGTTCATGACGTACGCCAGGGCCAGCACCGACAGCACCGTGACGATGGTGAACCGAAGCTGCTTCAGGGTCGTCGCGTAGGCCTGCACGGCGTCGGCGACCTTCACCTTGAACACCATGCAGGTGACGATGCCCGAGAGCAGCAGCAGGGTGCCTGTCGCGCGGAGATGGTCGAAGGTGAAGATCGTGGACACCGGCTTGCCCGCGCTGTTCAGGATCGTGGAGGTCGCCGTCCCGTCGGCGGCGATCGTGTTGAGGCCGGGCCACGGGAACTTCACCTGGCCGATGCTCAGCAGCCAGGTCTTGACGACCGGGATCTGACTGATCGAGAAGACGATGACGATGATCGCGTAGGGGGCGATGGCGCCCCAGATCCGCGCCCCTCCGGTCGCGGTGATCTCGGGGTAGTGGGCGAGTTTGCCGGAGCTGATCGCCTCGGCCTCGTCGGCGGGCAGCTCGGTGTGATCGAGCGGCACCGAGTTCCGCGGCTTCCAGAACCGCAGCATGCCGAGGACGACCGCGATCGTGGCGAGGGACGCGACCACGTCGGTGATCTCGACGGTGATGAAGTTCGACGTCAGGAACTGGAAGACGCCGAACACGACGCCCGCCACGATCGCGACGGGCCAGGTCTCCTTGACGCCGCGCCGGCCGTCGACGAGGAACACCAGCACGAGCGGGACGATCGCGGCGACGAACGGGGTCTGACGCCCCGCCATCTGGGACAGGACGTGCGTCGTGATCTCGGGATGGGTGGACGACACGGCGCCGGACAGCGCGATGATGGGAGCGCCCATGGCGCCGAAGGCGACGGGAGCGGTGTTGGCCAGCAGTGAGACGATGGCCGACTTGAGCGGCCTCATCCCCGCCGCCATGAGCATGGCGGCCGAGATCGCGACGGGTGCGCCGAAGCCGGCGAGCGCCTCCATCAGGGCGCCGAAGCAGAAGGCGATGAGGATGGCCAGGATGCGCTGGTCGTCGGAGATCGAGCGGATGAGCTTGCCGAGTTCCTCGAACCAGCCGGTGATCACCGAGAGCTGGTACAGCCAGATGGCGTTCAGGAGGATCCACATGATCGGGAAGGCGCCGTAGAAGGCGCCTTCGGCCGTGGCGCTGAGGGCCATCGTCGCGGGCATGCCCCAGCCGACGATGGCGACGACGATCGACACGGCCAGGCCGATGAGGGCGGCGAGCCAGGCCTTCATCTTGAAGACGCCCAGCAGGACGAAGAGCAGGATCAGCGGGAGTGCCGCCAGGAGTGCTGAGAGAGCGAGGCTTCCCGCAATGGGCGCCAGAGGTTGAGTGAACAAGGGAATCTCCTCGTTGAGACAGCCGATGCTCGATTGTTCAGCAAGTTGACTCGACATGCAAGTGAACTGACCGGGTAACTTTGAGTGCCATGGTCGGCCGAGGTCGACGACCGAACCCGCGGCGGGCGTCCGGACGATTGCCCGACGCCGGGGTGCCGAGCGTCGCCTCGCGTGTCGAGACTCGGCCCGACTTGCTAGGTGACAAGGGGTTAGAATCAATTCACGGCCGTGAAGCTGGGGGGGTTTGAGGTGGCTCGGAACATCGTGATCACGTCAGTGATCGATGCCGCCGCCGAAGACCTGAAGGAACAGGTGCTCCGGCGAGAGCTCAAGCCCGACACGCCCCTGACGGAGGCGAAGGTCGCCGAGCGCTACGACATCGCCCGCGCCACGGCGAAGGCGGCGATCGAACGGCTCGTGTCCGAGAAGGTCCTCGTCCGGCGCAACCACAAGACCGCGCGCGTCGTGAGACTCGGGCCCGAGGATGTGCGCGACATCTACCGGACGCGCGCCTATCTGGAGTCGGAGGTGCTGCGCCGGCTCGCGCTGATCAAGCGGGTGCCCGACGCGTCCCGTGTGGCCAACGCCGAGATCGCGGCGCTGTGGGAGACGGGCTCCTTCGATGTCGTCGAGCCCGACATGCGCTTCCACACCGCCCTGATCGACGCCCTCGGCAGCCCGCGCACCAGCGCCATGTACCGCTCGCTGGCGTTCGAGGTGAAGCTCTGCATGTCCCAGTTGCAGGGCAGCCAGCGGCTCAGCCCCGAGATCATCGTCGCCGAGCATGCGCTGCTCCTCGACCTCATCGAGGCGGGTGAGAGCGTCCGCGTGGCCACTCTGCTCCAGGAACACCTCTCGCGGGCCCGCGAACTGCTGGCCGGCGACCTCGGCGGCACCCCCGGGGCGGAGGCGTTCGTCCCCTCCTCGGCACTCGCTGCGCGCCGCGCGCAGGCCGGCTGAACCTCCCCGGCACCGCGCCGAGCGCTCCCAAACCGCCGGAAATCAGCGGATTTCCGGCGGTTTCGGAGCGCTCGGTGGACTGTGTGCGTCGCTGCGGACCGGCGAATCGGGCCGGCCGCGCTCGCGCGGCGACCACCACGCCGCGCGAGCGCGGGAACAGGGGGGTCGACGACCGCGCCGGGCGGGACATCCGCCCGGTCGCCGTGCCGTCACGACCCAGCGGAACCCAGCCGGGTCACCAGCTCCGGGACGATCACAGCGAGGTCACCCACGACGCCCAGGTCGGCGATGCGGTGGATGGGCGCGTCGGGATCGTTGTTGATGGCAACGATGCGCTTGGACGAACGCATCCCCGCGACGTGCTGGATCGCGCCCGAGATACCGACCGCGACGTACAGATCGGGGGCGACGGTCTTGCCGGTCTGCCCCACCTGCAGGCTGCTCGCGACCCAACCCGAGTCGACGGCCGCCCGCGACGCTCCGACCGCGCCCCCGAGAGCGTCCGCCAAGGACTCGACGAGCGTGAAGTCTCCCGCCACGCCCCGGCCCCCGGCGACCACGACCTTCGCCTCGGCCAGGCGGGGACGTCCCGTGGACACCGGCGGCTCCGTCGCCGTGACGGCCGCTACGGGACCGGCCGGCGCGTAGGCGAACGTGCTCGAATGGACGCTCGGCACCGTCGCCGCCTCGGCCGGGACCGCGGCGACGGCCTTGACGGTGACGACGGCCAGCGGCGTACGGACGACCGCGTCGACGGTGTAGGAGCCGGCCCAGACGACCTTGCTCGCATGGACGATGCCGCCGTCGAGGCCGACCCCGACGGCATCCGTCACGAGGCCCGCGCCGAGCTCGGCGGCCACGAGCGCGGCGACCTCGTTGCCCTCGGTGCCGGCGGGCACGAGGATCAGGCTGGAGCCCGCTGTCCGCGCCACGTCGGCCACGAGCGCCGCACGGGCGGTCACGAGCGACGCGGCGAGCCCGGCGCACTCCACGGCGTGAAGGTCGGCGACGCCGTACTGCCCGAGCTCCGCGGCGGCGTCCCCGGCATCGCCGGCGATCACCGCCGACAGCGGGCCGAGGCCACGGCCGAGCGTGGCGAGCCCCAGCGTGGCGGCGTCGACGGCACCGTCGGTCGCGGTCGCGAGAATCAGGACGTTCGTCATGTCGTTCTCCTCCTACGCCTCTGTCAGGAAAGCCACGAGCTCGGTCACGGAGCTTCCGCCGTCGTCGACGAGGACCGTGCCCGCCTGGCGATCGGGGTTCCTCGTGATCGTGGCCACCTCGACCCGCGCGGCGCCTGCGCCGACCGTCGCCGGATCGACGCCGAGGTCGGCCAGCGACCACTCGGTCACCGGCTTCTTCTTGGCGGCCATGACGTCCTTGAACGTCGGGTACCGCGGCTCGCCCGTCTGATCGGTCACGCTCACCACTGCGGGAAGCGGCGTCTCCACGGTCCGGGCGCCGACCTCGTCGACCCGCGTGCCGCGCAGGCCGGATCCGGCGACCTCCAGGGACGCCGCCATGCTCAGCAGCGGCCAGTCCAGCGCGTGGGCCAACAGGGCCGGCAGGACCCCCATCTCGCCGTCGGTCGAGCTCATGCCGCAGATGACGAGACCGGCGTCGGGCACCGCCCGGACGGCGGCCGCGAGAACCGCGACCGTCCCGAACACGTCCGACCCGGCGATGGCGTCGTCACTCACGAGGTACGCCTCGTCGGCGCCCATCTGCAGCGCCTTGCGCAGACCCGCCTCGGCGTCGGCGGGCCCGACGGTGAGCGCGGCGACGGACGCCTCGGGCAGCGCGGCGCGCGCCTGTAGAGCCTGCTCGACGGCGTACTCGTCCAGTTCGGACAGCAGACACGAGCTCGCGGCCCGGTCAAGGGTGTGGGCGGACGAGAAGCTCACCTCGTCCACGGGATCGGGAACGTACTTCACGCAGGTCAGGATTCGCATCGCACCTCAGTCCTCGGTCGGCTGCCGCTCCCATTCACCTCATGAATCGGGCACCGCGGCGCACTGGTGTTAGCCGTCACCGTAGGCGATTCTCCATGGGATTATCCGGCGTTCCAGGAATATCCCGTGCGAAGATGACGAACGCGTTTCGGTTGCGTTACCGGGGCGGACACGCCGCCCTCGACGGAATGCCCTCCCGTAGCGTTGGATCGACTGGCCGCCGGGCCGCACCCGACCCGCGAGTTCCCCGGGAGGCCCGGTCGGAATCGAAGGGTGGGCGGATGGGAATCGTGTTGCTCGTGGTCGCGCTGGTAGCGACGGTCGTCGGCCTCGGCCTGTTCGTGCGCGGGATCGTCGTCATCGTCCGGCGCATCGCGGTCGGGCGGCCCAGCCCCGGACGGCTGGTGCCGGTGGGCACGCGGCTGCGCACGGCGCTCGCCGAGATCGTCTCCCACTCGCGCTTCCGGACCCGCCCGGTCGCCAAGGTCGCGCACTGGTTCGTGATGATGTCCTTCGTCCTGCTGGTCCCCACACTCGGGTCGGCGTATGCGCAGACGCTCGATCCGCTCGCAGAGCTCCCCGTGATCGGCGGCTGGGCGCCCTGGCAGTGGATCGTCGAACTCTTCGCCTGGGCCGGGCTCCTCGGCATCGTGGCGCTCGTCGTGCTGCGCGTCCGGTACCACCACGCCCCCGAGGACGCGGACACGGCCCGCGACTGGCGGTCCCGCTTCTTCGGCTCGACCCGCTGGCAGGCGTACTTCGTCGAGGCCGTCATCGCCCTCGTCGTCGTGTGCGTCCTCGGCATGCACACGCTGCAGAGCGCCCTGCTGCGCTCCGATCCCGCGACGGCCGCCGAGGGCGGCTGGCAGCACTACCCCACGACGGCCTGGCTCGGGACCGCCTTCCTGGGCGCGCCCGCCTCGGCGCTGGGCACCGGGATCGCGCTGTTCGCCACCGCGAAGATCCTGGTCTCGATGACCTGGATGGGCGTCGTCGGCGCCTCGGCCTCGATGAGCGTCGCGTGGCACCGGTTCCTCGCCGTCCTCAACGTGTACGCGCGACGTGAGGCCGATGGCGGCCCTGCACTCGGCGCCGCCGCTCCGATGCTGGTCGACGGGAAGCCGTTCGACATCCGCGAGCTCGACGATCTGCCCGAGGACGCGTCGTTCGGCGTCGGCACCGCGCGCGACCTGGACTGGAAGTCGCTGCTGGACTTCTCGTCGTGCAGCGAGTGCGGCCGCTGCCAGGACGTCTGCCCGGCCTGGAACACCGGCAAGCCGTTGTCGCCGAAGCTCTTCACGCTCGCGTTGCGCGATCACACCGCCGCCGTCGCGCCGGCCCTGCGGTCCGGGGACGCGAAGGTCCCCACAGCCGCGCACACCGCCGACGTCCTCGGCGCTCTCGTGGCCGCGAAGGCCGCGGCGTCGACGGGCGTCCTCACCGAGCCGGGCGACCTCGTCCCGGGCGTGATCGACGCCGACGTCCTGTGGGCGTGCACGACCTGCGGCGCCTGCGTCGAGCAGTGCCCCGTCGACATCGAGCACGTCGACCACATCCTCGACCTGCGCCGCCACGAGGTGATGGTGAAGTCGGAGTTCCCCGAGGAGTTCGGGCCGCTGTTCGGCAACCTCGACGCCAAGGGCAATCCGTGGGGGCTCCCGCCGCGCGGCCGTCTCGAATGGACGCGGGGGCTGGAGTTCCCCGTGCCGGTCGTCGGCACCGATGTCGACAGCCTCGCCGAGGTCGACTACCTGCTGTGGGTCGGCTGCGCGGGAGCGTACGACGACAAGGGGAAGCAGACGACCCGCGCCGTCGCCGAGCTGCTGCACCTCGCGGGGGTGACGTTCGCCGTCCTCGGCGACGCCGAGACGTGCTCGGGCGATCCGGCCCGCCGCGCGGGCAACGAGGCGACCTACCAGATGCTGGCGACGCAGAACATCGAGACCTTCGACGCGCTGGGCGTGGATCGGATCATCGTCACCTGCGCCCACTGCTACAACACCCTCTCGCGGGAGTACCAGCAGCTCGGCGGCACGTACCGGGTGAGCCACCACACGCAGGTCCTGAACTCCCTCATCCGCGAGGGACGGCTGACGATGGCGCCGCCCGAGGAGTCCGAGCGCCGGTCGGTCACCTATCACGACCCGTGCTACCTCGGCCGCCACAACCAGGAGTACGAGGCCCCGCGCGAACTGCTCGCGTCCCTGCCCGAGACCACGCTGGTGGAGATGTCGCACTCACGCTCGGTGAGCATGTGCTGCGGCGGTGGCGGGGCGCGGATGTGGACCGAGGAGACCAGCGGGACGCGGATCAGCGAGGCCCGCCTGGGCGAAGCCGCCGAGACCGGCGCGGAGACCGTCGCGACGGCGTGCCCCTACTGCACGATCATGCTGAACGATGCCGCGGCCGGCCAGGAGCAGGCGCCCGCCGTGCGCGACGTGGCGCTGCTCGTGCTGGACGGCGTCCGGCGCGGTATGGCGCAGACGTCCTGACCCCCCGTCCCCCCGCCCCCCGTCCTCCGTCCCCCGTCCTCCGGGATTCGCCGAGCGCTCCGAAACTGCCGGATTCCGGCGGTTTTCCGGCAGTTTCGGAGCGCTCGGCGGAGGGCATGACAATGCGGCCGACCGCGCATGGGGAACATTTCCCCTTCGGCCGACCGCACGCGGAGCAAACTCCGCGACTGTCATTCACATGTGTTTTCCGGCGACCTCCGACGACCCGCGGCCGGAATCCGAAATCAGCGGATTCCGGTCGTCCCGACGTAGACGTAGGGGCTCACCAGGAGATCCCCCTCGTCGAACCGGCTCAGCCGGAAGTCGGCCGCCGGGACGTTGGGGATCGACGACGCGCCGTCCAGGACGATCTCCGCCATCAGCCGCCCGAGCCCGGGAGCGATCTTGAACCCGTGCCCCGACATGCCGGCGGCGACGAACAGCCTCGCGTAGCCCGTGGCCGAGACGATCGGGTTGTTGTCGGGAGTCGCGTCGATCACCCCCGTCGCCGTCGTCGAGATCCGCGGATCCTCGATGCCGGGGAACCGGTGGATGGCCTTCTCGGCGACCGCCTCGATCGCATCGTTGGACGCGTGATTCGGGTACACGTCCGGGTCCGGGATGGGGATCATCGCGTCCCCGGCACTGTTGCCGAACAGCATCTCGCCCCCACGCAGATGGACGTACTGCTTGGCCACGAGGTCGGAGAAGACCGGAGGCGCACCGAGATCCATCTGTGGGTCGATGAGCACCTCCTGCACGAAGATGGGCTGCACGGGAAGCGTGATGCCGAGCGCACTCAGCAACGGCACCGACCATGCGCCGGCCGCGACCACGACCGTGCCTGCCGGCACGACCTCGCCGTCGGCGAGCTTGACCCCTGTCACGGTGTCCCCGTCGGCCACGATCTCACTGACCTTGGCGCCCTGCCGGATCACGACTCCCCGCCCGCGCAGCGCGGCGGCGAGCGCCTGCGCGGTCGCGTACCCGTCGCCGTAGCCGCCGCGTGGTTCGAGGCAGAACGTCGCGAAGTCGTCCAGGCGGGCGGTCGGCCACAGCTCGGCGACCTCGGACGCCGAGATCTCGTTCGTCTCCACGCCGAGCGAGCGCTGGTTGGCCAGGCTCGCGCGGAAGGGATCCACGTTCTCGGGCCCGATCCCCACCAGGTAGCCGACCTGCTCGAAACCGATGTCCGCCCCGAGCAGGTCGGGAGCGCTCTCGAAGAACTCCAGGCTCGTCAGGGCCAGTGCGGCCACCGACGACACCCCGTAGTGGCAGCGGATGATCCCGGCGGACTTGCCCGTTCCGCCGGAGCCGACGCTGTCGCGGTCGAGGATCGTGATGTCGGTGATCCCCCGCTGGGTCAGGGCCCAGGCCGTGGCGGTACCGATCACGCCGGCGCCGACGATGACGACGTCACTCATAAGTTTGCTTCTCCTCCTGTAAGGGTCTGTGGTCCGATCACGGCGCGGCCCGGCTCATGGCATGCAGCCAAGGCCGGGCACGGTCACGATCAGGCGAGCGCCGGGACGTCCCAGAACGGCAGTTCGACGCCGATCCCGAGTTCTTTGGCCTTCCGGTACACGACGGTCGACCATGCGACGTCCTCGATCGGCATTCCGCCGACGCTGAAGACGATGATCTGGTCGTCGCTCGTCCGCCCGGGCTTGCGCCCCAGCGGGACGTCGCCGATGTTGACCACCCTGTCCTGGTCGAGGAGGCCGTCGTGGATGAGATCGACGAACCGCGTTCCGATGATGCCCGTGGTGGTCTCGTACGCGGGGTACCCGAACTCCTCCTGCCAGTCGAAGTACATGCCGATGTTGTCGATGAACAGCCCCGTCTTCGGGTCGAGGAGAAGCTCGTCGTCCAGCTTCAGGTTCGCCACCGAACAGATGAAGGCTCCAGGCTTCAGCCACTCCGTCAGCACGTGCGGGTACACGGCCGGATCGACGAGCCCGGACACGCCCGAGTGGATGATGTCGGCGCCGCGCACCGACTCCTCCAGGGTGTCGCACACGACGATCTCGATGTCGGGCAGCCGCTCGGCGGCCCACTCCTTGTACGCCTCGGCGGTCACCTTGCGGCGCCCGTACACCTGGGCCCTGGTGATCGGACACACCGCGGCGTAGGCCTCCAGCCCGGTCTTGCCCATGACGCCCGGGCCGATGATGGACACGACCTCCGAGCCGGGACGCGCGAGGTACTTCGCGCCGACGCCGGGAACGGCTCCGGTGCGGTACGCACTGAGCAGGTTGGCCGACATGATCATCTTGGGGGCGCCGGTGTCCTTGTCGTTGAGGACGAACACGTGGATCGAGCGGGGCAGGCCCTTGTCGCGGTTCTCCATGTTGGAGCCGTACCACTTGACGCCGGCGTTGTCGAAGGAGCCGCCGAGGTAGGCCGGCATGGCCATGAACCTGCGGTCCGGGCCGTCGGTCGGCATGTTCGGGAACTCCGACGTCTCCGCGAACATGACCATCGCCCCGTGGGAGTTGCCGAGCTTGCCGCCCATGCGGTAGTCGCCCAGTTGCAGCAACTGCAGGGTCTCGTCCATCGCCTCCACGCAGGGGGCCATGTCCGTCACGCCCGCCGCGACGGCGTCCGGCTCGCTGAGGTAGAGAAGGGAAAGTGCGGTATCAGACACATTGGCTCCTTGGTTTCGCTCTCGCTGCGGCAGGTGGCGGATCGCCGGGGACGGTCGGCCGGCGGGGACGGTGCCGCTCTGCCGTCCCCGCCGACCGATGCCTCAGGAGATCGAATCGATGATGTTCTCGTAGACCGCCGGATCGGTGCGGCGGATCCTGGTGGCCTGGACGTAGCCGATGATCAGCGCGATCGGGACGGTGACGAGCAGGGCGATGGCCAGGTCCCAGCCGCCGCCGACCAGCGCCGGGAAGTACACGACGATGAGGATCGCGACGGCCGTCAACCCGACCGTGGACACGATGGGGGCGATCTTGGTCGTCCACACGGACGCCGACCCGGAACCCGAGCGGGCGAAGTGGACGATGACCGCGACCGACGTGAGCGCCATGAGCAGCACGATCGCGATCGTCGAGATTCCCGCCAGCCAGGTGAAGATCTGCATGACCGGGTCCCACCCGATGATCATGAAGAACATCAAGGTGACGGCCGCGGTCGCCGTCTGGACCAGCGACGAGTTGGACGGCGACCCGTACTTCGGGTGGACGGCGCCCATCCGGTGCGGAAGCAGGCGGACGTTGCCCATGGCGTGCTGGTAGCGGGTCAGGATGTTGTGGAACGACAGCACGCAGGCGAAGAGGCTGGTCAGCAGC
The DNA here is from genome assembly GCF_000423465.1 of Propionicicella superfundia DSM 22317. Classification (GTDB taxonomy): domain Bacteria; phylum Actinomycetota; class Actinomycetes; order Propionibacteriales; family Propionibacteriaceae; genus Propionicicella; species Propionicicella superfundia. The sequence continues at coordinate 308,385 of NZ_KE384021.1, read as the reverse complement.
AGCGACTGGGTGATGACCCCGCCGACCGGGCCGATGTACATCATCGCGGTGTTGAGGAGCATGCCGCCGGCGTCCTCCGCGGCGGCGTCCACGACCCCGTTGGGCCCCCACGCCATGATGAGCGCCCACGACGCGAAGCTGTACAGGATGCCGATCACGAGGACGGCCGCGAAGGTCGCACGCGGGATGGTCTTGTCGGGGTCCTTGGCCTCGTCGCGGAAGATCGCGGTGGACTCGAAGCCGATGAAGCCCGCCATCGCGAGCATCATGCCCACGCCCGGCGAGCCGGACATCCAGGCCGACGGGGTGAACGGCGTCAGGGACAGCCCCTCGGCGCCGCCGCGGACCATGACCGCGATCGAGAGGGCGAGCGTGACGCCGACCTCGAGGATGAGGAAGACGGCCAGCACCTTGGCGCTGAGCTGGATGTCCCGGTAGCCGAGGAAGCCCACGACGGCGATCATGAGCAGGCTGTAGATCCACCACGGCACCTCCGGCACCCCGAGGGACGACAGGTCCAGGTTGATCGCGAACCCGAGGTACCCGTAGACCGCCACCTGGACGGTCGTGTAGCACAGGAGGGCCAGCCAGGCCGCACCGACGCCCATGGGACGCCCGAGTCCGTAACCGATGTACGTGAAGAACGCTCCGGGCTTGGGGACGGTCCGCGACATGGCGGACAACCCGGAGGAGAAGAACAGCAGGATCGCTGCGCAGATGACGAAGTTGAGAGGGTAGCCGGCCCCGTTGCCGATGAGGATGCCGATAGGAGTTGCTCCGCCGATGACGGTCAGCGGTGCAGCAGCGGCAACTACCATGAAGACGATCTCGCCGACGCCGAGGTTGCCGCTCAGTTTGCGGGTACCGGCCGGGGCGACAGGAATGTCAACCGATGTAGTCATAGACAAAATAGTCGCGTTGACCTATTGCAGAGGGGTGACCCGGCCGTTAAGACTGGCGCGCGGGGATGCCGGTTCGATGTCCGCTCCGTGAAGACCTCACAATCTTCGTGAGAGCCCTCTTGGCGGAGTCCGGGAGCGCGTAAAGTGTACGGGCGCTCACCGTCACGAGGCTCGCAGACGAGAGGTTTTGCGGCAGCGCCGACCTCACAACCGCCTACTGCACGGACTTTTGCGTGCTCCGGGGTACCCGCCGAGACCCGTCCTGGCCGGGACACCGCCCACGCAGCGTCATCCGGCTCGCGCGCCCCCGCTCGGCGGCACCGTCGGGACGATCGTCACCTCCGCAGGCGGATGGTGATCGTCCCCTCCAGGACGATCTCCTCACCGTCGGCGGAGACGGCCCGCCAGACGACATCGCCGCCGTCGATCCGCAGGCCGGACTCGACCGGCTGTGCCCTCGTGCCCGCCGCCGGCCGGTGCCTGGCCGCAGCGCGGTCCTCCGCGGACGACGGGACCGCGCCCTGCCCCGAGAGGGCGACGACCTCCCCGAACCCCGGGACGACGGCGGGGCAGCCGACCTCGTCGGTGATCCGGGCGGCGAGAGCGGCGGCGGACGCCGGGTCGCCGTGCACGCAGAAGACCGTTCGCGGCCGGGGCTGCAGCCCGCGCAGCCAGTCGATGAGATCCGACGCATCGGCGTGGACGGAGAACTCGCTGTCCAGGTACACCTCGGCCTCGACCGGCACATACGTCCCGTACAGCTTGAGCTGGGTCGCTCCCTCCACCAGGGCCCGTCCACGCGTCCCGACGCCCTGATAGCCGGTGAGGACGACGGCGTTGCGCCGCTGCGGCAGCATCGCCTCGAGGTGGTGCAGCACGCGTCCGCCCGTGAGCATTCCCGACGAGCTCACCACGATGGACGGCTTGCCGGGGTTCGTCAGCCGTCTCGACTCGTCCGCCGTGCGCACCTCGACCAGGTTCGGCGGGTCGGCGAAGTCCTCCGCCCGCAGTTCCGGCCGCAGCTCGTCGCGCAGCGCCGGTGAGGCGTACACGTCCAGTGCCGACAGGGCCATGGGCGAGTTGAGGTAGATGGGGACGTCGGGGATGCGTCCGTGCCGGATCATGTCGGTCAGGGTCTTCAGCACGATGCTCGTCCGGTCGACGGCGAAGGCGGCGACGAGGACGGATCCGCCGCGAGCGATCGTCCGCCGGACGACGTCGGCGAGACCCTCGTGCGGCAGATTCGCCGGCTCGGGGTGCTCGCGGTCGCCGTAGGTGGACTCGATGAACACGTACGGTGCGCCGGGCGGGATGTCGCGGGCGCGCAGGACGGGGTGGTCGTGGCGGCCCAGGTCGCCCGAGAAGAGGGCAGAGGCGTCGGGCGTCGTCACCGTGACCGAGGCCGAGCCGAGGATGTGGCCGGCGCGGGTGAACCGCACGCCGATGCCGTCCCCGAGATCGACGTCGGTGTCGAACTCGACGGGCGCGAACAGGCGCATCGCGGCGATGACGTCGTCCCCGGTGTACAGCGGGAGCGGCGGGCGGTGTTTGGAGTAGCCGCCCGCGGCGGCGTCCGCGGCCTCGCGTTCCTGGAGGAATGCCGCGTCGCGGAGCACGATCTCGGCGAGGCGCTGCGTCCCCCCGGTGCACAGGACCCGGCCGGCGAACCCGTTCCTCACCAGAGCGGGCAGGTACCCGGTGTGATCCATGTGGGCATGGGTGAGGATGACGTCGGAGATGGACGAGGGCGGCACCGGGAACTCGGCCCAGTTCTGTTCGCGCCACCTCTTCTCACCCTGGAACAGGCCACAGTCCACGAGGATGCGCCGCTCGCCCACGGTGAGCAGGAACTTCGATCCCGTGACCGAACCGGTGCCGCCGAGGAAGGTCGCCGTCGTCCGTCCCGATGTCGTCATGTCCCTACTGTGGCGCAGGAAGCGGCCGGTGGCCAGGGAGCCCGCGCCCGTCGCGGCCGGATCGACGAGCGACGGCGGTTCAGCGGTCGAGTCTGTAGCGGCGCTTGTCCCACCGATTGGCGCCTCGGGCTTTGAAGTCGCCGAGCCCCAGCGTGCCCCGCACGAGGAACAGCGGACTCCCCCAGGACGGTTCCGAGGCCACCTTGAGCCTCACCGAGCCCATGCCTCCCGACAGCCGGTCGGCGTTGACGGCCCACCCGTCGGGCAGGATCAGCGTCACGGTGCCCGCGCCGGGCAGGATCTCCAGGTCCACGACCGGCGATTCCGCGGTGGCGAACAGGCAGTCCAGGAGGATGTCGTCGACGACCGCGTGCGCCCGGATGTACGGCGGGACGACCCACCGGTCACGCCGCTTCACCGAGGTGAAGCCGGCCCGCAGCACGAGCGGGTCGCTCGGGTGGAAGCCGGGATCCACGATCTCCGGTCCCCGCACCTGCAGCGGCGCCGGCGTGTCGGGGAGGCGCAGATCGGCGAGCACCGCCGCCAGGTCGCCGACGGTCCTGGCCTGCCGGGCGGCGGCGGTCCGCTCGTCCAGTTCGGCGACGGTGATCCGGCCCGCGGCATGAGCCTCGCGGAGGTCGGCGACGGCCGCGTCCCGCTCGGCGTGACCAACCCGCAGGTCGTCTCGCTCGGTCATGCCCCGAGCCTACGGCGCGTCTGCGACCGGCGGGACCGGGCCTCGCCTGCGCGACGGGTGGCCTGCCTCCGCGAGGCGCTCTCGCGCGGACGCGCGGCCCCACCCGCGCGAACCCGCGTCACTTCGGCATGTTCGCGAACCGCGAGTACCGCCCCTGGAAGCTGACGCTGATGTCGGCGGTCTGCCCGTTGCGGTGTTTGGCGACGATGAAGTCGGCCTCGCCGATCCGCGCTGTGTCGCGGTTGTAGGCCTCTTCGCGATGGAGCAGGATCACGATGTCGGCGTCCTGCTCGAGGCTGCCCGATTCTCGCAGGTCGGAGATCTGCGGTCGCTTGTCGGTGCGCTGCTCGGGACCGCGATTGAGCTGCGACAGCGCCACGACCGGCACCTCGAGCTCCTTGGCCAGCAGCTTGATCTGGCGCGAGAACTCCGACACCTCCAGTTGCCGGGACTCGGTCTTGTGCCCGGACGTCATGAGCTGGATGTAGTCGATGACGACGAGCTGCAGCCGGTGCTTCTGCTTCAGGCGGCGCGCCTTGGCACGGATCTCCATCATGGTGAGGTTGGGCGAGTCGTCGATGAACAGGGGCGCATCGGACACCTGCGAGACGCGGGCGGCGAGCCGCTCCCAGTCCTCGTCGCTCATGTCGCCCTTGCGGATGTGGCTGAGCGGGACGTTCGCCTCGGCCGACAGCAGCCGCATCACGATCTCGGACTTCGTCATCTCCAGGGAGAAGAACGCCGAGCACAGCCCGTTCTTGACGGATGCCGCTCGCGCCAGGTCGAGCCCCAGGGTGGACTTGCCCATGCCGGGCCGGGCGGCGACGATGATCATCTGCCCCGCGTGGAGCCCGTTGGTGAGATCGTCCAGCTCGGCGAACCCGGTCGGGACGCCGGCCATCGCCGAGCCGCGGGATCCGATCGCCTCGATCTCGTCGAGCGTTGGCTCCATGAGCTCGGCGAGCGGCTGGTAGTCCTCGGACGCCCGCCCCTCGGCGACGTCGTACACCGCCTGCTGAGCCTGGTCGACGATGTCGCTGACGTTGCCGGCCCCGCGGTAGGCGAGCTGGGCCACCTTCATCGCCGCTTCGGCCAGCCGGCGCAGAATCGCCTTCTCGCGGACGATCTCGGCGTAGTACGCGGCGTTGGCGGCCACCGAGACGCTGGCGACGAGCTCGTGGAGGTACACGTGCCCGCCCACGCGGCCGATCTCACCGCGACGCGTCAGCTCGGCGGCGACCGTGATGGCGTCGACGGGCTCGCCCCGCGCGTACAGGTCGAGGACCGCTGTGAAGATCTGCTCGTGCGCCGGCCGGTAGAAGTCGTGCGGCTTGAGGAGTTCGAGGACGTCGGCGATCGCGTCCTTGTTGAGCAGCATGGCGCCGAGCACGCTCTGCTCGGCGACGACGTCTTGCGGAGGAGTACGCTCCGGCGCGTCGGATCCGTACGGGGCGTCACCGCGCTGGGCCTCAGCTACCGTCACAACCCCTCCCTTCGTCGTTGCTCACACGCTATTGGGAGCCCCTGACAAAACGCGGCGGGGCGCGTGGCGGGGGCACCGAGAGGTTCACACTAGGCCCCGCTCACACATTCCGCCAGCACGTTATCCACAGGCCCTGGGGATAACGTGTGGACGCCGTCCCCGACACGCGGAGCCGCCTGTGGCCAGTCGCTGTGGACGACGGTGGATTACTCGGGGCGTCGCTCACAATCATGCCTGTGACAAGGGCAAACGCCTCGAACAGTTGTGGACGGAAAGAGAACTTGGCGTGTCGGGGAAGTTTCTTCCAGGGTGAGACGTGGCGACGCGCGGGTAACCGCTACGGTACCGCGCGGTAGCTCACACGACGGGTTTGCCCACAGGCGATCCACACCCCGGCCGGACATGAGCGCCCCTTCCCGGAATGGTCGCGCCGCCGCCGGTGTTAGGCGGAGTGAGAGCATGGAGCCACCGCAACCGTGAAGGAGAATGACATGATCGCCACCTACAAGGTCGACGGCATGACCTGCGGACACTGCGCGCACGCCGTCACCGAGGAGGTCAGCGCCGTCCCGGGTGTCAGCGACGTCCAGGTCACCCTCGAAGGCGGCACGATGGTCGTGACCAGCGAGCAGCCGATCGCCTTGCCGTCCATCGTCGGCGCGGTCGCCGAGGCCGGCGACTACACCGTCGTCCCGGCCTGACGCCGGACGTCCCGCTTCCTCGCCGCGAAGCGGGCCCGTGGAGAGACCATGACCTCGAACACTGTGGAATCCGAGCGCCGCGACTCGCTGGAGTTGAACATCTCGGGGATGACGTGCGCGTCCTGCGCCGCCCGCGTCGAGAAGAAGCTCAACAAGGTGGGCGGCGTCCAGGCCTCCGTCAACTACGCGACCGAGAAGGCGAAGATCCTCCACCCTCCGGGGATCAGCGTGGACGACCTCATCGCCGTGGTCGAGAAGACCGGCTACGGCGCGAGCATCCCCGAGCCGGACGCGCCCGAACCGCCCGACGCAGCCGTCCTGTACTGGCGCCGGCTGGTCGTCGCGGCGGCATTGACGGTGCCGCTGCTCGTCCTCGCGATGGTCACGCCGCTGCAGTTCCCCGGCTGGCAATGGGTTTCGCTGGCGCTTGCCACACCGGTCGTGTTCTGGGCCGGCTGGGGATTCCACCGGTCCGCGCTCGTGAACCTCCGCCACGGGGCCACCACCATGGACACGCTGATCTCGATGGGCACGCTGGCGGCCTACCTGTGGTCGGTGTACGCCCTGGTCTTCGGGTCCGCGGGCGAGATCGGCATGCACCACCCGTTCGAGTTCGTGCTGCGGCGCACCGACGGCACCGCCAACATCTACTTCGAGGCCGCCGGGGCCATCATCACCTTCATCCTCGCCGGACGGTACTTCGAGGCGCGATCGCGACGTCGCGCCGGAGAGGCCGTGCGCGCGCTGCTGGAGCTGGGGGCGACCGAGGTGTCGCTGCTCGCCGACGGCGTCGAGACGCGGGTCCCGATCGCGCAACTGGTCGTCGGCGATGTGTTCCTGGTGCGTCCCGGTGAGCAGATCGCCACCGACGGCGAGGTCGTCGAGGGCGCGGCCACCGTGGACGAGTCCATGCTGACCGGCGAGTCCGTCCCCGTCGAGGTCGGCGTCGGCTCCAGCGTCACCGGCGCGACCGTCAACACCGACGGCCGGCTCGTCGTCCGCGCCAGCGCCGTCGGAGCCGACACGCAACTGGCTCAGATCGCCCGCCTCGTCGAGGAGGCGCAGACCGGCAAGGCCGCCGTGCAACGCCTTGCCGACACCGTGTCGGGCATCTTCGTGCCGATCGTCCTCGGCATCGCCGTCGTGACCTTCGCCGGCTGGGTCGTCACCGGGGCGACCGTGCCCTTCGCCCTCACCGCCGCGATCGCCGTGCTCATCATCGCCTGTCCGTGCGCCCTCGGCCTGGCCACCCCGACAGCCCTGCTCGTGGGCACCGGCCGCGGCGCCCAGCTCGGGATCGTCATCAAGGGCCCCGAGATCCTCGAGAACACCCGCACCGTCGACACGATCGTGCTGGACAAGACGGGCACCGTCACCACCGGGGCGATGCAGGTGGCGGCGGTGTTCGCGACGCCCGGTGAGACCACCGACGAGGTGCTGCGCGTCGCCGCGTCCGCCGAGGCGGCGTCGGAGCATCCGATCGCACGCGCGATCGCCGCGGCGAGCCCCGTGCGCGAGGAGGTCGCCGACTTCCGCAACACACCGGGCCGCGGCGTCACCGCGACCGTGTCGGGCAGGCACGTGCTCGTGGGCACCGCCGCGCTGCTGGACGACCGGGGCTGGGACGTCCCCGCCGCGATCGCCGGCCGCGTCACGTCCGAGGCGGCCGCAGGACGGACCTCCGTCCTCGTCGCGTGGGACGGGCACGCCCGTGGCGTCGTGAGCGTGGCCGACAGCGTCAAGGACACCTCGCCGGAAGCCGTCGAGCAGTTCCGCGCCCTCGGCCTCACCCCGATCCTGCTGACCGGGGACAACGCCGTCGCGGCCCGCGCCGTGGCGCGCGAGGTCGGGATCGACGAGGTCGTCGCCGAGGTGCTGCCGGCCGACAAGGCGGCGCTGGTGCGCGACCTGCAGGCGTCCGGACGACGTGTCGCGATGGTCGGGGACGGCGTGAACGACGCGGCGGCCCTGGCTCAGGCAGATCTGGGCATCGCGCTCGGAACCGGGACGCACGCCGCCATCGAAGCGAGCGACCTCACGCTGATGCGCGGGGATCTGCGGCTGGCCGGCGACGCGATCCGGCTGTCCCGAGTGACACTGCGGACGATCAAGGCGAACCTGTTCTGGGCCTTCGCGTACAACGTGGCGGCGATCCCGGTCGCGGCCCTCGGATTCCTCAACCCGATGATCGCCAGCGCGGCGATGGCGTTCTCCAGCGTCTTCGTCGTGAGCAACAGCCTGCGGCTGCGCGGCTTCCGCGGCACCGCGCAGTGACGCCACGCCCCATGTAGAGGGTCACGCCGAACCACCATCGGCCCTCCAGGGGAAAGTAGGTCGCGTCTACCGGAGCGTCTTCTTCGCAGCGGCGCTGTCGTGCGGCCTCCGCGTGAGCACGACGACGATCGCGACGACGACGACCGCGACGACGACGACCGCAAGGGCGAGCAGCACGAAGATCAAGAACGGGACGGACATCGCAGTCTCCTCTGGGGTGTTGTCTCTCACAGGTCGCCATACAGACAGTAGCGTCCGACGGTGCCGACTCGTCGGTGACCGTGCGACAGAGCCCCGGACGCCGTGAGGCGTCCGGGGCTCCGCAGGGGAATGGGGGGACGAGTCTCTAGACGGTCTGCCAGTTCACGGTGATCACGCCCGCGGAGGTTCCGCCGATCGCCGACATGGCGCCGCGAGAGAGGTCGAGGCAGCGGCCCGCGATGTACGGTCCGCGGTCGTTGATCCGGACGACGACGGTCTTGCCGTTCGCGGGATTGGTGACCTTGACCATGGTGCCCAGCGGCAGCGTCTTGTGGGCCGCGGTGAAGCCGTCGGGATTGAACGACTCGCCGGAGGCGGTCATCTGGCCCTGCCAGTAGTACGACGCCTTGCAGGTGTTGCCGGTGGCCGGGGAGACGCTGGACGAGCCGGAGGAGGAACTGGAGGAGCTCGACGAGGAGGACGACGAGGACGAGGTCGAGCCGGAGGACGTGGACCTCGTGCCGACGACCTCGACCTGCTGGACCGGCTGCTTCGTCACCTTGGTGGCCGTGACGGTCTTGGAGACCTCCTTGCCGTCCTCGATCCGGATGGAGACCGTCTCGGTCTTGGAGCCGTCCTTGCCCTGCACCTTCACCTGTGTGACGCCCTCGTCGACGCTGCTGCTCTTCGAGGACTTCGTCGTGTACGGGATCGAGACCGCGCGAGTGGTGGTCTTGGTCTCGACCTTGACGACGGTGACCTTCAGTCCCTCGGACAGGTCGGCGGAGAGCGCGTGCGACACCCGGTCGTCGGAGTCGGTGGTGATGCCGACCTTCGTCAGCGCGTCGGCGACGGTGCCTGCGGCTTCCACGGTCTGGGTCTTGCCACCGGCGACGACCGTCACGTTGAACAGCGTGTCGACGGCGAAGTCGATTCCCTCCCGGCCGATCGAGGTGCTGCGGCTGGTGGAGATGGTGAAGTTCTGGCTCCGGACGTCCAGTTGCGCGAGCGCGTCCTCGACGGTGCGGGCGGTCGTCCAGAAGGTGGTGGGAACCCCGTCCACCACGGCGGTGATCTCACGCCCGTAGCGGACCTCGATCTCCTGGCCCTGCTGGACCTGCGAGGCCGGGTTCGGCGACACGAGATCGTGCGAGGTGAGCTTCACGCCCTGCGCGACGAGGACGCCCGCGACGGTCTGGTCGCTCACCTGGAGGTGCTGGCTCACGCCGTCGATCGTGACGATGACGTCCTTCTGCATCAGGCGGTCGAGGCCGAAGCCGCCTCCCACCGCGAGCATGGCACCCGACACACCGAGAGCTATGAGCTTCAACATACGCGTGGCAGATCTTCCGTGAGACTCACCCCGAGCTCCTCAGGGCGTTCTCAGCATAAGGCGCACACGTCGAAAATCCAAGAAAAACCTGAGAGGCACTCAGGAATCGGCTCGGCGTCTCGCTGAAACCCCTCGTCAGACCCATGTCCACGCAGCACGCCACCCGCGCAGGCGGCTGCCACGCGCCCGGCGACGCTCCACCGGCCGACGCTCGCGAGCCGCCAGTTCCTGGTAGATCGCGAGGAACCTCTCGGACTGCCGGGCGATGGTGTAGCGCGACGCCAGCTCCTTGCTGCACGCCCCCATCTCCTCCCGCAGCACCGGATCGCCGCAGTCGGCGAGCATCGCCATGATCGCGTTGTACAGCGAGACGGCATTGGGGCGCGCGAACCGCGTGTTCCCCGGCGACTCGCAGACGAGGCACAACTCGGGATCGACGCTCACGATGGGCAGGCCCGCATGGGCCGCCTCGTGAAGGACAAGCGCCTGGGTGTCGGTCAACGAGGGGAAGCAGAACAGATCGGCCGACTCGTAGTACGGCCCGAGCTTGTCCCTGTCCACCTCTCCGACGAGCCGGACGTTGGACCGCCGCGCCGCCAGCCGCAGCCTCTCCCGCAGATGGGTCGACGACGAACGCCAGTCCCCGACGACCATCAGCTCGGCGTCGGGAACCTGGCGCTCCACGAGCTCGAAGGCGTCCAGCAGCAGACCGACGCCCTTCTCGGGCGCGATCCTGCCCACATACAGCACCCGCGGCCCGCTCGCCGGGGGAACCTCGGGCGCGGGCGGGCTGCCCGGCAGCCGGTCGGCTCCGTTCGGCACCACGACGACGCGCGAGCGCGGCGCGAGGTCCGCGACCCGCTGCGCGGTCTTGTCGGACGGCGTCGTGACGAGGTCGGCCTCCTCCAGCATCTGCTTGGCGGCCAGCAGCAGGTTCTGCTTCGACGACTTCGGAACCGTCCGGAACACACTGCGCCGGGAGTCCGACCGGCCCGCCACGCGGGAACCCTTGTTGCGCAGCTTCAGCAGCCGGTAGTACACGTCGAGCAGCGGGGTGAGGTGCCAGTAGTGATCGGCGTACGCCTCGAAGTCGGTGTGCCACGTGACCAGCAGAGGAGCCCCGCTGCGCCGGGCGAGCCACATCCCGAGCAGGCCCGCGGGACCGAGCCCCTGGACGTGCACCACGTCGAACCGCTGCTTGAGCAGTTGTTCGAGACGCGCCTCGAACTGCTGCCCGGTCGCCACCCGTGCCCCGATCCCGGGCACCCGCATGGACGGCAGCCGAACCTCGCGCCGCCGCGGATGCGACTTGTACGGGTTCGGTCCATGTGCCTGGGGCGCGATCACCGTGACGTCGTGGCCGTGCGCCAGCAGTTCGCCTTCGAGGAACTGCACGGCATACAGCACCCCGCTGCGCATGGGGCCGTAGTTGTCGGTGACGAGCGCAACGCGGAGCGAAGCCGGCGCGGCCGTCGGCTGAGTCATGAAGGGACTCCTAGATCATCGATCAGTGAGTGAGGCTCCCATAAGTCTGTCGCGCCCGCTCGATCGCGGCAACGTAGCCGGTCCGCAACATGGTGGTCGCGTCGGTGTCGGCCGGGATCGCCAGCAGCCCGCGAGCCGCGGCCACGGAGGGGAACCGGCGCGCCTCGAGCCACGCGGACATGCCCTCCAGCAGCACCTCCGCGTACGCCGGGCCGTTGCGGACCAGCGCCGACGTCGTCATCACGACATCGGCCCCGGCGAGCAGGTACTTCACGACGTCCTCGTGCGTCTCGACGCCGGTCGTGGCGGCGAGGCTGCCCCGGATCCTGCCGCGCAACGCCGCGATCCAGGTGCGCGGCAGCCGCCCCTCCCCCGCCGACGACAGATACACGTGCGGGTGCACACGCATCCGCTCCAGGTCGATGTCGGGCACCATGAAGCGGTTGAACAGCACGAGCCCGTCGGCTCCGGCCTGGTCGAGCCGCAACGCCATGTCCCCGAAGGAACTGAAGTACGGGCTCAGCTTGATCGCGACCGGGATCTGCACCGATTCCTTCACCGCCCGCAGGATGTCGAGGTGGCGCTCCTCCACCAGCGACCCGCGCGTGACGACGTCCCCCGGGACGAAGTACACGTTCAGCTCGATCGCCGCAGCGCCCGCATCGGCCATCTGACGGGCGAAGTCCACCCAACCACCCGTCGTCGACCCGTTGAGACTCGCGATGAGCGGAACCGGCACGGCAGCCGCCCCACGCTCGATGAGGCTCAGATAGCGGGTGCTGACGCCGGCCTCCTTGTCGACGACCGAGGACATCGGGAAGAAGGAACCCGACTCGGCGTCCATCTCGGAGTACAGCTCGGCCAGCTCGATGTCCCGTGCCGCCTCCTTGCGGAGGACCTCCTCGAACATCGAGTGCAGGACGATGGCGCTGACACCGCCGTCGGCGAGCTCCTTGATGCCGTCCAGCGTCTGCGTCAGCGGGCCCGCCGACGCGACGAGCGGGTTGGCGAGGTCGAGACCGAGGTAGGTCGTCGTGAGGTCCATTACTTCCTCCGTGCATCCGCGGCGAACGACTCCGCCGACTGCGTGGCGAGCTGCTCGTACTCGGCCCACCGCCGCTGTACCTGTTGCTGGCCGAGCTCGGTGAGACGCTCGGCCTCGGCCGGGTCGCTGTTCATCAGCATCCGGTACCGCAACTCATTCTTGTGGTAATCCTTCAGCGGGATGCGCGGTCGCGGAGAATCGAGCAGGAACGGGTTGCCCCCGGTCTGCCGGATCACCGGGTTGTAGCGGATGAGGGGCCAGTGGCCCGAGTGCACGGCGAGGTACTGCTGGTCGAGGCCCTTCTTCATGTCGATGCCGTGGGCGATGCAATGGCTGTAGGCGATGATGAGGGACGGTCCGGGGTACGACTCGGCCTCCCGGAAGGCTCGCAGGGTCTGCTGGGGGTCGGCCCCCATCGCCACCCGTGCGACATAGACCGTCCCGTAGGCGATGGCCTGCATCGCGAGGTCCTTCTTGTGGGTGAGCTTGCCGGCCGCGGCGAACTTCGCGACGGCCCCCAGCGGCGTCGACTTCGACGACTGACCGCCCGTGTTCGAGTACACCTCGGTGTCCATGACCATCACATTGACGTCGCGGCCCGAGGCCAGCACGTGATCGAGCCCCGACGAGCCGATGTCGTAGGCCCACCCGTCGCCGCCGACGATCCAGACGCTGCGCCGCAGCAGATGATCGGCGACCGACCGCAGGTCGGCGGCGAGCTCGCCCTCCATGCCGTCCAGCCGGGCCTTCAGCGCGAGAACGCGCTCGAGCTGCGCGGCCAGATCCGACTCGTGCCGCTGCTGCGCCCGCAGCAGCGGATCGACGATGTCGTCGCCCAGCTCGGGACGCAACTGCTCCAGCCGGCGCCGGGCCAGGTCGGTGTGCAGGTCCGCCGCCAGCCGCATGCCGAGGCCGAACTCCGCGTTGTCCTCGAACAGCGAGTTGGACCACGCCGGCCCGCGACCACGGGTGTTGCTGGCCCACGGCGTCGTCGGGAGGTTGCCGCCGTAGATGGACGAGCATCCGGTCGCGTTGGCGATGGTGGCCCGGTCCCCGAACAACTGTGTCAGGAGCTTCAGGTACGGCGTCTCGCCGCATCCGGAGCACGCGCCCGAGAACTCGAACAGGGGCTCCAGGAATTGCGTCCCGCGAACGGTGGCGAAGTCGACCCGGCTGCGCTCGTTGACCGGCAGCGTCTCGAAGAACGCCACATTCTGCTTCGCGGCCGTCCGGTCGGGGACCGAGCCGAGGTTGATCGCCTTCCAATCGGGCTTGCCGGGCTGTTTCACCGGGCATGCCTCGACGCACAGCCCGCAACCGGTGCAGTCCTCTGCGTACACCTGGAGGGTGTACATCGCCTCGGGGAACCCTGCCGCGTTGAGCGGTGCGGCCTGGAACCCCTCGGGGGCGCCGTCCAGCGCGGACGACGTGTAGTACTTGGCGCGCAGCACCGCGTGAGGGCAGACGAAGGCGCAGTTGCCGCACTGGATGCACGCCTGCGGGTCCCACTGGGCGATGATCTCGGAGATGTTGCGCTTCTCGTACTTGGTGGTGCCGCTGGGGTAGGTCCCGTCGACCGGCAGGGCGCTCACCGGAAGATCGTCTCCGGTGCCGATCAGCATTCGCGCCGTGACGTCACGGACGAACTCCGGCGCATCCGCCGGGACGGGAGGGATGAAGCCGTGTCCGGCCGTGACCTCGCCCGGCACCTCGACGCGGTACAGCTCCTCGACCGCGGCGTCCACCGCCGCCTCGTTGCGGGCGACGACGTCGGCGCCGCGACGCCCGTAGGTCTTGCGGATCGCCTGCTTGACCTTCGCGATCGACTCGTCGCTGGGCAGGACGTTCGAGATCGCGAAGAAGCAGGTCTGCAGGACCGTGTTGGTGCGGTTGCCCATTCCCGACTTCCGTGCGACGGCGGTCGCGTCGATCGTCCACACCTGGACGTTCAGGTCGATGATCCGCTGCTGCATCGGGCGCGGCAGCATCCCGAAGACCTCTTCGGGCGCGTACGGCGCGTTGAGCAGCAGGATCGTGCCCGGCCGCGCGTACTCCAGGACATCCACCCGTTCGAGGATGCTCCAGTGATGGCAGCCGATGAACCCTGCCTGGCGGACCAGGTACGGCGCCTCGATCGGCTTGGGGTCGAACCGCAGGTGGGACACGGTCCGCGAACCCGACTTCTTCGAGTCGTACACGAAGTAGCCCTGGGCGAAGTAGTCGCCGGAACCGCCGAGGATCTTGATCGTGTTCTTGTTCGCGCCCACCGTGCCGTCGGACCCGAGGCCGTAGAAGACCGCCCGCATGGTCGCGGCGTCCTCGACGTCGAGGTCGGCGGGATACGGCAGGGACGTGCCCGACACGTCGTCGGTGATGCCGATCGTGAACCGGGCACGGGGGGCGTCCAGTTCGAGCTCGGAGAAGATGCCCGACACCATGCCAGGGGTGAACTCCTTGCTCGACAGGCCGTACCGGCCGCCGATGACGATCGGCATCTCGGGGCGCTCCCCCCGTGACACGGCCTCGCCGAGGGCGGCGACCACGTCGAGGTAGAGCGGCTCCCCGGCCGAACCGGGCTCCTTTGTCCGATCGAGGACGGCGATCCTCCGCGCCGTCGCGGGAATGGCCGCGAGCAGGGCGGCGACCGGGAAGGGCCGGAAGAGCCGCACCTCGACGACCCCGACGCCCTCGCCGTCGTGGTTGAGGTACGCGGCCGTCTGCCGGGCGGTCTGGGCGCCGGATCCCATCACGACGAGCACCCGTTCGGCCTGGGGATCGCCGTGGTACTCGACAAGGCGGTAGTGGCGCCCGGTGCAGTTGCCGAACTCCTCCATCGCCTCGGCGACGATTCCCGGCGTCGCGGCGTAGTAGGGGTTGACCGTCTCGCGGCTCTGGAAGTACGTGTCGGGGTTCTGCGCCGTGCCCCGGATGAACGGGTGCGCGGGCGACAGGCTGCGCCGCCGATGCGAACGGATGAGGGACTCGGGGACGAGGGCCGCAAGGTCCTCGTCCGTCAGCATCTCCAGCGAGTTGAGCTCATGGCTGGTGCGGAACCCGTCGAAGAAGTGGACGAAGGGCACGCGCGACCGCAGCGTGGCCAGTTGCGCGACGGCCGCCATGTCGTGGGCCTCCTGCACCGACGCCGACGCCAGCATCGCGAAGCCGGTCTGCCGCACGGCCATGACGTCCTGGTGGTCCCCGAAGATCGAAAGGCCCTGGGCCGCCAGCGACCGGGCGGCGACGTGGATCACCGTCGCCGTGAGCTCGCCGGCGATCTTGTACATGTTGGGGATCATCAGCAGCAGTCCCTGCGACGCCGTGAAGGTCGTGCTCAGCGCGCCCCCCTGGAGCGCTCCGTGGAGCGCGCCCGCCGCGCCGCCCTCGGACTGCATCTCGACCACCGAGGGGATGGTCCCGTAGATGTTCGCCCGGCCCTGCGCGGACCACTCGTCCGCCAGTTCGGCCATGGTCGACGACGGCGTGATCGGGTAGATGCTGCACAGTTCGTTGAGCCGGTAGGCCACCGAGACGGCGGCCTCGTTCCCGTCGAGGATGGCAGTGGGCATGGTCAGACCTCCGCGATCATGTCGATGGCGTGGACCGGGCACTGCTCGTAGCAGGTGCCGCAGCCGGTGCACTTTGAGTAGTCGAAGCGGTACCGATTGCCCGTGCCGAGCTTGATGACCGCGTCCTCGGGGCAGGACCCGAGGCATCCGTCGCATTCGAAGCAGTTCCCGCAGGACAGGCAGCGGGTGGCCTCGGTGCGGGCCGCGTCCTCGGTCAGGCCTCCGACGATCTCGTCGAAGTCCTGGACGCGGGTGCCGGGCTCGAGCTCGGGCTGGCTGTGCCTACGTGAGTCGCCGAAGTACCACAGGTGGAGCTTGC
Source organism: Propionicicella superfundia DSM 22317 (assembly GCF_000423465.1). GTDB lineage: Bacteria > Actinomycetota > Actinomycetes > Propionibacteriales > Propionibacteriaceae > Propionicicella > Propionicicella superfundia. The sequence continues at coordinate 292,463 of NZ_KE384021.1, read as the reverse complement.
CGAACTCGGCGAGGTCGTGCTTGGGCCGGTCGAACGCCTCGCGGGCGTGCAGGTACGCGTCGATGCGGGACGCGGCCCGCTTCCCGTGGCCCACGCCGATGGTCACGGTCCGGTCCGACGGCACGACATCGCCGCCGGCGAAGATGCCCGGCACGTCGGTCATGAGGGACCGGCTGTCGACCTGCACGATGTCGTCGGTGAACCGCATCCCCGGGATCTTGCGCAGGAAGTTGGAGTCGGCCTCCTGCCCGAGGGCCAGGATGACCGTGTCGGCCTGGAGCTTCTCGTACCGGCCCGTGCCGACGGCCTTGCCGGACTCGTCGAGTTCCATGACCTCCACCGTGAGGTCGTCGGAGTCCATCGAGGTGATGGTCCGCAGCCAGTTCATGCGGACGCCCTCCCGTTCGGCCTCGTACCGCTCGGTCTCGTGCGCCGGCATCTGCTCCTTCGTCCGCCGGTACACGACGATCGACTCCTCGGCGCCCAGTCGGCGGGCGACGCGGGCGGCGTCCATGGCGGTGTTGCCGCCGCCGTAGACCGCGACCCGGCGGCCGAGGACGGGACGCTCGCCGCTGGCGACGTCCCGCAGGAAGCTCACGGCGTCCACGATGCGGCTGGCGTCCTGCGACGGGATGTCGACCCGCTTGGAGAGGTGGGCGCCGATCGCGACGAACACGGCGGCGAAGTTCCCGGCGGCCTGCTCCTCCAGGAGGTCCTTCACCGGAGCGTTGCAGGTGATCGTCACGCCCAGGTCGACGATCCGGTCGATCTCGGCGTCGAGGACGTCGCGGGGCAGCCGGTACTCGGGGATGCCCCACCGCATCATGCCGCCGGGCTTCTCGGCGGCATCGCGGATCTCCACGTCGTGGCCCAGCCGTGCGAGCTGGTAGGCGGCCGACAGACCGGACGGGCCCGCGCCGATGATGAGGACGCGCTGACCGGTCCGGCTCGAGGGCTTGTCGAAGGTCCAGCCGCGCTCGATGGCAAGGTCGCCGAGGTAGCGCTCGACGGAGTGGATGGACACGGCCCCGTCCAGTTCGACGCGGTTGCACGCCGTCTCGCACGGGTGGTAGCAGACACGACCGTGGATGGCGGGGAAGGGGTTGTGCGCGACGAGGACCCGCCAGGCGGCCTCGTCCTCGTTGGCTTTGACCAGGCGCAGCCACTCCTGGATGTTCTCCCCTGCGGGGCACGCGTTGTTGCACGGCGGGAGGAGATCCAGGTACACCGGCATCCGGGTGCGCACGGGTCCGACGCGGCCGGCTCCGGTCGCCAGATCGGGCAGGGCGGTCAGATCACGTCGATCGGTCGTCATTGGCTTCCGTCCCGTCGGAGAGATTTCGTGCACTCAAGCTATCTCGCGGCGCGCATCCGCGCAGCCGAGTCGGCAAGTCCGTCCCCCGCGCACGGGCGCCGGAAGGTCTTCCCTGCCGGGGATCGGGGCGATGCGGCCGTCCCTCGGGCGACGGGCCGCCCTGTGGCCGGCCTCGCCGCCGATGACGCAGCGCTGACCGCCAGGTTGCGCGGCATACCGGCCCTGGTGACGTGGCCCGTGAAAGGTGACCGCCACCTTGCAAGGCATACGATGCCAGATCCCGGCCGCATAACCCGTGCAACCTGGCGGTCAGCCTGCGCCGGGCCGGCGTCCCGGGCTCGCATGCCTCACAACCTGGCGGTCAGCCTGCGCCCCGCCGGACCGGGAGGGCCTACGCCGGCTGCACCCGATCCGGCCGGTCCCGGTCGCCTCGCGCGGGGCCTCCCGCCCCTCTGGCGAGCCGTGCGCGCAGCCGGTCGCGCACATCGGGCCATTCGGAGTCCAGGACGGAGAAGACGACCGTGTCCCGGAAGCTCCCGTCCGGCATGAGCTTGTGTCGCCGCAGCACCCCTTCGCGGGTCGCCCCGATGCGGGCGATCGCCGTCTGAGAACGCTCGTTGGCATGGTGGGTCCGCAACTCGACCCGCACGCAGCCGAGGTCCTCGAAGGCGTGCGCCAGCAGGAGCAGCTTGCACTCCGTGTTGACCGCGGAACGTTGTGCGGCCGCCGCGTACCATGTCCCGCCGATCTCCACATGACGGTCCGTCTCGACCGGATTGAGGTAGTTGGTGAGCCCCACGATCGTGCCCAGATCGTCGGTGACGAGATGCGACAGATCCCGCCCCGGAATCGGCGAGCCCGTTCCCCGCGGCAGCGCGCGGACGACGAAGGGCACCCACGAGCCGGCGTCCTGGTCCGCGAGGCGTCGTGCGACGAAGGCGTCGATCCGGCCGGGGTGCGGGTTCAGCGCGTACCAGAGGTTCCACAGCTCACCGTCCCGAAGGACGGCCGCCAGCCCGGGCGCGTCGGCCGGGGTGAGCGGATCGAGGCGTACCCGGGCCCCGCCGAGGACGACGGGGCTCACGAAGCGCATGCTGGTCACAGGTGTCTCCTTGCCTGGTGGAGCGGAAGACGGTCGGGTGCAGACTGCGGCACGACCGGACCCTACGATTCCACACCGGACTCCGCGCGGCGGTGGCGCCGCCGCGACACGGCGTGTTCACTGGGCCGCATGGGTGAGGTCAGCGAGTGGGTGGAGACCCTGGACGACCGCCGCCGCCCGCTCGTCACCGCGATGATCGATGCCGCGCGGGTGCGTGTGCCGGGAGCGGTCGAGGGCATGAGCTACGGGATGCCGGCGCTGCTGTACCGCGGCAGGCCCCTCCTGGCGATTCGCGCATCGAAGGCCCACATCGGCCTGTATCCGTTCTCCGCGGCGGTCGTGGCGGCGGTCGCCGCGCGGCTCCCGGGGTACTCCCTGTCGAAGGGGACGATCCGCGTCACCGAGGAGCGGCCACTGCCCCCGGACGTGCTCGCCGAGATCCTGGACCAGCGCGTGCGCGAGATCGACGACGCCCGCCGCATCTGAGTCCGGTGCCGCGACCCGGCTCTCAGCGCGCCAGGCGGACCACCCTGTCGCAGCGCTCCATGACCGCCGGGTCGTGGGTGATCGCCAGCAGCGGTGCGTCCCCCGCCGCCCGCCACAGATCGTCCAGAACGCCCGCCGCCGTGATGACATCGAGGTGCTCGGTCGGTTCGTCGAGCACCCACACCTGATAGTCGCCCACGAGCAGCCGGGCCAGCGCGATGCGTCGCGCCTCACCACCCGACACGGCTGACCCGAGCTCACCCACGACGCGGTCCGGGTCCAGGTCGAGACCGGCTCGCGCGAGGGCGTGGACGACGTCGTCGCGGGTGGCGTCCTTGTTGCCGATCCGCACGTTCTCGCTCACCGTGGTGGAGAAGATGTGGGCGTCCTGAGCGAGGTAGCCGACCCGGCCGTGCGTCTCGACCCGGCCCGCCTGCGGCGGGATCAGCCCCATGACCGTCGCGGCGACCGTGGTCTTCCCGACGCCGCTGGGGCCGACGAGCGCCACGCGCTCGCCCCGGCCGACGCGCAGGTCCAGTCCCGTGAGCAGGGCCTCCGAGCGCGGCCAGCCGATCGTGGCCCCGCTGAGGCGCAGCCCGGGGTCCTCGGCCGGCGGTGCGTCCGGGACGTCGCCCGCCCCGACCGGCTCGGCGGTCAGTTCGGCCTCGACGCGTCGCAGCGCCACCTTGGCCCTGGTGAAGGTCTGTGCGGACTGCGCCAGCGTCGACAAGACCTCGTGCAACGTGAGCGGCGTGAGGACGAGCACGGCCAGCATCACCGGCGAGAGCGTCCCCGCAGCGACCTCCTGGGCGCCGAGCACGAGGATCAGCAGCACGGCGAAGCCGGCCGCGACCACCTGCCCCGCGACCGCGATGCCGCGGACGACGGCGGCGCGCTCCTCGGCGCGCTTGAGCTCCTCGTCGACGTCCAGCAGCGCGGCGAGCCGCTCCTCGGCGAGCCCGTACGCGACGATGTCGACCGAGGCGCGGCTGAGCTCGTGCGCGCTGTCGGCGAGCCGGCCCCGGGCGGGGACGGCGGTCGCGTCGGCCGCCCGGGATGCACGCTGCGCGACCCACGGCACGATGCCGCCCGCGAGCACGGCCGAGACGAGCAGCACGATCGCCGAGGCGGGCGAGAACACCGCGAAGAGCGTCGTGGTGGCCAGGATGACCAGTGAGGCGGAGCAGAACGGCACCAGCACGCGGACGACGAGATCCATGACGGCCTCGACGTCGGCGACGATCCGCGTCAGCAGATCGCCCCGTCTCCGCCCCAGCAGCGTCGTGCGCGACAACGTCCCGTACACCCGCAGCCGCAACGCGCTCTGGAGCTTCAGCGCGAGGTCGTGCCCGACGAGACGCTCCGTGTAGCGGAAGACCCCTCGCGAGATGCCGAAGAACCGCACCCCGACCGCAGCGACCTGCAGGTAGAGCACCGGCGGATGCTCGGCGGCCCGAGAGAGGAGCCAGCCCGACGTCGCCATGAGCGCCACGGATGCCGCGCTGGCGGCGGCGGCGAGAAGCAGTGCGGCGAAGAAGTGCGGCCACGCCCTGGGGACGTCGGCCGTCAGCCCGCGCAGCAGGCCGAGCCAGCCGCGGCGCGGCGGGGCCGCCGCCGGTGCGCTCATACGGCGGCTCCCACGGGGTCTTCGAGGTGGACGACCCTGTCGACCTCCGCGAGCACCCGCGGACGATGGGTCACGATGACCGCGCCCACGCCCAGCTCCCGCAGCGAGGCCAGCAGCACGCGCTCGGCCTCGGCGTCCAGCCCGGCCGTCGGCTCGTCGAGCACGAGCAGGCGGGCCCCCGACCGGACACGGAGCATGGCCCGGGCGGTCGCGATCCGCCGTCGCTCCCCGGCGGACAGACCCTCGCCGTCGTCCCCGACCGGCTGGTCGAGCGGGATGCCCGCCCCGCCGGCGTCATCCAGCGCCGCCCGCGCGCGCGCTTCGGTCGCCGCGGTGTCGCCCAGCAGCACGTTGTCTCCGACCGATCCGCGGACCATGCCCGGCTGCTGCGGAACGTGGGCGAGCTGGGCCCGCCAGGCATCCGGATCGATCTCGGCGAGGTCGACGTCACCCACGAGAATCCGGCCCGCGGTCGGCCGCACGAACCCCATGAGGGCGTTCAGCAGGGTCGTCTTGCCCACGCCGGACGTCCCGGCGAGCGCGACGATCTCGCCCGGCTCGATCGTGAGGTCGATGCCCGTCACGGCGTCCGTCTCGGCGTCGGGGTAGCGGTACGCGAACCCGTCGAACACCACCCGCGACGCGTCGACGGCCGGCGCGGCGAGCGTTCCGCGCGGCATCGCCGTAAGCCGGTCGATCTCCGCGAAGGCGCTGTCGGCGGCGGCCATGCCGTCGGCCGAGTCGTGATAGTGGACCCCCACCTGGCGAACCGGGAGGTACGCCTCGGGCGCGAGGATGAGGATGAAGAAGGCCGTGGTCAGGTCGATGTCCGAGTAGACGACGCGGAAGCCGACCTCGACGGCGACGATCGCCACCGACAGGGTGGCGAGCAGTTCGAGGGCGAACGCGGACAGGAACGACACCCGCAACGTCCCCATCGTCTCGCGGCGGTGGGCCGCCTCGGTCTCGGCCAGCCCCTTCCGCTGCGCCCGCGCGCGACCGAACGACTGCAGCGTCGGAAGACCGGCGATGAGGTCGAAGAAGTGGGTGGCGAGGCGCTGCTGCACCTTCCATCGCCGCTTGGTGCGCGCCTCGGTCGTCCAGCCGATGAGGGCCATGAAGATCGGGATCAGCGGCAGGGTGACCACGATGATCACCGCCGACGCCAGGTCCGCGCTCCCGACGGCCAGCACGATCAGCGCGGGGACGGTCGCGGCCAGGACGAGTTGCGGCAGGTACTTCGAGAAGTACCCGTCCAGCGCGTCCAGGCCGGTGGTGAGCAGGGTGATGAGCGAGCCGGTCGACGTGGTGGACGCCGTGGGCGTCGCCAGCCGGGCCCGCAGGATGTCGCGCCGCAGTTGCGACTTGACGGCCGCCGAGGCCCGCTGCGCCAGCCAGGTGTTGGCCCAGCTCAGCAGCGCCTTCCCGGCGAACACGGCGGCGAGCGGGGCGAGCACGGGCCAGACCGGATCGAGCGTGTGGACCGCGAAGACACCGCCCAGCGAACGTGCCAACAGCCATGCCTGACCAATGGTCAGCACGGCTGTCGCTATCCCGATTCCCGCCCCGGCGGCGAGGTACCACTTCGTGGCCCTCGCGCGCCGGAGCAGTCGGGGATCGATCGGTCCCGCCATCAAGACGACGTCGTGACGGGCTCCGGGTGGTCGTCGGGGATGTGGTGGGTGCCGAGCCGCCGGCGGAACACGTAGTAGGACCACCCCGTGTACAGCAGGACGATCGGCACGAAGATCAGTGCCGCGACGGACATGATCTGCAGCGTGAGCGGCGAGGCCGACGCGGTGACGATGTTGAGCGGGTTGTCCTGGACCAGGCTGTTGTCGAAGCCCAGGTCCGGGTACATCCGCACGAACACGCCCACCGCCACGGCCAGGATCGCGACCGCCGTCCCGATGAACGCCAGCAGGTCCCTGCCGTTGCGGATCATCAGCCAGGCGAACACGAGGCCCGCCGCGGCGACCACGAGCAGCAGCCAGCCGACGATGCCGGTGCTGTAGGCGAGGTTCTGCCACACGAGCAGGACGGCGCCGCCCACGATCGCGACGAGGCCGATCTTCTTCGCGAAGCCGACGGCCGCATCGTGCACCTCGTCACGCGTCTTCAACGCCAGGAAGATCGCGCCGTGGAAGAGGAACACGATGACCAGGCCGACGCCGAACAGCAGCGCGAACGGGTGGAACATCGCGAGCAGGCCGCCCACGTAGACGTGGGTGAGACCGTTCTCGGCGAGGTTGACCGGCATTCCCATCACGAAGTTCCCGAACGCGATGCCGAGCACGAGCGGAGCCACGAACGACCCGCCGGCGGCGAACCAGTCGAAGGTGTTGCGCCACCGGGTGTCGGGACGCTTCGCCCGGTACTCGAAGGACACGCCTCGCAGGATCAGCGCGATCAGCACGAGGAACAGCGGTATGTACGCCCCGCTGAACAACGTCGCATACCAGGAGGGGAAGGCGGCGAACGTCGCGCCGCCGGCGGTCAGCAGCCACACCTCGTTCCCGTCCCACACCGGGCCGATCGTGTTGACGATCACGCGCCGCTGCTTCTCGTTCTTGCCCAGGATCGGGATCAGCATCGCGGCGCCGAAGTCGAAGCCCTCGAGGACGAGGAACCCGATCCACAGGACCGCGATCAGGATGTACCACAGGACCTGCAGCCAAGACGGGTCCACAACCATGGCGATCATTTCTCGACCATCCCTCTCAGTAGGCGAAGGTCAGGGGCTGGTCGTCGTCGGTGAGCACCTTCGGCTCTTCGACGACGGGCAGGCCCAGCTTGATGTACTTGAGCATCAACCCCACTTCGACGACGGCCAGACCGCCGTAGACCAGGGTGAACAGGATCATCGAGATCCACACCTCTGCCGCCGACACTCCTGGCGAGACGGCCGCCGCCGTCGTCAGGACGCCGTTCACGATCCAGGGCTGACGCCCCATCTCGGTGAAGATCCAGCCGGCCGAGTTCGCGAACAGCGGCAGCAGCGGAAGGGCGATCATGAGCCCCGTCCAGACCTTGCCCGGCTTCGGGAGCCGTCCCTTGCGGAGCACCCACAGCAGCCAGGCGCCGATCGCCATGGCCAGGAAGCCGAGGCCCATCATGAGCCGGAACATCCAGTACGTCACTGCGATGTCGGGCACGTAGTTGACGGTGCCGCGGTAGTGCGCGTAGTCGTATCCGGAGGCGATGAGCGCCTCGGCGTACTTGGCCTCCAGCGAGTTCGGATCGTCCGACTTCATGTAGCCGGAGTCGCGGTACTGCGCCACGAGGTCGTTGACACCGGCCACCTTGCCGTGGATGTCGCCGGTGGCGAGGAAGCTGAGGATGTACGGCACCTTGATGGAGAAGACCTCTTCCGACCCGTCGAGGGTGCCGACGGTGAAGATCGAGAAGGACGCGTTGTCGCTGCCGCCGCCCTCGGTCTCCCACAGGGCCTCGGCCGCCGCCATCTTCATGGGCTGGACGTCGGTCATGACCTTGCCCTGGATGTCACCGGTCACGATCGTGGCCAGCCCGGCCGCGATGAGGACCCAGGCGCCGAACTTCGCCGCGAACCGGTGGGCCGAGACCTCCTCGGCGGAGGCCGCGTCGCCCTGCTTGCTCAGCTTGGCCAGGTGCCAGCCCGCGACGGCCGCGACAAAGGCGCCGGCGACCATGTAGGCGGCGGCGAGCGTGTGCGGGAATGTCGCCAGGAACACCGGATTGGTGAGGACGGCGCCGAAGTCGGTCATCTCGGCACGCTGTGTGACCGGGTTGTAGGTCGCCCCGACCGGGTTCTGCATGAAGGAGTTCGCCGCGAGGATGAAGACGGCGCTGATCATCGTCCCGGCGGCCACGAGCCAGATCGTGGCCAGGTGGATCTTCTTCGGGAGACGATCCCAGCCGAACACCCACAGGCCGATGAAGGTCGACTCCATGAAGAAGGCGAGGAGGGCCTCGAACGCCAGCGGTGCGCCGAAGATGTCTCCGACGAACCGGGAGTATTCGCTCCAGTTCATGCCGAACTGGAACTCCTGCACGATGCCGGTCACGACACCGAGGACGAAGTTGATGAGGAACAGCTTCCCGTAGAACTTGGTCAGCCGAAGGTACTTGTGGTCGCCGGTCCTCACCCACATGGTCTGCAGCACGGCGACGAGCGCGGACAGTGCGATCGTCATCGGCACGAAGAAGTAGTGATAGACCGTCGTGATCCCGAATTGCCAACGGGCAATCGTCTCCGCGTTCATGCCGCGGACAGTACTACGCGGTGTCGTAGTGGGGCAATGAAGGGCATAGTGGGTCACATGCCACGGATGGGAGAGCTCGAGCAGGCGGTGATGGACCACCTGTGGGAGGATCCGTCGACGCCGCTCTCGGTGCGCGAGGTACACACGCGGATCTCCGCGGTGCGCGACATCGCCTACACGACCGTCCTCACAGTCCTCGACCGGCTGTCGAAGAAACACGTTGTCACACGGGAGTTGGACGGCCGATCATGGCTGTACTCACCGGTGCGCACGCGGGCGCAGATGGTCGTGGACGACATCTTGGAGTCCATCCACGCCGGCGGGCCGCGGCAGCGCCGCGAGTTGCTGGAGGAACTCTTCTCCCGGTTGTCGAGCGACGAATCCCTCCCTCCGTGCGCCCCGTTATGGGCTCACATCACGCAGCCAGAAGTCACCCCGGCGGGGGACAGGAATGGAGACTGAATCGTGACAACAGCGGTAGTCACAGGCGCTTCTTCGGGAATCGGGCGGGCCAGCGTCGCGGCCCTCGCGGCGTCCGGCTGGCAGGTCCTCGGCGCGGCGCGACGCGCCGATCGCCTTGCGGAGCTGGCAGCCGAGACCGGGTGCGCCACGGCGGTGTGCGACGTGACGTCGGCCGGCGACGTGGAGGCCCTCGCGCAGCAGGCCGCCGACCTCTTCGGCGGGACGCTCGACGCGATCGTGAACATCGCCGGCGGCGCCTTCGGGGTCGATCCGGTGGAAAAGGCCGACCTGGAGGGCTGGCGGCGCATGTACGACCTCAACGTCCTCGGGACGACGCGGGTGACGCAGGCGCTGCTGCCCCTCGTCCGCGCCAACGGATCGGGCAGCGTCGTGCTGCTCACCTCGACCGCCGCGCAGGCGGCCTACACCGGCGGCGCCGGGTACAACGCGGCGAAGGCGGGCGAGCACATGGTCGCCCAGGCGTTGCGGCTGGAGTTGCTGGGCGAGCCGATCCGCGTCATCGAGATCGCGCCGGGCATGGTGCACACCGAGGAGTTCTCCCTCGTACGGCTCGGCGGCGACAAGGCTGCCGCCGACGCCGTGTATGAGGGAGTCAGTCACCCCCTGTCGGCCGGCGACGTCGCCGACGTCGTGGCGTACTCCCTGAACCTTCCCGCGCATGTGAACCTCGACCTGGTCACCATCCGCCCGGTCGCCCAGGCGTCCAACTACCACGTGGCCCGCGGCGCGGGCCTCTGACGCGTCCGGCGGGTCGACCCGTTCGTCCCGCCGTCGCCGTCGCCCGACGCGCCGAACGCTCCAGAACCCCCGGATTCCAGCCGAATTCCGGGGGTTCTGGAGCGTTCGGCGCGTCCGGGTTCAGTTCTCGCGGGTGATGAGCAGGAACGGATCGGTGCGGAGCAGGCGCGCTGTCGTGATCGCGGCGGTCACCGCCGCGACGACGGTGACGACGACGACGGTGCCGGCCCCGATGGCGGCCGCCAGGACCAGGGTGCCGCTCGTCCAGGAGAGGTGCAGTTCCTCGGGGGTGAGACGCAACGCCAGCAACCACCCGAGCGGCAGCCCCGCCACGGCGCCCACGAGCGCGCCGACCGCCGCTCCGAACCCGATGTCGGCGACCATCAGGGCCCGGACGTCCCGCACCCGGTAGCCGCGCATCCGCAGCAGCGCGAACTCGCGCGTCCGCCGCGCCGTGGCGTTGCGCACGGCCGAGACGGCGTGGAAGCAGAGCATGAGCCCCAGACCCACGGAGACGACGACGATGAGAGACGGGAAGATCGCCAGGAGTCCGGGCAGGTCCCCGATCTGGTCGCTGTCCTTGAACGGGGCGAACCCCATCGACCGCAACTGCGCCATCACGGTGTCGACCTGCTTCGCGCTGGACACATGCACGACGACGCCGGGCGCACCCTCGACGTCCTGCATCTCGGCGACGGACTTCCGGTACCGCTGGGCCTGGAGCCACACGACGAACTCCTCGGACCCGAGGATGGCGTTCGGGCCGTAGCCGGTCCAGCCGGGGTCGTAGACGGCCAGCAGCGTCACCTGTGTCTCGGCCCCGGTGCCCGTGTTCTCGGCGGTGCCCAGGGTGTACTCGACCGGCATCGACGTGCCGACATACCTCGACAGGTCGACCCCCTCGATGACGCGCGGAGCGATCACGGCCCTGGCGGTCACCCGGGCGGCCGTTTCGTCATCGATCCCCGGAGGCAACAGGCTCGGGCGCAGGACGTGGACCTGGCCGAGCCACGGCTCGCCTTCGGTCGCGCTGATCGACGCGGTGGCCAAGGACGTGACGGCGTCGACCCCGTCGACGGCGGAGATCTCCGTGCGCCGGGCCGTGGTGAGCCTCGGCTGCTCGGCCGCGCCGTCACCGTAGATGGAGATGGTGTTGAGCGACGCGGCCGACCCTTCGGTCTGCGCTCTCACAGCGGCCACCGCGGTCGCGGCCGGCAGCACCAGCGCCGTCAGGATGAGCGATCCGACGAGCGTGGTCGCGAGCACCGCACGGCTGGACGCGAAGCCGCGGCGCAGACTGAGCCGCAGCCACCCGGTCACCCCGGGGAATCGCCCGGCGGCAACACGACGGGCGTCCGGACGTTCGCTGCTCATGCCGCACCCGCCACGGCAAGATCGACGACCCGGTCGGCCTCGGCGAGCACCCGGCGGTCGTGGGTCGCCATCACGACCACACGACCGGTCCCGGCCGCGGACCGCAGGCCGTCCATCACCCGCCGGGCGTTGTCGTCGTCCAGGTTGCCGGTCGGCTCGTCGAACAGCAGCACCCGACCGGGCTGCGCGAGCGCCACCGCGACCGCGCCGCGCTGACGCTGGCCCACCGAGAGGTGCGACGGCCTGTCGTCGGCGCACTCCTCCAGCCCGACCTCGGCCAGCCTCGCGACGGCCGACACGCGGTGGCGCCTGGCCGGATAGCCGTAGCCGAGGGCGACGTTCTCCCACAGTCGCAGACCCTCGAACAGCGGGGCCGCCTGCAGCATCAGGAAGGTCGACGCGCCATCGCCGCCTCCGACCACCTCGACCGTCCCCGCGTCGGGGGTGAGAACGCCCGCGACACACGCGAGCACCGTCGACTTCCCGCACCCCGAAGGTCCGATGAGGGCGACGATCTCGCCGTCCTCGGCCGCGAACCCCACATCGCGGCAGCCCCGCCGGGAGGACTTGTAGATGTACGTCAGAGAACTCACGTCGAGACGCATCTCACCAATCCTCACGATCGTGAAGGATGCGCTCCTCGACGGCCTGGCCCGCGTCACGGCCCTTGTCAGCGGTCATCAGTCGCTCGACACCCGTCGGTGTCGACGACAGCAGCTTGCGCACAGTGCCTCCTGAGGGTCAGATCGCCTATTTCTAGGCGACATGGGGCCCAACCCTAGGAAGACGACAGCACGTTGTCAACGAATTGATGGACACGCGGGCTCGACGGATCTGCGCACCAGAAAAGCGCCTTGCCAAGGCACGAGGACCCGGAACCACACTTCCGAGACGTGAGACGGGCCGACGAGCGCGCACCACGGTCGGCCGCGTCAGGAACCGCCGAAGTAGCGGTACAGGACGTACACGATGACGATCACGAGGACGCCCGCGGCGATCGCGAACCCGATCTTCACCGCCGACCAGGGCCGCTGACCCTGAACCTCACCGGTGACCCCGTTGATGAACACCTGGAACGGACGCTCCCGGTACGTGACGGTCAGCATCCACACCGGCAGCGCGAGCTGGCTGAACGCGAGCGACAGCCACGAGACGTCCATCGAATGCACCTGCTGGAGGTCGCCGCCGATGTCCTGACGCACGGTGCCCTCGATCACGCCCTCCATGCGGCCGCGCACCCGCGAGTCGAACACCTGCCTGGCGTCCTCGTCGTAGGTGCGGCTGAGATGCCCGGCGACGAACTCGGGCGAGTACGCCCTGTTCAGTTCCATCGGCCACGGCTCCAGTTCCTGCACCTTCGCCTCGTCCAGACCGGAGTTGGCTAGGCCGGTGACGTCGACGAAGGCGTTCTCGACGACGCCCGCCGCCGGATACCAGTCGGTCCGGACCTCGGTGCGGGTCTGGTCACCGTCGCGCACCGTGACGTACCTGTTGACGCCCCGCATGCCGGTGTAGCGCGTCCGAGTCTCGGCGTCGTAGTCGAAATAGGCCAGATAGATGCTCGTGAAGCTCCCGAGCTCGCGGTACTTCTTGAACTCGTTCGGCGCGAACCAGCGACCGCCGATCCACGCCTCGATCTCTTCGCGGGCCCGTTTCTCCGACACCTGGAACGGCAGGATGCCGTCGATCTTGAGCCGGGTCCGCGCCGCCTGCACGTCGTCACGCTGGATGGGGGTGTTGCAGTACGGGCAGCGGACCGCGGTGAACGAGCCGGTGAACAGCGTGCGTCCGCCGCAGCTCTGGCAGACGACCTCGCGTTCGAGCGACTTCGGCTGCTGCTCCATCAGCCGGGAGAGCTCGTCCATGGTCCGCCGGAGGTCCCGCTTCGCGACGGCGGCGGGCTGCAGGATCTGGGGCGCGATCGGAACGACCGTGCCACAACTGACGCACCGCAGCCCCTGCGCGTCCGGATCGAACCCCAGCATGCCCCCGCACGACGGGCACGGATAGGTGCGCGTGTCCTCGGTGGTGTGCAGGATGGCCGGATCCTCCAGCCGTCCCGGGTCGGGCAGACGCGGCGGGTTCGGCATCGGAGGCGGCGACGGCATGGGCGCGGCACCCGGCAAAGGGGGCGGGGTCGCGGCGGGCGACGTCGGCGGCGCAGGATCCACCAGCGGCGAATCCTGCCCGGACGAGGCCCCGGGACCGGACCCGATCGGATCCGATCCCGGCAACGGGGGCGGCAACTGCCCGGACATCGACCTTCCTTACTGGGCGGGGCCCTGCGCGGCCGGCGGGGTCTGCGGCGGCAGTGGCGGCGGTGCCGCGAACAACTGCTGCAGCGCCGGCACCTGACCGGCCGGGGTCCACCCGGCCATCCCCGTCGACCAGACGAGAGTCGTCGGCGTGACCTGCCCTGCCTGGACGGCCGCCTGCAACTGACCCGGGTTGTACGGTCCGGCAGCGGAGCCGTTGAGCTCGACGTGGAACGTCTGCGCCGCCCCGGGCAGCGGCGGCGGGGCGCTGGCCTGCCCGGCCTGCGCCTGCTGGTTCATCTGGTTCGCCATCTGACCGGCCATGGCCATGCCCAGCCCGGCACCCATGAGATCGCCCATCGTGCCGCCGCCACCGGGGTTGTTGGCCGCAGCCACCATCGCCTCGGCCTGCTTGGCCTGCTGGTAGCGCTGCATGTCGTCGAGCTGATTGACCCAGCCCGCCTCTTCGACGCCGCGGGCGACGCCACGCGTCATGGCCTGGGTGATCTCGTCGGGCAGCGACACGTTCATCGTGATGGAGTCGATGGCGAGCCCGAACTCGTCGTCCACCCGGTCGGCCACGAAATCGCGCAGCTTGTCGGAGAGCTCGACCTGCCGTCCTTGCAGATCGATGACGCCCAGCCCGGTCTCCAGGATCATGTCGGAGAAGGCCAGCGTGATGACCCGTCGCAGCAGTTCGGAGATCTCTTCGACGTCCACCGACGAGTCCGTGCCGATGACCTGCCGCATGAAGACCGGCGGGTCGGCGACACGCACGACGCACAGGCCGTTCGCGCGCACCTGGACCATCTTGAAGTCGGGGTCGCGGACGGTGACGGGATTGGCGGTCCCCCAGCGGAGATCCGTCACGGGCCGGGTGTTGATGAAGTACACCTCGGAACGGAACGGGGAGTTGAAGCCGTACTTCCAGCCCTGCAAGGTGGACAGCAACGGAAGGTTCTCGGTCGTGAGGCTGTACTGGCCCGGTCCGAAGGTGTCGGCCATCTGGCCGTTGTGCACGAAGATCGCCTGCTGTCCCTCACGGACGATGAGCTGGGCGCCATGCTTGATCTCGTTCTGGTAGCGGGGGAAGCGCCACGCCAACAGCGTGCGCGAATCCTCGAGCCACTCGATGATGTCGACGATTTCGCCTCTGAGCTTGTCCATCAGACCCACGGCTGCCTCCTTTGAGAAGTCGGGTGCGCGGCTACGACGCACTGGCAACGCTAGCCGGTTCCCATCGTCGCGGGTACTCCCCAGCCCCTGACCGGTCCATGAGATGTCCCGGCCGGGACCGGCGAGAGGCAACGCCGACCGCGGGTGCGGCCCGCCGACCACCCGTCGAGCGTGTCACACGCGACACCGCCCGAGAACGAACCCGTCAACTGGTGGGCGTGGCGCTGGGAGCCGCGGTCGCCGCCGAGGACACGTACTCCTCGATGATCGTCGTCACCTCGGCCTCGTCGACGCTCAGCTTCTCCGCCACGTACGCCGCGAGCTTCTCGCGGGTGGACGAGTCGGCAAGCCAGCCGGCTCCGCCTCCACCGCCCTGACCGCCGCTCGGCGGAGTCCCCTGCGCACCGCTCGGCGGAGTCCCCTGCTGGCCGGCGGGCGGCGTGCCCTGCCCGCTCGGCATGGAGCCGTCCGTCGGCATGCCGCTCGGCATGCTGCCGTCGGTGGGCATCCCGCTCGGCTGGCTCGTGCCGGAGGGACGGTTCGAGCTGAGGAAGTCGTTGAGGGCCGACGTGACCGTCGACTCGTCGACCCCGAGCCCGTCAGCGAGAGCCGCGGCCAGCCCCGACACGTCCTGGCCCTGGCCGCCTCCTCCGCCCGGCTCCTGCGTGGCCGACGAATCGCCGGACGCGGACGACGTGTCACTGCAGGCCGCCACGCCGACGAGCGTCCCCAGTGTGAGGAGGGCGGCGCCGATCGAGAACCCGACTTTCTTCGCGATGCTCATGAGTCTCCTGCTTCGTTGGCTGACGGTGCGAGCCGTCCTCCATGACAGCGATCCGCGCTGGGCACTCCCCCTGTGTTTGCTAGGGTCCGCCTGTGAATGACCCCGCACCGGGGGTCCGGTTCCCCGACGACGAATGGGTGGCGGGCGCCGATGGGCGCCGCCGCCGCTCGGCAGGACGCGTCCTGCTCGTGCTGGACGGACGCGTCCTGTTGCTCGCGGGCCACGAGCCGGACGTGCCCGCCGTGCACTTCTGGTGGACGCCCGGGGGCGGGATCACCCCCGGCGAGTCCGCCCGGGGGGCCGCCGTCCGCGAGCTCCGCGAGGAGACGGGGCTGATCGTGACCGAGTCCGAGCTGGTCGGCCCGGTCGCGACCTGGGACAACGCCTTCACCTACCTCGGTCGTCCCGTGCGCCAGCAGGATGCCTTCTTCCTCTGCACCGCCGTGCCGACCGTCGGGGATTCCGCCTGGACCCCGCTGGAGGGCCACACCCTCGAAGGCACCCGCTGGGTGCCGGTGAGCGAGGTGCGTCTGCTGACCGACCCCGTGTACCCGCCGGACCTGCCCGACCTCCTCGAACGGGTCGTCACCGGCTGGGACGGCACCGTTCACCGCTTCGGGCCGTCACCCGAGGACAGGTGAGCCGTCGCCGTCCGGGTCGCGGCGGGCGTGTCAGTCGTCGGCCGCGGCGTAGTGCGCCCCCAGCACCTCGGCCAGCCGACGCGGATCCTCCACATCGCACAACTCCCTGGCGGAGTGCATGCTGAGCAGCGGGATGCCCACGTCCACCGACGCGACGCCGATCCCCGCGGCCACGAACGGGCCGATGGTCGACCCGCACGGCACCGCGTTGTTGGACACGAACGGCTGCGTGGGGACGTCGACGGACCGGCAGAGCCGCTGCCAGCGGGAGGCCGAGGGGCCCTCGGTGGTGTAGCGCTGGTTGGCGTTCACCTTCAGCAACGGTCCGCCGCCGAGCACCGGCCGGTGGTCGGGGTCGTGGAGCTGCGGGTAGTTCGGATGCACGGAATGGCCGGCATCGGCGGAGACGACGAACGAACGCGCCAGCGCCGCCTCGAACGCGTCCAGTCCCCAGCCGAGCGAAGCGGCGATCCGGCGCAGCACGGTCGGCAGGAACGGACCGGCCGCGCCGCTGCGGGACGTGCTGCCGATCTCCTCGTGATCGAAGCAGGCCAGCACCGCGATGTCGTGGACGGGCCGGGCGCTCACGAGCGCCGCAGTGCCCGCATGGACGCTGGAGAGGTTGTCGAGCCGTCCGGACGCGAGGAAGTCGCCCCGGACGCCGATCACGGCGGGGGCCTCGGACACGGCCGCGAACAGATCGTGACCGTCGAGATCCTCCGGCGACAGCCCGGCCGACTCTGCCACGGCGGCGAGGATGTCCACCGGGCCGTTCGCCAGCAGGGGCATCAGGTGCTGCTGCCTGTCGAGATGAAGGCTGTCGTTGACGCTGCGGTCGAGATGCGGCGCGACCTGCGGAATGCGCAGCCAGGCCGGGGTGGACACCAGGTGCACCTGTCCGTCGCGCGTCACGAGTCGTCCGGCGAGCCCGAACTCGCGATCCAGCCACGAGTTCAGCAACGGGCCGCCGTAGACCTCCATGCCGGCCTGGGCGAAACCCTGGGCGTAGGTGGAGGGCGACGGCTTGAGTTTGAACCCCGGCGAGTCGGTGTGGGCGCCGACGATCCGGAAGGCCGCGGTGTCGGGGGACACGTCCGCCGGCATGCGCCAGGCGATGATCGCGCCGTCGCGGATCGCGTACCGGGCCGGTCCCGCCTCCCACTCGCGGGCCTCGTCCTGCTCGGTGAACCCCGCCTCGCGCAGGCGCCGCGCGACCGTCGCGGCGGCGTGGTACGACGAAGGAGAATCGGTGACGAAGGCGGCCAGGTCAGCGGCGTAGGTGGACATGACCCCATCCTGCCGCTCCCCGGCCGACGGCGAGGCTCGCGGTCCAGGGGACGCGGCGCTGACCGCCAGGTTGCACGGCATACCGCCCGGATGCCGCGCCCCCCTGCGTCGTGATCGCCAGGTTGCACGGCATATGGCGCCGGATCCGGGCCGGATAACCCGGACAACCTGGCGGTCACCCCGCCCCGAGTCGGCGACCAGCCCTCCTATGCCTCACAACCTGGCAGTCACCCCCCGGTGGGTTCGCGACCGGTTGTGGACCCACAGGACGACGGGTTTCAGCGGGCTTTCGAACACCGCCGAGACGGTCTTGCGCCACGGGTGCTCGCCGAACCGGTATCCGGGCAGGCGCACGACGCGCGTCGCGACGGCCGGATCCTGCCGACGCAGCATCCGCAGTGCCCGCCGGGCGTGGAGCGGGTCGGAGACGATCATGACCTCAGGGGCGTCACGCACGGCGTCGGCGCCGAACAGCATGTTCTCCCAGGTGGAACGAGCGCGTGTCTCGCACACGATCGCCGCCGCCGGCACGCCGCATCGCCGGGCGTATGCGGCCATGACGTCGGCCTCACTGGGCAGACCGGACAACGCGGCGCCGCTGAACACCACCCGGTCGCCCGGGCGCCAGGCCCGCAGCGCGAGGTCGACGCGCCAGCGCTGCGTCGCGCCGAGCGAGCCGTCCGCGTTCGGCGGGCATCCGAGGACGAGGAGAGCGCGAGCGGCCGCCGACGGTGCGGGCAGGTGGCGGTTCGCGCTCCAGTGCCGGCCCTCCACGAGGAGCGCGTACCCCAGTGCGGCGGCACCCGCCAGGCCGATCGTCCCGCGCATCACCGGTCTCATCGCCCGCTGAATGTACACAGCCGCCGGTCCTCCTGCCGACCGCGCTCGGACTCGAGCGGTCACCGGGTCGCGATCAACCGCCCCGCACCGGTGCCGGTCGATCCCGGTGCCCGACTCCGATCGGGTGCACCAGGGACCCGTCCTCATCGAGTTCTCCGACCGGTTCCGCTCGATGCCTCTGCCCCTGGCAAGACGGTCGCCCACCCCGCCGCTCCACACGACCGGCATCCGAGAATCCGGCGCGCACGCGACGCTCCCGGATCACAATGCAGGGCGTGTCGATCCCGGTGGAGACCATCGAACGCGCGACCCTCGCGGCCGTCCCGTCCCGCGAACTGGTCGAGGTTCCGGGCTGGTTGCTCCCCCTCGATACGAGCACGGTGTCACGCACCAAGAGCGCCGTCCCGCTGAGCCACCACGCACCTGACCCGGCCGTCCTGCCTCTGATCGAGGAGGTGTACCGCGGTCACGGGCTACGACCGGTGCTGCGCCTGCCGAGGGACGTTCCGGCGTTCGCCGCCCTGTACGCCGACCTGCGGCGCCGGGGGTACTCGCCCCGCGGCCTCGTCCTCGTCATGACGGGCGCGTCGCACGGGCTCCGCGCCGCGGGCGACCCGGGCGTGAGCCGGCTGGCCGCGGGGCCGGACGACGCGTGGTCCGCCGTGTTTCTCGGGCCGGGGTTCGACCCGGTGGACGGGGCGGCGCGGGTCGCGGTGCTGCGGCGCGGGCGCGACACGTCGTACGCGAGCGTCGCGGCGGTCACCTGCCCCGAGCCGGCGCCGGAGTCCGGCAGTGTCGTCGCGGTCGGGTGCGGGTCGTTCGCCGGCGGGCTGGTCGGCGTCCACGGCATGCGGACCGCCGCCGCTCATCGTCGCCATGGCCATGCGCGCGCCGTCCTCGCCTCGATCGGCGCCGAGGCCGTCCGCCGCGGTGTCGAGACGGCCTATCTGCAGGTGGAAGAGCAGAACGCCCCCGCGGTCACGCTGTATACGAGCCTGGGATTCACACCCGCATGGGCCTACGAGTACTGGACCACACCGACGCACTGATCCCGCGGACCGGCGCGGCGCGCTCAGATCCAGCAGCAGACGATCCAGTCGTCCACGACATAGCAGGTGCCCGACGTCGGGGGTGTGGCATGCACCCACGAACAACCGGGGCTCGGGACGGTCGGCGTCGGCACGGTCGGCGTCGGGACGGTCGGCGTCGGGACGGTCGGCGTCGGCACAGTCGGCGTCGGCACAGTCGGCGTCGGCACAGTCGGCGTCGGCACAGTCGGCGTCGGCACGGTCGGCGTCACCGAGGGCGTCGGGGCGGAGGATGTCGGAGTCGTTGCCGGAGACGACGGCCTGGCTGTCGGCGAGGTGGTGCCGGGGGACGCGGTCGTGGAGGTCGCCGTCTGCGACGGTGTCGGCCGCGAGGGCGCCGCCGACGGCGTCGGGCGAACCGTCACCACATGTGTCGCAGATGGATCAGTGCCGGCGTCCGAGTCCGCCACGGACGCGGTGGTGCCGTCCGGCGACGTCGACGGGTCCGTCTGGGTCGCCTGTTCGGAGGTCGCGTCCGGAGTCGCCGCTGCAGTGGAGGCTGCGGCGGTGGATGCGGACGCCGCCGCACCGGAACCAGAGCTGCCGCCCTGTCCGCCGCTGCCGAATCCGCCGCTGGCCGGTGGCAGCGCGGCCACCGGGGCCTGGCCTGCATCGGGCTGTCCGGTGCCGGACGCCGCACCGAAGGCGACGGCGGCGACCGCGACCACAGTGACGGCCGCCGTCGCCGTCACCATGCCCGATCGATCCGCGGCGCGCCTGATCGTCCGGAAGAAGGCCTTCGCGCCTGACGCCCCGGCCGATGCCTGCCCGATGGTCGCGGCGGCGGCGACCTGCGTTCCGGTCAGCGTCCACGCCGTGACGCCCGCGGCCGAGCCGCCCACGATCAGGGCGGCGACCCGCAGGGAGGCGCCCAGGTGCGCGATCCGGCGCATGGCGCCAGCACAATCGCTGCACTCGTCGAGATGATCGCGGACCCGCTGGTCCTGGGCGTCGGTGAGTCCGTCCTTGACGTACGCCGCCAGGCGATCGAGCACCCACTCGCACTCGTCCCCGCCGCCGTGCCGCTCCACATGCGCCTGGAGCCAGGCACGGCTCAGGGCCCCTCGTGCCCGTTTGCTCAGCGCTGCGGCCGAGTTCGGCGTCAACCCGAGCCGCTCACCGACCTCGGCGGCACGCAGACCCTCGATCTCGGTCATCCACAAGACCGAGCGCCAGCGCTCCGGAAGCGAGTCGAACGCCTCCATCATCACCTGGTGCTCGACGACGGCGGAGTCGAACCCCGGCTCGTCGTGTGCCCGCGACATGGCGGCGTCGAGCTGCTCGGCCTCGGCCGGGTCCTCGCGATTCTGGGTCGCCCACGTGGCGGCCAGGTTGCGGATCGTCGCCCGCAGGTAGGGCGGGAAGGCGTGTTGCGGCCCACCGCCGCCGCGCATCGCGACCCAGACGCGGATCAGGGCCTCCGATGCGAGTTCCTCGGGATCCAGGGAGCGGGTCTCTTTCGCGGCCATGCGGACGGCGGTCTGGTGGTACCGGCGGAACAGGATATCGGCGGCCTCGATATCGCCTTCGCGACAGCGACGAACGAGTGTCTGGTCATCCGGATGCGGCGTCGCGGTGCGCGACATCCAGCGCGCCAGCCCGCGTGGGCGCTCTCCAGAACCGTTCACTAGACCCAGCCCCCCGACTGGTGCATTCCCCCTGTGCCGGTGAATGCGACCGGAACCTCATCCGTCGAGGCTCTCACAAGAGCTTACAGGAAACCGCCGGACTTCCACGCGGCCGAGTTCTGCGATGTCCCTTGGACCTTGGGGCTACGTTCCATCGCCACAGGACCTCGACGCACGGCGTTGCGCTCTTGCCATGGCCGCGTCGTCGCGTTCACACTTGTTGCCCGTCCGGACTGTTCGGGCACCGGCCGTTCGAGGAGGGGTCCGATGCAGATCTCGTTCGCCCCGTCCGCGCAGAGCACGCTCGGCATCGAGTGGGAGCTGGCGCTGGTCGAGTCCGACACGTATGCCCTCGCTCCGCGCGGCGAGGAACTCCTCACGGCGCTCGGTGACGCCCCGCCGAGCCCGTTCCGGCGCGAGTACATGCGGCACATGGTCGAGATCGTCACGGGCGTCCACACCACGGTGGCCGGAGCGGCCGCCGAACTCCAGGAGCATCACCGGACCTTGGACGCGGAGGCCGGTGCCCGCGGTCTGCGCCTGCTCGCCGCGGGGACGCACCCGTTCGCCAAGGCGGCCGAGCAGGCCACGACGTCCGGCGAACGCTACGCCCGGATCAAGGAGCGTTCGCGGTACTGGGCCGACCGGCTGGTCATCTGCGGCACGCACGTCCACGTGGGAGTGGACTCCTCCGCGAAGGCGCTGCCCATCGTTCACGGACTCGCGGTCTATCTGCCGCACCTGCTCGCCCTGTCGGCGTCGTCCCCGTTCTGGGAGGGGGAGGACTCCGGCTACGCCTCCCAGCGCACGATGCTGTTCCAGCAGCTCCCCAGTGCGGGGCTGCCTCCCGCGGTGACGACCTGGGACGAGTACGAGGCGTATTTCGCCGACCACGTCGAGGTCGGGATCATGAGCCAGACCAACGAGATCCGCTGGGACGTCCGGCCCTCGCCGACCTTCGGGACGATCGAGAATCGGGTGCTCGACGGCATTCCGACCGTACGCGAGGTCGCCGCGCTCGCCGGGCTCACGCAGTGCATCACGGAATGGATGTCGCGGCAGCTCGACGACGGACGCCTGCTCCCGCGGCTCGCCCCCTGGTTCGTGCGCGAGAACAAGTGGCGGGCCGCCCGCTACGGACTGGACGCCCACGTCGTCCTGCCCGGACGGCGGCTGCGCGAGCTGGCTCTGCGGGACTCGCTGAATGTGCTGCTGGAGGACCTGCTGCCGATCGCCGCCGAGCTGAGCTGCAGCGAAGAGCTGTCCTTCGTCGCCGAGATGGCCGCACGAGGACCCAGCTACGAGCGGCAGCGCCGGGTGTACGCACGGACCGGGTCGGTGACGGCCGTCGCGGCGGCCGCCGTCCGGGAGTGCCGCGCGGGCACCCCCGACTTCGACGGGCTCACCCCGCCCGCGGCCGGCGCACAGGACGTCCCGGCGTAGGCGATCATGGGTGATGCCACGCAGCGAGACGCGACCGGGCCGGGCCGCGACAGAAGCTACCCGGGAGTCGTCTAGCGCACGGCGACAATGCGGGTGGCTATGCACTCTCCACACGCAACGCTTATTACCGGCCCTCTTCGTGAATACGCACATCCCCACAATCATTGACATGCAGAACCGACCGCATTAGCGTCGCAGGGAAACGCACGGGACGTCGGCGCCAGTCATGATCGCCGCGCAAGCGCCGGCAGACGTCAACGAAGATGCCTCAGTCACATGGTCGACCCGGCCAGGTTCGGGCTGTGCACGATCGCGCCGGTAGCTACTGGCGCAGTGTTCGCTCGCAAGACAGCACGCGTGGCGGTGTCTCGCGATCGACGCCGCCACGCGCTCGAATCCGGAGAGGTGAGTCACGGTGTCATCGGACGTGTTCTGGGCCGTCGTCGTCGGAGCGCTGCTCGTCGTGGTGGCCGTCGCGTGGTCGCTGCTCGGAGTGCTCGAGGTCCGGGCGGCGGATCAGCCGGTCGACGCGCCGGGCCGCCCGGGCGGGTTCATCCGCGCGCCGGCGGATCGCAGGCTCGCCTGGGTGTGGGTGCTGCTGCTGAGCGTTGCGGCGATCCTCCTCGGCCGCTCGGGCGGGCACGACCTTCCCGTGGCGGCAACGGTGGCCGCGGTCACCGCCTACGCGCTGTGCTGGGCGCTCGGCGCGGCGATCGTCGTGTCGGCGGGCCGTCGCCGGCGACGGCCGGGGACCGCGGCGAAGCGGGGACAGCACGTGCTCGCCTGGGCTCTGCGGCTCGCGGTCACAGGGGCGGCGCTCGTGCTCGGCTGGTTCCTGCTCGACCTGTGGATCGGGCTCGGGACTCCCTGACCTCACGCTGTTCGGCGGCGCCGTCGCGGCAGGACGCGGGCCGTGAACGGCCGGCGGCCCTGGACGGCTTTGTCCCGCATTCCTTCGGGCGCTACCGTTCGGCGTCATGAAACCGTTCCTTCTCCTCGGCACGCGCGACACCGACGAGGCCGCGCTCGGGGAGTACCGGTCGGTCCTGCGCCACACCCGGCTGGACCCCGACGACCTGCGGCACGTCCGCGTCGAGTCCGCCCCCCTGCCGGTGATCCACCTGGAGGACTACTCGGGCATCATCGTCGGCGGCAGCCCGTTCAACGCCTCCGACGAACACAAGTCGGCGCTGCAGGAGCGGGTGGAGGGCGAACTCGCCGACCTGCTCGCCGAGGTGATCGCCCACGACTTCCCGTTCATCGGCCTGTGCTACGGCGTCGGACTCGTCACGATGGCGCTGGGAGGGGTCGTCGACAACACCTACGCCGAGCCGATCGGCGCCATCGACGTCGTCCTCACCGACGACGGACGGGCCGACCCTGTGCTGGCCGGGCTGCCCGACCGGTTCGCGGCGTTCACCGGCCACAAGGAGGCCTGCCTCGAATTGCCGCCCGGCGTGACGCTGCTGGCCACCGGCGACGCGGCGCCCTACCAGATGTACCGCTCCGGAAGGAACGTGTACGTGACGCAGTTCCATCCCGAACTGGACGCGATCGACCTCGAGAAGCGGATGCGCCTGTACACGCATGCCGGCTACTTCCGCCCCGACGAGTTGGACGACCTCGTGCACCAGGCGCACGGGAGTCACGTCGACGGCACCCAGCACCGCATCCTGGAGAACTTCGCCCGCGTCGCGGCGTCCTGACGTCCGGCCGGGCTCCCGGTCAGTCGTCCAGGGACAGCCCGGCGAACAGGTCGGTCGCCGGGTGCTCGCCGGGCGGGAACGGGACGCCGGCCGCGAGCCGGAACGACTCGTACCGCGGAACGTCGGGAGCCACCTTCACGAACTGCCACCACGGGTCGTCGACGTCCACCTGGCTGCGGTAGCGGCCGAGCGCCGACGCCACCTGCGCGGCCCAGGGCTGCTCGTGGACGCGTGCGCCGATGTACTCGTGGGGGACGAACATGGGCGGCAGCTCCGCCCCCGGGTCGAACCAGCCGGTGAGCAGTTCGGACAGACCCAGTTGATCCGCGACGGCCACCATCTCCGGGACGCTCGCGGCGTCCCACGCCGTCCACAGGACACGCGAGACGGTCCAGGCGCCGCCGAGATCGGGCCGGAACGATGCCGTCCCCGCCAGCACGTAGGCGTACATGGCCACCCGGTGGGCCTGCACGTGGTCGGGATGCCCGTACCCGCCGACGGTGTCGTACGTCGCGAGCACCTGGGGACGCCGGTCGCGGATGAGCGCCACCAGGTGGGTGGCGGCCTCCAGCAGGTCGGCGCGCCAGAAGCAGTCGGGATGCAGATCGTCCAGCGGATGCACCGTGCCCTGTTCGTCGGTGGTCATGCCCGAGTCGCGATAGGCGAAATCGCCGCCGAGGCGCACATAGTCGGTGACGCCGAGGTCGGCCATCGCGGCGTGAAGCTCACCGAGGCGGTGTTCGCCGAGCGTCTCGGCGGTCAGGTACGAGAGGTCGTCCGCGACGATGTCACCGGCCTCCCCGAGCGTGCAGGTGACGAGGGTGACGCGACCCTCGGCGGCGTACCTGGCGAGGGTCGCCCCGGTCTGACTCGTCTCGTCGTCCGGATGGGCATGGACCAACATCAACCGTGCTGACACCCGGCACAGGGTACTCCCGGCGCGCACACTACGATCATCGGGTGACGACACGTCGTGCGGCCGCCCGGACGCCCATCGCCCCCGCGGTCCTGGCCGCGGCCATGGTCGGCGCCCTCATCGCACTGCAGAGCATGGCCAACGGCGATCTCGCCGTTGCCGGCACCGGAGCGATCATCGCGGGCTGGGTGTCCTACGTCGGCACTCTCGCCACCATCCTGGTCGTGGTCGTCGCGCGCCGCCGGGCGTCCGCGACCGTGCGCGTCCTGCGCGAGCGCGCGAAGCCGTGGTGGTACGCCATCGGGCTGTGCGGCATCCCGATCGTCCTGACCTCCGCGTACGGCGTGCCCATCGTGGGCGTGGCCGTCGCGTCGGTCGGCTCGGTCGCCGGGCAGACCGTCGCCGGACTGCTGCTCGACAGCCGTGGGATCGGGGTGCCCGAGCGGTTGCCGCTCACCGGACGCCGGCTCGCGGCCGCGCTCACCGCGATCGCGGGGCTCGCCCTCGCGATGGTCGCCGGCTCCGGCAGCACAGGCGCCGGAGCGGGCGGGGCGGTGATCATCGGCGTCCTCTTCTTCGTCTCCGGGGCGCTGCTCGCGGTCCAGAACGCCGGCAACGGAGCGGTCGCCCAGCAGTCGGGCGATCCGGTGATCGCCGGCTTCGCCTCGGCGACCGGCGGCACGGTCGTGATCACCGCCATCGTCGCCGTCGCGGCCGCGGGCGGGTTCCTCGGCCCGGTCTCCTTCCCGGCCGCTCCCGCCGACTGGTACCGCTATCTCGGCGGCCCGCTGGGGGCGGCGATCGTCATCACCGCCGCCTGGGCGGTCCGGCGGCTGGGCACTTTCGCCCTGACCCTGACAGTGGTCGGCGGTCAGTTGCTCACCGCCGTCGTCGCCGATGCGGTGCGCGGTCTCGGTGTCGGCTGGACCACCGTGGCCTCGGTGGTCGCGATCATCGCCGCGACCGCGCTCGGGGTTCTCCCCGCTCGGCCCGCGACCGTTCCCGACGACGCCGGCGGGACGTCTGGCTGATCCCTCGCGGGCTGCCCGCCTCTCGGCCCGGCCGTCCCGAACCGGCGGTGGATGGTGACAGGCTTGGATCCGTGGCAGTACCGGAGTGGCTGGCGGGGCGGGCGGAGATCCGTCACGTCGAGTCGCGTCCGGCACTGTCCGGGGAAGCGGTCGACTGGCCCGGGTGGGTGCCCGAACAGGTTCGCACCACGTTGCGCGGAGCGGGGATCGAACGTCCGTGGCGACACCAGATCGCGGGCGCCGCGGCCGTGATGGCCGGTCGCAGCGTGGCCGTGGCCACCCCGACGGCGACGGGCAAGACCCTCGTGTACCTGCTGCCCGCGCTCGTCCGGGCCGCCGAGGCGGCCACCGGCGCCGACCCGACGCGTCTCGCCTTCCGCCGTGCTGCGCCGACGGCCCTGTACATCGCCCCGACGAAGGCCCTCGCCCACGACCAGCTCGCACGGTTGACGCGGATGACGCTGCCCGGCTGGTCCCCGGCATGCCTCGACGGCGACTGCGATCAGGCCGAGCGCCGCTACGCGCGCGAGTTCGCGACGTTCGTCCTGACCAACCCCGACATGCTGCACCGTTCGGTGCTGCCCCAGGCGGACAGGTGGCGGCGTTTCCTGGGCAACCTGCGTCTCGTCGTCGTCGACGAGAGCCACCGTTATCGGGGGAGCTTCGGCGCGCACACGGCCGCGGTCCTGCGGCGGCTGCGGCGCCTCTGCGCGGCGGCGGGTTCCGACCCCGCGTTCGTGTGCACGTCGGCGACGACCGTGGACGCCGCCGCCGCAGCCACGCGGCTGACGGGAGTCGACGACGTCGTCGAGGTCACCGCCGCGACCAGTCCGCGCCCGGCGCTCGACTTCGTCGTGTGGCAGCCGGGATCGGCCGGAGACCTGCCGGGACTCATGGCGCAGTCGGTCGACCACGAGCGGCAGACCCTCGGGTTCGTCGCGTCGCGCAGGCTCGCCGAGTCGGTGGCCGAGCGGCTCCGCGGCCTCGTGCCCGGCCGGCGCGTCGTGGCGTACAGGGCCGGATACCTGCCCGACGAGCGCCGCGCCCTGGAATCGGGGCTGCGGGACGGGTCGATCGCGGCCGCGGTGGCCACCAACGCCCTCGAGCTCGGGATCGATCTCGGCGGTCTCGACACGGTCGTGATGGACGGGTTCCCCGGCACCCTGGCCGCGATGTGGCAGCGCGCCGGGCGGGCCGGGCGACGCGACCGGGACGCCCTCGTCATCCTCGTCCCGGCCGAGCAGCCGCTCGACGCGTATCTCACGGAGCACCCCGAACTGCTCTTCGACGCCCCGGTCGAGGCGACCGTCCTGCATCCCGAGAACCCGTACATCCTCGGCCCTCATCTCGCCGCCGCGGCCCAGGAGCTCCCGCTCACGACCGCCGACGCCGCCTACTTCGGGCCCGGCTTCCTGCCGGCGGTGAAGGCCCTCACCGCGCAGGGCGTGTTGCGGGAGCGCCCGTCGGGCTGGTTCTGGACCCGGCCCGAGCGGGCGGTCGACGCCATCGACCTGCGGGCCATCGGCGGGCGTCCCGTCGAGATCATCGAGGAGGCGACCGGCCGCGTCGTCGGCACGGTCGACCCCGCTGCGGCCGACGCGACCGTGCACGAGGGCGCCGTGTACGTCCACCAGGGCGAGCCGTGGCTGGTCGACGCGTACGCCCCGGCGGACAGGACCGCCCTGGTGCGTGCCGCCCCGACCGACCTGGGATACGTCACCCAGGCCCTGTCGGGCAGTGAGGTGAGCATCCTCGGGACGCACGAGTCCGCGCCGCTGGGGGCGGGGATGCTGTCGGTGGGTCCGGTGCGGATGACGTCCCGGGTCACGGAGTACCTGCGACGCGACGCCGAGACCCTCGCCGTGTGGGACCGGACACCGCTGGATCTGCCCGCCCACACTCTCGCCACACAGGCCGTGTGGTGGACCTTGCCCGACGAGGTCCTGCGCCTGGGCGCCGCCGAGGTGGCCGATCCCGCGGCGGCCGCACACGCCGCCGAACACGCCGCGATCGGGATGCTGCCCGTGTTCGCGCCCTGCGACCGCTGGGACGTCGGCGGGCTGTCCGTCGCCCGTCATCCCGACACCGGGCTGCTCACGGTCTTCGTCGTCGACGGATACCCCGGTGGCGCCGGCTACGCCGCGGCGGCGTTCCGGCGGGCCGGCGCGTGGCTCACCGCGACACTGGAGCGGCTGCGCACCTGCGGGTGCCCCGACGGCTGTCCGCGGTGCGTCATGTCGCCCACGTGCGGCAACGGGAACCAGCACCTCGACAAGCCCGGGGCGACGACGCTGCTGCGGCTGCTGGTCGAGGGCTGAGTCCTCGCGGGCGGTCGCGATCCCGACGGGCGGTTCAGTCCGCGGTGTCCAGCGGGAGCAGCGGCGCGGTGGCCGCGTCGAGGGGTACGACGTCGGGCCGGATCGCGCGCAGCACGGGCTGGCGCAACGATCCCGAGGGCGAGACCCCGAGATAGCGGATCTGGACGCAGATCACCGGCTCGACCCAGGTCGTGCGGCGGACCTCGGGCTGAACGGGCAGGGGATCGAAGGGGCTTGTGGGCCGTTCGATCTGCCGCAGGACGCTGAGCAGGTCGTCGCGCTGGTCGTGCGGCAGCCCCGAGCCGACGCGGGCGATCGGGTACAGGGTGCCGGTCCGCTCGAACGTCGCCTCGTCACTGGGGTGGCCGACCCAGACGGAGCCGAGCCGGTGGGGGGAGGCCGTCTCGGGGACCCAGCCGCCGATGACCGCCACGAGCTCGGTCCGGTGCGGCACCTTCACCCAGTCGGTGCTGCGTGCTCCCGGCCGGTAGACCGAGGAGGTCTTCTTGCTGACGACGCCCTCGAGCCCCTGTGTGCGGGTCGCGGCGGCGAGCGCCTGCCCGTCGTCGTAGGTCGGTGGCACCTGCCACGGCGACGCGTCGCCGCCCGTGACCGTGCTCAGGTCGAGTCCTTCCAGGATCGCCCGCCGATCCGCCAGCGGCACCTCCAGCAGCTCGACGCCGCCCAGCCGGAGCAGGTCGAAGACCATGTACGTCACGGGTGCGGCCCGCGCGGCCCGGGCGGCCCGCGCCGCGTCCCTGACGTGCATGCGGGACGCGATCCGCGGGAAGGACGGGAGTCCTCCCTCGAGCGCGACGATCTCACCGTCGAGCAGGACGTCCTCGCCGAGCAGGGAGCCGTCGAGTCTCAGTTCGGGGTAGGCGACGGTGACGTCGACCTCGTTGCGGTTCCACAGCCTCGCCGAGCCGTTGCGGACCTCGGCAAGGGCCCGGATGCCGTCCCATTTGACCTCGTGCCACCACTCGCCTCCGGACGGGGGCACGCCCGGCTGGGCTGACGGCGTGGCGAGCATCGGACGCATGGTCCCATCGTGCCGCATGCCGGCTCGCGGCCCCGATCGCCTCACGGTGTCGTGCGTCCGGCCTCCGACGATGCGGACACCTCGGCCGGCAGGCCCGGAACGGTGAGGGCGACGCGGACCGCGACCCGCACCGATACGACGAACTCGACGCCATCGGCGGATGTCGCGCACTCCTGCACCGATCCTCCGTTGGCGGACGCCGTCGCGGCGGCGGCCCGGCATCCGTCGGCCGCTCCCCCGTCGACGGCACGGGCGCCGTCGACGGCGGCGAGGTCTGCGGCGGCCTTCGCGGACTGTGCGGCGACGACGTATGCCCCGAGCACCACGGCGACCCACATCGCGCACACGGCGACCAGCGCCACGGCCGCGATCAGGGCCGTCCCCGCGCCGGAGTCGTCGCGGCGCCTCGCAACCGCGCCGCTCACGTCTGCCCCGGCTCGGCCTGGACGCGGGCGGTGCCCGACACCTCCGGGCCGGCGAGCCACCGAACCGGCGCTTGGGGTCGGCAGCGGACGGTCACCACGTATTCCCCTTTCTCTCTGGCGATCTCGACGACGGAACCCTCGGGCGCCGCGGCCCGGGCGCGGGCCAACGACTCGGTGTCGCCTCGCGCCTGCTGCCGGGCGATCTGCACGGCGGAGTCGTTCACGCGTTGCTGGAGCACGATCACCCCGCCCACCCATGCCATCACGACGGCCATGGCCGCGACGAGCAGCGTCCCGGCCGCGATCTCGGCGGTGACCATGCCCCGCTCGTCACGCCGGTGTCCCCCTGCGGACATCCCGCACCTCCTCGGTCGTAGCGACCCGAGGCCGCGGGCGGGGCTGAACGCTCTCCCGCCCGCGGCCTCGCCGGATCGGATCAGCCCACCAGTCCCGTGATGATCTCGACGATCCACTTGATGATCTGCAGCAGGATCTGGGAGAACTCCGGGGTGGTGATGATCTTCAGCAGGACGCCGACGATCGACACCGCGGCGACCGTGCCCACTGCGTACTCGGCCGTCGTGATGCCACGCTCGTCGCGGCGGCGGTTCTTCAGCTTGAGCCCCGTGGACGGGGACTTCTGCACTGCGGTCATTGGTTCCTCCTTCGTTGGTCGCACCCGAGTGGCGCACCCCTGATGTGAGACCCAGAGGCCGGAGCTGTCCGGAGCCGGGGTCCGGTTGTGGACGGGACTTGTCTCCCCGGCAGCCTGTGGATCCGTGTTCGGGCACGGGCGCGGGAGTGACGACGTGCCTGCGACCCGCGAGCCGGCGGTGGAGAAGTCCGGCCCACGGGCGGGGATGACATGCTCGACTCCTGAGCAGGCCCGCCGAACGCTCCGTTCCTGCCGGATTGTCGCGGCTTTTCGGCAGTTCGGGAGCGTTCGGCGGACCCTCCGGAAGGGAACGGCCTACTCGAACTCGGCCGCGCGGGCGCCCGGCAGGCGCAGCAGCATCTCGCGCGCCTGCTCGGCGACCTTGTGCTCACACAGCACCTCGTAGCTCGTCGCCACGGTCTTGGCGATCGAGTTGAAGTCGCGGCGACCGGAGCTCAGCGCGAGAGGACCTCAAGGCGGCGGCGAGGACACGGCGGTTGCGACCGGTTCACGGGGCGCGGACGACGGGGTCCCGACGCAGGCCGGCCATGGCCCGGACGAGTCCGGTCCACGAGCGCAGGGACGACCGGGCCGAGGCGGCCCGAACCGTAGGCCCGACCCACCGCAGCCGGCGGCTCAGAGCACGAGGTCAGCCGAACAGGGTCGCGACGAAACCGCCGACGATGGGCACGATGCCCAGCAGCAGAAAAGCGGGCAGGAAGCATGCCATCAGGGGCAGCACGCTCTGGACCCCGACCTTGCGGGCGGCTTCCTCCCGCGCGGCCCGCAGGAGCCCGGTGGCCTCGACGGCATGCATTCGCAGGTGCCGGCTCGACACCGTGCCGGCCTCGGCGGCCCTGCCCAGGTCCTTGCCGAGGCGGACGAGAACGGGATGGGTGAGACTGCGCCATGCGTCCGCATCGGCGACGCCCAGCGCCGTCTGTGCGGCGACTCGCGCCAGCTCACGCCCCAGCGGTCCGCCCACGGCCTGCGACACCGCGCGCGCGGCCTCGCGCAGGGGCAGACCTGCGTCGAGGCAGGCGGCCAGCAGATCGCACACCTGGGGCAGGTCGGCCTGCAGCCGGACCGTGCGCCGCTTCGCGGCGGGCGGTTCGAGCTTCCCGAGCAGGACGGCGACCGGGATCCCGGCGACGACCGCTGCCACCGGAACCAGCAGCGCAGGCACGCCCAGCAGGAGACTCACGAGGGCCGCCGCCGCCAGACCGAGCGTCAGGCGCAACCGCCACTCCAGGCCGCCGGGGTGCCCACGCGTCCATACCGGAAGCCGCGTCCGGCCCTCACGGGCGCGCAACCGGGGCAGCCCTCCCGGGCGGACCGTGAGCGCGACGGCGAGGCCCCACAATGCCGCCGCCGCCCATCCGGCGGCGCTCATGCCGACCCGCCGGCCCGATCCGCGAGGCGGTCGGTCCACAACAGACCGGCGCACATCAGTGACACCCCGGCGATCAGGCACGCCTCCCCGAGCACCGTCCCGGTGAGGAAGCCGAGCGGGTCCCCGCCCATGAGGTACCCCAGGAGCAGCCCCGCCACCGGCAGTCCGGCCAGCAGCCGGCCTGTCGCGCGTGGGGCCGACAGCTCCGCCCGGACCACTCCGGACACCTGCTGCTCGCCCCGCAGCCGCACGGCGACGGCGTCCATCGTGGATGCCATCGACGCGCCCGTCGCGGTCGCGATGCGCCACCCGGCGGCGATCTGGGCCAGCTCGTCGAGCCCCGGCTGGGAGGACGCCTTCGCCAGGGTGTCGGCGACGTCCGCACCGACACCCTGCGCCGCGGCGGCCTCTCGGAGGACCGTGCACTCCTCGGCCGCGATCGCGAGCGCGCGCGCCGGCACATGGCCGAGCCGCAACAAGCCGGCGAGCGTCTCACCGGCCAGGGCGACCTCGGCCCGACGTCGGCGCCGGGTGCGGGCGGCCAACCCGCCGCGCACCACCCGCAGGAGCGTGAGCGCGACGATCGCGACGCACACGGCACCCGTCGCCACGACGCGACCGCCTGCCAGCGCCGCGACGACGACCCCGCCGACGGCGAGAGCGAGCGCCGCCGGCCAGACCGGATCGCGGCGGGCGGCGGCCCTCACCGGCTGCCCCGCGGCGAGCCGGGACAGCACGCGCCCCGGCGACCGCGGCACGGCGAGCCCCGCAGCCAGCGCGAAGAGGGCGACCGCGAACCATGCCTGTGGGCTCATCGGTCGAGCCTCCGCTCCAGGTCGGGGCCTGCCGGACCGACCGCCGTTCGCCCGGCCTCGAACGTCACGGCGGGAATGGAGCACACCAGACCGCTCAGCGGATCGGGGACCAGCATGTGGAGCTCCTTCACGACGCGGCGTCCGGCGGCGTCGCGCCCCAGGTGGATGACGACGTCCAGCGCGGCCGCGACCTGGGCGTGCAGCGCCGTCCGCCCCAGGCCGCCGAGAGCGCCCAGTGCCTCGAGACGGGCCGGGACGGCGGCTGCCGAGTTGGCATGGACGGTGCCGCACCCCCCTTCGTGGCCGGTGTTCAGCGCCGTCAGCAGGTCGCTGAGCTCGCCGCCCCGCACCTCGCCGAGGACGACGCGGTCAGGCCGCATCCGCAGGGACTGCCGCACGAGATCGGTCAGCGTCACAGCACCGGCGCCCTCCGCATTGGCATGCCGCGCCTCCAACCGGACCACATGCGGATGATCGGGATCCAGCTCTCGGCTGTCCTCGATGATCACAAGCCTCTCGGCGGGATCCACGCACGCCAGCAGCGCACCCAGGATGGTGGTCTTGCCCGAGCCGGTTCCGCCCGACACGAGGAAGGCGAGTCTGCGCGCCACGAGCTGACGCAGCAGGTCGGCGCCGGCGGGCGGGATCGATCCTGCGGCGACGAGGTCGTCCAACCGGAGCCGACGGCGCGCCGGGCGCCGCAGCGAGAGACAGGTGCCCGGCGTCGCCAGGGAGCCGAGGATGGCGTGGACGCGGGTGCCGTCGGGCAGCCGGGCGTCGACGTAGGGGCTTCCTTCGTCGAGGCGGCGGCCGACGCCCGCTGCGAGGCGCATCGCCAGCCGGCGCACCTCAGCGTCGTCGGCGAACCGGACCCCGGCCGGCTCCAGCCCCGCCCCCCTGTCGACGAAGACCTGCCGGGGGCCGTTCACGACGATGTCGGTGACGCCGTCCTCGTGCAGCAGGTCGTCGAGGGGCCCGGCTCCCAGGCTGTCGCGCCGCAGAGCCTCCAGCGTCGCGCGGACAAGTGCGTCGGTCACAGGATGTCCGAGGTCGTGCAGAATGCGTGCCACGTCGAGCGGGGTGTAGCTCCGCCCGAGATCGGCGAGCCCGGCGCGGACCTCCCCGACGACACGATCCGCACCGGACTCGACGCCGTTCCTCTCGATCTCGACCCGGTCGACGGCCGCGCCGGAGCGCGGGGAAAGCGGACCGGACGGGTGCGTCGCGCGGCCGGTCATACCAGGACCCCGAGCAGTTCGGCGCAGGCGCGCCCCCATCCACGCCGCCGGCGCAGGCTGCGCCCGGGCGGGTCGCCGCGTTCGGCCGCCGCCACCAGATCGGGATCCTCGGGCAGGACGCCGGCCACCGGGGTCCGCAGCCTGTCCGCGAGATCCCCCGGCCCCACGCCGGTGCCACGGCGCCGCCGCGCCACCACATGCGGAGGAACCCCGGCCCAGCCGCCGAGTGCCTGCTGGGCAGCCGCCACCGCCCGCACCGAGCACGCCACCACCAGCACCGACGCCGTGGCCAGCCGCCCGCACTCGAGTGAGCCGGGAAGCTGGCTCCGGCCCGGGTCGATCACGACGAGGTCGTAGGTGCGCCGCAACGACCCGATCACGGCGGAGACGGGCTCTCGCGCGAGCTGCGCGGACGAACGGCGACCCATCGACAGGAGGCTGAGCCCGTCCACGGACGGCAGCACCGGACGCAGGTCGCCCATCTGGCCCTCGGCGCGCGCGAATCGGTCCCATCGCCAGCCCCCGACACGCTCCGCCCCGAGCAGCAGGTCGATCCCGCCGCCCAGCGGATCGGCATCGACCAGCACCGTGGACGTCCCCGACCGGGTGGCACGGTACGCCAGCCCGGCGGCCAGCGTCGACGCTCCAACCCCGCCGGACGCCCCCACGACCGAGACGACCGGGCACAGGCCGGCGCCCTCGCCCCCCGCGAGAATGCCGGTCAGCCAGGCGGCCCCGGCCGGGAGCTCGATCACCGACGCGCGTAACGGCATCGACCACGCACTCAGCCGGGCCGGATCGGATCCGACGAGATGGACGGTCGGTCCGGCGGGCAGCGACAGCGCGGTGACGTCCGCGGCGAGATCCTCACCGACCAGGACGGTGCCGGCCGCGCTCCACCGCGTCGCCGCCTGAGACGCGTCGGACACGACGACGGGCTCGACGGCGACAGCCGCAGCGACCGCGAGCACCTCGTCGACGAGCCGGTGATCCGCGCTGGCGAGCAGGAACTCCGATTCCAGGGGCTGATTCACGCCCATGGCATGCGACCGCGGTCGCCGATCGCGCCACGACGCCGACATCCCTGTGGACAGTCCTCGCCCGATCGCGTCCTGTGGACAACCGCCGCATGTCGGCGGTGTGCACCGCCGACCCCGGTGACTACCATCGCCCCATGAGCTCTTCCCCCGGCAGTCGGCTGCCTGCGTCCGCGCTGGAGTGGCTCATCCCCGGTTCGCACCGGAGGGTTCTCAGCCTCGGGGTCCCCGGAGCCGACGTGACGCGCGGCCTGGCCGCGACGACGCACTCGTTCACGGTCATCGACCGGCTTCCCGACGCCCTGGAGGGCCTCGCCCGGCTCGCCCCCGACTCGCGACGGATCGTCGCGCAGGCGGAGTCCCTGCCGTTCGCACCGTGCCTGTTCGACGTCGTCCTCGCCTGCCAGAACCTGCACACGCTCGCCCCCGGGCTCGCGTATGCAGAGATCGCCCGCGTGCTGCAGCCGGCCGGCTCCTTCGCGGTGATGTACCTCACCCGCGACGACTCCGTGCCCTGGGTGCGCCGCCTCGCCGCCCTCCTGCAGGGAGCCGACCCGGCCGCGATGCGAGGCGGCTACGGCACCGCCTCGGTGGACACTCTCGCCGAGAGCGACTTCTTTCCCGACCTCGAGCATCGCGACTTCCGCATGTGGGTGCCGGTGACCCGCTCCGGGCTGGTCGACATGGTGCGAACCCACCCGACGCTGCAGAGCCTTCCCCGCGAGGCGCTCGACGAACTGGCGGCCGCCGTCGGCGACCTGTACGACTCGTCCGCGCGCGCACCGGAGCCCCTCCTCCTGCCCTGGCGGGTGCAGTGCTGGCGTGCGGTCGTCGACCACTCCGAGCTGTCGAAGCCGCTTCTGCCCCCGGATGACGCCGTGGACATTCGCCTGTAATAGGCTCGTCGCAGCGAATCGAAGGAGCTCACATGGCCGACAGCGATCCCCGCGGGACGATCCAGGACATCACCGCGGACGTCAAGGCGCTGGTCCAGGCCGAGGTCGCGCTCGCCAAGGCGGAGCTTCTCCCGAAGGCGAAGTCGGCGGGCATCGGAGCGGGTCTGCTCGGTGCCGCGGGATACTTCGCGATTTGCGCGGCCGGCCTGCTGTACATCGCAGCGTCGATCGGCGTCGGCATCCTGCTCGGTGGCGCCGTCGGAACCGTGCCCGGCATCGCACTCGGCTTCGTCATCGTCGGTGTCGTCATGCTGATTCTCGCGGGCCTCCTCGCCTTCGTCGGACAGGGCAAGCTCAAGGAGCTCAAGGACGCGACCCCCGAGCTCACGGTCGCCAACGCGCAGGGCGCCGTCACCGACGTGAAGGATGCGGTCACCCGCGGCAAGGACAGCGTTCCGGCGTCCGTCTTCCAGCGTCAGCTCGGCGCCTGAGCCCTCCCCCGTAGCCAGCTCGGAACGACACGCCGACAAGGGCATCCTCTCCGCTTCACCCGCGCGGCGATCCCATCAGGACGGTGTCGGGAAAAGAAGATCGTCTACGCATCGCGACGCGCGGACCGCGCTCTATGTTGATATGTTGGCAATGCTCATTGACATAGGAGCCGAAGGAGCGCGCATGAGCGGGGAACGCGTGTCGTCTCTCGACAAGGCGCTACAACTGCTGTTCGCGCTCCGCGGCGACCACGCCAGTGCCCGTGCGGTCGGGGACCTCGCGCGGGAGACGGCCTTGGACAAGGCTCAGGTGTCACGCTACCTGCAGACGTTCAACAAGTACGGACTGGTGGAGCGCCTCCCGGGCCGTCAGGGATACCGCCTCGGCTGGGGGCTCGTCCTGCTGTCACAGCATGCATTCATGGCACAGGTCCTTCAGGTGGTGCATCCACGCATCCGTCGCCTCAGCGCCGACGTGGAGGAGTCGGTGTTCTTCTCGGTCCGCGATGGGAGCCAGGCCGTCACCTTGACCTCGGCCGAGCCGGAGAGGCGGTTGTACGCCCGTTCCTGGAATGGGCGCCCCTTCTCGCTGATCGGCTCGGGCGTGGGGTACGTCCTGCTGGCGGAATGCACGGAAGACGAGGTGCGCGCCATCTGGGAGACCGACGGCGAGGCACACAGTCTCGACCGCGTCGTGACCGGCGTCCGCGAGGCCAAGCAGCAGGGCTTCTCCGTCGTCCGGAACGAGTTCTCCGAAGGGGTCTCGGCGATTGCCTTCCCGGTGCGGCTCGGAAGCGCCGAGAGGAGCCCCCTGGTCGGGGTTGTCTCGGTGTCAGCTCCGAGCGGCCGCTTCGAACGCGAGCTCACGACGATCGAGGGAGCGCTGCGGCAGGTCGCCGAGCAGCTCACGGTCGAACTCGCGGACGCCGCGTCTTGAACGCGCTCCATGCTCCTCTCCCCGGTCTCCACCCGCGACCGAATGCGTCACCGGGGTTGAGCACGACCAGGGAGACGAGCACCGTCAGCACGCCGAAGAAGATCGCGGCGATCGACACGTGACCGGATGCGGTGTCGAGCAGGGCGCCCGAGACGGCCGATCCGATGCCCTGGGCGACCAGTTGCGAACTCGTGACGATGCCGAACACGATCGGCTGCAGGTCAGAGGTGAACGTCCGGGAGGATCCGTAGAACACGGCACCCGTGATCGGGGACATCGCGAAGCCCAACGCCAGGAGCGCGAACCCGAACAGGACCACATTCCCGAGCGCGATCGGAAAGGCTGCCGCGGCCATGGCGATCAGGACTCCGGAGACGAGGCGACGGCGACGTATTCCGTTGCGGTTCACGACGACGGATGCGACGGTCGACCCCACCGACCAGACCGAGACCGCCACTGCTTGCAGCATCGATGAACTGCTCGCGTCCATGATGACCGGCAGCACGAGACCCGAGATGAACATGATGCACGCCACGGTGAGCAGGTAGACGAGTGTTCTCGGCTCCGTGAGCAGGGTGGTCCAGTTCCCGCTGGCCCGGGAGCTCCCGGAGCCCTGCCGATCGCGGACGACACGAAGCTCGGCGACCGGGAAGATGGCGACGTACCACACGAGACCGACCAGCATGAGCGCCGCCAGGATGAGGTGAACGCCGAGCCCGCCCACGACGGGAGCCACGACGATGACCAGCGCGGGGGCGATGATCCAGGAGACCTGCACCAGGCTGACGTCCCAGGAGTACGCCTGCAGGAGCCGGGCGCCATCGGTGACGATCGGGTACACCGAGCGTGCGGAGATGTGCGTCGCCGGAAAGACCACTCCGACGCCGAACGCCCCGGCCCAGAACGCTCCGACGGGGATGTCTCCGGAGCCGAGGACCAGCAGCAGCACGCAGGCGAGCACGCCGCTGACCGAGAGGATCATCCGGTGGTCGTAGCGGCTCTGCATCCAGCCCGCCAGTGCGCCGCTCAGCGCTGAGCCCACCGAGAACAGCAGTACCGCGGTACCCGCCGCGGCAGGCCCGTACGGCCTGCCCTGGATGACGAAGAGAACGGAGAAGACGGTGGTCGGTACCCGGGAGATCGCGGTGGAGATCAGGAGGGCCCAGACCCGGTGTGGCCGGTCGTCCCGGCGGTGTGGCGCTTCGGTTGTCATAGGTGCAGGGGGGCTGCGGTCGGGCTGGGGCACGTCTCACGGAGGCGCGTGCCCCGGCCCGCCACGGGTCAGCCGAGCAGGCCCTCGGACTCCAGCCAGTCACGAGCCACGTCCTCGGGCTGCTCGCCGTCGACGTCGACCTTTCCGTTCAGGGTGCGCATGACGCTGTCGGTGAGTTTCTCGCTGACGGGTGTGAGCAGTTCGGCGATCTCAGGATGGTCCTGCAGCGTCTGGTCGAGGAGAGTGACGGCCCCGCGGTACTCGACGAAGAAGTTCGCGTCGTCGTCCAGTGCCACAAGGTTCATCGAGTCGACGCGCGCGTCGGTGGTCGTGATCTCGCCGAGGGTGCAACTGGAGCCGATCTGACTGAAGATCAGGTTGAAGTCCAGTTCGACGACCTTCTCGTAGGGACTGTCGTAGGCGTCCTCGAGCCCGGGCAGTCCGTCGTCGCGACCGATGAACTCGCTGGCCGCGCAGATGGAGTTCTCCTCCGGGTGCTCGGCCATGTAGACCGCGGCCGCGCTCAGGGTGGT
Source organism: Propionicicella superfundia DSM 22317 (assembly GCF_000423465.1). Taxonomy (GTDB): domain Bacteria; phylum Actinomycetota; class Actinomycetes; order Propionibacteriales; family Propionibacteriaceae; genus Propionicicella; species Propionicicella superfundia. Next base: position 253,306 of record NZ_KE384021.1, on the reverse strand, counting down.
GACCCCGGTGCGTTCGACGAACTCGGCGGACGCTGCGATTCCGTAGGAGTTCTCGAACGGTGCCGGAGCGATCCACGCGACCCCGTTGGACTTCAGGTCCTCCGCGGCGACCTGATCGAAGAGATCGGCGGGCACATCGGACGTGGTGTGGTTCAGGTAGTTCACCCAGCCGGTGCCCGTGTAGTCCCAGTAGATGTCGATGTCGCCGGTGAGGAGTGCCTCGCGAACGGTGGAGCTCCCCGTGATCCCTGTGCGGTCGACGACGGTGGCACCGGCGTTCTCCAGCACGAGGCCGGTCAGCTTGCCGAGGATGATCGACTCTGTGAACTCCTTCGAGCCGACGGTGATCTCGGTGCCGGAGAGTGCTCCGTCCGCGTTTGTCTGGGCCGGGACCGCTGCGGAGCATCCGGTAAGGGCGAGAGCCGCGAGAACGGCGACGGCGGCTGCCGATGTCCGAATGCGGCGGGCATTGTGTGAAGTCATGCGTTGCTCTTCCTGGTTTCGATGGTTGGGAGTCCCCCGGCCCGAGCGGGTGGGTTCGACTGGGGCAGGTGACTGGTGGTGGGACGCGCGGCATGGACGCGGCGTCCGCGGGTGAGCGACGGCTGGGCGAGACCGATGAGGTAATCGATGGCCAGCGCGGCGATCGCGGTGAGCGCCGCTCCGGAGACCTGCACGATCGGTCGGTTGTTCGCGAGCCCCGCGACGATGATGGTGCCGAGCCCGCCGGCGTTGATGTACGCACCGAGTGTCGCGCTGGCGACGTTCATGACGAGCGCGGTTCGGAGGCCGGCGAAGATCGTGGGTGTCGCAAGGGGGAACTCGATGTGCAGGATCCGTTGCCACTGGGTGTAGCCGATGCCGGTGGCGGCTTCGATCGCCGCGGCCGACACGCCGAGCATCCCGGTGACGGTGTTGAGCACGACCGGGATGATCGAGCACAGGATCAGGCCGATCAGCGCGGCACCGAATCCGAGCGTGCCGGTCGCGACGGCGATCAGGACGAGCACGCCGATCGTCGGCAGCGCCTGGGCGAGGTTGAGCAGCGGCATGGCCATGGATCGCACGCCTCGTGCCCCGGGGCGTGACAGCAGGACGCCCAGCGGAATGCCCAGGATGATGACCGCGCCGGTCGCCGCCACGCTCAGCACCAGGTGGGTGAGAAGAGCGTCGACCAGCACCGTCGCGTTGAGGCTGCGTGCCTCGATCGAATCCAGCGGGCGCATGCCGACCAGCCACCACAGGAGGCCGGAACCGGCCACGAGGATCGCCGGCGTCAGGATCAGGCCGAACAGCGGCTCCCCGCCTCCGGCGCCTCTGCCCGTCGTCACGCCGCGTCCTCGGCGGTGGGCGTCTTCGCCTCGCGGAGGGCGCGCTGAAGATCGGCGAACGTCAGCACGCCCATCGGCTGCGGGGAGTCCTGCTCTGTGACGATCAGGCAGTCGGCCGACGTCCGCACCAGGCAGTCGAGCGCCTGGTGCAGGGTCGCGGTCGCGGGCAGGCGGGGAGCATCGGGCACGCCCTGTTCCGGCGCGGCCCGGAGCGGGAGGTCACGCACGCGCCGCAGCTTGAGCCGATGCAGTCCGGTGCCCTCTCCGATGAACCGCTGGACGAACTCGGTGGCCGGCGAGGCGAGGATGTCGTCGGGGGTGCCGAACTGGACGAGCGTCGCGGTCTGGTCGAACACCGCGATCAGGTCTCCCATCTTCATCGCCTCATCGATGTCGTGGGTGACGAAGAGGATCGTCTTGTGCATCTCGCGCTGCAGCCGCAGCAGCTCGTCCTGCAGCTCGACGCGGGTGATCGGATCGATCGCGCCGAAGGGCTCGTCCATGAGCAGGATCTCGGGGTTCGCGGCGAGCGCTCGTGCGACGCCGACGCGTTGGGCCTGACCGCCGGAGAGCTGGGCGGGGTATCGGTGGCCGAACTCGTCCACGGGAACCCCCACCAGGTCGAGCAGTTCTGCCACGCGGTCCCGGATGCGCGCCTTGTCCCAGCCGAGAAGTCGTGGAACGGCGGCCACGTTGCGCTCGATCGTCTGGTGGGGAAACAGCCCCACCTGCTGGATGACGTAGCCGATGCGCCTGCGGAGGCTGGTCGCGTCGATGGTCGAGATGTCCTGCCCGGCGAGGACGATCCGGCCGGACGTGGGCTCGATGAGCCGATTGACCATCTTCATGGTCGTGGTCTTCCCGCAGCCGGACGGGCCCACGAGCGTGATGAACCTGCCCCGGGGGATGTCGAGGCTGAGCTCTCTGACCGCTGCCCGCGTGGCTCCGGGGTAGGTCTTGGCGACGCCACGGAAGGAGATGAGGGTTTCGGAAGTCATGGTTCGAGGCTCTCTGTTCGGTCAGGACGAGCGAGGTGTGGTGAGTCTGCGGAGCAGCGTGAAGAGCAGTTCGGACAGCAGCCCCACGAGAAGCACCCCGAGGAGTCCGGCCAGCACGAGGTTGAGGGCGACCGGTGTGCCGACCCGGTAGAGCCCGGTGAACACGAACTCCCCGTAGCCGGGCCCGAGGACGGTGTAGCCCAGCGTCGCGATCCCGATGAGCATGAGTGCCGCGACGCGCAGCCCGGTGAGCATCACCGGCCACGCGAGAGGAACGCGGACCTTCCAGAACTGCTGCATCCTCGTCAGGCCGAGCCCGCGCGCCGCCTCCAGCACGCCGGGGTCGGCCCCGCGCAGACCGACGACCGCGTTCTGCATGATCGGCAGCATCCCGTAGAGGGTGAGGGCCGCGATCACGTTGACCGGCCCCAGGCCCAGCGGGCTGATGAAGAGCACGAGCAGCGCGAACGAGGGAATCGTGAAGATGACGCTGACGATCGCCAGGGCCAGGGCTCGGGGCACGGAGCGGTTGTAGACCAGCATCGACAGCCCGACGCCGAGGATGCTGGCGAGCGCCAGTGACGTACCCACCACGGCCAGGTGCTCCAGCCCCAGGACGAGGAAGTCGTCCCAGCGGTCGATGAGGAACCCCCAGAAACTCACCCTCAGCCTCCTTCCTGTGTGGTTCGCGAACGGGATCGGCCGCACGGAACCCACGACCTCAACCCGGACCTAGTCTCACATGGCTCATCAATCGTTGCGCAACTAGCAACAAATCCGAAACAAACATGTAATGGCTCCGACGTACGGTCGGCCGCACGCTCCCTCCGACGGAGCGGTTCAGGAGGTGAACCGACCGTGGCTGTCATCGCGGTAGCCCAGTTCGCGCCCGTTCTGGGCGATGTCGATCGCAATGCCACGACCGCGGCCGCACTGATCGCCGAGGCCCACGAGGCCGGCGCAGCCCTGGTGGTGCTGCCCGAGCTCGCGCTCCACGGCTACGATCTCGGCGCCGCCTCGCCGCATTCGGCCCTGCGTGCGGAGGATCGGAGGCTGTCAGCGCTCGCCGGGCTCGGGCCCGACGTCCTGGTCGGGTTCCACGAGGCGACCGGGGTGAGGCGCCACAACGCAGCGGCCTACCTGAGCGCAGGCAGCAGCCTGCACACCCAACGCAAGCTCTATCTGCCGAACTACCTCGCCTGGGAGGAGCGCAAGCATTCCAGCCCGGGCCAGTCGCTGCAGGCGTTCGACACCCCTCTCGGCCGCACCGCCGTCCTGATCTGCAACGACGCCTGGCAGCCCATGGTGCCCTGGCTGGCCGCGCAGGACGGGGCGGAGATCCTGCTGGTGATCGCCAACAGCGCCGCGGACGTCGACGCCGACCAGGTCGACACCATCCACTACTGGGGAGACCTGCTCGAGTTCCACGCCCGCATGTGCCAGGCGTGGGTCGTGTTCTGCAACCGGGTGGGCACGGAGTCGGGCGCGACGTTCTGGGGCGGATCCCGCGTGATCGACCCGACCGGGCAGACCGTCGCCGCCGCCGGCCTGTGGAACGAGCAGATCCTCTACGCCGACATCGACGTCGAGTTCGCACGCGCGGAACGCCGCCGCCTCCCCCTGCTGGCAGACGCCAGGCTCGGGTTCCTGAGCCGCGCGATCTCACGGCTCATCGACGAGGACGGCGATATCTGAGCGCGCCTGGAGAGGAACCAGTCCGCATGGCTCGACCCCGCAGAGTGCCGCCGGCTCCGGTACCGCCGGACGCCCGCGAGGTGCAGGTCCCGATGCGCGACGGCGTCCGCTTGGCCACGGATCTCTACCTGCCCGACGACGGCGCTCCGCGGACCGCCCTGCTCGTCCGCCTGCCGTACGACAAGGACGGCGAGGCATGCTTCATGCCCGATCTCGCACGCGTCGCGCTGCGGCGGGGCTACGCGGCGGTGATTCAGGACGTCCGCGGCAAGTACCGCTCCGAGGGGGACACGCTCTTCGCCGCCGGCGAGGTGACCGACGGATACGACACGATCGAGTGGGTCGCCGGACAGCCCTGGTGCGACGGCTCGGTGGTGATGTGGGGCGACTCCTACTTCGGCATGACACAGCTCGCCGCTGCCGCCGCAGGGCACCCCGCGTTGCGTGCGATCGCCCCGCGCCTCACCGGTACCCAGCTCGGCCGGGTGCTGCCCGGCGAGGAGGGGCTCACGGGCGTGGAGCAGGCGAGCTTCCGGGAGTTGCTCGCCCTCCACTTCGCCGACCCGGAGTCCATCGAGTGGACCTTCGACTGGTCCGCCCGGCCGCTCGCCGCCGAGTTCGAGCGGTACTTCGGCGCCCTCGGCCACCGCTCCGCGGGCTACGACCGCGAGACGCGCACGACAGGCGGCCACGCCGCCGTCCCCATCGATCAGCTCCTGACCGCCAGCCCTGTGCCGACGCTGTTCACCGTCGGGTGGTTCGACCTGCTGGCCGCCCTGTCGTGGCACGACATCGACCGACTGCGCGCGAACGAACGCTGGCGGGAGCACCTGTTCCTCCGGCTGGAGGCGATCGATCACCACAACGGCAGCTACGCCGACGTCATGGCTGAGCCGGGCGTCGCAGACGTCCCGCGGACGGACGCCGTGGCCGTGCGCCTGCTGACGCCGGCACTCGACTTCTTCGACCACTGGGCAGGACACGCCACCGCACCGGCGAGGGTGACCTACGAGGTCTGCAACGGCGGCTGGCACGAGGCCGCCGCCTGGCCCCCACCGGGCGCATCCACGCTGACCTTGTACGGCGGGGTCACGGGGGCGACGTCAGGCAGGGGACGGCTGTCGACGTCGGCAGCCGAACCGGGCTCGGTGCTCGCCTGGGTCTCCGATGGGGCGTCGCCTGTCCCGTCCGTCTCGGCAGACCCCTACCGTCTGCTCACGACGAGGAGAGATCTCACCGCCGACACGGACCGTCCGGATATCGCGGTGCTCGACTCCGATCCCTTCGAGGCGGCCGTCACCCTGGCCGGGCCTGTCGCGCTCTCCGGCGAGCTGGCCTCGGATCGCCCGTCCACAGACCTGTTCGTACGGATGCTCGACGTCCGGCCCTCGGGAGAGGCGTCCCTGATCCTGCGCGGCGAGGCGCGCTTCGACGACCTCGCGGGCTGGCGCCGGTTCCGCATCAGCCTGCTGCACACGGGATACCGCATCCGACCCGGCCATCGGCTCCGCATCCAGCTCGCCTGCACCGACCACCCCCACGTCGTCCTCAACCCGGGTGACGGCGGGTCCGGCTGGGACGCCGTCGATGCGCCCAGGACGAGGGTGCAGGTCAAGGTGGGCGGCGCTGCCGGGCTCCACCTGGAACTCACCGTCATGTAGCCCGACGCGCCACGTCCTGCGTCCGCCGAACGCTCCCAAACCGCCGCCCCCCTCCGCCGAACGCTCTCAAGCTGCCGCCCCGGTCCGCCGAGCGCTCCCAAGCTGCCGCCCCGGTCCGCCGAGCGCTCCCAAGCTGCCGGAAACTCGCGGTTTTCCGGTAGTTCGGGAGCGTTCGGCGGACGGACGCGGCGTCACTCGCGCAGTGCCTGCGCAACCGGAAGCCGCGATGCCTTCCACGCCGGAACCGTCGAGCCCAGCATCGCCGTGGTCACGGCGGCCACGATTCCGATCGCACAGGAGCCCCACGGGACGTCAGGGTGGGAGATGGCGGAACGCTGCGGGATCCAACGGGGCAGAACGACGTACACGGCCACGAAGGCCGCGATGATCGAAAGCAGCGCCACAGAGAGAGCGATGAGGATCTCCGTCACCATCACCTGCCAGAACACATCGATCCGCCGAGCGCCGAGCGCCCGCCTGACGACGAGTTCACGCGACCGCTCCCGCACCGACGACAACCCGACATTCAGGATCCCGACGGCGGCGATCGCGAGCATGAGGACGGAGAAGCCGGAGAAGATGGCACGGATGGACCCGATCTGTTCCTCGACCTGCCACGTCGTGTCGGCTCTGCGCACCTCCGGCGCACCTGCCAGACCGACATCTGTCATGACGTCCGAGACGGCTTGCCGGACGTCGGACTCCGAGCGAGTCGGCGTCGTCATGCGAACGCGCAGGACGCCCCCGTGGTCCGAGCCGCCCACCAGCGGCATCGTCGCGATGGATGCATACGCCTGAGGAGAGTCCGCACCGTCCGCCAGCACCGCGTCGATGCCGAACACAACCCACGGACCGTCTGCCGAGGCCGCCAGGACGATCTCGCGTCTGTCCGGGTATCCGATCGCCACCGCCGCCGCCTCATTGATCGCCAGTCGCGGCGGATACGGCTCATCGGACAAAGGGAAGGATCCCGATATCACCGGCAGGCGCCGAACGGCTGCGACGTTGCCGGCGTCCCACTCGACCGCCAGTGCCTGCCCCTCTCGACGAAACGCCCGATCCTCCGTGGTCATCCACGACGGAGAACTGCCCACGCTCACGACGACCGGCACCCACTCGCCCAGCCGTTGGCCCAGGCGGTCCTGAAGATCCAACGCCGTGGTCTCCACGTCCGCGACGGGCGCCGTCACCGTGGCCTCGTAGGTGAACTTCCGTCCGTCCGCCTGCTCGCGTGCGGCCAGCAGCATGTCGGACGCCACGCCGCTGACAGCCGAGACGACGACCATTGACAGCACCCCGATGAACATCGTCACAGCGGTGAGCGCGTTCCGCAGCAGGTGACGCCTCAGATCGCGCCACGCGGCACTGACCGGCCTCACGGACGAGTCCCGTCCGGATCCCCGAGGAAGCCGTCGGAACCCTGCGGCTCGGCGCAGGACGCGACAGGGCTCGCTTCCGCTCGCTGCCCCGCCCGGTCCTCCGGGGGCGTCAGCGAGCCGTCGCGCAACTCCCAGGTCTCGTCGAGTCCTGCGGCGACGGCCGGATCGTGTGTGACGACGATCAGACACGAGCCTTCCGCCGCCGCCGCCTCGCAGAGAATTCTCATGACATGGCTACCGGTCTCGATGTCCAAGGACCCGGTCGGCTCATCGGCCAGGATGATCTTGGGACGCCTGACCAACGCGCGAGCGATGGCCACACGTTGCTGCTCGCCGCCGGAGAGCTGCGCCACTCTCCGATGCGCGAAGCCCGCCAGCCCGACGAGTTCCAGCATGTCCAGGGCCCGCTGCCGGATCAGGCGCCGGCGACACCGGCGTCCATAGGTGTAGGGCAACTCGACATTCTCCAGGACGTCGTGGGAGTCGATGAGCGAGAAGCTCTGGAAGACGAACCCGATCAACTCGTTCCGCAGGACCGCTGCGTCGGCGTCGCTGATGTGGGCCGTCGGCCGGCCTGCCAAGACCAGGTCACCACGGTCAGGACGACCCATGAGCCCGAGCAGAGTCAGCAATGTCGTCTTGCCCGAACCGGATCGCCCGGCGATCGCTGCAGAGCCTCCCTCCGGGACTCTGAGCGTGGCATCCTTCAGGATCGTCATCCGCTCACCCGAGGGCAGCTTCACGCCGGCCGACAGGCCCTGAGCGTGGACCGCGAGCGGCACGGGGTCAGCCCCCGACACTTGGCGCGTGCGCGAGCACCGCATCGCCGACGGCGAGGCCGCCGGTGATCTCGATGTACGAACCGTCGGTCAGGCCCAGGCTCACCGTCACCTGGGTCTGCCTGCCATCCGGGTCGACCCGCGTCACTTCCCCCTGTTCCACTCGACCGGCAACGGCCTGGAGTGGGAGGGCAACCACATTCTCGCGGTGTCCGGTCGCCAGGCCCACCTTCGTCGTCAGCCCTGCCACGACGGGAGCATCCATGGGCAGCAGACACGCGACCGGAACCCCGGACGTCCCTTCGTCCGTGGACGTGGCCTGCCCGTGCGTCGTCGTCGCGACGATCTGGCATTCCAGCCCGGACGGGCCGCCCGTGATGTTCACCTTTGCCGAGAGAGCACCGTCATAGAGCCGGTATTGATCCTCCACGGGCACCGTCGTCACAACGCCGAAACCGCTGTACCGCAGACTGATCAGCGGGACCTTGGCTGCGACACGCGCACCGTCAGGGACGAGGATCGCCTCGATCTGCCCCGGCGCGGGTGCGCGAAGGGGCTTCCCGGCGACGACGCCGAGCTCGGCGCCGGAGGCGACCGACCTGTCTCCCGTGCCTGTGCCGCTCGCGCCACGAACGCTCGTCCCGTACCGCACTTCCCCGGACGCCGGCGCTTGGACGACGAACTCCGGCGACGCGGTCACGACACCGTCGACGACAACCACGGACGTGATGGATCGCCGCTCCGCTTCGACGGTGGCCGCCCCGACCACCGATGAGTTGCTCACAGCGACGGGAGAATGCCCCGCGGACGGTCCCGAGCACCCCGACACCGCGAGAACGCCGACGACACCCCAGACCATGAGACGCCCGCTCACGCGTCCCATGCCTCGCGCCACGAGACTGCGGCGCCCACAGGTCACGACGGTGGCGGCCCCGCGCAGTTGGCGGTGACCGTCTCCTGCACGCCGGTGGGATCTCCAAGAGAGGCCTTCTCGATGATCGAGCGATAGTGCGCCTGGAGATCCGTATCGTAGGTCCGCCGGAAGACCTCGTGCCGGGGTAGTTCGACCAGCCTCGTCAATGCCGCTTCCGCTCGACTCTGATCGGTTGATCTCGCGGCCAGCCATTCGACCTCCCAGGAGCATTCGTAGTACGAGAAAGCGATCGCGGCCCCGTACAGTTCCTCGTACGCCGCGGAGGTGTCGTATCCGCCCGGAAACGGCGGATAGGAGTATCCGTCGGGCAAGGGGAGCTCCACCCGAGTTCTCTCGTACTCCTCGACGAGCTGCCCGTAGGTCATGAATCGCTCACTCGACTCCCCGGACCGGTTCGGCGCGGGCGCGGCGGTGCTCTGACCCCCACCGGTCGGCTCCTGTGTGCAGCCCGCAAGCAGATGGAGGGCGATGAACAGCCCCGCAGCCAACCCTGCGATCACAGGTCTCTTCACCGTGCCCACCTCCGTCCCTCGATTGCCTCTTCGGCCTTGCGACGCAGCGAGGCCGAGATGCCGGTGCGGATCCGACGGGCGACCTGGCGCCGCGCTCCCGCGCGTGAGCCCGTCCGGCTGATCCTCACGTCGTCCAGTAGCACGCGGCCTGCCCGCCGCAGGTCACGGCGCCGGCGACCGCCGGCGTCCCAGTTTCAGTGGCAGGCCCGCTCACGACGACGCCGCCGGGAGCCAGGCCCGGCACGAGGAGTGTTGCGGCAAGGCGCTTGAAGAGGGTGTGTTCATCATCGATGACCTCTGCTTTCGGGGGCCCGGGGTGACTACCGCCCAGACGGTATCCCCGCATTTCCCTTCTGTCAAAGGGATGTCGGCAGTTCGAAGAGGATTTCTTCGGCAACGTCACCTGACTAGGAGGGCAGCCCGGTCCCACTCGGCGGCGCCCCGAGACAGAGGGTGGAGCTTTCTGCGTCCGCCGAACGCTCCCAAACCGCCGCCCCGGTCCGCCGAGCGCTCTCAAGCTGCCGGAAACTCGCGGTTTTCCGGTAGTTCGGGAGCGTTCGGCGGACCGGGGCGGCGGTTTGGGAGCACTCGCGGAGCGGCTGTGCCGACGGGAGGACGGGCCTCAGCCTCGGCCGGGGGCCAGGAAGCGGTCGGGGATCGGTGTCTCACGATTCACGTCCCATGACCGCGACCACCCGGCGAGGTCGAGCAGGCGGCTGACCAGTCCCCCGGTGAAACCCCAGATGTAGAGGTCGCCGATGGTGAACGCCGGCCCCCGGAAACCCGCGGGATGCCGGAAGCTGCTGCGGTTGTCCGGGTCGGCGAGATCGGCCACCCGCACCGTGTGGACGGCGGCGATCTCGGTCGCATCGGCCGGATGCAGGGCGCCGGGGCTCCGCCACCACGCGACAGCGGTCGTCACATCCCAGTCGCTCGCGAACAGGTACGCGGGCGGCAGCGTCCCGAACACGTCCACCCCTGCCGGGTCGACGCCGGTCTCCTCCTCGGCCTCGCGGACGGCGGTGGCGATCACATCGGGATCCGTCGCCTCCATGCGTCCCCCCGGAAAGGCGATCTGACCCGGGTGGAACCGCAGGGTCGGCAGCTTCTCGATGAACACGAGGAACGGGTCCGTCTCGGCCTCGCCCACCAGCGCCAGGACGCCCGCGTCGCGGCCGGCCTGCGGGGGGCGGCCAGGCAGCGAGCCCGCCCCGGCGGTAAGCGAGTCGGCCAGGGTGCGCAACGATTCCGGAAGCGGCACGCCGTGGAGCCTACCCCTGTCAGCCGACGCCGAGATATCGGTTCACAAGCGCGGCGAGCTCAGCCGTCGAGGTGAACGCGCCGACATGCCGGTGCGCGACGACCCCGTCGGCGGTGACGAAGAACGTCTGCGGCGGCCCGGCGATCTGCAGTGGTCCGGCAAGCTCTCTGTCGGCATCGACGACATGCGCCCACGTCCAGGTCGCGTCGGCCGCGAAGGACAGCGCCTCCGCCGGCTGCGGATCGTCGTAGTCGACCCCGAGGACGAGCAGGTCCGCGGGGGCCGTCTCGGCGAACTCGGCCAGGTAGGGGGCCTCCTGGCGGCACGGCTCACACCACTGCGCCCACACGTTCACGAGCATGGGACGCCCGCGCAGGCCCGCCAGCCGCACCTGCGAGTCCCCGCCGATGCAGTCCAGCGTCACGTCCGGCAGCCCGTCCGCGCGCGCCTCGACCGACGGGTCGGACGACGGGCACGCGGGGATCCCCAGCCGCGTGCGCAACGCCAGGAGGTCCGTCGTGGGCGTCGGGGTCCGCGTCACCGAGCGCCCGGCGACGCCCTCCGGCGCACAGGCCGTCGCCAGGAGGACCAGGACGGCCAGGACCGTCGCGACGATCCCCCGCCGGTCGTGCCGCCGGGTCATCCCCGCGGCTCCAGCGCCCGCTTGGCGGCGGCCGCCGGGTCGACCGGTCCCAGCCCGAAGGACGGGCACAACCGCGCGACAGGACAGACGCCGCAGGCCGGGGTACGCGCATGGCAGCGGCGACGGCCGTGCCAGATGACGTTGTGCGAGAGCTGCGTCCAGGCGGTCCGGGGGAACAGGTCGCCGACCTCGCTCTCGACCGTGTCGGGGTCGGTCGAGTCCACCCAGCCGAACCTGTTGGTCAGACGGATGAAGTGGGTGTCGGGGGTGATGCCGGGCACGCCGAACGCGTTCCCGAGGACGACGTTGGCCGTCTTCCGGCCCACACCCGGCAGGGTGACGAGCTGGGCGAGCGTGGCGGGGACACGCCCGTCGAAGTCCCGCACGAGCGCCGTCCCGAGCCGGACGAGCGTCTGCGCCTTCACGCGGAAGAAGCCGGTGGGCCGGACGATGCTCTCGACGGCGGCGACATCGGCGCCCGCGAATGCCACCGCGTCGGGATACGCCGCGAACAGCGCCGGCGTGACCGCGTTGACGCGGCGATCGGTGGACTGCGCGGACAGGATCGTCGCGACCAGCAACTGCAGCGGGTCGGCGAAGTCGAGCTCGCAGTGCGCGTCGGGATAGGTCTCGGCCAGCAGCCGGTTCATCCGGCGTGCCCGCCGCACCAGGGCCGTCCGCGTCTCTCCGGGAATCACCCGCCGGCGTCCAGGTCGAGCAGGTGGATGGCGAGCTCCTGGTCGCAGATGAGGACCTTCACCATCCCGCCGCGGATCGCTGCGAGGGCGACGTGGAGCTTGCTCAGGCCGCTGACGATGTTGATCGTCAGCTTCGCCTTCCGCAGGTCCTCCGTCGTCAGGCCGATGGTGCGCGTGTCCAGGTCGGTGTCGACGGTCCGGCCGTCGGCGTCGATGAACCGCGCGAAGATGTCCCCCGCCGCGCCCTTGCCGCGCAGCTCGGACATGTTCGCCTCGGTCAGGTAGCCGCTGCCGACAAGCACCGCGCTGCCCGTCAGCGCACCCACCGAGGACAGGATCACGTCGGCGTTCCGCGCGATCTCCAGCACCCGCCGCACCGACGGGTCGGCCGACAGCGCCCGTCCCAGGGCAGGCGACTCGACGATCGCCGGCGCCGGCAGGTACAGCGCGTTCCCGACGCCCTGACGGGCCAGCTCGACCGACGCCGTGATCGCGGGCGTCCGCCCCGTCCGGTTGAGCCCCCCGTTGGCCTGGACGACCGTCACGCCACGTGCCCAGCCCGGAGGGATCTGGTCGGCGACGTCGTCCATCGTCTGTCCCCAGGACACGGCGACGACGCGTGGCTGCGGCCGCAGGTCGGCAAGGTACTCCGCCCCGGCGGCGGCCACATTGCGCCGGTTGGCGGACTCCCCGTCGGCGGTCGGGACGACGACGACGTCCTCGAGGCCGAAAACCTTCTTGAGCTGCTTCTCCTCGGCGTGGCAGCGGGCATGCCGGTGGACGATCTCGATCCGGACGATGCCCGTCTGCCGTGCCTCTTCGAGCAACCGGCCGACCTTCCACCGCGTCACGTGGACGCGGTTGGCGATCTCGGCCTGGGTCAGCCCCTGCTCGTAGTAAAGCTGCGCCACACGGAGCAGGAGGCGATCAGTGGAAGGATCCGGTCGCGCCACTTAGTCCATCCCGGGAATGAACAGCACCTTGGAGCTGTGAATCGTTCGCTCGTACATGGCCTTGATCGTCTCGCCCACCTTCGACAATGGCAACTCATGGGTGATCATGAACTCCCACTTCAAGTCACCACGATGCATTGCGTCGACGGTCGTCGTCCACTCCGCGCCCGGGAACGGCGCCGAGAACGAGTTCCACGCGCCGCGGAGGTTGATCTCCAATCGCATGAAACGAGCCCAGTTCGCGTCCGCGATCGGGACCTCGGCATTCGGGATGCCGATGAACACGGCGTCCCCGTGGCGCGCGGTGATCGCGACGGCCTGGTCCTCGGCCTTCGGGTTGCCCGAGCACTCGACCACGACGTCGAAGCCCACTCCCGCGACGTCGAGCGCCTCGGCCGGGGTGATGGCCGCCGACGCGCCGGCCTGCCGGGCCAGATCGGCCTTCTCCTCGGAGACGTCGATCGACACGACCTCGCTGGCACCGGCCAGACGGGCCCACTGGATCGCGAACAGACCGATCGGCCCGCCGCCCCCGATGACCGCCACGCGGTGGCCGTGCCGCAGATGCGTCCGCCACAAGGCGTGGAGGGCGATGGCGGCCGGATCGACCATGGCCGCGGCGCGCGGGTCGAGATCGCTCGGGACCTTCAGCAGCAGATTCGCCGGGCCCGCGACGTACTCGGCGTAGGCGCCGTGACGGCGGGAGCCGTAGTAGTCGTAGTCCTCGCACAGGCTGAACTGGCCCTGCACGCACGGCGGACAGGCGAAGCACGGGATCATCGGCGGGACGGTGACCAGGTCGCCGACCTCGAATCCCTCGACGCCCGGACCGAGTTCGGCGATCCAGGCCGAGAACTCGTGCCCGCAGACGAGGGGCAGCTTGTGTGGTCCCTTCTTGAACATCCGCGCCAGGTCGGAGCCGCAGACTCCGCAAGCGGCGATCTTCATGAGAACCTCGCCCTCGCCGGGCGTCGGCCGATCCATCTCGACCAATTCGACGTCGCCCGGTTTGTGCAGGAGAACTGCCTTCATCTTTGCCATCACGTCCCCGTTCTTCTCAGTAGATTGAGCGCGTTGGACCCGCGATCCGGGCCTCGACGCCCAACATCCGAGGCTAGTCCGCCGCGCTGGGCGAGACCAGGAAACCGTCAGGAAGCCGCAGATGCGACTTCCACGACCATTTCCACCTCGACCGGGGAATCCATTGGTAGGACGGCGACGCCGACGGCGCTGCGGGCGTGGGGCGTGCCGAAGACCTGACCCAGGACGTCGCTGGCCCCGTTGGCCACCTGCGGCTGCGCCGTGAAGTCGGACGCGCTCGCGACGAACACGACGACCTTCACCACGCGGACGAGGTTGTCGACGCCGCCGGCGGCGGCACCCGCGGCGGCCAGCGCGTTGAGGGCGGCGACGCGGGCGAGCGTGGCCGCGTCGTCGGGCGTCACACCGGCGCCGACCTTGCCGGTCCGCGCGAGGGCGCCGTCCACGAAGGGAAGCTGCCCGGCGGTGTGCACCAGATCTCCGACGCGGACCGCCGGCACGTACGCTCCGGCGGGGGTGGCCACGGGCGGCAGGTCGATCCGCAGCTCGTTCAGTCGTTCCGTGACGGTCACTGCTCCTCCAGCGGGCGTTTCAGATACGCCACCAGGTTCTCGGGGTTCAGACCGGGGACGACGCTGACGAGTTCCCATCCGTCGGCGCCCCAGTTGTCGAGGATCTGCTTGGTCGCGTGCACGAGAAGTGGCACGGTGACGTACTCCCATTTCGTCATGGGCCTACCCTAATCGGTATGGATCCGGCCCCGTTGCACATCATCACGGGCAAGGGAGGGGCCGGGAAGACCACCCTCGCCCTGGCATGGGCCGCCCGGCTGGCCCTGGGCGGCGACCGGGTCCTCGTGTGCGAGGTCGAGGGGCGCAACGGCCTGGCCGAGGCCACCGGAAACCGTCCGCTCACGGCCGTGGAGCGTCCGTTGTTCGCCGCCGGCGCCGGCTCGGTCCACGGGTTGGCGGTCGAGCCCGAGGCCGCGCTCACCGAGTACCTCGAGCGGAACGCGGGCCTGGGCATCGCCGGTCGCGCGCTCGACCGGACCGGTCTGGGGGCGTTCGCCACCAGCATCGCGCCGGGCCTGCGCGACATCCTGCTCATCGGCAAGGTGTACGAAGCGGCGCGGCGCACCGCGAAGGGAAGCCCGAACCAGTACGGAGCCGTCGTGCTGGACGCCCCGCCCACCGGCCGGATCGCGAGCTTCCTGACCGCCGGGGACGCGCTCGCCGACGTCGCCCGAGGCGGGCCCGTGCACCGGCAGGCGCACAGCATCATGGCACTCCTCCGCTCTCCGACCACACAGGTTCACCTCGTCACGCTGCTGCGGGAGCTTCCGGTGACCGAGACGATCGAGACGATCGCCGAGCTCCGGGCGCACCGGTTCGCGCTCGGGCTCGTGTTCTGCAACCAGGTCGCACCGGCCGTCGCCGAGCCGCCGACCGATCTCGACCTGTCGCTGTCGCCCGCCCTGCGAGGCGACCTGCTGGAGGTGCTGGCGGCCGCATCCCGGCGGGCGGCCCGCGAGGACGAGTGGCGGAGGACGCTCGTCCCCCACGCGGAGCGGCTCGTCGACGTCCCGCAGGTCACCGGGACGCTCGGGGCGGCCGGGATCGTCGAACTCGGCAAGGACCTGCCGTGACCGCCGTGCTCGATGTGGACGCCGCGCTGGCCGACCGGTCGCGCCACATCCTGCTGCTGTGCGGCACCGGTGGCGTGGGCAAGACGTCGCTGTCGGCGGCGCTCGCGGTGCGGGCTGCCGACCGGGGACGCCGCGTGACCGTGATGACGATCGACCCGGCACGCCGCCTCGCGACGGCGCTGGGCGTCGACCAGCTCACCGACGAACCGGCCCGTGTCGCGGGCATCGACGAGGCGGCGGGCGGCAGCCTGGACGCGCTCATGCTCGATATGAAGCGGACCTTCGACGAGGCCGTGTCCGCCGCGCTCCCGGCCACGACCGCGGCGCAGTTGTTCCGCAACCCCTTCTACCAGACCCTGTCGACGTCCTTCTCGGGCACGCAGGAGTACATGGCGATGGAGCGGCTTGCGCAGTTGTACCGGCAGGCGAGGGTGGAGAACCGGTGGGATCTCATCGTCGTTGACACCCCGCCGAGCCGGTCGGCGCTGGACTTCCTCGACGGGCCCCAGCGCCTGGCCGCCCTGCTGGACGGCCGCCTCATGCGGCTGCTCACCGCGCCGGCGCGCGGTGGGCTGCGGCTGCTCGGGGCGGGCATGAACGTCGCGGCGCAGATCGTCGGAAAGCTCATCGGGACCGAGAGCCTGGCAGACCTGAGCGCGTTCGCGGGGGTGTTCGAGGAGGTCATGGGCAGCTTCCGGCAGCGGGCGGAGCGGACACGGGCGACCCTGTCGTCCGAGCGGGCCGGGTTCATCGTCGTGGCGACCCCCGACAGGGCCGCGCTGACCGAGGCGCGGTTCTTCGCCGAACGGCTCACCGCCGAACGGCTGCCGCTCCTGGGGACGATCGTGAATCAGCGGGTGCGGACGACGGCCGATCTGACCGCGGCCGAGGCGAGGGAGCTGGCCGAGAGCGTCCCTGCGGGGAGCGCCGAACGCGCGGCCCTCGCCGAACAGGCCCGGCTGTACGAGTTGATGACGACGCAGGAGGCGCTGATACGACGACACCTCGCGCCCGGACAGCCGGTGCGCGAGGTGGAAAGGGTGGACTCGGAGATCAGCGATGTGGAGGAGCTACGGCGCCTGGCGCGGGTGATCACCGCACAGGACGGCGGCCCACGACGTGATGTCTGACCGTTGCCGCAGAAGCTGGCGACGCTCCCGCTCGGTCATCCCGCCCCAGACCCCCCATTCGATGCGGTTGTCCAGGGCTTCGGCAAGGCAGTAAGACCGAACGGAACAACCGAAACACACGGCGCGCGCTCTCTTCTGATCAGCACCCTCGGGGAACAGCTGGTCCTGCATCCCGCGGCACTTCGCCTCCAGGGTCCAGTCATCAGCGTTGAGGAGCGACATTGTCTTCCTTCCGATGTCCTGTCCATCAGGATACGGTTTGACCGCCGAGACCCAAAATGCTCCCGACATTCGGCACATACGGGCCGACAGACAACAAATGTTGTGGTAGGCGTTCATCGCCTCGACGCCACGGGTCGCTGGGGTCGGAAGGGCTCAGGCGGCTCACGTATCCTAGGGCGCATGCAGTCTCGCCAGTTCGGGAAAAAGGCCTATGCAGCGGTGATGTTCTGTCTGGTCAGCGCCCTCGGAGGGGTGCTGGTCGCCGGACTGGCCGTCCCCGTCGCCGGGCTCGCGGCAACCGGAGCCAACCTCGGCGTCCAGCTCCTCGACCAGTTGCCCGCCGAGCTGGAGACCCAGCCACAGTCCGAGAAGTCCCGCGTCCTCCTCGCCGACGGCACCGAGCTGACGAGCTTCTACGACGAGAACCGCGTCTACGTGAGCCTCGACAAGATCGCGCCCATCATGAGGGTCGCGCAGGTCGCGATCGAGGATCACCGTTACTACGAGCACGGCGCCATCGACCTCGTCGGGACGCTGCGGGCGCTGGTCCGCAACTCCAGTTCGGGTTCGACACAGGGCGGCTCGACCCTCACCCAGCAGTACGTGAAGATGGCCCAGATCGAGGCGGCCGTCCAGAAGGGCGACACCGCCGGGGTCAAGAAGGCCCAGGAGCGCACGCTCACCCGCAAGATCCAGGAGCTCCGTTACGCCCTGACGCTGGAGGACAAGTTCAGCAAAGACGAGATCCTCGAGATGTACCTCAACATCGCGTACTACGGCGACGGCGCGTACGGGGTGGAGGCGGCGGCGCACCACTATTTCAACACGTCGGCCTCGAAGCTGACCCTCGCGCAGGCCGCGATGCTGGCCGGCCTCGTCCAGAACCCGAATGCGACCGACCCCGTGAACCATCTGGACGCGGCGATGGAGCGGCGCGCGGTCGTCCTCAACCGGATGGCCGAGTTGGGGCTCATCACCTCGGCCGAGGCCGACGCCGCGAAGGCCACGAAGTTCGACGCCTCCAAGGTGCAGACGGCGATCAACGGGTGCCAGAGCAGCCGCTACCCGTTCCTGTGCGACTACGTGAAGCGGTCGCTGCTGAACGACCCCGCGCTCGGCTCCGACCAGAAGGCGCGCGAGGAGCTCCTGTACCGCGGAGGCCTCACCATCCAGACCGCGATCGACCCGAAGACGCAGGACGCCGCGCAGAAGGCGGTGTCGTCGTACATCGACGCCCGGGATCCGGTGATCGCGACCATGTCGATCGTCCAGCCGGGAACCGGCCTCATCCTCGCCATGGCGCAGAGCAGATCGAAGATGGGCAACGACGCGGGCGAGACCTATTACAACTACAACGTCGAACAGTCCATGGGCGGCGCCGAGGGGTACCAGGCGGGTTCGACCTTCAAGGCGTTCGTCCTCGGAGCCGCGTTGGAAAAGGGAATCCCGCCGTCGCGGACCTACAACGCAGCAAGTTCCATGGACTTCACGGGGGAGTACTTCACATCGTGTTCGGGCCGCTTCAAGTCGAGCTCATTCCGGGTGAAGAACGAATCCCCGAGCGGGACGATGAACATGTATCAGGGCACGAAGTACTCGGTGAACACGTACTACGTGCAGCTTGAGCAGGACGTCAGCCTGTGCGCCGCCACGGAGCTGGCCGACCGCGTCGGGGTGAAGCTCGCCACGGGCGGCACGGTGAAGGAGAACTACAACTACATTCCGTCGTTCACGCTCGGAACCGCCGAGGTGACGCCGCTGTCGATGGCGAACGCGTACGCGACCTTCGCGGCTCGCGGCAAGTACTGCGATCCGCACATCGTGTCGAGCGTCACGACCAAGGAGGGCGAGAAGCTCGACATCGACACGGGCTCCTGCAAGCAGGTGATCGAGCAGGGCATCGCCGACGGCATCACGAAGGTCCTCTCCCAGACCGTCACGTCGGGTGGTACGGCGGCGCGGGCCGCGATCTCCGGCGGGTACGACCAGGCCGGCAAGACCGGCACCATCGACGGCCAGGCCGCCATCTGGATGGTCGGGTACACGCCGCAGGCCGCCGGCGCCGCCATGATCGCGGTCGACAAGACCAACTCCTACTGGACCAACCGGTCGAAGGGGGTCGGGGGCCGGACGATGCCTTACTCGAAGACCTACCTGACCGGTTCGTCGGGCGGGGATGTCGGCGCCAACATCTACAAGCCCGCGATGACGGCGGCACTGGCCGGACGCGCGAAGACGTCCTTCACCGATCCGCCGGCGTCCTTCGAAGAGGGCAAGCAGGTCACGATCCCGAGTTGCAGCGGCCTGAGCACCGCCCAGTGCAAGAGCGCGCTGGAGGCGGCCGGCTTCAACGCGGTCGTGAGCTATGAGTACAGCAACGAGCCGTCGGGAACGTTCCTCGGCCTGAGCAAGACCGGGAAGGCGGCGATCGCCAGCACGATCTACCTGCGGTTCTCGAAGGGTCCGCAGCCTGTGCAGACGACCCAGCCGTCCGCGTCGGCGACGCAGACGCAGGCGACGACGCAACAGCCGACCGGCCAGCAGACGACGCAGAGAACACAGCCCAGTTCGTCGTCCACGCGCCGAAGATAGGCGGCGCGGTGATGACGAGGGCGGGCGCCGTCGTGCGGGTCGCCGGGGCGGTTGCGGCC
Organism: Propionicicella superfundia DSM 22317; assembly: GCF_000423465.1. Taxonomy (GTDB): domain Bacteria; phylum Actinomycetota; class Actinomycetes; order Propionibacteriales; family Propionibacteriaceae; genus Propionicicella; species Propionicicella superfundia. Next base: position 233,773 of record NZ_KE384021.1, on the reverse strand, counting down.
GTCGGCGCGGCGTGCGTCGCCTACGGGGTGGTCGTCGAGCGGCACCGGTTCGTCGTGCGGCGGTTCACGCTGCCGATCCTGCCCGCGGGCAGCCCGACCGTCCGGGTGCTGCATCTGGCGGACGTTCACCTGCTCGCGCGGCAGCGGCGCAAACTGCGGTTCCTCGCCTCGCTGCAGGGGATCGAGCCCGACCTCGTCGTCAACACCGGCGACAATGTCTCCGAGGCGGCGGCGATCGAGCCGTTCTTCGCCGCGCTCGGACGACTGCTCGACAAGCCCGGGGTGTTCGTGTTCGGCTCGAACGACTACGCCGCGCCGGGCTTCACCAACCCGCTGTCCTACCTGGTGGGCGGCACGCGGAGCGCCAGGCGTGAGCGTCCCCTGCTGCCCACCGAGGACCTGAGGTCCGGTTTCGCCGATGCCGGCTGGGTGGATCTCAACAACCGCCGGACAACGCTGGACGTTCGCGGGGTCCGCCTCGACGTCCGCGGGACGGACGACGCCCACCACCGACTGGAGGACCTCTCGGTGGCGCAGGGTCCGGTCGACCCCGCCGCGGCCCTCACGATCGGCGTCACGCACGCCCCGTACCTGCGAGTGCTGGACGCGTTCGTGTCCTCGGGCGTCGGGCTGGTCATCGCCGGCCACACCCACGGCGGGCAGGTGTGCGTGCCCGGGCACGGCGCGCTCGTGACGAACTGCGACCTGGACGCCGAACGCGCGAAGGGCATCTCGACGCATCTCGCCGACGGCCGGATCGCGGTGATGCACGTGTCGGCCGGCGTGGGATCGTCCCCGTTCGCGCCGTACCGGTTCGCGTGTCGTCCCGAGGCCAGCGTCCTGACCCTGACCGCCGTCGACGCCGTTTATGAGCCGCCGCCCCGATTGAGCTAGACTCTCCTTCGGCCCCAGGGCCATCGGGGTGTGGCGCAGCTTGGTAGCGCGCTTCGTTCGGGACGAAGAGGTCGCAGGTTCAAATCCTGTCACCCCGACGCGGTGAAATCCGCTCTGACTAGGGCAAACGCTCCGAGACAGAGCGGATTTTGGCGTTTCGTGCCCCAATCGTGCCCTAGCGTGAGCGTGGAGCTGCCGACATCTGCACGCGCCCTCCCCAAAGGCCAAGCCCCGCATCCGCCAGGCGCTTGAGGTACTGCTGTGACACCACGAGCCGCTGGCAGTCCATAGTTACCAAGAGTTTTGGCTACACGGTGAGAATGCTTGTTGAAGTTCATAAGTATGGCTGGTTTGGCGCCATGACGTAGCGGCACTGCGGGTGATCGCCGCGCACGGCGAGACGTACACCGTCGAGTTCAAGCGCGGACGGCGCCCGAACGACCTGAGCGACTCCGACATCGCGTCAGGCGCAACGCGAACCAGTAGGAGGTCTGACGGCTCATCACACCCCCGCTACACCTCGTTTGTGATGAGCCACTTTTTGTACCTTGCGGCGGCCCTCCGTGGACGGGTGGAGCGTAACCGCGGATTTCTGAACCGAATGCGCCGCCGATGCCCGCTCTTTCGGTAAGAAAAGCCGCGTTGCGCGACTGCCGCCGCCGACCCGGAACCCATAAGGTGAAGAAACCCGCACGCAGTTTCTCGGTGGAGTCCTCGTCCGGACCGGCCCTGATGGCGACGAAGGTGAGTGACAGCCCTGGCCACACGGATCGGAGCGGAAGGTTCCGGGCCTCGACCAAGTACTGTGAGGATCCTGAAGCGATCGGCGATGTCGGACGTCGAGGAGTCCGTCCTCATCTCGAACACGTCACCGGGCCGTAGCAGCGGGACGGGAGATGCAGACCGATGCCGAGTCGAGCCAGGTCCCTGTTGACGGACTTCGTGCGGGACGCGCGGACCGTGGGCCTGGAACCCCGTCCGAATATCGCAGACCTCAACAGAGGTGTCTGGCTGCTGGAGTCCGATGCTCCCATGCCTGAGGGATTCGAAGGGCCCGGATTCGTGCTGACGATCCCGGAAAGAGTCGAGTCCTTGGTCGTCGAAGACTCCTCTGTCGGACAGGAAGACCTGCGGTGGATCGCGTCGCTGCTTCAGGACTGGGTGATCGAGGCGCTGTGGCGCCCGTGGCCGGAGATACACGCCGGCGGCGGGTCCGCGTGCGTGCTCGAGCCCGTCGTGACGGAAGACGGGACGTGCTTCTGGTCGTTTCGGGGCGCGCTGGTTGCCAAGGTCGGCTCGCTGGGAGAGATCGTCGGTTGAGATCTAGTCGAGGAGCGGGGCGAGCGCGGCGTAGCCGTTGTCGATGATGTCGAGAGGGCCTGCGTCGCCGCCGAGCACGGCGACGCGGCGGTGCTCGTCGTCCCAGACGGGCCAGTCGGGGCCGGAGCCATGGGCGAGTGCGACGGCCGCCCCGTGGATGACGTCGGCGAGGTCCTGCGGCGGGGAGTCGCCGGCCAGCGGCGCCACGTCGTCGCGGTCGAGGATGTCCCAGAGGAACGGCAGGTCGAGGCAGTGGATCGCGCCGCCCTTCGTCGGCGAGGCCCAGGAGAAGCGGTAGAGGCGCGTGGCCGCGCCGCCTGCCACGCGCGCGTTGGCGACGCGGACGACCTGCCGCCGGAACACACGATCGGTCACATCCTGGTCGAGCATCGCGGCCGCCCCCGCCACACCCGCCTGCCGCTGCTCGTCCCGGTACTCGCGCAGCTCGTGGCCGCGCAGGCCGGTCGCCCGCAGGACAAGGCTCTGCGGCACGAGGTGCAACCAGGCGGGCAGCGATTCGGCCGGGAAGATGATCTCGTTGTCGTTCGAGCCGATCACCAGTTCCACTCCGCCGCCGACGCCGTGCATGAGCGCGTCGAGGGTGGGTTCGGGGATCAGCTCGCCGTCCACCACCGGTGAGTAGGACGGGGATCGCTCGATGAGGTCCTTCAGCGAGGTGCCGTGCGGGCGCGCCGCCGCCATCTGCTCTGCCAGCACCCGCTCCTCCGGCACGGCCGCCAGCGCCTCCCACGTCGCGGGGACGCCGAGCCGTTCGGCGAGCCGCCGGGTGGCCTCCTCCGCCTCGTCGCGGGTGCGCACCGGCAGCGCGGGCGAACTCGCCCACACCGCGCGGAACAGCGGCGTCGCCGAGGGCGCGCCCAGCAGGGTGAGCACCGAGGCTCCCCCGGCCGACTGGCCGGCGAGGGTCACCCGGTCCGGGTCGCCACCGAACGCCGGGATGTGCTCCTGCACCCACTCCAGCGCCCGCATCCAGTCCTGAACGCCCCGGTTCGCGGACGCGCCCGGGATCGCACCGAACCCGTCGAACCCGAGCCGATAGGACACCAGCACGGTGACCACGCCGTCCCGGGCGAAGGCCGCGCCGTCATGCCAGGGGCTCGCCGGGGAACCGCCGATGAAGCCTCCGCCGTGGATCCACACCAGCACCGGCAACCGTGCGGCCGGGTCGGCGTCCGGGGTGAACACCGAGACGGTGAGGATGCCCTCCCCGGGGATCGCGGGTTCCGGCACCAGGCCGGAGGTCGCCACACGCAGCGGCGTCGGCCCGAACGCCGTCGCGGGCCGCACCCCGTCCCACGGCCTCGCGGGTGCGGGCGGCGCGAACCGGAGCGCGCCCACGGGCGGCTCGGCGAACGGGATACCGAGGAAGGCGGCATGCCCTGCCCGCTGCACTCCGCTGACGCGACCGCTCGGCGTCGAGACGATCGGACCATCGCTCTGGGCCATCGGGGACTCCCTCCACGACGCAAACGAGAACGCACCCGAATCCTACAAGCGCGTGGCAGGGCTCCCACGTCGCCGATGTGTCGGACGATCTCGCTCAGACGGGAAGCGCGTCGGGGGTGCACCGAACGCTCCCGAACCTCCGGATTCCGGCCGAATTCCGGCAGTTAGGGAGCGCTCGACGCGTCTGCGCGCCCGGCACCGAGGGGCTCACTCCCCGCAGCGAGCTCGGCGAAGGCCCGGTCGAGGATGGTCCGCAGCGACGCCTGCTCGTCTCGCCCCCACCGCACCCAGCACTGATCGAGCACGGCGACCGCAGCGGTGGCGAGAACCTGGGACGCGAACTCGTCCGCCCCGTCCTCGACGAGTGCGTCGGCGAGGCTCTCGATCTGGGGGACGCGGGCACGGCGCACCCGGGCGCTGACGAGTGGGAGCGACTGGATGAGACGGAGCTGCTTGCGCAGGCGCTGCGCCGACTCCTCCGACTGCACGACCGCGGGCTCGAAGGCGGCCCGAAGCCGGTGCCACCGGGACCCCGCGGGATCGAGCCGCGAAGCCCGCATCGCCTCCGCGAACTGGTCGAGATCACCCAGGACGGCCGAGACGATCACCTCGTCCTTCGAGCCCAGGTACCGGAAGAACGTCGCCCGGGAGATCCCGAGCCCCCGCGCCAGGTCCTCCGCGGTGAGGGCCTCGTAGCCGTGCTCGACGATGAGCTCGAATGCGGCGTCGACCAGTTCGGCGCGTATCAGCTCATGTGCACGCTCGCGAAGCTCGGTTCTCATAGGCGTATTCTAGGCGAGACGCCGTCTCATACTCGATATTCCGTCGCTTGAACCGAGGTTTCGTGCACGTCGCATCCGAATCGTTCACCTCCCCGTACAGCAGGACCCGCCAGTATCTGGTGGTCGCCGTGCTGGCGTTCGCCGGCATGGGCGCATCGTTCATGCAGACGATCCTGATCCCCATTCAGAGCGAGCTTCCGCACCTTCTGAACGCTCCCGCCGCGGACACCGCCTGGGTCATCACCACCACGCTGCTGGCCTCCGCGGTCGCCGTCCCGATCGTCGGCAAGCTCGGCGACATGTTCGGCAAGCGGGTCATCGCGCTCGTGCTGATGGGCGTCCTCGTCGCCGGCTCCGTCATCTGCGCCCTCGCCCCAGGGCTCACGACCCTGATCGTCGGACGCGCGCTCCAGGGACTGGGCATGGGCGTCATCCCGCTGGGCATATCCCTGCTGCGCGACGTCGTGGACTCCACGAGGCTCGGCACCTCGATCGCACTGGTGAGCGCCACCCTCGGCGTCGGCGGCGCCATCGGCCTGCCGGTGAGCGCACTGGTCGTCGAGAACCTCGACTGGCACATGCTGTTCGTCCTCGCGGCGGCCGTCTCCGCGGTCGCCTTCACGCTCCTCCTCGCGGTCGTGCCCACGGCCGGCGACCCCGCCGGCGGACGCGTCGACATCCCTGGGGCGGTGGGTCTGGCCATCGGTCTGGTGGGCGTGCTCCTGGCCGTGTCGCGCGGCAATGAATGGGGCTGGACGGCCTCGCCGACCCTGATCAGCCTCATCACCGGGGTGGCGGTGCTCATCGGCTGGGGCTGGTACGAACTGCGGCTGACGAATCCGCTCGTCGACCTGCGGGTCGCCGCTCGGCCCGCGGTGCTCACCACCAACCTCGCGTCCGTCGCGATGGGTTTCGCCCTCTTCTCCTCCAGCATCGCGTTCCCGCAGCTCCTGGAGGCCCCGGCGGCCGCCGGGGGGATGGGCCTCGACCTGCTGCAGGCGAGCCTCGTCCTGATGCCCTCGGGCCTGGCGATGCTGGTCATGTCACCGATCGCCGGCCGGATCGAACGCTCCGCCGGCCCGAAGCCGCTGCTGGTCGCCGGTGCGATCGTGCTCACCGGGGCCTACCTGGTCTGCGTGATCGTCCCTCTGCACGTGTGGACGATCGCCGTCGTCAACACCATCATCGGCGTCGGCATCGGACTCGGCTACGCCGCGATGCCCGCCCTGATCATGGGCGCGGTCCCGCGCCACGAGACCGGGGCCGCCAACGGCCTGAACACCCTCATGCGCGCCTTCGGCACCACCGTCGCCTCCGCCGCGGTCGGCGCCATCCTCGCCGCCTCCACCGGCCACGACGTCACCGGCGCCTTCGCGCTCGTCTTCGTCATGGGGCTCGCTGCCGCAGCGATCTGCGCCACGCTCAGCGTCTGCATTCCCGTGCCCCGGGTGACCGACGAAGCTCACGACGCAATCGAGGAGGGATCGGAATCGTCCCCGGCCGACGGTGCAGTGATTCGGAGACCCGCCTCGGCCGTCTGACCCCGGACGAGTTCGCGACCGTCACCAGCGCACCGGGGCTGCTCGAAACCGCCGTCCTTTCGACAGGCGTCGGGACCGTCCTTTCGACAAGCTCACGGACCCCCTTGAGGACCTGGGGGCAGGCAGGCTCAAGGATCGGTGAGGCCGTCCGAGCTCGACACCGGTCGCACTCGTGACGTGCCGATCGACCCGCACGGCGGCATCCGGTGATGACGGCTCGATAGGCCGCACTCCATGGATGTCGACGCCGAGCACGCGGCTCCCGGCTCCGTCGGCGTCGACGAGCGTGAACGCGTCATCCGCGCACTGCGCATCGTGCACAGCGCGATCGGCGTCGGGGAACTCGCCTGCCTGTCCTACGTCTGGTTCTGTGCGGCGGTTCGACGTCGCGACCACTGGCTGGGCCTCTCCATCGCGACCCTCGCAGGAGAGGGCATCGCCCTCGTGGTCGCGAAAGGATGCCCCTTCGGGATCCTCCAGCGCAGAGCGGGTGACGACGTCCCGATGTTCCAGCTTTGGTTCGGGCCGCGGATCGCCCGTTTCTGCGTTCCGGCCCTGACGGCCGCGGCGAACGCTCGGCATCGGCTGGTCGGGGAGAGCCGGGCGGCACAGTCGCGGCTTTTCTTACCGAAAGCGGCCCGGCTGAGGGACCAGCTCTGTCAGGCGCGACTTTGTGCACCGAATAGGCCCACCGACCGCCGCTCATTCGGTGCAGAAGTCCGCGGCGGGGACACGCATCGACCCCCAGTGGCGCCATACCGCACAGAAAGTCGCAGTTCGCCGCTGTGGCGCTGAGGACGACCGGGGACGCAGGCCAGCAGGTGGACCCGGACCAGCCCCGCGGCGCGTCCTCCCCGGATCAGCGATCGAGGACGTCCTGCAGGCGTCGGCGGATGCCCCTGCGCAGGGACACGCGCCGCCCCATGCCGGGCGTCGCGACCAGGTCGCCCGAGACGGTCAGGAACAGCGCCTCGACCTGCTCGTCCGCGCACAGCTCCAGCCCCGGTCCCGTTCCCAGCACCATGCACGCCGTGGACAACGCCTCACTGCGCATGCCGTCGTCGCTCAGCACGCCGACCGCGCAGACATCCGTGCGGACCCGGCCCCCCGTCCGGGGATCGAGCAGGTGCTGCGGGACGATCCTCTCGCCCCCCCGGCGTTGCCCGCGAACCCCCGACATCGAGAACGAGCCCCGCGACACCTCGATGTAGCCCAAGGTCTCGGGCACGTCCTCCCAGGGCGAGCCGATCGCGATCCGCCATGCCTCCCGGACCGGGGGTGTGCCCGTGAACGAGATGGACGACGTCCCCACCGACACCATCACTCCGTGCGCATCCGCCTCACACCGGTCCCGCGCGGCGTCGGCCGCGTACCCCTTCGCGATGCCGCCGAGGTCGATTCGGCACCCCGGAGCGAGAAACGCCTCCCTGACGCCCGAGGCTCCCGTGCGGAACCGCAGCCGAGGGCCCTCGACGGGCGTGTCGGCGACGATCGCGTCGAAGGCGCCCGCCGTGAGCGCCCGGTACCGCTCGGCGGCCTCCGCGACGGCCGCCAGGTGCCGCCCCACGGGCAGCCACCGCCCCGGGGACGCGTTGATCCGGCTCACCTCGCTCGCGGGGAGGAACCGCGACAGGGCCGCGTCGATCTCGGCGACCACGTCGTGCGCCGGAGGAGCAACGCCCACGACCGGCCCGGCGCCCACCAGGCAGACGTGGACCGTCGTGCCCATCGCCGTCGAGGCCGTCCAGCGGCCACCGCTCTCCCACTCCGCGATGTCGCTCGCACCCCTCCCGGCGCCACCGGCCGCGCCGCGGCCGCCGGGGGTCATTCGCTGTCGCTCAGCGCGTCGGCGACCGCCTCGACGAACTGACGGTGCGACACCGACGCCCCCGCGATGATGTCGACCTCGTCGGCGTCGCCGACCTCGGTGAACTGCGTCACGTACTCCTTCTCGGCGGCGATGGCGGCCTGGGCGCGTTGGTAGAACGCGTCGTCGACCGGCTTGCCCGTCGACTTCGACAGCCCGTAGTTCTCGTCGTGGGGAGTGCCGTCGGCGTCGGCGATGACGAAGGACGCCTCGGTGATGACGTTGCCCTTGATCGTGAAGGTCACCGTCCCGACCGCACCGTCGTCGTCGGGCGCGCTCGTCCCGGTGTAGGTCCCGTCGGGATAGTCCGACGCCTTCATGTTCTGGCCGCATCCGGAGAACACGGCGATGCCCAGCGCCGCGGCGAACGCGAGCGTGCGCGTCGTGTACGCCCGTCTCACCGGCTCTCCCCCTCTCCGTCCGCCGCCGCTGCCGCTGCGGACCCGGTGGACACGGCGGTGGACGTGCCGAAGGCGCGGACGTAGTCCTCGGTCTCCACGACGTCCGCGATGCGCCCGTGGTTGAGGATGACCTGGCGCTGGCCCTGGCTCGCGACCATGGCGTCGTGGGTGACCACGACGAGAGTCGTGCCCTCGTCGTGCAGCCGGTGGAACAGGTCGAGCACGATCTGCTCGTTGGCCTCGTCCAGGTTCCCGGTGGGCTCGTCGGCGAGCACGACCGACGGCGAGTTGATCAGCGCCCGTGCGATGCACACCCGCTGCTGCTCCCCGCCCGACATCTCCCGCGGCAGATGCGTCGCCCGGGAGCCCATGCCGACCCGCTCCAGCGCCGCGTGGGCCTCCCCCTCGTCCGGCATCGAGTGGTAGTACTGCGCCACCATGACGTTCTCCAGCGCCGTCAGGTGCTTGATGAGGTGGAACTTCTGGAAGATGAGCCCGATACGCCGGCGCCGGATGATCGCCAACTCCCGCTCCCCCTGCCGGTCGAGCCGCTCGCCGTCCAGCAGGACCGTGCCGGACGTCGGGGTGTCCATGCAGCCGAGGATGTTCATCAAGGTGGTCTTGCCCGAGCCGGACGGCCCGACGATCGACAACCATTCCCCCTTGTGGATCGTCAGATCGGCGTTGTTCAGCGCCGCGACGTCCCCGTAGACCCTGCTGACGCCCGTCAGGCTGTAGACCGTCTGCGAATCCATGTCACTCTCCCCCCAGCACAACGGCCGGATCGATGTTGGTGATGCGCCGCACGGTGACGAAGCTCCCCAGGCCGCTGACCACCGCGGAGATCGCCATGGTCAGCGGAACCACCCACCAGCTCGCCTGCAGATTCAGGTTGAAGACCTCCTGGGTGACCGCGCCGCCCACGGCCATCCCGCACAGCGCACCCACGAGACCTCCGAACAGACCGAGGATCACACCCTCCCCGAAGAACTCGCCGACGAGTTCCTTGTTCGATGCGCCGAGGGCCTTCTTCAAGGCCAGCTCCGTCGCCCGCTCGCTCACGACGGCGTTCATCGTCGTCGACACGCTGATGAGGGTCAGGGCTCCGACGACGAGGCTCACGATCCAGATCAGGGCCCGCAGCGTCAGCAGGACACTCGACTCGGACTTGGTGATCCGCTTGACCACCTGCGCATGCACGGAGTCATCCGTGTCGTCGATCATCGTGGCGATGTCGCCGAGCTCACCCTCGTCGGCGAGCAGCGAGTACTCGATCATGTCGAGCCTCCCGTCCGCCGGGAGGATCGACTCGAGATCGTCCAGCGACAGCACCAGCATGGCGTCCTCCGACCCGCCGGTCCGCAGCACGCCCGAGACCGTCAGGTTCACCGCCGCGGAGTCGGTGCCGTCGTCGGTCTGGGTCCGCACCGCGATCTGCTCGCCCGCCTCGAAGCCGTACTTCTTGGCCAGGTCACGGCCGACGAGCACCTCGCCCGACCGGGCGGGCAACGCCCCCTCGACGCTCCAATAGGGACGCATGGCGGTGGCCAGGGCGAAGTCGGTGGCCATCGCCGACACGGGCTGCTGGTTGTACAGCAGGTTGTCCTGCCGGTACGGCGCGTAGCCGACGACCGTCGCCCCGTCCGCGGCCAGCGCCGCGTTGATGGCCGTGAGGTCGTCGGTCCGCACCGTCTGCGCGCCCGCGGGCGACACGACGAGATTCGCGCCGTAGGAGCGCAGCTCGCGCGCGATCTGCTCGGGGACGGTGTAGGTGATGATCCCCAGCGCCGACAGCGTCGTCGCGCCCACGATGATGGACAGCGACGCGATGAGAACGCGGGAGATCCGGCGGATGAACGATCGCGTGATCATCCGCAGGTACATCCTGGCGCGCGTCATGCCCCTACTTCCCATGGAGGACGTTGGACGGCTTCAGCGCCATCAGCGCGCGCAGGGACGGCAGGGATCCGAGCAGGATCATCGACGCGATGAGGGCGGCCATGACCGGCAGCACCAGCGGCCGGAGAGTGATCCACGACGAGAACACGATCTGGCCGATGATCTGCGCCAGGCCGATGCCCAGCCCGAAGCCGACCGCCCCGCCGACGAGCCCGACGATCAGCGTCTCGGTCAGGATCAGTCCGACGATGGACGCGTTGCGCGCGCCGATGGCCTTCAGCAGCCCGATCTCGGGGGCGCGCTCCATGACGCTGGCCGTCACGAGGTTGGCGATGCCCAGCGCGGACCCCACCATCGCGAGAATCGCGATGAGGGTCATGATGAGCTGCGTCTTCTCCAGGATCACGCCTTCCGAGTCGGCGATCTGCCGCACCGGCTTGGCCACCGCGTCGGTCATCGACTCCTCGATCTGGTAGGAGATCGACGACACGTAGGCGGTGCAGTACCAGGTCTCCCAATCGGACACCGACAGGCTCGACGGGTCGCTCTCGGCGCGCTGCGACAACTCGTTCTCGGGGGTCGTGATCGCCCTCACCTCGATGCGATCGATCTCGCCCGGACGTCCCGCCACCTCCTGCGCGACGGCGAGCGGGGCATACACGAGGTCGTCCTCCTCGCTGCCCGCATGGAAGATTCCGGCCACCGTGGCCTCCGTCGCGCCCTTGCTGCCGGTGATGGTGATCGTGTCCCCGACGCTCCACCCACGGGCCTCGGCCAGGTTCGTCCCGACCATCACCTGGCCGGAGTCGCCGTCCGCGGCCCAGGCCCCGTCGACGTCCCACCAGTCGCGCAGATGTCGCAGGCCGGTCGTCACCGGATCTCCGGCGGGCATGGCCATCGTGTTGTCGAACCAGGTGCCGATCAGCGTGATGTCGGCGGCGTCCTGGGCCGGCTGGTCGGCGCGGACCGTGATCGTGAGGTACGGCGCGAAGTCCTCCAGGTTGTTGGCCCAGAAGATCGTCTTGAGCCGGGGCAGTTCGTCCTCCTTCAACGCGCCGGTCGTCTCGTCGTCGGTGCTGTACACGTCGGAGACGACCGAGGCGCCCTTCGGGGTCACCTCGATGTTGGCGCCGTAGGAGGCCAGTTCCTGTTTCACCTTGTCGCCGATGTCGAGCATGACGGCCATCATCGACGTGGTGAGGGCGGCTCCGAGGCAGATCGTGACGGCGATCATCACACGCTTGCCGAGTTGCCGCCGCAGGGCGCGGAAGATCATCAGGAAGAACATGTCAGCGGAACACCTTCGCTTGTTGTTCCAGCTCTGCGACCTTGAACAGGAGCTTGCCGTCGGCCAGGTCGTAGGAGATGGGGATCGGGTTGCAGCCGCCCGCGAACCCGATGGTCTGGACGTTCATGACGACATCGCACTTGCGGCACACGACCTTGCCGTCCCGCTCGTAATAGCCGCTGGGACCGCAGATCTCGCACGCGTCCAGGCCGGTGCCGAACGCCGCGGACGCGTTCTTCTGGATGACGATGAAGCGCACCTCGGTGCCGCCGGACGCCTCGTAGGCGAACCGGTGCAGGTGCCCGTCGCTGACGGCGACCACGTCGACCTCCACGTTGTCGCCGTTCACCACCGACGGCTCGATGGGCGACAGCTCCGGGACGGCCTCGGCGATCTGCTTGCCGACGGTGTACGTGGCGGCCAGCCCGACCCCGACGACCACGGACGCTCCGAGGAACCGCCGCCGGGAGATCGTGTCGGCCCGGACCAGCCGTCGCTCCGCCGGCGCCGCATCGGCGGGCGCCGCGCGCCGTCGTGTCACGATCGCGATCACGGCGGGGACGACGGACAGGACGACGTAGGCCAGCAGGATCGGGACGCTGTTGCGCTGGATCCACAGCAGGACGTCGAAGTTGAGCGAGCTCTTCGGCACGAACTTGACGGCCGCGTACTGCTGGTACAGGGGCGCCCACTGGCACACGATCGCGACGGCCATGGCGAGTGTCGTGACGATGCGCCGGGCCAGGCTCGGCACCCGGCCGAGGCTCACGGCGACGATCCAGCCCGCGAAGGCCGTGACGACGACGCCGAGGATGTAGCCGATGAGGTTGAGCAGCGAGTCGCTGGCGAACAGGGTGCCGTTCATCGGCACGACGCCGTCGATCGCGATGTACAGCGGGATGCCGTAGTAGAGGTTGACGAGCAGCAGGGACGCGAGGCTCGTCCAGGTGAGGAATCGGCTGCGCCGGCCGGGAGCGTCGGTCACGAGCGGTCGCCGGGTCATGAGCCACAGGGCCGCGAGGAACGCGAACTGGGCCGCCAGCAGGAAGGTGCCGGCCCAGATGTTGATGACGGGCAGCCGGATGTGCTGCGTGTTGAGCCGCAGCCAGACGATGACGACGGCGGCGACCGCACCCGTCCCGAGGCTCGCCACGGTCAACCGTCCTACGCGCTGACGCCTGGTCGGCGCGTAGGAGCGGTTGGCGATGAGCATCGCCGACAGCACGCACAGCGGAAGTGCGAGCTCAGCAGAGGCTACGAACAGTTTCAGCATGGAGAATGGGCCGCGTCAGAGCAGCTGGCCGTCCCATTCGAAGTTGTCGAACGTGACCTTGAGCGGGTCTGTCCAGAACCGGCCCTTCACACCGCTGGTGTCCTTGCCCGTGTGCAGCATGAAGTCGTCGGCCGGGGACTGGATGGTGAGTTCGACCGTGTACTTGCCGGGATCCAGGCTGATGTTGTTGCCGTAGTGGGGTCCGTCGGAGGCGATCATCGGCATGAGCGTTCCGAGGTCGACGACCTTGCCGGTGGTCTTCTCGGTCAGCTTCGGGCTGATCTTGAGGTAGGGCATGAACTGATCGGCTTCGTACCCGATGTCCTTGGCCTTCTCCGTGGTCTTGATATCGATCTCGAAGTGCATGTCCGAATCGGATGCCGGCGGCATGTTCATCGAGCCGTGCTCCAGGTCGACGGCCTGGAAGTAGACGGCCGACACGATCAGGTAGTCTCCGGCCTCCTGCGGTCCGGAGTCACCGACCTCCTTCTCCTGGATGCCGACCACCGTGCCGTCGGTCTCCTCGGCGGCAGGGCTCTCGCTGGTTGTCGTCGTCCCGCCGGGTGTGGTGGCGGTGGTCTCCTCCGGAGCGCCGGAGCATCCGGCCAGCGCCAGGACGAGTGCAGTCGCGCCGAGCGCGACCTTCCCCATGATCTTCACTGTGTTTCGACCCTTTCCTTGGTGTGATCTGAGGGGGTGGGGGCATCGTTGCCGTCCGCGGACACGCTCGCTTCGTCGGCGGGAACGTCCGCGTCGTCGGCGGGAACGGGGGCCGGATCGTCCGGCGTGGCCGGCTGTCCGACCGACTTGCGGAACTGCCACAGCATGAGCGCCAGCACGACGACGGTGACGATCCCTTGTGCCGCAAGGGTCTCCACCGTCGGGTACAGGCCGAGCCAGGTCACCTGCGGGACGCCCGCCACCGGCGTCGCGTCCACGAGCATGGCGTCCTGGAACTCCTTCACCGCGCCGCCGGTGATGGTGATCGCCAGGATCGCGAGGAGCACGGACGTCCAGCGGAAGAAGGGCCGCAGCGGCAGTCTGACGCCGAAGAGCCGCACCGCCAGGAACAGGACGGCGAGCACGACGACGGCGGCGGCGAGGCCGGCCCAGATGAGCAGATGATCGGTGGTCGTCTGCGCGGCGCCGAAGACGGGGATGTAGAACAGGATGGTCTCGAAGCCCTCGCGGGCCACGGCGAGGAACACGACGGCGAACAGCGCCCACCGGCCTCCGGCCGCGGACTGCTTGTCGACGGTGTCGGTGATGTACCGGTGCCAGGCGTCGCCCTCGGATTTCGAGAGGATCCAACTGCTGATGTAGATCAGCATCACGGCCGCCAGGGCGCCGGCGATGCCTTCGATCAGCTCCTGCGTCAGGCCGAGCGCGGCGCTGCTGGTGAGGGAGTTGAACAACACGGCGAGCCCGACGCTGACGGCGATCGCCGCCACGATGCCGAGGTAGACGCCCCGGAGCTGGTCTCGCCGGCCGGACTTGATCACGTAGGTGATGACGGCCGCCACGACGAGGAGCGCCTCGGCGCCCTCGCGGAGCAGGATGAGGAAGGACGCGACGAAGCCGCTCCAGCCGACGGCCTCGTTGGCGCCCAGGGAGTCGAGCGAGGCCGCGTCCTCGGTCACCATCCGGTTGAGGGTCTCCACGTGGCTGCGCACGTCGTCGACGGGCACGCCGTCGCGGATGTCCATGCGGATCTGACGGAACTCCGCCTCGACCTCGGCGACGCGTCCGCTGCTGAGGTACGACAGGGTCGCCTTCTCCAGCCCGTCGGCCTCGTAGTGCTCCAGGTAGGCGCGGCTGGCCTCGGTGAATGCGGCGTCGTGGTCGCCCGCCTCGTACAGTCGCAGCGCCTCGTTGCTCGTCTCGACGATGCTCTGCGCGACCCTTCCCCATCGGTCGCTGACCTCGGGGGCCGTCCGCACCTCTTCGACGTCGGTCGTGAGCTGCGTCGTGAGCTGGGCGACCGCCGCTTTCACGTCGGCCTGCGGGGCGCCGTCCCGGGTGAGGTTCCGGAGCTCGACGACGCCGGTCTGGAAGGCGGTCGCCCGGTCGGCGCCCAGGCGGTGCTTGACCTCGTCCTCGAGTCCGCTGGCCTGGTACTCCTCGTAATAGGCCTTTCGGACGTTGGCCTCGACGCCCTTGAGGTCGCCGTCCGCGTAGAGCGTGGGAACCTCGTCGAGGAGGGAGGTGATCGATTCGGTGACGTCCTGCCAGTCGTCCTGTGCGGCCGCGGTGCCGGTGGATCCCCACACGACCGCCGCTGCCAGCGCCAGAGCGCCGAGCCACGTCAGGATCCGTCGTACGCGCACGCTACTCCACCTCGGTCAATTAGGTTAGGCTCCCCTCACTCTAGGGCCGGCGAACCGATCCCGCAGCAGTTCACAGAGAAGAGACAAAGGTGTGAGACGGCATGGGGCCCTGCACCAACGCTCACGCCGATGACCGGCCATCGCGCGGCCCCGCGTCGGGGTACGCTCCACGCGTGTCTCCCGCCTCCGTCAGCGCTGTGCGGTTCGGATTGCGAGCAGCGATCGTGGCCGGCGCCGGGCTGGGCCTGGCCCTCATGCTCGGCGTCGCGAGTGGCGGCCTCGCGGTCTCCCAACTGGCGTTCTACACGATCCAGAGCAACATCCTCGTGTTCGCCTGCTACCTCGCCATCCTGATTCGCACGGTGTTCCTGTGGATCTCGCAGCGCCGGATCGCCCTCGCCGGCGATCCGCCCGCACTCGCGATGGGCGCCGTCATGCTGGCGATCCTGGTGACCGGGCTGGTCTACAACCTGATCCTCGCCCCGGGTCTGCCGGATCTCTCCGCCCACGGCGTCGACCCGCTGGGCAACCTCCTCGTGCACCTGGTCACCCCCGCGCTGGTGTTCGCGGACTGGCTGTTCTTCGCCGACACGGAGGACCTGCGCTGGTGGGCTCCCTTCACATGGGCCGCCATTCCACTGGCCTACGTCGTCTTCGCCATGGTCCGAGCCGAGGTCGGCGGCCCGATCCTCCCCGACAGCCGGTATCCCTATTTCTTCCTCGACGTCGACCGCTACGGAGCGCCGCAGGTGCTGCTCAACGTCGCGGGGCTGGTCGTGTTCTTCCTCGTGATCGCCTACCTGGCGATCGGGCTCGGACGTGGGCTGCACAGGCTCACGCGGTCGCTGCCGCAGCGCGCCTCGTCGTCTTCGAGGTGACGCACAGGCCCACCATGATCAGGAGGTGCACCATGGAGCCCACGGGCGGCGATGTCGCCGCATTCCTCGACAGGGTCGTCCCGGCCGTCCGTCGGCGCGACGCGGAGACACTCGTCGCCCTGATGCGCAGGGCGACCGGACGGGAGCCCACGCTCTGGGGCACGATCGTGGGCTTCGGCTCCTACCACTACGAGTACGCCTCGGGACGCCGGGGCGATGCGAGCGCCGCCGGCTTCGCGCCACGCAAGGCTGCGACCGTGGTCTATCTGGTCGACGGCGTTGGCGCACACGCGAAGGCTCTCGCGCGTCTCGGGCCGCACAGGACCGGAGTCGGATGTCTCTACATCACCGACCTCGAGCGGATCGATCTCGACGTGCTGGAGGAGATCGTGTCAGCCTCGTATCGCACCCTGACCGCCGGCACCTATGGCTTGCGCGCCCGGGAGGGCGGGGCGACCCCGGCGTAGCTGTGCCACGCGGCGGGACGGGATCCGGCTCCGGGCCGTCCGCCGCGACCGGGGTATCGATCCGGCCTGCACCTGGACCCACCCATGCTCCGTCCCTGCGCGCGGAGAGACTCGGCCGAGGGTCGGAAGCATCTCCCATCTCCCCAAAGGCGGGGCTCCGTCCCTGCGCGCGGAGAGACTCGGGAGGGCCGGAACGGTGGGGATCTCACGCGGTTTTGTGACATCGACACGTCATCTTGTGACACGTTTCCGGCGCGCGTCGTTCGCCCCGCGAGCGAGGCGGTCACCGCGGCGGCATCGCCTTCGCTCGATCTGGATCCCCTCACCCGGCGTGCCGGCGCTTCACCCGCGAGCCGCGCGCCGCCTTGCCAGGGCGGTCACGGGAACCAGGTCGGAGAACTCCCTTCGGCCGAAGGACGCGGGCCGGCTGCGCGACGACCGCTCTCATGTCGCGCGGTCGGTAACCTGTTTCGCGATCCGAAAGGCCAATCCTGGCGGCCACATGGGGGTTGCACGGTGAGCGACGGTCTGTTTTGCTGCCGCCAACGGCCGTTGACGAACACCCATCCTCAAGGCAAGGAGAGACCGATGAAGGCTACACATTTCATCGGAGCCCTCGCGTCCACACTGCTGGCCGTCGCGATCGACAAGCTATTCGGCAGCGCGGCGGCTGCGGGGAAATGCGTGAGGATCACCTTCCCCCACCCGGTGATCACCAACCTCGTCACCATGGCACTATTCATGCGCTACACGACGGTGACCTGCCGATGACCGGCTGGAATCCCGGACGGATTGCCATCTACGCGGCTATCGGCCTGCTTTGCGGCATGGTCCCGTCGACCACCATTTACCACACCCTTGTCGCGTGGCCTACAGTCGCCTTTCCGGTCTTTTTCGCTGGGCTCGAGGCGCTCCGGCAGCGCAAGAAGGCCCGCAACCCGGACGAGTGAAGGACGGCGAGCCAGGGCGCTCAGCAGGGCCGTGGCCACAGCCCTGCTGAGCGCCTTCTCGACATGACCGTTACGCAGGCCCGGACGGCATCGACGGAGTTCTGCGGTCGGTCCGGGGGCCCCGAGTATCCGGTCTGGCTGGAGGAAGGGCACAGCCACGCAGGCATCAACGGTGACGTCCGCCAGACTGCGATCGACGAGCGGCTTGCCGTCTCCGCGGCCATCGGCCTGCTCTGCGGAATAGTCCCGTCGACCGCGGAGAGCCGCATACTCTCGGGCTGTGGGACTCGCACGCGATTTGTGACATCGACGCGTCACTTTGTGACAAGTTTCCAGCGCGCGCCGTTCCTCCAGCGGTCGAGGCGGTCACCGCAGCCGCAGCGCCTTGTCTCTACCGAGGCCCAACCGGCCGACGAACCGGTGGCCGGGCCGGCCGAGACGAGTCCCCTTGTCACCCGGATGAGGTGGCCGACACTGACGACGTTTCCACAATCCAAGGGATACGGACCGCCGCGCGACGGCGCACCTGGCTTCGCCGCCGGCAACACGATCTGAGGCCCAACGGGCGATTCCGGCGGCCGGGGGCCGGTTGCCCGCCCGGCAAAAGCCTGTTTGGCTGCCGCCAACGGCCGTTCGACGAACACCCATCCTCAAGCCCCAAGGAGCCCAATGAAGATCACCCGACCGATCAGAATCCTCGCGTCCGCGCCACCCGCCTGCGCCCTGGCGCTCGGCGTCGGCGTCGGCGGAAGTGCGCAACTCGCCCTTGCGGACGAGTCGAGTCAGGCCGATCGCTCCACCTCGGAGGTGCACGGGGCGCGTGCCGACACGAGCGTCGTCGTCGAGGCAACCGAGACAGGCGTCCGCTCGGCAACGGCCCTGAAAGACGCATCGACGCCCACGGCGGCCGCCGGACAATGCGTGAGAGATGCCTGCCCCCATCCGGTGCTCACCGCTCTCATCACCATGGCGTTGTTCATGGGGTCCACGCAGGTGGCCTGTCGATGACCGGCCGGGCGCTCGGGCGGCTTGCCGCTTCCGCGACGACCGGACTCGCCGTCGGGATGTTCATGTCGATGGACCTCTACGAGCGCCTCGTCGAGTGGCCGGCGGTCGCGTTCATGGCCTTTTTCGCCGGCGCTGAGGCCGCGCGGCAATGGAGACAGGACCGCAAGCGGGACGAGTGAGGGGGCGCGAGTCTCTGCCTGGGCGCGGCCGCAGTGGTGCGACGACTCGTCCCGTGGCCCGGCGATGCCCTGCGAGAGCCGCAAGGCTGCCATCCGCCTGGCGATGATCCGGTGCTTGCGTCCACCCGGACCGGCTCGCGCAGCAACTCCCTGCCTCGGAGGCATCGAGTGTCTCGGGAACCGTCGGGGTCGCACGTCGTCTTGTGACATCGGGACGTCATTTTGTGACGAGTTTGCGGCGCGGGCCGGTCACCGGGCCGGCCCGGCGGTCACCGTGGCCCCGCTCGGGCCATGTCGGCCCGGGTCGTCCGGCCCGGCGGGTCGGCGCACGATCCGCTCGGAGCAAGTCCCCTTGTCACCGGGACGCGGGCGTCGCCGACGGCGGACATCCCCACCCTCCAAGGGATACGGGCCGCCGGGCGACCGCGCCCATCGCTTGGCCGGCCGGTAACACGATTCGCGACCGAACGGGCGATTCCGGCGGCCGGGGACCGGTTGCCCGCCCGGCGAAAGCCTGTTTGGCTGCCGCCGACGGCCGTTACGAACATCCATCCTCGATCCAAGGAGACCGATGAAGATCACCCATCCGACCAGGATCCTCGCGTCCGTGCTGCTCGCCAGCGCCCTGGCGCTCGGCGTGGCCCCATCGGCGGAGGCGCGCAACAAGTGGAGCGGGAAGGTGAGTTGGGACGGAGCCACCCTGAAGGCAAGGCTCGGTCTTCCCTACTTCTCCGACATCCATGGCTGTGGGAAGTGGGACAGCCTCGCGACCATCACCAAGAAGCCGAAGTGGCTGGAGAACTACACGGCCTTCTCGGCGATCGGCCTGGGCGCGAGCGTCAGCGTGGGCGGCGCCAGCGCGAGCGCGAGCGGCAGCTCCAGCTACAAGTCCTTGTCGCTGCGCAACACGAAGGGGCAGAAGAATTCCTACCTGGCCGGAAACGTGTGCATGAGCTGGTCCACGATCTATCTGGGCATGACCGTCTCGGGGACAGCGATGTACAACGGGCAGATGCGTAGCGCCAGCGTCTCGGTCTGACCTGCTCCGATGGCACGAGATCTCGGCTGCACGGCCGTCGCCATCGCGATGGTCGTCGCGATGACTGTGGCCGGGTGCTCCACCCGGCCACAGTCCGCAGACGAATCGATTCGCACGGCGGCGAGCTCCCTCATCGGCGCCGACGGGCTGGTACGCGCCCCCGAGGCCGACACCCCGCAGTCCCCCGACCTGTATCTCACCGCGGTCGCGATCGACATGCTCGCGCTGTCGGCACCACGACCGATCCCCGACGAGGTCGATCTGGACGTGGCGCGAGGCACGCTGTCAGAGCCGTGGTTCACCTGGTCGTTGCTCCGGGTGGCGGGTGCGACTCCGTCCGCCAAGGCCGCCCTTCCCGCTGGGCACGTCCTCCCCTCGCCGCCGGAGCGCACCGACGACGCGAATGCCGACGCGGTCATGCTCTGGGCCTGGGCGGACGCGGCCAGCCGGACCACCGCCGCCGGCCAACCCGAACTCGCCGCGGGCACGCGGCTCGTGGCGTCGATCACCGAGACGTCCTCGTGGTACTCGGCATGGCGGCTGGGCCTGGCACGCGGTCTCCTCGACCTGCCGCCGTCCGAGGTGCGGCTCTCGCCGCCCACCGCCGATACGGCCGATCCGGCCTTCGAGACGCTCGGCTACGTAGCGTTGACGCGGCCCGAGTCGGGCGACGAGGTCGCCCGCCTTGGAGCGATCCTGGCCTCGACGCTCGCCGCACCGGGCTGCACGGTGGAGACGATGGCGGCGATCGATGCCCTGTCGCTCCTGAAACAGGACCGAATGGGAGCCGAAGCCCGGGAGCGGTGCCTTGCCGGTGCCGGCGAGAAGGGATTCGTCCTGCAACGCCCGGTCGCCTTGGGCTCGGTGGCCACCACCTTCACCGTCAGCTATCTGCTCGATCCGAATGCCGCCGGCCTGGTGGAGCGGGACGTCCTCGATCGGTTGAAGAGCGAGCTCCACGCCGACGAGCCCACCGAGGAGAACCGGACGACGCGACTGCAGACTCTGGCGATCCTGAAGCTCTCGGGCGTCGGGACGGACGAGTTCGGCGACGAGATCGCACACGCGCGCGCTGGGCTCGCGGGCACGCATCCCGTCGCCGACGCGCCGTGGCTCGCAGATCGTGTCGCCGCCCTTCGGCTCCTGTCGGGCGTCATCGAGCTCCCCACCCTGGAGCTGCCCAGGGAGGACGACCTCGACCCCGACGCGGCGATCTTCCTCCTCACGGTCTCCGAGCGGTTCGCGAACGACGACGCCATCGCCGCCGCCCTGCCGAACGCACAGCACCGGGCGGTCGAACAGGCGCTCCGGCCGGAGGCGACGATCGGCTACTACCGTGCGGTCGCGGCTCTTCCCTCCGTGCACGCCGTCACGATCGCCGACACCGATCAGATTCGCATCGAGGAGGGGCTCGCCGGGCTGCGTGGGTGCGGATTGTCCGACTACGTGTATCGCATCAGCACCGGCGATGGCGGTTCGCGCTGCAGCTTCCAGGCAAGCCTGCTGGCCAGACACTCGAGCTTCGAGAGGCCCATATGAGCATGATCGAACTGGTCGGGGTCCGCAAGGCGTATCCGACGGCGGCCGGGGAGCGCGAGGTCATCCACGACGCCTCCGTCTCGGTCGGCGGCGGCGAGATCGTGCATCTGGACGGCGCCTCCGGCGCCGGCAAGAGCACCCTGATCAACCTCTGCGGGCTGCTCACACAGCCCACGGAGGGCCGAGTGCTGGTGGATGGCGTGGACACCACCGCGCTGGGTGACCGGGAACGCACCCGGCTCCGCGCGCGGAGGATCGGGATGGTGTTCCAGTCGCACCGGCTGCTGCCCGAGCTCACCTCCGTCGAGAACCTCCGCGTCGCGGCGCTGGTCGACGATCGTGAGGCGATCGCGGCGGGCCTGGTCTCCTTCGGGCTCGGCGAGCATCTCCGCGACCGCGCCAAGCTGCTCTCCGGCGGCCAGCAGCAACGCGTCGCCGCGCTGCGGGCCCTGGTGAACAAGCCCGGCCTGGTGCTGGCCGACGAGCCGGTCTCCGGCCTGGACGGGCCGAACGCCGAGGCGATCCTCGACAGGCTCGCCGAGGCGGCCGCCGAGGGCGCAGCCGTGATCATCGCCTCGCACGACCCGCGGGTCGAGCGCATCGCGACCCGTCGCCTGCTGGTGACCGAAGGGAGCCTGGCGTGATCGACCTCACCATGGTGCTGCGCGGCGCCGCCCTGCTGCGCACGCGCCGGTTCGCCGCGGTGGTCGTCCTGACGGTGGTGGCGGGGCTGCTCGCCGGGCTGGGCGGGCTGGCCGCCCAGGTGGTCACCCGGCAGACCGTGAGCTCGGGCGAGGATGCGCTGAAGCTGATCTACCTGCTTCCAGCCTCGCCGCGCGGCGAGGAGCGGCCCCTGCGGGGACGGGATCTCGCCATGCTCGCCTCGGAGCCCGGGGTGGCGGCTGTACGCCCTTCGGGCCGGTACGGGTTCACCTCTGTGGACGAGTCGCTGTGCCCGGCGGACACCGGCTGCGTTCCGTGGTTCCTGTCCCTTCGCCTGCCGGCGATCCAGCCGGAGGTCACCGTGGGCCGAGAGCCGGTGGCCGCCGACGAAGTCCTGATCCCGGCGGAGCTGGACGGCACCGACTACACCCCGCTGGTCGGCACGAGGATGGAGATCCAGTACACGTTCATGACGGGGCCGGGAACCGGCGAGCCACGAGAACGCAGCGTCACGGTGGTGGGCGTCTTCGACATCGCGCCGTCGCCGTTCGAGGTCAATGCCCCGGCCTACGGCACGAGCGCGCTGCTCGAGATCCTCGCCGCCGCCGCGACCGGGAGCGAACCGGACGACTTCGACAGCGACGCCTACGAGTACCCCGAGGCGTTCGTGGAGGCCAGCTCGGTCGACGCCGTGCCCGAGCTCACGTCGCGGCTGACGAGCATGGGCTACGCGGCCACCAGCCTGGCCTCGATGGCCGACGAGGCACCGCGTGCGATGACCTTGCTGAACGTGCTCATCTGGGCGCTGGTCCTGGTCGCCGGCGTGGTCGCCATCGGCCTGGGCTCCATGGTCGGATCGGCGGCCGTCGCCGAGCGGGCCGCGGAGATCGGCACGCTGCGGGCCGTCGGCTGGTCGCGCGGCCGCACGACCAGACTGCTCCTCGGTGAACTGGCCATCGTGGGCCTCGGCTGCGCGCTGGGTGCGATCGTGATCGCCCTCGGCGTCGGCGCCGTCGCGTGGTTCTGGAAGGACGGCGCCGAGACGCTCGGCGTTCGGCTGACCACCTTCCCGCTCCCGCCCTGGCCCTGGCTTGTCGGCGTGCTCGCCGGGATCCCCGCGAGCCTGTGCCTCGGCGCCGCCCCGGCGGTGCGACGACTCGTCTCGCTACCCCCCGACGACGCGTTGCGAGAACTGTGAGGCATGGGCCGGGTCGAGGGCGGCCCCGCCCTCGCCGGGCCATTCCCCGCCAGCACGTGGCACCGGCCGGGACGCTGCCCATCGACCTGACGATGATCCGAGCCGTGATGCCCCGCACCCTGCGACGACACGCCGCATGGGCCGTGGCCACGGCGCTGCTGAGTGCCGCGTCGATCCTTGTCGGGTCGCTCCTGGCATCTTCCCTGTCGGACGAGGCCCGCCGGTTGAACCACGATCCGGGGCTGACGACCATCCGGGTCGGGTCGGGCAGCAACGGAGCGGGCCGTCCGGTCGTCGCGGGGGATCTCCCTGCGCTCCGGGGCATCCCCGCCGTCGCCGACGTGACCCCGTTCGCGCAGATCCGGATCGACATCGGTGAGCCCGCCCGGCGGATGTGGCTCACCCCGCAGGTGGCCGCGCTCGACCCCGACATCGTCGCCGGCGTCGCTCCGATCCGCGACGACGAGATCCTCGTTCCCGACGCCGCGGCGGGATCGCTCCCGCTGGGGACCGTCCACGAGTTCCGGGTCACGGCCGCCGGCCGCGATCCGACGGCCTTCCGCGTCACGGTGGTCGGCACCTTCGACAACAGCCTGCCCGGCTATGCCGGAGCGGAGGCCGTGTACACGACCAACGGCCTGGTCAGCGCCGTGCTCACCGCGCGGTCGCCCGCCGGCACCGACCCGGACGCCCTCGGCTACGACGCGGCCTTCGTGAGAGTCGCCTCCGTCGCCGATGTCGCCACGGTGGAGGAAGCGCTCCGGGCGCGCGGCTACGCGACCGAGAGCGTGGCCGGCGCGGCGCCGTCCCTGTCCGCCGGGCTGTCCGTCCTCTCCTGGTCCAGCCCGGTGCTCGTGGTGATCGTGGCGATCGTCGCCCTGATGTCGGGGACGGTCCTCGGATCCGGCCTACGGGCGGAACGAGCATCCGAGGTCGGCGTGCTGCGCGCACTCGGCTGGCAGCGAGCGCGCATCGTGCGCCTCTACCTGTGCGAGCTGACCTGCGTCGCCGCCGCCGTGGCAATCACCGCGGTCGCCCTGGGCCTCGGTGCGTGCTGGGCGACATCGTGGCTCGCGGCGGGCCGGGAATGGGCCGGGGTGACCATCCCGGCGACCCCCTCACCGGGCTGGAGCCACGTCGTCCTGACCGTCGTCGGAGTGCCGGCCGGAGCGATCGTCGGCGGGTTGCGCGCGGTTCTCGCCGTCGCCGGCCGTCCCCCCGACGACGCGATCCGTGAACTCTGACCTGCGCGCCCACGAGCATCTCTTCGAGTGGCCGACGGTCGCCTGCCTGGCCTTCTTCGCGGGGGTTGAGGCCGTGGGGCAGTGGAGGCAGGGCCGCAGACCCGACGAATGAGGGCCACCTGGGTCTCGCGGTACGTGCTGGGCGGACGTCGCGGCTCACGGAGGTCCGGCGCCGGCGACGCTGCGGTTGGCGGTCGGGACGATGAACCGCCGCCACGCTAGAGTTCTGCCACGCCCCGGCGCCCGCACCTCGACAACCCCTCACCTCATGCCCCACCCTTGCGACATTCCACTCTTCGGTCAGGTCCACCACGGCCGCGAGGCTCTCGCGCAGATGTCCCGGCTCTTCACAGGAGCGAGCCTCGCCGCGACGGACCCCGCGCGTCCGATCGTCCGGTCCCGGACCAACCACTCCCGCCTGCTGCGCATCGCCCGAGTGTCCTGCACACCCATGACGCTCGACTACGGGCCGGGCACCAAGACGGCCTTCGTCGCACTCGCCTGCGCGGCCGGAACACTCGACCTCCGACAGGATCCCCACGGCACGATGGCGGTTCACCCCGGAGCGCTGGCGCTGGTCACGACCTCGCGTCCCCTCCGCATCGAAGCCCGCCGTGGTGCCGACCTCTCCGTGCTGATCGTCCCCCTGGATCGCATCGACACCGCCACATCCGGCGCGCTCCGCACGACGATCGACCCGCTCGGGCGGTCGACACCCGTCGAACGCGCCCTCCACGAACTGGTCCGCGCCGCCTCCATGTCCGGCGAGCCGCTGCGAGACCTGGAGGAACGCGTCGCCCTCGACCTGGCCACCGGCTCCGTCACTGCCCGAATGACACCCGCTGGGCCTGATCCTCGGCCGCGCGACGACGACCTCGGCGCGAGGATCGACCGGTTGATCGCCGCCGGGCACAAGGACAGCGGCTTCGGCGTGACGACCATCGCGCAGGCGCTGAACCTGAGCGTTCGGCACCTGTACCGTCTTCTCTCCCAGCACGGGGTCGACGTCGCGACCCGGATCGCGGATCACCGTGTCGCCACGGCCGCGGCGCTCCTGGAGGCCGAGCCCGGCCTGCCCCTCGTCACCGTCGCCGACCTGTCAGGGTTCACCAGCACGGACCTGCTGCGCCGCCACTTCCTCAGAGTCCGGGGAACGACCGCCGCCGACCATCGCACACGGCTGCGGCGCACCGAGAGGCCCGGCCCGGCGACGCGGCCGAGCCGCCCTGGCGGCTGAGGTCGGCCGTTCGGACCGGGCACTGCCTGGCACGTCCGAGCCCGGCCTCACAAGCCTGTCGACCCATCGGCCGCGCCAGCGACGTCAGCGGATGCCGACGGTGCGGGAGCCTGCATCGCCGAGCAGCCACGTCCCGGCCGCCGCCAGAGCGAAATGCTCGGGCTGCCAGCGCAGCGCACGCAACCGGATGCGGCCGAGCTCCAACAGCGACATGCCGGGCGTGGCCCCGAGCGTCGCCAGTTCGCTCTCCGCGACCAGAGCCAGCGAGGACCCGGTGTCGGGATCGGTCAGTGTCCGGAGCGGCTCGGATGCCGCCTGGACCGACACATCGTCGGCCGCAGTGGACGCCCGCTGCATGATCCGCTGCGCGTCCCTGCTGATCCACAAGGGCGGCAGGCTCGAGTCGGACGATGCCCCGGCCACGACCCGCGCCGCGTCGGGCCGTCCGATGCGCCGGGCGCTGTCTCTCATCCCTGCGAGACGCGCAGGGTCGTCCAGGAGCGTGCCGATCTTGTACCCGATGGTCGTCGCATAGTTGCACCGGACAGCGGCACCGGATTCGAGCAGGAAGTCCGCGTTCCGCTCCTCCTGCCCGGGGATCGGGTCCACGAGCACCATCGGCAGCCCCGCCGCCATGCACTCCGAACTCGACAGACCGCCGGGTTTGCCGACGAACAAGGATGAGATCCGCATCAGGTCGGGCATCTCCTGGGTGAAGCCGAGCACGTGGACATCGGGATGCCCGGCGACCAGGGACTCCATCTGCGCGCGGAGATCCTCGTTGCGGCCGCAGACCACGACCGCCTGGAACTCCTGCGGCAGGTCGAGGCACTGCCGCACCACCTGGAGCGCCTTCGGCCCGCCCGCCGCACCCGCGGAGATCAGCACGACCGGGACGTCGGCCCGCAGCCCGTGCCGGGCGCGGACGGCGGCCGGATCGAACGGAGCGGAGAACTCCGGGCGTACCGGGATGCCGGACGCCACGACCCGCTCGGGCGGCAGGCCGAGGCGCAGCAGGTGCTGCCGGGTCTCCTCCCTCGCCACGAACAGGCGCGTCACGGGCGTGGTGAGCCACAGGCCCTGGAAGTCGAAGTCGGTCGTGACGACGCTGAGCGACGTCGACACCTGACCGCGGGCCAGCATCAGCGAGACGAGCCGAGCGGGCAGGAAGTGCGTGGCAATCACCAGATCGGGGTCGAAATCCCGGATCTCCCGCATCACCGGGACCGTGTTGGCCTGATCCCACCAGCGCATCACCGGCGCCAGCTTGAACGGCGGATCCTGATTGTCGTATCCCCAGCCGACCAGCCACGGCACCTGCGCCACCAGCGTGAAGTAGGCGTCGTCGTACAGCTTGGAGAACACCTCGTTGGTGGTGTCCAGGATGTCGATCCGGCGCACCTCCGCGCCCGCATCCTCCGCCAAGGCCGTCTCGACCGCCTGCGCGGCGCTGTTATGGCCCGAGCCCACGCCGGCCGCCAGGATCAAGGTCCGCATGGAGGACATGCTAGGGGCCTGACGGAACGCAGGGGCCGACGCGACGCTCAGCGATTGACGAAGTCGGAGACGACCCGGTTGAACTTCTCCGGCTCCTCCCAGAACAGCATGTGCCCGGAGTTCTCGAAGAACTCGGTCTTCGCACCGGGGACCTGCTCGCCCACATACGCGCTGCCCTGCCAGTCGAACACCTGGCTGTGGCGCGCCACGAGGACGAGCGTCGGCAGGTCGATGACGGGCAGGAAGTCGCGCCAGTCGAGGTTCGTGTGGTCGCGCATGATGTCGATGCGGGTCTGCGGCGGGCACAGCGAGATCTCGTCGGCGATGAACGCGACATCCTCGGGCGTCGGCGGATTGTGCAGGCAGGCATACGCGAGGCCCTCGGCCGACCCGCGCGGGTCATACGTGATCTGCGCGCACAGCCGGATGAACATCTCGACGTCGTA
Organism: Propionicicella superfundia DSM 22317; assembly: GCF_000423465.1. GTDB lineage: Bacteria > Actinomycetota > Actinomycetes > Propionibacteriales > Propionibacteriaceae > Propionicicella > Propionicicella superfundia. The sequence continues at coordinate 206,369 of NZ_KE384021.1, read as the reverse complement.
GCAGCCGTTCTGCCCCCACACCCAGTCGGGCCCCGTGTACTGGGCCGGAGACTGGTCGACGCACACGAGACCGGCGAGCCGCTCGGTGCCGTAGAGCTCCAGGTAGCTCCAGAGGATCGAGGCGCCCATCGACCAGCCCAGGGCGGTGACACCGTCCACGTCGAGGTGGTCGAGCAGGTCGCGGACGTCCGCCGCGTACCGTGAGATCCGATGGCCGTGAGACACCTTCTCCGACCGTCCATGCCCGCGGAAGTCCATGCGGATGACGGAGCAGGACGCCGCCAGGCTGTCCACGTTCTTCGACCAGAACTCCGTCGTGCAGGTCCAACCGGGGATCATCAGAAGCGGCTTCCCCTCGCCGCGCACGTCGTAGTAGACCTCGACGCCATCGTTCGTCGTGAAAACGGACACCGTCACCTCCATCAGAGACGTGCCGGATCGCCGTTGACCCGGCACTCAGAGAGACGCTACCCCGGTTGAGCGAGGACGGTGCCGCAAACCGGAAACGTCGCCGAGAACGGCTGGATGAGAGGTCTGGAGCCGTCGTCCGGAGTTGGCCGCCAGGTTGTGCGGCATACCGGGCCGGTGGGGACGGACGACGAGCGATGACCGCCACCTTGCAAGGCATACGATCTTCCGATCCGGGATCATAACCCGTGCAACCTGGCGGTCGGCTCGCGTCGGACGGACGGCCCCGCTGGTATGCCGCGCAACCTGGCGGTCTCCTCCGATCCGCCCGTTCCTCGATCCGCGGATCGGTGCCCGCGGTCGCCCGCGGGTACCGCGTGGTCGAGGGGCGCGCACAGCCCCGGCCGACCCTGTGACGGTGGTCACGCGGGGACGCGTCGATGAGCCGGAGCGCGTTCTCGGGCCGAGCCGTGCTGTGGGGCGGACCGGCTCACGTTCGGGGTAGAATCCGACACGCGGGCCGGATCGGCTCGGCGGACGAGGGAGCAGTACCCGCTCAGGACAAGACTGACTCGGAAGGGTGAGTCATGTCGTGGATCGTCCTCGTCGTCTCGGGGGTGCTGGAGGCCGTCTGGGCCGCCGCGCTCGCCGCCTCCCACGGATTTCGGCGCCTCATACCGACGCTCGTCTTCACCCTCGCCTGCGGCGTCAGCATGGCGGGCCTCGCCTACGCGATGACCGACCTGCCCACCGGCACGGCCTACGCCGTCTGGGTGGGGATCGGAGCCACGTTGACGGTGGTCTGGGGAATCGTGACGGGTGCCGAGCGCGTCACCGTCGCGCGCGTCCTGCTGCTGGCGCTCCTCGTCGGGAGCGTCGTCGGCCTCAAGGTGGTGAGCTGACGTGGCCTGGATCGTCCTTCTCGTCAGCGCCGTGTGCGAAGCCGTATGGGCGACCGCCCTCGGCGCATCGCACGGACTCACCCGTCCTGTCCCGTCGCTCGTGTTCGCGATCGGCCTCGTCGTCAGCATGGCCGGGCTCGGGTGGGCGGCCAAGCACATCCCCATCGGCACCGCCTACGCCGTCTGGACAGGCGTCGGCGCGGCACTGACCGTCGGGTTCGCGATGGCCACGGGTACCGAGGAGGCCACGGTCTGGCGGATCCTCTTCCTGACGGGGATCGTCCTCGCCGTGACCGGCCTCAAGCTCCTGCCGGAGACGCCGCGAAGACGACCTGCACCACCGGCGTCGCAACGCGAGCCGGAAGACGGGTAGGGCGCGGAGCCTCAGTCCTCCTGATGGTGGTGGACGCGAGCAGCCTTGTGCCGTTCGGCGTAGGCGGCATCCTCGGCCCCGGCGTTGACGTGGGTCGGATCCAGCACCCGCTTCAGGAACAGGCGGGTCCGCTCCTCCTTGGGGTTGCCGATGACCTCGTCGGGCGGCCCCTCCTCCACGATCACGCCGCCGTCCATGAAGATGACCCGATCGGCGACGTCCCTCGCGAACGCCATCTCGTGTGTGACGACCATCATCGTCATGCCGCCGTTGGCGAGGTCGCGCATGACCGAAAGGACGTCGCCGACGAGTTCCGGGTCGAGGGCCGAGGTCGGCTCGTCGAACAGCATCATCTCGGGGTCCATCGACAGTGCACGGGCGATCGCCACCCGCTGCTGCTGCCCGCCGGACAGCTTGGCCGGGTAGGAATCGCCCCGGTCCCCCAGCCCGACCTTGGCGAGGTTCTCCTGCGCGATCCGGCGCGCATCGGCGGAGCTCTTCTTCAGCACCCGGGTGAGCGCGATCGTGCAGTTCTCCGTCGCGGTCAGGTGCGGGAACAGGTTGAACTGCTGGAACACCATGCCCATCATGGTCCGCAGCCGGTCGATGTCGGCGTCGGGGTCGGTGATCTCCTCGTTCATGATGAAGACCTGCCCCTGGGTGGGCTGCTCCAGCATGTTCACGCACCGCAGCAGGGTGGACTTGCCCGACCCGGACGGGCCGATCACGCACACCACCTCGCCCCGGTGAACGGTGAGGTCGATGCCCTTGAGCACCTCCAGCTCGCCGAAGGACTTGTGCAGGCCGTAGACCTGGATCTCGTCCTCACGGTCGCCCGTGGGGACCCGTCGCGGCTGTGTCGTCTCGGTCATGGCACTCACTTCGCCTTCTTCTGCCGGGCTTCCATACGTCGCACGAGGAACGTCAGCGGCAGGGTGATGATCAGGTACGACAACCCCGCGATGACCAGCGGCGTGACGTTGGCATGGGTGTTCGCCAGGTCACGACCGTATTTCGTGAGCTCGAACGCCTCGCCCGTCAGGCCGAGGACGTAGACCAGCGACGAGTCCTTCGTCAGCAGCACGAGCTCGTTGGTCAGGGGCGGAGTGACGATGCGGAAGGCCTGCGGCAGGATGATGCGGCTCATCGCCATCCCCGAGGGCATGCCCAGCGATCTGGCCGCCTCCATCTGACCCTTCGGGACCGCTTCGATGCCCGCGCGAATCGTCTCCGACATGTACGCCGCAGAGACGAGGCCGAGCGCCGTCCAGACCGTGCCGTACGGATCCAGCGGGATCCGCAGGCCTGGGAGAGCCAGCGGCAGCAAGCTGAACACCAGCAGAACGATGATGGCGGGGACACCGCGGAAGAACTCCGTGTACACCGTCGCGATCCAGCGGTACGGCGCGACCTGGGAGAGCTTCATGAGCGCCAGCATCGTGCCCAGGAGCAGGCCGAAGACGAAGGCGCCGGCGGTATACAGAATGGTGTTCTTGAGGGCGTTCAGCAGGCCCACCCCGATGGTCTGCTGCATCAGGTCGGGACGGAAGAACGTCCGCATGATCTGCTGACCGTCCGAGAACGCGATCACCGCGACCAGGGCCAGGGCGAGCACCGTGTACTGGATGATGCGGATGATCTTCGCCCGCTTGCGCGGTGACATCTTCTTCTTCTGCGGGGCGGGTGCCGCGGTCGCTGTCGTCATGCACGTCTCCTTATGCGACCGCTGGCCGCCTGCGAACAGCGGCAGGCGGCCAGCGCGTCAGTGGATCACTGGGGGGCGTCGACCCCGAACCACTTCTTGTAGATGGTGTTGTAGGTCCCATCCTCCTTGGCGGTCTTCAGGACCTCGTTGACGGTCTTCAGCATCGCGGTGTTGTCCTTGGACATGTTGAAGCCGTACTCCTCACCGGTCGAGAACTCGGTCACGACCGTCGAAGTCGGGTTGTCCTTCGCGAAGGCGAACAGAACGCCGTTGTCGTTGACATTGGCGTCCGCCGTGCCCGCCAGGACGGCGTTGGCGCCGCTCGGCATGTCGTCGAACACCTTGACCTCGTAGCCGTACTGGTCCTTGTTCTCGTTCGCGTAGTCCTGGCCGGTGGTGCCGGACTGGACGGCGAGGACCTTGCCCTTGAGGTCGGTGAGGCTCTTGATGCTCGAACCCTGCTTCACCAGCAGCGCCTGCGTCGCGGCGAAGTACGGGTCGGAGAAGGCCGCGGCCTCCTCGCGCTCAGCGCGGATCGTGATGGCGGCCGCGCCGACGTCGCACTTCTTGGCGGCGAACACGGCACCCGAGGTGATCTGCTCGAACTCGATGTCGACGATCTCCTGTGTCACCCCGAGCTTCGTCGCCACGAGGTCCATCAGATCGACGTCGAATCCGACGGTCTTGTTGTCGCTGTCCTTGAACTGGAACGGCTTGTATGCCAGGTGCGTGCACACCGTCAACTTGCCGCTTTGCACGAGGACGGGTGTGTCACCGGAGGCGGTCGTCTGGGACCCGGAGCCGGTGTCGGAATAGTTGGCACAGCCTGACACGGCCAGGACGAGCGCCGAGGCGGCAGCTGCGATCCCGAGCAGTCGCTTCATGGAGAAGTCCTTTCTTGAACTGACTGGGAGCATCCTGCCACCGGTTTGTTGCAGGTATGTCTCAGAGCGTTCTCTGAGACCGCACCGTGATAAAGCCGTGACCGCGGCCCGGGCCACCCGCACGCTCCGCTCCGGGCCGAGGCGGCGGGAGAGAGGCGATGCGGAAAAGAGAAACGGGTCGACCGGCCCTGGGCGGTGTGGCGAGTACCGCGCTAATCCGGAAAAGCCTGCGGGCGGGACCACAGTGGCGACTGCGGACGACCGGATCGGGCCAGGTCGACCCGTCGAGGCACGGAGCCGTTGTGACCGACGTCCCACCCAGAGATTTGGGGACGTTGCCGACTCCGTTTTCCTCGGTCAGGTTGAACCTGCACCACTAGGTATACCCAACGCAGCCATATTTCGCAACATGGTCGTTCTGTTATTGAGATGACCTCGACGCCTCCCCGCCGGGGCCCGGCGCGTTTGGCGGTCCCGGCCCATCCGTCTAAGGTAGCCACGCAGACGAGACGGCCGGGTCCCACGACCCGCGGCCCGAGGAGGTGATCGGTCATGAGTCCCGACGACAGTAGGCCTCGATCGACCGTCCCCCCTCGAACCGCCGCCGGGCTCGGGTGACACCCGTGCACTGACGACACCCGTGCACTGACGCCCGGCCGTGCGGTCGAGGATTCACATCCCTGGAGAATCCCATGGCCGTCCTGCCTCCCTTTTCCGCACGCGACGTCGTCCTGCACACACGCCGGTCGCTCGGTGCCGACCTCGCCGTCCTCCTCGGCGTGACCGTCCTCATCTGGGCCGTCCTCGACCTTTCCGGGCACGTCCTCGCACCGTTCGACCGCGCCACCGCACCGTCGTCGGTCCCCACAGACCCGCACCTCCTCCCCTACTACGCCGCCCGCTCGCTGCTGCGCGTTCGCGGCGCTGGCGGCCTCGGTCGTCTTCAGCCTCGGCTACGCCACCGCGGCCGCGCGCAGCCGACGCGCCGCGAAGGTGCTCATCCCGCTCCTGGACGTCCTCCAGTCCGTCCCCGTGCTGGGCTTCCTGTCGGTCACCATGACCATCTGGCTCGCGTTGTTCCCGACGACCGAACTGGGCATCGAGCTCGCGTCGGTCTTCGCGATCTTCACAAGCCAGGTCTGGAACATGACGTTCGCCTTCTACCAGTCCCTCGTGACCCAGCCACGCGACCTCGACGAGGTCGCCCGGCTCCTGCGACTCACCCGCTGGCAGCGCTTCTGGCGTCTCGACGTCCCCCACGGCGTCATCCCGCTCACCTGGAACGGCATGATGAGCTTCGGCGGCGGCTGGTTCTTCCTCGTCGCCTCCGAGGTCATCAGCGTCAACAACGAGACCTTCGCGCTCCCGGGCATCGGGGCGTACGTCGCGGCCGCCTCCGAGCAGGAGCAGATCGGACGCCTCCTGCTCGCGATCGTGACGATGATCTGCATGATCCTCGTCGTCGACGTCGTCTTCTGGCGGCCGCTGACCGCCTGGATGGAACGCTTCCGCGGCGGCGACACCGGGCCCGCCGAGCCGCAGCGCAGCATCGTGCTCGACCTCCTGCGGCGCTCGAACCTGCCGCGGCTGCTGGGTCGCGCGCTCCGCCCGGCCGGATGGCTCCTCGACCGGATCACCCGGGTGTTCGGCGTGACCGATCGCCCACTCCACGTCGACGCGGCGCGCCGCAGGATCGGCGACACCGTGTTCACGGTCGTCGTCCTCGCGCTCCTGGCGTGGGGCCTGGTCGAGATGCTGCTGTACATCGAGATGCGCACCGGGCTCGGGGAGGTCGTGGTCGCGACCGGCCTCGGGCTTGTCACGTTCGGGCGCGTGGTCATTCTGCTCGTCGTCGCGAGCATCGTCTGGGTGCCCGTGGGGCTGTGGATCGGGCTCGACCCCACGGTGACCCGGATCGCGCAGCCGGTCGTGCAGGTCCTGGCGAGCTTCCCGGCCAACTTCCTCTTCCCGTTCGTGACCCTCCTGCTCCTGCACACCGGCATCGGCATCGACGCCGGCGGCATCGTCCTCATGGCCCTCGGCTCGCAGTGGTACATCCTCTTCAACGTCATCGCCGGCGCCTCGGCGATCCCCGACGACCTGCGCGAGGCGGCGACCATGCTTCGCCTCGGACGTCGGCAGCGGTGGCGCACCCTGTACCTGCCGGCCGTGTTCGGCTCGTGGGTGACGGGGGCCGTCACCGCCGCGGGCGGCGCATGGAACGCCTCGATCGTCGCCGAGATCGTGAGCTACGGCGGCCACACGCTCGAAGCGACCGGACTGGGCGCGTACATCGCCCGGGCGACCGAGACCGGCGACGCCGCCCGCACCCTCGTCGGGGTGGCCGTCATGAGCCTGTTCGTCGTCGGCCTGAACCGCGTGTTCTGGCACCGCCTCTACGCGCTCGCCGCGTCCCGCTTCTCCCTCACCTGACCCGTTCCCCTCCACCGGTCCGCAGGCAAGGACCGACACACTCCGAAAGGACGTGACACCCATGACCGTTCTCGCACCCACCCGGCACGCACCGCTGCTCGAGGTCGACCGGATCTCCCGCTCCTTCCCCGGCGCGGACGGCTCGGCGCTGACCGTGCTGGACGACATCACCGTGACCATCCGCGACGGCGAGATCGTCGCGCTCCTCGGCAAGTCGGGCTCGGGCAAGTCGACGCTGCTGCGCACCATCGCCGGACTCATCGCCCCGACGTCCGGCGAAGTCCGCTACCGCGGCGCCCCGCTGACCGGCGCCAACCCCGGGGCGTCCATGGTGTTCCAGTCGTTCGCACTCCTGCCGTGGCTCACCGTCCAGGGCAACGTGGAACTCGGGTTGCGCGCCGCCGGGCTCCCCGCCGAGGAGTGCCGCGAACGCGCCCTCGCCGCAATCGACGCCATCGGACTGGACGGCTTCGAGACCGCCTACCCGCGGGAGCTGTCCGGCGGCATGCGGCAGCGGGTCGGCTTCGCCCGGGCCTTCGTCACCCAACCCGACCTCCTGCTGATGGACGAGCCCTTCTCGGCGTTGGACGTCCTCACGAGCGAGAACCTGCGCGGTGAGCTCACCGACCTGTGGGGCAGCCCCGACTTCCCGACCAGCAGCATCTGCATCGTGACGCACAACATCGAGGAGGCCGTGCTCCTCGCCGATCGCGTGCTCGTCCTCGGGGCCAACCCGGGACGCATCAAAGACGAGGTCACGATCGGGCTGTCCCGCCCGCGCGACCGCCATGACCCCGCCTTCGAAGCCCTCGTGGATCGCCTGTACGCGATCCTCACGGGCCGCGAGCCGCGACAGGAATCGCTGCCCGTGCCCTCCGCCGGGCCGCTGAACACCCCGCTGCCCGCCGCCGGCGTCGACGGGATGGCGGGCCTGGTGGAACTCGTCCACGGCGCCGGCGACTCCGTCGAACTGCCCGACCTGGCCGAGAGCCTCCTGTTCGAGGTGGACGACCTGCTCCCGCTCGTCGACGCGGCCGGGATGCTCGGCCTGCTTGCCACGGACGGGGCCGCCGTCCGCGTGACCGAGACCGGCGCGAGCTGGCAGCGGGCCGGGATCCTCGACCGGAAAGCGGCCTTCGCGACGCTCGCCGAGAACCGCGCCCCCCTGGTGCGCACGATCGTGACGGCACTGCGTGCGACCCCGGGCGGGGTGATCCGCGAAGGGTTCTTCCGCGATCTCCTGCGGCGCGGGTACTCGGCCGCCGACACCGAGGAACAGCTCGACATCGCCATCGACTGGGGCCGGTACGGGGAGCTCTTCCACTACGACGCGGTGCGAGGGAGCCTCGGGCTGGACGACCCGGACCCGGGCGGACACCGCTGACCGCACCACAACGGCCTCACTCCGCCGGGACGACCACGCACCCCGCGGCATCGAGCATCACGCCCACCTCCGGACGTCCTTGTTTGGCCGGGACGCGAAGGTACCCGGTCTGGCCGTCGGGCAACCGCACGGCGACCTCGACGAAGCCCGGCCGGGCGGACTCGGAGCGCACCCGCAGCGGCTGCCCGGCAGCGGCGAGCCGCAGACCCTCCGGCCCGAGGCCCACGAGGACGGGACCGGTCAATCCCGGGCCGGGAACGGTGCCCAGCGCGGTCGTGACGGTCTCGCCGTCGGCGGAGCCCGCGAGGAACGGCGCGAAACCCAGATGCTCGGCCACGGTCCTCGACGCGGGGTGTTCACGCAGGTCGCGCGGGGTGCCGGACTGGACGACGCAGCCGTCCTGCAGGAACAGCACCCGATCGGCCACCGCGAAGGCCTCGTCCACCGCATGCGTCACGTAGAGCGCCGGAACCCCCTCGGCACGCAGGAGCGCGACGAGCTCGGACCCGAGATTCGCCCGCTCCCGGCCGCCCATCCCGCCGAGAGGCTCGTCGAGCAGCAGCAGCCGCGGCCGGGGCGCGACCGACCGGGCCAGCGCGACCCGTCTGCCCTGCTCGTCGGTGAGAGCGTCCACGCGAGCGTCCGCGAACTCGGCCAGCCCGAGACGACCCAGCAGTTCCGCGACGCGACGTTCCCTGTCGCCGCGCGCCCAGGAGCCGAGACCATAGGCGACGTTGCCGGCCACGTCGTACTTCGGGAACAGGCTGGGCGCGGACGCGAGAAGACCGAAGTCCCGCTTGGGCGTCCTGCGCCGGGTGACGTCGGCACCGTCCCAGGAGACCGTGCCCGCGGAGGGCTTCACCAGCCCTGCGACAGCCCGCAGCAGCGAGGACTTGCCCGACCCGGAGCGACCGAGGACGGCGACGATCTCACCGCGCGCGACGTCGAGATCGAGCGCCGACACGGCCCGCACCGGACCGTAGGAGACGTGGAGGCCGCGGACGCGGAGACCGTCGCACATGTTCGCCGAGACTACCTCCCGGTGCCGGCGTACACGACCGCCTCACCCTCGGCGTCGAGGCTGAACGCCGTGTGTGCGGCCTTCACCGCGCGATCGACATCGTCGGAATGGACGACGACGGAGATCCGGATCTCGGACGTCGAGATCATCTCGATGTTGACCTCTGCGTCGGCGAGGGCGCCGAAGAACGTCGCCGTCACCCCCGGGTGTGTCCGCATCCCGACGCCGATGACCGACACCTTGCCGATCTGGTCGTCGTACAGCAGCCGCTCGAAGCCCAGCTCGGCCTGGATCGCCTTGAGGATCTCGATCGTCCGCGAGCCCGCACTCTGCGGGATCGTGAACGAGATGTCGGTGCGGCCCAGCGTGTGCGACACGTTCTGGACGATCATGTCGACGTTGATCTCGGCGTCGGCGACGGTGCGGAACAGCCGCGCCGCGACCCCGACCCGGTCGGGCACGCCGACGACGGTGATCTTCGCCTCACCGCGGTCATGAGCGATTCCGGAAATCAGGGCTTGCTCCATCGGTTCCCCTTCGGACGGTTCGGCGTCGCGGACCCAGGTGCCCGGACGATGGGAGAAGGACGACCGCACATGGACGGGCACGTTCTCGCGCCGGGCGTACTCCACGCAGCGCAGATGCAGGATCTTGGCGCCGCAGGCGGCCATCTCGAGCATCTCGTCGTACCGGATCTCGGGGATGCGGCGGGCGGTCGGGACGATGCGCGGATCGGCGGTGAAGACGCCGTCCACGTCCGTGTAGATCTCGCAGTAGTCGGCGCCGAGCGCCGCGGCCAGGGCGACCGCGGTCGTGTCGGAGGCGCCACGACCGAGCGTCGTGACGTCCTTGCTCGTCTGCGAGACGCCCTGGAAGCCGGCCACGATGACGATGTCGCCCTCGTCGAGGGCCGAGACGATGCGTCCGGGCGTGATGTCGATGATGCGGGCATCGCCGTGCGTGCCCGTCGTGATGATCCCGGCCTGCGATCCGGTGAACGACCGGGCCGAACTCCCGATGTCGGCGATCGCCATGGACAGCAGCGCGGCGGACATGCGCTCCCCCGCCGTCAGCAGCATGTCGAGCTCACGTGGCGGCGGATCGGGAGAGACCTGCTGGGCGAGGTCCATCAGCTCGTCGGTGGTGTCGCCCATGGCCGAGATGACAACCACCACCTCGTTCCCCTCGGACTGGGTCGCGACGATCCGCCGCGCCACGCGCTTGATGCTCGCGGCATCGGCGACCGACGACCCACCGAACTTCTGGACTACACGCACCGACTCCTCCTCCGGACAACCGTCGTCCAGCTTGCCAGAACGCCCGGGCCACTCGGCACGGGATCAGTCTGCGGGAGGCTGCCCCCGGGACCTGCGAGACCTGCCCGGCCACGACGTCCGGCTCCCCTACCATGCCCACGTGGCCGAAAACCCGCTGCTCATCCGGCTCACCGGCGCGGACCGCCGGGGCGTCACCACCGAACTCCTCGCGCTCGCCGCCAACGCCGACGCCCAGGTACAGGACCTCGAGCAGGTCGTCGTCCGCGAACGCCTCACCCTCGACATCCTGCTGGGGCTGGAGGGAGCGTCGGAATCCCTGGTGAAGGACGTCCTCTACTGGGGCCACCTGAACGGCTTCGGCGTCGAGTTCGAGTGGGTCGAGCCGCACTCCAAGAGGGCCACGCTCGACCGTCAGGCCATCACGGTGATGGCGCCCGCCGTGGCATCCAAGGCGCTCGCCGAGGTCACGCGCGAGATCGCCGCCTGCGGGGGGAACCTCGACCGCATCGTCCGCCTCGCGACGAAGCCGGTCGTCGCGTACGACCTGCAGGTCATCGGGACGCCCGCCTGGCGGCAGATCGAACTGCGACAGCGACTGCTGACGGTCGCGCAGCGCAACGGCGTGGACGTCGCCGTCCAGCAAGCGGGCATCGAGCGCCGTTCGAAACGCCTCGTCGCGATGGACGTGGACTCGACGTTCATCCAGAACGAGGTCATCGAACTGCTCGCCGCCGAGGCCGGCTGCGAGCAGCAGGTCGCCGCGATCACGGCCCGGGCCATGGCCGGGGAACTCGACTTCGCCGCGACCCTGCACGAGCGGGTGGCCCTGCTCGAAGGACTGGACCTGGCCGCGCTGGAGCGGGCGCGCGAGCGGATCAAGCTCACGCCGGGGGCACGGACCTTCGTCCGTACGCTCCAGCGGATGGGCTGCCAGGTGGCGATCTTCAGCGGCGGCTTCAGCTACTTCACCGATTGGCTGCAGTCGGAGCTGAGGCTCGACCACGCGTTCGCGAACGAGCTGGAGATCGTGGACGGGCGGCTCACCGGCCGCGTCGTCGGGCCGATCGTCGACCGGGCGCGGAAGGCCGAACTGCTCGGCACGATCGCCGCCATGCAGGCGATCCCGCTGAGTCAGACCGTCGCGATCGGCGACGGCGCGAACGACATCGACATGCTGTCGCTGGCCGGCCTCGGGATCGCGTTCAACGCCAAGGCCGTGGTCCGGGAGCGCGCCGACGCGACCGTCTCGGTTCCGCAGCTCGACAGCGTCCTGTTCATGCTCGGGATTCGCAGCGAGGACATCCAGTAGTCGTCCCGGAGCCGGACCGGACCCATTTCGCCCGGTGTCCATACTGGAACCCATGAACATCACCGGCGGCACGCCGTCCCGCGGCGACGAACAGGAGAGCCACCCAGGGGAGTCCGCCTGGGAGGCGTCCGACTGGGAGCCGCTGCCCGGACAGGAACCCGCCGAGGCGGGCGGGGAAGGCGCGCCTGTCGCCGCGTCCGCACCGGCGCCGGCACCGGCACCGGCACCGGCACCGAGATGGGAGCAGCCCGACTTCCGGCGCGACTCACCGCCGATAGTCTCCGACCCGCCGCGGACACCGCGGCAGGTCCCGTCCTTCCCTGGCAGCGCGGCCTCACCCGCCCGCGTCCTCGCGATGTCCGCCGCCGTCATGATCGTCGCCATGGTCGTGGGCGCGGTGGTCATGGGCGGCGGCATGATGATGTCGCCGTTCGTGCTCCTCCTGTTCCCGGGTATGTTCTTCTTCTTTCGCCGGCCGCCGCGCCATCACCGTCGCGGGCCGGGCGGCGGCCCGGGCCACTGGCTCGGCTGACACCTTTTTCCCGGACTCCAGGAAACTTCTTGAAAATGCACCTATCCCTTACGACAAGGGAGCCTGCATGAGATTGGCGCCCTGCCCGCCGGCACTGCCTGTTTTTTCCCGGCGCGCTCCGCGGTAGCGTTTGGGCGAACCGCGCTTCAGAGAGGGGTACCCATGATCGAGACGCTCACCTGCCCTGCCTGTGGGATGGGCATCACCCCGAAGGACGCACCCGCGACGACCGTCCACGACGCGCAGACGTACCACTTCTGCTCGACGATCTGCCGCGACGCCTTCGTCCGGGATCCCGGTTCGTACGTCGGCAACACCGGAAGCTGACGCAGCCCCCGACGCGGTTCGTTCGGTACGGCGGATGTCATGGCGATGTCCCGGCCACATTCCTGCCGCACCTGCCGACCCCCTTCGACCGGCCGTCCCGTCCTCACCCGGACGGGGCGGCCGGTCCCGCGTCTGCGACGCCGAGGTCGCGGGTCCGTTCCCGGGCCGGACACGGGAAATCGATCGACAGCGCGGCAGCGGCCTGTTGGGATGGACGCATGACCGACGCCTCGATCCCCCAGCCCTCCGCCCGCGACTATCGCCAGGTCGAACTCGATGTCGAGGCCGACAAGGCCGCCATCATCGACGTGGACGAGTGGGCGTTCGCCCTGCACAACACCCCCGAGGACCTCGAACGCCGGGCGTTCACACCCGAGGCCGGCCGGACACTCGGCATCCGGCATGTTCCGACCGGTGACCTCGTCGCGGTCCACTCGTCGTATGCGTTCACGATGGCCGTCCCCGGAGGTGAGGTGCCGACCGCCGGGCTGACCTGGGTCGGAGTCCACCCCGGCCACCGGCGCCGCGGACTCGCCACGGCGATGCTGCACGCGCATCTGCGGCGCACGGCCGGTCGCGGCGAGCCGCTGTCGGCGTTGTTCGCCGCCGAGCCCGAGATCCACGGGCGCTACGGCTACGGACAGGCCGCCACACAGGTCGCCGCGGACGTGCCCCGCCGCGCCGCGTTGCGTCCCGTGCCGGGCACCGACGACCTCGTGTGCACACTCGAACGGCTCGACCCGACGCGCCACCGCGACGTCGTCGTCGGCGTCCAGGCCCGGTCGGTCCGGCCCGGTCGCGTCGTCCCTTCGTCCGAGGCACTCATCGCCAATCAGCTCACCGATCTCGACGACCGGCCCAAGGGCGCCGAACCCGGCCGCATCGCCGTGGTGCGCGACGAGACCGGTGACCCGCTCGCCTTCGCGGTCTTCCACCGCGTGGAGAAGTGGGACGATGCCGGGCCCGCCGGAACCGTGAAGGTCGCGCACGCGGTGACCCTCTCCGCCGCCGCGGCACGCGTGCTGTGGGCCACCCTCACAGACCTCGACCTGATGGCCACGGTCTCCACACCGATCCTGGCCCCCGACGACCCGTTGTTCACGCTGCTGGTGAACATGCGGGCGCCACGTCTGCGGCTCGGCGACAACCTGTGGGTGCGTATCGTCGATGTCCCCGCAGCGCTCGCGGGACGTCGCTACGCCGCGCCGGTCGACATCGTCCTCGACGTGACCGACGAGGTGTTCCCGGCCAACGCCGGGCGCTGGCGACTCAGCGGCGGACCGCGCGGAGCGGAGGTCTCCCGGACCGGAGACCCCGCCGACATCGCCCTGGACGTCCGCGACCTCGGCGCGGCCTACCTCGGCGGCCCGGCACTCGGTGCGCTGGAGGCCGCAGGGCTCGTCGCCGAGACGACCCCGGGGGCCCTCGCCGTCGCCTCCGCCGCGTTCGGCTGGCACCAGGCGCCGGTCTGCACCTGGATCTTCTGAACGACCCTCATAACGTGGAGGGTTGATGTTGGACTACCAACATCAACCCTCCACGTAAGCCCGAAGCTCAGGCCTTCGCGATGGAGAACCGCAGCCCGAGGTCGGTCGCGGTCCAGTCGGCGGCGGGCTCGGCCTGCTCGACGGACACGGCCAGGACCTCGCGGGCGATGAGCTCGCCCTCCGAGCGCAACGCCTCGGCCACGTCGCCGTCTCCCGCCCAGCGCAGGGCGATCCGGTCGGTGACCTCCAGACCCGACGCCTTGCGGGTCTCCTGCACCACACGGATCACCTCGCGCGCCAGCCCGGCACGCACCAGGTCGGGGGTCAGCTCCAGATCCAGCGCGACCGTCTCGCCCTGCTCGTTGACGACCGACCAGCCCTCCCGCGGCCGCTCGGACACGATCACCTCGTCGGCGGACACCTCCGTGCCTCCCTCGTACGCGACGGTCGCCGTCCCGGTCGCGGCGAGCGACGCGGCCAACGCGCTCGCATCCGCGTCGGCGATGGCTTTCGCCACGAGCGGCGTCGCCTTCCCGAACCGCTTGCCGAGTGCCCGGAAGTTGCCCTTCGCGAAGTGATCGACCAGATCGCCGGCCGAGGAGAACGACTCGATCGCCTGCACGTTCAGCTCGGCCTCGACCTCGGCCACCAGCTCGGGCGTCAGCCGGGACAGCGACCCGGAGCCGATAAGCATCCGACGCAGCGGCTGGCGCGTCTTCACCTTCGCCTCCGACCGCGCGGACCGGCCCAGCTCCACCAGCCGCCGTGTCAGGTCCATCGCCACGTCGCCCTCGGCGTCGACCAGGGAATCGTCGTAGACCGGCCACGACGCCAGGTGCACCGACTCGGGTGCGGCCGGATCGACCGCCGCCACGAGATCCTGCCAGACCCGCTCCGCGATGAACGGCGCCATCGGGGCCATGAGCCGCGCGACGACGTCCAGCGTCTCGTGCAGCGTCCACAGAGCCGACGGGTCGCCGTCCCAGAAGCGCCGCCGCGACCGCCGGACATACCAGTTCGACAGATCATCGACGAACTGCGCGATGAGCGCGCCGGTCCGCTGGGTGTCGAACACCTCCAGGGCGGCGGTCACCTCACGGACGAGGACGTTGCGGGTCGACACGAGCCACCGGTCGAGGACGTGACGCCCGGCCACCGCGGGAGCCTGCCCCGCCGGTGTCCAGGCGTTCGCCCGTGCGTACAGCGCCTGGAACGCCACAGTGTTCCAGAACGTGAGGAACACCTTGCGGACCGTCTCCTGGATCGTGGTGTGGCCGACGCGACGTGACGCCCACGGCGACCCGCCGGCCGCCATGAACCATCGGACGGCGTCGGCGCCATGGGTATCCATGAGCGGGATCGGCTCCAGGATGTTGCCGAGATGCTTCGACATCTTGCGGCCGTCCTCGGCCAGGATGTGCCCGAGGCACAAGACGTTGCGATAGCTGCTCTCGTCGAACACGAGCGTGCCGACCGCCATCAGGGAATAGAACCAGCCGCGCGTCTGGTCGATCGCCTCGCAGATGAAGTCGGCCGGGTACGCGGAGCGGAGCCTCTCCTCCGAGCCGGGTGCGTACGGGTGGCCCCACTGGGCGAAGGGCATGGACCCCGAGTCGAACCAGGCGTCGATCACCTCGGGCACCCGACGCGCGAGCCTGCCGCAGGTCGGGCAGGCGAACGTCACATCGTCCACGAACGGCCGGTGCGGGTCGAGGCCGGACTGGTCGGCGCCGGTGAGCTGCGACAGCTCGGCCAGCGACCCGACGCAGGTCTGGTGCGACTCGCTGCACCGCCAGATCGGCAGCGGCGTCCCCCAATAGCGGGAACGGGACAGCGCCCAGTCGATGTTGTTGTTCAGCCAGTCGCCGTAGCGACCGTGCTTGATGTGGTCGGGGTACCAGTTGGTCGCCTCGTTCTCGCGCAGCAGGGCGTCCTTGATCGCCGTCGTGCGGATGTACCAGGACGGCTGCGCGTAGTACAGCAGCGGGGTGCCGCAGCGCCAGCAGTGGGGGTAGCTGTGCTCGTAGCTCAGCTCGCGGAACAGGAGGCCGCGGCCCGCCAGGTCCTCGACGAGCACGCGGTCGGCCGACTTGAAGAACAGTCCGCCGACGAGCGGGACCTCGGCCTCGAACGTCCCGTCGGGACGGATCGGGTTGACCAGCGGCAGCCCGTACGCGCGGCACACCGCGAGGTCGTCGGCGCCGAACGCCGGTGCCTGATGGACCAGACCGGTGCCGTCCTCGGTGGTGACGTACTCGGCGAGGACGACATAGTGCGTCCCGCCCACGACATCGGGGAAGTCGACGAGGTCGAAGGGACGTCGGTACGTCCACAGCTCCATCTCGCTGCCGGTGAACGTCCGCCCCAGCGCCCAGCCGTCTCCGAGCACCTTCTCGGCCAGCGGCTCGGCGAGGACGAGCGTCTCCCCGCCCGGCTCGTCCTTCGTCGCGACGACGTAGGTCACGTCGGGGTGCACCGCGACGGCCGTGTTGCTGACGAGCGTCCACGGGGTGGTCGTCCAGACGAGGAGGTCGGCGGTGCCGGCCAGAGGACCCGACGTGACGGGGAAGCGGACGTACACCGACGGGTCGGTGACGTCCTCGTAGCCCTGTGCGAGCTCATGGTCGGACAGGGTCGTGCCGCAGCGGGGACAGTAGGGCGCGACGCGGTAGTCCTCGACCAGCAGGCCCTTGGAGTGGATCTGCTTCAACGCCCACCACACCGATTCGACATAGTCGGGCGACATCGTCCAGTACGCCTCGTCGAGGTTGACCCAGTAGCCCATGCGCTTGGTGAGCTCGGTGAACGCGTCGACGTGCCGCGACACCGACGCGCGACACTTCGCGTTGAACGCCTCCACACCGTACGCCTCGATGTCGGGCTTGCCGTTGAAGCCCAACTCCTGCTCGACGGCGAGTTCCACGGGCAGTCCGTGGCAGTCCCAGCCGGCCTTCCGCTCGACGTGGTAGCCCTGCATGGTCTTGAACCGCGGGAAGACGTCCTTGAAGACGCGCGCCTCGATGTGGTGGGTACCGGGCATGCCGTTGGCCGTCGGCGGGCCCTCGTAGAAGGTCCACGCCGGGCCGCCCTCCGTCCGGGCCAGGGACTTCGCGAACGTGCCGTTGGTGTCCCACAGGTCGAGGATGTCGTGTTCCATCGCAGGCAGGTCGATCTGCGGTGGGACGGGCCGGTACTCAGCCGCGCTCATGGCGTTCCTTCGTCGATGGATCGGGACGAAGGGACGAGGCGCGGGCCCCGCGGTACCACCCTTCTTGGCCGTCCGACGGGACGGCCCTCTCGCGCTCGCCGCAGCCGGTTCTAGTGAGCGCCCGGGATCGGGCAGCCGTTCTTCCGGCAGCTCCGGGGTGATGGCCCCATCGTCGCCTTGCGGACGCACGGGATTATACGCGGGTGTCCGAACCGGCCCAAACGACGCCTGCAGTTCCGCCGCCGACGCTCGGGGACGCGACCGGTTGCGATCAGGTGGTACGTCGACGACGTCCGACGAGCCATACTCCCGCGAGTAGCGTCATGCCCGCGCCGACGAGCAACGCGGGCCCGGCTCCGGTGCCGGTGTCGGCGAGCGAGGCGGTCGTGGCCGGCGCGGGGGTGTCGTCCGACGTGGGCGTCGCGGCAGGAGTCCCGGCCGACGCGGGGGTGGTCCTGGCCGGCGGGGAGAGAACTGTGAGGGTGACCTGCGCGCTGCGACCCGTGAACGCGCCCGTCGCCGTCAGGGTCTGGGCCCCGGGATCGGTGCCGGACGGCACCGTGAAGGACCCGGAGAAGGTGCCCTCGTCGCTGACGAGGGCCGTGCCGACGACGACCCCGCCGATGGTGAGCACGACCTCTTCACCGGGCAGGTATCCGGAACCCGACACGGCGACGGTCTCGCCGGCGACCGTCGCGCCCGGGTAGCCGGGCAGCGCCAGCGTCACCGGCGGCGTCGACGTGCAGAGGGCCGCCACCTCGGCAGGGAGATCCCAGTTGCCGACCTCAGCCAGTGTCACACCGCCGCTCTCCACATAGAAGCCGACGCCCGGGGCACTCTGCGCGATGGGCTGGGTCATGGTCCACGTCAGCACCTCGTCCACCGGTCCGACCCAGGACACGGAGCTCAGCTCCGTACCGTCGTCCCACACCTCGAACGAGAAGGACGACCCCCCGCCGCTCGTCGCGACGGGAATGAGGGCCGTGCACCCGACCCGCGTGATGGTACCGATGCTGGCCGCGGCACGGACGGACAGGGACGACGAAGCCGCACGGGCGCTGGTCGCGCCGGTCACGACCACCGTGTGCGCGCCGGGCTCCGTGGTGCGAGGCACGACGAAGGAGCCGGAGATGGCTCCGGATCCGTTGGCCGTGAGGACACCCACCTCCACCGGATCGGATTGCAGCACGATCCTGACCGTCTCACCGGGTGCGAACCCGCTGCCCGTGACCGTGTTCGACCCGCCGGCACCGGTCCACGCGGAGGACAGGCTGATGCTGGCGGGCGCTGCTTCGACGGTGAAGGTGACCGGGTCGTACGCCTGGGGGTCGCTGCCATTGTAGGAATTGCATGTGGCGCGGATCCCGGTGTCGCCGGCCGGAAGGCTCGGCACTGTCAACTCGACGGACCAGTCACCCCAGTCAGCGGTGTGGACCGGGTCGGCCGGGCCGGTCCAATGCCCCTGCGTCACGGTCGACCTGACGCTGTCCACCGGGTCGCTTTCGAACCAGACCAGCACCTCGGCGGAGTCCTCCGCCCAGCCGGGATTGCAGTGGCCCGATGCGGTGATCGTGGCCCCGGCCGCGGCCGTCGTGTCGCTGAGGGCGAACGTCAGGCCAACCGCCTGGGCGTCGCGCGGCATGATCGAAAGACTCGCGAGTCCCGCCGCGAGGATCATCGCGCCCGTCCGCATCGTCCGACGCCATCCGCGTTGACCCGCCACGACGGTCCCTCCTCCACGTATCCGGCTCCTCGACGAGCCTCAAGGCCATCTGCAGCGGTGTTCCGGCGCTGTGGACCTCGAACCGAAAGTATCGCGTGGGGCCACGCGTCACGGCCGAAGTGCCGATGACCGGCAAACAGAGGACACCCGTCCGGGACCCACGAACGACGGGAAAAGCGACGCCGGCTCCCCGGACGAGGCGGCCACCCGCCGTTGCGGCCGTACCGGTGGCCCGAGGGCCGCAACGTCACCCCGGGAGACGGCAGCCGGTGTCCAGGCCGGCGGCGCGGATGGCCTCCCGCGTGGAGGAGTCGGCAGACACGGCCAGCCCGCCGAGGTGCTGAACCGGCAGGGTTGCTGGCGAGGAGACCGATCGGGCAAGTTCGACGAGTTCACCCGGACCTGTCGCCTCGTCGACCGCGACGTTCTCCGACAGTGTCCACGCGACCTTTCCCTGCGTGAGGGGGTCGGCGGACCCGAACTGCTCCTGCAGGGCGGTGAAGACCGTGGCCGACCAGGCCGACCGCCACGCGGCGCCGGTCGCCTCGTCGGCCTTCTGCCACGACCCGCCGATCTTCTGCTCAGGATGCCGGGCCCGGACGAGCGCGAGCGCCTGGGTTCCATCGAGCCGCAACTCACCCGCAGGCAGATCCAGGAACGCCTTGGCATCCCTGACCGGGTGCTCAAGCGTGACCGTGACCCCGCCGAGGGCATTGACGGTGTCCGTCACTCCCGCACCGTCGATGACGACGACGTGGTCGACGCCGATCTTGAGAGTGCGGCACAGGGCGTTCACGGTCTGCTGCGGCCCGTCCAGGAGCGTCAGTGCCAGACGTGTCGGCGACAGATCGTCGCGCTGGACGATGATGTCCCGCGGCACCGAGACCGTGTGGGTCTCACCGTTCGGCGACCGGTGGACCAGCAGGATGACGTCGGCGCGTGCCCCGGCGAACTTCTGCTTGTCGCCGAAGTTGCCGAGTCCGCTGGGTGTTCGCTCACGGGAGTCGCTACCGATGACAAGGTAGGTCACGCCCGCGGAGGTGTCGGTGGCCCGAATATCGACGCGGGAGAGTCGCGTCATCACGATGGCTGTGCAGGCGACGAGGCCGATGACCACCACCAACAGCACAGCGCCGAGGACGACGATGCGGCGACGGCGCCTGCGCCTGACGTTCCCTCCCTCGTGCCCAGAGGCGGACGACGGGGCGACCGCCGACGACGTGTCTGCCTTCGGCGCCATGATCCTCCTTCTGCCTCCGTGTGCGACGCGCGAACCATGACCGGACCCCTCGGCCAGGCCTGCGGACTGCCCGCCCCCGGTGGAACACCCCGGGCAGTCCGCAGCCGTCGGGTCAGGCTACGTCAGCGGGTGCGGGTGATCGTCACCGACCGGCTCGTGACAGTGACACCGGACACCGTCGCGACCGCACGCCAGGTGTACTTTCCAACCGAACCCTGACCATAGGTCAACGGAATCGACACAGTGCCCTTCGAATCCGTCTTACCCGACCGCGACGTCGACCACTTCCCCTTCACCAGGAACTGCGTCGACACCGACTGCCCCGAACCGATCCCCGACAGGGACAGCTTCGCGGACACAGCCTTTCCGACCTTCGCCGACGACGGCGCCGACACCACCTTCACCTCGGACGGCACTCGGGTGATCGTCGTGCTGGACGAGGCCACCGTCACGCCACCGTAGGACGCCACCACACGCCACGTGTGCTTGCCGACCGAACCCTGACCATAGGTCAACGGAATCGACACGGCGCCCTTCGAATCCGTCGTTCGCGACTGCGACGTCGACCACTTGCCGTTCACCAGGAACTGCGTCGACACCTTCACCCCGGAACCGGCACCAGGCACCGTGGCGCGAATCGAAACCGACTGGCCCACCTTCGCCGCCCCCGGTGCCGACACGACCTTCACCGACGTGGGCGTCCGCGTGATCGAGTACGTACCCGACACCGTGGTCAGTTCCTTCGAGCCCGTCACGACACGATACGTGTACGTCCCGACCGAGCCCTGACCATACGTCAGCGGAATCGACACTGCGCCCTTCGAATCCGTCGTTCGCGACTGCGACGTCGACCACTTCCCATTCACCAGGAACTGCGTCGACACCGACTGACCGGCCCCCGCACCGGCGATCGACGCCTGCACATTCGCAACCTGCCCGACCGACGCCTTCGACGGCGCGGATGACACGGACAACGAGTAGGGGACAACGACGATCGGGTACGACCGGTAGGTCTGACTGTCTCCGCCGTGGGAGTAGGCGGAGCAACGTGCCAGAACCACCAACTCGACGCCCCCGGCCGCGCTCAGTCCCCACTCGGTCGACGGAGTGAGAGTGGCGACCCACTGTCCGTTCGCGTCAGGCTGGGCGGAGAAGCCCTCCCATCCTTCGGCGTTGTACGCCTCGATGCTGCCGATCACCTCGGCGTCCGGAATGGTGCAGTGGTCGCCGCTCACAGTGAACGACTCGCCAAGACGCACGGTCGTCTTGCTCACGGACACCTTCGGCGCCGTCCCAGTGACCGTGATCGCTACGGGCTGGTAGGTCCAGGCGGCCTGGCCCGCCTCGTATGTTCCCGAATAGCACGCAACGTTCACGTATGCGGTTCCCACCAGCCAGGCATCCGCCGAGGTCTGGACGGCCCAGTCACCGTCGACAGCGGTGGATACGGCACGCGCTGATTGAGAAGTCTCGAAACCGGCGCTCGCGTCGACCCGCACGTACACGTGCGGGTCGGCGACATCGCAGCCCGCCCCCTCGACAGTGAACTGTTCGCCCGCGGCCACCGTCTGCTTGTCAAGGGTCACGCTGTTCGCCGAAGGACCCATGACGATCTCGGTGTACGCCGCGCCTGTCTCGCCGGAGTAGTTGACACAGGACGCGTACACATCGACGAAGATGGAGTACCTCGCGGGGACTGTGACTTCGGTGCTCCACGACCCGTCCGCAGCGGGAATAGCCTGGTAGGCGACCGGCGTGGAGTCGCCCACGCTGACCTGGAGGAGAACCTCTCGGTACAGACCGTCCCCGTACTCCTGGTCTCCTGGTTGTGTGGCGCATCCCGTCCCAGCGACGGTGATGATCTCGCCGGAACTCACCGTTCCAACGTGCGGCGTGATCTGAAAGAAGTCATCGGCGTGCGCGGCGCCGGTGAATGCCGACCCGATGAGAGCAGCCGTCGTGACCGCGACTGCGGCCGTGCGCAAGGGTCTCACCCAGGACGCTTTCTGTGTCTGTGTCTGTTTCATCCTTCTCCTCTCGACCCCGCACCAGCAGGGCTCCCAGAACACAGCGAAGCAGCGGCTTCCGCCCTCGCACCGGGGCCACCGGAAGCTCATACACCCCCGTACAGGCGTCCGGTCATGCACGGCATCCGGTGTTGAGATCCGCCCGGGCGAGCGATCGCACGGTGTCCTCGTCGGCTGCGGCCGCCAAGGCGTTCACACGGGTCACAGGAAGGGTCGTGGGAGCCGCGACGGATCGGGCGAGCGCCATCAGATCTGTCAGGCCGGCGCGGTCGTCCACAGTGATGTCGCCCGAGACCGTCCACGCCACGCGCGCGAGAGTCACAGGGTCGGCGGCCTTGACCTGCTCCTGAACTGCCGTGAACACCATCGCGGACCATTGCGCACGCCAGGCCGCGCCCGCGGCATCGTCACCCGACGTCCAGCGCCCGCCGACGAGTTGCTCCGGATGCCGCGTACGAACGAGCCGGAGCGCGTCCGCTCCATCCAGGAGCTGCGCCCCGGCGGGCAGATCAAGGCCCAGGTCGACGTCACGCACCGGACGCTCCAGGGAGACACCGACGCCGCCCAGGGCGTTCACGACGTTCACGAAGGCTGCGCCGTCCACGATGACGACATGGTCCACACCGACCTGCAGCGTCTCGCAGAGCGCCCGGACGGTGACCGCAGGCCCGTTCGAAAGGGTCGACGTCAAACGCACCGGGACGCCTGACGCTGTCACCACCAGGTCGCGCGGCACCGACACCGTGTATGTCTGGCCGCCTTCTGACCGGCGGATGAGAAGCACGACATCGGCCCGAGCCCCGCGGATGTCGCCTCGCGGATCGAACTCCGCCTGGCCCACGCCCTGCGGGGTACGCTCCCGCGAGTCGCTGCCGATCACGAGCCACGTGGTCCCCGCGTTCGGGTTGGTGTCCGGAACGGAGAGGCGCTGAAGGCGCTGGGTGAGGCACAGGGGAAACGCAATGGCGGTGACGGCCGCCGCGATCACGAGTCCGGCGACGGCCCACACCCACCATCGAACGGGCCTTCGGTGACGCCGACGTGACGTCGGAGGGAGATTCACCGCCACGCGCGCCTCCTCCTG
Source organism: Propionicicella superfundia DSM 22317 (assembly GCF_000423465.1). GTDB lineage: Bacteria > Actinomycetota > Actinomycetes > Propionibacteriales > Propionibacteriaceae > Propionicicella > Propionicicella superfundia. Next base: position 183,045 of record NZ_KE384021.1, on the reverse strand, counting down.
CTGAATCTTCGGGTCACCATGCCGTCACTGCTCCGCATAGGCGTATGTACCTGCCGCTGCGATCCTTGGTGCAGGTGCCTTCATTGTTCCCTCTTTGTCTTCGCTGCACACCTTTTTCAAGTCGAAGTCCGTCGTAATCCGGTCTTTGTCTCGACCGCTCACATAGGGCGAGGAACCGCCGCACCCAGGTGCCGCCAGCGGCGTGCCAGGAATTCGGCACCCACACCCAAGGCGGTCATGGGCGCGCCCCGATACTGAGGAGGCACCCATAAGAGGCCGTTACGGGACTTCGCGATTCCATCCGGCGTCTCTCGCCGCCGATAGGCGTACACCTCGTGCACGCCGACCGGATGCCCCCGAGAACCCGCCCGCCCCCGTTCGAGACGATGGTGAAGGCAGCAATCAGAAGCACTGGCGCGAGCAGCGACTTCCACCCGTCGAAGATGGCCACGGGATCGTTCTACAGGTGTCGCCCTGTCCTCCTCATGCGTCCCACCGAGACCATACGAACCCATACGCCCGCGGCTCGGACACTGGCCCGGCACTGATCGATCCGCTCGCAGTCGTTGAGACCTGTGGGTCACCGACGGGGAGCCGACCAGCCGCCCCGCCAGTGCGCAGGCACCACCTCCCGGGCCCGGCAAGGCCGCGAGCAGGTTCATACACCCTCGTACGGCGGCAGCGACCCTCACGCCTCTACGATCGGGAGTACGCACGCCCGCTTCTGCGTCCAGTCCGTTCTTCATGCCCGAACACGAGCAGAGCGAGTGGCTGAGAATGCTCGCGGGCCGCTGTTGTGCGCCACCAACATTTCAGCAGAGTTATTCACCCTCGTGGCTCGCGACTCGGAACCCACGATCCACCCATGTTCCGACAATAGTCAACAATGGACGCGCTGTCCTCTATGTTCCCGATTTCATGGACATGCGGCACCCGATCTGCCACCCTTCTCCTGTGGCCGCATCCTCTATTCGGACCGAGTTTGCGCGACGACTCGATGCCGCGCGAACGAGCCAGCATGTGTCGGTCCGGGCATTCGCACGAATTGCAGACGTCCCTCCGGCCACCGCGCAAGGCTGGCTCAGCGGCAAGCACTTCCCCACCCCGGCGCTGCGCCCCAACTTCCTCCGCGCGGTGGAGCACTTCGACCTCACGTCCGAGTTGAGCGACGAGTTGTGGGACGAGAGCTGGGAGGCACTGGAGCCGGCGCTGCGCAATGAGCACACGCCCTACCTCGGACTCAGATCCTTCACTGTCGACGACAGCGCCTACTTCCACGGCAGGCGGGCCGACTCCGCCCGCTTGGCCCTGGCCGTATCCCGGCTGCGCGAGGCGGAGGGGCACGGCGTTGTGGTGCTGGTCGGTCCGTCGGGATCCGGAAAGTCATCGCTGCTGGCGGCGGGCCTGGTCGCCGGCGAATGCACAACCGGTGCGCTGGCCGGCACGTCGGCGGTCATTCGCCGTGCCGACGCACCGAATGCAGCCGACGCCCCCACCGACCTTGTGGTCGTGGACCAGGCTGAAGACCTCATCGACGACTTCGACGCCATGGCCAGGCTGTCGTCCGTCGCGGCGAAGACCGTGGTGGTCCTCGGGATCAGAGCCGATGCGTTCCCCCGAGCCATGCACGAGGCCGCACTCCGCGATGCCTTGTCCAGACCGGTGCTCATCTCGCCGCTCACCCGCGAGGAACTGCGCGAGGTCATCGTGACTCCCGCGCAGCTCGACGGGGTGGAGGTCGAGGATGCTCTCGTCCGCATCCTCGTGGCCGAACTCGCCCCTCGCTCGGGCGACACTGTCACCCCCGATGTGCTGCCGCTCCTCTCCAGCGCCTTGCTGGCCACGTGGGCCGCCGGCAGCGGACGTGCCATGACTCTGGCGGACTACGAGGCCGCCGGCGGTGTCGCCGCCGCCGTCGACACGCTGGCCGAACGTGCCTTCCTCTCGCTCAGCGTCGCCGACCAGGGCATCGCACAGACCCTCTTCCTCCGCCTTGTCGCGATCACAAACGGCACCCCGACCCGGCGGACCGTGCGCCTCTCGGGCATCAGCGAGGAGATCCGCACACCGTTGGAGACGTTCGTGGCGGCCCGCATGATCACTGTCAGCGAAGACGCCGCGTCGATCAGCCACGACGCCCTGCTCGAACACTGGAGCCGGCTGCGCGGCTGGGTCGAGGTGGGCAGGGCCGACCTGAACACGGCCGTGACGCTGCGCCGGGCAGCGCAGGTGTGGGAGGACAGCGACCGCGACCCGGACGCCCTGATCCCGGTCCACCGGCTCGGGATCTTCAGCACCTGGCTCGATGACCCCGCCAAACGCGCCCTCCTCACAGCTCCGGAGGTCGAGTACCTCATCGCCAGCGAGGAGCGCTTCTCCAACGAGTTGGCCACTGCGAAGCAAACGAACATGAAGCTGCGCTTCCGCCAGCAACTCGCAATCACGCTCGCGTCACTGGCGACGATCCTGGCACTGATCACCGGGCTCCTGTGGATCCGCGGGAGTCACCTCGAAACCGAGGCCACGCAGGCACGCAACGAAGCACTGTCCCGGCAGGTGGCTCTGACGGCCAGCTCGCTACGCGCCAAGGATCCGAACCTGCAGGCGCAGATGTCGATCATCGCCCGAGGCATCGCCGACACCACCGAGGCGCGATCGGCGCTGCTCACCGCCACCGCGAGCGATGCGCCAATCCGCTGGACGGGTCGGCCGTCGGCGGTCGTCGCCGCCAGTCCCGACGGCGCCACGGTCGCCCGAGGCGACGGAGCCGGGCAGATCACCATCTGGCACGGCGAGGAGCTCACCACCACACCGGGCACGACCACGAAGGTGTCCGACTCGGCCGATCCGATCTTCACCGTTGCCCTCGCCGTGGTCGGCGGACGCACAGTGCTCGCCGTCGGCGGAACGGGGATCCGTCAGCTCTGGGACGTCACGGACGAGCCGACCCGCCTGGCCGACCTTCACACCGAGACCATCACGCGGTCCGTCGCGTTCACTCCCGCGGGGGACGCCGTCGCGTTCGGGGGCGAGGACGGCGTCGTGACCATGTACGACCTGGCGAACCCGCAGCATCCGGCGGTCGCGCACCGGTTGACGCTCGCCACTGCCTCGTCCGACCCCGCCGCCGAACCCGTGCAGCCGTCCATCGGAGCGCTCGCCATCGACCGCGACGGTGTCCTCTACGCGGGCGGCGTCACCGGATCGCTCGCCCGGTGGCGCATCAGCCCCACACCCGAACGCCTGGCGGATCTGCCGACGATCTCCCGAGACGCCACGGGCTCCGAGCGGCCCCTGCTCGTCCAGGCGATCGCGGTCAGTCCCGACGGACGACGGCTCGCGGCCGGGGGCACCGGCCCAGCCGTTCTTCGCTGGACGCTCGAACCCGGCGGCTTGACCGAAGAGACATCCCTGACGTCGTTCACCAGCTACATCAACGCGCTGGCCTTCTCCGCCGACAACAGCCAACTGGCCGTGGCCAGCTCCGACCAGACGCTCTCGGTCTTCGACGCCGACTCCGGACAGGCCCGCCGCACGATCGCCAACCCCGCGATCATGACGGGCGTCGTCATCGTCGGCGGGCGTCCCGTGGGAGTCGGAACCGACGGCACCCTGCGCGTCTGGAGCACTGTCAGCCCGGGGGTGATCCTGCCCAGCTCGGGCTACAACCTCGCCGTGAGCGATCGCTGGGTCGCAGTCGGGACCGGCCGGGACGGCATCTACCTGCTGGACCTCGCCCATCAGCGCCGGGTCATGCCGTCTCCGAAGACCGCCGCCGGTGACACGCCCTCCTACGCTGTCGCTCTCACGCCCGACGGCACGCGCCTCCTCGGAGGAACCACCGACGGCAAGCTCGTCTCCTGGAAGCTCACCGATCAAGGCGCGGTCGAACCTCGAATCACCGAGACCGGTATCGGGACGATCGGCAACCTCGCCCTCTCACCGGACGGCTCCATGGTCGTCGCGATCGAATACAACGGCACGAAATCGACTCTGCTGCGGCTGGAGGACGACGGCGGAATGACCAGACTGGCCACGCTCGACACGACCCGGCCCCAGGCTCCCTGCTTCGTGAGCGACAGTCTTCTCGCGATTCCTCTCAGCGCGGGAAAGGTCCAACTGTTCTCGCTCGATGACCCCACCGACCCGCGGGTCGCAGGGACCATCGAGGGACTGAACGTTCCGATGTTCACCTCGGCGGGACACGACAGTCCTCTCATCGCGATCGGCGAGGACTCCGGCACGGTGACGATCTGGGACGTCAGCGACCCGGCCGTCCCACGGCTGACGCACACCTACACCTCGCCGCATGCCACCGTGTACGGACTGTCGTTCAGCCTCGACGACCGACGTGTCATCGCCGCGACCGGAGACGATCGCGTGTGGATCTGGAACACCGACGCCGACGCGTCCTCCCCGGAGTACATCATCGATCCCGGGATCGGCCGGCCCTGGGATGCCCGCTATCTCGCCGATGGCCATTTCGTCGTGACCGGAGTGCAAGGAGTCAAGTTCTACCTGGCGAGCGAGACATTGGCGAAGACCAGCCTGTGCCAGACACGCGGCGAACCCCTGACCGACGAGGAGTCGGAGCGCTTCCTGCCTGGAGTGCCTCGCCAGGACCCCTGCTGAGGCTGATCGCGACCGTGAACTCCCACCGGTCGGCGCGCCGCCGAGGCCGCGCTACCGTCCGCGGAAAGGACCGGGCGCTGCCCGACGATGTGCTGCAGAACGACGGCGGCGTTCGGCTCAACCGGCCTCCGGCGTCACTTCTTGCGGCCGGAGCGGAACCACATGATGAGGAAGGCGCCACCGGCCGCGATGACCAGAGCGGCGAAGAGAGCGAGCGCCATCGAGATGTCGGCGCCCGTGTCGGCGAGGACCGGGCCTCGCGCCGGGGCGTTCGCCCCGCCCGAAAGTACGAACGCCACCACGGCCGCCACGAGCAGGGTGATCGCCACACCGAGGTTCTTCATCGCGTCTCCTTCACCCGGGCCATGGCGTCACCGGCGTCCGCGCCCGCGGCGCTCCACGCTGTCGCCGTCCGGACGTCCCGGTGCGCGGTGGAGAGACCCAACGGCCACAGCATAAGACGATCTGGCGACCGCGGGGGGTCTGACTCAGCGGTAGTCCGCACCGGCGGCGCCTGGGTCGGGTCGGGACGCTACGCCAAGGCCGCGACGCTACCGGTCCCCCGGTAGCTTCCCGGCCGGAGCGTAGCCACGTCGCCTTTTCGCCCTCCCGGGCGGTGGCCGGGACGGGCCCCTCGCCGAGGTCGCGACGGGACAAGCCGAGCACATCCAGCAGCCAGAGGCCGGCCCGCAGCACGGATGCGACGCCTTCGCGGTGACGACGAGGAACAGGTGCGATCGCACGGCCCGCGCCGCACGCCGCGAGCCGGCGACGTAGGCTGAGGCCCATTCGCGGCCTACTCGGGAGGGTGGGCGCAGACCCGGGCCGACGGCGGCCGCGGGACCGGGCAAGGAGGCGGGTGTGCACATCGAGCGAAACATGGGCACCGCGGATCGGTCGATCCGCGGCGGACTGGCCGTCGCGCTCACGGCGCTGGGACTCAGGTCGTCCCGCACCGGATGGAGAGTCGTCCTGCTCACGGTCGCCGGACTGCTGGGCGCGACCGCCGCGGCGGGGCGCTGCCCGGCGTACGCGTTCGCCGACTTCGACACCATGCCGTACCGCACGCCGACCCTCGCGATGAGCACCTGCGGCGGCGCCAACGGCTGCGAGGGCTGCACCTGCGGGGCGTGACCCCGCCACCGGAACCGCCACGACCTGGAGGCTGACACCGTGACGGACCTTCCCGCCTACTCCTGCTTCGTCCTCGACATGGACGGGACGATCGTGGACACGGCACTCGACAACGCGCGCGCCGCCAACGAGGCGCTCGTCGACCTGGGCCTGGAGCCGCTGCCGGCCGAGACCGTCCGCTCCTTCATCGGCGGCGGAGTGCCTCGGATCATGCAACGGTGCCTCGGCGACCTCGCCGAGGACCGGCTCGACGACGCGGTGGCGGCGTTCATGCGTCACTACGAAGCCGATCCCGTGAGCCTGTCGCGCCCCTACCCGGGCGTGGTCGAGACCCTCACCCGGATCACCGCCGAGGGGGGCCGCATCGGGATCTGCACCCAGACGCCCGACCATCTCGCCCACGACATCCTCGCGGGCACCGGGCTGGCGCGGTTCATCGGCGTCGTGGTCGGGCCCGAATCCGTCACCCACCGCAAGCCCCACCCCGAGCCCGTGCTGCGCGTCCTGGCCGAACTGGGCTCCGGCCCCGAGGCGGCGGTGCTGACCGGCGACGCGGCCTCCGACCTGCAGGCGGCGCGCGCCGCCGGCGTGACCGCGTGCGCCGCGACCTACGGGTACGGGACGACCGCCTCCCTCCGCGCCGAGGACCCCGCCTTCGAGATCGCCACCTTCCCCGATCTGCTCCGACGTGTACGGGTGGGCTGACCTCCCGCCACGCACATTTGCTGGTGTTCACCACGAGCGCCGTCCGCACCCCGGCCCACGCGGGTAGCGTGAGGACTCAGCCAGCCCCGCCGATCGACGACGGGGCCTGAGACACGACGTGGTGATCACTGTGACCGAACTGCCCGCCTTCCACTGCTTCGTCCTGGACATGGACGGGACGGTCGTCGACACCGCGCCCGACATCGCCCGATCGGCCAACCGGACGCTTGCCGAGCTCGGCCTGCCGCAACTGCCCTACGAGACGGTCGCCTCCTACATCGGCGGCGGGGTGCCCAAGCTCATGGAACGCTGCCTCGCCGAGCGGGCCGATCAGTACATGAAGCAGGCGGTCCCGCTGTTCATGAGCCTGTACGACGCGGAGCCCGCCGCGCTGTCGACCCTGTACCCCGGCGTGCTCGACACGATCCGCACGATCTCCGACCGGGGCGGTCTCATCGGGATCTGCACCCAGAAGCCCGAAGCCCTCGCGCACAAGATCCTGGACGCCCTGGGCGTCGGCTCGTACGTGAAGCACCTCGTCGGGCCCGAATCGGTGACCCACCGCAAACCGCACCCCGAGCCGGTGGTGAAGGTGCTCACCGGGCTCGGTTCCACGGCCGCCGACGCGATCTTCGTGGGCGACACCGCCAGCGACCTCCAGGCCGCCTCGGCCGCCGGCGTCGTCGCCTGCGCCGTCACCTACGGGTACGGAAGCGAGCAGAGCCTCCGCGCAGAAAGCCCCACCTACGTCATCGACGACTTCGAGGATCTGCTGACCAGCGTCGCCGTGCGCTGACACCACCGGACGCGCCCGTCCGCACCGTGGCGGTCACGCGCTCTCCCCCGCCCGCGTGACCGTGGCCGTCCACAGCGCGGTCTCGAACCGCGTGCACAGCCACCGGCCGGGAACCCTGCCACGGGCCAGGCGCAGCGCGACCGCGCGCGAACGTCCCCCGGCGACCAGGTGTGCGGCGACCTCCACCACCGTGGACGACACGGGCTGCAGCCGCACCGATCGGAACACGAGCACGGACTCACGTCCGGCCCGCTGCAGGTGACCTATCGTCGCGGCGATGTCGGGGTGCGCCCAGCGTTCGAGCTGGGACGTCGGCCGCCGTCCCTGCAGCGCCTCGATGACCGCCTGGGTGAGGGAGAGGATCGCCTGACGGTCGACCGGGTCGATGCGCGACAGGATCCTCACACGAGGTGCGTCGACCGGGGTCGCCGGAAGCGCAGGCTGGAAGGCACAGGGGTCGTCGTACGCGGCGACGAGCCGGTGACCGGCCGGGCGGGGATCGGCCAGCACGTCGACGGTCGCCCTCGGAGTGGTGTGCGGCATAGGTCCAGTCAAAGCCTCGCCGCCGCAGGGAAGAAGGCGCGTCGGTGCCCGGGCGACACCGCGCCAGCACCACGGCTGCGGTGTGCAACACCCGCCGACGCGGGGCAACAACCCGCGGCGGCGCGCGTCACCGACCGTCTACCCGTCGGCCGGTCACCGTGCCGGCACGGCCCCAGTTCCGAGACCGGCCCCGCACGTCGGGTCTCCTACCTCGAAGATGGATCCATGACGAGCCTCAGCGAACGCATCGACGCCACCACCGTCTCCGACCTCCAGGCGCGGGGAAGCCAGAAGTGGGCGGATTCGTTCGGGGCGATGGGCGCCTGGATCGCCGAGATGGACTTCGGGCTCGCCCCCGAGATCGCCGCCGCGATGGACGATGTCGCCGCACGGGCCTTCTACGGGTACCCGCCCACGTCCCTGTGGCGGGAACTGCGCGAGGTCACCGCCGCGTTCGTCGGCGACACGACCGGGTGGCGGATCGACGCACGGCAGGTCGCCGGGGTGTCGGACGTGATCCACGCCCTGTCGCTGGTCATCTCCCACTACACGGCGGCCGGCTCGGCGATCGTGCTGCCGACGCCCGCCTACATGCCGTTCCTCGACCTGCCCGGGGCACTGGGCCGCGAACTGCGCCAGGTGCCGCTCGCGCGGGACGACGACGGCTGGCACCTCGACCTCGACCGGCTCGACCGAGCCCTCGACGGGGCCGGGGCGCTGGTGTGGGTCAATCCGCACAACCCGCTCGGCAAGACGTACACCCGGGAGGAGACCGAGGCCGTCGTCGAGATCGTGGCCCGGCACCCCGGCGTGCGGGTCTTCTCCGACGAGATCCACGCCCCCGTCCTCTACCCCGGTGGCCGGCATGTGCCGTACGCGAGCGTGAACGACGAGGCGGCATCCCAGGCGATCACGGCCGTCTCCGCGTCGAAGATGTGGAATCTCGCCGGGCTCAAGTGCGCCCAGCTCATCTTCTCCAACCCCGCCGACGCGGCGACGTGGTCCCGCGGGGTCGCACGGGTCTCCAGCCATCCGTCGACGCCCGGGATGGTGGCGAGCATCGCGGCCTACCGGGACGGCGGCGCGTGGCGCGCGGAGATCCTCGACTACCTCGACGGCAACCGCCGCCTCCTCGCCGAGATCACCGCCGCGTCGCTGCCTGAGGTCGGGTTCCGGGTCCCCGATGCGACCTACCTCGCCTTCCTCGACCTCCGCGCCCTGTCCCTGGAGCCGGATCCGCGGCGGTTCCTGCTGACCGCCGCGGGTCTCAACGTCACCGACGGCGCGCTGTGCGGAGAGGCCGGCCGCGGCTTCGTCCGCCTCAACTTCGCCACTCCGCGGCCCGTGCTGCGGCAGATGCTGGAGCGCACGGCCGAAGCACTCGACGCGACACGCACGTCGGCCTGACCCGACCGTCAGCCCGCCGGGGCCATCTGGTCCTTGATCCGCACCGACCTGGTCCTTGATCCGCACCGACCTGGTCCTTGAGCTTGTCGAAAGGACCTCGTGATTTCGTGCGATGGTTTCGACAGGCTCAACCGCCGGGTCCTTGAGCCGCACCCATCTGGTCCTTGAGCTTGTCGAAAGGACCTCGTGATTTCGTGCGATGGTTTCGACAGGCTCAACCGCCGGGTCCTTGAGCCGCACCCATCTGGTCCGTGAGCCGCACCCCCTCCGGCGGAACCCGCGCCGGACGCTGGTCGGCGTCGCCACCGGTGCCCGCCACGACCACCCCGCCCACGAGGCCGGCGAGCCCGAGCGCCTGCACCCAGCCGAGCGCCTCGCCGAGCACGAGCACGCCGAGCAGCGTCGCGGTCGCCGGCTCGGTGAGCGCGACGGTCGTGGTGGTCGCGGCCGAGAGGCCCCGAAGTCCGAACACCAGCAGCAGGTACGAGCAGAAGACCGTGGCGACGGCCAGCCATGCGACGAGCGCCCACCCGCCCGGGGCGACGACCCAGGCGTTGTCGGTGCCCAGCAGGATGATCCCGCCCAGCACCGCACCGACGGCGAACATGGACGCGGCGTTGTCCACCGGGTCCCAGCCTCGCTGCAGCAGGGCACGGGCCGCGATCGTGTAGCCGGCGTACCCGGCACCCGCGGCGAGCGATCCGAGCAGGCCCCACGGGTTCAGCCGGATCGGGCCGGCCCCGACGACACCCGACACCGCCACGATGCCGGCGACGGCCAGCAGCGTGGCGATCAGCCAGCGACGCGTGGGCAGCCGGCGGAACACCAGCGACTCGAACAGCCCCGCGAACAACGGGCTCGAGCCGAGCGCGACGACCGTCCCGACAGCGACGCCGTTGGCACGCGTCCCGGCGAAGAAGGTGACCTGGAAGAGCAGGATGCAGGCGGCTCCGAGGACGACCCAGCCCAGCGCCCGTGTCGGACGCGGCAACGTCCACCCGGCGCGACGGACATAGCGGACCAGCCCGAACACGGCCAGCAGCACCCCGCCGGCGGTGAGGCGCATCGCGCCGACGCTCAGCGGGTCGGCCGAGCCGGGGCCGAGCGCCTGCGCCGTCCCCGTCGTGCCGAAGAGGACACCCGACGCGGCCACGAGGATGGCCGAACGCCGGCGAGGTGGATGCACGGCCTCAGGCTAGCGTCGCGGGCCCATCGCCCGGTCGCGAGTCCAGCGTCCCGGGCGACGCCCCCGCCCTCGTCCCGGCGTGGTCCGGCGAGCGTCGTCCGCACCGTCGATGCGGGGCGGTCGACTCACAGTCACCGCACAGCGACCCTGTGCGTACCCCACAGCACCGCGACCCACGCTGGGGGCCATCCGAGGGAAGACAGGGGGTGGAGATGAGCGCAGCAGTCACTGCCTCGGCCGCGACCGGCACCGATGGATTGACCTCCCTTCCGGTGCGGCGGCCTCCGGTCCGCGCGCCCCGCTGGTGGCGGGACGCGGTCGGGGCGGTGACCTGGCTCACCATGCTCGTCGTCGTGGCGCTGTGGATCTCCGGCGGAGGCATCCAGGCGATGGGGACGCCCGCGGGCGCCCTCACCAGCCTGGGCCGGCTGACCGGTCTCGTGGCGGCCGACCTGCTGCTCGTCCAGGTGCTGCTGATGGCGCGCATCCCCGTCGTGGAGCGTGTCTACGGTCAAGACGACCTCGCCCGCCGCCACCGCCTCGTCGGATTCGCGTCGTTCCACCTCATGCTCGCGCACCTGGTGCTCGTCGTCATCGGGTACGCGCTGACCTTCCGGACCGACGTCTTCGGGGAGTTCTGGGGTCTCGTCGTCGACGCGCCGGGCATGCTCCTCGCGCTGGCCGGGACGCTGCTGCTGGTGATGGTCGTCGTCCTCAGTGTCCGGGCGGCCCGACGACGGCTGCGCTACGAGTCGTGGCACCTGCTGCACCTGTACGCGTACCTCGGGGTCGGGCTCGCGATCCCGCACCAACTGTGGACGGGGCAGGACTTCCTCGCCGATCCGATCGCCACCGTCTACTGGTGGACGCTGTGGGCGGCCGCGGCGGGATGCCTCCTCGTCTTCCGCGTCGGGCTGCCGGTGTATCGCTCCCTCGTCCACGACCTGCGGGTGAGCGCGGTCGTCCACGAGTCCCCCGACGTCGTGTCGGTCTGGATGCAGGGCCGCCGGCTCGACAGGCTGCCCGTGGCCGCCGGGCAGTTCCTCACCTGGCGTTTCCTGTCCGGACCGGGGTGGACCCGGGGCCATCCGTACTCGCTGTCCGCCGCCCCGACCGGCGACACCCTCCGCATCACCGTGAAGGACCTGGGCGACGGCAGCCGCGCCCTCGCCGCGGTCAAGCCCGGCACCCGCGTCCTCGTCGAGGGGCCCTACGGCCGTCTCACCGCCGGTGTCCGCACGCGCCGGAAGGTCACTCTCATGGCCGCCGGCATCGGCATCAGCCCGCTCCGGGCACTGCTGGAGGACCTCGCGCAGGCCCCCGGCGACGTGACCCTGCTGTACAGGGCCCGCTCGACCGCCGATCTGGTGCTCCGTCACGAACTCGACGCGCTCGCGCAGCGCACCGGCGCTCGGGTGTTCTACCTCGTCGGCCCCCGCCTGCCCGGCCGGCCGACCTGGCTGCCGGCATCGGCGGCCGGGCTGTCGGAGGTCGACGGGCTGCGTCGGCTCGTCCCCGACATCGCCGACCACGACGTCTACCTGTGCGGCGCGGACGCCTGGATGGAGGCCGCGCGGCGGGCCGTCGCCGCCGCCGGCGTACCCACGGCGCACATCCACCAGGAACGCTTCGCCTGGTGACCCGTCCCCTCTTGAGACCACGCGAATCGGAGTCCCGTATGCGAAGAATCGTCACCGCCGCCATGGCCACCCTCAGCGGACTGGTCCTGCTGTTCAGCTATCACACCAGCACGAATGCGACGCCGGCGCAGACCACGACCGGCGGATCGGCAGACGCCGACGGCGGATCGGCCGCCGACACGCCCGCGACGGCATCCGTCGCGCCGTCGGCGACCGCGACCTCCTCGGCATCCGCCTCGGGCACCGGTTCGCAGGGAACGTCCGCGACATCGGGCACCTTCACCGGCGACGCGGCCTCGACCCCCTACGGCGACGTGCAGGTGCGGATCACCGTCGAGAACGGGGAGATCACCGCCGCCGAGGCCGTCGAGTATCCGAACCAGGATCATCACGATCAGCAGATCAACGCCTACGCGATCCCGATCCTGAACTCCGAGGCGGTCGCCGCCCAGAGCGCCGGGATCGACGCCGTCTCGGGGGCGACGATCACCAGCGACGCCTACATCCGGTCGCTGCAGTCGGCTCTCGACCAGGCGCACCTGTGAGCCGGGGGGACGGGGGATGGGACGGGGGACGCCCGCGCCTCGTGGACGGTGACGCGGACGTCCCCCGCCGGTCCTTCGTCCAGCAGATCATGGGGATTCCCATCAGCGTGCACGTCCGCGGTCCCGCGGCGCGGGACGAGGCGGCGGCCCTGGCGGCCGGCATCGCGTTCGACGCCCTGCGGGCCGACGACGCGATGTTCAGCACCTGGCTGCCGGACAGCCCTGTGGCCAGGATCCGCGATGGACGCGACCGGCTGGCCGACGCACATCCCCGCATCCGACACGTGGCCGCCCTGTGCCGCGAGGCCGAGCGCAGGACCGAGGGCGCGTTCCGTGCCTGGCTGCCCGCCGGTCCGGGCGGCGCGGGATCGTCCGTGTTCGATCCGACCGGCCTGGTCAAGGGCTGGTCGGTCGCCCACGCCCTCACCGCGCTGGACGCGGGTCTGCGCCCTCTGGGGGCCCATGACGTCCTGATCTGCGCCGGCGGGGACATCGCCGTGGTCTCGTCCCGCGTCGACACTCCCGACTGGGTGATCGCGGTCGAGGACCCCCGCGATCCCGACAGGACGCTGCGCGCCTTCCGGCTGCGGACCGGGGCGGTGGCCACATCGGGCACGGCGGCGCGGGGCGAGCACATCGTGGACCCGGCGACCGGCCGGCCGGCGACCGCCATGCTGTCGGCGACCGTCATCGGGCCCGACCTCACCTGGGCCGACGTGTATGCCACGGCCGCGTTCGTGAAGGGCGATCGGGCGTTGCCCTGGCTGGCGACGATTCCGGACCACGCCGGCATCCTGGTCGCGCGCGACGGGACGGTCACGCAGGTGGCGTGCCCCCGGTCCTCGCCCCGAGCGGGCTGAGGTCGTGGGGCCGGGCCTCAGGAGAAGAAGTCCCGCAGTCCCGTCAGCACCCGCTCGACGTCGGACTCGTCGGTGTAGGGCGCCAGGCCGAGGCGCAATCCGTGAGGGTCGTCCAGCGCCAGCCGCCGGAACGGCTCGTACGCGTAGAACGATCCCGCCGGAGCGAGGATCTCGCGGCCGGCCAGGAAGACGTAGGCGTCCCAGGCGCGTCGCCCGGGAAGGCTGAGCAACAGGGTCGGGGTGCGCTCGGCGGCCCGCGAATGCACGACGACCGGGAGGGCGGCGAGACCGCCCTCCAGCACCGCCCGCAGCCGGGTCTCGTGGACGTCGATCGCCGCGAAGGCCGTGGCCAGCCGGTCCCGTCGCGAGGTCGCCCCGCCCGGTGCGATCCCGGCGAGGAAGTCCACCGCGGCGGTCGCGCCGGCGAGGATCTCGTACGGCAGCGTCCCGAACTCGAACCGCTCGGGCACGGCGTCGGTCGACGGCAGCAGCTTGTCGGGCCGGATCTCCTCCAGCACCGCGGGCGCGGCGCCCAGCACGCCGCAGTGCGGCCCGAGGAACTTGTACGGAGAGCACACGAACAGGTCGGCGCCGAGCGCCGGGACGTCCACGAACTCGTGGGCGGCGTAGTGAACGCCGTCGACGTACACGAGCGCCCCCACCGCGTGCGCGGCGTCGGCGATGGCGCGCACCGGCGGCTTCGTCCCCAGGAGGTTCGACGCCGCGGTGACCGCGACGAGCCTCGTCCGCGGCGTGATCGCGGCGGCCACACTCGCCGGGTCCACCTCGGACGTGGCGGGATCGAAGTCGATCCACCGCACGGTCGCGCCGACGGCCTCCGCGGCCTGCGTCCACGGGCGGACGTTCGCGTCGTGGTCGAGCCGCGAGACCACGATCTCGTCGCCGGGTGCCCAGCGCTTCGCGAGCGCGCGCGAGACGTCGTAGGTCAGCGCCGTCGCGCTCCGGCCGTGGACGACGCCCTCGGCCGGGACGCCGAGGAAGTCGGCGTAGGCGGCCCGGAACGCGGCCACGGCCGCATCGGCGTTCCGTTCGGAGAGCCCGCCGGTCCCGCGGTTCGACAGCGGGCCGGTCAGCGTCGCGGCCACGGCCGCCCCGACCTCCCGCGGCGTCTGCGTCCCGCCCGGGCCGTCGAAGTGAGCGATCCCCGACGTCAACGAGGGGAAGTGGGCGCGCAGCGTGGCGACGTCGTAGCTCATGGGCGACTCCTTGGGATGCAGACACGTCCGGCCCCGACGATGGGGCCGCGTCGCTCCATCCTCCCACCGGTCCGGACGCGGCCCGGCGCCGACCGTCCTCCGGTCGTCGACGGGTGGACCGCGGTCCGGCGGCGACCTACCCTTCCCGCATGACGGCGACCTACCCTTCCCGCATGACGCAGACTCCCGGGGCGGTCCTCCAGCCGCTCGACGACGCCGCGTTCTCGCGGGTGCTGGTCGTCGTCGCGCATCCCGACGACGTCGAGTACGGGCTCTCCGCCGCCGTGTCCATGTGGACGATGCGCGGCGTCGAGGTCGCCTATCTTCTCCTCACCGCCGGCGAGGCGGGGATGCAGCGGGCCCCCGAGGCGGCGGGCCCCCTGCGGGCGCGTGAGCAGCGCGCCGCCTGCGAGGTGGTGGGGGTCGAGCGGCTCACGATCCTCGGCTTCCCCGACGGCACGCTCGAATACGGGCTCGACCTGCGGCGCGCCATCGCCCGCGAGATCCGGACGTTCCGTCCCGACGCGGTGGTGTGCGGCGCGGGGCAGGTGTTCGTGGAATGGGGCCTCGACCACGCCGACCATCGCGCGGCGGGCCTGGCGACGATCGACGCCGTCCGCGACGCCGACAACCGCTGGGTGTTCCCCGGCCTGGCCCGCGAGGAGGATCTTCCACCCTGGGGCGTCTCGTGGCTGCTGCTGTACGCGACGCGGCCGACCCACTTCCTGGAGGTGTCCCCCGAGGCGGTGGACAAGGCGGTCGCCTCGCTCTCCGCCCATGCGGCCTATCTCGCCGACCTGCCGTGGCATCCCGCTCCGGCCGAGGTCATTCCCGGCGCGCTCGCGGCGCAGGGTGAGCCGGCGGGCGTCCCGCACGCGGTGACGTTCGCCGCGCACCGGCTCCGCGGGTGACCGACCCGGGCCCTCGTCAGCGCGTGCCGCCGCCCAGCAATCCGCCGAGCAGGTCGCCGAGGGGATCGGATCCCGAACCCGAACTCGCTCCGCCGCCGAGCAGCCCGCCCAACAGGCCGCCGAGCCCGCCGCCGGTCGAGGCCGACGACGATCCGCCGAGTCCGCCGAGGATCCCGCCCAGCAGGTCGCCGATCCCGCCGGAGCCCTGCGCCGTGGTCTGTGCCTGCGCTGCGCCGCCCTGGTTGAGGAACTTGCCGGCCAGGTAGCTGAGGACGATCGGAGCGAGGATCGGAAGCAGCTTGGCGACCAGGTCGCTGCTCTGCGTGCCCGGCGCCGAGCCGAGCGTCGCGATGACCTGGTCCTTGTTGTCGCCGAAGACGTGCCGCACGATCTTCTCGCCGTCGGCCGTGTCCACGGCGGCCAGGTCGACGCCGCCGTCGACGAGCGAGGAGTCCTTGGTCTCCAGCGCCGACACGAGGGACGCGGCCCCGGCCGGATCCTGGGCGTTCGCCTGCATCCCTCCGAGCAGGGTGGGGAGGGCGGCGGCGACGCCGGCCTCGGCCGTCGCGGCGTCCACCCCGAGTCGGTCGGCGATCTGCGAGATCGGGATGAGGTCGAGAAGTTCGCTGGTGTCGGACATGGAGTCTCCCGGTGCCGGGCGAGCCCATCGCCGGCCCGCTCGCCTCGCAGTGTAAGGGGACCGGGCACGCGAGGGGAACGGGCCCTCGCGGCCGAGGCGGCTCGCCGAACGCTCCCGAACTGCCGGAAATCCGGCCGAAACCGCCAGTTCTGGAGCGCTCGGCGAGCGCGGGGTCAGCGCGGGGCGTCCTCGGGACGCTTGATGGACGGCAGCCGCTTGCCGAACTCCGTCATGAACAGGTCACGCACCGCCTTCGAGTCGACGACCCCGTTGACCATCGGCAGCTTGCCGCCGCTCGCCCGCTGGCAGACCGCCAGCCACGCCTCGCCCATCGCATAGGTGAAGGTGCTCGCCACCCCGGCGTTGATGACCCCGCCCGCGACCGTCCCCGCGCCCGGAACGAGCTTGACGAGGTTCGCCACGGTGGTGCGTCCGAGGGACGTCGCCGCCGACGTCGACGCGATCGCCAGCAGGGCCGCCTTCTCGAACTTGATGTTGTAGAGCTGCGCGATGCGTCCCATCATCGCCAACTGCAGCGGGACGAGGATCGCCGCGGCCGAGAACGGGATCGGCGAGGCCGCGGCCGCCCCCGCGCCGGCTACCGTCGCCCCGATGTGCGCCCGCGCTGCCCGGGCCTTGGCGGCCATGTCGATCGTCTGCGCCGCGGCGAGGGCTCCGTGGACGGCGTCCGGCGCAACGAGAAAGGTCGCGCGCAACAGCTCCATCAAGCCGTACGGCGACTGACCGGTGAACTGGTCCCTCCGTGCGAACGTCATGAACACCCGGTTCTCCACGATCGGCAGGTTCCGCTGCTCGATCTGGCGCGCCAGCTCCAGCGCATCGGGATGGAACAACCCGTCCCGCATCGGCACCTGCGTCATGACGAGGATGACGGGGATGCCCAGCTCGTCGAGCTTGCGGATGAAGGCCGCCTCGGCGTCCTCGAACCGGCGGTCCAGCCCGCGCACGCAGTACCAGGCGACGTGGATCTGATCCTCCAGCCGCTGCTTGCGCATGTCCCTGACGACCTTGGTCAGCTCGGCGACGAGCTCCTTGTCGTCCTTGCCGATCTCCAGCCCGCGTGTGTCGACCAGACCGAGCGTGCCCCGCGTGTCCAGATACAGGTGGCTGGTCAGCGTCACCGGCGCCCCGACCCCGGTCGCGGCCACATCGGCGCCGAACACCGCGTTGACGAGCGTGGACTTGCCGACGCCCGTCTTGCCGAAGAGCGCCAGGTTGAAGCGGCCGAGCTGACTGGCCTGCTTCTCGAACTCGCTCCGGAACGACTCGGTGAACCACTGGGTCATGGGCCCAGGGTAGGGGACGCACATGACCGGTTCACGCCCGCGAGCCCCTCCTCATGGCAGGTCCGGGGACGTCCCGGGGTCGGCCCCCGGCGGCGTCCGACCCCCGACCGCACCTGTATCCGGGCGCGGGCCCCGCTCACCGCTGTCGCAGGCCGAACAGCCAGGCGAGCAGGTAGGTGCGCGAGACGCCGTCGTCGATGAGGTCGGCGGGCAGCTCCCGCGCCGCCGCGAGAGCGGCCACGCGCTGCTGCTCCCCCTGCAGCGCCGAGTACATCAGCAGATAGTCGCCGTAGGGCTGCCGGAACCCCTTCTCACCCACCGCTTCGGCCACATTGGCGGCGATGCGGCCGGGGTCGACGGCGAGATGGTCCGACGACGGGCTCATCGGCAGCACCAGGATCGCGAGCGCGGCCGCCGGCTCGGCCGAGAACCACGTCGCGTAGTCCCGCTTCCCGCCGAACACGAGCGGCGTCACGGTGTGCCCGAACCCGTCGTACACCGGGTCGGCGGTGTCGAAGTCCGTCCAGTAGGCGTTCGCGGCCTGCGCCTCGAGCGCGTGCATCCAGATCGCCTCCGTCTCCAGCGCCGTGTTCCCCGACGCGCGCGCCCACAGGGTCAGCCCGCTCCAGGCGGTGACGGCCTCGGAGGCCGACTCCTGGTTGTTCCCGTCGGCGAACGGCGCGGTCCCCGACGCCCACGAGTGCGATGCGTACACGTCGAAGACGCGGCGCTGCGGGAACCGCTCCGACGCCGGGCTCGCGGCGATGTCCGCGGCGAGCAGGTTCATCACCGGCGCGATCCGCTCGGCCAGCGCCGGATCGTCGGCCGCCATCACCCCTGCCGCATACAGGAAGTACCCGTAGTGGAAGTGGTGGTCGTTGAACTCGTCCGACCCGAAGGACGCCGTCCTGCCGACGATCCCCGACGTGGTCGAGTCGTAGAAGAAGCACTTCTCGGACGCCGCCCGGCATCCCGCCGGGTTCGTCCAGGTCTCGAGCTCGGCCGTCACCTTCTGCCGGAGGTCGGCCGCGATGTCGTCGGCGCCGATCTGGCGGGCGATCGTGTAGGACTGCGCGTCGCGGTACAGGGCCTTGCCGCCGAAGTAGGTGTCCGCCGGATACGCCGCCGCCCCGGCGAGGTCGTCGGCCAGGGCACGCTCCAGCTCGGCCGTCTCGTCGGCGGTCAGGTCGCCGAGGTCGAGGGACGTCCGCGCCGGCCAGGCGGGCGACGTCCAGGCGAGCTCGGTGCCCGCGCACAGCCGCATGGTGCCGAGGATGCTCGGGTACGTCCCCAGGTCGCAGGCGGACCCCACGAGGTTCGCCGCCTGGTGCGGGAGCGCGGCCACGAGAGTCGGGGCGTCGCCGTCGGTGCCGTAGCGGAGGGTCGTCGTGGCCCTGTCGCTCACGGCATAGGCGACCGACGTGCCGGTGATCGCCGCGGCCGACGCGACCACGTCCGCCGCGTCCGCCCCGTCCGGCACGGCGATCCACGTGACCCGCCCACCCGGCTGCAGCGCGACCGAGCCGCTCGCGACCGAGCCGTTGCGGGCGACGGCCGCATAGGCACGCCCCTCCGCCTCGGCACGCCAGACACCGCCGGACTGCGCGAAGGCGGGTGCGACGCCGAGGGTCTGCCCCGCCGCCGCGGTGTACGTGACCAGCGGCGACCCCTCGGCGATGACGAGCGTGCCGAGGACGCCCGTGTCCGAGCGGGCAGTGAGCGTCACGCTGAGCTCGTCGTAGGCGGTGACCTGCCACGTCGCCAGCCCGGGCACGGTCACCTGCACGCTCGGGCGGTACCCGCCCATGATCGTCTTCTCGCTCGTCACGACGTCGGGAACCCCGAAGGCGAAGCCGTTCGGCGTGAGGCCGAACGACAACGGCAGCGGGAACACCGGCTGGGCGGTGGCTCCGAACACCAGCCCGGAGAACCAGCGGTTCGTGGGCGGGACCAGCCCGGACGCGAGCCGCGCGGCATCGAGATCCTTGCCGGGCGCGCTGCCGATGCCGTCGAGTGCGGCCGAGATCTCGCCCTCGTCCAGCACCGGATCCGTCCCTCCCTCCCGGGTCGTCGGCGCCGACGGCGCGGCCGGAGCAGGCGTGCAGCCCGCGAGGAGCAGCGCCCCCACCACGGCGAAAGCCAGAACGTGCCGCGGGCCGCCCATGTCAGCGCAACCCGATCTTGGTGAGGAAGTGCAGAAACGCGTCGGTGGGGCCCGCCAGGATGCCGTCGTCCCGCAATTGCAGGATCGCCACCACCGGGGTCCCGCGTCGCGTGAGCGTGGCCCGGGCGGGAGAGATCAGCTCGTCGCTGTCCACGACCACCTTCGTGACGGCCTCCCCCGCATCGGTCGTGACGGACACCCCGCTCACCCGACCCTGGACGGTCGAGTTGTCGGGCAGCAGGATCTGCACGCTCGCGCCCCGCTCGATCCGCCCGTAGTCGAACGGCGTGAGCGAATAGACCGCCTCGACCGTGCGCTCCCCGTTCGCGACGATGGACGCCAGCGACGCCCCGTCGGCCACGAACGTCCCGGGCCGCGCGGTGACATCGGTCACCGTTCCGTCGGTGACGGCCTTGTAGGTCACGGTGCCCTGCCGCGTGTCCAGGTCGTAGGCGACGGTCGACGGCGGCCGGAAGCCGAGCGCGAGCGCCTCGAGCAGCGATGGGGACGACACCGTGAACAGCCTCGTCCCGACCACGACGTCCTGCCCCTCGGTGACGAACGACGCGGTCACCATGCCGCCGTAGCCGGAGCCGACGGTGGTCACCGGGGCGTCGACCGTCGCCGTGACGCTGGTGACGGTCGCCTCGCGATGGTTGAACAGCAGGGTCAGGGCGGCCATGACGACGATGGTCACGAGGATTCCGCCGGACAGCTTGAGTCTGTGGGACCAGGTCATGACAGTGCCTCCCTCGTCGGGTCGGGCATGGCGCGGGACGGTGCGGCCTCGCCGTCGGGAACGATGCTCCCCGAGGCGCGCTGCGGGACGGCGGGCCCGAGGGCCTCGCGCAGGGCGTGGGCCGCGAGAAGCTCGGCTCGACCGAGGACGACGACCTCGCGGACAGGGGTGTCGGCCTGCGGCGCGACGGTCGCGCCCGGCTCGGTGCGGCTGCGCCGGGCGGCGGCGTCCTCCGCGAACGCGGTGGCGATGAAGCCGCCGATGACGATCGAGTTCGTGACGCACCACAGGGTCGCGATGTTCACCTGCTGCATGTTCCAGTCGCGCCACGCGCCGACCACCGACGTCCACACCAGGAACACGAAGACGAGCACCTGCGGGCCGATGAAGGTGAAGGCGGACGCCTGCCCGCCCGTCCGGCCGGTCACCGACCATTTCGTGTCGATGCCGAGAAGGGCGTTCTTGAGCGCCTTCAGATAGATCGGGAACGAGTTGGCGGAGAGCAGCAGCACCTCCCACCGGAACGTCCCCACGATGACCGACGCCAGCACGATCTGCAGCACGTAGAAGCCGCTGTAGAACAGCGCCCACTGCACCGGGCCGACGTCGAGGTTCACCGGCCGGAGGTCGAGGAAGATCTCCAGCGCGGGCAGGAAGAGGAGCAGCCCGGGGACGATGCCGGTGAGGTAGTGGGTCGCGGTGACGAAGTACATGATCCGCTGGTCCATCGTCAGCCGGCGCCGGCGCCCGAACGGGTTGTGCGTGAACAGGATCTCGAATCCGCCGGTCGCCCAGCGGAGCTGCTGCTTGCTGTACGCCTCGATCGTGTCGGGTGTGTCGCCGACCGCGAGCGTCAGCGGGACGAACACGGAGCGCCAGCCGCGTTCGTGCAGCATCAGGGACGTCCACACGTCCTCGGACTTCGACGCCGTGTACATGCCGCCGACGTCCTCGACCGCCTTGCGCCGGAACAGGACGTTGGTGCCCACGCAGAACGCCGCGTTGAACTCGTTCCGCCCGGGCTGCACGAACCGGTAGAACAGCGTCTGCATGTATCCCGCGCCGCGAGAGATGACGTTGTGCATGTTCCCGTACGTCTGGGGTGTCTGGACGAAGGCGACGTTGGAGTCGGTCATGTACGGCAGCGTCTCCTCCAGGAACTCCGGCTGCGCCACGAAATCCGCGTCGAGGATCAGGAAGAAGTCCTCCTTGGCGACCGTGAGGGCGTTGTTGATGTTCCCCGCCTTCGCGCCCGAGTTGCTGAGGCGGCGCAGGTAGCGGCAGTCGAGCTCGGCCGCGAGCGCACGCACGACGTCCGAGCTGCCGTCGTCGAGGATGTAGGTCGTGTGGAGTCCGCGGATGTGCTGCGCCGCCACGACCGTCCGGCGGATCACGTCGAGCGGCTCGCCGTACACGGTGACGAACGCCGCCACGCTCACCTGACGTCCGTCGAGGAGGACGGGCCACCGCTCCGGGAGATCCTGGACGCCGAGGCTCCAGTTGAGCTCGGCGTCGTACAGGCGCGCCTGGGCGCCGAAGAACGAGAACGGGGGACGCCGGCCGTAGCCGACCAGCATCGTCCACACGGCCATGAGTGCGTGGAAGACGAGGATCGTCTCGGCCACGATCACGATCAGCCAGGGCAGCAGGTCGCCGCGCGCGGACGGGTTGAGCAGGAAGGCACCGTAGGCGAACACGCCGAGGGTGGCCAGGATGGTGACGATCAGCACGATCGGTGAGAACGGGTTGCGCGTGGCCCGCCGGCGTTGATCCGGCCCCAGCCCATCGACCAATTGGAGGTCGTTCGCCTCGATCAGGTCCGAGAGGTTGGTGGATGCGATGCTCGACTTGACCCGGCGCGTTCCAAGAATTTTCATGGATCGCTCCTCGGGCGGGGGCACCTGTTCAGATGTGCTGGGTAGCCGGCCTGTGGCCGGTCGATCGGATGTGGTTGAGCGTCCCCCGCGGTTGCAGCAGAGTACCCGAGCAAACACGCGTTGGCACGGACGATCACCACGCGGTCGACCTCGCGCCGGGCAGGAGGTCGGCCGGGCGGACGCCCAGCCCCGATCCACCGGCCGGGCGGGCGGGCGCGCCCACCAGGTGCGAGCGATGGCGGCGGCCGGCGTCCGCCGAGAGGTCGTCAGGTCGATTTACACGGTTGCGTGGGATATTTCCGTGAGCCGTGACGCCGCCCGGGAGGCCGGGCGCCGCGCAACGGCGTCCCGGCCCCCGCGCGGCGCCCGGTGCAGCACGCGGCGATCAGAAGACCGACCGGTACAGCTCCTCGATCTCGGCAAGGGTGGCGGTGCGCGGGTTGCCGCCGGTGCAGACATCGGCGAGCGCCGCCGCGGCCAACGCCGGGATGTCCTCCTCCGTGGCGCCGACCTCGCGCAGCGTCGTCGGGTTGCCGAGGTCGCGCGTCAGCTTCGCCACCGCATCCACCGCGGCCCTGCGGGCGTCGTCCAGGCTCATCGTGTAGGCCTCGGCGATGCCGAACGCGGCCGCGATGTCGCGCAGCTTCTCGCCCGTGTACGCGGCGTTGTACGCCATGACGGGTGCCAGCAGGATGCCGTTGGCGACCCCGTGCGGCGCGGAGTAGAACCCGCCGAGCGGATGGGCCATGCCGTGCACGAGCCCGAGGCCCACGTTCGAGTAGCCCATGCCCGCGATGTACTGCGCCATGGCCATCTCGTCGGCCGCCTCCGGGTCGCCGTCGGCCGCCTTCGGCAGCGCCTTGGCGATCATCTGGATCGCCTTCAGGTGGAACATGTCGCTCAGCTCGAACGCTCCGGCCGTCGTGTAGCCCTCGATCGCGTGCGTGAGGGCGTCCAGGCCGGTCGCGACCTTCAGCGAGCGCGGCGCCGAGCTCATCATCTCGGGGTCCACGACGGCGAGGACCGGGATGTCGTGCGGGTCGACGCACACGAACTTCCGCTTCTCCGCCACGTCGGTGATGACGTAGTTGATGGTCGTCTCGGACGCCGTCCCCGCCGTCGTCGGGACGGCCACGATCGGCACCGACGGGTTCTTCGTCGCGGCGACGCCCTCCAGCGACCGGACATCGGCGAACTCGGGGTTGGCCGTGATGATGCCGATGGCCTTGCAGGTGTCCTGCGGCGAGCCGCCGCCGATCCCGATGAGGACGTCCGCGCCCGACTCGGCGAACGCCCTCACCCCGGTCTGGACGTTCTCGATCGGGGGGTTCGGGACGATGTCGCTGTACACCTCGTACGGGAAGCCCGCGCCGTCCAGCAGGGACGTCACGCGCCCGGTCACGCCCGAGTCGACGAGAACCTTGTCGGAGACCACGAATGCCTTGGTGAAACCACGGCGGGCCAACTCGTCCGGGATCACCGTTATCGCACCGGGCCCGAAGTACGCCGTCTGGTTCCAGATCATGCGCTGCACCATGTCGAACTCCTCTCTCGCGGGTCGCCGAGAGGTTGCTCACCGGGCGCCCGCTCGCCGTCCGGCCATGCCGGCGGTCGCGGCATCGATGCCCAGACGTCCCTTCACGCTAACGCGGCGACGCTCTCCGCCGGTCCCGGTTCGCGCAGATGCACGAATGCGCAGACGTGGCGCTGCCTGACCGCGAGCGGTCCCCATGCGAGGGAACCTGTGCGCGGCAACTACAATCTGCGTGCACTTTCCCCTATCAGGAGCACGACATGCCGACTCGCGCCGATCTGCGCAATGTGGCCATCATCGCTCACGTCGACCACGGGAAGACCACTCTCGTGGACGCCATGCTGTGGCAGTCGGGCGCCTTCCGCGCCGGGCAGGACGTGGAGACCAGGGTCATGGACTCCATGGACCTCGAACGCGAGAAGGGGATCACGATCCTCGCCAAGAACACCGCCGTCAGACACACGATGTCCGACGGGGAGACGATCACCATCAACATCGTCGACACCCCCGGCCACGCCGACTTCGGCGGCGAGGTCGAACGCGGCCTGGAGATGGTCGACGGGGTGCTGCTTCTCGTGGACGCCTCGGAGGGCCCGCTGCCGCAGACCCGGTTCGTGCTTCGCAAGGCGCTGGCCAAGAAGCTGCCGATCATCCTCGTCATCAACAAGGTCGACCGGCCCGACGCCCGCATCGCCGAGGTCGTGGACGAGGTGTACGAGCTGTTCTTCGACCTCGTGGAGGACGACGCCTCCGCAATCGAGTTCCCCATCGTGTACTGCGCGGCGAAGGCCGGGCGGGCGTCCCTCACCGCCCCCGCCGACGGCACGCTGCCCGATTCGGAGGATCTGCAGCCCCTGTTCGACACGATCCTGGAGCGCATCCCGGCCCCGTCGTACGTCGAGGGCGCTCCCCTGCAGGCGCACGTCACGAACCTCGACGCGTCCCCGTACCTCGGCCGGCTGGCCCTGTGCCGGGTCGTCGCCGGGACGCTCACCCGCGGCCAGAGCGTGGCGTGGATCACCGCCGACGGCACGACGCGCACCGTGAAGCTGTCCGAGTTGCTGGTGACGCAGGCGCTGGACCGCGTCCCCGCCGAACAGGCCGGGCCGGGCGACATCGTCGCCATCGCCGGGATCCCCGACATCACGATCGGCGACACGCTGTCCGATCCCGACAACCCCGTCGCGCTCCCGCCGATCGTCGTCGACGAGCCGTCCATCTCGATGACGATCGGGATCAACACCTCGCCGCTCGCAGGCAGGTCCGGCAACAAGCTCACCGCGCGGCTGCTGAGGAACCGGCTCGACACCGAACTCATCGGCAACGTGTCGATCCGGGTGCTGCCGACCGAACGCCCCGACACATGGGAGGTGCAGGGACGCGGGGAACTGCAGCTCGCCGTCCTGGTGGAGATGATGCGGCGCGAGGGGTTCGAGCTGACCGTCGGCAAGCCCGAAGTGCTGACGCGGACGATCGACGGCACGCTGTCCGAGCCGTTCGAGGCCCTCACCATCGACGTCCCGGAGGACCATCTCGGAACCGTCACGCAACTGCTGGGCCTGCGCCGCGGCCAGCTCACCCAGATGATCAACCATGGGACCGGCTGGGTCCGACTGGAGTACCAGGTCCCGGCGCGCGGGCTGATCGGGTTCCGCACGCAGTTCCTCACCGAGACCCGGGGCACGGGGATCATGCACCACGTCTTCGACGGCTACGCCCCGTGGGCGGGCGAGATCAAGACCCGCCCGACGGGTTCTCTGGTGGCCGACCGGACGGGAACCGTGTCCAGCTATGCGCTGTTCAACCTGCAGGAGCGCGGGACGCTGTTCGTCGAGCCCGGCGTGGAGGTCTACGAGGGGATGATCGTCGGGGAGAACTCCCGGGCCGACGACATGGACGTCAACCCGACGAAGGAGAAGAAGCTCACCAACGTGCGGTCGTCCACCGGCGAGGAGTTGGAACGGCTCATCCCGCCGCGGCGGTACAGCCTCGAGCAGGCGCTGGAGTTCTGCCGTTCCGACGAGTGCCTCGAAGTGACGCCCGACGGGGTCCGGATGCGCAAGACCGTGCTCAACGCGTCCGAACGTGCCAAGCAGCGCGCGCGGGCGAAGGCCTGACGCCACGCACAGCCGACGCGTAGCAGCCCCGCAGGAAGCCCGTGGGGCGACAGCTCCGGGCGAACCGTGGGAAACCTCCTGCGGTGCGACCCGGGACACGCCGGGAAATGCACGACAGCGGATTCCTCGGGCACCCTGTGCACGCTCGCCTCGATGCTGCACAATTTGGTCGTCGACTCCCGCGAGCGTCAGGATCCAGCATGCGCAGCCCATTTGTCCGCCTTGTCGCAGCGGCATTCGTCGCGATGGCTCTCACCGTCCAGGCCGGGGTCGGCACGGCGGTCGCGGACCCGGCTCCGGACGGCACCGTCGTCCTCACGACCAGCGAGCTGACCGGGCTCGTGGGGCAGCCCATGAGCGCGCAGGGCACCACGACCGTGACCGACCCGCTCGCCGCGGCCACGGAGGTGCTGCTCGGCGGGACCTGGTCGACGTCCCAGGTCACGAGCAGCCTGGCAGGCGGGACGTTCTCGCTCCCCCTGACCGTCGGGCAGAACTCGGCCGGGACCTCGACGTGGCGGCTGCGCGTCGATTCCGCGGCCGGCGCGGCGTACTCTGACTCGTTCACGGTCACCCGCCTGTCCACCACACCGCAGATCGTGTCGGCCCCGGCCACGGTCGCGACGGACACGCCGGGCTCGGTCACGGTCCAGGTGCCGAACGTGGGCGCAGGGACGCGGGTGGCGACTCAGTTCTGGGTCGGCGGCAGGTGGTCGACCTCGCGCACCGCGACCACGGACGCCTCCGGTCGCGCGACGCTCTCCCTCACCTACGGGTCGGGAACGCCGGGCTCCTACTCCTGGCGCATCACGTCCACCAACGCGTACGGGCTCACGTCGACGACCTCCGCACGCACCCTGACGAGGGTGTCCGCGGCACCGGTGGTGGTGTCCGCCCCCAGCCGGGTGACGACCAACACCCCGGGAACGGTCACCGGCAGGCTCCAGCAGGCCCGCGCGGGCCAGCAGGTCTGGACGCAGTTCCTGGTCAACGGGAAGTGGAGCGGTTCCCAGGTCCGCACTGTGGGCTCCAACGGACAGGTCAGCATCCCGCTCACCTACGCGAAGACGATTCCCGGGTCCTACGTCTGGCGGCTGGCGGCGTACCGCAACGGCCGGTGGTACACGTCCGGGGCACGCACGCTGACCCGCCTCACCGCGAACCCGGTCATCCTGTCGGCACCCACCACCGCGATGACGGGGGCGGCGGCATCGGTCAAGGTCAAGATCGAGGGCGTCGGCGCCGGGTACAGGGTCTGGACCCAGTTCTGGGCCAACGGCCGGTGGAGCACGTCTCAGGTCCGTACCACCAACGCGAGCGGACAGGCCGAGCTCCCGCTCACCTACGGTGCCGGGACGGCCGGCAGCTATCGGTGGCGGGTCGTCACCCAGCGCAACGGCGCCACGTTCGCGACCGGCGTGCGGACGCTCGTCCGCACCCGGGTCTACCTCGACAGCCGCTGCACGACGGGCCGCGCCATCTGCGTGGACAAGACCGCCCGCAAGGTCTACTGGGTCGTCAACGGCCGGATCCAGAAGACCCTCGACGCCCGGTTCGCCATGCCCGGATACGCGACGCCGACCGGTTCGTACAAGGTGTACCGCAAGGTGTACCTGGACTACTCGCGCACGTACAACAACGCGAAGATGCCGTTCTCGATCTACTACCAGGGCGGTCGCGCCGTGCACTACAGCTACGGGTTCGCGGCCCAGGGCTACAACGGCGGGAGCCACGGCTGCGTGAATCTGCGCGACTGGGCGGGTGCCGAGTGGCTGTACAACCAGGCCCGGGTCGGCGACAAG
>NZ_KE384021.1:104975-154839 GCF_000423465.1 Propionicicella superfundia DSM 22317 | reverse complement strand
TCGACAAGCTCAAGGACCAGATGGGTGCGGATCAAGAACCAGATGGGTGAGCCTGTCGAAACCACCGCACGGAATCACAAAGTCCTTTCGACAAGCTCAAGGACCAGGTCGGCGGTTCAAGGACCAGATGGGTGCGGCTCAAGGACCAGGTCGGCGGCTCAAGAGCCGGATCGGTGATTAGGGGCCCACGGGCCGGCGCGCCGGGAGGACGTCCTCAGCGGAGCTTCGGGCGGATGTGCAGCCCGACGTCGGGGTCGACGAGGACGTCCTGCGCCGCGGCGATGTCGTCGACCAGCACCTCGGCGTCGACGGGGACGCCCCGCTTGACGAGGGCGAACGCGATCGGGCCCTCCTCGTAGTGGCGTGCGGAACTGCCCACGAATCCGACCTCGCGCCCGTCGTGGACGACCGGGGTTCCGGCAGCCGGGAGCGCCTCCGCAGTGCCGTCGAGCTGCAGCCGAACGAGCCGGCGCGGCGGACGCCCGAGGTTCTGCACCTTCGCGACCGTCTCCTGCCCGCGGTAGCACCCCTTCTGCAGGTGGGTGGCGATGCCGAGGCGGTCCCCGTCCGGGACGGCGATCTCGTTGGGGATCGTCCGGGCATCGGTGTCGACGCCGATGCGGGGCACGCCCGCGGCGATCCGCAGTGCCTCGTACGCCCAGGTGCCTGCGCGGACGTCCCCCAGGACGGCGTCGAGGCGCTCCCGCGGCACGAGCGCCTCCCACCCCCCGAACGTGTCGGGGCCCCGGCGCACGACCGGCACGTCGGGCGGCATGTCGGCTCCCCAGACGAGGGCGAGGTCGGCGGTGCGATCGGCGACCTCGACCCGCATCATGAAGCGCATCCGGTCGAGCCAGTCCACGAGCGCGGGCAGGGTGTCCGCCGCGGTATGCGCCCAGAAGGTCTCGCCGTCGTCGTAGCCGGCGAGGGCGTGCTCGATGTGCCCGTGCGGGTCCAGCACGAATGTGGCCGTCGACGTCCGGGCGGGCAGGGCCTCCAGGTGCTGCGAGGTCAGCGAGTGCAGCCAGGTCAGCCGGTCGGGCCCGGTCACGGTGAGGACGCCGCGGTTCGACAGGTCGACGCGCCCGCGGCCGGCCACCAGTTCCCGCTGCTCGCGGAACGGATCGCCGTAGTGCCAGGGCAGGCCCGCGTCGAGGCCGGAGTCGGCGACGATCATGCCCGCACCAGCGTCGCCCACATCCACGACTGCAGCTCGTGCTGGGTCGTGGCACGGTCGAACGACCACAACAGCTTGCCGTCGACGTTGCCGTACAGACGCCGCCCGCCGGTGTACTCGACGGCGGCCTGCGGGGGTCGCACCACGGCGTCGGTCACCACCTCGATGCGTCCGGGCTGAACCTTTCCGTACAGCAGTTCGGCAACCCCGTCCTCGGTCGACAGGGACACCTCGATCACGCCGTCGGCGAGGGGACGCCAGAAGCCGCCCTCCATCCACAGCGGCTCGGCGGGTCGCAACTCGGCGTCGACGGTGAAGGTCTGGCACAGGTAGTGCAGGAACGGCCCGCCGTTGTCGTTGAACTCGACCTGGCAGAAGAACTCGCTCTTGTCCTGGCCCGGCCACTGGCGGTAGCCGGTGCCCTCCCAGCGCCCGCGCATCCAGGAGATCCCCGCGAGGGCGGGGTTGAGGTCGGCGGGAAGTTCGAACACGGCAGCCTCCACTCGGTGTGCCGCCCCAGCCTACCCGCCCGTCTCCGGCGCGATCCCGGTGGCTCCTGGCACAGTGTGGAGGGTTGATGTTGGTAGTCCAACATCAACCCTCCACACTGTGCCCCTTGTCCTTATGGCCTCACGTCAGCGTCGCGATGAGCAGGGCCTTGATCGAGTGCATCCGGTTCTCGGCCTGGTCGAACACGATCGACGCCGGCGATTCGAAGACCTCCTCGGTCACTTCCAGCTCCTCCAGCCCGAACCGCTGGTAGATCGCCTCCCCGACGGTCGTCTCGCGGTTGTGGTACGCGGGCAGGCAGTGCATGAACTTCACCTCGGGCACGCCGGTGCGCTCGAGGAGCGCCGTGTTCACCTGGTACCCCTGCAGCAGCAGGATGCGCTCGGTCCACACGCTCTCGGACTCGCCCATCGACACCCAGATGTCGGTGTGGATGAACCGGCATCCCTTGACCGCGTCGAGATCGTCGGTGAGCGTGATCCGCGCACCGGTGGCAGCGGCGATCTCCCGCGCCGTCCGCACGACGGAGTCGGGCGGGAGGAGCTTCCCGGGCGCGACGATCCGGACGTCCATGCCCAGCAGCGCACCGCCGATCAGCAGCGAACACCCGACGTTGAAGCGGGCGTCGCCGACGTAGGCGAACGCGATGTCGTGGTCGTCGAGCCCGCTCGACTCGCGCATCGTGAACATGTCGCACAGGCTCTGCGTGGGGTGCCACTCGTCGGTGAGTCCGTTCCACACGGGCACGGACGAATAGTGCGCGATCTTCTCGACGGTCGACTGGTGCGTGCCGCGGTACTCGATGCCGTCGAACAGCCGCGACAGCACGCGAGCCGTGTCGGCGGGCGACTCCTTGTGACCGAGCTGGGACGAGTTGCCGTCCATCTGGGTGACGTGCGCGCCTTGCTGGTGGGCCGCGACCTCGAATGCGCTGCGGGTTCGGGTGGACGTCTTCTCGAAGATCAGCGCCAGGTTCAGGCCGCCCAGCATCTGCTGCTCCCGGCCTGCCGCGCGAGCCGACTTCAACTCGCCCGTGAGCGCGAGCAGGTCACGCCACTCGGCGGGCGTGAAGTCCTGCTCCTTGAGGAAATGACGACCCTTCAGCGAACCGGCCACCACGTTGTTCCTTTCACCTTCGATGCGCCCGCCTGCGGCGGGGCACGGCCACCCCGGCACCTCGTCGGCCCGGTGGCGCCGTCGCCACGGCCCGCGGGACCCGTGCCCGACATCCTATGGTCACGGCGCGATGCGCCGTCGGGTTTCCCACCGTGCCGGATCAGCGGGCCGCACTAGTCTGCGTCCCATGCGGTTGGTGGTGCAGCGGACGAGCAGAGCAGAGGTCGCCGTCGACGGCGAGGTCGTCGGACGGCTGGAGAGGCCGGGACTGACCGTCCTGATCGGGATCACCCACACCGACTCCGTGGAGACCGCGCGCACGCTGGCAGCGAAGCTGTGGACGTTGCGGATCCTGCCCGGCGAGGTGTCCTGCGCCGACCTGGACGCGCCCATCCTGGTGGTGAGCCAGTTCACCCTCTACGGCGACGTCCGCAAGGGACGCCGTCCGTCGTGGAGCGGAGCGGCGCCCGGCGAGGTGTCCGAGCCGCTCGTCGACGAGTTCGTCGCCTCCCTGCGCGGGCTGGGCGCGACCGTGGCGACCGGGCGGTTCGGGGCGACGATGGACGTGTCGCTGACGAACTCGGGACCGTTCACCGTTCTTCTGGAGGGCTGAGCCGGCGGCGCTCCTTCGACCAGGCCGTGTCCCGCCGCCCGGGGTCGCCGAGGACGCGCCTCACGAAGGTCCCGGCCGATCAGCGGAGCCGTCCTCGAGAGGTTCCGCGGACGCGCGTGCGGCCGCCCGCCGAGGCAGGGACTGGGACCGCCTGCGGCGCTCCCGGCCGACGATGACGACAACCGCGAGGAGACCGGCGACCGCCCCGCCGATCAGCAGCCACATCCACGACTCGATCCCGGGCGCCGCCGGCTCCCGGGCCGCGCCGGCCATCTCCGGCGTGTAGGGAACGCGTTCCCCGCGCACCAGGAGCCGGTGGCTGTTGACCGCATAGGGCGTGCAGGTGAAGAGGGTGAGGTAGTCATGACCGGGCTCGGCGTCCAGGTCGCCGATCTCCGACGGCAGCACCACCTTGATCTGATCGACCTTGTACGCGAGCGTCTCGCCCATCACCTCGACGATCATCAGGTCACCCTCGGCGACCGAGGAGAGATGGTCGAAGAGGGTGGCGTTCGACAGGCCGGTGTGGCTGGTCAGCACCGCATGCGTCCCGTCGCCCCCGACAGGCAGAGAGGTTCCGTAGAGGTGTCCTGCTCCCTTGGCGAGCACCTCGTCGGAGGTGCCGTGGTACACGGGAAGGTCGATGCCCGCGCTCGGCACACGAATCCGCGCCATCGCGTCGAACCGGCTGAGCTGCGACTGATAGGTCTTGAACGCGTCCGACCCGGGGTCTGCCCCTGCCTTCTGCAGCCAGGGGTCGAGGATCGGGACGCCGCTCAGGGAGTCGTTGTACGTCTCGGCGTCCTTCAGGTCGCCGGCGAGGTCGTTCGGGGCGGCCTGCCCGACGGCGCTGTTGTACTTCTCCGCGAAGGCACGCTGCCGAGCGTTGTTGTACTGGGTGGCCGCCACGGGATAGAGCAGGACGGCGACACCCGCCAGCACGATCAGCAGCGGAACGAGGCGGCGCAGGAGCCCGCCGCGGGACCGGTCGACGTGGCGCGAGGCGGGACGGGCTGTGGTGGTGGTCATGAGGTGATCGTCCTTGTCGGGGCCCGGGCGCCGGTGAGCGTCGAGGATCGGGTGGGGTCGTTGTCGGCCGCGGAATCCGCCGCTGGTCTGCGTGCGCGGCGGCGGTCGCCGGCGATCCAGGCGACGATCATCGCCGTGAGGATTCCCAGCGCCGCGACGACCCCCGCGATGCGCGCCCACATCCAGTCCTGGACGCCGGCGTCGTAGCCGACCGCGACGCCGGCGCCGCTCACCGCGGCATCGCTCGGCGCGCGGATGCCCCGGACCAGCATGCGTTGGGTGTGCTCGCCGGGCGGGGTGTAACAGGTGACCAGCGTGACGTAGTCGCCGCCGGGAATCCGCTGCACGTCCTCCAGCTCCCACGGCTCGACGATCACGATCTGATCGATCCGGTACGTCAGGACCTCGCCGGCGACGGCGATCTCGAAGGAATGCCCGAGGCGCAGCTCGGGGAGCCGGTCGAACAGCGTGCGTCCCCTGTAGTCGGTGTGCCCCGCGAGCACCGCGTGGGTGCCGGGACCTCCGACGGGCAGCGACGAGCCGTACATATGGCCGACCCCGGCGGCCAGCGACGCCGCGCCGGCGTCGTGGAAGACGGGCAGGTCGACGTCGATCCGGGGGATGCGCAGCCGCGCGATCGCCGTGGCGAGGGAGAGCGTCCCGAGGTAGCGGGCGTGCTCGGCGTCGGCCTCACCGGAGTCGTCGCCCCACGGGTCGTTCAGCGCCTCGGTGGGCAGGTGCGCGTTGTAGGCGCCTGCGGCCCGCAGTTCCTCGCTGAGCGCCCGCGGGCTGCTGGACTCGATCGACGTGACGTACTCGGTGGTGAGCTCCGCGCCCCGCCGATTGTTGTCGAGGGTCTCGACGACCGGCCATCCGGTCACGACGACACCGACGAGGAGCAGCACGGTCACGACGAGCCGGTGCGGCCAGGCGCGACGCCGCGCCTGCGGCAGTGCGACGGAAGAAGGCGAGTGTCTCGGCATGTCCTGATCCCGGGTGCTGGTCGGAGCGGGGTCTCCTCGGGGAGGGGTCTGGGTGACAGGAAAGGGGAGCCCTGTCACCCAGACCGCGGGGGGATCCGGGTGGCACGAGGAGAGGTCCCGCCAGCCGGACGTGGGAGGGTCGGTCAGGTCACTGCTCGACCGTGGACTCGGCCTTGCGACGCCTGCGCGACGTGGCGGCGTAGTAGACCACGCCGCCGCCGACGAGCACCAGCCCTGCGACGCTCAGCGCGGCGACGCCGTCACCACCCGTGAGCGGCAGGTTGTTGCCGAGGTTGGACTTCTCGTTGTTCACCAGTTCGGTCGCCAGGGCCGGAGCGGTCGTGGAGCCGGTCTCCCAGTCGACCGTGATGTAGTGCGGCGTCGCGTCGAGGTTGTAGCCGGTCGGAGCCTTGGTCTCCACGAGGCAGTAGGACAGCCAGTCCGCCTCGTCGGCGACGTCCGCGCCGTCGTACCAGTTCGACGCCTGCAGACCGGCGAAGGTCAGCGTGTTGCCGGCGCCGATCGTGCCGGTGTCGATCGGAGTGCCGGTCACGTCGCCGGCCGAGCAGTTCCCGTCGCCCGGGGTCGGATCGGCGTAGATCGCGAACTCGGCTCCGCTCATGTCGGCGCCCGTGTCCGTCGGGTCCTGCTTGTTCACCACGAGGTTGCCGTACTTCGATTCGACCGGGTTGGTCGGGATGCCCGGCTCCCACGGATCGGTCGGATCGGACGGATCGCCAGGAGGCGTGGTCGGATCCTCCGGGTCCACCCCGGGCTTGCCGTTCTGGTCCCACCACGACTCGTTCGGGATGAACACGGCCTCGTTCTCGATCACGCCGTCCTCGTCCTGGACGCCCAGGATGGTGTTCAGCGTCGTGACCACGCTCTCGCTC
This sequence comes from Propionicicella superfundia DSM 22317, assembly GCF_000423465.1. GTDB lineage: Bacteria > Actinomycetota > Actinomycetes > Propionibacteriales > Propionibacteriaceae > Propionicicella > Propionicicella superfundia. Next base: position 148,518 of record NZ_KE384021.1, on the reverse strand, counting down.
CGGTTGGCCTCCAGGATCTCCAGACCGGCATCGGTGAACACGATGGTCACCAGCGGGCCGCCCGCGACCTCCCCGGAGCTGTACAGCGTGCCGGCCGTCTCCCAGTCGGCGGCGGTGTACACGTTGTAGTGGGTGCCGGCCGTGAACGTCGTCCCGTTCGACAGCGCCAGCGAGGCGCCGGCGAAGGTGAGCGACGGGTGCAGGTCGTCGTAGATCACATACAGGCCGAGCGGGTCGCTGCCGTCGGTGATCGAGGTCGTGATCGTGTAGTCGATCCCGTGCTCGCCCACGTTGCCGTTGTCGCTGGTGACGGTTCCCTTGTCCTCGACGCTCTTGGTCGCAGAATCGGTCTGGTTCTTCGGGTACACGTCGACGTCGTAGATCCACCGCGAGGTGTCGTCGGGGTTGGTCATCGGCAGCGTGACGAAGAACGGCGCGGCCGACGTGATCGACGCCTTGGCGACCTCGCTGTTCGAGGTGACGTTCGTGATCGTCCCGGAGCCGGCGAGGTTCTCGTTCACCAGGTAGAGGCCGACGCCGTCGGCCTGGGTGAACGTGGCTGTCCCTTCGCCGTCGGTGACGGGCGAGGACACCAGGGTCAGCGCGTAGCTGGTCCCGCCCACGGTGATCGATCCGCCGGCGATGTCCGCCGCCGTGATCTGGTATCCGCTGAGCGCGGTCGCGGCCGCCCAGCCCTGGTTCGTGGTCAGGTCGACACCGCCGACCCGGTACACGTCGAACCGCACGCCCTGCAGCGCATCGCGATCCGTGATGGTCTGCTCGGTGCCGTCACCGGCGCCCGTCGGGGCGCCGAGGTACTTGTGGATCTCCAACTGCACGTCGGCGCTGGGATTGATGAGCGCCGTGTTGCCGGGGTTCTCCTGGCTGGTGCCGTTGACCCGGTAGGGATCGCCGGGATCGGCGAACGCCGCAGGGGCGCCGGTGCACAACGTCGCCACGGCCAATGCGGACACTGCAGCCGCGGCAAGGCGGAACTGCCTGCGTGACATCAGATTGCTCCTTCGAAAAGGTGAACATGGACATGCGGTTTCGGGAGTTCGCGGCTGCGAGCCCCGTTCCTGGCTGTCAGGACGTCCTCGTACGAGAACGCCTGGAGCCAGAAGTCAGGTGGTGAATCAGGGCGGCCAGCCCGAACAGCAGCAGCCCGCCGGCGAGAGCCGGCCAGGGACCATCCCCGCCGGCCGTGGGCAACGGCGCCGCCGTGGCATCCAGCACCCGCACCGTGAAGGCGGAGCCGTCCACGACGGACACCAGCGGATCGGCCGGATCGGCCAGCACGATCCCCGACGCGGTCAGCGTGAACGGGACCGGCGTCGCCAGCAACGAGAAGCCGCTCGGTGCCCGCGTCTCGACCAGCCAGTAGGTGCCCGGGCTCAGACCGACCGAGGTGAACAGCGATCCGTCCGCCGCATCGGCGCTGATCCCGTTCTCGATCGGCTCCGCCCCGGCCTGCGACGGATCCGTGTCGTACAGGGCGAACTGCGCGCCCGCCAGAGCACATGTCGGCCGCCCGACATCGCAATTCCGACCCAGCTTCTCCACCCGGATCGGGAAGGTCTCGGTCACGACCACGTTCGCTTCGTCGGAGGGATCGGGCAGCTCGGACTGCGACGAATCGGGGGGAAGGGCCGCGTGGGCGGACGCCACGTTGCGGATCGGGCTGGTCACTGCGGACAGATCCGCCGTGAAGAGGAACTCGTGGGACTCGCCCGAGGCGAGGGCTGCGATGGTGTGGTTGCCCGCCGGGAACCGCGCATCCGTGACGGTGATGTCGTTCAGCGCGCCCTGACCGGTGTTCGTCACGACGATCCTGTAGTTCACCGCCGCGACGTCCCCGTCGGAGAACACCGGCCAGTCGGCCTCATTGGTGTCCTGCGCGTCGTGCCACTCACCGTCCGAGCCCTGCACGTACTTCTTCAGGTCATAGGCGTAGTACTGCGATATCGCGGTCGGCGCGGACGTTCGCGTCACGAGCTCGGTGTGGGACGCGCGCGCCTGGGCGCGGTTCACGTAGACGTCCCCGCCTCGTGCCCCGTCGGAGGTGATCACGACCTGGAACGACCTCGTGGCGGACGCCGCGAGCGGTCCGGCGATCACGCGGATGGCGGTGATCTGGGAGGCGTCGGGCTTGGTCGTGGTCCAGCCCGCGGAGTTGCCCGTCGGATCGCCGGCCGTCCCGTTCCTCGGGTCGGCGGGATCGTCGGACAACGCGGCGGGGTCGGTGGTCGTGTAGTAGACGGTCCCCCCGTCCGCGATCACGTCGGTGACCGCGTAGTCGCCGCTGAAGCTGGTACCCCGCTCGTCGCCGTTGTACGGGAGGATGTCGATCACATCGGTGAACTCCTGCCCGGACGGGTCGTTCGCGCGCAGCGAGATCGTCCACGAGCCCGTGCCGTCGCCGTCGCCGTCGAGGTTCGGGATCAGGTCCTGGTCCGCCGACTTGCCGATGACCGTCACCCCGGAGGTCGACACGGTGACCGATGCCTGCGCCGGGGACGAGGTCAGGCCGCCGACCTTCGTCACGACGCTGTTCTTCATGACCACGCCCGCCACCGTGCTGTCGTCGGTGGTCACCCGGTAGGTCAACGTGTTCGCGGTGTTGGTGGCGACTCCGTCCAGCGACCAGGTCAGGACCTGCTGCCCGTCGGCGTTTGTCGTGACCGCCGGAGCGGGCGTGGCCGACCCCTCGACGTAACTCAGGCCTCCGGGGAGAGTGTCGACGATCTGGTATCCGTCGACCACCGGCTCGATGTAGCTGCCGCCGTTGGCCGAATAGGTGAGCGTGAACGTGACCTCGTCGCCGAGTCGGATCGGACTCCTGCTGACGCTCTTGCCGACCGCGGGCGTCACCGCGACGACGCGCAGGATGTCCCGCGACTTCGTCGTGTACGGGTACCGCGCGTTGGGTGTGTCGGTCACGCGCCGCGTTGCCGCCGTCCCCGCGGGCGAGTACAGCGAGGTCCAGGTCGACCCTCGCTTGAGGGAGTGCCATACCCAGATGTCCTGGCCGGCGGGGACGTCCGGCTTGATCGTCGCCTCGACCACGAGCTTGATGCGCTCCGCCTGCTGCATGTCCTGGGCGTTGAAGTCGACGCGGACCGCCTTGACGGTGCTCAGGTCGGCGGGAGCCGTGGTGGTCCATCCGCCCGCGTCCAGAACGCCGCAGTTGCCGATGCTGTTGGGGTCGTAGAAGGGCGAGCCGGGGTCCAGGTAGGCGTTGCTGCCCGTGTAGTAGTACACCGTGTAGGGGCCCATGTCCGCGGCCTCCCCGACGGTCGGTGCCACGGTGACCCTGTTCGCGAACGTGACGTACTTGCTGTCCAGGATGGTGCACTGGCTGATCGCGGTGTTCGACCGCGGCAGGCCGGAGTCCATGTAGGTGCTCACGGTGGCGCCGGCGGACTTGCGCAGGGCGTCGTCCCACGATGTCGTGCCCGTGCCTCCGCGACCCCAGATGCCCGACCACCCGGACCAGTAGGTGATGACCTTCTGGACCGAGTTGTTGCTGGGGTCGTCCGTCGCCGACAGCCCCCCGACGGCGTACGCCGGTGCGGTCGCCGTCAGCTTCATCGTCACCGTGTCGATGCCGTCGGTGGGATTGATCTGGAAGTAGACCCGGCCGCTGGCGACCACCTTGCGGTCGGCCGGGAGAAGGTTGCCCGCGGAGTCTCGGCCGGGCGCGTTCAGGACGCTCCAGTCGATGCCGTTCAGCGTCAGGGTGTAGGTGTTGCCGCTGACCTGACTCAGCGTGCAGCTCGTGACGAAGCTGGCCATCTGGTCGGCGGGGTGGGTGCCACCCGACCAGGGGTGGCCGCTCGCGCCGAAGTCGCTGCGCGTGAAACGGTCGCATCCGGTCGTTCCCGTCGTGGTGCGCAGCGCGCCGCCGGTCACGGCGGCCGTGAACGTGTAGCTCAGGCTGCTGGGGCCTGCCACGCTCCCATCGCCCAGATAGAGGCTCCACGGGAACTCGATCCACTCGTAGTCGCTCACTCCCGTCGGCTGATGCCAGGCATCGGATTCGCTGAGTTTGAAGTCGATGTCCAGCCCCGCGACGACAGGGATCGGTGTGGTCTCCGCGGCGGACCCGGAGAAGTCGCCGACGAGACGGACCTCGTCGCCCACGTCTCCCGTGGCGACGACCGGGATCTGAACCGCGACGGCCGTGCCCTGGGTCTGGGCTCCGAGGTTGCAGGTCACGGTGGTGCCGTCGGCCGAGATGGCCGAGACCGGATCCACGCCGCTCACCAGGCAGGCGTCGGGGACACTCGTGAAGGTGCCGTTGACGGCGGTGATCGTCGCGAAGACGTTCTCGACCAGTTCATTGGCCGGCGCTTCCGCGGGGTCGTTGAGACTGAACCGCCACTCGGAGGTCAGCACCTCGCGCTGGCGAACCTCGCCGGCAGTGCCGCTCGCCCAGCTCGCGGTTGCCTCATAGGTCGTGTCGGCCATCGCCGCCGGAGGCGCCACGGCGACCAGGCTCAGGAGCGCGGCCAGAACGGTGGTCAGCGGTCTCCGCGGCGAGCCGCGGCGACGGCGACGGTCATCGGCGTTCCTCGAGAGCATCGAAGCCCCTCCCCACAGCGCCACAGACGACGCCCTTTGAAACGATTGATCAGCTCTTCCGACCCGGCACGGCGGCAGGTGCGGTCGCAGGGAGGGATCGGATGCCCGCGGCACTCTGACGCGGGGACCGCCCTCAGGCGGCGGTTTCACCCGCTGCTTCACCCTGCGACCCCATTGAGCCGCTGGGATTCCGGGCGCTTCGGGGTCTGCCCGCCGGCCCGGGGCCTCGTCGGCCGGTTCGTGCCCGCACGGCCGCGGTCGGGGCTACGCTCGGGTGGGAGGGTCCGGCGCTCGGGAGGCGGCACCCGCAGGCCGGCTCCGGCAGGATTCACCCACTCTTTCGCCCCGGACGCGTCATGAAGAGTGTCTGCATCAGTCTTTGGAGCAAAGGGGACACACCGCCACCGCGCACGCGGGAGACGCTGCCTGCCGCCGGTGAGGGGGATCGACGATGGGACAGGGGCGAACCAGGGACGATGCCCACGCCTCTGGGGACGATGCGGGCGCGAGACACCGGACGAAACTGGGAGATGCGACCGCTGCCTATCTGGGCTGGACCTTGCCGGGTGGCCGTCGCACGTCCCTTCGCACAGTAGAGACGCTTCTTGCTGTGAAGCCGGCGCATATCGCGGCGTTGCCTCACAACGAGCGACGGCTGACGTCAGCCGCGATGATCCTGGCCCGGACCAGGCACGGTCTCGCCGCCGAGGCGGCCGGGTTCGCCGAGGCCGAAGCCGGCTGGCAGCCGGAGCGGGACGCGAATCTCCCCGCCACAACGCTCGCGCTCTTCTCGGCGAACGTCTCCGAGGCGTACGCCACCGTCGGCTTCGCACGCCACGGCACACACGCCGCACGCCGTACCCACGAATACGCGGTCGAGGCCGGCAGCGACCCCCTGTTGTACCGTGCCTACGGCCTGCTCGCGGGCAACCGCGCCCTCGCCGGGGAGTTCGTCCTCGCCGAGGAGGCGATCGATCACGCGACCGCACTGGAGGAGGCCCACGGGTGGCAACAGTCCCCGGCCGCGTACATGCTCCTGGTTGGCCAGGTGCTGCTCGCATCGGCCCGGATGGACTCCGTCGCCCTGGCCCGCCACGCACGCGACCTGCGCGAGACCTTGCCCGGCGAGCCCACCTGGCAGGCGCACGCAGCGCTCGCCGATGCCGTCAGATACGGACTGCTCGGTCGGCACAGCGACGGCATCGCCGCGCTCGTGAGCGTCACCCACGGCGCCGATCAGCACGTGGTCGCCCCGCTGATCCGCAACATGATTCTGAGCTATCACTCGACGCTGCTCATCGGCAGGGGCGAGCCCCAACGGGCGCTCACGCTTCTGGAGGGCCGGGAGTCGTCCGTCGAGCACACCCTGTGCTTCGACCTGCAGCGGGCCTCGGCCCATCTCCAGCTCGGTGACGACCGCAAGGTCCTCACCACGACGGACGGCTGTATCCGGCTCGGTCCCCGGCACAACCTGCGCACCCTGACGCCGATCCTGCTACGCCGCGCTCTCGCCAACGAACGCCTGGGCCACCACACGGCGGCGGACATCTCGTTCTCCGACGCGTTCCACCTGCTGCACCGATCGGGTGCCGCCACACCCCTGCTCACGCTCCCGCGCGCCGAGATCGACGTCCTCCTGGACAGGCTCCACGCCAACCGACCCGACCTCCATGGCACGATCGACGAGCTTCGCCAGCGGGTTCTCACCGTGCCCTCGACCGCGCCTCCCTCGTTCGTGCCGCCGCTGCTGACGGAGCGCGAGGTCCTGATCGCCCGCCGGCTGCGCGAGGGTGCGACCCTCTCCGAGATCGCCACTGCCCTCTACGTCACCCGCAACACCGTGAAGACCCACACGGCGTCCTTGTACCGAAAGCTCGGGGCGTGCTCCCGTGACGAGGCGATCGCTCTGCTGGAGCGCACGGGCTTCTACGACAATCACACCTGACACGCGGACCGGAGCCAGCCTGATGACCGTTGACGACGCAGACAACAGCACGGGATCGAGGTCGCTCGCGCACGCGGTGACGGCCGTCGTGAGGTCGGGGCTGCCCACCCGACCGCGGGCACCGCGGGCGGCGGTGGACGTGGTGCTCGCCGCGGGCATCGACGCCGCCGGGCCGATGGCCCCCCGGGCCCGGGCAGCCTTCATCGCAGCACTGGTCTCCGCGCTGCTCCACTCCGGCCGAGCCCACGGCGCACTCCAGCTCGCCGAGCGCAGGGGGATGCCCGCGCTGACCGGCGCGGCCCCGGATGCCTCGGCCGTCCTTCAGTCCTCCGGGTACGCGGTGATGGCCGAGGCGTTCCTGCTGAACGGCCGCCTGGCCGACGCCGCGTCGTGCGCCGGCTTCGCGATCGACTACGCCGGCGACGACGAGGCGCACCGGTTCCGGGCGTTGTCGCTGCTCGCGGCGAGCCAGGCACTCAACGGGGAGCTCGCATCCGCCGCGGGCGTGATCGGGTCGGCCCGCGAACTCGACAACGGCAGGAGCTGGAGCGACGCCGCCTGGCCCCTGGTGATGGCAGACCTGCAGACCAGGTTTCGACGGAACGACGCCGAGGGCATGGAGCGGCTCCTGGACGGCTTCGGCCGGCTGGCACGACCTGCCGCGGTCGAGCGAGTCGTGGCAAAGGTCGGAACCACCTGGCTGCACATGGTCCACGAGGACTACCAGCGGGCAATAGCAGCGGCCGACGGCGTCGTCCACGGCATCGACGCGAAGATGTGCCCGCCATTCCTGGCAGACCTCGCCGTCAGCATGGAGTCGCTCGCGATGGTCCACCTGGGCGACCCGGGAGCCGCGCTCAAGCTCGTCGAACACCGGACCTCACCGCCGGGGCACACCATCTGCTTCGAACTGCAGCGGGCCAGCATCCACCTCCAGTTGAAACAGCCGCGCAAGGCCCTGGCCGCGACCGAGGCGTGCATAAGCGACTGCCCCGACCACAGCCTGCGAATATTCCCGTCGGTGCTGCTGCGCCGCGCCATCGCCCACGAACTCCTCGGACATGAGGCCCTGGCCGACGCGGCCTTCTCACGATCGACCCACCTGGCCGCCGAGTCCGCCGGGGTGCGCCCGGCGGTCGGCCTGCCCCTCGATGTGCTCGAACGGCTGCTGATGCGCCTCATCGCGAACGAGCCCGCGTTCGCGCCGGCCGTCACCCGGGACATCCCGCTCGACGGCGAGTACCCGGACCGGGAGACGCTCGGCTTCGACCCTGTGCCCCTGACCGAGCGAGAGGGCGTCCTCGCCGGCTGGCTCACCTCCGACCTGACCCTCGGCGCCATCGCCGCCGAGCTGTGCGTGTCCACGAACACTCTCAAGACCCAGGCCAAGTCGCTGTACCGCAAGCTGGGCGTCTCGTCCCGAAAGGACGCCGTGGAGAGGCTGGAACGCACCGGGGTGGTCCGGCCCGTCGGGGGCAACGCCTGACCGCCTCCATGCCCGTCGCCGCGGCGACCGCCCGGCGCCGGCTCAGGCGACGATCGTGATCTTGTCGCCCGGAATGATCTTCTGCACCGTGGTCCGCAGGTTGGTGCGGCCGATCGACACGCACCCGCCCGTGGCCTGCCCGTTCGACTCGTGGAACCGGATCCCGCCGCCTCGTGCACGGTCGACGACGGGCTTGCGGTTGAAGTCGATGACGAGCACGTAGGTGTACCACGAGGGGTAGTCCCACACGCGTTCCGACTTCGTCGCGTTGAACCCGCCCATGCGCTTGTCGCGCAGCGTGTTGAAGTACGCCGACGACTGATCCCACACCCAGTAGTCGTACCCGGACGTGCGCCAGTAGTCCATCGACGTCCCCGGGCTGGCCAACTGGCCGAACGCATCGGTGATGCCGTAGGTGCCGAGCGGAGTGCTGTTGTCGCCCGCCCGCCGCGCCGACGCCGCTTTCGTACCGGCCGAGCCGATCCGGCCCGTCTCCACGTACACGGTCGAGAACGCGCAGGCCTTCGTCCGGTCCCGGAAGTGGTAGCTCACGGTCGCATACGACCCCGATGTCTGATTCACGATGATCCGCGAGTGCTCGGTGCGCCCGATCGACACCTTCACCCCCTGCAACGTGGGGGAACAGGACGTCCACACGGCCGGGACCGACGTCGGGGCGGGCTTCACCCGCTTCAGGGTCCGCGCCGCGCTGCCGTAGTCGACGGTCCCGCGCTTCGTGACGACCCGCCAGGTGTAGCTGCCCGGGGTCGTCCAGCCGTAGGTGAGCGGGATCGAGACCTGGCCTGAGGAGTCCGTCGTCCGCGTCTGCGACCGTGACCAGCGCCCCGACACCCAGAACTCCGTCCATACCGACACACCGGCACCCACCCCGGCCACCCGGGCCGTCACCGAGCCGGTGACGTCGGTCGTGACGCTGCTCGGCGCCGACACGACCACGGGCGGCGCGGACAACCTGGTCAGCGTCTGCGACGCGGTGCTGGACGTCACGCCGTAGGCGTTGGTGGACGTCACCCGCCACGTGTAGGTGCCCGGCGTCGTCCAGCCGTAGGTGAGCGGGATCTCCGCCGCGCCGTCGGCGTCGGTGGTCCGCACCTGCGAACGGGACCAGCGTCCGGACAGCCAGAACTCCGTCCACACCGACACGCCGGCTCCCGTGTTCGCCACCGTCACCTGCGCGGCCCCCGTCGTGGACGTGTACACGCTGGTCGGCGCGGAGGTCAGCACGGGAGCCGTCGACAGTCGCGTCACGGTGAACGCGTCCGACCAGATCGTCCCGGCCGAGGTGACGACCCGCAGCCGCCAGGTCAGCGTGCCGGCGCTGGTCCGGCCGTAGGTCACCGGCAGGGAGAACTCGCCGCCCACGATGCTGGTCGTGAGTTGCGACCGGCTCCAGTGATCGGTGAGGTAGACCTCGGTCGCGGCCTCGATCACGTCCGTGGCGGTCGTCCTGCCCGACACCGTCAGCGGCGCCCCGACGACCGCCGTCAGCGGCGTCGCCGTCACGACGGCGACCGTCGCAGCAGCAGCCGCCTGCACCTGGGCCACCGGAGACGGCGTGCCGGTCGCGATGACCGCCGGCGACGCCGTGGTGCTCGTCGTCGGCGACGCCGTGGTGCTCGTCGGCGACGCAGAGGTGCTCGTCGGCGACGAGGACGACGGATCGGGCGACTCGGCCGGATCCGCCGACGCCAGGGGGGACACGACCCAACCCGTGACCAGCACCACCGCGAGCACCGGAGCGATCCTCCGCACACCCGGTCCCGTCCGGCCCGCGACGCGCTCGCCGAACCGGTGTCGCGTCGCCGTGGCGCGAGCAGTTCCGGCACGGTCACGACCGGGCCGGTGACGCGGCGTACCGAGGGGAGATCGCATGGTGATCACCAATCACACAAGGGGTGTGGAGCACCCGGGGGGGAAACGTCTGGTGTACATAGTGGACCACGTGGACCACCCCTGGGGCGATTCCCGCGCCCTGTGAGATTCACAAAGATAACTTTGCAAATAGATCTTTGCGATCTAGGCTGAGGGCTATGGAGCAGTCGATCACCGTCACCGGCGAGAACCTCAAGGCGCTCACGCACCCCCTGCGCGTCCGCATCCTCGGGATGCTCCGCACCCACGGGCCCGCGACCGCGACGATGCTCGCCGAACAGCTCGGCCTCACCAGCGGCGCCCTCTCCTACCACCTGCGCCGGCTGGAGCGATACGGGTTCATCGTCGAGGACGAAGCCCGCGGCAACGACCGGGACCGGTGGTGGCGGGCGGCGCACCGCCTCACCTTCTTCGACCCGCTCTCCCTCGACCCCGCCACAGCCGAGGCGGGCGAGACCTTCGAACGCAACATCGCGGCGTGGCTCGAGGCCCGCCTCGTGCGTGCCCTGGATGAGCGGCGGGACTGGCCCGAGGAGTGGCGTCCCGCGCTGACCGCGTCCGACGTCCTCCTCGATCTCACCGCCGACCAGGCGCGCGCCCTCGAGAACGAGATCCTGGCAGTGCTCGAGAGATACCCCACGCACGATCCCGCCGCGGCGCAGCCCGCCGGCACCCGGTGCGTCGGCGCCGCCTTCCAGATCGTCCCCATCACACCTGCCGCCGACCGGACGCCATGAGCCCGCGCCCGAAGGCGGCGCTCGGCGGAACCATCCTCACGGTCGGCATCGCGACGCTGGGAGTCCGGGTGGCGGCGGTCGCGGTCCCCTGGTTCGTCCTCGTCACCACGGGTTCGGCGGCCCAGACCGGCCTCGTCGTGGCCGCCGAGCTCGCGCCGTACGTCGTCTGCAAAGCACTCGCCGGGCCGCTCGTCGACCGGCTGGGACAGTACCGGGTGAGCATCGCGGCCGACATGGTGGTCGCCGTTCTGTTCGCCCTCGTCCCGATCCTGCACGCCGCGGGCGCGCTCGGCCTGCCGGCCCTGCTCGCCCTCGTCGCCGTGGCCGGCGCGTTCCGCGGCCCGGCGGACACCGCCAAGCACACCCTCGTGCCCCTTCTCGCGACCGCGACCGGCACCCCCCTCAGCCGCGCGACCGGCCTGCTCGGCGCCGGCGAGCGGACGGCAGGGCTCGTCGGCCCCGCCCTCGCGGCGGCCCTCACCGCCGTCGCGGGACCCACCGCAGCCGTCGCCGTCACGGCCGGGACCGCCGCGGCCTCCGCCGCAGTGCTGGCCATCACCCGGACTCCCCTCGCCGTCCACGACACGACGTCTCCGGCGTCCTCCTACCTCGCCGACCTGCGCGACGGCTGGACGTTCATCGGTCACGACCCGCTGCTGCGCGGCCTGGGAGTCATGATCCTGTTCACAAACCTGCTGGACGTGTCCTACTCGTCCGTCCTGCTCCCGCTGTGGGCCACGACGGGCGGTCACGGCGTCGAGGCCGTCGGGCTGCTGCTCACCTGCATGGCCGGCGCCTCGGTGCTCAGCTCGGCACTGGCGTCGGTGATCGGCGACCGACTGCCGCGCCGGACGACGTACTTCGTCGGCTTCCTCCTCGCCGGCCCGCTGCGCATCGCCGTCCTCGCCCTCGACCCGTCGGTTCCGGTGATCGTGGGCGTGATGGTCCTGTCCGGGCTCGGGTCGGGCGTCCTCAACCCCGTGCTCGGCGCGATCGTCTACGAACGCATTCCTGCCGCGAAGCTCGGCAGGGTGGCGGCGCCGCTCGACGCGCTGGCATGGGCCGGGATGCCGGTCGGCGGCATCTTCGCCGCCGCGCTCGTCGGACTGCTCGGACTGGGCTCCACGCTGCTGGGCGTGGCGGGGCTGTACCTGCTCGCCGTGATCGTCCCCGCCGCCACGTCACGGGCGACGTTCGACCCGGTCCGTGGGACGCCGGACCTCATGCCGGGTGAGGGAGCGCCGGCACCCATCCCGCGAGAACCCGCGCGCCGTCGGCCGCTCGGGGGCTAGCCTGAGGACACCGTTCGTTCCGGATGATCCGGTATTCTCCGCCCCCTCGGGTCGTCGGTCGAAACACAAGAAGATTCCGCAATGATGGCGAACGGGCGGGTGGGACGGCAAAATATGTGGACGTCCGGGTGTCCGACGACTGACGAGAGGGGTTGCCGATGGCGCACGTCCTTGTCGTGACATTCGGTTCCCTACCCCCCGAGGACGCGATGGCGAGTCTGCCCGCCCTCGGACTGCTCAGCCACGAGCTCGCCGCCGTGGCCGCCGACACCGAGGTGCTCACCGAGTCCGTCAGTGCCGACACGGTCGTCATCGACGCCCGCGAGGATCTGTCGGGCGCGCGGACGATGTGCCGGCTCTTCGCGGCGTCCGGCGTGACGATCCCCGTCCTCCTCGTCGTGGGCGAGACGGCGCTGGCGGTCGTCAACCACGAGTGGGGCATCAGCGATGTCATCCTCGAATCGGCGGGCCCGTCCGAGTGGGACTGCCGGATCCGCCTCCTCACGTCGAGCCGCACCCCGAACGGGCTCATCGTCGGTGGCGGGATCACGATCGACGAAGGCGCGTACTCGGCGGTTCTGATGGACCGGCATCTCGACCTCACGTACACCGAGTTCGAGCTTCTCAAGTACCTGGTCCAGCACCCGGGGCGCGTCTTCAGCCGTGAGCATCTGCTGGCCGAGGTCTGGGGCTACGACTACTTCGGAGGCACGCGCACGGTGGATGTCCACATCCGGCGCCTGCGCGCCAAGCTCGGACCCGAGTACGAGTCCCTCATCGGCACCGTCCGCAACGTGGGGTACCGCTTCAGCGCGGCCTGAGCGTCGCCCCCCGGTGGGCAGATTCCCGGCGATACGGCACGATGGGCGCATGAGCCAGGACGACATCCCGCAGTGGCGGAATCCCCAGCCTGCGCCGCGCGACCCGACCCTGCCGTACCCCACCGCGGGGCAGCCCCCGCTGCCCGCGCAGCACGACGGCTACCACTACGAGAACTACACGGCGCCCGCGAACCCGAGCGTCGGCTGGGCTCCGCCCGCACCGCTGCAGCCCCCGCCGCCGGTCGCCGTCCCCGTGCCGCTGGTCGCCGTCCCCGTGCCGCTGGTCGGACCGCCGTACGCCCCGACGTACGTCGCCGCCCCCTACGGCGTCGACCCCGCCACCGGACTGCCCTACTCGTCCAAGTCCAAGATCGCGGCCGGTCTGCTCGGCATCTTCCTCGGCGGGCTGGGCATCGGACGCTTCTACACCGGCCACGTCGGCCTGGGGATCGCCCAACTGCTGCTGACCGTGTTCGGCTTCGGCGCCGGGAGCATCTGGGGCTTCATCGACGGCATCGTCATGCTCGCGGGCAGCCCCCGCGACTCGAACGGCCTGCCGCTGCACTGACGGGCGCCGGTGCGTCCCGTCCTCGCTCACGACACCTCACCCTCCCGACCCCTCCTGGCGGATCGCCCCGGGACGGGTCGCGGCCACGCCGCATCCGGGAACGACGCGACCCTCGACACTCCCCACGCCGCACGCACCGGTTCGGGTAATCTGCGCAGATGCTGACCACGAGGGAACCCTCGCCCGATTTCGAGGCCTCGGTCCTCGAACTGGCACGCGCCGTCGCCGACCACGACGACATCGACCCCCTGAACGAGGCGGCACGTCTCGCCCTCCGCACCCCCGGCGCGGCCGTCCACTGGCTGGTCGAGGACGGAGCGAGCCCGGCCGGCTACGCGCAGTGGCACGTCGGCGACACGACCGGCCTGGTGGCCGTCCACCCCGCGCACCGACGGCAGGGGGTCGGGCGCACGCTGCTGGACCGGCTTGCCGCCCACGCGGGGACGGAACTGGCGGTGTGGGCGTTCGGCGACCTTCCCGCCGCCAGGGCGCTCGCCGCCGCAGCGGGCCTGACACCCGTCCGGGGGCTGCACCAGATGTCGCGGCCGCTGGCCGACCTGGAGACGCCTCGGTTCGCCGACGGCATCGTGGTGCGCTCCTACGACCCAGCCGACCTGGTCACCCTGCACGCCATGAACGCCGAGGCGTTCGCCGGGCACCCCGAGCAGGGGCGCCTCACCATCGGCGACCTGCGGCAGCGGATGGCCGAGCCCTGGTTCGACCCCGCCGGCCTCCTGCTCGCCTTCGCGGGCGACGAACCGCTCGGCTTCCACTGGACGAAACGCGAGACGGCCACCGTCGGCGAGGTGTACGTCCTGGGGGTCGTACCGGCCGCCGCCGGGCGCGGCCTCGGCACCGCCCTCCTGTGGGCCGGCCTGCACCGGCTGCGCGACGCCGGATGCCACGACGTCGAGCTCTTCGTGGACGCGGACAACGTCCCGGCGGTACAACTCTATGAGGGGACGGACTTCGCCATCGTGCGCACCGACACCTTGTACCGACCCCAGGGGAGAACCGCATGAGCGCCGAACCGGCCGTGGAGGAGCCGCTTCCCACCAACCGGTACCTGGATCGCGAGCTGTCGTGGCTCGACTTCAACAATCGGGTCCTCGACCTCGCGAAGGACTCGCAGCGCATTCCGCTGCTCGAACGGGCCCGCTTCCTGGCGATCTTCTCCTCGAACCTCGACGAGTTCTTCATGGTCCGGGTCGCCGGGCTGAAGCGGCGCATCGCCGCCGGGGTGGCCTCGCCGGGATCGAGCGGACTGCTGCCCCGCGATCTGCAGGAGGTCATGCTGCGGCGGGCGCGCGAGATGATGGCCGACCAGGCGCAGGCGTTCACGACCGACGTCCGGCCCGCGCTGGCGGCGTACGGCATCCACATCCTCTCCTGGGACCAGCTCGCCCCCGCCGAGGCCGAGGCGATGGGCACGCTGTTCACCGAGCGGATCTTCCCCATCCTCACGCCGCTGGCGGTCGACCCGTCGCATCCGTTCCCGTACATCTCGGGCCTGTCGGTGAACCTCGCCGTCCTGCTCAAGCATCCGCAGACCGGCTCGCGGCAGTTCGCCCGCGTCAAGGTGCCGACGATCCTGAGCCGGTTCGTGAAGGTCGGCGAAGGACGGTTCCTGCCGCTGGAGGACATCATCGCCCACCACCTCGACCGGCTGTTCACCGGCATGCAGGTCCTGCAGTACACGACCTTCCGCGTGACCCGCAACGAGGACGTCGAGGTCGAGGAGGACGACGCCGAGAACCTCCTGTTCGCCCTCGAGAAGGAGTTGCTGCGCCGCAAGGTCGGGCAGGCCCCGGTGCGCCTCGAGGTCGAGGAGGGCATCGACGAGACGATGCTCGGCCTCCTCATGCGCGAGCTCGACATCTCCGAGAAGGAGGTGTTCCAGCTTCCCGCCCCGCTCGACCTGCGCGGCCTGTTCTCGATCGCCGACGTCGACAGGGAGGAGCTGCAGTACCCGTCGTTCCTGCCCAAGACGCACCCCGACCTCGCCGAGCGCGAGAGCGCGCGCCCCGCCGACATGTTCGCCGCGCTGCGCCGCCACGAGGTCCTGCTGCAGCATCCCTACGACTCGTTCGCGACGTCCGTGCAGCGCTTCATCGAACAGGCCGCCGCCGACCCGCAGGTGCTGGCGATCAAGCAGACCCTGTACCGGACGTCCGGCGACTCCCCGATCATCGACGCACTCATCGAGGCGGCGCAGGCGGGCAAGCAGGTGCTCGCGCTGGTCGAGATCAAGGCCCGGTTCGACGAGCAGGCCAACATCGCCTGGGCACGGAAACTGGAGCGCAACGGCGTGCACGTCGTGTACGGGATGCTCGGGCTGAAGACGCACTGCAAGCTGGCTCTCGTGGTGCGTGACGAGCCGAACGGGCTGCGTCGCTACTGCCACATCGGCACGGGCAACTACAACCCGAAGACGGCCCGGCAGTACGAGGACATGGGCCTGCTCACGGCCAACCCGGTCGTCACCGAGGACGTCGCCCGGCTGTTCAACCACCTGTCGGGCATGACCCAGGAGACCTCCTACCGGCGGCTCCTCGTCGCACCCCACTCGATCCGCGCCGGACTGATCGACTTCATCCAGCACGAGATCGAGAACCACCGCGCCGGGTTGCCCGCGCGGATCCGCATCAAGGTGAACTCCCTCGTCGACGAAGCGATCAGCGATGCCCTGTACCGGGCGTCCCAGGCGGGGGTGCCCGTCGATCTGTGGATCCGCGGTATCTGCACGATCCGCGCGCAGGTCCCGGGCCTGTCGGAGAACATCCGGGTCCGCAGCATCCTCGGCCGGTTCCTCGAGCACAGCCGCATCTTCTGGTTCGAGAACGGCGGCGAGACGCCGCGTGTCGGCATCGGCTCGGCCGACCTCATGCACCGCAACCTCGACCGGCGCGTCGAGGCCCTCGTCGTGCTCACCAAACCCGATCACATCGCGCAGATCGACAGCCTGTTCGAGCTGGCGTTCAGTCCCGAGACGGCCTCGTGGTGGCTCGACGACGAGAGAGGGTGGACCATGCGCACCGCCGACGAGGACGGCCGGCCGCTGCGCGACATCCAGGACTTCCTCATCTCGAACGTGTCCACTCGTCGGAAGTGAGTGTCGTGCGCGCGACTCGTTCCATCGAGGCGGCCGGGGCCGTCACCTTCCGCCCCGACGGGAACGTCCTGCTCGTGCACCGGCCCACCTACGACGACTGGTCGCTGCCCAAGGGGAAGATGGAGCACGACGAGTACACGGCAGGCACCGCCGTGCGCGAGGTGGCCGAGGAGACGGCGGTGCGCGTCCGCCTCGGTGTGCCGCTCCGCACGATCGGGTACATGACCGACCGGGGTGCCAAGCGCGTTCACTTCTGGCGCGGGCGCGTGCTGCGGGAGGACGAGTTCACCGTCAACTCCGAGATCGACGAGATCGCCTGGCTGCCTCCGGCCGCCGCGCTGAGGCAGTTGTCGTACGCCGACGAGCGGCACGTGCTGGAGGAGGCGATCGGTGCTCCGGAGACGACCCCGTTCGTCATCGCCCGCCACGGAAAGGCGATGGAGCGCAAGAACTGGACGGGCAAGGACGCAGCGAGGCCGCTCACCTCGCGTGGCCGGAAGCAGTCCGCCGACCTCACCACGCTGCTGGAGGCCTTCGACGCGCAGTCGATCGTCAGCTCGTCGTCGGTGCGGTGCGTTCAGACGCTGCGCCCCTACGCGCGCCTGTTGCGCACCGAGGTCGAGACCTGGTCGGTGCTCAGCGAGGAACACGGCGTCGAGCACCCGAAGGACGTCCGCAAGCTCGTGCACCGGCTCGCGGCCGCGGCGGTGCGGCACGACCGGCCGGTCGTGGTGTGCGGGCATCGTCCCGTCCTGCCCTCCATGTTCGAGGCGCTCGGCGTCGAACCGCAGCACATCGTCCCGGGGGCAGTGGCCATCGCGCACCTCGACGGCGACGGGGCCCTGCGCGCCACGGAGTGGTACCGGCCGCTGCGCTGACGCGTCCGGCGCCGGGGATGGTCGTCACGGCTGCATGCGGATTTCTTCACCTTCAGGACGCCGGATCGGCGGCGGCGGTCGCTCAACGCGACTTTCTGTACCGAAAGAGCGGGCGTCGGCAGCGTATTCGGTTCAGAAACCCGCGGTCACGCTCCGCCTGAGGATGGCGGCCCACCATAAGGTACGAAAAGTGGCTCTTCGCAATCCGTCGACGCGTCCCGGCGCCGCCACGGTGTGTCGGACCGGCGTGAGAGCCTGGGCCCATGAACGCGGAACCCCCGTACTGGCAGGAGGAGCCTCCTCCCGACCCCGACGAGCTGCCGCCCGATCCCGCCGACGAGCTCGGGCGCGACCCGTCCGCAGGCTCTGCGCCCCGCCGGCCTGCAGGTTCGGCGCGTGCACCCCGGGACCCGTCCCCACCCGCGCGCGCTGTCCAGCGCGACGCGACCGGCCTGGCGGACGAGGCCCTGGTCGTCCTGCGTGCCCTGACGGGCAACCCGGCGGCCGGCTTCCACCCCGGGCAGCTCGAGGCGATCGAGGCCCTCGTCGCGCACCACCGCCGGGCGCTCGTGGTGCAGCGAACGGGCTGGGGGAAGTCGGCCGTCTATTTCATCGCCGCGCTGCTGCAGCGCCGCGCCGGATCCGGGCCGGCGCTCATCGTGTCGCCCCTGCTGGCCCTCATGCGCGACCAGGTGTCCGCGGCGGAGCGCGCAGGCGTCCGGGCCGCCGCGATCAACTCCGCCAACGTCACCGAGTGGCGCGACATCGAGCGCCTCCTGGACGACGACCGGCTCGATGTGCTGTTCGTCTCGCCCGAGCGCCTGGTCAATCCGCGCTTCCGGGCCGAGCAACTCCCCCGGCTGGTCCGTTCGGCGGGCCTGCTCGTCATCGACGAGGCGCATTGCATCAGCGACTGGGGCCACGACTTCCGACCCGACTACCGGCGCATCCGCGACCTGATCGCCGAGCTTCCGTCCGGCATCCCGGTGCTCGCCACCACCGCCACCGCGAACA
This sequence comes from Propionicicella superfundia DSM 22317, assembly GCF_000423465.1. Lineage (GTDB taxonomy): Bacteria > Actinomycetota > Actinomycetes > Propionibacteriales > Propionibacteriaceae > Propionicicella > Propionicicella superfundia. Next base: position 130,188 of record NZ_KE384021.1, on the reverse strand, counting down.
GCCGTGTCGTCGCCGACGTGACCGAGCAGATGGCCGCCGGTGGCCACGAGGTCTTCGTCCTCCGTGGAGCCCTCGCCCGTGACTCGCTGCGCCTGGGCGTCCTGGATCTCGGGACGCCCTGGCGGCGGCTCGCCTGGCTGGCCGAGCACCTCGACGCACTCCCGGGCAGCGGCATCGTCTACGGTCTCACGGTCGCCGCCGCCGAGGACACGGCCGCTCTGCTGACCAAGGCCGGCCACCGTGTCCTGCCGTACACCGGTCGCACGGACCCCGCCGAACGACTCGTCGCCGAGGAGGCGCTCAAACGCAACGAGGTGAAGGCGCTGGTGGCCACGTCCGCGCTCGGCATGGGCTTCGACAAGCCCGACCTCGGTTTCGTCGTCCACCTCGGCGCGCCGAGCTCACCCGTCGCGTACTACCAGCAGGTGGGCCGCGCCGGTCGCGCCACCGACAACGCCGACGTGCTGCTGCTGCCCGGCGTCGAGGACCGCGCCATCTGGCACTACTTCGCGACCAACGCGATGCCCACCCAGCCCAAGGCGGATGCCGTCCTGGCCGCGCTCTCCGGGGAGTCCGGCGCGCTGTCGGTCGGCGCGCTGGAAGCCCGAGTCGACATCAGGCGTAGCCAACTGGAGCTTCTCCTCAAGGTGCTGGCGGTCGACGGCGCCGTCGAGGCGGTCCGGGGCGGGTGGGCGAGCACCGGGCGGCCGTGGGTCTACGACGCCGACCGCTACGAGCGGATCGCCCGGGCGCGGGCCGACGAGCAGGAGGCGATGCTCGCCTACGAGCGTCTCGGCACCTGCCGCATGGCCTACCTCACCGCACAGCTCGACGACCCGCACGCCGTCCCGTGCGGGCGCTGCGACGCCTGCGCGGGAGCGTGGTATCCCACCGAGGTCACGGTCGCGACCGGGGAACTCACGCGTGCGTCGCTCGACCGGGTGGGTGTCCCGATCGCGGCTCGGTCCCTGTGGCCGACAGGGCTCGACCGGCTCGGCGTGCGCGCCGACCAGCAGCCGGTCAAGGGGCGCATCGCCCCCGACGAGCAACTCGCCGAAGGACGCGTCGTGGCCCGGCTCAGCGACCTCGGCTGGGGCGGTCTGCTGCGTCGGCTGTTCGCGACGGACGGCGACGGCGTTCCGGCGGACGCCGACGTGCCCGCCGAGCTGGGGCGCGCGTGTCTGCGGGTGCTGAAGGAGTGGGACTGGGCCGAACGGCCCGTCGCCGTGGTGTGGATTCCCAGCCTGCGGCGTCCGCGGCTCGTGGAGTCGCTCGCCGCCGGCCTCGCCGGAGCCGGGCGGCTGGAACTGCTCGGGCCGCTCCGGCTCGCCCCCGACGCGTCGCCGCTGCCGGGTTCGACGAACAGCGCCTACCGCGTGCGCGATCTGTGGGAGCGCATGATCGTGCCGTCCGAGCTCGCCTCGCGCCTCGACGAGGTGGACGGGCCCGTGCTGCTCGTCGACGACCTGATCGACTCGCGCTGGACCATGACCGTCGCCGGAAGGCTGCTGAGACGCGCAGGCGCGGGGACGGTTCTCCCGTTCGCCCTGGCGTCCGTGGGCTGACGACCGCAACGGCGCGTAAGCAGTGGGGCCGGGCGAGGCGGCCCGCCCTCTTCGGATCGCTGTCGTCGCGCCCCGGGCCTCACGGCGCGGTGTGCCACGGGGACCGTCGCGGACGCGGGGCCTGACGCGGCCGGACCACGTGCATGAGCCCTGGGAGCAGGTGGAACTGGCCTCCGACCTGCCCCTCCCCGCGCCTCACGGCGCGGTCGGCCACGAAGACCGCCGCGGACGCGGGATTTGACGCGGCCGGGCCACGTGGGTGAGCCTGGGGGCATGTGGAACTGACCTCCGTCCTGTCCCTTCGACGCGTGAGGTCTCCCCATGTCCACCACCTTGTTCCTGTCCGGCATCGCCGCATCCGTCGGGCCGCGACCGCTGTTCTCCGATCTCGACCTGACGCTCGCCCCGGGCGATGTCGTCGGACTCGTCGGCCCCAATGGCGCCGGGAAGACCACGCTGCTGCGCATCATCGCCGGTGAGCACCCCGCCGATGCCGGGAGCATCCGCCTGGCGCCGCCGGAGGCGACCATCGGCTACCTCCGGCAGTCGCCCCCCGCGCCCGCGGAGTCGATCGCGGCCTACGCGGCCCGCCGCACGGGCGTGGGCCCGGCGTATGCGGCCTTCCAGGACGCCACCATCGCGATGCCCGACGGGCGTCCGGGCGCCGACGACGTCTATGCCGCGGCCCTGGAACGATGGCTCGCGCTCGGCGGCGCCGATCTCGACGTCCGGCTCGCGGAGGTCATCGCGCACCTCGGCCTGGACGCCGACCTGGACCGCCCCCTCGGGCATCTCTCCGGTGGACAGGCGGCTCGCGCCGCCCTGGCGACGATCCTCGTCACCCGCACCGACGTCACCCTGCTGGACGAGCCGACCAACAACCTGGACGGTCCGGGCGTGGACGCGCTCACGGCGTACGTCCGCAGCCGCACCTCCCCGGTGCTGATCGCGTCCCACGACCGGGCCTTCCTCGACGATGTGGCCACCGGCATCCTCGAACTGGATCCGGTGCAGCAGACCGTGGCGCGGTACGCGGGTGGCTGGTCGGCCTACCGGGAGGCGAAGGCGATCGACCGCGGCCACGCCGCCGAGGCCCACGAGGCGTACCTCGCGCAGAGGGACGCCCTCGTGGCTCGCGCGCGACGCCAGTCCGACTGGGCGGCGACGGGCCGGGCGAAGGCGGCACGCCTCGGCCCTCACCAGCAACTCGCCAAGAAGTTCAAGGGCGACAAGGCCCGCCGCATGGATCAGCGCGCCGCCCGGGCCCGCGCCGCCGCCGAGCGGATCGAGGAGGTGCCCGCGCTCCGCTCGGAGTGGGAACTGCGTTACACCATCGCCTCCGCGCCGCCGTCGGCCGAGGTCGTCCTCACCCTGGACGGCATCGTGGCCGGAGCCGGCGAGTTCACGGTCGGCCCGGTCTCGGCGCAGGTGGCACGCGGGGACAGGATCGCACTCGCCGGCCCCAACGGGACGGGCAAGACGACCCTGCTGGACGTTCTCCTGGGCCGGCGCCCGCCCGTGGCCGGGCGCGTGTCGTGGGGGACGCGCGTGTCGATCGGGGTCGTGGACCAGGCCCGGACGGTCGTGGCCGGGCCCGCCGCCCTGTCGGACACCGTCATGGCCCTGCTCGGCACGACCGACCCCGCGCAGACCCGCACGCTGCTGGCGAAGTTCGGACTGGGCGCTGAGCATGTCGCGCGCCCGTGCGACACCCTCAGCGAGGGGGAACGCACCCGCGCGGCCCTCGCCGTCCTCCAGGGCCGCGCCGTGAACGTCCTCCTGCTCGACGAGCCCACCAACCACCTCGACGCCCCCGCGATCGGGCAACTGGAGGCCGCGCTGGGCGCCTTCCCCGGCACGGTCCTCCTCGTCACCCACGACAGGGCCCTCGCGGATGCCCTCTCCCCGACGGCGACCTGGGTCTTCACCCGCGCGGGGACGACGGCGCAGGTCTCCGTGTCCTAGGCGATCCGGGCCGATCGGCTCCGCAGCGGACGCCGGTGGCGACCGTGCCGATGCCCACCCGACGCGTCGGCTTCGGCACCGTGGAACCGCCCGCCCGGCACCGGCTCGGCCCGGCGAGCGCAAGCCTCCGTGCCGAGCTCGCACCCGTCGTTCATCCCGTGTTCACCTTCGCACACCGAATCGGTTACGCGCGCTGCCTAGCGTGCCGATCGAGAGTGCAGCTCTCACCGCAGTCAACCGCCCTTCGGACGTGAGTTGGGAGAAGGGCGAACACGCGAAGGGAAACATGTTGAAGATCTCGAAGATCGGGGCCCCGGTGGCCCTGCTGCTCGCCGGGTCGATGGCCCTGGCGGGCTGTGCCGCGAACGAGCAGACCGGCGGCAGCACGACATCGGGCTCCAGCCTGTCCGGGACGCTCACAGGCAAGGGCGCGTCCTCGATGAAGGCCGCTCAGGAGAAGTGGACCGCCGACTTCCAGACCGCCAACACCGGCGTGACCGTCAACTACTCGCCGGACGGCTCGGGCGCCGGCCGCGAGGCTTTCGTGAGCGGTGCCGCGAACTTCGCCGGCTCCGACCGCGCCCTGAAGGACAGCGAGATGGGCGCGGGCAAGTTCGCCGGCTGCGCCGCGTCGTCCTCCGCGCTGAACCTGCCGGTCTACATCTCGCCGATCGCCGTCGTCTTCAAGGTGGACGGCGTCACCGACCTGAAGCTGGACGCCGACACGCTGGCCGGCATCTTCGCCGGCACGATCACGAAGTGGGACGACGCGAAGATCAAGGCGCTCAACCCCGACGCCGGCCTCCCGAGCGCGAACATCACCGCGGTGCACCGCTCCGACGACTCGGGCACGACGCAGAACTTCACCGAGTACCTGAGCGCCGTCGCGCCGTCCGTCTGGACGAAGGATCCCGACGGACAGTGGCCGTTCCCCGGTGGCGAGGCCGCGAAGGGCACCTCGGGCGTCATCGACGCCGTCACCAACGGCACGAACACGATCGGCTACGCCGACGAGTCCGCCGCGCAGAACCTGAGCAAGGCACAGATCAAGGTCGGCGACGAGTTCCTCTCCCCGACCGCCGAGGCCGCCGCGAAGATCGTCGACCAGTCCAGCCGCGTCGACGGCCGCGCCGACAACGACTGGGCGCTGAACCTCGACCGGAAGGCCGCGGGCGTCTACCCGATCGTGCTCGTCTCGTACGCCATCGTGTGCGAGGAGTACAAGGACGCCTCGGTCGCGACCCTGGTCAAGGCGTACGTCGGCTACATCGTCTCCGCCGACGGTCAGGCCGCCGGGCAGTCCGCCGCAGGCTCGGCCCCGCTGTCGGCCGACATGCAGTCGAAGCTGAAGACCGCGGTCGACTCGATCAAGTGACGCTCTTCCCCTGCGGGTGTCCCTCTCCGTCGAGGGAGGGGCACCCGCCCACCCATCTTCGACACCATGGCGCATGCCGCGCCGATGAGGCGGAAACCGATGTCGACTGACACGTTGCCCGAATCCCCCGCAGATGTCGCGCCCCAGCCCCCGTCGTCCCTCATCCCGGCCAAGAAGCGGATCGGCGACTCGGTCTTCAAGACCCTGTCCACGGGCGCGGGCACGACCATTCTGGTGATCCTCGCGCTCGTCGCGGCGTTCCTGCTGGTGCAGGCGATCCCCGCTCTCACGACGCCCCAGGACCAGCAACTCGCCAACGGCTACGGCTACTTCCCGACCTGGATCGTCCCGTTCGCCTTCGGCACGGTGTGGGCGGCGGCCTGGGCGCTCCTGCTCGCCGTTCCCGTGGCCCTCGGCATCGCGCTGTTCATCTCCCACTACGCTCCCCGGCGACTCGCCCAGGGGCTCGGGTACCTGATCGACCTGCTCGCCGCCGTGCCCTCGGTCGTCTTCGGCCTGTGGGGCATCATCGTGCTGGCACCGGCCATGATGCCCGTCTACACCTGGCTGAACGCCTACCTCGGGTGGATCCCGCTGTTCGGCGGGCAGGTGTCCGGTACCGGCCGCACCCTGCTGACCGCAGCCGTCGTCCTCGCGGTCATGATCCTGCCGATCATCACGTCGCTGACCCGCGAGGTGTTCCTGCAGACGCCCAAGCTCCACGAGGAGGCGGCGCTCGCGCTGGGCGCCACCCGGTGGGAGATGGTGAAGATGTCGGTCCTGCCGTTCGGCCGGGCAGGGATCGTCTCGGCCTGCATGCTCGGCCTCGGCCGCGCGCTCGGCGAGACCATGGCCGTCGCCATGGTGCTGTCGGGCAGCGACGTCATCACGATCGAGATCCTCACCTCGACGAACACCAACACGATCGCTGCGACCATCGCGCAGAACTTCCCCGAGGCGTTCGCGCTGAAGCAGAACCAGCTCATCGCAGGCGGCCTCGTCCTGTTCGTCATCACCCTCGCGGTGAACATGATCGCCCGCTGGATCGTCGCCCGGCGGGCCCAGTATTCGGGGGCAAACTGATGAGCACGACCGTCGCGCAGAAGAGCATCCCGTCCCTCACGGCCGGCAAGCTGCCCCGTGGCACGACGCCGGGGGTCCTGGTCGCCTCCGTCGTGGTGACGGGCGCCGTCACCGCCCTGTTCGGCGGGTTCAACCTCGCCGGGACCGTGGTGGGCGGGATCGTCGTCTTCCTCGTCGCCATGTACGCCGCGTCCTGGGCCGTCGAAGGGCGCCGCAAGGCCTCCGATCGGCTCGCGACGCATCTGGTGTTCGGTGCGTTCGCGCTCGCGCTCATCCCCCTGGCGTCGGTGACCTGGGAGGCCGTCTCCAACGGCGTGGCCCGGTTCGACGTGCAGTTCTTCACCTACTCGATGCGCAACGTCGTCGGCGCCGGGGGCGGTGCCGCGCACGCCCTCGTGGGGACGCTGTGGGTCACCGGCCTGGCCACGCTCATCTCCGTGCCGATCGGCCTGATGACCGCCGTGTACCTGTCCGAGTACGGGCGTGGCACGCTGGCCCGGTCCATCACCTTCTTCGTGGACGTCATGACCGGCATCCCGTCGATCGTCGCCGGCCTGTTCGCCTTCGCCGTGATGTCGATCCTCGTCGGCCCGGGGACGGTCAGCGGCCTGTCGGGCGCCATCGCGTTGTCGGTGCTGATGATCCCCGTGGTCGTGCGCTCCACCGAGGAGTTGCTGCGCATCGTCCCGAACGAGCTTCGCGAGGCGTCCTACGCGCTGGGGGTGCCCAAGTGGCGCACCATCCTGCGGGTCGTGATGCCCACGGCCCTGTCGGGGATCGTGGCCGGCGTCATCCTGGCCATCGCCCGCGTCATCGGCGAGACCGCGCCCCTGATGATCGCCGCCGGGTTCACGCAGTCGATGAACGCGAACCCCCTGTCGAATGCCATGATGACCATGCCCGTGTTCGTGTACGACAGCTACGCGCACCCCGGCGTGGACGTCCTCCCGTACACGGAACGCTCGTGGGCGGGTGCCCTCGCCCTGATCGCCATCGTCATGATCCTGAACCTGGTCGGCCGTTTCATCGCGGCCCGCTTCGCGCCCAGGACCGGACGCTGACCACCCGAACCGGAGAGAAAGAACCCAATGTCCAAACGCATCGTGGTCAACAACCTCAACGTCTACTACGGCAAGTTCAAGGCCGTCGAGGACGTCGACATGGTGATCGAGCCCCGGTCCGTCACCGCCTTCATCGGTCCGTCGGGCTGCGGGAAGTCGACCTTTCTGCGCACGCTGAACCGGATGCACGAGGTGATCCCGGGGGCCCGGGTCGAGGGCGATGTGCTGGTCGACGGCGAGAACCTGTACGGCCCCGGGGTCGACCCGGTCGAGGTCCGCCGCCTGATCGGCATGGTGTTCCAGCGGCCGAACCCGTTCCCGACGATGTCGATCAAGGAGAACGTCCTCGCCGGGGTCACGCTCAACGCGAAGCACCTCTCGTCGTCCCGCAAGGACGAGATCGTCGAGAAGTCGCTGAGCGGCGCGAACCTGTGGGAGGAGGTCAAGAACCGGCTCGAACTACCCGGTTCGGGGCTCTCCGGAGGCCAGCAGCAGCGGCTGTGCATCGCGCGGGCCATCGCGATGAGCCCCGAGGTCCTGCTCATGGACGAACCGTGCTCGGCCCTCGACCCGATCTCGACGCTGGCGATCGAGGACCTGATCCAGGAGCTCAAGGAGACCTACACGATCGTCATCGTCACCCACAACATGCAGCAGGCCGCTCGTGTCTCCGACTCGACCGCGTTCTTCAACATCGCGGGGACGGGAGCGCCGGGCAAGCTCATCGAGATGGGCCCGACGGAGAAGATCTTCTCGACCCCCGACAACCAGCAGACCGAGGAGTACATCACCGGCCGCTTCGGGTGAGCCGGCGCGCCGGGGCCGTCGGCTCCGGGTTGTGGTCCGGGGGCGGGCCCTGTTCGAACCCACCCCTGCGGCCGGGCCGCCGATGAGCCGACCTGAGCTGACCGCCAGGTTGTGCGGCATACCCGCCCTGGTGCCACGACCGGCCTCAGGTGACCGCCACTTTGTGAGGCATACGCCGCGGGATCCGGATCTCATACCCCGTGCAACCTGGCGGTCAGCCCACGCCGGTCGAGCGACTGGCCCTCGCATGCCGCACAACCTGGCGGTCTCCCCGCTCCGGCCGGCCCAGCCCGATCACCAGGGACGGGCCCGCGGGTCGGTCCCGCATGGGTGACCTGCCCGGACCGCCGAACCGGGAGTCGCCTCGACCCGGGGTCGTCCGGGACGAGCCGTCAGACGGTGTCGGGAGGCGCCTGCCATGCCTCCACCTCGTCGGCGCGCACCTCGTCCCAGCGCCGGATCCGCTCCAGGGCGGAGTCGCCGACCAGGTCCAGGACGGCGCCGACCAGCAGCTCGGTGAGCACGAAGGCCGCCGCCGACGAGTCGAACGGCGTCGCCGAGGCGACCGACGTCGGCAGGACGACCTCGGACACCTTCGCCACCGGCGACAGCCACGGGTCGGTGATGCAGATGAGGGACGCGCCCGCGGCGGCCAGTGCCTCGGCCTGCCGGATCGTCGAGGTCTGGTACCTGCGGAAGTCGTAGACGACGAACACGTCCCGCTTGTCGGTGTCGAGGAACTCCGAGCCGGGCAGCGCCTGGCCCGGGGCCTGCGGCCGCACCCCGGGCCGCACCTGCTGCAGGTGAAGGGTCAGGTAGTGGGCGATGAGCCCCGAGTACCGGCCTCCGAACGCCGTCACCCGCAGCCGGGGGTCGGCCAGCAGTCCGGCGGCGCGGTCGAGTTCCGAGACGGGGATGCCGCCGAGGGCGCGCAGGCATTCCTGCTGCGCGGGCAGGCCCCGGGCCAGCCAGTGCTCGGGACTCGTGTCGTTGCGCTGCAGTTGCTCCGCCAGCATCGCGAACGGCGACAGCGTCCGCTGGGTGAGCTCCTCGCGAAGCTGGGTCTGCAGATCGGCGAACCCCCCGAATCCCAGAGCCCGGGCGAAGCGGACCACCGTCGGGGCGCTCACACCGGCGGCCTTGGCCAGGTCGGCCGCGCTCCCGAGGCCCGCCCCGGGGTACTCCGCGATGAGGGCCCACGCCACCTTCCGCTCCCGCGGCGTGAGCGCGGACAGGTCACCCCGGAGGGTCTCGGCGAGAGTCATCGCAGATACTCGAACCTTCCGTCGGCACGGCCGATGCGAACCACCGAGTCGGGGCGTACCGGCGTCCAGCCCGCGGCGGGCAGGCCGCTCGACACGACCGCCCACCCTGATCCCTGGTGACGGTACGACATCCGGAAGTACCCGTCCAGATGGTCGCGCGGGATCGGCTCGCCCTGCGCCGACATCGTCCGGAAGTCGTCCTCCGGCGGCACCGCCAGGCTGCTGACGTGGACGACGTAGAGGGCGGACGCGCTCAGCACCATCGCGTTCAGGCTCGCCAGGGGGAACTCGGTCGCGAGGGTGTCGATCGCGTCGACCACCCCGGCCGCCTCGTCGGCGCGCGCCCGGATACGGTCGCGCACGAACTGGAAATAGCGCTCCGAGTCGGTGTCTCCCCGCAGGGCCGCGCGCCCCTCGGGCGAGAGCAGGCCCTCCAGCCGGTCCAGCGGCGCGATGGATCCGTTGTGGGCGAGCGCGATCTCGCCGTCGCTGAACGGGTGGCTGTTCTGCGGCGCCACCGCGAGCCCGTCGGTGGCCCACCGCAGGTGGACGAAGCCGGCGGACGTCCGCAGCGTCCCGGTGGATTCGCCGTACTCGCGGTCGGTGTCGGCGGGCAGGGCCGAGGAGCGGGTGACGAGACCGACGCCGTTGACGCCGGCCACGCCCCAGCCGTCGCAGTGGACACGACTCAGCGACGTGAACTCGGCGAAGTCCCGCTCACCGAGCACCTCCCGAGCCGTGTGGGGCCCGTCGACGACGAACCCGAGCAAGCGGCACACGATGCGATCCTCCATCCACGTGCTGACCCGTCCCGCGGCCGCGCGCCGTGTGTGTCAATGCTGTTAAGACTTCGGCCGATGTCCGAAGACTCGTTGCGCCGCGCGTTCGTGATGCCAAAGAATGTATCCGTTGTTTCAGTCAGGCGCCAGCGCGGCGATATTGAAACGTATGTAACAACTGTGGGACAAGAGGACAATGAGCGATCAGATCAGCGAACAAGCGACCCGGCTCCGTGACTCCGGCGCCCGCACCCTCACCGGAGTGATCAGCGACTCCGGTGGCGTGATGCGGGCCAAGACGGTCCCGGCGGGCCGCATCGAGAGTTTCGCCCGCCACGGCATGGGCGCCTCCTTGACCTGGCCCCAGTTCTGCGTCGACAACGCCGTCCCGCTCACCCCCGAGGTATCCGTCATCGGGGATCTCCGCCTCACCGCCGACCTCGACACCGCACGCGTCCTCGACAACGGCATCGCCTGGGCGGTCGCCGATGTGCGCGATCAGGACGGCGAACGATCCCCCTACTGCTGGCGCGACGTGCTGCGCCGTCAGGTGGACGCCCTCGCCGCACTCGGGATCGACGCGCTCGTCGGACACGAGTTGGAGTTCGCCCTCACCGACTGGGAGGGCCGGCCCCTCGGGGACGAGTTCGGCTGGCCGTGCTACGGCGCCGGCGTGTACTCCGAACTCGCCGTGTTCGGTGCCGAGATCTGTGAGCGGCTGACCGCGGCAGGCGTCGTCCCGGAGCAGATCCACGCCGAGTACGGCCTCGGCCAGTGCGAGATGTCCCTGCCTCCGCGCGATCCGATCACGTCGGCCGACAACGTCCTGCTCGCCCGCTCCATCATCGGGCGGGTGGCCCGCGAACACCGGTTGCGCGCGTCCTTCTCACCGGTGCCGTTCGCCGGCGGCTCGGGCAACGGCGCACATCTGCATCTGTCCATGAGCCGCGCGGGACGACCGCTGTTCAGCGGGGGCGACGCGGCGGAAGGGCTCACCTCCGAGGCCGCGTCCGCCGTCGGAGGCATCCTCGCGGGCCTCCCGTCGGCGATGGCGATCCTCGCCGGAACAGTGGTCTCCGGCGAACGCATCCACGCGGGCGGGTGGTCCGGCGCCTGGGCCTGCTGGGGCACCGAGAACCGGGAGGCGGCGCTGCGCTATCTCGCGCCCACCTACGGCAATCCCCACGGCGCCAACCTCGAGGTGAAGTGCGTGGACGCCGGCGCGAACCCGTATCTGTCGAGCGGACTCGTCCTCGGCCTGGCCCGGAAGGGGATCGAGGACGCGACCCCCGTCCCGGCCCCCGTGGCGGTCGATCCCGCCGACCTCAGCGACGCCGAGCGGTCGGCCGCCGGCGTCGCCCTGCTGCCGTCCACCGCGGCCGACCGGCTCGCCGGCTTCGAGGCGAGCACCGCCGTCCGCGAGATCCTCGGCGCACCCCTGCACGCCGCGGCGCTGGCCATGCGCCGGCACGAGGCGACCATCGACGCAGCGCAGGACCTGCACCGGACCTTCCGGTTCGCGTGGTCCGCCTGAGAGAACGAGAGAATCAAGGAGTATCCGAGATGTCCAAGCCCAAGTTGAAGCTCTGGGGGGCGCTGGCCCTTTCGCTCGGCCTGATGGGACCGACGCTGGCGATGTCCGGCAACGGTCAGGGCATCATCGCCACGGCCGGCAAGGGGGTGCCTCTCGTCTTCCTGCTCGGCTTCGCCGGCGTCGCCCTCGTCGCGTACGGGTTCATCCGGCTCACCTCGCGCTTCAATCACGCCGGCAGCGCGTACGCCCTGGTGGGCGCGACGATGGGTCCCCGCGCCGGGTTCATCGCCGGGTTCTGCCTGCTCGGCACCTACCTGTTCTTCACGATCTGCACCGCCGCGGTGTTCGGCGCGTTCCTCAACGCGCTGCTCGCCCAGTTCGGGCTGGGCGAGTGGGGATTCGGGCTCACCGCCATGATCTGCCTGCTGCTCACGGCATACCTGAACACCCGCGACACGACGACGGTGTCGCGTCTGCTGCTGGTCATCGAAGGCATCGGCATCGCGTCCATGATCATCCTGGTGCTCGTGATCTTCGGCAAGGGCGGGGCGCCCTCCACCGGGATCGACCTCAGCGTGTTCGCCCCGAGCGGCGTCAGCTTCGAGGCGATCGTCGCGTCGGTCGTCGCCGCCTTCCTGTCGTGGGCCGGCTTCGAGGCCTGCGCCGCCCTCGGCGAGGAGACCGACAGTCCCCGGCGCAACATCCCGCGCGCACTGTTCGGCTCCGTGCTCCTGACCGGCGTCCTGTTCGTCCTCGTGATGTTCGCCCAGACGATCGGGTTCGGCACCGACGAGGCGGGCCTGGCCGCGTTCCAGGGATCCGGCAACACCCTCGGCGAGCTCGGCACGAGCTACATCGGCGCCTGGTTCGGCATCGTCGTCATGATCGCGGCCGTGCTCTCGGCGTTCGCGTCCAACCTGTCGTCGGTCGCCACCGCCGCCCGGCTCACGATGGCGCTCGCCCGCCATGGCTTCGGCCCGCGGCAGCTCGCGACCGTGGACGAGGCCCACGGCAGCCCGTGGGTCGCGGTCATCACCATGGCCGCCGTCGGCGTCGTCGTGAACCTCGTCTCCTGGCTGAGCGGCTGGCCCGACATGGGCACGGGCAACATGGCGATCGACTCCTACTTCTTCTTCGCCGTCGCCGGCACCGTGTGCCTGCTGTTCGCCTACCTGCTCACCGAGATCGCGGTGATCGTCGCATGGCGGAAGAAGCTGGTGAAGGCCGCCGCGTGGGAGATGGTCATCCCCGCGCTCGGCGCGCTGTTCATCCTGGTCGTCATCTTCTACAACGTGAAGGACGCAAGCGGCATCTCGCCGGCGACCGTCGCGCTCGCGTGGGTCGTCGTCGGCGCGATCATCGCCCTCGCCGCCAAGCCCCTGGCGGAGCGGATCGGGAACTCGCTGACCGCCGAGCTGGACGAGGCGGACTCGGCCCACGAGATGGCCACGGATGCCTGACGCGGAGGCCGGCTGGATCGCGCGGGACGCGGCGGCCCTCGCCGGCGTCGAGAAGCTGCGCTTCTTCCCGCAGGTGGTCGAGTCGGGAGCGGGCTGCCTGCTCGTGGAACCGGGCGGCCGCGAACTGCTCGACCTGTCGGCGACCTGGACCGCATGCGGCCTCGGACACGGCCATCCCGCCGTCGTGGAGGCGCTCACCCGCGCCGCACAGGCGCCACCCGGCGCCGGGGCCCTGTCGGCCGTCCACCCCTCGGCCGTCGCGTTGGCCGAGGACCTGCTCGCCCTCGTCCCCGGCCGCGGCGAACGGCGGGTCTACCTCGGCCACGCCGGGTCGGACGCCAACGACGTCGCGATCCGCTGCGCGCTCGCCGCCACCGGACGTCCCGTGGTCGTCGCGTTCCACCGCAGCTACCACGGCGGCCTCGGTCTCGCCATGTCCGCCTCGGGCGTTCACGTCGAGGGCGGCAGCGCGGCCCCGTCCGAGGACGTGCGGTTCGTCGACTACCCCGAGCCCTTCCGCGACGGCCACGCCGCCTACGAGGCGCAGCTCGCGGGGATCGCCGCCGCCCTCGCCCCGCGGGACGCCGCCTGCCTGCTGGTGGAGCCGATCCTGTCCGACGGCGGCCTGATCGTTCCTCCCGACGGCTTCCTCGCCGACGTCGCGCGGCTGTGCGCCGACACGGGCACCCTGCTGATCTGCGACGAGGTGAAGGTCGGGCTCGGACGTCCGGGCACACTGCACGCCTTCGCGCACGACGGCATCGTCCCCGACATCGTGACGTTCGGGAAGTCGCTCGGCGCGGGCCTGCCTCTCTCGGCCGCCGTCGGGCCCGCCGCGGTGCTGGACCAGCCCGCCGGGAGCGCCCTGCTCACGACGGCCGGCAACCCGTGGTCCACCGCCGTCGGGCGTGCCGTGCTGCGCACCATCGAGACCGAGGGACTCGCCGAACGGGCCGACGCGATGGGCGGCCGGCTGCGCGCCGGACTGCGCGAGGCGTGCGCCGGCCTGACCGCCGTCGGCGAGGTGCGCGGACGCGGCCTGGCGATCGGGGTGGACCTCGTCACCGACCGCGACTCCCGCGAGCGGGATCCCGGGCTCGCCGCCCGCGTCGTGTACCGCGCGTGGGAACTCGGCGCCGTGGTGTACTACGTGGGCGGCAACGTCCTCGAAGTGACACCGCCGCTGGTGATCGGCGAGTCCGAGGTCGACCGTGCCGTGGAGATCCTGACCGAGGCGATCCGCACCGCGGGGCGGATCACCGATGAGCAACTGGCGGCGTACGCAGGATGGTGACCATGCGCGAGGATCCTCACGACCCGCTGGCGGCGTTCCTCGCCGGGCTGGGCCTGGTCGACCACCACGTCCACGGCGCCCTGCGGCGGCAGGTCCCGCGGGAACGGTTCGAGTCCATGCTCACCGAGGCCCCTTCCGGCCCGTCGGTCGGGACGGTGTTCGACTCCCAGGTGGGGTTCGCCATCCGCACCTGGTGTGCGCCGCTGCTGGACCTGCCCCGCCACGCCACCGCCGACGTGTACTGGGCGCGGCGCTGCGAGCTGGGCGAGGACGAGGTCAACCAGCGGCTGCTGCGCGCCACGGGCACCGCCGTGTACCTGCTGGAGACCGGCTACCTGGGCGACGCCGTCCTGGACCCGCCCGCGCACGCCGCCGCGGCCGCCGCACGGGTGCGGGAGGTCGTCCGGCTGGAGGCCGTGGCCGAGGCGCTGCTGGCCGAGTCCGGCAGCGCCGACCGGTTCGCCTCCGAGTACCCGGCGCGGCTGGCCGAGCGGGCCGCCGGAGCGGTCGGCACCAAGACGATCCTGGCGTACCGGCACGGCTTCGACCTCGCCCCGGAGCGGCCCGGCACGGATGCCGTCACGCGAGCGGCCGGAACCGAGCTGGCACGGGCCGGCGGCGGGACTCCCCGGATCACGGATCCGACCCTGCTGTCGTACCTGCGCTGGTGCGGCGTCGACCTCGGCCTGCCGCTCCAGGTGCACTGCGGCTACGGCGACCCCGACCTGTCCCTGCACCGCGCGAACCCGCTGCTGCTCACCGACTGGCTGCGCCTGGTCGAGCCGACCGGCGTCCCGGTGATGCTGCTGCACAACTATCCCTTCCATCGCGAGGCCGGGTACCTCGCGCAGGTCTTCGACAACGTCTACTTCGATGTCGGCCTCGGCGTGAACTACGCGGGTGCGGCGAGCCGGTCGATCATCGCGGAGTCCCTCGAGCTGGGCCCGTTCCACAAGCAGGTGTTCAGCTCGGACGCCTGGGGCCCGGCCGAGCTGCACCTGCTCGGATCGCTGCTGTGGCGCAGGGGTGTCGCGTCGGTGATCGGGGCATGGGTCGACGCCGACGAGTGGTCGCTCGCCGACGCCCAGCGCGTGCTGCGGCTCATCGCCTCCGAGAACGCCGAGCGGGTGTACCGCCTGTCCTGACCCCGAACGCTCCCCGACCGCCGGAGCGCCCCGACGACGCTACCCTCCGGCCGGGAAGCTACCGGGGGACGGGTAGCATCCTGACCTTCGTGTAGCGTCGTGGCCCGACGCGTAGCTACGTGCAGTCGACCAGCCCGACCCGGGCCTTGAGCTGCAGCACCCGGGTCGCCTTCGCGGTGACCGTCGCGGCGAAGGACGGATCGGACGTCGCCTTCGCGATCGCCGTCGACACCATGGCGCCCGCCGTGGAACCGTCGACGTCCACCACGAGGTCCCCGCCGGCCGCCAGGAAGGTCACCCCTCGCTCCGCGCTGGGCGTCGCCGAGACGGCCGCCGCGCTGCCCAGGTCGTCGGACACGATGACGCCGGAGAACCCGAGCCCGTCGCGCAGCAGCGAGATGACGGCCGGCGAGAACGCCGCCGGACGATCGGCGTCGATCCTCGCGTACACCGCATTGGACACCATGACCGCCTCCGCACCCGCGGCGATGCCGGCCCGGAACGCGTCCAGCGCCGCCGAGCTCGCGCCGGTGACGGTGTCGACGACCCGCACGGTGGTGTCGGTGTTGCCCGTGACCCTGCCCAGGTTCGGAAAGTGCTTGAGAGTCGTCGCCACGCCAGCGTTGCGGTAGCCGGTCACGACGGCGCTCACCTTCTCGCCGACGACCGTCGCATCGGAACCGTAGCCGCGGCGCAGCGCGCCGATCGGCTCGTTCGCCGACCCCACCGACGACGGCACGACATCGGCGACGGGAGCGAGGTTGAACGTCACACCCGCCTGCTGCAGCTCGCCTCCCCACACCGTGGCCTTGCCGACGAGCGTCGCGTCGGACAGCTTCGCCTGCTCGGCCGCCGACGGGATGGTGTCGAACCCCTGGCCCTGGAGCCGCTGCACCTGTCCGCCCTCCTGGTCGGCGGCGACGAGCACCGGCAGACCGGGATCGAGCTCGCCCAGCTCGCGGGTGAGCAGAGCGACGCCGTCCACACCGGCACCACTGTCACCGACGAGGATCACCGAGCCCACCCGTCCGCTGCGGATGAGGCCGGCCACCTCGCTCGGCACGTTCTCGGAGGTGGCCGGGATGCCGGCCATGAACAACTGCCCGACCTGCCGCTCCAGGTCGAGAGACGCCGCCAGCGCCGCACACGAGTCGTCGGGCGTCGCGGAGACCGTCGCGGACGCGCCTCCGGACGTGGCCGAACCGGACTCCACGGCCGGACCGGACTCCACGGCCGGCCCCCGCGCGCACCCGGTGACGGCGATCATCATCGCGACCACCAGGACCGGCAGTCGGTGGACGCGGCGGGTGGCCATGTCCCTAGTCCACGTCCAGGCCGAGAAGCGCGTTCTCCACCACTTCGGAGAGCGATGGGTGGATCCAGTACTGTCCGCGGGCCATCGTGCGAGCGTCCAGCCCGGTGCTCATCGCCTGGATGAGGGGCTGGATGAGCACGGAGGCCTGGGGCCCGAGGATGTGCGCGCCCAGCAGCATCCCGGTTCCGCGGTCCGCGACCAGCTTCACGACATGGCCGTCGTCCTCCATCGCCCACCCGTACGCGACATCGGCGTACCGCTGCGTGAAGGTCGAATACCGCAGTCCCTGCTCGGCCGCCTCGCGCTCGGTCAGCCCGACCGACGCGACGCACGGCCCGGAGAAGACGGCGTGCGGCACGAACCGGTGATCGCTGGCGACCAGGTCGTCGGGGTGCAGCAGGTTGTGCGCCACCGTCCGTCCCTCCAGGTTCGCGACGTGCTTCAGCATCGGTCGCGACGAGACGTCCCCGAACGCCCAGACGCCCGGCGCCGACGTCCGCTGGTACTCGTCGACGACGACGAAACCGTCCTCGTCCACGTCGACGCCGCCGGCAGCGGGGTCGAGATCGGCCGAGTTCGGCGTCCGGCCCAGGGCCAGCAGCACCTGCTCGGCCTCGAACTCGTACTCGATGCCCTGGGCATCGACCGTCCCGACCGACACCCCGCGATGGCCGACCTGCACGTCGCGCAACTGATGCCCGAAGCGCAACGTGCACCGTCTGCCGAGTTCGGCGGTGAACGCCTCGGAGATGTCGTCGTCCTCGTGCCGCAACAGCCGCGACCCGCGGTACAGGATCGTGACCTTCGAGCCGTACGCCGCGAAGATGTGGGCGAACTCCGCGGCGATGAAACCCCCGCCGAGGATGATGATCGACGACGGGAACTCCTCCAGCCGCATGATCGAGTCGGACGTGTGGATGCGCTCGGCGACCCCCGGCTCGTGAATGCCGGGAAGCTCCGGGATGCGGGCCGACGAGCCCGTGGCCAGGACGATGTCGGTGCCGGTGATGACGTCCTCGCCGACCGCCAGCATGTGCGGACCGAGAAACCGCGCCTCCGCGTCGTACAGCGTCACGTTCTCATTGGACTCGCGCCAGGCACGCCCGCCCGTCGAGATCGGATCGATGCGGCCGAAGATGCGGTCCCGGATCGCCGCCCAGTCCGCATGCGCCTCGGGGACGTCCAGGCCGAGCCGCGACGAGCCGGCGGCCGTGGCCATCACATCGGCGGGGTACACGAACATCTTTGTGGGGATGCAGCCGGCGTTCAGGCACGTGCCGCCGAACGTCGCGGACCTTTCGACGAGCGCCACCGACTTGCCGGCGAACCGCTCGTCGATGATCGAGTTCCCCGTTCCCGAACCCACCACGATGAGGTCGAACTGCGCCATTCCACGTCCTCCCGGGCCGATGTGCACCACCCTAAGGTGTCTACATGGACTCTATCCGCCGGACGGCACTCGTCACCGGGGCCTCGTCAGGCCTCGGCCTCACCTTCGCCGACGCATTCGCCGCCCGCGGGTACGATCTCGTGCTCGTCGCCCGGAGCGCGGATCGGCTCGAACAAGGCGCCCACCGGCTGTCGTCGCGGTTCGGGATCGACGCCCGCGCCGTCCCGCTCGACCTGGCAGAACCCGAGTCCTGGAGGCTGCTGGCCGACCAGGTGCCGACGACCGACATCCTCGTCAACAACGCCGGATTCGCGAGCTTCGGCGACGTCGCCGACACCGATCCCGCCCGGCTGACGGCCCAGATCATGCTCAACTGCGGGGCGTTGACCGCCCTCACACGCACGTACCTGCCGGGGATGCTGGAACGCGGCCACGGCGTCATCGTGAACATCGCCAGCACCGCCGCATTCCAGCCGATCCCGACGATGGCCGTGTACGCCGCGACGAAGGCGTACGTGGCGTCGTTCACCACCGCCCTGTGGAGCGAGGTCAAGGACACCGGCGTGCGCGTGCTCGGGGTGTGTCCCGGACCGACGCAGACCGGCTTCTTCACCGCGGGCGGCGACGAGTCGGTGCTGACGTCGCGCCGCAGCCCCGACCAGGTCGTCGCCACCGCGCTCGCCGCGCTCGACGCCGACCGTCCGCTGGCGATCGACGGGACGCTCAACTCGGTGACGGCGTTCGTCGCGCGCCACGCACCGGCGAAGCTCCAGACCGCGGCCGCCCGCTTCGCCGTGCGGCCGTCCCGCTCGTCGTGAGGCGCACATCGCACGGTCGCGGTCCGGGTGCGGTGGTGCCGCGTAGCTACGCTCCGGCCGGGATGCTACCGGGCGCCCGGTAGCATCGCGGCCTTCGCGTAGCTACGCCTGGGCGACCCCGTCCCTCACGCCGAACCGACCGGACCGCTCACACCCCCGCGTACGAGTGGAGCCCGCTGACCAGCAGGTTGATGCCCACGAAGTTGAACCAGAACGTCGCCAGGCCGACGATCGCGATCCAGGCCGCGCGGGCCCCCTTCCAGCCCGCCGTCAGCCGCGCATGCAGATACCCGGCGTACACGACCCAGGTGATGAGGGACCAGGTCTCCTTCGGATCCCAGCCCCAGAAACGGCCCCAGGCATACTGCGCCCAGATCGACCCGGCGGCGATCGTGAACGTCCACACCGGAACCGCGAACGCGTGCATCCGGTAGGCGAAGGTGTCGATCGCGGCGGCCGACGGCAGCTTCGCCAGGTACCCCCTGAGCTCGCCCTTGCGCTCGGCCCTGTCCCGGACGAGGTAGAGGATGGACGCCAGTCCGCCGAGGTTGAACGCCCCGGCCGCGATGACCGCGGCGACGATGTGGATGACGAACCAGACCGAATGCAGCGCCGGCACGAGCGGAGCCACCTCGACGAAGAGGACGGTCACGGCGAAGCCCTGCGCGATCGCGGCGAGAAGCGTGACGACGAGGCCGAGCCAGCGGATGCCCCGCCACAGGACGAGCACGAGGTATGCGCCGACGACCGCGAGCATCGCCGACGTCACGAACTCGTACATGTTGCCCCACGGCAGCCGCTGAGCGGCCAGGCCCCGCAGGACGACACCGGCCAGGTGGCTGACGAACGCGACCATCGTGAGGCCGATCCCGATCCGCCCGAACATGTCCACGCGAATCCTCGCCGCAGTGAGATCCTCCGAGGCCGGCGTCCCGGTGTCGGGCCCGTCGACGTCCGCGGCAGGAGCGGCTCCGGCGGGCACCGCCGCACGCACCCGCGAGCGGCGACGGTCGGCGACCACCCGCTGACTCGGCAGCGCACGGGCCGCCGCCCACTCCGCCGCATACGCCATGAAGGCCAGCAGGTACACGACGGCAGAGGCCACCATCGCCAACTGGGAGTACTCGCTCATCCTCGTCCTCCTGTGTCACCGCCTGCAATCCGGTCGCCGTGTGCGGCACGCTAGCAGGCGGGTCCCCCGCGGCTCCAGGGGTGTCCCACCCGGATTCCTCCGTCTCGCGACCGGCCGCGCCGCGCGCCTGTCCGCGGCGCCGCGAGCGGGTCAGGTCTCTCGTGGGGGAGGATCGGGTCCGTCGTCCGGGGGAGGATCGGGTCCGTCGTCCGGAGGGGGATCGGGCCCGTCGTCGGCGTCGACGCCGGCCGCCGCGAGAAGCTCCGCCACATCCTCGTCGAGCCCCGTGCGGCCGTCGGCCTTGTCCAGCCCGGCCGCGACCACCGTCCCGCCCGCGACGCGCAGCCACAGCCGGCGCGGTCGCACGAACAGCGACACCGACAAGCCCGTCACCGCGAGCGCCACCGCACCCAGCGTGACCCACGTCCCCGGCGTCCGGGACACCTGGATCTTCGCCCAGCGCTTGTACCCCTCGAACGTGATGGACCCGCCCGGCCCCGGAAGGTCGTAGGTGTCGCCGGGGCTCAGCCGCATCGCGACCGGCGCACCGTCCACCGTGTACTGCGTGAGCCCGGTCGTGTCGAGCGTGTACACGTTCTCGGGCGCACCGCTCGCCGCGACCGGCTCGCCGTACCAGGCATTGAGCACCAGTTCGGGCACCAGCGCGTCGGGGAACAGCGAGCGCGGCCCCGCCGTGTCCACCGTGCCTGTCGGAAGGAACAGCCCCTCGAACGCCATGCGATACGGCCGCGCGTCCGGCACCTTGATGACGCCGGACGAGGTGAAGTTGCCGTCCTGGGGCAGGAACACGACCGGACCGGAATAGGCGACATCCCCGTTCGCGTCGCGGACCGTGACGATCGGGGCATACCCGTGGCCGAGCAGGTGCACCTCGGTGCCCCCGATCTCCAGCGGCTCGTTGACCGTCAGGTGCTGCTGCGTCTCGCCGGCGGACGTCCTCACCGTCACGGTGGCGTCGAAGCTGCGCGCCGCGCCGCGCTGCACGGACCCGGTCTCGAACTCGACAGCGAAGTCGTCCAGGGAAAGGGTGAACGGCTCCAGGTCGGCCGGATCGAACGCTCCGCCGGCCGTGAGCTCGTCGTACTGCGTCAGCGTGTTGGTGAACCCGCTCCCGACGACCACGACCGCGGTACCACGGAACCCGAACAGGCTCGTCCAGGCGAGGCCGACCAGCACGACGACGAGACTCAGGTGGAACACGAGGTTGCCCGCCTCGCGCACGTACCCGCGCTCGGCCGAGACGGAGTCGTCGTCGCGCCGGACCCGCCATCTGCGGCGGCGCAGGTGCTCCTCGGCAGCGTCGAGCACCTCCGACGGCCTCCTTCCCGCGAGCGGCCCGCGAACCCACTCGGGCAGGCGGTCGAGACGCCGCGGCGTCGCGGGCGGGCGGGCCCGGACCGCCTTGGCGTACACGGCGATGCGCGGGACGATGCACCCGATCAACGACACGAACAGCAGGAGGTAGACGGCCGCGAACCAGGGCGACCCGTACACGTCGAAAAGCCCGAGGCGGTCGTACCAGACGGCCAGCTCGGGGTTCTGGGCGGCGAAGTCACGGACCTTCAGCGGAGCCGTGGGACGCTGCGGGACGAGTGAGCCGGGAATCGCGGCGAGGGCGAGCAGGAAGAGCAGCAGCAGCGCGGTCCGCATGGACGTGAGCTGGGCCCAGGCGATCCGCAACGCCTCCAGCACGCCGAGCCGCTTCCGACCCCCGCCCGGTGCGGCGGTCGATGCCGTGCGTCCCTCGTCCCGGTCGCGCATCAGATGATCGTCCCGATCCCCGACACCCATTGCCGCAGGGCCGCCATCCACGCGTCCCACACCCCGGTGACCAGGAGGACCCCGACCAGGGACATCGCCAGCCCGGCTGCGACCTGCAGGCCGCGCGCATGCCTCCGGACCCAGTCCAGGCGGCCCGCGACCTGCGCGAACGCGAGGGCGGCCAGCACGAACGGCAGCCCGAGCCCGAAGGAGTAGAACAGGGCGAGCACCCCTCCGCGCACGGCGGAGCCCTCGGTGAGCGCGAGGCTGAGGACGACCGACAGCGCCGGCCCGATGCACGGCGTCCACCCGAGGCCGAACACGATCCCCAGCAGAGGTGCCGTGACGAGGCCGGCGCGGGGCGCCACGGAGAGGCGTACGGTCCGCTGCCCGAACCGCAGCAGCCCGGCGAACACGAGACCGAGGACGATCGTCACCGTCCCGACGACGATGCTGATGAGGCGCTGGTGACGCAGGAGGAGCTGGCCGGTGGCCCCCACGAGAACCCCGGTCGTCAGGAACACGAGCGTGAACCCCGCGACGAACAGCGACGCGCCCGCCAGCATCCGCAGCCGCGCTCCGGGGGCCAGCCGCTCCGCCGTCACCTGGGAGGCGCCCAGGCCCGTCGCGAACGACAGGTACCCGGGCAGGAGGGGGACGACGCACGGCGACGCGAACGACACGAGCCCCGCCAGCACAGCCACCGGGACCGCGACGAGCATCGACCCGCCCATCGCCTGCCGCACCCACTCGGCGAGGTCCAGGGGGACCACTACGCGCCCTCGGCGATCTCGGTCACGAGACCCACGATCGTGGTCTCGGTCACCTCCCCCAGGACGCGCGCCGCGAGCCGTCCTTCGGCATCGACGACGATCGTCGTCGGGATGGCGCTCGGGGACACCTGCGAGCCGAAGTTCAGCAGCAGTTCGCCCTGCGGATCGTAGAAGCTGGGGAACCCGATCCCCTGGGCGCGGACGAACGCCTGCGCCGGCCCGCGATCCAGGTCGCGGGTGTTGATGCCGAGAAACTGCGCCGTGCCGGCCGTCCGCTCCGCCGCGGCCGCGAGGGCGGGCGCCTCCTTGCGGCAGGGCGCGCACCACGAGCCCCACACGTTGTACACGATGACCTTGCCGGTGAACGCGGAGGAGTCGAGCGGCTTCCCGTCCAGGTCGATGCCCGTCAGGATCGGGGCCGCCTGGCGTTGGGACACCGCGATGCGGGTCAGCGAGCCGTCCCCGGAGACGTACCCGCCCTCGGCCGTCGGTGTGCTGCCGCAGCCGGCCAGCAGCACGGCGGCGGCCACCGCGGCCACCGCGCGCCGCAGACGAGTGACGGGCGGCGGCGTCATGCGTGCGGCACTCCGGCGCGCAGCAGGTCACGCGCGGGTTCGGCGTACTCCACCCGCACGATCCGGGGCCCGTCGAGGACGAAGGTCGTCACGGAGGCGAGGCTGCATTCGCGATGACGGGGATCGTGGACGAACGGACGTCCCTCGGCGTCGAGGCGCGCGATCCAGATCGGCAACTGGTGGGACACGATGAGGGACTCCTCGCCCTCGTGTGCCGTGGCGACGTCGGCGATCGCGTCCCGCATCCGCGCGGCGATGGACGTGTACGCCTCACCCCAGGAGGGCCGCCACGGGCGCAGCAGGTGGCGCCAACTTGTCGGATGCGTGAGTTCCCGGCGGACCACCGTGCCCTGGAAGACGTTGGACGTCTCGATCACGCGTTCGTCGTGGGTGACGCCGAGGTCGGGGTGGCGTGCGGCGACCGGCGCGATCGTCTCCTGCGTGCGCTGCAGCGGCGAGCAGGTGAGGGACCGCAGGGGGACGTCGGCGAAGTACTCCCCGAGCCGCTCGGCCATCAGCGTCCCCTGCTCCGACAGGCCGAAGCCCGGGAGGCGTCCGTAGAGGATGCCGCCGGGATTGTGGACCTCGCCATGACGGGCCAGATGGACGCGGGTCAGGGACATGCGCCAACTGTAACGGGAGCGGATGTGCCGGCGAACCCCCCATCGGCCCGACACCGGCGACGCGACGGCGGGCGGGG
Source organism: Propionicicella superfundia DSM 22317 (assembly GCF_000423465.1). Classification (GTDB taxonomy): domain Bacteria; phylum Actinomycetota; class Actinomycetes; order Propionibacteriales; family Propionibacteriaceae; genus Propionicicella; species Propionicicella superfundia. The sequence continues at coordinate 106,370 of NZ_KE384021.1, read as the reverse complement.
ATCCGGGGTGCTGGGCTCAGCGCGCGAGCGCGGCGGTGAGGGCGTCCGGATCGAGGAACCAGCGTGAAAGGACGTCGCCGTCGACGACGGCGACGGGGACGTGGTCGGAGTGCAGCGCGCGCAGGTGCGGGTCGGAGTCGACGTCGACCAGGAGGTACTCGACGCCGGCCGCGGCGCATACCCGCGCGCACACGTCCTCGGCGTCGGCACACAGATGGCAACCCGCGCGCACGTAGAGAACGACGCGAGGACCGGCCGCCACCGGCGTGGACTACTTACCGGCGCGGCGACGCTGAATTCGGGTGCGCTTCAGCAGCTTGCGATGCTTCTTCTTCGCCATCCGCTTCCGGCGCTTCTTGATGACCGAACCCACTGTTGATCCTCCGCGAGGTGTCGATTGGAAGGCGGAGTGATCCGCCAAGAAACAGATCTTACCGGCTCGTACCCGCGCCCGGCCAATCCCCGTCGGCTCGGACGGTGCCCTCGTGGGACGCAGGGACAGGCCTCGCACCTCCGCCTTCCTACACTGGTGGGGTGAAGAAGGCTCGGGGGCTCCTCATCGGCACGATCGTCGTCGTCCTGCTCGGGGGAGGATTGGCGGGCGCCGACCTCGTTGCCCGCCGCCTCGGCGAGCAGGCGTTCGCCCGCCAGGCGCAGACCGAACTGGGGCTGTCCAACGAGCCACGGGTGTCCCTGGGAGGCTGGCCGTTCCTCGTGCACGCCGCCACCCGGTCGTTCCCGAGCGCGAGCATCGCGATCGACTCGCTCGCGCTGACGCCCGGATCGACCGGGAGTCTCACCGTGACCGGTGTCGAGGCGACCGCGTCCGATATCACTCCGCAGGGCGACGGGTTCGTCGTGGGCCATGCCGAGGGCTCCGGCGTCGTGACGTACGCGTCGTTGTCCGAGGTTTCCGGCCGGACGATCACGTCGGCCGGCGGCGGAAGGATCTCGATCGCCGTCGAGGTCAGCGGAGTCGAGGCCACGGTCACCGGAACGCCCTCCCTGGATGCGGAGGCGGCCTCGGTCACCCTCTCCGACACCACGATCGGCTTCGCCGGCGTCACGGTCCCCGGTGCGCTGTCCCAACAGATCCTCAACATGTTCGTCGAGCCGGTCTCCGTCGCCCACGATCAGTTCACCGTGACGTCCGTGCAGGCCGGCGACGACGGCGTGGGTTTCACGGCCACAGCCGACAACGTGCAACTCCCCGCGTCCTGACCGAGCGACGGTCCTTGAGCTTGCCGAAAGGATCTCGGCCTACGTCACGGTCCTTGAGCTCGCCGAAAAGACCTCGGCCCACGGTGGTTTCGACAAGCTCAACCACCCGGATGGCCATCCTTGAGCAACCACCGAGCGACGGTCCTTGAGCTTGTCGAAAGGACCTCGGCCCAC
>NZ_KE384021.1:0-104395 GCF_000423465.1 Propionicicella superfundia DSM 22317 | reverse complement strand
TCCTTGAGCTTGTCGAAAGGACCTCGGCCTACGTCACGCTCCTTGAGCTTGTCGAAAGACCTTGAGCTGCAGTCACGCTCCTTGAGGAGACAATCCGTCCCCGCCAGGGTCGCCCGATCCTCTCATCGCCGCGTCCGGGGCGAGATGTCACATTCGCCCACGACTCGCCGCGTGACAAACCATCCGAGATCACGTTCCACCAGCACCGTCCGGAGACCTCGCCGCCGCACCCGGCTCACAATGTCACAGCGCGTCCACGCGCTGGGCTCGCCACGATCGAGGTTGCGGACGTGTGCACCGTATGGCGGCGGCGCACCCCGCCGAGCGGCTCGGTCGCGCAGTCATGTACCGAATCGCGACGCTCAGCCGGCCCAATCGGTAGAGAAATCCGCATCCGGTGACTGGACCGCTTGAGACCACGTCCGGTCCGGCGTCATTCTGCGCACAACGTCGCAACCGCGACCGTCGGCGTCGGCCTGGTGGAGTGGCGGTCTGCGCTGCCGGCGGGACTCGCGACCAGGAGATCGCGTAGTCGGGTTTGCCGGCGCCTCGGCGAACCCGTCACCCACTGTGACATCCTGCCCACGCCTGCGCCTCACCGGCCTCCGCTGGCGACCGCATCCGCGCACTTTGGACGGAATGTAACGCCCCACCCCGGCGGCACCGGGCGTGACAAACCCTCCAGGATCACGTGCCCATCGACCTCTCCTGGAGGCCCCATCACCGCATCCGGGCCGGAATGTCACAGCGGATGCGTTCACGGCTTGCCCGGTCACGCGCCACGCGCGGCAGGCCCATCTGCCCGCCGACTCCGTTCGGCACCAGATCCCGCCCGGGGTCCCACGCGCGGTAGGTCCATCTTCCTGAGACGCCACGTGGCCCTTGGCCGACCCTCTGACCTGCGAGACAACGGCCCTAGCCGCAAGCCCGCGTCCCGTCGACTACCCGGTTCCGGAAGCTGCGGCGCCGCAACACGCGATATCCCCTATCTGATTGACGTCCGCGGGTACGCGACGTTACGTTTCCTGTCACCGGCAACCCCGCCGCGACCCGAGAGGATCACCCCAATGTCCGCCTTCACGACGTACCTCGCGGCCGCATCCGCGCGGATGGCCGTAACTGACGTGATGTGAGCAGAAGCCACCGCGCGTGGGGTTGGATCCTGCTGGCCTCCCTGGCCGTGACCGTGGTCGGTGGCGGCGCGTCCTATGCCCTGGGCTACGTTGCCGACGAGCGGAACCTCAGCGACACTCCCCTGCCCTGGCTGACGGGCGCGACCCTCGTAGGCCTGCTGGGCGTGCTCGTCGCGCTGTCGGCGTGGCTCGGGACCAGGCGGTCCACGTAACCGGGCCTCCCCGGTTCTCCTGGCAGGACCGTCACCACCGTGACATTCCGTCCAGGCCTGCCTCTCATCGACGTCCGGACGCGCCTGCCTCCACGTACATGGGACAGTTCGTCACACCCGACCCCCAGAGCCCGGTGTGACACACCGGCCACGCCCGCCCGCCTCCGACCCCCGACAGCGCCTCCCCCACACACACGGCACGGCCCGTCACACCCGACCCCCAGAGCCCGGTGTGACACACCGGCCACGCCCGCTCGCCTCCGACCCCTGCGCGCCCCGAACGGCACCGCTCCTGAGCGGAATGTCACACACCCCCGCCGAGGGGGTTCCACATGGTCGTCGCGATCTGCGGTCTCGGTGAGTCGCCGGGGCGACACCGGGCGTGACAAACCGGCCAGGACCCCATCTCATCAGGCTCTCCCCGACGCCCCGCCACAGCATCCGGGCCGGATTGTCACACCCCCGTGCATCGACACCGTGCCTCGCTTCTCTGCTCACCGGGCACTCGCACGGAACGGCCACATTCTGAGACGTCAGGGTGGCCCACGGGTGAGCGCTCCCGCACGACGACGCCGCTTGCCAAGGGTCGATTCCGGACGGCCGCAGCGGCACGGGCGCAGGGCGCCCGAACCTCAGATGTCCCCTATTTGATTGACATTCGCGCGGCGGCGACGTTACGTTCCCTGCCACAGGCAACCCCGCCAGACCCCGAGAGGACCACCCCGATGTCCACCTCCACCACGGACCTTGCGGCCGCATCCGCGTTCGCCGTCATCGGAGCCGGCGCCATCGCGTCCGCCACCCCCGCCCACGCAGGGCCCGTCTCCATCAGCGGCGACTCCAACTGGCGGGTCTCCGCCCAGTCGACCGTCAGCACCCACTACCCGCGCGTCGGCAACACCGTCACAGCGACCGCCACCATGAAGTACAACGCGCAGTTCCTCGGCCTTCCGGTGCCGGTCACCGGGTACTACACCCAGACCTTCCCGACCAAACCGTTCGCCACCCCCACGCTGGTGAGCGTGGTGAACGCTGACCTGTACCGTCGCCACTACGTCTCCAGCCGCGACACCTACGTGGGCAGCAGCGCATGGGTTGTCTCCGGCCAGAGCACCTTCTGGGGGAGCAAGACCGTCACAATCAAAGCGAGCGCGAAGGCCCGGTCGAAGGGCTCCAGCGGCTACGTGCATGGCGGTACCGGGAGGGGACACTCGATCGACGCCAACTCGATCGACTACATCAAAGTGTCCTGAGGCTCCGCCGAAGGAGACCCGAGATGTCCTCTCCCGCCGCGGCCCTGTGGCCCGTCGTCCGGCGCGAGCTGGCCAGGCTGGGGCTGACGGTGCTGGTCGGCGCCGGCCTGGCCGTCCTACTCGGCATGATCTATCCGATCCAGCGAGAGATCGAACTGGGCGCCTACAGCCACGGTCAGTTCGATCTGTGGTCCAGCACCGCCATTCCCGCCGCGCAACTGCCGATCGTCGACGCGGCGATCGATGCTCCGCATTGCGTGACGGCGCTCTGGTTCACCCGCCTGACCGCGGCGGACCACGTCATCGACAACGTGCAGCTCGCGCCGCTGGCGCCGACCTGCGACGAGCGCGTCACTCCCTTCCCCGACGCCACCGTGATCGCCGGCTCGCGCTCGACGACCACCGAACGCTGGATCGACCTGACCGCCGACGCCGCGAAGGATCTCGGGGTCGCCCCCGGTGACACGGTGGACGTCGGGACCGGGGAGGATCTCCCTCCGGTCACGCTCACCGTGCGCGCCGTCTTCGCCGTCCGGCAGACGGGGGCCGAGTACTCGGCGCAGGCCCCGGCCGAACCCCTGTTCGCCGCCGCGCCGGAGCCGCAGGAGTATGGGCAGGTCTACGTCGCCGGGCTCAGCGCCGACGAACTTGCCGCGAGGCTCTCGACGCCGGAGATCCGCCGGATGCTGGAGGCGACCGGCAGCTACCCCGTGGACTCGGAGTCGCGCGCCGGGCTGGAGGCACGAACGGACCAGGCCGCGACCACGGGGCTCGGTCTGATCCGCGTCATCGGGGCGCTGGCGATCCTCGGCGGTCTCGGGCTGGCGGTGCGCGAGCTGGACGTCTTCCGGCGTGCCGTGTTGCCGGTGCTGGACCTCACCCATCAGCTCGGCGGCGACCTTGGGCGGATCGTGCCGCGCGTCACGGCCATGGCCACCCTGACGGCCGGCACCGCGATCGTGGTGGGAGCCGCGCTCGGCTCGCTCGCCTTCTTCGGAGCGTGGCTCACTCCCGGGCTCCCGCCGACCCAGGTTCGGCTGCTGGGCCTCGTCGTGGCCGGCACCGTCGGGGTCGTCGCGGTGACGGGCGCCGCCTTCGGCGTCCACACCCTCCGCTCGCTGGAAAGGACATCGTGAGACCCACCCTCGTCACCTGGGGCACCCTGCCCCGCCATCTGAAGCCTGCCGAGGTCGCGCGTGACCTCGTGATCCTTGTTCTCGTGGGCGCGCTGGCGGGCTTCGCGGTGCTGTACTGCTCACGGGGGTGGTTCGACCGCCTGCGCTGGGAAAGCGGCCTCGACTACGCCGCCAAGAGCCCAGGCACCAACGCGGATGGCCTGACGGTCGCGACCAGCAGCGAGGTCTCGACCTCGCGTCCCGCCGACGACATGTTTCTAGACTCCATGCGCCCGACGACGTGGATCTACCCCGACGGGCGGCAGGCCGATGTGGCCCGTCTCGTGGCCGGAAACCTGGTGGAAGGAACTCTTCGCGACGGTCAGGCGGTGCTCGACCAGGCGAGCGCGGCCACCCTCGGCGTCGGCGTCGGTGACGAACTGATGGTCGAATGGGCTCCGTCGGTCGATGAGGAGCCGCGCCGCACCGTGACCGTCAGCGGTATCGTGCGCCCCTTCCACCTTCCCGACAACGGCGGCAACGGCGGGCTGCTGATCCTGAGCGCCACAACGGCAGAGCAGACTATCCCCGGCCTCGACATGACGTCGCTGGACTCGACCACCTACGACGGCTCCGCCCCGAGCGGAGTGACGAGCCAGACGCACCTGTCCGCGCTGCTGGACATAGCGTTTGGCAAGCTCGCGATGACACCTTTCCTGTGGTCCCTCATCCTCATCGGCCTCGCGATCTGGCTGCTCGGAGTGGCACGCGTCACGCGCACCCTTGTCGATCGGCTCTCGCCCATCGCCTCGGTCATCGTGGACCTCGGTCAGACCCCGCTGATCGGGCGACTGTTCGCGGTGTTCGCGATGGCCCTGCTCGCCGGGACGGCCGCCGCCGTCGCCTCCTGGGCCGCCCGCGAGTTCATCATGGCCTGGACACGCTTCTACGTCACCAGCGCGCAACTTCTCGTCGCCACCGGCGTCCTCGCCGGCCTCGCCGTCGTCTTCACCCTCGCCCGGACGCGTCAGGTCGGGCTCGCCACCACCCACAGGAGCTGATCGTGCCCGTCCCCAGCGTTCTCGAACTCGACGACGTCTCGTTATCCTTCATACACCGGCGGCGACGCGTGCACGTGCTCGACGAGTTCTCGATGACCGTCGCGCCCGGCGAGCGGGTCGCGCTGCTGGGCGAGTCCGGGTCGGGCAAGTCGACGGTGCTCGCGCTCGCGTCCGGCGTCCGGCTGCCCGAGACGGGCGACGTGCGGTTGTTCGGCGACTCCCTGGTCGGCGCGAGCAGCGCCGCCCGGGCGGCGCTGCGGCTGAGGCACCTCGCGCACATCTACCAGGACTTCCGGTTGCTCCCGATGCTCACGGCACAGGAGAACGTGGCGTTCGTCCTGCGGCTCCGCGACGAGTCCCGGCAGTCGGCTCTGGCGAAGGCCGAGGAGGCCCTGCGTGAGGTGGGCATGGCGCGCCGCCTGGGGCACCGTCCCGCCGAGCTGTCGGGCGGCGAACAGCAACGGGTCGCGATCGCCCGGGCGCTGGTCAGCCGTCCCTCGCTCCTGCTGGCCGACGAACCCACCGGGTCGCTCGACGCGACCAAGCGCGACGGCATCCTCGACCTCATGCTGCGCGTGATCCCGGACGCCGCGATCATCCTCGTCACGCACGACCCCGCCGTCGCCGAGCGGGCCAGCCGCGTGGTGGAGCTGGCCACGGAGACGTCGGCCGCCTGACCCGGGACGCCGAACGCTCCCGAACTGCCGGAAAACGGCCCGGATCCGGCGGTTTGGGAGCGTTCGGCGCGGGTCCGGGGGCTATGAACCGGCGGCCAGTTCCCGGCTGCGGTCCCGCGCGGCCTCGATGGCGGTCATGAAAGCCGCCCGCACCCGGTGGTCCTCCAACTGGCGAATCGCCGCGGCGGTCGTGCCACCCGGGGACGTCACCTGTTCGCGGAGCCGGGTCGGATGCTGGTTGGTCTCGCGCAGCAGCTTCGCCGAGCCGTACATCGTCTGCACGGCCAGTTCGGCCGCGATATCACGCGGCAGTCCCAGCAACACCCCGCCGTCGATCATCGCCTCGACGACGTAGAAGAGATAGGCCGGGCCGGTGCCCGACAGAGCCGTGACCGCATCCAGGTACTTCTCGGGGACGACCAGCGCCTCGCCGACGGCCTCCAGCAGACCCTTCGCTGTCGCGACCTGCTCACGGCTGGCGTGCCGTCCCGCCGCGAGGGCGGCCATTCCGGCCGCGACGAGGGCCGGAGTGTTCGGCATGACACGGACGACCGCCGTGCCGGCCGGCAGCCGCTCCTCGATGAAGGACGTCGTGATCCCGGCGCACAGCGACACGACCAGCGTGGACGGCCGCACGGCCGGGGAGATCTCCTCCAGCAGGTCGGCGACGTCCTGCGGCTTCACGACGAGGACGAGCGTGTCGGCCACCTCGGCCGCCTCGGCGTTCGAGACGGCGCGCACACCGTACTTCTCGGTCAGCTCGGCCTGCCGCGACTCACGCCGGTCGGTGACCACGATGTCGGCGGCCTCCCAACCGGACGCCAGCAGACCCGAGAACAGGGCCTCGCCCATGACCCCCGCGCCGAGGACCCCGATCACCGGGCTGCCACCAGCTCGGCGATCTGGATCGCGTTGAGCGCCGCGCCCTTGCGCAGGTTGTCGCCCGCGATGAACATCACCAGGCCCTTGCCTTCGGGGGCGGCCTGGTCGACGCGGATGCGGCCCACATACGACGGGTCGCTGCCCGCGGCCAGTCGCGGCGTGGGCACATCGGCCAGCACGACGCCCGGAGCCGACGACAGGATCTCGGCCGCTCGCTCGGGCGACAGGTCATCGGTGAACTCGGCGTGGACCACGAGCGAGTGCCCCGTGAAGACCGGCACCCGGACGCACGTGCCCGACACGAGCAGGCCCGGCAGGTGGAGGATCTTGCGGGACTCGTGGCGCAGCTTCTGCTCCTCGTCGGTCTCGCCGGTACCGTCGTCGACCAGGCTCCCGGCGATCGGCAGCGCGTTGTACGCGATCGGCGCCACGTACGGGCCGAGATCCGCCGTCAGGTCCTCCAACCCGTCGTAGGTGAGGCGAGCAGGATCGTCCAGAGCCGTCGTCTGCGCCGCCAGCGTCGCGACGCCGGCCAGGCCCGACCCGGACACCGCCTGATAGGTGGCGACGCGCAGGCGAACAAGGCCCGCCGCGTCGGACAGCGGCTTCAGCACCGGCATCGCGGCCATCGTCGTGCAATTCGGGTTGGCGATGATGCCCTTGGGCGGGTTCGCGACATCCTCCGGGTTGACCTCGCTCACGACGAGCGGGACCTCGGGATCGCGCCGCCACGCCGACGAGTTGTCGACCACGACGGCACCCGCGGCGGCGACCCGGGGAGCGAACTCGCGCGACGTCGCGCCACCGGCCGAGAACACGGCGACGTCCAGCCCCGTGAAGTCGGCCTTCGCGGTGTCCTCCACCACGACCTCTCCGCCGCCCCACGGCAGCGTCCGGCCGGCGGACCGGGCGGAGGAGAAGAAACGGATCTCGGACACAGGGAAGCGGCGCTCGGCCAGCAGCGTCCGCATGACGCCCCCGACCTGCCCGGTCGCCCCGAACACACCAACACGCATGGGGTGAACTCTACCGGCGGCCCGCGCCGCGCCCGGCACGCGTCCGGGCTACAGCCAGTCGACGTGCGGCGCGAGCGCCGCGTACCCCACGAACGCCGCCACGTCGAGCAGGGTGTGCGCGACGACCAGCGGTGTCACGCGCCGCCAGTGCAGGTACAACAGGCCGAAGACGATGCCCATGACGAGGTTCCCGACGAACCCGCCGAATCCCTGGTACAGGTGGTAGCTCGCCCGGATGAACGCGCTCACCAGCAGGTACGCGACCGGTCCCCACCCGATCCTGCGCAGCCTGTTGAACAGGAACCCGAGCATGACGACCTCTTCGACGACGCCGTTCATGCACGCGAGGAGGATCAGCACCGGCACCGTCCACCAGTGCTCGGCGAGGTTCGCCGGAGACACGTTGGTGTTCAGCCCCACCGCGCGGGCCCCCAGGTACAGCGCCAGTCCGGGGATGCCGATCCCGGCGAACACGAGCGCCCCCCGCGACAGGTCGAACCAGGGACGGCTCCGGTCGAGGCCGATCTCGCGGCGGTCCCCCGACAGATGCATCAGGTACAGGGCCAGCGCCACCGGCACCAGCGGGAAGACGATGTAGGTGAGCTGGTAGGCGAGGTCCAGCCAGGGACGGTCGGGCGTGACCGAGCTGTTGATGGACGTCGTCTGCTGGTTCAGCGGAGTGTTGACCGTCAGCTTGTCGATGATCGAGAGGATCGAGTACACCGCCGAGCGGCCGAGGGAGATGCCGAGGACGATGATGACCTCCCAGCCGAACCTCGGCCGCGCGGACGGCGCGGACGGCTCCAGCAGTGACCGCAGCGCTTCGGGACGGTCGGGGGGCGGCGCGCTCACGGGCGGCGCCTGCCCAGGGCCCGCAGCATGAGACCCAGGTTGGCGGGACGCTCGATGAGGCGGCGCGAGAAGTAGCGGTACCACTCCGTGCCGTACGGCAGGTACAGGCGGACGCGTTCCCCGGCGTCCCGCAGCCGCTCCTGGTCCTTGGCGGCCACGCCGTACAGGAACTGGAACTCGTAGCTGCCCGGCTCGCGCCCGGCCCGCGCGGCGAGTTCCTGCGCGATCTCGATGAGCCGCGAGTCATGGGTCGCGATCATGGGGTACGCGTCGGCGGCGAAGAGCTGCTTCAGGCCGCGCACGTACGCCTTGTCGACGTCGCGGGACCTGCGGTGCGCGATCTCGGCCGGCTCGGTGTAGGCGCCCTTGCAGAGGCGGATCCGGCGACCGTCGACCGCCAGCTCGTTCAGGTCGTCGGGAGTGCGGAACAGCCGCGCCTGCAGGACGGCCGCGGTCCGCGGGTAGTCGGGCAGCAGGGAGCGCCAGGTGCCGAGGGTGAGGTCGGTCGTGGTGTGGTCCTCCATGTCGAGGGTGACGGCCGACCCGATGCCGTGCGCGGCGGCACAGATGAGCCGCGCGTGCTCGCCGCTGAGGCCGTCCCCGTCGGGAAGCGCCTGCCCCACGGCGGACAGTTTGAGGGACACCTCCACGGCGTCGGTCAGCCGTTCGGCCGCCAGCCATTGCAGCAGGTCGAGGTACTCGGTGCTGTTCTTCTCGGCGGCGGCCGCGGTCTCGACGGCTTCGCCGAGGACGTCCATGGTGACGAGGAAGCCGTCGGCGACGAGGCTCTTCACGACCGGGAGCGCCTCCCCGAGCGTGTCGCCGGCCACGAACTGGGCGGCCAGCGCGCGGGCGGGCGGGAACGCCTGCCCGACGGCGGCCAGTGGCTTGGAGCCGACGACCGCCGCGACCGTCCTGCGCAGCATCGGTGTTCCCTTCGTCTCGTTGCGAGCCTACTGCCGTCCCCGCAGGCCAGGGACCGGCTTTGTCGCTAGCTGGGCTGCTCCACCCGCTGGCCGAGGTGGGTACGCGCGAAGTCGAGGGCCTCGGCGAGCTGGGCCTCCCGGTTCGCCCGCGAGCCGGCGCTGCGGCTGTTGATCTCCAGGACGACCTGCCCGTCGAAGCCGTTCTCGCCGGCCAGGCGGAGCACCTCGGCGGCCTGCTGGTCGCCGTGCCCGGGGATCAGGTGCTCGTCCTTGAAAGAGCCCGTCCCGTCGGTGAGGTGGATGTGGCGCAGCCGGTCTCCCCAGCTCCGCACGTAGTCGACGGAGCTCATCCGGGCGGTGGACGCGTGGGACAGGTCGAGCGTCAGATGGTCGTGGTCGAAGTCGGTCGGATCCCAGTGGGGGCTGTACGCCTTGAGCTCGCCCGCCGGTGTTCGCCAGGGATACATGTTCTCGATGCAGAACAGGATCCCGGTGTCCTCGGTGAGCGCACGCACGCCTTCGACGAAGTTCCCGGCGTAGCTCGACTGCCACCGAAACGGGGGGTGGACGACGACGACGGTCGCACCGAGTCGCTTCGCGGCCTCGGCCGAGCGGACGAGCCGCTCCCAGTGGTCGCTTCCCCAGACGCGCTGCGTCACGAGCAGGCACGGGGCGTGGATCGAGGTGACCGGCATCTCGTGGTAGTCGCGGAGCTTCTCCACCGCGTCGATGTCGACGGCGACGGGGTCGATTCCGATCATGAGTTCGATGCCGTCGTACCCCAGGGAGCTGGCGACCTCGAAGGCGCTCGCCGTGGACTCGGGATAGACCGACGTTGTGGACAGGACCACGGGTGTGGTCGCAAGCGCATTCACGCGGCAAGTGTAATCCGGTCGGCGGAGTTCGCCGTCGGGGAGTCATCCGGGGCTCCCGGGGCTCCGGTCCAGCACGGCTTCCTCGGACGCCTCGGCGACCAGGCAGGCGCGTGGCGCCCCGCCCGGGCAGGACACGTCCGGGCGCCCGAGGGGTTCGTGTCGCCGCGTCGGTGCCCGGGCCGGGGGCGTCCCCCGGGACCGCCGATTTCGTCTCTTCCGCCCGGCGAGTCCAGAATGAGGACATGCATGTGGATCACCTGGTGTTCGCGGCCAGTCCCGGCGGTCTTCTCGCCGAAGCGGATCGCCTCGGTGCCGCGCTCGGATGCAGGTTTCGCGACGGGGGGTTCCACCCGCGATTCGGCACGCGCAACCACATCCTCCCCCTGCAGGACGACCGCTATCTCGAAGTGGTCGAGGTGCTGGAGCATCCGGCCGCTGAGAAGGCGCCCTTCGGGCAGGCCGTGCGGGCGCGTACGCACCTGGGCGGTGGATGGATGGGATGGGTCGTGTCGGTCGACGACCTGTCGTCCTACGAGGACCGGCTCGGCCGCCCGGCCGTCGCCGGGTCGCGCCGGTTCCCCGACGGCCGCCTTCTGGAGTGGGAGCAGATCGGCGTTCGCGACCTGATCCGTGACCCGGAGCTCCCCTACTACATCCGCTGGAAGAGCGAGGAGGACGTCCTTCCGAGCGCCCTTCCGGCCGCCGCCCGGCTTGTCGAGTTCGAGATCGCGGGCGCGCAGTCCGTGGTGGAGGACTGGCTCGGCGAGAGCGTCGCCGACGCGTTCGACGGTGTTCGCGTGCGGTTCCGCGAGCCGGAGGGCCCGGCCGGGATCGTCTCGGCGACCTTCGAATGCCCCAACGGGATCGTCAGCATCTGAGCCTGCGGTCTGCGCCGCGGAATCGGCGCGACACCGCGGCGGCGCGCCCGGCGCCGCGGCACCATCGAAATCCTGTCGGTGCCGCGCGCTAGGTTGCGGATGTGGGCAAGAAGACGCAGGGCACCGCGTACCGGTGCAGCGAATGCGGCTGGCAGACCGCCAAGTGGGTCGGCCGCTGCGCGGAGTGCGGCCAGTGGGGCACGGTGGCCGAGCCGGCCGCGGCGACGGTCGGCCGCGGGGAGGTCCTGCCGATCACCGAGGTCCCCGCACAGGGGACGGTGGGCAGGCCGACGGGCATCGGCGAACTCGACAGGGTGCTGGGCGGCGGGCTCGTCGCCGGCGCGGTCGTGCTGCTCGCCGGCGAGCCGGGAGTCGGCAAGTCCACGCTGCTGCTGGAGGTCGCCCGGCGGTGGGCAGGCCGGCACGGCCGCACGCTCTACGTGACCGGCGAGGAGTCGACGACGCAGGTCCGCCTCCGCGCCGAGCGCACCGGAGCGGTCACCGACGGGCTGCTGGTGGCGGCCGAGACCGACCTGGGGACGATCCTGGACGACATCGACGCCGTCGACCCGGGGCTCGTCGTGGTCGACTCGATCCAGACCGTGCAGGTCGCCGGGGGCGACGGTGTCCCCGGCGGGGTGAGCCAGATCAAGGAGGCCACGACCGGTCTCATCCGCGTCGCGAAGGCCCGCGGGCTGCCCATCGTGATCGTCGGGCAGGTGACGAAGGACGGCTCGGTCGCGGGGCCGCGCTTCCTGGAGCACCTCGTCGACGTCGTCCTCTCCTTCGAAGGAGACCGGCACACCGGCATCCGGCTGGTGCGGGCGACCAAGAACCGGTTCGGCCCTGCCGAAGAGGTCGGCTGTTTCGAGCTCAGCGAGCTGGGGATCGTCGAGGTGACCGATCCGTCCGGGCTCTTCGCCGGGCAGCGCCGCGATCCGGTGCCCGGCACGTGTCTCACCGTCACGCTCGAGGGCCAGCGTCCGCTGCTCGCCGAGGTGCAGGCGCTCGCGGCGCCGAGCGCGTCCACGCCGCCGCGGCGCATGACCCACGGTCTCGACGCGGCGCGCGTCGCGATGGTGCTGGCCGTCGCCGAGCGGAAGGGCCGAGTGCGCCTGCCCAACCACGACGTCTACGTGTCGACGGTCGGTGGGGCGCGCATCGGCGACCCCTGCTCCGACCTGGCCGTGGCCGTGGCGATCGCGTCCGCGGCTCGCGAGCAGGCGGTCCCCGACGGGCTCGTCGTGTTCGGTGAGGTGGGGCTGTCGGGCGAGCTGCGGCCGGTGCGGGCACTTCCGCGTCGGCTCGCCGAAGCCGGCCGGCTCGGGTTCACGCGGGCACTCGTTCCGTCGTCGCTCGGTGGCGAGCCCCCCTGCGATGTTCCCGACTCCATGCGGGTCGTCGACGTCGCCACGGTGTCCGACGCGCTGACGATCCTGGGCCTCTCGCGACGGCTCGCGGCGGTCGAGCACGCCGCGGACGGCACTACACTTCCGGCAGGACGGGCCACGACGGCCACCTGAGCGAACGGGAGGGGACGTGCACGATCGCCTGCGCACGTACGAGGCGCAACTCGCGCCCGGAACCGAGCTGCGGGCCGGCCTCGAACGCATCGTCCACGGACGCACCGGCGCCATCATCGTCCTCGGCACCTCGCCCGCCGTGCAGCAGATCAGCACCGGAGGCTTCGGGCTCGACGTCGCATTCAGCGCCACGAACCTGCGCGAGCTCGCGAAGATGGACGGCGCCATCGTCGTCAGCGCCGACCTGGCACGCATCCTCGCCGCCGGTGTGCATCTCATGCCCGACGCGTCCGTGCCGACCTCCGAGGTGGGCACGCGGCACCGCACAGCCGAGCGTGTGTCGCGTCAGACGACCCAGGCCGTCGTGACCGTGTCGGCGTCGATGGCGACGATCGCCCTGTACCTCGACGGGACGCGCCACTGGGTGCAGAGCACCGAGCAGTTGCTGATCCTCGCCAACCAGGCGCTGCAGACGCTCGGGCGCTACCGCACCCGGCTGCGAGAGGCAACGGCGAGGCTGTCGTCGCTGGAGGTGCAGGACGAGGTGACCCTCCGCGACGTGGCGCTCGTGGCACAACGGCTGACGATGGTCGATCGCTTGACCGGTGAGCTCGGCGACTACGTCGTCCAGCTCGGCACCGACGGCCGCCTCGTGTCGCTGCAACTTCACGAGATGACGGCGGGCCTGGCAGAGCTCCACACCCTGCTGGAGCGCGACTACGACTCTCCCGGGCGCCCGTTCACGCTCGCCGCGCTGGCCGACCTTTCCACCGAGGACCTGCTCAACCCGAACGCGGTGGCCGTGGCGCTCGGGTTCGACCCCAACGAACCGCTGGAGACGCCACTCACCGGGCGAGGCTATCGCCAGCTCGCCCAGATCACGCAGATCCCGGCATCGCTCAGCGACCGGCTCATCGAGCACTTCGGCAGTCTTCAGCAACTCTTCGGCGCCAGCATCGCCGACCTTCGCGGCGTCGAGGGCGTCGGCGCCGGGCGTGCCCTGGTCATCCGGGACGGTCTCGAACGGCTCGCCGACGCGAGCTACCTGGAGCTCGCGAGCGACACCTGAGTCGCGCGTGAGGTCAACGGAGGGCGAAGACGAAGCGGGCGGACGGAACGTCGGTGAGGGTCGCGGTGGCCACGTAGGTTCCCGCGCCGAGCGTCCCGCCCGCGAGCCTGCACCCGGACTGCGAGCGCTTCGCCGACCAGGGAACCTTCCACTCCTGGGTGCCGCCCGGTTCGATCGTGGCGTCCCCCGTCAGGCCCCAGGCATCGCAGTCGGCACTCCCCCAGATCCGATCCGATCCCGATGACACGGTGAGCGTCAGCGGCCGGGACTCGAGCGTGAGTCGACACGCCTCGGCACCCGAATTCGTGACACGGACAGTGAAGGAATGGGTCGAGCCGCGCTTCATCTCCGACGATCCGGTGATCGACGTCGCGAGGAAGCCGGGTGCGCACTCGCGCGCCGTGTGCGTCGCGACTTTCACGACGGCGGCCGGAGTCACGTCGGAGCCGGCCGTGGGCCGATCCTGGGCGTTGAGCCACACGACACCGCCCGCCACCGCCAGACCGGCCACCAACGCCGCGGTCACGAGCAGGCGGCGCCGCCAGTAGACGGACGCGGATCGCGTGCCCACGGGGCGAAACCAGCCGGCCATGGCCTCAGCCTATGGGTTCGGGTGCCATCGAGACGCTCCGCTCGGACCCTGTCCGGCGGCGGTTCACCGGGCGTCCTGGAGAAAACTCGGCGCGGCCGACCGGAACCACCACGAGGCCCGGCACGTCGAGAAGGCGCAGGATCTGGCGATATGCCATGTCTTTCTGTCATGATTCGGCTTCGAGAGACCAACAACCAAAGGAGAAGCATCAATGGCGAGTTACGGCAACACTCAGCTTCCGGAGCACCCGAAGGCGCAGAACGTGTTCATTCTGGGTATCGTGGGTATCTTCGTGGGCATCTGCGCCCCGATCGCCTGGTACCTGGGCGCTCAGGCGCAGAAGGAGATCGCTGCCAACCCCGGCCAGTGGAACCCGGCAGGTAACCTGAAGACCGGTACGCTCCTCGGCAAGATCTTCACGATCCTCTACATCGTCGGCATCGTCCTCTACATCATCTTCATCGTCCTCATCGTCGGGCTGGCCGCAACTCAGCAGTGAGCTCAACCGATGTGGGCGCGGGCTGTTGCCGCGCCCACATCGGATACGATCCGTTCACGGCGGAACCACCAACCCGGCGGTGGCGTCGTGTCTTTCGACACCGACACCCACGTCACCCGTCCTGAGGGGACACCACAATGAGCAACCCGTACCAGACGCCCGATCCGCAGTCCGACCCCTACGCGGCACCCACGGATCCCTACGCGGCACCAGCCGATCCGTACGCTGCGGCCAATCCGGGTGCGGCGCCCGCCGATCCCTACGCGGCACCCACCGCGCCCTACACGGCACCCGCAGATCCCTACGGCGCGCCCACCGCGCCCTATGCGGCACCCGCAGATCCCTACGGCGCGTCGACCGATCCCTACGGCGCCGCCGCCGTGCCGTACGCGGCACCGACGGATCCCTACGCGCCGCAGGGGTACGCCTCGGGCAACTACAACACGTCACCCTCGACGTTCGGCTCCCCGTCGGCGTCCGACGCTCAGGTGTCTCCGGCCGGCTACGGGACGCCTGCGCCGGCCCCGCAGTACAACACCTACGAGTCGCAGGGGTACGCGACCTACGGGCAGCAGACGCCGTACGCCGCGCCCGGTATCGCGCCCGGCTACCCGATGGTCCTCCCCGACCATCCCCAGGCCACCACGGTGCTCATCCTCGGGATCCTGTCCATCACCGTGCTGCAGCTCTGCGGACCGTTCGCGTGGTACTTCGGCAGCAAGGCTCGCAAGGAGATCCAAGCGAATCCCGGCGTCTACAAGGACGGCGGCTCGCTCACCGCCGGCTGGGTCATGGGCATCATCGGGTCGATCCTGATGATCCTCTGGGTCGCCTTCATCATCATCTACATCATCTTCATCGTGTTCGTGGTCGCCGCCAGCACCTACTGACGGTCAGGGACAGGCCCCGACACAAAGGCCCCGCGCTGAGCGCGGGGCCTTTTTGTGCGGCGCAGACGGCGACGGGCGGCCATCGCGAAGGAATGACCGCCCGTGCGCCGGGATGATGCGACCGGATCAACCGACGTCGACGACGTCCGGCACCGGGGACTGCTTGGTTCCCGTGAACGTGAACGCTGTCTCGGACCCGTCCTCGGCGACGTCCACGACAACGATCTCGCCCGTGCCGACCTCGCCGAACAGGATCTTCTCGGCCAGGATGTCCTCGATATCCCGCTGGATCGCACGGCGCAACGGCCGGGCGCCGAGCACGGGGTCGAAACCGCGCTTCGCGATCAGCTTGCGCGCCGCGGGCGTGAGCTCGATACCCATGTCCTTGTCCTTGAGCCGGTCCTCGATCTCGCCGACCATCAGGTCGACGATGTTCTCGATATCGGCCTCGGTGAGCTGGTGGAACACGACGATCTCGTCCACGCGGTTCAAGAACTCCGGACGGAAATGCTGCTTGAGCTCGTCGGAGACCTTCGCCTTCATCTTCTCGTACGTGCTGGCCGAGTCATCGGAGCGGCTGAAGCCGAGGTTGACCGACTTCGAGATGTCCCGTGTGCCCAGGTTCGTGGTCATGACGATCACGGTGTTCTTGAAGTCGACCACCCGTCCCTGCGCGTCGGTGAGACGGCCCTCGTCGAGGATCTGCAGCAACGAGTTGAAGATGTCGGGGTGCGCCTTCTCGATCTCGTCGAACAGGACCACCGAGAACGGCTTGCGACGCACCTTCTCGGTGAGCTGCCCACCCTCTTCGTAGCCGACGTATCCGGGCGGCGAGCCGAACATCCGCGAGGCCGTGTGCTTCTCGGAGTATTCGGACATGTCGAGCGTGATGAGCGCGCTCTCGTCACCGAACAGGAACTCGGTCAGGGCCTTGGTGAGCTCGGTCTTCCCGACACCGGACGGCCCTGCGAAGATGAACGAACCGCTGGGTCGCTTCGGGTCCTTCAGGCCGGCACGGGTCCGCCGGATCGAACGCGACAGCGCCTTCACCGCGTCGTGCTGGCCGATGTACCGCTTGCCGATCTCCTCCTCCATCTTCAGCAGACGCGAGGACTCCTCCTCGGTCAGCTTGAACACGGGGATGCCGGTGGCGCTGGACAGCACCTCGGCGATCGCCTCCTCGTCGACCTCGGCGGGGACGTCCTGGTCGCCGACCTTCCACGCCTCCTCCTTCTCGGCGCGGGCGGCGAGCAGCTTCTTCTCGTCGTCGCGCAGACCCGCGGCCCGCTCGAAGTCCTGCGCGTCGATCGCGGCCTCCTTCTCGAGCCGGACGGCGGCGATCTTCTCGTCGAACTCCCGCAGGTCGGGCGGGGCGGTCATCCGCCGGATGCGCAGCCGAGCGCCCGCCTCGTCGATCAGGTCGATCGCCTTGTCGGGTAGGAAGCGGTCGGAGATGTACCGGTCGGCCATCTGCGCCGCGGCCACCAGCGCGTTGTCGGTGATCGTGATCCGGTGATGCGCCTCGTAGCGGTCGCGCAGCCCCCGGAGGATGTCGATCGTCAACGCGATGGACGGCTCCGCCACCTGGATGGGCTGGAAACGACGCTCCAACGCGGCGTCCTTCTCGATGTACTTGCGGTACTCGTCGAGCGTCGTCGCGCCGATCGTCTGCAACTCACCGCGCGCGAGCATCGGCTTCAGGATGGACGCCGCATCGATCGCGCCCTCGGCGGCACCCGCCCCGACGAGAGTGTGGATCTCGTCGATGAACAAGATGACGTCGCCGCGCGACTTGATCTCCTTGAGCACCTTCTTCAGGCGTTCCTCGAAATCGCCACGGTAGCGCGACCCGGCGACCAACGCCCCGAGATCGAGCGTGTAGATCTGCTTGTCACGCAGGGTTTCCGGGACGTCCCCGCGAACGATCGCCTGAGAGAGTCCCTCGACGACGGCCGTCTTGCCGACGCCGGGCTCGCCGATCAGGACGGGGTTGTTCTTCGTGCGCCGCGACAGCACGGTCATGACACGCATGATCTCGGTCTCGCGGCCGATGACCGGGTCGAGCTTGTTCTCGCGCGCCGCGACCGTCAGGTTCCGCCCGAACTGGTCGAGGATCGTCGCCGCCGTCTGCGAACCCGCGGCCTCGGGCGCGCCGGCCGTCGCGGCCTCCTTGCCCTGGTAGCCCGACAGCATCTGCAGGACGGTGCTGCGCACGCGCGGCAGATCGGTGCCGAGCTTGATCAGCACCTGGGCGGCCACGCCCTCGCCCTCGCGCACGAGGCCCAGCAGGATGTGCTCGGTCCCGATGTAGGAGTGGTTGATCTGCAGCGCCTCCCGCAGGGACAGCTCCAGCACCTTCTTCGCGCGCGGCGTGAACGGGATATGACCGGTCGGAGCGGCCTGACCGCGTCCGATGATGTCCTCCACCTGCTCGCGGACGGCCTCAAGGGTGATCCCCAGCGATTCCAGCGCCTTGGCGGCGATCCCCTCGCCCTCGTGGATCAACCCCAACAGGATGTGCTCGGTGCCGATGTAGTTGTGGTCGAGCATCCGCGCCTCGTCCTGCGCAAGTACGACGACGCGGCGGGCACGGTCGGTGAACCGTTCGAACATGTGCACTCCTCACTATCGGCGCCTGCACGCAGAAGCCTGCAGGGACGCGTTCAGTCTAGTGAACGTCCCCTGCAGGCCATCTGTTCCGCTGTTCGCCTGCGGCTCAATCCCGGATCGTGGCCGGAGACGAGCCGTACGATCTCAGCCGTTCTCCGCCTCGTACGCGGCCTTGATCTCGGCCGGGACACGGCCACGCGCATTCACCTGCATGCCCTTCTCCTGCGCCCAGGCCCGGATCTCCGATCCCGTGGGACCACCTGTGCGCGTCCGCTTGGCGCCGCCGCTCGCGCGCCGCACCTTGCGCGCATGAGCGATCCAGACGGCCATCTGATCGCGGAACTTGTCCTGGTTCTTCTCCGACAGATCGATCTCGTACGAGACCCCGTCGAACGCGAAGTTGACGGTTCCCGCTGCGAGACTGCCGTCGACATCGTCCGACAGGATGATCTCCACACGTTGTGCCATATTGCTCCTCCGACTTTCACCTTGACCTAGAAACCACTGAGCCCTGTCGCCGCGAATGTTGCCCGCGCTCGTCCACGACGTAGCCAGCCTAAATCATTACCTATTCACCATCAAGGCCGGGTCGAGTTAGTGTCAGGCCTTCCCGGTCTTTTCCGAGAGAGTACCCCTCGCCGGGGTAATCTCGGCCGTCATCACAGAGCGGATCCGGCGGGCCGCACTCGCCACGAGCAGCGGATCAGCCGCCGGATGACACACAGGGATTTGAAGCCGTCCGGGCCGGAAACCGCCCGCGCCACCGGGATCGCGGCGCCAGAGCCGGTCAAAGCCGTGCGCACACACCGGGATTCAGTGCTATCGGGGGCCGCATTCCGGCCACGAAGGCGAGCTCTCCCGAAGGTCCCCCGCAAGGGTGACTCCACCGGGACCGAGACGTGGATAGCCCGCGGCAACCGATCTCGCGCGACATCACCACGAGCACCGGAATTCCCAATTCTCCGGCCAGAAGGCGTCCGCGCAGCAACCGGGCCCTTGGCCCACGGCGATTCGGGCCAATGCGGGCCGGATTACTCCCGAGTCGTCGGGAACGATCCCAGCAGCACAGGCCACGAATCGGGACAAGGCACGACCCGGTCCTCCATTCGCGTGGACGGGCCGGGTCGTGAGCCGACGTTCGGTTCAGGCGTGATCGCGGCGGACCTCCTCGACGAAGGGGAGGGCGAGCGCTTGGAGGTCGATGACCGTCGGGAAAAGGTCGTCGTCGGGGCGCGCCTCCGCGCCGTCGCGGCCGACCCGTCGCGGCAAGGACAGGACCTCGGCGTCGGCCGGTTCGAGGACCAGTTCCGCCTCCAGCGCGGCGACGCGCTCCCGCAGCGACGCGATCTCGGCGGCAGCGCGCTCCACATCAGAGGTCAGGGCGGTCTTGTCACCACGCAACGTATTGAGTTCGATCAGCAGATCCGCATGCGTGATGCGCAGCTTTCGGAGCTGCGCTCGCAGAGCGTCCTGTCTCGCGTTGAGCGTGTCGAGCACCTCGGTGTGCTGCTGCCGCTGCTCACTCGCCGCCACGGCCTGGCGATGCATCGCCGCCACACGTTCGGCCTCGCGGTCGCGCTGAGCCTCGGTCACCTGGCGCCAGGCCAGGAAGCAGGCGATCACACCCGCGACAAGGGCGATGGCGACACCGGCGCGCACCACCCAGATAGGGCCGAAGGCGGCTGCAACGCTCAGCACGCCACCGGCGATGAGGACGACGAGTCCGGCACGACGCACGGACGAGGAAGGGGTCGCCAACTCGGGCTTCTTACTGCTCACGGCCCCCACGGTACCGCCGTATACCCGAGGTCACCGGACGTCGGGGGGCGCGTCGCCCGAATCCTTACTTCGTGGGTCCACACAGGATCTTTCCAGAAACCACCCCGCGACCGCGAGCACGACGGCGCACAATGCAGCGATGCCGCCGTTGACGACACGTTCCAGCGGCAGCGGTGCTGCGATTCGCGGCACGTACAACGCGACGATCGTCAGATATCCGCCGGCGAATGCGGCGCCCGCCAGAAGCGCGGTCTTGCCGAGCACGAGTCTGGCCACAGCCCGGCCGGGCTCGATCCTCTCGCGACGTCGCTGAACCTGCTGATGGGTCACCCACGCCAGCACGGCCGTCGCCGCGGCCACGGCCGCCAGAGCCAGCCAGGACACGGCGGTCACACGCGGAGCGGACTGGCCGAGATTCTCCACCGTCCCGAAGAACATGTACGAGGCGAGCGCGCCGAGCATGGCGGCGACAGCCACCACGGTGGGCGGCGTCGGGCGGAGCTTCTCCCGATCGTCCTGCGGCTCGGTCACGGCACGATCACCTCCGGCACGACGCGGATCCCCTCGTCGGTGACGGCGTCGGCAAGGTCGCGCACGGCTCCGCGGCCCGGCAGGACGGCGTCCGGCTCGACGTCCAGCCACGGGAAGAGGACGAACGCGCGCTCGTGCGCCCGAGGATGCGGCAAGGTGAGCCTCTCGGTCTGCAGCACACGGTCTCCGACCACGATCAGGTCGACGTCGAGCGTCCGCGGCCCCGGCTCGTGATCCGCCGGACGCCCGAGTGCCGCCTCGATCGCCTGCGCCCGCTCCAGCAGCACAAGCGACGGCAGCGTGCTGTCCATCACCACCACGGCGTTCAGGAAGTCGGGCTGCGGATCCCCGACGGCGACGGTCTCGTACACCGGCGAGACCCCGACCAGGCGGGTCAGCGGCGTCCGGCGGAGCGTGGACACGCCCAGCCACAGATGCTCCAGCCGATCGTCGATGTTCGAACCGAGGGAGAAGACCACCCGCCGCACGGGCCGCAGGCCGACCTCGTCGTCACACATCGTCCCCCCTCACATGCCGCACCGTCACCGCCACGTCGGCGACCGGCACCGGCATCGGCGCCTGCGGCTTGTGGACGGTCACCTCGACCCAGGACACCCGCGCCAGGGACAGGCAGTCCCGCGCCACCCGATCGGCGACCGTCTCGATGAGGTCGACGGGGTCGGCGGCGACGAGATCGTGCACGCGCTGCGCGAGCGCCGCGTAGTCGACCGTGAGGCCGATGTCGTCCCCCTCCGGATGCGTGATCCCGCAGCGGACGTCGACCACGAACTCCTGGCCGCTGCGGCGTTCGGCGGGCAGAACGCCGTGCCGGGCGAAGACACGGATGCCCGTCAGCTCGACGCGCGTCGTCCCAGCCATCGTCACCCCTGCTCGCCCGCGGCGCGGATTCGTTCGGCGACCGAGATCGCCGCCACCTGGGAGAAGACCTCATGGGTCCGCACCGCCCACACCCGCCGGGCGGCCACGAGCGCCGTGACGGCCACCGTCGCCGCGTCCCGATCGGTCGGCCGCGCGTCGAGCCCGCCAGGACGGCCGAGGAAGCCCTTGCGGGACACACCGACGAGAACGGGGTACCCGAGCGCCTCGACCCGCTCCAGGCCGGCCAGCAGCGTCCAGTTGTGGGAGTAGTCCTTGGCGAAGCCGAAGCCGGGGTCGATCGCCAGCGACGCCGGCTCGATGCCGGCCTCCAGCGCCGCTTCGACGCGGGAGGCGAGCTCGGCGCACACCTCGGCGACGACGTCGTGGTAGCGGGCCTGGTCGTACATCCCGAACGAATGCCCGCGCCAGTGCATGGTGACGTACCCCGCGCCGGAGGCGGCGACCGCCGCCAGCATCTCGGGGTCGGCGAGCCCACCCGACACGTCGTTGATGATCGCGGCCCCCGCGGCGACCGCCGCGGCCGCCACATCGGCCCGCATCGTGTCCACGGACACGACCGTCCCCTCTGCGGCCAGCGCTTCGACGACCGGCAGCACACGCCGCAACTCCTCCGCGGCGCTCGGACGTTCCGCACCCGGACGGGTCGACTCGCCGCCCACGTCCACGATGGCCGCTCCCGCAGCGACCAGTTCGCGCCCGTGCGCGACGGCGCGGTCGAGGTCGGTCCAGCGGCCGCCGTCGGAGAACGAGTCGGGTGTGACGTTGAGAATCCCCATCACCCTGGTCGGTCCGGCAGCGAAGACCTCCATGGCTCAGCCGATGATGAGGCTCATGGCCTCGGCCCGGGTGGCGGTGCGGCGGAGCAGCCCGCGCACGGCGCTGGTGACCGTCCGCGACTCGGTCTTGCGGGCACCGCGCATCGTCATGCACAGGTGCGAGCACTCGATGACGACGATGACGCCCTGTGGCCGGAGATGCTCGACCAGGGCGTCGGCGACCTGGGACGTGAGCCGCTCCTGCACCTGCGGGCGACGGGCATACACGTCGACGAGACGGGCGAGCTTGGACAGGCCCGTGACCTGCCCGTCGGGGATGTAGCCGACATGGGCGACCCCGGTGAACGGGAGCAGGTGGTGCTCGCACACCGACCACACCTCGATGTCCTTGACGAGGACGAACTCGTTGTGGTCGATGTCGAACCGGGTCGCCAGCACCTCCGCCGGGTCGGCGTGCAGGCCCGCGAAGATCTCCTCGTACGCGCGGGCGACCCGCTGAGGCGTCTCCACGAGGCCCTCGCGGTCGGGGTCCTCACCCAGTCCGAGCAGCAACTCCCTCACGGCCGCGGAGATCCGGGCCTGGTCGAACGCAGCCACGGCTAGGCCCCCTGCGGCCCGCCAGGACCCTGCGGCCCGGCCGGGGGCTGGTTCTGGCCGGGCGGTCCGTACGGGTTGTCGCCACCACCGTTCTGCTGAGGCGGCCCGTACCAGGGACCACCCGCCGGCGGCTGGGTGTCGAATCCGGGCGGGGTCGAGCTGTACGGCGGATGCGATCCGGTGCCCGGGGGCGGCACGACGATCTTGCCGTGGGAGGGAGCGTGGCCCTGCGTGACGGGGCGCGGCTGGCGCGGCGGCACCGGCACCGGCGGGATGTCCGACGGCACACGCGTCTCCGAGCCCGTCCACGGGCCCCGCTTCGGCCACCTCTTGAGCGGTGCGAAGACCCGCGCGAGCTGGTCCTTGTCGAGGGTCTCCTTCGCGAACAACTGCCGGACGAGCTCGTCCAGCACCTCGCGGTTGGCCGAAAGCACCTCGAACGCCTCCTGGTGGGCGTTGTTGATGAGCTTGGCCACCTCTTCGTCGATCCGTGACGCGACGGCCTCGGAGTAGTCGCGGCCCTCGCCGAAGTCCCTGCCGAGGAAGGGCTCGCGGTCGCCCGAGCCGAGACGGACCGCGCCGAGCGACTCGGTCATTCCGTACTCGGTCACCATCGCCCTGGCGACCTTGGTCGCCTTCTCGATGTCATTGCTCGCGCCCGTCGTCGGATCGTGGAAGATCATCTCTTCGGCGGCACGTCCGCCGAGCATGTACGCCAACTGGTCGAGCAGTTCGCCGCGGGTCCGCGAGTACTTGTCCTGATCGGGCATCACCATCGTGTAGCCGAGCGCCTTGCCGCGCGGCAGGATCGTCACCTTCTGCACCGGGTCGTTGCCCGGCATCGCGGCGGCGACCAGCGCGTGCCCACCCTCGTGGTAGGCGGTGATGAGCAGTTCGCGCTCGTCCATGATCCGGCTGCGCCGCTGCGGACCCGCGATGACGCGGTCGATCGCCTCATCGAGCGCGTGTGCGTCGATAATCCGCTGATTGTTGCGGGCGGTGAGCAAGGCCGCCTCGTTGAGGACGTTGGCCAGATCGGCACCGGTGAAGCCCGGCGTCCGCGCCGCGACCCGTTCAAGGTTGGCGTCGGCGGCCATCGGCTTGTTCTTGGCGTGGACGCGCAGGATCTGCAGCCGGCCGGCCATGTCGGGCGCCTCGACGGGGATCTGCCGGTCGAACCGGCCGGGACGCAGCAGCGCCGGATCCAGGACGTCGGGACGGTTCGTCGCCGCGATCAGCACGACACCCACCCGGGCGTCGAAGCCGTCCATCTCGACCAGCAACTGGTTCAGGGTCTGCTCGCGTTCGTCGTGGCCGCCGCCCATCCCGGCTCCGCGGTGCCGCCCGACGGCGTCGATCTCGTCGATGAACACGATCGCGGGGGCGGCCTCCTTGGCCTGCTCGAACAGATCGCGGACGCGGGATGCGCCGACGCCGACGAACATCTCGACGAAATCGGACCCCGAAATGGAGAAGAAGGGAACCCCGGCCTCCCCGGCCACGGCGCGGGCGAGCAGCGTCTTGCCGGTGCCGGGAGGCCCGTACAGCAGGACGCCCTTCGGGATCTTCGCGCCCACGGCCTGGAACTTCGCGGGCTCGGCGAGGAACTCCTTGATCTCCTGAAGCTCCTCGATCGCCTCCTCGACGCCCGCGACATCGGCGAACGTCGTCTGCGGCGTTCCCTTGTTGGCGATCTTCGCCTTCGACTTGCCGAAGCCCATGAGGCGGTTACCGCCGGACTGCGCCGAGTTGAGGAAGAAGAACAGCAACGCGCCGAACAGCAGGAAGGGAACCAGGGTGAACAGCAACGTCCCCCACATGTTTCCGTCGGGATTCTCGCCGCGCCACGACTCCAGCGTTCCGTCGGCGACGCGCGCGTTCAGCCGCTCGATGATCGCCTCGGACTGCGTGCCGACCCAGGTCGCGCGAATCTTCGTCCCGTCGCTCTTCTCGACCCGGACCTCCTGCTCGCCGTCGACGAGCACGACCTCCTTCAGCTTGTCGGTGCCGTTGATGACGGACACGACCTCGCTGGTCGGCTTCGACTGGTAGCCGTTCGCATTGCTGACGAAGTCGACGATCAGGAAGATCGCGAGCCCGCCCAGCAGAATCCAGATCAGCGGGCCACGGAACAGCCGTTGTGCTTTCAAGTTCTTCCTCTTCCCACGCGCCCTCGCATTGCGCGAGGCTGCGTGAATCCCTGGTGGAGCACTAAGACTGTACCGGCCGGGGCCAAGGGCTAGCTGTACACGTGCGGGGCGAGCGTCCCGACATCGGTCAGATTGCGGTAGCGACCCGCGTAGTCGAGCCCGTACCCGACGACGAACTCGTTCGGGAGGTCGAAACCCACATAGCGCACCTTCACGGAACTGGACAGGGCTTCGGGCTTGCGGAACATGGTCATGATCTCGAGGCTGGCCGGCTTGCGCGACTGCAGGTTCTGGATGAGGTAGGCGAGGGTCAGGCCGGTGTCGATGATGTCCTCGACGACGAGGACGTCGCGGCCCTCGATGTTCGTGTTCAGGTCCTTGAGGATCCGCACCACCCCCGACGACTGCGTCCCGGCGCCGTAGGAGGAGATCGCCATCCAGTCCATCTCGCAATGCGACTTCATCGCCCGCGACAGGTCGGCCATGATCATGACGGCACCGCTGAGCACCCCGACCAACAGAAGTCGCCTGCCCTCGTAGTCGGCGTCGATCTGCGCGGCGATCTCCTTGACACGGGCCTGCACCTCGGCACCGGTGTAGTGAAGGGAGGCGAGTTCTCCCGATACATCGTTAGCGTCCACGGGCCTTACCCTAACCCGATCCTCCGGGCCCGGCCCCCGCTCCCACCCGATGCGCAGATGCGTCACCGGCCGACGGTGTGACGATCCGGCCCGCCACGACGTGCCACCACCCCTTCGGAACGGGTCGCCGCTCCCTTCCTGCACGAAACGTCACACCCGCCGCGAGCGTGACGAATTGCGCCCCCAGGGAACGGGACGAACGCCCCGGTCGCCCCGCCGCGCACCGGCGGGACGGTTTGTCACATCTCGGGAGACGCGGGCACTACCCTCGCTGCATGGACGAGAGACCGCTCTCGCCGCGCGACGCAGGCGAGGTGCTCACCCTGCAGCGGGCGGCCTACGTGTCGGAGGCGCAGGTGTACGGCGACCCGTTCCTCCCGCCGCTGACCCAGACGTTCGCCGATCTCGAACGGGAGCTGTCCGGCCCCGGCATCGGCATCCGAGACGGCGGACGGCTGGTCGGGGCGGTGCGCTGGACCGTCGCCGACGGCGTCGCCCACATCGGGAGGCTGATGGTCGCTCCCGACCGGCAGGGGCGGGGAATCGGGACACGCCTGTTGCGCGCCGCCGAGGCCGCCAGCGGCGCCGCCGCCTGCGAGCTGTTCACCGGTCACCTCAGCGCCGGGAACGTCCGCCTGTACGAGCGTGAGGGATACGCGATCGTCCGCCGCACGACTCTGCGCGAAGGTGTCGACCTGGTGCATCTCCGGAAGGAGTGCGTCTCCGGCAGGGCGTGAGCGCGACCGGCCCGTCATGCCGTCGGCCCCTCCCCGGCGACCACCTCCAACCGGTCGCCGCGCCGGGTGACCCGGAGCCCCGGGACGTCGACCTCCCGCCGGCCCCGTCGCTGCACGGCGAGATCGGCGACAGCGGCCACATGGGCCTCCCGCAGGTCGGCCGCGCCGCTCCGCTCCAGCCACGCCTTCACCGCCCGGGTCCGCAGCGGCCCCGGCAACGCCGCGAGCGTTGCACAGTCCGCCGGGTCGCCGACCGCCGCCGCCTGCGCGTCCAGGAGGTCCGCGTCGGCCCGCGCGAGCCGGGCGGTGCGGGCCAGCGCCTCCGCGATGCCCGGACCAAGCGCCGTCTCCAGCACCGGGAGCGCCTCGGCGCGGACACGGACGCGGGCGAAGCGACGGTCCTCATTGTGCGGATCGTGGTGAGGCGCAGCGCCCCACGCCGCCGCCGCCTCCGCGACGAGCACGCGTCGCAGGCCCAGCAGCGGCCGCAGGAAGCGCCCCCGTCGCGCCGGCATCCCCGCCAGCGACCGCGTTCCGGAACCGCGGGCCAGCCCCAGCAGCACCGTCTCGGCCTGGTCGTCCAGGGTGTGGCCCAGAAGCACCCACTCGTCGGGGGCGGCCGTCCGTGCCAGCGCGGCATAGCGCGCCGCACGAGCCGCGGCCTCCAGACCCCCGGCCGTCCCGACCGCGACCCGCACGATCTGCCCCGGCACACCCCACTCGCCCAGTTGCCCCACGGCGGCGCGAGCGACGTCGTCCGACCCCGGTTGCAGCCCGTGATCGACAGTGACGGCCCTGCACCCCAGACCCCGCCGACGCGTGGCGACGAAGGCTCCTGCGGCCAGGGCCAGCGAGTCCGCACCGCCCGACACGGCCACGAGGACACCCGCCGCGGGCACGGCGCCCGCCCTGTCGCCGATGGTCGGGCCCGCCGCGTCGAGAGCGGCGCCGACCGCCTCGGCCACGGCCCACTGCGCGGGACCCAGCGCGCGCCGCGCCATCAGCCCACGCGCCTCAGCCAACGATCCGGCTCCTCGATCTCGTCGGGAGCAGGAAGAGCGTCGGGCCCGGCCAGCGGCCGGTTCAGCAGATCCAGACCGCCGCGCTCGTGGAGGTAACGGCAGAAGGCCGCGCCCCGCTCGTACTGGGACACCTTGTGCCCCAGGCCGATCGCGCGCTGGACGAGCCCGAACAGACCCGGCGACCGCCGCCGGCCGTCGAGACTCCGCCGCAACCTCGACAGCGACCGGACAAGACCCACCGCCGTGATGTCCATCTGCACCTCGGCGTGCCCCTCCAAGAAGGTCATCGCGGCCGACAGCACCTCGAACGCATCCTCGGAGCGTGACGCGTCATCGGTACCCAGCAGGTCGGCGGCGAGACCGCGCAGATGGCCGGCGAGCCAGGGCGCGTGCGAGAACTGGAACTGGTGCGTCTGCTCATGCAGGCACACCCACAGCCTGAAGTCACCGGTCGCGACGCCGGAGGCCCGCTCGAAGCCGACGACGTTCGGAGCGACGAGAAGGAGTCGCGGGTCGGGGGACAGCCCCTCGAACTGCCCGAGGATACGGGTGCTGACCACCGCGAGAACGGCACCGGCCTGCACCCCGACCGTCCGCGCGACGACCCGCGGCGAGCGTGCGCCGGGCAGGATGTCGCGCATCAGCCCCTCGGCCATCGCGGCGTTCGCGGCGATCCAACCCGGTCGGTCGACGACGACGACGGGCACCCGCCCGGGATTGCGCAGACCGCTGCGCTCGGCGATGACCTCCGCGGCCCGATCCGCCGCGACGCGCAACCCGTCCACCGCGGCCGTCGCCTGGGCGAGAGGGACCACCGGCCCGGCCGGCACGACCCGGCCGCCGATGCGCGCGGCCAGCCCCCAGTCCAGCTCCGGCAGCGGACTCACCTCTCCCACCCCGTCACGAACACCCGCATGTCACCACCGCCGACGTGATCGCGTCCAGCGCCGGTTGCGCTATGCCTCGGTCGGCCTGCCCGTTCACGAGCATCGAGAACACGAGGACGTCGCCGTCGAGCGTCACCAGGATCCCCGTCAGCCCGTGGATCCCGGACAGGAAGCCGGTCTTGGCCCAGACCTGGCCACGGCCCGCGTTCGTCGAGTATCGGGTCTGCAACGTCCCCGACACCCCGGCCAGGGGCAGGCCGCTCACGACGGCACCGAAGGCGTCCGAGTGCAGCGACGCGCGGACCGCACGAGCCAGCATGCCCGTCGTGACGCGGTTGGACTTCGACAGGCCGGAACCGTCGCGGATCAGCGCGCCGGAGTCCAGCAGCCCCAGCTTCGCCAGCACCGCCGTGATGGCGGCCGCCGCTCCGGTGAAGCTGGCCGGCTGCCCGGACGCGAGGGCCGTGTGCCGGGCCAGCGTCTCGGCGGCGTCGTTGTCCGAATGGAGCAGGATCTGCTCGACGATGACCGACACGGCCGGGGAAGACACGGACGCGAGTTGCGTGGCACCCGCGGACGCCGTCGCCGGAGCCGTCGACGTGACCGTGATCCCCTGCCGGGCCAGTGCCGAGACGAAGGCCGTCACCGCGTTCGCGACGGGATCGGCGACGGGCATGCCCTCCGAGGTGCGCGACCCGTCCACCGCGAGCGACACGACCCTGGCCACCTCCGACGAGTACCCATCGGTCCAGTCGGGATGCCAGTCGGGACCGCTGAACAGAGAGGTGTCGTACCCCAGCACGACCGTCGTCGTCCCGGTCTTCTTCAAGGCGGTCGCGGTGCGCTGGGCGAGCTGCTCCAGCGACGCCCGTTCGGGGTAGTCGGACCGGGTCGTCGCCGTGAGGTACGGGTCGCCGCCTCCCACGAGCACGATCTGGCCCGCCCCGGACGTGACGACCTCCGTGGTGAACGTCGTGCCGGGCCCCAGGACCTCGAGGGCGGCCAGGGTGGACAACACCTTCATGTTGGATGCCGGCGTGAGCGCCTGCTGCGCATTCTCGTCGTACACCACCGTGCCGTCGGCGGCGTCCAGGAAGGTCATCGCCGTCGTCCCCAGACCGGTGCGCGAGACCGACGCCACGCGCGACGCCACCGCCGAGGCCGCCGGGACGGCCGTGGCCGTGCGCGGCGTGGCGACCGCCTCGGGGCTCACGGGCAGGTCGGCCGCGTCGCCCGTCGGCTCGGGCACGTCCTCGAAGAAACCGGGCGTGACGGTCGCCGAACCCCCATCGATCCACAGGCCTGTGGCATACAGCGCCGGGGGGCCTCCCAGCATGACAGCCGTAGTCACGACGGCGACGGCCACACCGAGGACGATCCACCGGCGCGAGCGACCGGCCACGGGGCGTCCCACCTTCGACAACGGACCCTCCCCCGCGATAAGACTGTGATCAGCGACTTCAAGCATAGGGAGGCACACCGTGACGCCGACACCGGATGAGAAGTACGAACCCATAACGTTCGACGTGACCATCGAGATCCCACAAGGAACCAAGAACAAGTACGAGATGGATCACCAGACGGGGCGCATCCGCCTCGACCGGACTCTCTTCACCGCGACCGCGTACCCGCAGGACTACGGGTTCATCGAGCAGACCCTCGGCCTCGACGGCGACCCGCTCGACGCGATGGTGCTGATCCCGCAGCCGACCTTCCCCGGAGCGCTCATCGAATGCCGGGCGATCGGGATGTTCCGGATGACCGACGAGATGGGCGGCGACGACAAGGTGCTGTGCATCCCGACCGCCGACCGCCGACAGGACCACCTGAAGGAGATCGAGGACATCCCCTCGTACACGATGCTCGAGATCGAGCACTTCTTCACGGTCTACAAGGACCTGGAGCCCGGCAAGTCGGTCGAGGGCGCGACCTGGGTCGGTCGCGACGCGGCCGAGGACGAGATCCGAGCGAGCATCGAGCGCGCGCGGGGCACCCACTTCGAGCACAAGCACGTCAACCTGGCCTGACGGTGAGGATCTCGACGCAGCCTCGTTGAGTGCGGTGGGCTGTGGTCGGTGGCCGCGTGCGTGACTCCTGGCCCTTTCCGCACCGCAGCTCGGGCCGCCCACGGTCGTCGCGGGCGGCCCTTCGCGCACCGCGCGCCGCTCGGACCCGCGACCGCACTCGACCACCACCGCCCCGCGGAATGGCGGGCACAGGGCTCCGCCGACGGAGGGCTCAGCCGCTGCGGACGTAGACGACCGCCCCGGACCCGCCACTGCACTCGATCCAGACACCCCTCGTGCAGGTCATCGAATAGTTCTGCCCGGTGACCGGCGAATAGGCGCTGACGACGAGCGGGTCGATGTCGCCGGCCTGGCGCACGGCGATCACGACATTCGCCGCGAACTCGCACGACGCCGACTGGTTGCGTGCCACGCCGTCGCTGCACAGCACCGCGCCCGCGGGAATCGCAGCAGCCGTCCCCGTGCCGGACACCGACCCGGATGTCGTCGACGGCGAGAGGGTCGGAGCGGGGCTGTTGGTGAGACTGGACACGAGGAACCCGATGCCGAACACAGTCACGAGGAGCAGGGTCACCGCTCCGATGGCAAGGGCGCGCGACCGTTTGTGTCCTTCGCTCCGGTCGGGCGTCGGAGGGGATGCCGGCGTCGCCAGGTGCGGGGAACGAGGCGTCGGGACGGCGAGCGGTTCCGGTGGCGTCATCGGGACGGTCTGCTGCCCGGTCGTCTCGACGAGACCTCCCGGCTGCGCCGGTGTGCGCGCGGAGGGGCGGACCGAGGTGGCGACATCGGCCTCCGCGTCCTGGGCCTCCGGCAGGTCGACAGCGGGGCTGCCGGTGCGGAAGATGGACGCGAAATAGGCGGTCGAGTCCTCGTCGAGCGGCATGAGGGCACCGCAACTGACGCAGTACTTCACACCGGCTTCGCACTCGGCGTGGCATGCCGTGCAGATCAAAGGCGCCCCCTCCCGGCCTCCGAGTGTGCCACAGGACTCTGAGAGGATCCCGAACAAAACAAGAGAAAATCTTGCAGAACGCCCGGCATCGAGTCGGTTCCGGAGCGCGGGACGAAGCCCGCCGGACACTCCACGGTCGCAGGGCTCCGGACTCGATCGGGCGTCGAGAGCGCTGCCGTGCCCACGCGATCCGCGCCTCTGCCTCGGGGCGACCCTCGCGAACACCGGCCGGCTCCCCGCGCCGGTCACCGGTCGATCCGGACCAGAATGGGGGCGTGAAGACTCCCGATCTCGTCATCGCCCACCTCAGCGACCCGCACCTGGCCACCCCGGGGCATCCCGACGCCGAACGCACGCGCACCCGGCTCGCGCTGGCGCTGGCAGCCGTCGCCGGACGCGAGCAGCCACCGGCAGCCGTGGTGATCACCGGCGACCTGACGCAGGACGGCGACGAGGCGTCGTACGCGGACCTGCGGGATCTCGTGCACCCCGCCGCCGCGGCGATGGGGGCGCAGGTGCTGTGCGTGCCCGGAAACCACGACAGACGCGAGGCGTACGCGGAGGTGCTGCTCGGACGGCGGAGCAGCGAACCCGTCCTCCAGGTGCTCGACGTCGCGGGACTCCGGGTGATCGGGCTCGACTCGTCGGTGCCGGGACGCCACCACGGCGCCCTCGACCCCGACCATCTCGACGCGCTCCGGGCCGAGCTCGCCACGCCCGCCCGCCGTGGAACCGTGCTCGCGCTGCACCACCCGCCGCTGCCGCCGGTGCTGGACTTCATGCAGGACTTCATCCTCATGACGCGCGACGAACTGGCATCCGCGATCGCCGGGTCGGACGTCCGGGCGATCCTGACCGGGCACCTGCATCACCCGTACTTCGCGACGTTCGCGGGCGTCCCGGTGGCGACGGCGTCCTCGATCTCCCGGCCCGTCGATCTGACCCGCCCGTCGGCGGAGGTCGTGGACCGTGACGGACCCGCCCTGTACAACCACGTTGCCGTGTACCCCGACGCGATCACGCACGCCGTCGTGGCGATCGGTGAATGGGAACGACTGCCGTCACACAGGGATCTGTGACGGGGGGTGTGCGGGGAATCCCACCCTCACAGGCTCATCGGCGCCGGCCGACGGCGTGCGCCACGTTCTCGGCGAGTTCGACCAGCGCGACGAAGTCGAGGGTCTGCCCGGCCTCCGCACGCTTGGAGATCATCGTCACGGGGTACGCGTACACCGGCTCGGGAACCTCCGACAGGAGAAGCGCGGGAACCGCGTCCAGACCGTCGGCGACCTGCACCCACGGATACCCGTAGGCCAGCCCGATCGCATCCCCCAACACGACGCCCAGCGCCTGCAGCTTCCAGGTCTCTCCCGGCCTCACCTCGGCGAGGACGGCCTCGATCACCCGGAGCTTCGTGCCCGGGTTCGTGTCGTAGTCGTCGGCCCCTTCGAACGCGTCCGCGACCCACTCCCGGCACTCGGCCATCCACCGCTGATTGCCGGGGGTCAGCGGCGCATGTGACTTCTCGCCTCCCATTGCCCCGACGCTACCCGGCGCCGGACGTCGGTCGCACCACGCCGGCCCCGGTGGACCAGGTGTGACACACCGACCGGCGAAAGACCGCCGACACCGGGTTACGGCGCTCTGCCGCGCCGAGCCGGCCCGGAATGTCACGCGCCGCGCTCACCGAGCCGCCCCGGCGGGCACGGGGACGACCGGCTCGCGGGCGGCGGCACAGGCCGTCGCGACCGCATCCCGGGAGCCCGCCACGATCACGTACTCCACGTTGCGCAGACGCTTCGCCTCGCCCACTTTGTGCCCGGCCGGGTTGTACACACCGATCTGGGCACCGACATACCGCTTCGAGTCGAAGGCGAGGAGCTCGACGGCCTCGCGTCCGGTGTCCCGCAGCCACCCCGCCACCTGATCCGGCGTCACCCATCCTTCGTCGTTGTACGAGACGAGCAGGAGGTCGGCTCGCGCTCGGGCGAGGACATCGGCGAAGGCGTCCGGCATCAGCCTCTTCGAGTCGAACGCGCTCCGGGTGGCCGCGTCGCGTGAATCGGCTCGCTTGCAGGCGATCCCGTAGTGGGACGGACGATCCCACCGGATGAGAGTCTCCCAGATGTGGTAGTTCGTGAAGTACCGGTGCTGGTTGTAGGGAGGGTCTATGTACACGAGGTCGACCGGCGGGAGGACGGCCACGGTGTCGAGGACGTCCCCGGCCACGGTCGCTCCCGGGCCGCTGAGCAGTGCCGGGCGACGCAGGACGAGGTCGTTGGACGCCCGGGGCGCCCAGGTCTTGAGATAGGCCATCTGCAGGCCGGTCGTCGAGTCGACGCGATCGGCGGCCAGCAGCAGCGAGGTCAGCAGGATCGGGTACAACGCGGTGTCACGCCAGCGTTCGACGGCGTCGCGGATCGCGTCGATCCGCGCCCCGTTCTTGGGCTGGAAGAAGCGTGCCTGTTCGCAGAAGGTGGCGGTGACGTATCCGCGGCGACCGGGCAGGGCGTCGAGTTCGCCGAGTGCGTCGTCGAGTTCCTCCATGTCGACACCGGCGGCGTCCGTCGCGATGTAGCAGTCGGACAGGACCGCCGAGTAGGTCGCAAGGTCGGCCGCGGTCGTGTAGAGGCCCCGCCGCTTGAATTCCTGGGCAACGCGGGTGGTCCCCGTGAACAGGTCGACGGCCGTCCGCGCACCCACCGCCGTGGCGATCGCCCCGAGAACGGGCACCAGCGCCCGCTTCGACCCCAGGTACTTGATCACCCTGCCACTCTAGGCATCGACCGGCCATGCGCGGGCCCCAGCCTCTTGCCAGTCTGGAATCCGGCAGCGTGACGACATGCGCCGGCTGCGCCGGAGTCGCCTCGCATGGGCCCCACGCGGTCCGCAGCCCGGACACTGCGTCACGCGAGACGACGGCGCGAACGGGCTCGGGGTGGCCGACTCTCCCGCCGAGTACGCGTCACGGGCCGCCGCTCGCTATACTCGTCCAGGCGATCGCCACGGCGATCCCTTGCCGCCTTAGCTCAGTCGGTAGAGCGTCTCACTCGTAATGAGAAGGTCTGGAGTTCGATTCTCCAAGGCGGCTCCCTCTCAGCCGAGCGCATCATGGCCCGCCGCCGGATGTGATCGCGCCCACGGCGACGCGAGTCCCGCCGTCCCGTCCCGAAACCAGCAGGCCTTCCCGCTTCGGCGTCCGACCGATCCCGGATCAGCCCGCCGTGCAGACGAGACCGTCGGCCGTCGCCGCCCCCGTCGTGAGGTACGCCACGACAGCGGAATCGATGCAGGACGACTTGCCGCCGTACGCCCCGTGCCCCGCTCCGTCGAACGTGACGAGGAAGCCCGATTCGAGCTGATCGGCCATCCACTTCGCCTGTTGATACGGCGTCGCGGAGTCCCCGGTGCCGCCGATCACCATGATGGGCTTGGCTCCCGACGCGGTGATCACCAGTTTGGACGCCGGCTGCGCGGTCCAGACGGGGCAGGTGTACCCCACCCCGAAGTACTTGGCGAAGAACGGCGCCTTGTCCTCGTCGGCCTTCCACTGCGCGTATGCCGCGGCGACGCCTCGGTCGGCCTCGTCGGCACAGAGGATCGCCGAGAATCCGTAGAACATGCTGCCGTAGGAGTTGCTCTGGCGGCTGTTGAGCAGGTCTGCGGCCTGCAACAGGTACTCGCCCCGGCCGTCCATCGCCTCCGCCAGCGTGGAGAGCAGATTCTCGTACTGCGACTCGTCCCAGTAGAGGAACAGCGCGAGCCCGCTGGCCGCGAGGGTCTGCGTCAGCGTGCGGTCCCCCACCGTGACCGGATGCTGGTCGAGCCCGTCCAGCCAGTCGCCGATCGTGCCTTTCACCTCGTCGACCGTCGAGCCGAACCGGCAGCGGTTCGACGCGCACCACTGCGCGAACGTGTCGAACGCCGTCTCGAACCCCATCGCCTGGATGACCGACTCGTCGTCGGTGATGTTCACCGCGCCGTCCAACATCATCCTTCCGACCTTGTCGGGGAACATCTGGGCGTAGGTCGCGGCGATCATGGTCCCGTACGAGACGCCGGCGTAGTAGAGCTCGTCGTCCCCGACCAACTGCCGCAGCAGGTCGAGGTCGCGGGCCGTGTCCTGCGTGGAGACGTGTGCCAGCAGAGCCCCCGAGTGCTCGAGGCATGACCGGGCGAACGCCTTCGTCCCTTCGAGCAGCGCGCGGTTCTCCGCATCGTCGTCGGGGGATGCGTCCAGTTCGACGAACGCATCCGTCTCGGAGGTCCCGTAGCACGTCACCGGTGTCGACTCACCGGATCCGCGCGGGTCCCAGCCCACGATGTCGAACCGCTCCAGCCCGGTCGTCTGAAAGCTGTCGACGTAGTCCTGACCGGACGCGCCCGGCCCGCCGGGGTTGATGAACAGCGTGCCGATCCGAGGTCCGGCCGTGGCTGCCCGCCGCGTCATGGCGATCGTGATCGCCTGCCCGTCCGGAGCGGAATAGTCGAGCGGGACGCGAACCGTCGCGCACTCGTTCTCGCCGCATTCCCGCCACTCGATCTTCTGGCTGAGATAGCGCTGCATCCCCGACCCCGCCGGAGGATCGACGAATCCGTCGGGTTGGACGTCGGGGGTGGACAGCTTCTGCCGGTCCGGGGAGGTCTCGGGTGCGGTCGTCGTCGCCGCGGTGGTCGCCGACCCCGTGGATGTGGCGCGACCGCTGGGCTCGCTCCTCCCGGCGTCGGGATCGGAGAGGGAACAGCCGGTCATGACCAGGAGCAAAGCCACTCCCAGTGCGATCCTGCGCGTCAGCGTCACGGCCCCAGAGTACGTGCCCGCATGTCACCCACGCGTGACACCCCGCACAGGCTCACCCGCCCACGAACCGCCTGCCGAACCATCCACACCAAGACAGCCACCCCCGTCACGTCCAACCGCCACGCGTGACACCCCGCACACGCTCACCCACCCACGAACCGCCTGCCGAACCATCCACACCAAGACAGCCACCCCCGTCACGTCCAACCGCCACGCGTGACACCCCGCACACGCTCACCCACCCACGAACCGCCTGCCGAACCATCCACACCAAGACAGCCACCCCCGTCACGTCCAACCGCCACGCGTGACACCCCGCACACGCTCACCCACCCACGAACCGCCTGCCGAACCATCCACACCAAGACAGCCACCCCCGTCACGTCCACAGGCATCCGGCGGGGCCGACAGGCTCGACGCCGGACGTCTCACAGCACGGGCATGTTGGGACGAGAGTTGGTGGAGGCGATCCTCGCGGGCGAGAACGGCGTGATCGCCATCAGGAAGTACCGGAGTCTTCGCTCCACGGTGTGGCGGCTGGTCCGCTCGGGAGCCCTGACCCGAGTGTTCCCGGGCGTCTACGCGCTCACGGCCGAGGCCGACAGCACCGCGATCTGGCTCGCCGCGCTGGCCGCGTGGAAA
The DNA here is from genome assembly GCF_000423465.1 of Propionicicella superfundia DSM 22317. Classification (GTDB taxonomy): domain Bacteria; phylum Actinomycetota; class Actinomycetes; order Propionibacteriales; family Propionibacteriaceae; genus Propionicicella; species Propionicicella superfundia. The sequence goes on along the minus strand of NZ_KE384021.1, from coordinate 67,890 downwards.
CCCGACGCAGTTGTCGCAGGCAGGACCGCCGACGCGTTGCTCCGCGGCGCACTGCCTCCGCACGTCGGCGGGCTGAGCCGCATCGAGGCACATCGCCCGGTCAGAACCCGCGACACCGACCGCGTGCGATGGCGCCGCCGGGTGCACCCGCCGGAGGCGCGCGAAACCCGGTCGGGCGTGACGGCATTGACTCCCGTGGCCTCGGCGGTCGAGCGGGCGGCACACGACGACGGGCGGGCGATCGACGACCTGTTCCGCCTGCGCCAGGGCGACCCCGACGACCTCGCTATCGCGATGGCGACCTACACGCACACGCCCGGAAACCCCGCGCGGCGGCGCATCGTGGCCGACAGCGCATCGCGCCCGTATTCCTTCGGCGAGCGGGAGTTGCATCGTGTGCTGCGGTCCCACTCCCTCACGGACTGGGTTGCCAACGAGCCCATTCGTGTGGGCGGGAGGATCGTCGTGCCGGACATCCGCATCCGCGGGCTACGCCTGATCATCGAGTTCGACGGGCGGGAGTTCCACTCCGGTGCAACTCGGTTCGAGTCCGACCGCGAACGGCAGAACCTCCTTGTCCGGCACGGGTTTCTCGTGTTGCGCTTCACCTGGGCGATGCTTCACGACGACCCGAGTTCCGTGGTCGCCGCCATTCGGGACGCCTGCCGGCACGCGGCGCGAATGCCCTCCTGACCGCCCTGACGAGAACCCCGGCCCGCCGCACCTCGACCGCCCCGTGACACGAAGCGCACCCACGCTCGGTCGAGGTCCGATCTCGAACCCGCGAGACCCGAGATGGTACGGAACGTCACACGCACGGGACGGGTGGCAGGGGCAGGCACGGCGCTCCGGAGGTGAGCACGAGCGAGATACCCGCTGTCGACCCGGCGGGGTGGCAGACCACCGGAGTGCGAGGGCACAGCCCCCACAGCCCGGCAAGATCCGTCGCCCGTGGCCTGCGGCGCCAACAGCCAGCCGCGAGCACCACCCGAAGCAAGAAACGCAGACCCCGCCACACCTCCGACAGAATCAGCCACCGACGGCCCTGCGGCGCCAACAGCCAGCCGCGAGCACCACCCGAAGCAAGAAACGCAGACCCCGCCACACCTCCGACAGAATCAGCCACCGACGGCCCTGCGGCACCAACAGCCAGCCGCGAGCACCGCCCGAAGCAAGAAACGCAGACCCCGCCACACCTCCGACAGAATCAGTCGCCGGTGGCCTTGCGGCGCTGACGATTGCGCCGGAGGCGGCGGTCGAAGCCCCAGCCACCTCCGCCGGTGAACAGCAGGAGGAGACCGACGCCTGCGAGGACGAGCTCGTACTCACCGGTGAACCCGAACCGGCCGTCGACGAACGGATTCGCGGCGCCCCACTGCACGAACACCAGCGCCAGGGTGGCGATGGCGGCGATCCCCAGACCCGCGATCCGGGTGAGCAGGCCGAACAGCAGGCCCAGCGCGATGAGCAGTTCGCCGGCGCACAGGACGATCGCCATGATCGCCGGCTCGGGGATCCACGTGGTCGCGATGAGGTCGTGGGTCGCCTGGAGGTTCGTGAAGTGCTGCACCGCGCGAACGCCGAAGATCGCCGCGAGGATGATCCGCAACAGGAACAGACCCAGCGACGGGAAGAACTTGTCGGTGGTACGCACGACGGGCGTGGGAACAGGCTCCGGCTCCGGCGTTCGAGCGACGTTGCCGAGCGCCTTGTCACGTGCCGTCTTTCGCTCGGCCCGCTCCGCGGCGAGCAACTCGGCCTGCGACAGCTCGGCGGTGGGTGCGGCCTCCGCGACCGCGGCGCCCGCAGCCGTGCCCGCGGCGGCAGCGGCGTCACGGAACGGCGAGTACTCGGCCTCGGCATCGATCGCGCCGGGCGGCGGGAGGGGTTCATCGGTGACCGCCTCGCGCACGGCCGTGGCGTCGGCATCCCCGGCTGTGGCCGGGGCATCCTCGGCGGACGCAAGGGTGTTGACCGACGTTGCGTCGCCGGTTGCCGCAGCGACATCGGCGGACGTCTCTCCCGCCGCCCCGGTGATGTCGGGGGACACGCGAGCCGAGGCAGGCTCGGCCACCGCCGACGAGGACGCCTCCGAGGCGGCCTCAGCGGATTCGGTCGACGCGGCGGGAACGGGTTCCACCGCCGCAGACTCTCCGGTCACGGACTCCACCGGGACAGACTCCCCGACCACGGACTCCACCGGGACAGACTCCCCGACCACGGACTCCACCGGGACAGACTCCCCGACCACGGACTCGCCGGACACGGCTGCGGGCTCGGATACCTCGGTCTCCGCAGGAAGCCCGGCAGCGGGAGCGTCCGCCGACGGGCCGGGCACATCAGCAACGACCGGGACGGGCGCGGCCTCCGCGTCGGGCGCGGACGACGCCTCGCCCGGGTCGACCGTCCCGGCTGCCTCGGTCACAGGAGGCTCGACCATGGGCTCGACCGGCTCGGAGGCCGCGTCGACGACCTGGTCACCATCGGCCGCGGACGCCACCGGCGCGAGGGACTCCTCGCCGGCCTCGACCGGGGCCTGTGCCTCATCGATCGTGGGTTCGTCTCGTCGTTCCTGGTTCTCGTCCACCGGTCACTCCTCATGCCGGGGGCATCACCCCGCGGTCAAACTGGTGGTCACATGGTCGCACCCGCCACCTGTCCTCACGAGGACCGACACCGGGTTCAGCCGAGATCGGCCAGCGAGATCAACAGCGACTCCATCGCCAGCAGCGGGGCCACATTTCCGGCCAGCGCGACCCTGCATGCCAGGATCGCGTCGAGCCTCCGCACGGTGTCGACCGGAGAGCAGGCACGCGCCGCCGCGAGGATCTCCGCCCTCACCTCAGGATTCACCAACTCCGCTCCGGCACCGGTCTGCACAGTGAGGACGTCCCTGTAGTACGCCGTGAACTCGGTCAGCACACGATCCAGCGCGTCACGCTGCAACCGCTTCACCCGCGTCTTCTGCCGGTCCTCCAACTCCTTCACCGCTGCGGCCGAACTCCGCGGCCGCGCGCCCTTCGCGCCGATGCCCAACGCGGCGGACAACTCGGCGAGCTCCCGCGCATCGAGCTCCGACGTGGCCGCCCGGGCCTCGTCGGACGACCCCGAGATGAGGGCGGCCGCCGCGGTCAGGCATGCACCGAGGGACGACAAGCGCGACGGCAGCACCAGCACGTCGTGGCGGCGGCGACGGGCGTCGTCGTCGCGGGCCAGGACGCGGGCGCGTCCGATGTGTCCCTGGGCGGCCCGCGCCGCGAACGCGGCCATGGCCGGGTCGATCCCATCGCGCCGGACGAGCAGTTCGGCGATGTCGGCCTCGCGAGGCGTGCGCAGGTGAAGGTGGCGGCACCGCGAGCGCAGGGTCACCACGACATCGTCGGCCGTCGGCGCACACAGGACCCACACGGTGCGCGGAGCCGGCTCCTCGATGCTCTTCAACAGCGCATCCGCTCCGCGTTCGGTGACGAGGTCGGCGTCTTCGATGACGAGCACCTGGTACCTCCCCCGGCGCGGCGCCATGGACGCGCGCACGACCAGGTCACGCACCTCGTCGACCCCGATGGACAGCAGTTCGGTGCGCACCAACGTCACCTCGGGATGCGATCCGGCCAGCGCCGACCGGCAGTCGCTGCACACACCGCACCCGCCCTCGGGGCACTGCAGTGCGGCGGCGAACGCCTTTGCCGCATTGGACCGGCCGGACCCCGGCGGCCCGGTGATCAGCCACGCGTGCGTCATCGCATGGGCACCGCCGGCGACGGCGGCGCGCAGGGTCTCCACCGCGGCGGACTGCCCGATGAGATCGGCCCACACCCCGTCGGTCATGTGTCCAGTGTCGCAGCCCGCCGGGACAGAATCCGCATCACCCGATCGTGCACGAGCGCGGCCGTCGCGTCGAGCTCCTCCATTCCCGGCGTCACGAGGTACCGCTCGGGGTCGCCCGCGGCCAACGCCAGAAAGCCCTGACGCACCCGCTCGTGGAACTCCACACCCTCGCCCTCCAGCCGGTCCTTGTCGGCGATCCGGTGGACGGCCCGTCGCGGGTCCACGTCCAGCAGGACCGTCAGGTCGGGACGCACGTCCCGCGTCGCCCACCGGGCGACCCGCTCCACGTCCTCGACGTCCAGCACTCTCCCGGCCCCCTGATAGGCGATCATCGAGTCGACGTAACGGTCGCACACGACGACCGCACCCCTGGCCAACGCCGGCATGACCACCGCAGTGAGATGGTGCGCCTTGTCGGCGGCGTACAGCAGGGCCTCGGCCCGCGCGTCGAGGTCGCCCGTGGCAGGGTCGAGGAGGATGTCGCGGATCCGCTCGCCCGCCGCGGTCCCCCCCGGCTCACGCGTCTGGACCACCTCGTACCCCGCAGCGCGCACGGACGCCGCCAGTAAAGCCGTGTGCGTCGACTTGCCGCTGTGATCCCCGCCCTCGAAGACGACGAACACGCCCGTCACGGCTTGATTCCGAGCTGTTTGAAGTACCGCTGATGGTCGCGCCAGTTCGCGACGAACTCGACCCGCGCCGCCTCGGATCCGATCACCGCGCGCTCATACGCACGCCCCGCCTCGAACGCCTCCGCCGGTGCCAGCCCGTCCGTGCTCGGGGTCGGCGGCGTGTCCGGCAGGCAGGCGTCCAACTCGGCCACGATCATGTCGAGCCGGCGACGCAGCCCGCGCGCGCGGGAGCCGAAGTACTGACGCGACACACGCGCGATACGAAACGCGTGGACAGCCGACGCGCGCGTCTTCTCCCAGCGCTGCTGCGGCGCATGGCGATCGAGCCGGCGGGCGCGGTTGATGAGCGACAGGAGCGTCGTGTCGATCTCCTGCGTCAGCGCGGCGGCGGCCGGGCGCGTGTCCCACTCCCCGAGGCGGGGTTGGCGCGCGAACGCCAGCAACCCGTCGATCACCGACAGGTATCGCTCGCTGAACGGCGCGGCGCCCGGGCGCTCCAGCACCCATTCGAGGTCGGAGCGAACCATGTCCGTGTCGAGCCTGCTCGCCCACGCGAGCCCGTCGAGCGTGCGCAACGCCCGTCCGAGCTGTGCGTACAGGGCGTCGGGCGAGGAGTCGATGCCCCGTCGGAACGCCAGCTCGGCCTCCACGATCCGGCGCACGCGCCGCCGCACCGCGCCCTGCGCCATGTCGTGCATCGTCATGTCGGGCGTGAACCGCTCGACGAAGGAGAAGTCCTCCGACCTGTACCGCTCGCACACCAGCGCGACGAACGGCTCCGCCGCGGCGACGCGACGGGCGCCCACGGCCTCCAGCCCGGACAGAAGCGCCGCGACCTGCTTGCGGGACCCGTCCCGCTGGGTCACGGTCGCCACACGCAGGACGGCCGGGGGCACCGACCCGAGGTCGGCCGTCAGCGTCGTGTCGCGCAGCGTCGCGAGGACCTCGCCCGCCGGGCCGACGGCCGTGAACTCGCGCGACTCGGTGGTCAGATGGCCCTGCACCCCCAGCGGTGCGAGCCGCCGGAACGGCGACGTCAGCGCGGAGAAGTCCTCGGGCAGATCGCCGTGGCCGAACGGTTCCACGGTCTCGGCCTGCAGGTAGGGATCCCAGCCCGACGTCCGCAAGACCCATTCGCCCAGTCCGTCGACGACCCGGTGCACGAGCAGGACCCCGGCTCCGGCGAGCCGGAGGTCGGACGTGTCGATGACCGTGAGCTGCGGCTGCCGCCGCGCCCCGAGCCTGGTCCGGATCGCCGCGATGCCTGCCTCGGGCCTCGCCAGCGGGCCGGGGACGGCCCCGACGGGCACCTCCAGCCGCACGACGGTCATGACGATCGCTTCCGCGTCGCAGAGCGGGCCGACGTCGCGGTCGCGGTCTTGCGCGTCGAGGACCCTGCGGGCCTCGTCCGCCGCGCCGGCTTCTTCGCGGGCCCGGCGGCGCGCTTCTCGGCCAGCATCTCCGACGCCTGCTCCAGCGTCATCGCCTCGACCGAGTCGGTCTTCTTCAACGTCGCGTTGTACTCGCCGTCGGTGACGTACGGCCCGAATCGTCCCTGCTTGACCGTCACCTCGTGACCGGTGGACACGTCGGTCCCCAGCACCCGCAGCGCCGCGGTCGCGCGTGCCCCACGCGCCTTCGGCTGCGCGTAGATGGCCTCCGCCTCGGGCAGCGTGATCTCGAAGAGCTGCTCCTCGGACGCCAGCGAGCGCGAGTCGCGTCCCTTCTTCAGGTACGGCCCGTACGGCCCGTTCTGCGCGGTGATCTGTTCACCGTCGGCGGCGGTCCCCACGGTCCGCGGCAACGACAGGATCCGCAGGGCGTCGGCCAGGGTGATCGTCGCCGGGTCCATCGTCTTGAACAGGGACGACGTCCGCGGCTTGCGTGTCTTCGGCGCGTCCTCGGGCAGGACCTCGGTGACGTACGGTCCGTAGCGGCCGTCCTTCACGACGAGCGTGTGGCCGGTCTGCGGGTCCTCGCCCAGCTCACGACCGGTCGCGGGCCGCGACAGGAGTTCTCGCGCGAGGTCGACGGTCAGTTCGTCGGGGGCGAGGTCGGGCGGGATGTTCGCCCGCCGTTCCTCGGCGTCGGTCACGTAGGGCCCGTAGCGGCCCACGCGGACCACGACCCCGGAGTCGCCGAGCGGGAAGCTCGACATCTCCCGCGCGTCGATGTCGCCGAGGTCGGACACCAGCGCCTGGAGCCCGTGGGCGCCGTCCCCCTCGGGGCCGAAGTAGAAGTCGGTGAGCACGGCGAGCCGATCGGCGTCGCCGTTGGCGATCTGGTCGAGGGTGCCTTCCATCTCGGCCGTGAACCGGTAGTCCACCAGTTGGGGGAAGTGCTCCTCGAGGAGCCGCGTCACCGCGAACGCCAGCCACGTGGGGACGAGCGCCGACCCGCGCTTGAACACATAGTCGCGCGTCGTGATCGTGCGGATGATCGAGGCGTAGGTGGACGGCCGCCCGATCTCGAGCTCCTCCAGCTTCGCCACCAGCGACGGCTCGGTGTACCGCGCCGGCGGCCGGGTCTGGTGCCCGGATGCCTCGATCGACTCGGCCCGCACCTCCTGGCCGACCGTCAGCTCGGGCAGCCGCGCCTGCGCGTCGTCGGAACGGTCGTCGTCGGTGACCTCGACATATGCCTGCAGGAAGCCGGGCTTCGTGATCGTCCGCCCGCTGGCGGTGAACGTGCACGTCGACGCCGGTTCGGCGTCCACCTCGAAGGGCTCGGGGAGCGCGGCGTCGATCAGCACCTTCACGTTGTTGCCCTCGGCATCGACCATCTGCGAGGCGAGGGTGCGCTTCCAGATCAGCTCGTAGAGACGGAGCTCGTCACCGTGCAGGCCCGTCTCCCGAGGCAGCGCGAACGTCTCCCCGGCGGGCCGGATCGCCTCGTGCGCCTCTTGGGCGTTCTTCACCTTCGACGTGTACACGCGGGGGCGGGACGGTACCGCGCCGGGTCCGTAGAGCGCCACCGCCTGGGCGCGGGCCGCGGTGATCGCGGTCTGGGAGAGGGTGACCGAGTCGGTCCGCATATAGGTGATGTACCCGCCCTCGTACAGGGTCTGCGCGACCGACATCGTGCGCTGGGCGCTGAACCCCAGTTTGCGGCCGGCGTCCTGCTGCAGGGTCGTTGTGCGGAACGGCGCGTACGGGCGCCGTGTGTAGGGACGGCTCTCCACCGAGGTGACCGAGAAGGAGGCCCGCTGCAGTGCCGCCGCCAGTCCCTCCGCAGTCGGCTGGTCGAGCCGCAGCAGCGTCGCCGGGGAGAGCGTGCCGTCGCTCGCGAAGTCGCGTCCCGTCGCCACCTTCCGGCCGGCGACGGCCGTCAGACGGGAGCTGAACACCGGCGGGACGGCTTCGGAACCGGCGTCCAGGTCGGCGTCGATGCCGAAGTAGTCGGCGACGGTGAAGGCCATGCGCTCGCGCTCGCGATCCACGACGAGCCTCGTCGCGACCGACTGCACCCGGCCCGCGGACAGGCCCGACATGACCTTCTTCCACAGGACGGGCGAGACCTCGTAGCCGTAGAGGCGGTCCAGGATGCGCCGGGTCTCCTGGGCGTCGACGAGGTCCAGGTCGAGATCGCGGGGGTTCTTCACCGCCTCGGCGATGGCGCTCGGGGTGATCTCGTGGAAGACCATGCGCTTGACGGGGACCTTGGGCTTCAGCTCCTGCAACAGGTGCCACGCGATGGCCTCGCCCTCGCGGTCCTCGTCGGTGGCGAGCAGGAGTTCGTCGGCGTCGGCGAGCTTCGCCTTCAGCGAGCGCATCGTGGCCTTCTTCTCGGGCGCCACCACGTAGAGGGGGGAGAAGTCCTTGTCGACGTCCACCCCGATGCGCGCCCACTTCTCGCCCTTGTACTTGGCGGGCACCTCGGCCGCGCCGGTGGGCAGGTCGCGCACGTGACCGCGGCTGGACTCGACGACGTACCCGTTGCCGAGGAAGCTCGCGATCTTGGTCGCCTTTGTCGGCGACTCGACGATCACGAGTTTGCGCGAGTGTGAAGTAGCCACGTCAACTACCGCTTCCGGTTCGTAACATCTACGGTGCCTCGATCGTAACCGCCGGAACACCGCTGCCCTGTCCGTCGATCTCGGCCTGCAGCCTGGGAGTATGCCACCCTCGCGGAGAAATGGTGCCCCGTTTCCCCCTCCTGGCCCGAGGCGTGCGCGCGACGATCCCGCACGGCGTCCGACGCCCGTCGCGGGCCGAGCCCCACCCGCGCAGGGCAGGCGGAGTCGGAGCCTGTGCCTGGCTGATCGTTCCTGCGAACCCCGCCCAGGGACGGGTGTGACATGTCGTCCGGTCACGGCCGCGCCCTGCCGCCAGCGGCGATTCGCCACACGGATCCGGTACGAGCTGTCACACCTGCCACGGCGTCGGGCCCCCGCACGGCCGGAAGGGACACAGTCGGGTGGACTGGGCTCTCGCTGGAGGGCCCCGCGCCGTCGGAGGACCGACCCGCGCGGCAACCCCGCGGCTGTCGGCCATGGTCGGGTCCGCACGACCGAGGGACCCGCATCGACGCGTGTCCACGCGACGCCGCCCGCCGGCCCCCGGGTCGGTGAGCCCGCCGGTCGGTCCGACACCGCCGACGCGCCGCGCCACCGCGGACCCCTCCCGGCCCGGGGCCGTGACAATCCGGCCGGTATCGCCGGTCGCCGAACCCCGACGCACCCCCACCGGACCGGACAGCGGGCGGAATGTCACACGCCGTGGGCGAGGATGGGTCACGTGGAGAACGCCCAGGCCCTCGCCGACGCCCTGCTGACCGCCGAGTTCACGTGGGACGGCGTCGCCGCCCGGATCGGCGAGCCCGGACTGTCCGGACTCGCCCGCAACTCGACGATCCCCGCCGCCGACACCGTGGGGGACGATGCACTGGGCACACTGGTCCGCCTCTGGGCCCTCGGCGCGACCGTTCCCCGCGCCGCAGCCGACGCCGCCCTGCCGGGACTCGTGCCCTCCCTGGTGCGCGCCGGGCTCCTCGCCATCCCCGACGACGGAGTCCGCGCCCGGGTGGAGATCAAGCCGTACGCCACAGACACGGGCTGGAGCGGCTGGGTGTGCTCCGACCTCACGCCCGGGCTCGATGGCGGGCCGACGCGACCCCGCCCCGATCATGTCCTCGGCGTCTCCCCCGCGTCGACCTCCCTCGCCCAGCTCACGATCCCCGACCACGTGGGGGCCGCGCTCGACCTCGGCACGGGCTCCGGCGTCCAACTGCTGCACCTCGCGCCGCACGCGAACCGGCTGGTGGGGACCGATCTCAACCCGCGCGCCCTCGCCCTCGCACGGATCACGCTCGCCCTCAACGGGGTCGCGGCGGAGCTCCGCGAGGGCGACCTGTACTCCCCCGTCGCCGACGAGGCATTCGACCTGATCGTCACCAACCCGCCCTTCGTGATCTCACCGCCGAGTCCCGAACGACTCACCTACCGCGAGGGGATCCTGCCCGGTGACGAACTCGTCCGGCGCGTCGTCGTCGACGGCGCCGACCGGCTGGCACCCGGCGGCACGCTCCAGGTGCTGGCCAACTGGGCGGTGACGGCCGAACCGTGGGAGGAACGCCTCGCCGGCTGGGTGCGCCCGACCGGATGCGACGCTCTGATCGTCGAGCGGGAGCGCCTGGACGTCTACGCGTACATCGAGATCTGGCTCTCCGACGCGGGTCTCGACGGCAGCCCCGAGTATCGCGCCCGCTACCGCGAGTGGCTCGACTACTTCTCCGCCCTCGGCGTCACGGCCGTCGGCATGGGCTGGCTGAACCTCCGGCGGACCGGCGTCGACGAGCCCGTCGTCCGCGTCGAGAGCTGGCCCCACCTCGTCCATCAGCCGGTCGGGCCGGCGATCTCCGCGTCGTTCGCCCAGGCACGCACGGCCCGCGAGGACCCCGCCACACTGCTGGGACGACGCTGGATCGTCCCCGCCGATGTGCAGCAGGAGACCCTCGGCCACCCCGCGGCCGCCGACCCCGAGGCGATCGTGCTGCGGTCGACCACCGGGTTCGGCCGCGCGTCCCGGCTGGACACCGCCACGGCGGCGTTCGTCAGCGCGAGCGACGGCGACCTGACCGCCGGTCAACTGGCCGCCGCCATCGCCGACCTGCTCGACGTCCCCACCGCCGAACTGGTGGCCGACCTGCTGCCCCGGCTGCGCGACCTGGCCGCCGACGGGCTCATCGTCCCGGCCCGCACCCCCGTGCAGGCCTGAGAGGCCCCTCAGGGACGCTTCACCTGGCTCGCCTACACTCGACAGAGTCCGTCCGCAGTCGGGAGGTCGCGTGGACGCTCTGGGTTTCGGGCCGCTCATCGCCTGGGTGCGTGGCGTGCTCGCCGACCTCCTCGGTCCGGATCTGGCGTGGCTCGCCCTGCCGCTCACGTACGCGGCGTACGGGTTCGGGCTCGCCGCCCTGCTGACCGCCACCCGCCGCACCTGGCGCCGCGTGACCGACCGCTGGATGCTGGTCCGCCGCCCGTTGCAGCGCATCTGGCACGACTACGGGACCCGCCACCCCGGACATGCGTTCGACCTGTCGCGCCGGCTGCTGCGCGAGACGAACGTCCATCCGCTCTCACCGCTCGCGGGTCTCGTGCAGTCCACACTGTGGTTCTTCGCTGCCCGCAACGCCCTCGTGCCATGGCAGGACGCGTCCTTCCGAACCACCGTCGGGCAGGCGCCGCCGGAGTTCTTCGGGCTGGACGCCGGTGCGGGCGTCTCGGGTCTGACAGCGTGGGTCGTGTTCCTCATCGCGGCCTTGCTCGCCTGGTTCACGTCCTGGTCGATTTTCGGCCAGGTGCGTGCGCGACTGCACCGCAGGGCCTGGTTGACGCAGCGGTTCCCCGCGAAGGGGACGACGCTCGTCCCGCTGCTCTGCGTCGCGGCGTACCTCGGGCTGCTCTACAGGCTGACCGTCTGGCTGCCCGCGCTGCCGACGGTCTGGGCGACGGCGATCCTCGCGCTGCTGCTCATCCCCGCCCAGGCCATGGCGCGGCGTCAGGACCGGCGCCGTGCCCCGTTGGATGTCCGGCTGCCCGACTGGGTGTGGTACGGCGCGCTGCCCGCGCCGCGCGCCAAGCCGCGGACGACGGTCACGCGATCCCCGGCCCGCGAACCCGCTGCCGTCACCGCCTCGTCCGGGGCGACGGCCGTCGAGGAGTTCGCGGAGCCGGAGCGGCCGAAGGCACCCACGCTGCTCCTGTCCGGAATGGTCCGGCGCGTCACGGAGGCGACCGGGCGGGCCCGTGTCACGGAGGCACCCGCGGCCCGAACCCCGGTCGCGCCCACCCGTGTCCTGCCCGCCGAGTGGGCGTCTCTGGCCCCCGTGCCGACCACGCTCGGGCCGCAGGAGCCCCGCACCCTCGGCCCGTACTCGATCATCGGACGCATCGGCTCGGGCGGAATGGCGATCGTGTACCTCGCCTCGAGCCGCCGTCACGACCGGATCGCGCTCAAGGTCGCCAACCCGCTGACCTCGGTGACCGATGCCGGCGAGCGCCTCGTCGCCGAGATCACCGCGCTCGCCCGCGTCGCCGACCCGGCGGTCGTCGAGATCCACGACGCCGGGATCATCGATGACCGGCCCTACCTCGCGATGGCGTACCTGCGAGGACCGTCCCTGCACGAGGCCGTGCGTGCCCTCGGTCCGCTCACCCACCGCGACGCCCTGTGGGCCCTCGGCGAGGCGCTCGCCCAGGGCCTCGCCGCGATCCACCGCGTCGGTGTCCACCGAGATCTCAAGCCGGCCAACGTCATCCTCACCGACGCGGGTCCGGTGATCGTCGACCTCGGCATCGCGAAGCTCCGCGGTGTCACGCTCGAACTCACCCGCGAGGGAACGACACTCGGCACGATCGGCTACACGGGGCCCGAGGTGCTGCGGGCGGAGAAGGCCACCCCGGCGTCGGACGTGTTCGCCTGGGGAGCCTGCCTGGCATTCGCCGCGACCGGCCGTCCCCTGTTCGGCGGGGACACGATCGCAGCCCAGTTGGACGCCGTCCGCACCGGTCGCGCGGAGGTCACGGTGCTGCGCGACCTGGAGGCGGTCGACCCGGCGCTGGCAGCCCTCGTGAAACGCTGCACGCGGCCCGACCCGGCGGCTCGGCCCGCGGATGGGAACGCCGTGCTGCGGGCTCTGCCGCGCGGAACCCGATGGCCGGCGCCCCCGGGTGCGCTCGCCTGAGGTCTGGACGGGTGCCTCGCGTGGCGAGAGACTGCCCATGTGAGGATTGTCGCCGCTCCGGACTCGTTCAAGGAATCCATGACCGCCGCCCGTGCCGCCGCCGCAATGGCAGCCGGCATCCACGACGTGGACCCGGGCATCGACTGCATCGAGATGCCGCTCTCCGACGGAGGCGAGGGGTTCGTCGCGACGGTCGCCGGACCGCTCGGAGCCGAGGTGCGGACAGTGCCGGTCCGTGACGCGCTCGGCCGCCCGCACGACGCACAGTTCGCGCTGTCGGGACGAGTGGCGGTGCTGGAGATCGCCGAGGCTGTCGGACTCGGGCAGATCGCGCCCGCCGACCGGGACATCATGGCGTCGGCGACGTGGGGCGTCGGCGAGCTCATCGCGGCAGCCCTCGACGCCGGCGCCGACGACCTCGTCATCGGCCTCGGCGGCTCGGCCACGTCCGACGGCGGGGCGGGGATGCTCGTGGCGCTGGGCGTGCGCCTGCTGGACGCCGCGGGCGAGCCCCTGTCGGGCACGCCCGCGTCCCTGGCCTCGGTGGAGAGCGTCGATGTCACCGGCCTCGACCGGCGGTTGCGCGAGGCGCGGATCACGATCGCCTCGGACGTCCGCAACCCGCTCCTCGGGCCGACGGGGGCCGCAGCCGTGTTCGGGCCGCAGAAGGGCGCCGACCCCGCCCGCGTCGCGACCATCGACGAGGCGGTCCGTCGGTTCGCGGACATCGCAGGCAGGATCGACGCGGCGGACGCTCCGGGCGCGGGCGCGGCCGGCGGGCTCGGCTTCGCGATGCTGGCGTTCCTCGGCGGCCGGTTCCGCCCGGGCATCGACGTGTCGCTGGACTTGTGCGGTTTCGACGCCGCCGTACGAACGGCCGACTGGGTGTTCACCGGCGAAGGCGGCATGGACGGGCAGACGCTGCAGGGAAAGGCGCCCTGGGGCGTCGCCCAGCGCGCCCGCGGGCTGGGGGCCCGCGTGGTCGGGTTCGCCGGAAGCCTCGGGCAGGGCTGGGAACGCCTGCTCGACGCCGGCTTCACCGCGATCCTGCCCATCTCGAGCGGACCGGCGGAGCTGCAGACGGCCCTGTCGCGGGGCGAGGCCGACCTGCGGCGGGCGGCCGCCGCGGCCGTCCTGCTGCTGCGCGAGCCGGCCGACCGGGAGGACGACCGATGACGCACGTGTGGGGTCACCGCGGCGCCAGCGGGCACGCCCCTGAGAACACCCTCGACGCGTTCGCGGCGGCGATGAAGGTGGGTGCGGCCGGGATCGAGCTCGACGTCCACCTGAGCGCCGACGGTCGTGTGGTCGTCATCCACGACGACACGCTCGACCGGACGTGCGGTGTCCCCGGGACGGTCGCCGCGATGGCTGCCGCCGATCTTGTGTCGACGTCCGCGGCCAACGGGATGAAGGCGTTCCCCGACGCCCGCATCCCGCTGCTGGACGAGGTGTTCGACCTCGTCGCAGGGACGTCGACGATCGTCAACATCGAGTTGAAGGGGCAGCAGCCCGAGCTTCCCGACACGGTCCACCGGATCGTCCGCGATCGGGGGGCGTCCGACTGTGTCGTGTACTCGTCCTTCAATCACTACCATCTGCGGGCGCTGCAGGATCTCGGCGCGGCGTCGCCCGTGGGCGTGCTCATCGACCAGCCGCTGTTCGAGCCGTGGGAGTACGTGGCGTCGCTGGGGGCCGAGGCGCTGCACCCGCCGTACCCGTTGCTCGCGCTGCCGGGGCTCGTCACCCAGTGTCATCGCCGCGGGATCGCGGTGAACGTGTGGACACCCGACACGCCTGTGCAGTGGGAGCAGGCGCGAGCGCTCGGGGTGGACGCGGTCATCACCAACCATCCCGCGGCGGCGGTCGGCGTGCTGTCCTGAGCAGCCCGGAGCGCGCCGCGGACGCGCGGCGTGTGACAGGCTCAACCACCGGGCCCCAAGTCGGTCCTTGAGCTTGTCGAAAGGACCCGAGCGCGCACGCTCCGTCACGCCTCGCGGCTCGGCGGCGCGACCCGGACGTCCAGCTCTCGGACACCGATTTTCCTCTCGCACCCCGAACGCCTACGGTGGTGAGCGTCTGCATGACGGCCGCGCGGTGTGCTCGGGCACGCAACGCGGCGGGCGCGATGGAGGACGCCATGTGTTGTTGTCGAATGATCGCCGCGGCGTGAGGCCGCAGGTGCATCGCCGCTGAGCGACGCACCGCCCCGGGCGGCACAGCGCCCGATCCTCCTCTCCTACGCCGCGTCCACCGGGATCACGAGTACAGAACCGTTCTCGTTTCCCTGTCGGGCCGCATTCCCGACACATCCCCGTACCGCGCAGACACAAGGAACACGACATGACCACCTACGCCACCGGCGCGGAATTCCTCGTCACGCCCGAGAAGCCCTCCGTCGTGGGGCGCAGCGACATCCTGCGTCCCCTGACCCCCACCGTCCGCGGCAGATCGGCCGGCGATCTCCGCAGCGAGGTCGACATCCGTCACAGGACGCTGACCGTCGCCCTGCCCCGCGAGATCGGCGGGGACGACACGGGTCCGTCGCCCTTCGAGTACGTCCTGGGCGGGTTCGCCGGCTGCCTCACGGCCGTGGTCCAGCTCGTCGCCCGCGAGCAGGGTGTCGCCCTCCGGGACGTGGACGTGCTCGTCACCGGCACCATCGATCCGCACGGGCTCCGCGGGCTCCGCCAGGACCATGCGGGCTTCCAGACGATCACCGGGCGGGTCCGGTTGAGCGGCGACATCGACGTCCACGAGCTCTCCGACCTCGTCACCGAGGTGGAGCGGCGCTGCCCGATCCACACGCTGCTGACCGCCGCGGGCGTCCCGCCGCAGTTGCGCTGGATGGTCACGCCCGTGTGACAATCCGCGCCCGGATCAGCGGCCGACAGCCACCACCGACCACCACCACACCTCAACGGAACAAGGTGTCACACCGAGCCCCGCGATGACCGTCGACCACAGCGTGACAACCCGCGCCCGGATCAGCGGCCGGCAGCCACCACCAGCCACCACCACATCTCAACGGAACAAGATGTCACACCGAGCCCCGCGATGACCGCCGACCACAGGCGGGTGGGCGTTCAGAGACCGCGGCCCGGCAGCGGGCCGGGCACGCGGTAGTCACGCTCCGTCTCGCGGACGTCGGTGAGTTCGGCGAAAGGCGCCCACTGCGGCAGCCAGTGTCCTTGGGCGATCTGTCCGAAACCCAGGCCCTGAGCGAGGTCGCGGGGCAGGTCGGCGTAGTCCACGAGGACGCTGTCCCCGTAGCGGTGCAGCAGTTGCACGACCGCGCCCCGCCAGGTCGCCAGCGAGGACACACCGACCATTCCGGCGATGTCGCCGTTGTGCACGACCAGTCGATGCGAGCCGTCCGGGCACGGGAGGAATTGCTCGGGCGCGCCGAGCCCGTGCACCACGAGGACGCTGTGGGTCTCGGTCAGCGTGACCGTCTCGTATCCGGAGCCGTCCTGCATCACGGCGTACAGGCCGTTGTCGACCTTGCGGCCGGGCGTCACCGACAGGTCCCCGTTCGAGCGTGACCACAGCCCGCTGCGCGCGTTGTACGTCGCCACATGATGCTCGCTCCCGTCCGCGTCGAGGCGCCAGATCTCGGCGAGGTGCGGGATCGCCAGCGCGGTGACGCCGAGGATCTCGAACTCCTCGATGGGGCTGTCGGCCGTCGCCCCGGGCGCGCCGCCGGTGCCCAGCCAGGGACGCACGTGGTCGCGCACCGCGGTCGCGAACAAGAGGTCGGGCCGCGAGACGTCGCGAGCGATCGGGACGACGAGATCACGCTGGCGGACCCCGTTGCAGCGCAGCACCTCGACGGACTCCATGGCCCGGTCGAAAGCCCGCGTCCGGTGCCCGCCCGCGTGCATGAGCGTGTACCCGAGGCCCAGCGCGTCGTAGAGCTGCGACGGGGCGACGAGGTGCGCCACCTGCGCCCTCCGGTAGACGAAGCCCCGCAGCGTCCGCACGGACCCGGTGATCATCGCGTCCCCCTCCCCGGGCGCGAGGACCTTCTGGAACACGATGTCCATGTCGATGGGCAGGGGCGCGAGCGGGACGTCGTCGACCCCGAACTGGGTCGGCTGCATCAAGGTCCGGTTGGGATGGATGGGCAGCCGCAGGTCGTGGAGCGCGCCGAGCAGCGGCGTGAGCGACATCGCCATCCCGGAGCCGAGGAGGCTCCCGCCGAAGTGGGCGGAGTCGTCGGCGCTGTTCGTGGACGACGGAGGCGCCGCATCGTGCCCGGTTCCCCCGGGACCGACGACGGCGCCCCGGTCAGCGGCTTCCTGCCCGCCGCCCGGTGTCACGGTGGACGCGGCCTGCTGCCCGGGCGGGATCGCACCGCCGGGCGACGCCGGGCCCGGGGCGCTCGGGCCGGTGGCACCCCCCGGCGGCGCCAGAAGACTGTCGATGCGGGACTGCGCGGCGGCATCGATGCCGTCCGCCACGGTCCACGGCGACGCTGCTCGCCCGTCGCCCGGCTGCATACCGGTCACGCCGCTGCCCGACCTGCTCGCCGAGGCGAGGTCGGACGGATCCGCCGAATCCCCCGGCAGGTCGTCCGCCGAACCGTCCATCCGGCCGGGGACGCCGGCTCCGCTGGTGGGCGCCGCGGCCGGGCCGGTCGGGGCGGGCGCCACCTCCTGAACGGCCACCAGATCGAATGCCCGCGCCGCTGCCGCGCTCAGCCAGGACGCCTCTCCGGCGACACCCGCGACCGGTGACGCGGGCCCGGACTGCATCCGGAGGTGCTCCTCGGCGCCGGTGATCTCGGTGGTGTCCACGGAGGTGTCGAGCAGATACAGGTCACCGCCGGCGTGGCGCTCCGCGTCCACCGGATCGCTCCCGGCCTCGAATTCCGCGGCACCTTCTCCGACTGCGGCCGCCCCGGCGGCCCCTGACATCCCGGCCACGGTGCGCCGGATGTCTGCCGGGAACTGCAGAGCGGAAAACCGATCCACCAGCGCCTTCTCGTACGACACGAGGATCGCGCGCGCCGAGAACTGCAGGCCGCGGAGCTGCACGGCGGCGACCTGCTGGGCCGCCGCGTCCGCCGAGCCGGTGGAGACCAGGCCGAAGGTCGCCTCGCCGAGCCGCAGCAGGACGACGTTCATGGCCAGTTTGGTCGCCCGCACCGCCTCGGCAGCGTCCAGGCACCCCTCCGCCAGCGTCTCGCACGCCGCGGCCGTCGAGGTCAGCAGGGTCGAGATGTTGCGCGCACGCGCCGACGCCGCACGGGCGTCCGGGCCCGACCAGGCGCCCGACAGTGTCCGGAACGCCGCGTCCAGGCCCTCGGCGTCACGGGAACACGATGCGGCCTGGCCGTGCCACGTCGCCGCGAGCGCATCGAGTCCGTCTTCGTCGGCTTGGGGAAACAGTCCTTCATAGACCCAACTCGGAACGCAGGCGGGGGCGGTCACCATGATCATCCGATGTCCCTCGCGGCCTCGATCTCGCTCTGTTCGAGGATCTCCTGGGCGGCGGCGGTCGCGAGCAGGTCGGCTCCGGCGTGGGCGAGTTGGTTCGCGTGCTCGACGGCGCCGATCGCCGCGTCCTGGGCGCTGGTCAGGTAGGCGGCTCCGAACGCCGCGCCGTATCGATC
Organism: Propionicicella superfundia DSM 22317; assembly: GCF_000423465.1. Classification (GTDB taxonomy): domain Bacteria; phylum Actinomycetota; class Actinomycetes; order Propionibacteriales; family Propionibacteriaceae; genus Propionicicella; species Propionicicella superfundia. The sequence goes on along the minus strand of NZ_KE384021.1, from coordinate 49,629 downwards.
GGAACCCCAGCACACGCCAGCGGCGGCCAGCCCGTTGCGAAACGCCGCGACGGACTCCGCCGCCGCCTGGGCGAGCTCGTCGACCGACGCCCCCACCGACCGTGTAGCCCCCGGATCGAAGGAGATGTCACGGCTCATACGGGCCCGGCCCCTCCCCAGGATCGCGTTTCGCCCGCCGCGCGATGGGCTCGTCGGCGTGCGGGGCCGACTGTCCGCGGAGTCGGGAGATGAGTTCGGGCGGCAGCATACGCGTGACCTCGGGCATCCCGCCGAGGAAGTCGCCCAGCGGGTCGGGGATTCCGTCGGGGCCGACACCGGCGAGGTCTCGATACTGCGCGGCGGCGTCGTCCGCCGCGTCGGCTGCGGCATCCTTCACCGCGTCGCGCAGGCGCTGGACGGATCCGAAGCGGAGGACGGCGGGCGTGAAGTGAATGTCGACAAGGCACCCGGACGCGTCCACCGTCACGCGGACGGCGCCGTGTTCGGCCTCGCCGCGCCCCGCGATGCGTCCGAAGCCGTCGCGTACCCGCTGCGCCCGGTCCATCGCCGCGGCAAGGTCACGCTCGGCGTCCGCGGCGGCGCCGCCGAGTTCGGCGACGCGCCCGGGGAGGTCGCCGTGGACGTGCGCGGCAAAGTCCGCGAGCGGCGGCTCGGCGGGGTGCTCGGAGACGCTCACGGCCATCCTCCTGGTCACAAGTCAGGGCACCGTTCTATCAAGCCTCGGGGTCAGACGTCTCACAGCGCCACGCCACTACGGTGGAGTCATGACTGATCCGTGGCGCCCCGAGCTGTGGGAACCCGTTGCAGGGTTCGAGTTCACCGATATCACCTACCACCGTGCGCTGGACGTCCCGGCCGTGCGGATCGCCTTCGATCGTCCCGAGGTGCGAAACGCCTTCCGCCCGCAGACCGTCGACGAGCTGGCCACGGCGCTCGAGCACGCACGGACGAGTTCGGACATCGGCTGCGTCCTCCTGACCGGCAACGGCCCGTCGCCGAAGGACGGCGGCTGGGCGTTCTGCAGCGGCGGCGACCAGCGCATTCGCGGGCGCGCCGGGTACCAGTACGCGGACGGCGACACTGCCGAGGACGTCGATCCCGCCAGGCTGGGACGGCTGCACATCCTCGAGGTCCAACGCCTCATCCGGTTCATGCCGAAGGTCGTGATCGCTCTCGTCAACGGGTGGGCCGCCGGCGGCGGGCACTCGTTGCACGTCGTGTGCGACCTCAGCCTCGCCTCGCGCGAGCACGCGCGCTTCAAGCAGACCGACGCCGATGTCGGGTCGTTCGACGCCGGGTTCGGCTCGGCGTACCTGGCCCGTCAGGTGGGTCAGAAGTTCGCGCGCGAGATCTTCTTTCTCGGTGACGTGTACGACGCGGAGGCGGCCCACCGGATGGGCATGGTGAACGCCGTCGTCGACCACGCGGAGCTGGAGACGGTCGGGCTCGACTGGGCGGCGAAGGTGTGCGGCAAGTCACCCACCGCGCAGCGGATGCTGAAGTACGCGTTCAACGCGATCGACGACGGCCTGGTCGGACAGCAGGTGTTCGCGGGCGAGACGACCCGGTTGGCGTACATGACCGACGAGGCCGTCGAGGGGAGGGACGCCTTCCTGCAGAAGCGCCCTCCGGACTGGTCGCGGTTCCCCTACTACTACTGAGGCTGCGCTGCGGGCCGCCTCCCGGCCGGCGTCCGGCCGTTCTCGGGGTCCGCCGCGGCCCGGGGCACGAGGCGCGCGGAGTTGAGGATGAAGGCGGACTCGCTGGCGACGTGAACGATCGCGGCGAGCAGCGGTCCGAGGATGCCCAGCGCGGCGAGAACCATGCCGACGAGGTCCACGGCGATCGTCCCCACGACGTTGGTGACGATGATGCGGCGGGCCCTGCGGGCGGTTCGCACGGCCTGCACGAGGTCCCGCAGGTCGGAGCTGATGAGCACGATGTCGGCGCTCTCATGGGCGACGTGCGTGCCCGTCCCCATGGCGATGCCGACCTGTGCCTTCGCGAGGGCGGGGGCGTCGTTCACGCCGTCGCCGACCATCGCCACCCGCCGCCCGGCCCGCCGCAGTTCCTCCACGAGCGCGACCTTCTGGGTGGGCAGGAGGCCGGCGTGGACATCGTCGATGCCGAGGGCGTCGGCCACCGAGCGGGCGTTCGACGCGCTGTCCCCCGTCATCATCACGACCCGGAATCCCAGGCCGTGGAGCTGCTGCACGCATGGTGCCGCGGACTCCCGGAGCGAGTCCGCGAGGAGGATCGTCCCCGCGTAGGAGTTGTCGATCGACACGTGCACGGCCGTCCGCCCGGCGGTCGGCGCATCCGCTGAGGGGGCGTCCTCGACGAGGGCGCTGCTGCCGGCCTGGACCGACCGTCCGTCGACGGTGGCACGGATGCCGAGCCCCGGCCGGTAGTCGAAGTCCTGCGGAGTCCCGGCCGGAAGCCCCAGCGCCCGGGCGTGAGCCACGATCGCCTGCCCGATCGGGTGCTCCGAGTAGGACTCCGCGGTCGCCGCCACGGTCAGGATCTCGTCGGATGTGTGTCCGGGGGCGGCGCGGACGTCCGACACCGCGGGTGCGCCCACGGTCAGCGTCCCGGTCTTGTCGAACACCATCGTGTCGATCCCCGAGAGCGCCTCCAGGTGGGTGCCGTCCTTGACGAACGCTCCCGCACGGGCGGCTCGGGCGATGGCGGCGAGGACGGCCAGCGGGGTGCCCGCGGCGACGCCACAGGCCCCGGCGACGAGCACCACGGAGATGGTCGCGGTCGGGTTCCGCGTGAGGAGGTAGGTGACCGCTGCGCCGCCCAGGGCGATATAGACCAGCCACGCGGCGATCCGGTCGGCGAGGCGCTGGACCGGCGCCCTGGACTCCTGCGCGGCCTGCACCGCCGCCACGATCTGCCCGTAGGACGAGTCGGCGCCGACCCGTTGCGCACGTACCTCGACCGCTCCGTCCTGGTTCACCGATCCGGCGAACACCTCGCTGCCGACGCCGACGTCGACCGGCAGCGGCTCGCCGGTGATGCGGGACTGGTCGACCGACGTCCGGCCCTCCACGACCGTCCCGTCGACGGGGACCCGCCCGCCGGGGAGCACGACGACGACATCGCCGGTCGACACCTGGTCGAGCTCGACGGAGTCGACGCGGTCGCCGGTGCGGATCTGCACCGTCGAGGGGAGGAAACGCACCAACTCGGTGAGCGCATCGCGGCCGCGGTCCATGGAGAGGTCCTCAAGGATCTCGGCGGCGAGGACGAACACGGTGATGACGAGGGCTGTCACCCACTCCCCGATCGCGGCTGCCGCGGCGATCGCGATGAGCATCGAGAGTTCCATGCTCATCCGCCGTGCCCGGATGTCCTCCCATGCCTCGGTCAGGATCGGCCAGCATCCGACGACCAGACCGACCGCCGCGATGGCGACCAGGAGCCACCACGGAGTGGCCAGCCAGGAGACGAGCGCGCCCGCGAGCGCCAGCACGGCGACGACCCCAAGGCGCACGAGGTCGGCGCGATCGATGCGCCGCAGCAGATCGCCGAAGGATTCGGGCGCGTACTCGGCCGAGCCGGGACGCTGCGCGGGCCTGGTGGCGCTCATCGAGGTCCGTCCTGCTGCTCGACGGGGCTCTCGGCCCGATGGTGTCGCGGCCAGAAGTCGACCACGTGCTCTGCCTGGAAGACCGCCTGATGCACCAGTTCGCGTGCGTGTTCGTCGATCAGGCTGTAGTAGACGCGCGTCCCCTCCTGGCGGGTCTGCACGACCTTCGCCCAGCGCAGCTTCGCCAGGTGCTGCGAGACTGCGGTCGGCGCCTTCCCGACCTGGTCGGCGATCTCACCGACCGACAGCTCGCCCGCCTCCAGCGCCAGGATGATTCGGATCCGCGTCGCATCGGACAGCAGGGAGAACACTTCGGCCGCGAGGTCGACGTACTCGGCGTCGACCACCGCGACGAACGAGGGCTGCGTATCTGCATGCATGCGCATATATTAATTGGTAAGGCATCGCTTACCTCACCTGACTACGATGCGGACACCCCCGCCGGGGCCGGTTCAGGAGGCCAGCATCCGCTCGCGCAGCGAGTGATAGATCGGCGGCCCCTTCACGGCGGTCGCGGCGAGGACCGCGGCTGCACACGCGGCGAACATGACGGTGGTAAGAGAGGCGGTATTCGTCATCTCGACGATGAGGACGACAGCCGTCAGCGGCGCCCGCACGGTCGCGGTGAAGAAGGCCGCCATGCCGACGACGGCGAAAGGGACCGCGCTCCCTCCGACGACCCCCGCGGCAGCCGCTCCGCCGACCGCCATCACAGCGTCGTGGAAGAGGACGCCCAGCAGGGCTCCGAGCGCCAGCAGCGGCGCGAACAGCCCTCCCGGCGCTCCCGCGGCGTAGGAGAGCGGACCGGCGACGAAACGGACGGCGGCGTAGAGGAGAAGGGAGCCGACCGCGAGCTGCTGCCCGCCGAGCACCATCTGCGCGATGTCGTCGCCCCCGCCGCCGAAGAGGGGATCGATCCACAGCAACAGCCCGACGGCCGCCCCGATGGCGCCCGCACGCGCCGCGGCGGGCACGCGCAGCCGGTCGGTGCCGCGCAGCATCCCCATCACGACCGCGTTGTACCCCACGCCGAGCAACCCGACGAGCAACCCGAAGACCACATAGATCCACAGCGCCCCCAGCGGCGGTGCCGTGACCGCCGGGACCGAGAACACGAAGTGGCCGGGCTCGACGTAGCGCGAGACCCCCACCGCGACCGACGTCGTCACCAGGGTGAGAAGGACCACCCGCAGCCGGACGGATCGCGTCACCTCCTCCACGGTGAACAGCGCCCCGCCCACCGGGGCGTTGAAGGCGACCGCGAGGCCGGCTCCGCCGACGGTCGTGTACAGGAGTTTGCGTTCGTAGTCGCTGAGGCGAAACCACCGTCCGACCTCGGATCCGATGGATGCCCCCAGGTGGACGCTCGGCCCCTCGCGTCCGAGGACGAGTCCCGACCCGATCGCAACGAGCCCGCCGGCGAAGCGGGCCGGGATCACCCCGGGCCCCGGCAGATCGTGCTCCTCCCGCCAGACGGCCTCGACGTCCTGGATCCCGCTCCCGGCCGCGCGGGGAGTGATTCGCGCGAAGAACTGCCCGACGACCGCGCACACCGCGACGAAGACGACGGGGACGAGCCAGCCGAGGGCCGGGGGCAGGGTGCGCACCCACTCGAGCATCACCGCGCGCAGTTCGCCCAGCCGCTCCAGGCACCAGCGGAAACAGCCGCCGACGACCCCGATCCCGACCGCTGCGACCAGAGCGGCCACGATGAACACGGCCATGGTGCGACGGGACGCGAACGGATCGACGCGCGCCCCGAACTTCACCGTCCTGACCCTACTCCGCGCGGCCGGCGCGCGGCCGGGGTCGCACGACCCACCGTCCCGTGACGAACCGTGCGCCCACCTCGCCGATCCCGGCCCGTCGCGGATCGTGACGCGGAATCGAGGCCGAAAAGTCACACGCCGGGACGGCTCACCGGCGCGGGGCGGAGGACAGCCCTACTCGGCCAGGCCGTACAGCCGGTCGCCGGCGTCCCCGAGGCCGGGCACGATGTACCCGACGTCGTTGAGCTTCTCGTCGATCGCCGCGACGACGAGCGTCGTCGGGACGCCCACCGGGTCGACGAGCGACCGCATGTGCTCGATCCCTTCGGGAGCGGCCAGCAGGCAGATGCACACGATGTCGGTGGCGCCGCGGTCGACGAGGAATTGGACGGTCCCGCCCAGGGAACCGCCCGTGGCGAGCATCGGATCGAGGACGAAGCACTGCCGTCCCGAGAGGTCCCGGGGCAGGCGTTCGGCGTACGTGAACGGCTGCAGCGTCTTCTCGTCCCGCACCATCCCCACGAAGCCGACCTCGGCGGTCGGCACGATCCGGGTCATGCCGTCGAGCATGCCGAGCCCGGCGCGCAGGATCGGGACGACGAGGGGCTTCGGGGCGGCCAGCCGGACGCCGGTCGTCGGGCCGACCGGGGTCTCGATGTCCACGGGTTCCACACGAATCTTGCGGGTCGCCTCGTACGCGAGCAGCGTGACCAGTTGATCCACGAGGCGGCGGAAGGTCGGCGAGTCGGTCCTCTTGTCGCGGAGGACCGTGAGCTTGTGACTCACGAGCGGGTGATCGAGTGCGATGACGTCCACACCGAGCACTGTCCCACATGGTCGCCGCACACGGTGGACGTCCGGCGACATTCCGGCCGCGCGCCGTGGTGGTGGCACGAACGTGCGTCCGAGCAGTCCTTCGGGAGGCGTGTTTCTCGTCGGCGAATCTGACACGATGGACGCATGTCTGCCGACGAGGAGTCCGTGAGCGATTACGAAGACCTGCCCGACTTGGCCGACGGCGACGATCGGCCGGGCATCGAGGACGACCTCGAGTACTTCGACGATTCGCAGGAGTACGACGAGGACGAGGACTACCCGGAGGATGCGACCGAGGACGATCTCGACTTCGCCATCGCGGTGTACCGGGAGGACGGCGAGCCCGCCGCGCAGACTCTCGCGCTCGAGACCGCCAACGATCTGGAGGAGTTGATCGACGCCCTGCGCCGGCTCCCCGGGGACGGGGGTGCGCTCGGCGCCGTCTCCATCGAGGAGGAGTTCTTCGTGCTCGTGCGCGTACGCGGGAAGCATGTACAGACGTTCCTGTCCGACGTGTACGCCGCGAACGACTGGCCCATCGCGCGGGACGTGTGCGACTTCCTGGGCGTGGACCTGCCCGACGAGGACGAGGAGGACGAGGATCCGTCGCCCGTCGGCGACCTCAACATCCTGACCGATCTGGGTCTGAGCGAGCTCGATCTGCAGACCCTCGCGACCGACATCGACGAGTCGACCGACGAGTTGGCGCTCATGGCGCTCGACCGGATCGGGCTCGGCAGCCTGGCCCGCACGGTGGTCGAGGCGGAGTTCAACTGACGACCGGCGACGGTCCCGCAATGACGGGTGGAACGCGCTGGCGCGAGGCGATGTCACTGGCGCTCACCGAGGCGCGGGCCGCGCTGCCGCACGGCGACGTCCCGGTCGGGGCGGTCGTCCTGGACGCCGCGGGCGTGCCGCTCGCGACGGGCCACAACGAGCGTGAGCTCACCGCCGATCCGACGGCCCATGCGGAACTGCTCGCGCTGCGGCGTGCGGCGGATGCGCTCGGCGTGTGGCGGCTGACGGGCTGCACCCTCGTGGTGACGCTGGAGCCCTGCACGATGTGCGCCGGTGCGCTCGTCGCGGCACGCATCGCGACACTCGTGTTCGGCGCGTACGACCCCAAGGCCGGCGCCGTCTCGTCACTGTGGGACGTCGTCCGCGACCCGCGCCTGCCGCACCGGGTGGACGTGGTCGGAGGCGTCGCCGCCGACGCGTGCGGCGAGTTGCTGCGCGCGTTCTTCGCCACCCACCGCTGACGCGCCCTCGGTGTGAGGACACCGGAACCGGGGAGCCGCCGCGAACGGCGACTCCCCGGCCTCAGGGGTTCCTCACTCTGCCGTGGCAGAGCGGATCGGTGACGTCGGTGGTGGATTCAGCTTCGCGATCCGGCCGAGACGAGCGGATCCTGCTCGTTCCGGTCGTCGGCGACGGGCTCGGTCGCATCGTCGTCGGCGAAGAGGTTCTCGGCGTCGGCGGCGTCGTAGCGGGCGCGGTCGAGGATGCCCTCGCGTTCGGCCACGATCACCGGGACGAGCGCCTGCCCGGCCACGTTCACGGCGGTGCGGCCCATGTCGAGGATGGGGTCGATGGCGAGCAGCAGGCCGACTCCCTCCAGGGGCAGCCCCAGGGTGGACAGGGTCAAGGTGAGCATCACGGTGGCGCCCGTGAGTCCCGCGGTGGCAGCGGACCCGACGACGGACACGAAGACGATCAGCAGGTAGTCGGTCACCGACAGGTCCAGCCCGAAGAACTGCGCGACGAAGATGGCCGAGATCGCCGGATAGATGGAGGCGCAGCCGTCCATCTTCGTCGTCGCTCCGAGAGGCACGGCGAAGCTCGCATACGACGAGGGGACGCCCAGGTTGCGCTCGGTGACGCGCTGGGTGACCGGCAGCGTCCCGAGGGACGACCGGGAGACGAAGGCGAGCTGGATGGCCGGCCACGCGCCGCGGAAGAAGCGTGTGATGGACAGCCCGTGTGCGCGCAGCAGGACCGGGTACACGACGAACAGCACGATCGCCAGGCCGGCGTAGATCGCGACCGTGAACCAGCCGAGGCTCGCGACCTTCGCCCAGCCGTAGGTGGCGACCGCGGCGCCGATGAGGCCGAGGGTGCCCAGCGGCGCGAGGCGGATGATCCACCACAGCACCTTCTGCAGGACGGTCAGCAGCGACTGGGAGAACGCGAGGAACGGCTCCGCCTTCGGCCCGGCCTTGATCGCGGCGATCCCGACCACGATGGCGACGACGAGGATCTGCAGTGCGTTGAACGACAGCGATGTGGTGACGTTCCCGAGGCCCCCGTCGGCGCCGGCGGTGGCCGTGCTGGACGCCTGGAGGCCGAGGAAGTTGGCGGGGATGAGGCCCTTCAGGAAGTCCAGCCAGGTGCCGGTGCGGCCGGGTGCCGACGCCGACGACTCGGCGACGGTGGTGTGGCCCTGTGCACCGGGCTGGAGGATCAGCCCGAGCGCGATGCCGATGGTGACCGCGATGAGGGCGGTGATGGCGAACCACAGCAGGGTGCGACCGGCCAGGCGCGCGCCGTTGGCCACGCCGCGGAGGTTGGCGATCGAGGCGACGATGGCGAAGAAGATCAGCGGCGGGACGATCGCCTTCAGCAGGGCGACGAAGCTCGTGCCGATGGTGGACAGTGTCGCGGTGAGCCAGTTCGGCTCGCCCGACGGGGTCTCGCCGAGCGCGAGGGCGGCCCAGCCGAGGGCCACGCCCAGCACGAGGGCGGCGAGGATCTGCACGGAGAAGGAGGGAAACCGGAGGCGGGGCCTTCGCCCGCGTGCGGTGGTTTCAGCACCGGACATGGGTGTGCCTTTCGAGTACGGGGGGTGCCGTAGCGCCGGAGGCGGCGCTCGGCAGGGAAAGACCCTGTGGGGACGGGGCTACGCGGCTGTCACCGACAACAGCGCATGTCCACGCTGCGCACACGGCACAGGTCGGCCACCGGGCGGGTGGTCAGCAACCTACGCGTGGGCACGGAATGACTCCTGTTCGCAGCGGGATCTGCCGGCGAAGACGCCGGACACGAGAAATATCCCCGAGAACTCGGTGAAAGGCAAATGATTCTGCTGAGGTCCCACATCGTGATACCTCCGGATCGTCGGCTGCGGACCCCTCGCCGGGCCGGCGCGAGGCGTCCTCATCGTCACGACGCCGACTGCTGTGCGGAGGCGGCCCGCGGGCCAAGACCTGTGCGGAGCCCGCCTCCCGCCTCATTGCCGCGGTGCGTCGTGTGCCCGTGCGTCGTCCGGGACCAGGCCGAGGGGATTGCGGTCCTGCTCGGTGGCGTCGTCGCGGTCGGTCGATCGGGTGGTCTCGACGAGCGCCTCGTCGGCTGCGAGCCGCGCCCTGGCCTGCGCCGTCGCGTACGCGTATGCGTCGCTGCCGAGCAGGAGCCGGACCGGCGGGCCGACCTCGGACGCGAGCACTTCGGTGAAGCCGCTCGTGGCCCATTTCGCCGACTGGTAGGCGGCCAGGCCGGGGGTCGCGAGGCGTGCCCCGACCGAACTGACGTTGACGATGTGCCCCGAGCCCTGCCGGCGGAGGACCGGGAGTGCCGCCCGGGTCGTGTGGACGGTGCCGAAGAACACGGTCTCCACCTGATCGCGGAAGGACTCCTCCGTGGCGGTCTCGATCGGTTCCACATTGGCGTACCCGGCGTTGTTGACGACGACATCGAGGCGCCCGAACGCCGACAGCGCGAGCGCGACGGCAGCGTCCGCCTGGGCGCGATCCCTCACGTCGTGCGCGATGGTGCGTAGCGTGTCGGGGTGGATCGTCGTGAGATCGTCGAGCGTCTCGGGGCGGCGCGCCGTGGCGACGACGCGATCGCCGTGCCGAAGCGCTGCCTCGACGATCCTGCGGCCGAGCCCGCGCGAGCTGCCGGTGATGAGCCAAACGGTGCTGGTCATGAGCGTGCGTTCCCTTCGCGTGGAGTGGGGCCGGAGCGCCTCCGTGGGCCTCCGGCGGCAACCGGATGCCCTTCCTCGGCACAGAGCCACCGGGCGGAGAGGGCGTCGGCATTACTGAATGAACGTTCATTACCAGGATGCTGCGCCGGCCGCACGTTGTCAAGTGAACGTTCACTCCATAGATTCGGCACATGAGAACCCGCGATCCGGAGGCCAAGCGCCGGCTCCTGCTGGACGGCGCCCTCGCCGAGTTCGCGGAGTTCGGGCTCGCGGGGGCCAGGGTGGACCGGATCGCCCGCCGGGCCGGGATCAGTCCCGGCCTGGTCTACTCATTCCATGGCGGCAAGGCCGAGTTGTTCGATGCCGTCTTCGACGCGGTGGTGGAGGCCGTCATGACGGCCGCACCGTTCGACCCCGACGACCTGCCGGCGTACGCGGGCGCACTCTACGACAGCGGCGTCGCGCATCCCGAGGTGACCCGCTTCCTGCGGTGGTACGAACTCGAGCGCGGAGACACCGCCACCCGCACATCGGCCGGCACGTCCATGGCGTCCAAGGTGGCCGCGCTCGCCGATGCCCAGAGTCGCGGCGTCGTCTCCTCGGCAATGCCCGCGCCCCACCTGCTCGCCCTCGTCCTGACCATCGCGAACATGTGGGCCCAGAACGGCGAGGACGTGCGCACGCTGGCCCCGCCCGAGGATCGTCGGCAGATCGTCACCGACGCCGTCCGGCAGCTCGTCGCCCGACCTCCCGTGTGAGACCGCCCGGCCGACCCTGCCCGAGGGGCGACGCGCCGACCTCGTCCGGTCCCGGTCACCCTCCGGTGATGCCGCCAGGTTGCGAGGCATACCGGCCGGGTCACCCCGCCTGCCGCGGGGTGACCGCCAGGTTGTGCGTGTTATCGGCCACGCGCCCGGTGCCGTATGCCTCGCAACCTGGCGGTCACCATTCACAGACCGCGCCTACGGGACCCGAATGCCGCACAACCTGGCAGTCGGCCTGGCTGCCGGCGAGTCCGGTCCGGCCCGTGGGTCAGTACGACAGGCCGTCACCGAAGCGGTAGACGGGATCGGCCGTGTCGAAGGGCACGTCCTCCCGGGAGGCGACCACGGCCGCCATCGAGCGAGGCAGGTCGAACGGGAGCCGCCCCTCCGGCCTCGCGACCCCGAACAGGACGTCGACCAGGGCCGCGTCGCTCGTGCCGTGCGTGACGGTCAGGGCACCGGCCCACTCGGGCAGCGGCCCGAGCACCGCGGGGCGGTCCAGGTAGACGTCGAGGACGGTCGGCACGGCCTCGCAGACCTCTCGCAGATGCTCCACCTGCTCGGCGGGGAACTCCAGCGATCCGGCGTGGAAGAAGGACTCGAAGCCCTCGCTGCGAGGCTCGAACGGTGCCTTGACCCGGATGATCGCGACATCTGCCTGTGCCGGGTCGGAGACGGGGCGGGCGTGCCCGGCGACGGCGGCGGGATCGATCCCCTCGCAGTAGACGGCGAGCCCAGCGGCCAGCGGCAGGCGCGCCGGCCCGTCGGAGTCGTTGGCGAGGAGCGTGACACTGGCACGCTGCGCCGCGAGGCCCGCCTCCCGGAACTCCGCGTTGCCCACGACGATCTCGGCACCGGCGACGTCCACCTGACGGGCGTCGAACAGGCCGAGGACGAACTTCTCCCGCAGGAGCCTGCGGACCGACACGTCGAGACGATCCTCGGACACCCTGCCGTCGCGGACGACCGCGACCACCACCTCGGGGCACAGTTCGCCGCCGAACTGGTCGACGCCCGCCTCCAGCGCCAGCACGACCCGCTCCTCGCGAGTGAGATGCTCGACGCCCCAGGCACGGGCGGGCATCTCCTGGCCCAGGATGACCGCGTCGGTGAGAAGCCCCCAGTCGGTGCAGATGATGCCCGTGAAACCGAGTCGGTCGCGCAGCAGGTCGGTCAGGACGCCCTTGTTGAAGCCGAAGGCGACCTCGTCGTACGGCGTGCCGACCGGGCGGCCGTAGTACGGCATCATCTGCGAGCTGCCCGCCTCGATCGCGGCGATGAACGGCCGCAGGTGGTACTCGAAGTTGTCGCCCGGGTAGACCTGGTCCTTGCCGTAGTCGAAGTGAGGATCCTCGCCGTCCTTCTGCGGTCCGCCGCCCGGGAAGTGCTTGGTCATGGCCGCCACGGACTCCGTCCCGAGGGCCACGCCCTGGAAGCCGCGGATATAGGCGGCCCCGAGGCGACCGGTCAGCTCGGCGTCCTCCCCGAAGGTGCCGCTGCAGCGGGCCCAGCGTGGCTCCGTCATCACGTCGATCTGCGGATGGAGGGCGACCCGGATCCCGACCGCGAGATACTCCTGCCGCGCGATGTCGGCGAACCGCCGGACGAGCGCCTCGTCGCGAAGGGCGGCCAGGCCGAGCGTCTCGGGCCACTGCGAGAACGGGCCGGCCAGCATCGCCGCACCCGGATTGTCGGTGAACCCGTGGCGGGGGTCGGTGGAGAAGGTGATGGGAATGCCGAAGCCGGTGCCGGCGGCGAGTTCCTGGGCGGCGTTGTGCCAGACCGCCATCTCCCGCGCGGAGGCGGACCCGATCACGTTGAAGTGGTTCATCCGCCGCTTGGTGACCATCGAGGTCAGGGACGGCAGCCCGAAGACCGGATCTCCCTGGGAGATGTCGCCGTATCCGGTCATGGTCTGGAACATCAGGCCGGCCTTGTCCTCCAGCGAGAGCCGGCTCAGCAGGTCGTCGACACGCTGCTCCACGGGCAGCGTCGGATCCTGGTAGGGCAGGCCGGCGGCGATGGTGTTCGTCATGTCACTTCACTCCCTTGATGCGGTAAACCAGAATGCCGCCTGCGACGGCGACGAGCGCGCCGATCCCGAACCACACGGTGTAGCCCGCGCCTCCTGCGGCGACGATGATCGGGCCGGCGAGCATCGGGGCCAGCGACTGCGGGAGGGCGTTGGCGATGTTCAGCACGCCCAGATCCTTGGCGGTGTCCTCGGGGTTGGGCAGGACCTCGGTGCACAGCGCCATGTCGACGGCCAGGAACAGGCCGACTCCGGCACCGATCACCACCTCGGCGAACAGGATGACGCCGAGCCCCGCGGAGCCGAAGAACGGCGAGATCGCCATCACCGCGATGCCGATCCCGGCGATGATCGCGCCGACGGTCACGAACACGCGGCGTTTGCCGACCCGGTCGGAGAGCCTGCCCCCGATCAGGGACATCGCGCTCATGGCGGCCACCATGGCGATGTTGGCGAACATGTTGAACTGCGCCTGCTCCGCGGTGGACATGCCGAACTTCGCGCCCAGGAAGAGCGTGAGATACGTGCCGATGGACGCGTAGCCGAACATGACCATGAACTTGGTCAGCCACGCCCAGCCCAGGTCGGGGAACGCGCGGGGGTTGAAGACGAAGGAGGTGAAGAACTCCTTCACGCTGAGGCGCTCGGCGGGCTTCTCGCGCAGCACCCGGTCGCGCAGCGTCAGCGCGAACCACAGTCCGAGGACCAGCCCGATGACCGCGGGCACGGTGAACCGCAGTGCGTCGCTGCCGAAGGCCGCGAGGCCGACCGCGCCGGTGAGGATCGCCAGCGGCGTGCAGGCGCCGACGATTCCCGAGACGATGCCGCGGCGCTGCGCCGGGACCTGATCGGGGATGGTGGCCGTCTCGGCCGCCTGGGCGAAGTTGGAGAAGACCTGGGCCAGGCACCACGCGACGAGGATCGTGGCGAGGTTCGTCGCGAAGCCGATCGTGATCAGGCACGCCGCCGAGCCGATCACGCCGGCCAGGATCCACGGCTTGCGCATCCCCATGGCGGCCGTCGTCCGGTCGGACAGGCGCCCGACCAGCGGCTGGGCCACGAGCGCGAAGAGGGCTCCGATGCCGGTGACGAGGGCCAACTGGCTCGCGGCGGCCTCCAGGTCGCCGTTGTTGAGGGTCTGGAGCTTGATGGACAGGCCGCCCAGCACGGGCGTGAGGATCGCCAGGAACAGGCCGTACGAGGCGAGGCCGTATTTGAGGATGTAGCCCTTCGGCTCCCTCTCTGCTTCCGCTGAGGGGATACCGGGGTGCACCGGTGTCGTCGTCATGTGCGCGGACTCCTTTGTCTGGCCGCTGTACAGCGGCGCGCTCACGCTAACACAAAAACCGACACATGTGCCGGTTTTTGTTCCGAGGCTTCCGGCTGCGAGAGAATGGACGACGGCGCCGCACCCCCCACGACGGGATCCGCGACGCCGCAGACCGACGACGGAGAGGCACCATGACTGCTGCGGCCGACGGCCGACGGGCCGGCTACGCCAAGGGGCGGGCCAAGCGGCAGGAGATCATCGAGACGGCGATGGTCGTCTTCGGCGAGTCCGGGTACAACAAGTCCTCCATGCTGGAGATCGCCGAGCGTTGCTCGCTGTCCCGCGCCGGGCTCGCCCACCACTTCCCCTCCAAGGAGTCGATCCTCGAAGCCGTCCTCGCCTGGCGCGACCAGGCCGACCGCGACCGGTTCCGCTCCAACGGGTCCGCCGACGGTTCCGGCCTCGGCATCCTCCGCGGCATGGTCGACCTCGCCCGCCACAACTCCACCGTTCCCGGTCTGATCGCGCTGTACTCCGTGCTCGCCGCCGAGGCGTCCACGCCGTCCCACCCGGCCCACGACTACTTCGTGAAGCGCTACGACCGGATCGTGCGCGGCACACAGCGGGCATTGGAGAGGGTCCAGGCCGCCGGATACCTCCGCGACGACGCCGACCCCGAGGCCCTCGGGATCGAGCTCACCGCGCTCATGGACGGCCTCCAGATCCAGTGGCTCCTCAACGCGGAGCGGATCGACATGGCCGCTCGTCTCCGGGCGGCGATCCAGCGGTTCCTCGTCGTGGACCTGTAAGTCCGGCGGCGATCCGCAGCACCTGCCACGGTGCACGCGCGACCCGGCGTGGCCGCTGGGCGCCGATCCGGGGATTCGGCGATGCCGCCGGCCGTCCGGGGCGGGCGGACCGGCGAATGCTGGAGACACCCGAAAACGCCCCGCGGCCGCCTCGACCCGCAGCAGTCGCCGTGATGGCGGCCCGGCGGATGCCGGAGAGCCCCCCGTGCGACGGCCCGAGCCTCGACACCGAGCACCGCCTCGCTACCGCCGGAGAGGCTCCCCGTGCGCACGGCCCGAGCCCGGCGTCCCACCTGCGCCCGACGGCGTCCGGGCCGCCCCGACGCGAAAAGGCCCGCCCCGGAACGACCCGGGACGGACCTTCGTCACTGTCGGCCCTCGATCTCGCGAGGGCCCCTGGCGGTGGCGGCGGGATTTGAACCCGCGGAGGGTTGCCCCTCACGCGCTTTCGAGGCGCGCTCTTTCGGCCGCTCAGACACGCCACCGCAGGCGAGTGTACCGACCGGCGCAGACCGTGGCCAATCGCTTCTCGCCGGAGCCGCCCCGGGGGGCGAGGTCCCGGGAAGTGCGCCCCGGCGCCGCCGGAATCCGTACTCTGTGAACCAAACGGAAGGACGCCGCATGAGCCTCGACAGCATCCTGCTCATCGGGGCCGTCGTGCTGCTGCTCGCCATCGGATCGTCGCGCATCGGGTCGCGGCTCGGCCTTCCCGCCCTGCTGCTGTTCCTCGGGATCGGCATGGCCTTCGCGCTGTTCGGCTTC
This sequence comes from Propionicicella superfundia DSM 22317, assembly GCF_000423465.1. GTDB lineage: Bacteria > Actinomycetota > Actinomycetes > Propionibacteriales > Propionibacteriaceae > Propionicicella > Propionicicella superfundia. The sequence goes on along the minus strand of NZ_KE384021.1, from coordinate 33,887 downwards.
GGCCTGCGCGATCCCGACCTCGCCCACGCCCTCGGGTTCGCGGCGCTGGTCATCATCCTCTACGAGGGCGGCATCACGACACGCTGGAAGGACATCCGCGGATCGCTCCTGCTGGCCGCACTGCTCGCGACGGTCGGAGTCCTCGTCAGCATCGCCCTCATCGGCGTCTTCGGTTACGTGGCCCTCGGCATGCCCCTCGCCCTGGCGCTGCTGTTCGGGGCGATCACCGCCCCGACAGACTCGGCAGCCGTCTTCTCCGTGTTGCGCAAGGTCCCGCTGCCGGCGCGCGTCCGGGCGACCCTCGAAGCGGAATCGGGCCTCAACGACGCACCCGTCGTGCTGCTGGTGTCCGCCGCGACATCCCTGGCCGCGGGGACGTCCCACGTCAGCGGGCTGCCGGTCACCCTGCTGCTGATCGCCGGCGAGTTCCTCGGCGGCATCCTGCTCGGCGTCGTCTTCGGCTGGGCCGGCGCCCGGGCGCTGCGCGGCGTCGCGCTGCCGTCGTCGGGCCTGTACCCGTTGGCGGCGCTGGGCTGGTCCGTCTTCGCCTACGGCATCGGGACGGCCATCCACCTGTCCGGGTTCGCCGCCGTGTACACCTGCGCGGTCGTCCTCGGGAACGCCAAGCTCCCCCACCGGATGGCCACCCGCTCGTTCGCCGAGGGGCTGGGGTGGGTCGCCCAGATCGGCCTGTTCGTCATGCTCGGTCTGCTCGCGAACCCCTTCGCCATCACCCTCGGCGAGATCGGGATCGGGCTCGCCGCCGGCCTGTTCCTCACCTTCGTCGCACGGCCGCTGTCGGTGATGGCCTGCGCGGTGTGGTTCAAGATCCCATGGCGGGAGCAGGTGTTCCTGTCCTGGGCCGGTCTGCGCGGAGCGGTGCCGATCATCCTCGCCACGGTGCCCATGGCCGCAGGCCTGGCCGGATCGCTCCATCTGTTCAACATCGTCATCGTGTTCGTCATCGCCTTCACACTGCTGCAGGCACCGACGCTGCCGTGGGCGGCCCGTGTCCTGGGGCTCGCCGACGCCGGGCCGACGGACGTCGAGGTCGAGGTCGCCCCGCTCGACCGCATCCAGGCGGACATGATGCAGGTCACCGTGCCGGTCGGGTCCCACCTCGTCGGCCTGGAGATCCTCGAACTGCGCCTGCCGCGCACCGCGGTCGTGTCCCTCATCATCCGCGACGACGAGTACATCGTCCCGTCGCCGTCCACGCGCATCATCGCCGGCGACGCGCTCCTCATCGTGACGTCCAAGCAGGTGCGGCCCGCGACCGAGGAGCGGCTGCGCGTCCTCGGCTACGGAGGACGTCTCGCGCGATGGAGTCAGAAGGTGGACATTCCCGAGGACCCGCCCCCGCGCCTGCCGAGGCTCATCCGGCGAGCCGACGCGTGACCAGCCCGCCCGCTACGCGGTGGCGCTGGCCGTCGCCGTCGGAGTGGCCGACGGAATGCAGGCGACGCCACTCGACACCTTGATCGAGGTCGCGCCCTTGTCGTTGAAACCACCGTAGGTGTCACCCACGACGACATCCACGGTGTTGTCGACACGGCCGTCGGCCGTGATCTGGGCGCCCTTGAACATGCCCGCGACCAGCTTCACCTCGGGGTTGTCGGCGCTCGAGCCGATGATCGTGGTCTTCTCGACCGGGTCGTCGCTGTTCGTGACGGTCGGGACCTTGAAGCCCTTGTTCTTCAGCTCGGTGGAGATCTTCGTGGCGCGCCCGGCGATGCTGCCGCTGTTGTACACGCGGACCGTCACCTGGTTGGCGTGCAGCGTGTTGTCCTTCAGCTTCGTCGTGACGCACGGGGCGGCCGGCGTCGTCGGGATCGGCGCACTGACCTGCTTCCAGCCCCACCAGAACCCGCCCACGAGGATCACCAGCAGGATGATGAGAGTGAGCGGCGTCTTGACGATGTCGAAGACCTTGCGCACGACTCACTCCTCCCCGGGGACCGCTGACTCACCGAAGACTACTGGAGGCGCAGAACCCGCGCGTGCACCGTCAGCCTTTGCTGCAAGGCTGCGCGCAGAGCGCGGTGAAGGCCGTCCTCCAGATACAGCTCGCCCTTCCACTCGATGACGTGGGCGAAGAGGTCGCCGTAGAAGGTCGAATCCTCCTCCAGGAGCGCCTCGAGGTCGAGGTTCCGCTTGGTGGTGACCAGATCGTCCAGACGCACCTGGGACGGGGCGATGAGCGCCCACTGCTTCTGGGTGTACTCATGCGGGGGGTAAGGGCGGGACTCGCCGACACGCTTGAAGATCACCGTGCCAGCTTAATTGAGGGAAGCCGCCTGCCGAAGTCGGCGTGCAGGGCGCCGGTTGTGCCACCCTGTAGCCCATGAGTGAAGACCAGGCCGCTCTCGATCAGATTCTGGCCGGCTACCGGACCGACGAAGCCGTCCTCGATCTCGGGGTGCTCATGGCCGACGGAGAGCCGATCCCCGGCGGACGGATCGCCCTCCCGCTGTCGATGATGAACCGGCACGGACTCGTCGCCGGCGCCACCGGCACGGGCAAGACGAAGACGCTCCAGCTCATGGCCGAGCAGTTGTCGGCCAACGGCGTGGCCGTCTTCGCCGCCGACATCAAGGGTGACCTGTCCGGCATCGCGCTGCCCGGCGAGGCGTCCGAGAAACTCCTCGCCCGGACGCAGAAGATCGGGCAGCAGTGGCAGGGACGCGGCTTCCCGACCGAGTTCTACGCGCTGGGCGGCGAGGGCACCGGCATCCCGCTGCGGGCCACCGTGAGCAGCTTCGGGCCCATCCTGCTGTCGAAGGTGCTGGACCTCAACGACGTCCAGGAGTCGTCCCTGGGGCTGGTCTTCCACTACGCCGACTCCGCCGGGCTCCCGCTCCTGGACCTGTCCGACCTGCAGACGCTGCTGACCTATCTGACGTCGGCCGACGGGAAGGCCGAGCTCGACGGGATCGGCGGCCTGTCCAAGGCGACGGTCGGCGTCATCCTGCGCAAGATCGTCACCCTGTCGGCGCAGGGTGCCGACGCGTTCTTCGGCGAGCCCGAGTTCGACACGCTCGATCTGCTGCGCGTCACACCCGACGGCCGGGGCGTCGTGTCGCTGCTGGAGCTGCCCGGCCTCATGGACCGGCCGGCGCTGTTCTCCACGTTCCTCATGTGGCTCCTGGCTGACCTGTACGCGGCCCTGCCCGAAGTGGGCGATGTCGACAAGCCGAAGCTCGTGTTCTTCTTCGACGAGGCGCACCTGCTGTTCGACGACGCGTCCAAGGCGTTCCTGGAGGCGATCACCCAGACCGTGCGTCTCATCCGGTCAAAGGGGATCGGCGTGTTCTTCGTCACGCAGACGCCCACCGACGTCCCCGAGGACGTCCTCGCCCAGCTCGGGTCGCGCGTGCAGCATCAGATCCGGGCGCACACGCCGAAGGACGCCAAGGCGCTGAAGGCGACGGTCGAGACGTTCCCGACGTCGGGCTACGATCTGGCCGAGACGCTGCAGTCGCTGGGGATCGGCGAGGCGGTCGTCACCGTCCTCAACCCCGATGGCGCGCCGACCCCGGTCGCCTGGACGCGGATGCGCGCGCCGGAGTCGCTGATGGCGGCGATGGATCCGCAGATGATGGCGACCGGCGTGTCCCGCTCGCAGCAGATGGCGACGTACGGCACGGCGATCGATCGCGAGTCGGCCCGCGAGATCCTCACCCGGAAGCTGGAGGCGGGAGCCCAGGCCGCCGCGCAGGAGCAGGAGGCGGCCGCCCAGGACGCGCAGCGCCAGAGGGAGGCGACCGCCACGGCGAAGCAGCGCGAGAAGGAGGAACTCGCGGCGCAGAAGGCCCGTGAGCGCGAGGAGGCGGCGGCCGCCAGGCAGCGGGAGAAGGACGACGCGGCCCGCGCGAAGCAGGCCGCGAAGGCGCGGGACGACGCCGGGAAGATGGTCGGCAGGGTCGCGGGCAATCTGTTCAGCTCGATGGCCCGGTCGGCCGGCAACGCGATCGTGCGCGACCTGTTCGGGACGGCCCGCAAGCGATAGGGATCGACGCCGCCGGTTTCGCGAGTACGACCGGCGTCGGGCGCTCAGGCGGTGGCGTGGCGCCCGAAGAACTCCTCCAGGAAGATCGCGGTGCCGTCCTCGTCGGCGGGGCCGATCTCGATGTCGGCGACGTCCTTGAGGCGCGGGTACGCGTTGGCAACCGCCACACCCAGGCCGACGCCCTCGATGAAGTCGAGGTCGTTCTCGCCGTCGGCGATGCCCACCGTCTGGGCGGAGTCGATGCCGAGGTGGGCCAGGCAGTGGAGCAGCCCCTCCCACTTCGTCGCGCCCGGGGTGGCCGTCTCGAAGAACACGACGGCCGAGCGGCGTACCGCGGGGTGGTGGGCCTCGATGTACGGCTGGACCTCGTCGAGGCGCTCCTTCGAGCCGTACAGATTGAGCTTGTAGATCCGGTCGGTCGGCAGAGAATGCAGATCCCCGACCTGCACGGACTCGCCGGCCATCTCGCCCAGAATCTCGGTGTAGTGGTCCAGGCGCTCGGAGTAGATGCCGTCGGGCGTCCAGACCGCGCGGCCCAGCCCGAACCTGTCGGCCAGCTCGAAGGCGGCGTCACGGAGTTCCGGCGGGGCGAACCGCTGCTCGATGATCTCGCCCGTGCCGGTGTCCAGGATGACCGACCCGTTGTCACTCACCATGGGCCGGGCGATCCCGCACTCGCGCGCGAGGTCGAGGACGAGGTTGGAGCGACGTCCGGTGAGGATGATGACGGGGATGCCGCGACTCTCCAGCCAACGGATCGCCCGGATCGCCCGCGGACGCACCTGATGGGTGTGGTCGGTGAGCGTGCCGTCCACGTCGAGCGCGACGGCACGGAAGTCGGAGGAGTCGAACACGGTCATGGCTCGAAACCTACCGAACGCCGGCCGGGACCCGTACGCCTGCCCGCCGATGGCTCTGCTGCGGGAATCCGCCCGCGGGCGCGGTATGGCCGGGCTCGAGGACCGCTCCGGCGACCGGCGTGACAATCCGTCCCGTCGCGGGGCCGGCGGACCGTCGCGAGCTGCCCGGTGGTCGGATCGCGCGCGAGATGTCACACCGTGTGCGTGGTGGGACGCCGGTCGCGGCTGCCCGCCGGGCGGGACCGTCCTGTCACACCGTGTGTGCGGGACGCGGCCCCGGAGCCCGTCACCGCTGTCAGGCGACGCCCCAGAGTTGGTGTTTGGCAAGGAAGGCCTCGAGGAGGACCCGGTTGACGGGCGTCTCGACGCCGTACCGGTCGCCGAGCGCGACGATCGTGCCGGCGAACTGGTCGACCTCGGTGCGGCGGTGCGCGAGGGCGTCCTGCGCCATGGACGTGTAGTTGCCGGGTCCCAGCTTCGCGAGGACGTCGAGGAACTCGTCGATGTCGGCGGCGGTGAGGTCCACGCCCGACGCCTGGGCGACGGCCACGACCTCCCGCTGGGCGGAGATCATGAGGTCGCGTGCCGGGCCCTCGGCCTGGAACACCCGGTACGGAGCCTCGAGCAGTGCCGACACCTGGTTCACGCCGGTGTTGATGAGGAACTTCCACCACAGTGTGTGGATCATGTCGGGCCGCACGATGTAGGGGATGGCGCACTCGGTGAGGAGCTCCTCCAGGCGACGGACGCCCGTGCTGGGCTCCCCCGCCACCGCGTCCCCGAACTCGACGCGACCGAGCGAGGTGAAGCGCACCCCGTCGGCGTCGCGGACCGCGTCGATGCCGACGCTCACGGCCAGCGGCACGGACGCTTGGGGGTACGCCGCCGCGAGTTCCTCCTCGCTGGTGATGCCGTTGAGGAGGCTGAGCAGGACCGTGCCGGGGCCGACGTGGCCGGCGAGCTGCCCGATCGCCTCGGCCAGGTGATGGTGCTTGACGGCGACGATCACCAGGTCGGCCGGATCCACCGGGTCGCCCGGTTCGACCACGGGGAACAGGTGGCGCGTGCCGTTGACGACGACTCCGTCGGTGCGGAGCCGTTCCGCGCGTGCTCCCGCGGCGACGACGCGCACCTGCGTGGCGGGCGACGAGTCGGCGATCCGGGCCGCGTGCGCCGCCCCGATCGCTCCGAGTCCGATGATGCTGACGACAGTCATGTGGATCCCTTCGGCCAACTCCTCACCGTAGCCCGCGCCGCCGCCGCATGTCTGCGGACCGCTCTCCCGCGTGGACGATGTGTGGATTCTGCCGCGGGGGCGCGTCCCCCGCGCGGGGCACTGAGCAGGGCCGGAGACTCTCGGGTATCCCTTGCATCGTTACGATCCGGGCGTGACCGCTCGCAGATTCACCGGCGCGTCCTTTCAGGGCGATGGGCGGCTCGGCCTTGCCCTCGCTCTCGCGCTCACCCCCACCGGCCGGGTCGTCTCCCCGCGCTTCTTCCGCGGATACACCGCGCACCCGCAGGCGCTCGCCCGGGCGCTCGCCGCGCTCGCCGACGTCAGCGCGACCTATTTCGTGTCGCACACGCGCGCCGGGTTCCGCGATCCGATCCTCACCGCGCACGGGGACCGGCTGCGGGCCGAGGTCTTCTCCGCCTGCGGTGGTGTGTACGCGCGGCTCGACCTGCTGGGCAGCGGCCTCGACGGCGAGTGGATCGACCGCGGCACGTCCAACGCCGACATGGGTCTGAGCATGCGCATGGCCCTCGCCCGTGTCGAAGGGAGCGAGTTCCTCCAGTTGGATGTCGGGTTCGACAGGCACGGCGTCGCGACCCTGACCGGAGCCGCACGGTCGCGTCCGGTCGACATGCCCCGTCGGTGGATCCGGGCACTGGGCACCGCGGCGGACATGCACCGTCACCTCGCTCTTGCGTTCACGGTCAACACCGCGCGCGCCCAGGAGTTCGTGGCGGGCCTGCCCGCTCCGGACGAACGGGGCCCGTCCGGCTGGCTCATGCCCTCGCAGTCCGGGGTCAGGGTGGCGAGCCGGCCGTCGCCCGACGCGGTGTACGTCAACGGGCTCCATCGGCTCGCGGCGCTCAGGCGGGTGCTGCCTCATGTGCACGGGATGACGGTGTACGGGGAGCGGGACGGGCTGCCCGGCCCGATGCTGATCGCGGTGGAGTTGCCTGCAGCGCGGTTCGTGCTGGGGCTGAGCGTCGAGTCCTGGCGTGGGCATTCCGGGGCGAGCCCGCTGCTGTCCGAGTCGGGCGCGCCGGTCGATTCGGACGACGCGGACCTGATCGGCGGGGAGCTGTCCTTCGAATCCGTCGTCGACGTGCAGCAGGTGCAGCAGAGGACCGGGCTCAGCGAAGACCGCGTGCATGCGGGTCTGAGCGTCCTCGCCTCGGCCGGACGCGTCGGGTGGGACGCGCACGACGGGGCGTACTTCCACCGTGAGGTGCCGCCCGACCCGGATCCCGAGGAAGCGGGTTGGCCATGACCACCGCGACCGCGCCTTGGCCACCGCCCGAACGGCCTCGTCGATCCTTGAGGCGGCAGGTTTGGAGGAGGTGGTCAGCGTGACCGCGCCCCGAGAGGAGTCGGCCCACGAGCCATCAGCTTCCCGCGATGACGATGAGGACGTCGCGGATGCGCTCGCGTTCGCCGCTGCGGCACTGGGTGCCGCCGGTCACGAGGTCACCGATCCGACTCTGCGCGGCATCCTCGAGCGCGCAGCCCGCAACGAGCTGACGGGGGATGAGGCGCGCGAGGCGATCCGGCGTCACGCGCAGGGGCTGATGCAGGGCGCGTTTCGTTCCTGGGATGACGACGTCACCCCAGGAGCGTCTGTGTTGAGGATCGACGCGGCATCGCGTCCTTGGAGGACCCCGCACACGGGGAGAGCACTACGTGCCGGGACAAGGACACCCCGATCCACGGGCTCATCCCCGCAGGGGCGGGGCCTGCGGCCATGTCGCGCACGATGGGGTGCTCGGCGTAAGCTCTCCGAACACACGGGCCTGCAGCAAGCGTGAGGGCCCGGGTGTTTCACACCCAGGCCCCGGCTTGGCGCGCTCGGAGGGATTCGAACCCCCAACCTTCTGATCCGTAGTCAGATGCTCTATCCGTTGAGCTACGAACGCAACAGATGGACAGTGTAGTCCTCCCCGTCGGGGCAGTCCAAACGAGTTGACGAAGAAGCGCCCGGAAACTGCGCTCAGGACACGCGACACGCCTGCACACAAGTGCGGCGACGCCCTGGGATCGCGCCCACGCGTGCAACGCGTCACAATGGTTACACGTCAATCAATGGAGACAGACATGACCTTGGACACCGCCACAGAGAGTTCAGCGATCCCGGAGGTACCGGAGCCAGACGTCCATCGTTGGGTGGACACGGTTGCGGCCCTCACCCGCCCCGACAAGATCCAGTGGATCACCGGTTCGGAGGAGGAGCGGAAGGAGATCCTGGCGATCGCGCTCGCCAACGGCTCCCTCATAGAACTCAACCAGGAACTCCGCCCTGGGTGCTATCTCGCCCGGTCGGCACCGTCCGACGTGGCGCGTGTGGAGGCCCGCACGTTCATTTGCTCCCGCGAGGAGTCCGACGCCGGCCCGACCAACAACTGGGTCGACCCGGCCGAGATGAAGGTGACGCTCGCCGCGCACTTCGACGGTTCCATGCGCGGGCGCACGATGTACGTCATCCCCTTCTCGATGGGTCCTGTCGGCGGCGACATCAGCAAGCTGGGGGTCGAGATCACCGACTCCCCCTACGTCGTGCTCAACATGCGCATCATGACCCGGGTCGGCGACGAGGTGCGTGAGCGCATCGAGGCCGGCGAGCAGTGGGTTCCCACGGTTCACACGGTCGGGTACCCGCTGGTCGACGCCGCGGGCAACACGCGCCCCGACATCGCCTGGCCCTGCAACGACGAGAAGTACATCACGCACTTCCCCGAGACCCGCGAGGTCTGGTCGTACGGCTCCGGCTACGGCGGCAACGCGCTGCTGGGCAAGAAGTGCTACGCGCTGCGCATCGCCTCGGTGCTGGCCCACGACGAGGGCTGGCTGGCCGAGCACATGCTGATCCTCAAGATCACCGGGCCCGACGGTCGTGAGTACCACCTGACGGCCGCGTTCCCGTCGGCCTGCGGCAAGACCAACCTGGCGATGCTGCGTCCCACGATTCCCGGCTGGAAGGTCGAGACGATCGGCGACGACATCGCCTGGATGCGCCCCGGCGCCGACGGACGCCTCTACGCGATCAACCCCGAAGCCGGCTTCTTCGGCGTCGCGCCGTTCACCAGCGAGCAGACCAACCCGACCGCGCTCCATGCGCTCAACCACGACACGATCTTCACGAACGTCGCGCTGACCGACGACGGCGACGTGTGGTGGGAGGGCATGACGCCCGAGACGCCCGCGCATCTCATCGACTGGCAGGGCAACGACTGGACGCCCGACTCCGGACGCCCTGCGGCCCACCCGAACAGCCGCTTCACGGTCCGTGCCGACCAGGCCGAATCGATCTCGTCGGACTGGGAGAACCCGAAGGGCGTGCCCATCGACGTCATCCTGTTCGGCGGCCGCCGCGCCACGAACGTCCCGCTCATCGCCGAGACGTATTCGTGGGAGCACGGCGTCTTCGTGGGCGCGACGGTGTCCTCCGAGCAGACCGCCGCGGCCGAAGGGACGGTCGGAGCGCTCCGCCGCGATCCGTTCGCCATGCTCCCGTTCTGCGGGTACAACATGGCCGACTACTGGGGGCACTGGCTGCAGATCGGCAAGACGCTCGGCGACAAGGCGCCGCGGATCTTCCAGGTGAACTGGTTCCGCAAGAGCGCCGACGGGGCGTACCTGTGGCCCGGCTTCGGCGAGAACTCCCGTGCGATCGAGTGGGCGCTGCGCCGTGTCAACGGCGAAGTGGACGCCGTCGACGGCATCTCCGGTCACCTGCCCAAGCTCGAGGATCTGAACGTGACGAACCTCGACATCTCCGACGACGAGCTGCAGCAGCTCTTCGCCTTGGACCCGGACGCGTGGTCGGTCGAGGCCGACCTGACCGAGGAGTACTTCGGCATGTTCGGCGACAAGGTGCCCGCGGACCTGCGCGACCAGTTGGCGCAGTTGCGCGCCCGCATCGCCGCCGCGCGGGGCTGAGGGACGACCCGCCCCCGTCAGCGGGTCGTCATGCGAGGGGCCGGCCGCCGGGCCGGCCCCTTCGTCGTCCGCGGGAGTCCCGGCGATCGCACAGGGGCCGTCCCCGCGGGCCCGCCGGCGGTGACGACCACCTCCCCCACCTGCCGACAGCGGCGCGCGTACGATGCGAATTGTGGCGATCACGCACGTCGGGGCACGGCGCTCCGTCCCGGAAGTGGCCGCCGACTTGGCCGATCGCGCCTATCACGAACCGGCCGGGGATCTGTGTGCCGCGCTCGGCACCGACCCGGTCACCGGCCTCGCCGACGACCGTCTCGAGGCGAGCCGAGAACGCTACGGCCCCAATACCATCGTTGAACTGCACCGCGAGTCGATGCTGGTCAAGTACCTCCGCCAGTACGCCGACGCGATGATCATCCTGCTGATCGGCTGCGCGCTCGTCACGGGCTACCTGGGCGACCTCACCACAGCCGTCGTGCTGGTGGTGCTCGTGCTCGTCAACACCGGCATCGGCTTCGTCCAGGAGTTCCACGCCGAGAAGACCATGGAGGCCCTCGACGAGCTGGTCGAACCCCTGACCCAGGCCTACCGGGACGGTCGGCTGACCGACCTGGACTCCCGCACGCTCGTGGTCGGGGATCTGGTCCGGCTGACCGAGGGCGCCTCGGTGCCGGCCGACGTGCGGCTCGTCCGGGTGCAGGGATTCGCCACCAACGACTTCGCCCTCACCGGCGAGAGCGAACCCACGCGCAAACAGGACGCCGCCATCGGGCACGACGTCCCGCTCGCCAACCGCTACAACATGGCCTACGCCGGCACGACGGTGGCGACCGGCGAGGCGCTCGGAGTCGTGGTGGCGGTGGGCGCGGCCACAGAGCTGGGCCGGATCGCCGCGCTGTCGCAGACCGCGCCGCCCACCCCCGGACCGCTGCAGCACGAGATGTCCACCCTGGCCCGCTACGTGACGATCGCGGTGATCGCCCTGAGCGCGATACTGCTCGTGGTCGCCGTCTCCGCGGACATGCCGCTGCGCCACGCCCTCCTGTTCGCGGTCGGGTTCGCCAGCGCCCTCGTCCCGCAGGGGCTCCCCGCCGAGGTCAACACCGCCCTGGCGTCGGCGGCCGCGGTGCTCGCGCGGCACAAGGCCCTGGTGAAGAAGCTCAGCGCCGTCGAGACGTTGGGCGCCACGCACGTGATCTGCACCGACAAGACCGGGACGCTGACCAAGAACGAGATGACCGTCACCGAGCTGGTGTGCCAGGGCCGCGCGTACGCGCTGACCGGCACGGGCTACCGGCCCGAGGGACGCCTCACCCGCGACGGCGCCGCCGTGCAGGACCCCGACGAGGCGGCCCGGGTCGGGCGAATGCTGACCACGGCGGCGCTGGCCAGCAACGCCCGGCTGCTGCCCGCCGACCATCAGCACCGGGACTGGCACGTGCTCGGCGATCCGACAGAGGGGTGCCTGCTCGCCGCGGCAGGCAAGGTCGGCATCGCGTGGGACACCCTCGACGACCGCGCGCCGGAGGTGACGGAGCTGCCGTTCGACTCGGTCCGCAAGCGGATGACCTCCGTCCGGCGCCGCAGCGACGGCACCCTCGTGGCGTGCGTCAAGGGCGCGCCGGAGAGCGTCCTGTCGCGGTGCACCCGGATCCGCGTCGACGACACCGACCGCGAGCTCACCGAGGACGATCGCAGGACATTCCTGGCCGGCCACACGGACGCCGCGCGCCGGGCCCTGCGCACCCTGGCCGTCGCCGAACGTCCCCTCGCCGCGGGGGAATCCGGCGGCGGCATCGAACGGATCGAGAACGACCTCACCCTGCTGGGCATGGTCGCGATGATGGACCCGTTGCGCGACGAGGTGCCGACGGCCGTCCGGGAGGCGGTCGGAGCCCAGCTCCGCCTCAACATCGTCACCGGGGACTCACCGATCACCGCCCGGGCAATCGCCGAGCAGGCGGGTCTTCCCGACCTCCGCGTGGTGCGCGGCGACGAACTGGCCGCCATGCCCGACGAGGAGGTGGCGCGCCGGGCCATCGCCGGCGGGACCGTCTTCGCCCGCGTGACCCCGGAGGACAAGATGCGCATCGTCGACCTCATCGAGCGGCGCGGCCTGGTGGTCGCGGTCACCGGGGACGGCATCAACGACGCGCCCGCCCTCAAGCACGCCAGCATCGGGGTGGCGATGGGCGTGACCGGCACGGACGTGGCCAAACAGGCATCGTCGGTGGTGTTGCTCGACGACAGCTTTGCGACCCTGATCGAGGCCGTCCGGCAGGGGCGGACCATCTTCGCCAACATCGGCAAGGGGGTGCTGAGCTGCCTCACCTCCAACCTCGCGGAGTTCTTCGTCAACACGGCCAGCCTGGTGCTCGCCCTCGTCGCGGGCGTGCCCCTGGCGCTGGGAGTGCTGCAGATCCTCGCCATCGACCTCCTCGGCGAGATCTTCCCGATCGCCGCGGTGGGCCGCGACCCGGAGGAGGGACGCACCATGCACCAGCCGCCCCGCAGCCCCCACGACCACATCGTCAACCCGCGGTCGATCCTCGACGTGGCATGGACGGGCCTCGTCATCGGCGCGCTGGCGATCGGCAACTACCTGGCCTTCTACCCGCGCCACGGCGTGAACCCCTTCACCGCCGACCTCACGGCGGCGGCCGTCGCCCCGCTGGTGCTCCAGGCCACCACGATGACCTACGCCACGGTGCTGCTGTGCCAGCTCGTCAACATCGTCCAGCGCCGCAGCGCCGCCGGACTGTGGAGCCGCTACCAACTGTCCAATCCGCTGTTCTGGGGGGCGGTCGGCCTCGCGCTGGCGATCCTCGGGGTCATCGTGTACGTGCCGTGGGTCGCCGGGGTGTTCGCCACCGGTCCGCTGGGACCGGCGGACTGGGCGTGGATCGGCGCGGCGGTCGTGTGCTTCGCGCTGATCCGGGAGTCCGCGCGTGTCGCGGGCAGCCGCCGCCGTCCCCGCGAACCCGTCGGGGCGCCGAACCCGGCAGCGTCGCAGTGACGCTCCCCGGCCGCCTCGTCCCCGCCGGGACGAGGCGGATATGCGGTGTTTCCACCGATCCCCTAGACTGGGGAGAGGTTCTCCGCGCGGCGTCACCTCGCCCAACTCCCCCAGGGCCGGAAGGCAGCAAGGGTAAGTGAGCTCTGGCGGGTGCGCGGAGAACCCCTTCTCTCCCCCGCATCCTGTCCGCGGCGACCTCTAGGCTGTGTGACGTGAACGAGAGTCCCGAAGACTTCTTCGCCGAGGAGCCCGACCCGTACGAGCAGGACGGGCCCGGGCTGTTCGACGACGGCGAGACCGCGCCCGGCAGCGACGCCGCGACCGACGTCCGCCCCGACACGTCCGCGGCAGTCGGGTCTCGCGGCAGTCGGAGCCCATCGGACGTTCCCCGGGCCGCGTCGCCTCACCCGGAACAGCCGGAGCCGAATCCGCCCGAGGCACCGCTGGCGCTCTACCGGCGGTACCGTCCCGAGACGTTCGCCGAGGTCATCGGCCAGGAGCACGTCACCGAGCCGCTGCAGCGGGCGCTGCTCAACAACAAGGTCACCCACGCCTACCTGTTCTCCGGCCCGCGGGGCTGCGGGAAGACGACATCGGCACGCATCCTCGCTCGTGCCCTCAACTGTGCCAAGGGCCCGGCGCCGGTTCCCTGCGGCGAATGCGAGTCCTGCATCGGTCTCGGCCGGGGTGGCGCGGGCACCGTCGACGTCATCGAGATCGACGCCGCCAGCCACGGCGGGGTCAACGAGGCACGCGACCTCCGGGAACGGGCGTTCTTCTCCCCCGTCGCCGCCCGCTACAAGATCTACATCATCGACGAGGCCCACATGGTCACCAAAGAGGGCTTCAACGCCCTCCTGAAGGTCGTCGAGGAGCCGCCGCCCCACGTCAAGTTCATCTTCGCCACCACCGAGCCCGACAAGGTGCTCGGCACGATCCGGTCGCGCACCCACCACTACCCGTTCCGGCTGGTCCCCCCGAAGGTGCTCGGCGCCTACCTGAACGACGTGTGCGAGGCCGAGGACGTCCCGATCGACCCGGCGGTGATCCCGCTGGTCGTCCGCGCCGGGGCCGGGTCCGTCCGCGATTCGCTGTCCGTGCTCGACCAGTTGCTGGGCGGCGCATCCGAGGACGGCGTCACGTACCACCAGGCCGTCGGCCTGCTCGGGTTCACCCCCGACAGCCTCCTCGACGAGACGGTCGATGCGGTCTCCGCGGGCGACGCGGCCGGGGTCTTCGCGGCCGTCGAGAAGGTGATGGACGTCGGCCAGGACCCGCGCCGCTTCGCCGAGGATCTGCTCCGGCGCCTCCGCGACCTGCTCATCGTGGCGGCGGTTCCCGAGGCGCTCACCAACGGCCTGATCGCGGTCTCCGCCGACCAGGCGGAGCGGCTGAGGACGCAGGCGGCCGGCCTCGGCGCCGGCGAGCTCACCCGCGCCGCCGAGGTCATCGCCACCGGGCTCACCGAGATGCGCGGCACCACCGCGCCGCGGCTCCATCTCGAGCTGATGCTGGCGCGCGTCCTGCTTCCCGGTGCAGACGTCGACGAGCGTGGCGTCCACGCTCGCCTCGACCGGCTGGAGCGCCGCCTCGCCATGTTCCCGTCCGGCGGCGTCACACCGGTCGAAGACGACGCGACGACCGACGCCGGCAGCGCCCCGCAGCCCGCCGCGCAACGGCCTCGGCCGCTGCGACCGGTTCCCGACGCCGATGCTCCCGCCGCGGAGGGAACGCCCGCGCCGTCGCCGAACCGCGAGCACGGACGTCCGGACGCCGCCCCGCCGGGGCCGTCGCGCCCGGCCGCCGCCGCGGATCCCGCGCCGCAACCCGAGGGCCGCGACGCGAACGTCGTCCCGTTCGAGGCGCGCAAGGAACAGCCGCGTGTCCAGCCCGCGGCACCGCCGCCCGAACCCGCCGCGTCCGCGGGTCCCGGCGACGTGTCGGCGGGCACGCTGCGCGCCCGCTGGCCCGAGGTCCTGGCCGAGGTGAAGAAGCGGCGCCGGTTCACGTGGATCCTGCTGTCGCAGAACGCGCAGGTCGCCGAGGTCCGCGACGGCGTCCTCACGCTCGACATCGCCAACGTCGGTGCACGGGAGTCGTTCGGGCGCGGCGGCAGCGACCAGGTGCTGCGGGACGCCCTCGTCGAGGTTCTCGGGATCGACCTGCGGATCGCGATCGACGGCCAGGGGGCCGCGCCGCCGCCCGCGGCGCCACCCCCACCGGCCGAGAAGGCGACCCCGCGCCGCTCCGAGGCGGCCGCCGCCGCCCGGGAGGCCGCCGCTCGCGCGCGACACACGCCCACCACACCCGAGACTCCGGCCGAGCCCGCCGACGAGGAGCTCGACCCGAACGACCTCGATCTGGACACCACGCTGTCCAGCGACGAACTGCTGGCCTCCCAACTGGGGGCTCAGCTCATCGGCGAGGAGGAGCCCGAGTAGGCCGGGCACCGGCGCGGCATGCCCGCCGGGTACGATCGAGGCGATCCGACCCACACCTGGAGGAACACGAATGCTCCCCGAAGGATTCGACATGCAAGGACTCATGGCCCAGGCGCAGGCCATGCAGGCCCAGATGATGCAGGCGCAGGAGGAACTGACCGCCCTCCGGGTCACGGGCACCGCCGGCGGCGGGCTCGTCGAGGTCGAGGTGAGCGGCACCGGCGAGCTCACCGGCGTGACGATCTCTCCCGAGGCATGGGATCCCGACGACACCGAGGCGCTCGGCGACCTCATCGTCGCGGCCTTCCGTGACGCGCACGGGCGAGCGTCCCAGGTGGCGTCCGCCAAGATGCCGTCCGTGCCGAACCTGGGTATCTGAGCGTTGTACGAAGGTCCCGTCCAAGAGCTGATCGACGAGCTCGGCCGTCTGCCCGGCATCGGGCCGAAGAGCGCACAGCGGATCGCGTTCTTCATCCTGAGCAGCGACCGTGCCGACATCGGGCGACTCATCCACGCCCTCAGCGAGGTGGCCGAGAAGGCGCGCTTCTGCGAGGTGTGCTTCAACGTGTCCGAGGGCGAGGTGTGCCGGGTGTGCACCGACCCGCGCCGCGACCGGTCGGCGATCTGCGTCGTGGAGGAGTCGAAGGACGTCGCCGCGATCGAGCGGACCAACGAGTTCCGCGGCCTGTACCACGTGCTGGGCGGCGCGATCAGCCCCATCGACAACGTCGGGCCGTCCGACCTGCACATCCGCGAGCTGCTGCAGCGGCTGTCCGACGGGGTCGTCACCGAGGTCATCCTCGCCACGGACCCCAATCTGGAGGGCGAGGCGACCGCGACGTACATCAGTCGCCTGCTGCTGCCGATGGGCGTCCGCGTGTCCCGGCTGGCCAGCGGTCTGCCCGTGGGCGGAGATCTCGAGTACGCCGACGAAGTCACCCTCGGCCGGGCGTTCTCCGGCCGCCGCTACATGGAGGCCACCTCGTGATCCGTCTCGTCGCCACCGACCTCGACGGCACGCTGCTGCGCTCCGACAAGACGATCAGCGTCGAGACGTACCGGATCGTCCACGCGCTCGTCGACAGCGGCGTCCTGTTCGTGCCCGCCAGCGGACGGCAGTTCTACAGCATGACCCGCATCCTGCGGCAGCTCGACTTCGCCGGGACGCTGATCTCGGCCAACGGTGCGAACGCCGTCACCCTGCCCGACGAGACCGTCCGGTTCTCCGTCGAGCTGCAGGTGGAGCCGATGCGCGAGCTCGTCGGCAGGCTCAAGCAGCAGGTCCCGACCCTGAAGGTCGCCGCCGTCCGCGACATCGGCCGGACGCTGCTGGGCGAGTACGGCTATGTCGACCTCATGCGGCCCGGCGACCACGACCGCGGCGACCAGGGCGTCCCCGAGGCATCCCTCGCCGAGGTGCTCTCGGAGCCGTCGGTGAAGGTCGTCGCCCGCGCGCCGGGGTGGACGATCCCCGACCTGTACGAGCTGGCGCGGTCGTTCGAGGTGCCCGGGGTCAATGTGACGGATGCGGGCGCCCCGTTCATCGAGATCCTCGGCGAGGGTGTCACCAAGCAGAGCGGCCTGCAGCGGTTGTGCGACCTGGAGGGCATCGACGCCTCCGAGGTGATGGCGTTCGGCGACTGGATCAACGACATCGAGATGCTGCGCTGGGCAGGCACCGGCGTCGCCGTCGCCAACGCCCACCCCGACGCTCTCGCCGCCGCCGACGCGATCACGGCGTCCAACGATGCCGACGGCGTCGCGCAGGTTCTCGCCGAGCTCCTGGAGTCCGTCGAGACCTCCCGCTGACCTCCGTCCGTTCGCCTGCGTCACGCGGGCGTTTTCTCCCCGCTGACACTGGTGACCGCCAGGTTGTGCGGCATACCAGGCGGGTCGTCTCCGCGCCTTCGGTCTGACCGCCACGTTGCAGGGCATACGACGCCTCGGATCGACGGCGTATGCCTCACAACCTGGCGGCCGACCCCGACGTCCGGTCCCCACCGAGCCGGTATGCCTCGCAACGTGGCGGTCAACGCCCCGTACCCACCCCGAGCGCACGACACCGGACCAGCCTCCCTGCACACGACACCGGGCCGACCTCCTGCACACGGCTCGGGGCCTCCGCCGGAGTCGTCATGCGACGCCGCACCGACCCTTCTCGTCGACTCGTGTACATGAATTGAACATTGCGCGATCCGTTGATCACACCATGAACATCCGATAGCGTGCTGAACACGAGTTCCACATCTGACGCTCGAAGCGGAGCGCCAGAGCCACAATCGAGGAGGATTCGTGAGCTGGACCATTGACCTACAAGGGCAGGTGTCGCTCGTCACCGGCGGCGCGACCGGCATCGGCGCGGCCGCCTGCCGGGGATACGCACAAGCCGGCTCCCATGTCGCCGTCAACTACTATCCGAGCGACCGCGACCGCGAAGCGGCCGCGGGCCTGATGACCGAACTGGAGGCGCTCGGGGTCGAATGCCTCGGCCTCGAGTGCGACGTCACCGACGCGGTGGGCGTGCCTCGGATGATCGACCGCGTCATCGACAAATGGGGACGGATCGACAACGTCTTCAGCAACGCCGGCCTGACGATCCCCACCGGCCTCATGCACGAGACCGACTACGAGACCTTCCAGCGCGTCTACAAGATCGCTCTGGACGGCTCCTTCCTCGTCCTGCGCGCCTGCCTGCCGCACATGCTCGAGCAGGGCGCGGGAGACATCGTGCTCATGGGCTCGGGCACCGTCCTCAACGGCGGAGGATCCTCCGTCGCGTACCCGGCCGGAAAGGCCGCCCTCGAAGGGCTCATGGCCGAGATGGTCAACGAGTACGCACCCCGCGGGATCCGCGTCAACCTCATCCGGCCCATGGTGATCGACACCGACTTCATGCGGCAGCGCTACACGCGCGAGGGCTGGGACGCCTACGTGAGCCATCTCCCGGTCAAGCGCGGCGGAACCGCCGAGGACATCGCAAACCTCGTCGTCTTCCTCAGCGACCGCGAGCGGTCGGGCTACATCGTCGGAGAGGCCGTCAACATCGACGGCGGCCGCATCTACCACGTCATCTTCAAGTAGGCACATCGCTGTGCCGCAAACCCTTCTTCAGGAGCATCCATGGCCAACAAGTATCTGGTCGGCGTCGACCTCGGTACCACGGGCACCAAGTCCGTCGTCTTCGATCTGACAGGGCACGTCATCGGCGTGGGCTACCTCGACACGCCCACCTACTTCCCGCGTCCCGGGTGGGTCGCGCAGGACGCGCAGTCGGTTGTCGACCTCATGTTCGAGTCCACCAAGAAGGCGATCGCCAACTCCGGGGTGGACCCCACGGAGATCATCGGCATCGGCTTCACGCACATGTGCACCACCTTCGTCCCGGTGGACAAGGACGGGAACTTCCTCCACACGATTCTGTTGTGGAACGACCTGCGGGGCGGCGAGATGTTCGACTTCGTCCGCGACCGCTGGGCCTCTGCCGGCATCACCGAGCAGGAGGACTACGAGTTCACCGGGTACCCGCTGAACGGACTGTGCACCCTCCCCAAGGTGCTGTGGTTCCAGAAGCACTACCCCGATCTGTACGACAAGACCTACAAGATCGTCGGCATGCAGGCCCTCATGACCAAGGCCTACACCGGCGAGGCGTACTACGACGACAAGCCCGGCATGCCGTACTCGAAGCTGGCGAACGCGTCCACCTTCGAGTTCGACCCGGAGCGGGCGAAGCTGTACGGCGTCGACATCGACAAGTACTGCGACCGCGCCGACCCCGGCTTCCAGGCCGGCGTCGTGAGCAAGGAGGCCGCGGAGAAGTCGGGCCTCGCCGAGGGGACTCCCGTGTTCGTCGGGGCCGGCGATCAGCGGTGCGCCGCCGTCGGTGCCGGCGTCGCCAAGGACGGCATGATGTCGATGTGCTTCGGCACCGCCGGCGTCCTGCACGCCTACACCTCGACCTACAAGGTCCACCCGCAGGGCCGGATCACGATCCTCGGCCACGCGGGCACGGGGCACTGGCAGGTCGAAGGCAACTCCTCGTCCGGCGCGTCCAGTCTCGGCTGGTACGCGAACACGTTCGCCCAGCAGGAGAAGGGATTCGCCTCCCTCATGGACGAGTCCGTGTTCCCTCTCCTGACGCAGGCCGCCGCGAAGTCGCCGGTCGGGTCCCGCGGCGTCCTCTACACGGCGTGGCTGGCGGGGCAGGACTGCCCCAACTTCGACGTCAACGCCTCCGCCACCTTGACGGGGCTCACGTTCTCGCACACGAAGAACGACGTGACGCGCGCCATCATGGAGGGCGTCTGTTTCGAGACCATGACGATGATCGAGGTGGCCGACGAGACGCTGGGCCACAAGCCCCAGGTGATCCGCGCCATCGGCGGCGGAGCGAAGTCGGACTTCTGGAACCAGATCCAGGCCGATGTCTACAACCGGCGCATCGAGACGGTCGAGACCGCCGAGGCCACAGCGCTGGCAGCCGCGATGTTCGCCGCCATCGGAGCGGGCGTCTACAAGGACGTGCATGAGGGCATCGAGAACATGGTGCGGGTCCGGTCCGGATACGACCCGAACCCGGCCAACGCACCCGTCTACGGCGAGCTCTTCGAGCTGTACAAGGAGCTGTACCAGGACATGAGCGCGCGGGTCTTCCCGCGGCTGAAGAAGTTCCAGGACACGCACGTCCAGTGACCCGCAGACACCCCACAACCGCCAGAAGGAGAAGAAAGTGACTCTGCTCGGAACACCAACCATGACCGTCGAGGAGTACGCCAGGCATTACGACATGGCGCTCCTGGCACCGGACGTGACCGAGACCGCCATCCGTGAGGCCGCGCAGCAGGCGGTCGACACCAAGGTCTACGGCTTCGTCTTCAACCCGTGCTGGACGAAGATCGTCGTCGACATCCTGGACGGCAGCGACGTCGTCGCCGGCGCGTGCATCTCGTTCCCCTACGGGACGATGACCTCGACGATGAAGTCCCGTGAGATCGCCGAGGCCCTCGAACAGGGGGCCGGTGGCATCGACATGGTGACGAACATCGGCGCCGTGAAGGAGAACGGCTTCGACCTGGTGCGCGCCGAGGTGGCCGACCTGGCGCGCCAGTGTCGTGCCGCGGGCGCCGACAGCAAGCTCATCTTCGAGGTCGGGTTCCTGACCGACGACGCGATCGCGACGCTGACGAAGATCTGCTGCGACGAGGGCATCACCTACGTCAAGACCGCCACCGGCTCGCAGGCGTTCCCCACCGAGAGCCAGGTCCGGATCATGAAGCAGAACATGACCGGGGACACGAAGCTCAAGGTCTCCGGCGTCCCGCGGACGTTCACGTTGGCAGCCAGCCTCTGGATGCTCGACATGGGCGTCGACCTGATCGGCACCCGGAGCGCTCCGGGACTGGTCGCCGAGTATCGCACCTGGCTGGCGTCGCGGAGCTGACGACCAGCACAGCACCAACGGCCGCCCCACCCCCAGGCCGGCGCCCGGAGACCCCGACTCCGGCGCCGGCCGCGGCGCAGCCGCATCACCGACGTCCAGACGGGAGAGCCATGTTCGTCACCCCCGCCCGTGTGTGCTACCTCTACTACGAGAGGGGCCTCACCCAGCAGCAGATCGCCGCCGCGATGGGCGTGAACCGAGTCCGGGTCTCCCGCATGCTGCGACAGGCTCGCGACGACGGCACCGTCACCATCGGCATCCGGTACCGGGGGTTCTTCCCCGAGATGGAGTCCGCGTTGCGCGTCCTGCACCGCGGCGTCGAGTTCATCATCTGCGATCCCCTCGACGGTTCCTTCACCGAGTCGAAGCATGCCATCGCGGCCACCGCGGCCGACTATCTCGACGGCGCGCTCCATCCCACCGAGAAGGTGGCCATCGGCTGCGGCCGCACCCTGCGTGAGACCGCCGATCTCCTGTCGGCCACGCTTCCCGGCGCCGAGTTCATCCCCCTCATCGGAGGGCAGGAGGACCTCGGGCTGGAGGTCCACGCCAACACCATCGCCGAGCGCATGGCGGAGCTCACGGGGGGACGGGCCCGCCGCATCTTCTGCCCCGCGCTCGCCAAGAGCCCCGAGGAGCGCGATCTCCTCACCCGCACCCCGTCGATCTCGGGCACCCTGGACGAGGCCGCGAAGGCGCAGACATGCCTGTACAGCGTCGAGGACCCCACCCGCAGCGACAGCAGCCTCAGCCTCGCCGGCTACCACACCGAGCACGACGTCGCCACCCTGCGCGAGGCGGGTGCCGCCTGCGACATCCAGTCGATCGTCTTCCTGAACGCGGCCGGGGAGCGGTGCGGGACCAGCGTGTCCGATCGAACCCTGTCGATCACCGAGGACCAGTTCCGTGCCATCCCGCGCAAGATCTGCCTCGCCGGCGGAACGGCGAAGAAGGCGGCCGTCTCCATCGCCTTGGCCGCGGGCTTCATCGATGTCCTCATCACGGATGCCGAAACGGCCCTCCACCTGCTCGGCGACGAGGGGCGCGCCGACGAGCGGGGCGCGCGATGGACCGAGCAGGGGCCGCGCGTCCACGCGATCGCCGCAGATCCGGTCCAGACCCAGGCGTCGGGGTGAGCGGACGGTCTTCTCCAAGACCTCACGGGACGAAGGCATCTGGGTCAGTCGGCACGGGCCGGGTGCCAGTGGGGGCGCGTTACGTGGAGAGTTGATGTTGGACTACCAACACGAATCCTCCACGCTGTGAGAAGGAGCCCCTCATCGAACAGCTCCACCCCGCCGAAGAAGCCGTCTGGCCCGGGCGCGAGACGAGTCAGACCGGCCTGACCGCGTCCAGCGCCTGCCGTAGATCGGCGACGAGATCGTCGGCATCCTCCAGCCCGACCGACAGCCGCAGGTGCCCGTACCGCTGGAAGTGCTCCGGGTAGCGCTCCCAGCCTCCCCGGCCCGTCGGCCCCACGTGGACGATGAGGGACTCGTCGTGGCCGAGCGACACCGCCGAGGTGATGACGCGCAGCCGCGCCACGAAGCGGTTCTGCAACTCACCGTCCCCGTCGAGCGCGAACGCGAGCATCCCGCCGAAGCCACGTCCCCCGAACTGGCGCACGGCGAGCTCGTGCTGGCCGTGGGACGGCAGCCCCGGGTATTCGACGTACGCGACGCGCGGGTCGGCCGCCAGGAACTCCGCGACCCGCTGCGCGTTCGCCTGATGCTGTGTGAGGCGCAGCGGCAGGGTCACCGAACCGCGCGTGATGAGCCAGGCGTTGAACGGAGAGATCACCCCGCCCACGTCGGTGAGCGCGTCGTGGCGGAGTATGGCGACGTGCTCGGCCGAGCCGATGACCGCACCCCCCATCGCGTCCCCGTGTCCGTTGATGTACTTCGTGAGCGAGTGCACCGTGAGATCGGCGCCGTCGGCGAGCGGTCGGTACAGGGGTGGCGGGGAGAAGGTCGAGTCCACACTCAGGAGCGCCCCCACAGCGTGGGCGATGACCGCCAGTTCGGCGACGTCGGCCACCCGCGTCGTCGGGTTGGCGATCGCCTCGGTGTGGATCAGCCGGGTGTTCGGCCGCAGCGCCGCGCGTACGGCGTCCAGGTCGGACGTGTCCACGAAGGTCGCCTCGATGCCGTACTTCGCGGGCAGCAGCTCGGTGAACAGCCGCCATGTCGCCTCGTACGCCACGTCGGAGATGACGGCATGGTCGCCGGAGCGCAGGAAGCAGAAGAACACTCCGTGCAGAGCCGCCACGCCCGAGGCGAAGACGGCGGCCGCCTCGCCGCCGTCCATCGCGGCGAGCTTCGCTTCCAGCGCCTGCTGGTTGGCGCCGGTCGTGCGCGTGTACAGGAGGCGGTCGGGGTTCGACCAGTCGAGGTTGCTCGGATCGTCGGGCAGGGCATAGGCGTTGGCCATGATGATCGGCGTGCGGATCGCCCCCGATCCGGCGTCGACGGCGTTTCCGCCGTGGACCGCCCACGTCGCGTCCCCCACCGTGCGCGGGTCGTGCCTGTCGGGGACGGTCATCTGGCTCCTCCTTCTCCCGGTGCATTCCGTTGTAGCAGACGGCCACCCGCGGCTTGGGGTTTCTCGCCTTGGCGGGCAACCCCAAGCCGCAGCCGGGCTGTTCAAACCGCTACGGTAAGTCATCGAGTCGGCCCAACGACATACGGGGCCGCTCATTCCGCCTGGACGCCCCGGGGGGATTCGAACCGACGAGCCGCGCCCACGCCGTCGAACAACCATGAACTGTGACGGCGAGATCGTGACTGCGGAGGCGCAGGGAGGCGAGGTCTGCGAATGCGACGGCCAGGACATCTACCCTCGTATGGGGGCAACTGCCGGGCGTCAGCGTCAGAACGGTGGCGTGGGACGCCAAGGAGGGAGAATCCTGTGACCGAGGGACGTGCACTGATCGAACACGAGGCTCGCCAGGTGCTGGCCGATAAGCACAGTCAGGCTGCCAGCCGTGACCTGTTCTCAGCCCGCCGAGAAGAGAGCGGCTGGGTGTTCGCCTGGTCCGACCGCACGACGCCCGCGCCGATGGGCGTGGGGTCCGTCGTCGTCACGGACTCGGGGCAGGTCGGCAGACTCAAGATCGGCGAGACGGCCGAGCAAGCCTTTCAGAGGCTGTCCGACTGACGTGGTTCGTTCCTACGCGTTCCCTCGACCGGCGAGCGCCGGCTGGGCTGGCCAGATGGAGGTCGGTACCACGCCACGCTCAAGCAGCCCATCCGAGGTCACAGTCCGGTAACAACGCGTGATCCGTCCGCGCGAAGCCCCTTGTGTCTCACACCTTCGTCCGAATGGTGGACAGCGGGTCCCGAACCGCGACGAGCGACTGTTCCGCCCGACGCCCGTTTGACGAAAGAATCTCCTGCAATACGGCGCTGACAAGCGCAGATTGCGTCGCAATCGGACCCCGATCGGTCTAGGATTGGTAGCAGAGATCCCTCAGCGAGGGGGACCATCCGACGAAAGAGCAACAATGAGCACCACCACTGCCTCGACCGTTCACGACGAGGCCGTCGCGATCGTCCGCGAGGCCGTCAACGAGTACCTTCCGATCGCGCGCGTACGTCGAATCGACCTGGACACGAAGACGTGGGAGGACCTCATGCACGAGGTCCGCGATGTCGTCGAACACGCCAACTGAGTTACTCCACCTGAATATCTGACGAAGAGACACGAGGACGCCCGCCGGCCGGCGGGCGTCCTCGTGTCGTCCGGGCATGGCGCGTGACGAGCAGCATGCCCGGCACCGCGCCGTCCCCTCATCGACGTGTTGGGCCAACTCACAGAAAGCGTCGGTGGCCTGTGGTTCCCTTGTTTGCAGGAGGTAGCCGAAGTGGACTACGCGGAGTTCTTCGAGACGGCAACGGGTTTCTGGCCGTACCCCTTCCAGTGCCGGGTGGCCGACGTCGGCTTCCCTGACATCATCACCGCGCCGACGGGCGCGGGAAAGACCGAAGCCGTGGTGGTCCCCTGGCTGTGGCGCGCGTTTCGCGGATCCGCGGGCACGCAGGCGGCTACCCCACGGCGACTCATCATCGCCTTGCCCATGCGCACCCTCGTCGAACAGACCGAGCGGCGGGTGGCGGACATGCTGGAGAGGCTGGGTGTTGCCGACGCCGTGCATGTTCAGGTTCTGATGGGCGGTCGGCTCTCTCGCGACGACCTCAGCGCCTGGCGCACGACGCCCGACGAGCGCTCCATCGTCATCGGAACCGTGGACGGCGTGGTGTCGCGAGCACTGAATCGGGGCTATGGGGCGACGCGAGGTGCGTACCCGATCGACTTCGCCCTCCTCACCAACGGGGCGCAGATCGTGGTCGACGAGGTGCAACTGTGCGTCCAGGCGACCGCGACCCTCCGCCAGATCAGCGCATTCCAGTCCGGCTGGCAGACGGCTGAACCCGCCGGGCTGACGTGCATGTCCGCCACGATCCTGCCCGAGGCGCTCGACGTCGTGGACAACCCCTACGACGAGAAGACGACGAGCGTCATCCGCCTCGAGGCCGACGACGAAACCGACCCGATCCTGCGGCAGCGGTTGGCTGCGGCAAAGACCGTGGAACAACTGCATGGCTGCGACAAGCCGAAAGTCCTCGCGGAGAGGATCATCGATGCCCATATGCCGGGGTCCTTGACCCTGGTCATGGTCAACACGGTCAAACGCGCCGTCGAGACCTACCGGGCGTTGAAGGGCAAGACCCAGGCCGACCTCCTTCTCCTCCACTCCCATTTCCGCGGTGTGGAACGGGCCGACATCGTCGACCGGGTCCTCTCGGAGGTGCCGCCCGAAGGGCGGATCGTCGTGGCGACGCAGACCCTGGAGGCCGGTGTCGACCTCGACGCCCGGACCCTGGTGACCGAGGCGGCCCCGTGGAGCTCCCTCGTCCAGCGCGCCGGTCGCCTCAACCGCAAGGGCAGACAACCAGACGCCCGGCTGTTGTGGTTCGAAGCCATGAAAGACAGCCCCTACGACGCCCACGACACGGCAGCGACCGCCGACGCCCTGCGAGCGATCGAGGGCCGCCAGGTGTCCGGGCACGTTCTCCTGACGACGCGAGTGGCCCAGGTGCCGACGGACCTGGCAGTCATCCGCCGGTCCGAGATGGAAGACCTCTTCGAGACCGCCGCCGACCAGGCGGGCCGAGACATCGACATCAGCCGCTACATTCGCGGCGACGAGCCGCTGGACATCCAGATCGCCTGGGTCGACACGGCGAGCTACGAGGGAGTGGGGCGGTCCGTGACCGTGCCGCCCGAGCCCTTGCGCTGCGCCGCGAAGGCCGCCGACGTCCGTAGCCTCCTCTCGCGTGATCCTCGCCCACGGGTGCTCATGTTCTCCACCACGGATGACCGCTGGGTCCGGGTGACGAGCGGGGCTCAGGTCAAGCCACAGCAGCTCCTGCTGGTCGACCGCGCCGATGGCGGCTACGACACCGAGGCGGGCTTCTCGCCGTCGTCGAGGACGCCGGTTGCGATCACCGAGGCCGAGGCCTCGGCCCGGGCCGACGACGTTCCGAGACCCGACACCGATGGCGTGGGCAACGAGCCCGGGGCCCAGTCGAGTGTGTGGCTGCCGCTCGCGACCCACCTCGCTGAGACCCGGGAACAGGCAGAAACCCTGATCGAGGAGATCGCGCGGACGGTCTCTCTTGACCCGGACATGCGCGCGGCCGTCGTCGGCGCTGCGGCTCTTCACGACATCGGGAAAGCACATCCCATCTGGCAAGGAGCGCTGCTTGCGACCTCGCCCGACCACCCGACGGCCGGTGTCTTCGCGAAATCGCCCGGGTCGAAGGGGCAGTTGATCTGCAAGGACGAGAACGGTCGACGCCGCCGCAACTTCCGCCACGAACTGGTGTCGGCGCTGATGCTGATGAGCCCCGACGGCGCGGACGCCATGACCGACGCCGGCGTCCCCGAGGCCGCCCACGACCTGTGCCGCTACCTGGTCGCAGCCCATCACGGCATCGTTCGTGTCAGTCCGCAGGATCCGACGGTGGAAGGCCGGTCCGGACGCACGCTGTTCGGCCTGCTGCAGGCAGACCTGATTCCGACGGTCACCGGCGGCAAGAGCTCCGTGGATCTCGCCCGCGTCTTCGGTGGCGGCCCCGGCTCGTGGACCGACCGAAGCCTGGCGCTGCTCGACCACTGGGGCCCGTTCCGCCTCGCATATGCCGAGATGCTCGTCCGCATGGCCGACTGGCGAGCCAGTGCCCTGCCCCACCCGGAGGTGACCCCGTGATCCTGGAGATGCCCGGGCTGCGACCCGACAACCTGATGACCTACTTGGCAGGGCTCGGCCTCGTCCGGGTGGTGACCACCCAGTTCGACCCCGCCGCGATGTCGTGGTGGGAAGGGTCGACTCTCATGGTCGACGTCGCCCGCGACGACCTTGTCGACTTCCTCATCGACGCGTACCGCCCGACGCCGATCCTGAGCCCGTGGAACGGCGGCAGTGGATACGGAGAGAAGGACAAAGCCCCGCGCCAGGCGTTGAACAAGCTCCTCACGTCGGGTTCACCGAGGCTGCAGGCCTTCGTCGCGACCGATGCCGTGATCCGCGCAGTCGACCAGGACAAGGACAAGGGCACCTACGTCCAGCGTCTCCGCAACAGCGTCCCCGACGCGGCGCTGCCGTGGATCGATGCAGCGGTCGTCCTGACCACCGGACCGCAGGGCGAACGCCGCGCCGTTTTTCCCCCGCTCCTCGGGACCGGTGGGAACGACGGGCGCTACGACTTCTCCACGAACTTCCATCAACGGCTGGCCGATGTGCTGCCCGACCTGGGGGCACGTCGGCCCGCCTCCCGCACATGGCTCGAGTCGGCGCTCGACGGCAGGTCGGTGGCACTCGCCGCCGCGACGATCGGCCAGTTCGACCCCGCAGCCGCCGGCGGCCCGGGAACATCCGCGTTCGACGACGCCGTTTCGTTCGTCAACCCCTGGCCGTTCGTTCTCATGGTCGAAGGACTCGTGAGCTTCGCCTCTGCCCCGGTGCGGCGGTTCGGCGAGGTCGCGGGTCGCGCCGCGATGCCGTTCACCGTGACGGCGAGTCCCGCAGGGCCCACCCCCGGCTCCGAAGAGGAGGAGGCGCGGGGCGAGCTGTGGGCGCCGGTGTGGAACCACCCCCTGGGCTCCCGCGACATCCACCACCTGTTCACGTCGTCCCGGGCGAGCTGGGACGGCCGCACCGCCGTCGGCGCGGCCCACATGTATGCGGCGCTGAGGTCATCGGGAATCGACCGCCGCGCGGACCGGTTCTTCCGCTACGGGTTCGTCCAGCGCAACGGCCTGTCCTACAGCGCGGTTCTCCTCGACGAGGTCACCGTCGAGGCACGCCCCGAGGTGGAGGTCGGAATCGCCATAGAGCACAGGGCGAACCCGTTCCTGCGCGTGAGCGCGACGAACCGGCTGGCACCGGTCTTCGCGGGCTACGAGCGGGCACGGGTCCGCTTCTATCGCGACCCGGGCGAAGCGGAGCACCTTCTCGCCGTCCTCGCAGCAGCAACGGAGTCCGAAAGGGCTGTCGCGCTTACCGAGGGAGGTCGAGACGCGGTGTCGTTCGCCGAGCGCAAGCTCCGGGCGTCCGAGGCACTGCCCCTGTTCGCGAGCCTCCTCGCGGATGTCCCGGAGTATCGGATCGCGGCCGGTCTGGCGAGCGGCACCGTGACCGTCGCGGAGCGCGAGTGGTCCATGGCCGACCTCCTCATCGGGCGGCCGCCTGCCCGAGCCCGTGAGCCCTTCCAGAAGGCGGTCGTGGCCGGTTTCGGGCCGCGATCCCTCCGTTCGGTGCTGTCGGAGCTGCTCGTGTGGAGGCTTGCCCATCGCAGCGACACCCGCGCCCCCGAGTCGGCGGGCGTGGCGGTCATGGACCGCTACGCACTCTCCGTGCCCTGGCAGGACGTCCACGCGTGGGCGAGCGGAGCCCTCGACGACCGTCTCGTCGAGACGGCGCTCATGTCGATGCTGGCGCTCGACTGGCATGGCCGCCTCGAGCGTGAGCCCTGGGCCCCGGCCGACGCGGTTCCCGTGCCCGCTCTGGCCATCCTCCAGCCGTTCGCTCGCCAGGCCGTCAGCGCGACCGGTCTGCTCGACGAGGCAAGCCAGCGGGGCATCGCCCCGGGCTGGCCCGCGCAGTTGGCGGCAGGGACCACCTCGCACGTGGTGGCGGAGGCCGCCGCCCTCCTGCAGCGCAGCTACGTGATCCAGCGCGGTGCGGGGGGGACGGTCGCGTTCCTCAAGCCGATCGGTCAGGTGGGCCCGATCGCTTCGTCGGATGGGCAACGGCTCGCGGCGGCACTGTGGGTGCCGACCAACCACACGCACGCATTGAAGCGCGTTACCCGGCTCGCTTCGCAGAACAGCAACGAGGAGATCGCATCATGACCCGACGCACGACCCTGACCCTGCCCCTGGTGCCTGTTGCCGGTGCACGGTTCCAGCCGACCGGTTTCCCGAACCTCGGCGCGGCCGTCTTCCCCCGGCTCGAGGACGGTGTGGAGATACCCTGCCTCCACGTCGAGTCGCCCCAATCGATGGCCAACCGCTTCGAAGAGACCACTTGGCGCGTCGCCGAGCAGCGGCCCGTCGAGGCGTTCGACGCCATTCCGTACGTGGAGGTGGTCGATCCCGACGGCGAGTTCCTCACCTCCTCGCGGCTTGAGGCCCACCGGCTCGCCTCGGCCTACATCATGGACGGAAGCATCGACGGTGAGGACGCTGAGAAGGTGATCGAGCGCAAGCTCGGGCTGGTGGCCGGCAAACCGACCAACCACCGCGAGGTCGCACGCGCCATCTTCGACCTGGACCCGCTGTCGCTGGTCCACGGCGTGTTCTTCGCCCGGAAGAGCTGGCCGACCCAGCCCAAGGTGGCGCGGGCGATCACGAGCTTCATCGATGCCGACGACGTGCGGGTCGCGGCGTCGGGCGGAGTGAAGACGGACGGTGTCAACCAGAAGACGGCCGAGGGACGCGGGGCGGAGTCCGGCTACGGGATGGTCCCGCATCTTCGGACCGAGTACACCGCGCGCGCCATCACGGCATACGTGACCGTCGACCACGAGCAGTTGCGCTCGTACGGGCTCGGGGACGAGCGCACCGAGCTTCTCGAGGCGATCATCGACTACGAGCTGTCCCACTTCTTCAACGACGAGGGTATGCGGCTGCGCACGGCCTGCGATCTCAAGGTGGTCGACCTCACGAGCCTGCCGACGCCGACGAGCGCCAGCACCCGGCTCGAAGCCGCGGTCGCAGCACTCGGCGGACAGTTCGCGCCCCGCACCGTGGTCGTGTGGAGCGGCCCCAAGGGCAAGGCATAGGTCACCGTCGTGAGCGTCGTCCTCAAACTGACGTTTCCGCATCGCCGTTACCACGCGACGCCGTGGGATCAGGCGGTGAACAACGGAGTCGTCGAATGGCCTCCCTCACCGTGGCGGATCGTGCGAGCGCTGATCGCCGTCGCGTACACCCGCTACCCGAACGTGCCGATGTCGCAGGTGCTGGAGGCGGTGAAGCCGCTGGCGCAGCCTCCGACCTACTTCGTGCCTCCGTTCCGGCGTGGACACACCCGCCACTACATGCCCAAGGGCAAGCAGCGGACGGGACTGAACGCCACGGAGCTCACCTTCGACCCCTACGTCTCGGTGTCTCCCCTGGACGCGCTCGTCGTCGAGTGGGGTGAGGCCGAACTGGCGGAGGACGCGCTGCGCCTGCTGGGCGAGCTCGTGGCGTCCATGCCCTATCTGGGTCGCGCGGAGTCAGCCGTCGTGGGCTCGATCATCGACGCGCCGCCACAAGCGCACGACTGGACCGGATCGATCTGGCGGCCGAGCACCCACGGACTGCAGCGGCTCATGTGTCCGACGGCGGACGCTTCTCGCGAACAGCTCGAGGTGACCGTGCACCAGATGCGGAAGGGCCGTCGGCTGCTCCCCGAGGGGGCTCGATGGGTGTCCTACGAGGAGGCGGCCGGCGCGGCCTCGGCCCCACGCCGCAGAGCCCGTGCCGACTCTCGCGTGGAGGTGATGAGGTGGCATTTCTCCTCGCCCGAGCCCTTCCAGGGCGTCAACGCCGTGCTCGCCACCGACCGTCTGCGCATGATCGCGCTCAGTGTCACCAAGCCCGCCGACGATCGCGAGGATGGTACCGCCGAGGACCGTCACCCCGAGCCGGTCGAAGAACGCGACCGATGCCTGCTGAGCGGTCACCAGACAGGCGAGACGCGGCAGCATCAGCATGCCCACTGGCTCTGGACGGAGAAGGAGGGACGGGTGTCCGATCTCGTCCTGTGGGTGCCGGCGACGAACGAGAACGGCGTCGCCGGTGTCTCCTACGAGACGGCCGCCCGTGTCGCCTCCGTCGTCGGCGCGATCGGCCTTCGTCCACGAGAAGACCGCGGCTACGTCCCCACGGGTTTCGTGGCGGGCGACCTCAACCTTGTCGGTTGGGGCGGGCGTGATGTCATCGGCGACCTGCTGACACGTCCTGGCGGTCATCGTGGCGGGACGGTGTGGGAGTCCGCGACCCCTCATCTTCTCGTGCGACGAGGCAAGAAGAACCAGACGCTGGCCAGCCTCGCGTTGGAGGATGTGCAGAGCGAGCTGGCGTTCCGCTTCGCGAAGCCGCCGGCCGTCCGCTCCATCGCGGTGACATCGCGGCCGGTCGAGGCACGCCTGTACCGGAGGCTGCGGTGGGGGGCCAAGCTGTCGCGCACCTTGGGGCGAGGCGCAATTCACGATCGCGTCCCGGTGTGGCTGCGGGTCGAGTTCGCCGAGCCGGTCGTCGGGCCGCTGGTCCTCGGCGGGTTGAGCCACTTCGGGTTCGGTCGCCTTGCACCCGTGGAGTGACCCGTGACCGACTACGCGGACGCCCCCGCCGTGATTCCCGCGCGAATGCTCAACGAGTTCGTGTACTGCCCCCGCCTGTTCTACATCGAATGGGTCGACGGTCAGTGGGCGGACAACGCCGACACCACACGGGGAGACCTGAGCCATGCGTCCGTCGACGCTCGGGGAGGCCGGATGCCTGCCCCGGGCGACGAGGATCGTCCGTACACGACGTCCTCGGTGCGGTTGTCCGACGAGGAACTCGGCGTCCTGGCGGTCATCGACCGGGTGGACCATGTCGACGGCGGGTGCTCCTCGGTGGACTACAAGGTGGGGCATCCGGGCCCTGACGGTGAGCCGTGGCCTGCTGACCGAGCCCAGGCCCTCGTGCAGGCCACGCTGCTGCATCGCGCGGGCTACGAGGTGGTGTCGGCCGACCTCTACTACCGCGAGACGCATTCTCGGGTGTCGATCCCCTGGCGGGACGACCTGGAGGACGAGGTCCGGGAGTTGGTGACGCGGGCGAGGGAGACGGCGGCGACGCTGGTCCCCCCGCCTCCGCTGGTCGACTCCCCGCGATGCCCGAGGTGCTCTTTGGTGGGGCTGTGCCTGCCTGACGAGAAGAATGCCCTGCTGGGCAGGGTGAGTCAGCCCAAGCGCCTCATGGTCCGTAACCCTGACCAGCAGCCTCTGTACGTGACGGAGCAAGGCTCGTACGTCGGCTGCAGGGGCGGTCAGATCCTCGTCACGCAGAAGGGCGAAACACTCGCGCGACACCGTGTCCTGGACGTGTCGAGCCTGTGCGTGTTCGGCCATGTCCAGGTTACGACCGAAGCGCTGTGGAAGCTCTGGGAGGCCGGGGCGAACGTGATGTGGTTCTCATACGGCGGGTGGCTGAACGGCTGGGCGCAGGGTAAACCGTCCGGCTATTCGGAACTCCGCCGACGGCAGGTCGCGGCGCACGCCCAGGGATCCGCTGTGGCGGCAGCCATGATCAGCGGCAAGATCCGCAACCAACGGACCTTGCTGAGGCGCAATGCGAAGTCAGACGTGAGCGGAGCGGTCGCGGGACTGGGAAGGCTGGCGGCGAAAGCGACGACGGCGACAGCGCGGGAGGATCTACTGGGGTTCGAGGGCGCGGCCGCCCGGACGTACTTCGACCGCTTCGCCTCCATGCTCTCGTGCGATCAGGCGATCTCCGATGCCTTCCGCGCGAACGGCCGCAACCGACGTCCTCCTCTCGACCCTGTGAACGCGTCACTGAGCTTCTGCTACTCGCTGCTCGTCCGTGACGTGGTCGCCACATGCCTCGCCGTGGGCCTCGACCCATACATCGGCGTTCTGCATCGCAATCGATACGGGCGCCCCGCCATGGCGTTGGATCTCGCTGAGGAGTTTCGTCCCCTCGTGGCCGAGTCCGTCACGGTGTCCCTGCTCAACACAGGGCAACTGCGGAGCAGCGACTTCAGGAGTTCATCGGTCGGGACTGCGCTGACCCAGCAGGGCCGAAGAACGCTGATCGCCGGGTATGAACGACGCATGGCGACCGAGCTGAAGCATCCCGTTTTCGGCTACAGCGTCAGCTACCGACGAGCCCTCGAGGTCCAAACGAGGATCCTTGCCGCCGTGCTGATCGGCGAACTCGACGCGTACACACCCCTCACAACGAGGTGATGTCGTGACGCGTCGGCGGTACCTGATCGCATACGACATCCGTGACGAACGGCGCCTACGGCGCGTCTGCAAACTCATGGAGGGGCACGGGACACGGCTGCAGTACTCGGTGTTTCTCTGCGATCTCAGCGACCGCGAGCTCTTGATCTGGAGGTCGGATATCGTGCAACTCATGGAACTCGAGCTCGACTCGGTGGTCTACGTGGACCTGGGAGGCGTCGGAGCGACGAACGTCGAGGTGATCGGCGCTCCGCGGCAGTTCCCACACACGGGCCCCATGATCGTCTAGCGAGCGCGACGGTGCTGCAGACCGTCCACACGAGTGCTCGCGTCCTAGCCAGGACCGCATTGACACTTGAGAACTCCATAGTGAAGACTTCGTTGGGCGGATGCGGACCTTGCCTCTCGCGAAGCGACTCATCTTTCCTTG
>NZ_KE384020.1:427670-1024756 GCF_000423465.1 Propionicicella superfundia DSM 22317 | reverse complement strand
GTTGATCGGGACGCGTGCGGCGCCGGCGGTGATCGATCAGCTCGATACGTTCCGCCGGATCGGCGTCGTTCCCGCCTACACCGGCTGACACCACGGCCGGGGCGTGCCCGGGGAGGACGTGCTTCGGCGCCCGCCCCGGGCCGGGCCTATTGACCGGCTTTGTGGAGACTGCCGCGCGATCCCCAGCTCGGCACTTCGACCATGTTGAAATACACCTCGGTCGGGGCCAGATCGAGCTTCTTCTCGAACAGGTCGTACAGCTTGTCGACGTAGTCGACCTGCTGGTCCCAGTCGTTCGGGACCATGATGCGGGTCTCCATGAACGCGCAGGGCACGAGTTCCCCGCCGCGGTAGATGTCACACCCGTCGTCGATGCGCACCATCGTCTTCCGGTGGAACTTGCCTGCGATGATCTCGACGAGATAGCCGATCTCGTCGGCCAGCTCGGCCTTCGCCTGCGGCGTCAGCTTCCGTGATGTGCTCAGATGGATCCAGGGCACGGGATTGTCCTTTCTGGTCTGGTGGTCATGGGCTTCGCCTCCGGGGCCCGACGGGTCGGAACGATCCGGGGCTCAGGAGGCGTCGGGTCCCGTCGTGGCGGCGACGTCGGCGAGCAGCTCAGCCGCGGAGGGGGTCGTGAGGCGGGCGGCGCCGGCATCCAGCAGAGCCTTCGCCTCGGCCCAGGTGCGGATGTCCCCGGCGGCCTCCACCTCGACCTCGGCAGGCAGTCCGTCCCGCAGGAGCGCGACGTCCTGCGGCGTCGCGGCCGTTGGCCCGAATCCGGTGGACGTGACGACGAATCCCGCCCCGGCGTCCGCGCAGATGAGCGCAGCGCGGAGCTTCTGCTGGTCGGTCAGGTATCCCGTCTCGAGGGTCACCTTCACCGTCCGGCCGTCGGCGATCCGCACAGCGTCGCCGACCTCCTTGAGCAGGTAGTCGGGACTGCACTCGAGGAACGCCCCGATGTTCATCATCACGGTGAGCTCGTCGGCGCCGAACCGGACGGCCTCCGCCGCCTCGAACGCCTTGACGGAGGTCGGCACCCGGCCCAGGGGGAACCCGCCGACGACCGCGCCGACCCTCACGCCGGTGCCGCGAGCGAGGATGGAGGCGAACTTGACGTTGCTGCCGTTGACGACCAGCGAGCCACAGCCCGCCTCGGCGGTGAAGCGGTACGCGGCGCGCACCCCTTCGTTCGTCACGTCGGGAGCGAGCACGGCGTGGTCGACCAGACCGGCGAACTCGGATGTGATCATGTCTCTCCTTGTCTTCCAATCGGATTGCGGACGGCTGCCGGGACGGGTGAGCCGCCGGTCGGCGGGCCCGGCCGGCGTGTCAGCCCAGCAGGCTTCCCTGCCGCAGCAGCGACGTCCCGGCGTCCACCGGGATCTGGGTGCCGTTGAGGAAGGGCGTCGCGTCGAGGGCGAGGAAGGCGGCGAACGCGCCGACGTCGGCGGGGGACGGCAGGCGGCCCGAGTCGTCGTAGCCGATCCAGATGCTGTTGGCCTGGATGTTCTCCAGGCACAGATCCACCGCCCACTGCCGGGTCATGGAGTTGACCCCCGCCTTCGCGAAGCCCAGCACCAACTGGTGCCGGCCGTCGGTCAGGCCGCCCAGGACCGACGAGTAGTTGACGACGCGACCTCCGCCTGCCGCGCGCATGTGGGGCACGCACGCCTGCAGTGCGAAGAAGGGCAGCTTCATGTTGACGCGGATGCACCGCTGCCACTGGCTCTCGGAGACATCCCAGAACCCGTCGGGGCCGTGCTCGACGGCACTGTTGACCAGAATGTCGATGCCGCCGAACCGTGCGCCGGTCGCGTCGATCGCGCGGCGTACCGCCGGGACGTCCTCCAGCGACGAACCGACGAAGTCCACGAGACCGTCGTCCACCTCGCCACCCGGGCCGGACGTCTCGTCGACCATCACGACGTGGACGCCGCGGGCCGTGAGGGCGGACGCGGCGGCCAGGCCGTAGTCGGCCGATCCGCCCACGACGACGGCGGTCTTGTCTGATGTGCTTTTCATGATTCAGCCTTTCCTCGCCTGCTCACGCGTACGCGGAGACAGCCGGCTTCTCCCGGAAGATGCTCATCCCGCCGTCGACCGCCAGGTCGCAGGCGTTGAGCACGCGTCCTTCGTCGGACGCGACAAGACGGACGACGTCGGCCAGGTCCTCGGGGCGCATGATCGCGTCGTTGAGCACGGTGGAACGCTGCAGGGCCTCCCAGCCCGGCTCGGTGAGCCTGGGCCGGGTCGAGTCGGTGAGCACCGTGTAGGGAGACACCGTGCAGCAGCGGATCCCGAGCGGAGCCAGTTCGGCCGCCAGGCAGCGGTCCAGGGCGGACAGCCCGGCCATGGCGGCCGCGTAGGCGGCGTGCACTCCCGACCCGATCCGCGCGTGGATCGAGGAGACATGGATGATGCAGGCGCGCTCGCTTCGGGCGAGGTGGGGGACGGCCGCCTGAGCGGCGAGGAACCCCCCGGTGAGGTCGGTCCCGATCGTGCGGTCCCAGTCGGCGACCGTGATCTCCTCGACGGGCCGCTCGCATCCCTCGTGGGCGCAGCAGACGAGCAGGTCGATGCCCCCCAGCCGGGCGGCGGCGGCGTCCATGACCCGTGCCACCTCCTCGGGATCGCGCACGTCGCACGCGAGGAAGTGGGCCTCCCCGCCCGCGGCGAGCGCCAGGGCGGTGGCGGCGCCCGATGCGGCGTCCGCGTCGGCGATGCAGACGGCGTAGCCATCGGCGGTGAGCCGTTCGGCGATGCTGCGACCGAGCCCGCCCGCGCCGCCGGTCACGACGGCGGTCCTTCTCGTGGTGTCCTCAGGCATGGCTGGCAACTCCTTCGGCGACGGCGGGCTCGTCCCAGGGGACGAGCTTGTAGCGGAAGTTCAGGTATCCGGTGTCGACGTAGATCTTGTGGCCGCTGGTCGCACTGGTCTCGGAGGTCGTGAGGAAGTCGAACACGTCGGTCACATGCTCCGGGTACAGCAGGACCTTGCTGAGGGACTGCCGGTAGTTGCGGGCGATCCACTCCGGGTCGGAGAGCCGGAACTCGATCATGGGCGTGATCACGTAGGCGGGAAGGACGCTGAAGACCTGGATGTTGTCGGGCTTGAGCGCCGCGCCCATGGCCCGGGTCATGCTGTTCAGGGCCTCCTTCGCCCCGCCGTACAGCGTGTGCCGTCCGTGAGACAGGGTGCTGAGCATCGACGAGAAGTTGACGATCCGCCCGCCGCCGGTCTTCCTCATGTGGGCGGCGCACGCCCGGGCCATGTAGAACGGTCCCTTGAGATCGATGTCCATGAACCGATCCCAGTCGTCCTCGGTGATCTCCGGGGTGCGTTTCCGCGACGTGATGGCGGCCGCGTTGTACAGGATGTCGATCCTCCCGAACCGCTGCGCGATCG
This sequence comes from Propionicicella superfundia DSM 22317, assembly GCF_000423465.1. GTDB lineage: Bacteria > Actinomycetota > Actinomycetes > Propionibacteriales > Propionibacteriaceae > Propionicicella > Propionicicella superfundia. The sequence continues at coordinate 1,021,344 of NZ_KE384020.1, read as the reverse complement.
CGTCGACGGTGGTGGTGATCTCCGTATTGCTCGCCACGTCGCAGTGGTAGTACTCGGCGTCGCCGTACTCGCGGATCTCCTCGGCGACGGCCCGACCCTCCTCGTCCAGGACGTCCAGCAGCGCGATCCGGATGCCCTTCCGGGCGAAGATGCGCGCCGATGCGGCGCCGAGGCCGCCCGATCCGCCGGTGATGACCGCGACGCGTCCCCCGCTGTCGTCCGGCGGGGCCGGAGATCCGCCGTCGATCCTGTCCAGCAGGACGGTGAGGCCGCCGTCCAGCGGGTAGTCGAAGGCGTCCAGAGCCTGGTAGGAGCCCTCCGAGATCAGGAACGACACGGCCTCGCACACGTCGGCGTCGGACGGCGTCTGCTGAGACAGCGTGGCGTCCGCGCCGTCGGCGAACAGCATCAGCGAGTCGCACTTGATGCCGTACCGTCCCAGGTCGGTCGCGAGCTCCCGCGTCATCGCCGCCACGCCGCACTTGGCCGCGCTGTATGCGACCTGGTCGCGAGCGGCGACGTAGGCGCGGGCGGAGCTGAGGTTGATGATCATGCCGCCGGCGTCCGACATGTAGGGCACGACGGCCTGGCTGGAGAAGAACACCGACTTCAGGTTGTAGTCGAGCGTCGCGCTCCAGGCCGCCGGCGTGGTCTCCGCCAGCGGCGTGGGGGAGTAGTCGTCGAGAGCGTTGACGAGGACGTCCACGGTTCCGAGGGCCTCGTGGGCCTCGCGCATCCGCGCGGCGAAGGTGTCCACCCGGAGGAGATCGGTCTCCACCATGAGCAGGCCCGGCGGGGACGACGGTTCGCTCCGCTCAGGGGCCGGGCCGAGGGCGACCACGCGGTGTCCCGCCGCGGCCAGGTGCCGGCTGATGCTGCTGCCGATCCCGATGGAACCGCCCATCACGATCACGGCCTTGTGTCTCTTCATGACTCTCTCTCCTTCGGGACCCGGCAGCGGTGTCCGTCGCTTGGCGGCGGCGACGGACACCGCCCGATGGGGTCCTCCGGTCCCACAATGCCGACCGGAGCACCGAACTGCGGGTCAGCCCTCGAATCCGTGCTTCTCCAGGAACTCGCTGCGCTTCTTCCACGCCGGGAAGAGCGCGTAGGGGATCTCCTTGTAGACCTCGTACAGGTCCTTGTAGACGGCCACGTTCTCGGGGATCGGCGTGTACACGCGATCCACGCGGCAGAATGCGTCGCGCGCCGCCTGATGGGTCGGGAAGATGCCGGCCGCCCAGGCGGCGTTCCACGCGGCGCCCTTGGCGCCGTACTCGGTCCCGCTCATGAGCTTGATCGGGACGTCGAGAACGTCGGCGAAGATCTGACACCACACGGGGCTGTTGGTGCCGCCCCCTGTGAGGCAGACGTCCTTCACGGGGAAGGTGTAGGCGTCCAGGCAGTGTTTGTTCGAGAAGGCCATCCCTTCGTAGACGGCGCGGTGCAGGACGTTACGGTCGCTGTGCAGGTTGAGCCCGAAGAAGTTCCCGCGTGCGTTGGTGTTGGTGAACGGCGCACGCTCGCCGGCGGCGCTCATGTAGGGGTGGTACACGACCCCGTTGCAGCCGGCCGGAACACCGGACATCTCCTCGTCGAACAGGGCGTAGAGGCTGCGGCCCTCCTTCTCGGCGCGCACTTTGTCCTCGTAGGTGAAGGTGTCGTTGAACCAGTCGGAGTTGGGCGTGCCGGTCAGCGGTGCGATGAACTGCACCCAGTGCCCCGGCACGTTGTGGACCGACATGATGCCGAGCTTCGGCTCGCGCACGAACCGCGGGGTCACCACGAGGATGCAGCCCGACGTCCCGAGGATGATGTTGGCCTGGCCGGGCTCGGTCGCGCCGCCGCCCGCCGTGCTGCTCATGGCGTCCCAGCCGATCTCGGCGACCGGGATGCCGGCGACGAGACCGCACTGTTCGGCCGCCCGCTCGGTGACGGTGCCGATGATCCGCGACGGTTCGCCGATCTCCGGGAACTTGTCCATGAGGTCTTCGATCTCGGCGATCTGCAGGACTTTCGTGCTGATCTGGCCGGTGTCGTCGACCTGGGCGTAGAAGTCGGACGCGTTGGCACCGAAGTTGCCGGTGAGGTTGACCGATACCCAGTTCGCCGGTGAGCAGACGGTCGTGACCTTCTCCAGGAGTCCGGGCTCGTTGCGGCGGAGCCAGGGCAGGAGGAAGTTGCGGTCCGACGTCATGAGCCAGTTGGACGTTTCCGCGAACGTGGCGTCGAGCTTGCCCGCGGCGTCCCACTCCTCCAGGTCCTTGGCGCAGCGGCCGTCGTTCCACAGGATGCCCAGGCGGACGGGATGGTGGTTCTCGTCGAGGAAGCAGGAGCCGTGCTTGGCGCAGATGCCGATCGCGCCGATCTCGTCCGGCGAGATGCCCGTCTTCGCCAGCAGATCCTTGAACGCCTGCGAGATCTCCCGCCACTCGATGTCGATGTCGAACTCGGACCAGCCGAAGTGCAGTTCCTCGACGGGCGTGGTCCTCGCGGCGGTGGCGATCTCCGTGCCTTCGAGATCGAACAGGACCGCCTTGACGACCGAGGTGCCGGAGTCGAGGCCGATGACGTACTTCTTGGCCATGCGTTGTTCTCCTTTGAATGCGATGCATGGTGGTTACTTCTGGGTGTCGCGAACGGGCGTCGCCACGTTGCGACTCACGACCGGCGACGGGCACCGGTGCGTGCCCGTCGCCGGCCTTACGGGAGCATGTCCTCTTGGCGCAGGAGGCTCTCGACCTTCGCCGCCTGCTGTTCGGTGAGCCCGGTGAGCGGAGGTCGAGGGGTTCCCAGCGGATGACCGATGAGCCGGGCGACGTGCTTGTACGCGGCCATGAACGGCCCGATCTTGAGCGCGCTGCGGACGCGGAGGGTCTTGGCCTGGAGGGCCATGGCCGCCTCCCAGTCGCCGGCGGCGCCGGCCGCGGTGAGACGGACGATGAGGTCGGGGAAGACCGTCGTGACCAGGGAGATGACACCCTTGCCGCCGACGAGCATCATCGGGATGGTCAACGCGTCGCTCCCGGCGAGGACCGAGAGCCGATCGACGCCGATCAACCCGAAGAGCGTCTGCAACTCGATGAGGCTGTGCGTGGCGTCCTTGTAGCCCACGACATTCGGGCTGGCGTCGACGATCCGGGCCACGGCCTCGGGTGGCAGCTTGTTGCCCCATTCGGGCGAGTTGTAGACGTACGCAGGCAGGGACGAGGCGCGCGCGATGTCGATGTAGTAGTCGACGAGCGCGTCGACGCCGTACGGGTACAGGGGCGGTGTCGCGATCGCGATCGCGTCCAGGCCCAGCTCCTCGTACCGCTCGACCCATCTGCGTCCCTGCAGGGTCGAGCCGGCGATCACGGTTCCCATGAGGGGGAAGTCGGGCGCGGCCTGCCGTGCGGTCTTCGCGACGGCGTAGCGCTCGTCGTCGTCGATCATGAGCGCCTCGCTCGCGAACCCGTTCAGCATCACGCCGGTCACGCCGCGGGAGGCCATGAACGTCACCTCGTCGGCGACCAGGTCCAGCACGATCCGGCCGTCCTCAGCGAAGGGCGTGACGAGCTCGGACGCGGCTCCGCGCCAGGCCGGTGCGTCCTTCGCCTGCCGGTCACCGCTCATCGGAGTACTCCTCGACGATGCTGACGCTGGCCGAGGACCCGAGGCGGGTGGCGCCGAGCGAGATGTACGTGAGGGCGTCGTCGAGCGTGCGCACGCCGCCGGACGCCTTGACCCGGACCCCGTGGGCGATCACGGCGGACAGCAGTTCGATGTCGTGCGCGGTGGCGCCGCCCGTCCCGAACCCGGTGGAGGTCTTCACGAAGTCGGGCCGCACCGCGGAGGCGATGCCGACCACGGACCTCTTCTCGTCGTCGGTCAGGTAGCAGGTCTCGAGGATCACCTTCGACAGGACGTCCCGCTCGCGGCATGCCTGCACCATGGCGGCCATCTCGCGTTCGATGAGGTCGAGGTTGCCGTCCTTGAGCTCCCCGACGTTCAGGACGTAGTCGATCTCGTCCGCCCCGTCGTCCATCGCGCTCGTCGCCTCGGCGACCTTCTGGGCGATGGTGTTCTGGCCGAGCGGGAAGGCGATCGCCGCCCCCACGTGGACGTCGGTCCCGGCGAGCAGTTCGCGGCACAGCCTCACGGGGGAGGGGTTCACCGCCACCATCGCGAAGCCGTATTCCCTGGCCTCGCCGCACAGCTTCTCGAATCCGGCCCGGGTCGCGTCCGCCCGAAGCAGCGTGTGATCGAAGTACGTGGCCAGGTCGCTGCGTGTCAGACTCGATTGCGTCATCCCGCTCCTCGCTTCCAGGAAAATGTATGTGAATGTCTGGTTGTAAGGATAACCGTACATGCCGTGGTGTCAAGCGGTTCCGAAGGGACTACTCTCGCCGCGTGGACCTCGATCGCACCCGGCCAATCGACCGCAAGACGCTCCTGCCCTACTATGCGCAGCTCAAGCAGATCCTCATCGAGTCCGTGGAGGATCAGCGGCTGAAGGCCGGTGACCGGCTTCCCGGAGATCACGAGCTCGCCGAGCACTTCGGGCTGTCACGCAGCGTCGTGCGGCAGGCGATGGCCGAGCTGGAGACCGAGGGGCTGGTCGCACGTCAGCGCGGCAAGGGCACCTACCTCGCCCGAGAGAAGGTGTCGGAGGGGCTGGCGGGCTGGATCGGCGGTCTGGCCGATGATGCGCGGCGACGCGGCTCCAGGGTCACCAGCCGCGTCGTCCGGTGCGAGGTGGTTCCCGCCGACTCCCGTGTGGCAGGTCTGCTGAGCCTGCCCGAGCGGGCGCCGGTCGTCCTTCTCGAACGCGTGCGCAGCATCGACGGGGAGCCCTGGTCGCACACCACCACCTGGCTGCCGTCGTCGCTGGTGCCGGGGCTCGAGAAGGAGGACTTCGCCGAGCAGTCCCTGTACGCGCTGCTGCGTGAGCGCTATGGACTGGTGTTCGGGCGCGTCCGGCGATCGATCGAGGCGACCCCCGCCGAGGAGTCGACCGCCCGTCACCTCGGGATCGAGCCCAGCGATCCCGTCCTGCGGCTGAGCAGCGTCCTCATGGACACGGCGGACGTCCCGATCGAGACCTTCGTCGCGTTCCACCGGGGCGACCGCAGCCGATTCGATGTCGAACTGGAATCCGACGGTTCGGTGGGGGCGCCCGTCGCGGTCCGTGCGACCGCGGCCCCCAACTGAGGCTCTCGCTCGCAGGAGACGGTTCACCCTCCGGGCCGGTGGGCGACGGACATCCTGTTACGGAACGCGGAACGGTGCCGAGGCGTACCGTTGAGGACAGAGCCGACAGGGGTGTCGGCTCTGCCAGGAGGTCGGACAATGTTCAGCCAGCAACTGGAGCACATGGCGAACGGCCGGGGATTCATCGCCGCCCTGGACCAGAGCGGCGGCAGCACACCCAAGGCCCTGAAGCTGTACGGCATCGGCGAGGACGCCTATGCGAACGACGACGAGATGTTCGCGCTGGTGCACGCCATGCGCGAGCGCATCGTGACCAGCCCGTCGTTCGCCGGCGCACAGATCCTCGGTGCGATCCTGTTCGAGAAGACGATGGACCGGACGTTCGCCGGCGTGCCCGCCGCGGACTACCTGTGGGGAACCAAGCATGTCGTCCCGTTCCTGAAAGTGGACAAGGGCCTCGCCGAGGCGGACCGGGGCGTTCGCCTGATGAAGCCCATCGACAACCTCGACGAACTCGTCGCCCGAGCCAAGGCCGCCCATGTCTTCGGCACGAAGATGCGGTCGGTCGTCCAGTCCGCGGATCCTGCGGGGATCGCGGCGAACGTGGCGCAGCAGTTCGAGCTCGGCCGGCGGATCGCCGCGGCGGGCCTGGTTCCCATCCTGGAGCCCGAGGTGGATATCAAGGCTCCTGACAAGGGAGAATGCGAGCGGATCCTGTTGGACGAGATCGGCGGGCGGCTGCTCGCCGGCACCGTCGACGGGCCGATCATGTTCAAGCTCACGATCCCCGACGTCGCCGACTTCTACAAGCCGCTCATCGAGCACCCCCAGGTGCTGCGCGTGGTGGCGCTCTCGGGCGGTTACACCCGGGCGGAGGCGAACGAACGTCTCGCGCGAAATCACGGCCTGATCGCGAGCTTCTCGCGTGCGCTCACCGAGGGGTTGCGGGTGGACATGGCCGACGACGAGTTCGACGCGCTGCTGGCCCGGGCCGTGGGATCGATCTTCGCGGCGTCGACCACCTAGCCGGGCCGGGTCGCGACTCGTCGGCGAGAGACGCCGAGGTCACGGTGCCGCCCGTCGCCCGGTAGTTTCCCGGCCGGAGCGTATCTACCCCGCGGGGCCGGTGTGTGCAGACGGCGCCGACCCCCGGACCGCGGGCCGGCGCGGTGCGGAGCTGTCACTACGCTTCGGCCATGACGCACTCCCTGAGCGGCGAGGAGGCACGCCGCGCCGCACTCGCCGCGCAAGGATTCACCCGGCCACGACCCGTCACTCCGGGGACCCGCCAGCTCAACCTGGTGCTGAGACGCATGGGAACCCTCCAGATCGACTCCGTGAACGTGTTCGCGCGGTCGCACTACCTGCCCCCGTTCTCCCGGCTCGGCGGCTACGACCCGGAGACCCTGGACCGGTTGCTGCTCGGGATGCGCTCGCCCTATGTGGAGTACTGGGCGCACGTCGCGTCGTTCATCCCGCTGCAGGACTGGGGACTGTTCGCGTTCCGCATGGACGCGTACGCCCGCCGTGACGCGGCGCCGGACAGTTGGGTGAGCCAGCACCGCGACGTCGTGGACCGCGTCCGGGCCGAACTGGCCGCTCGCGGCACGCTGCGCCCCTCCGAGATCGACCACGACGGGGACCGGCGCCGACGAGGCCCGTGGTGGGACTGGGACGTCGTGAAGCTCGCCCTCGAACACCTGTGGCGCACCGGCGAGGTCGCCGTCCCGGGCCGGAAGGGGTTCGAGCGCTGCTACGCGCTGGCCGAAGACGTGATCCCCGCCGACGCGCGCGCCGCCGTCCCGCACGAGGACGCGGTCCGCGAACTCGTCCGTCGCGCGGCGCGCTCCTACGGGGTGGCCACGATCGCCGACCTCGCCGACTACTGGCGGCTGCGGAACCGGTCGGAGGTGACCGCCGCGCTCCGCGATCTGGAGGCCGCCGGTGAGGTCAGCCCGGTCACCGTGGCGGGGTGGGGGAGCGGGGGCCGCCCGGGGCAGGCCTGGCTGCATCGTGACGCGGTCGTCCCGCGACGAGTGGACGCTGCGGCCCTGCTGACCCCGTTCGATCCGGTCGTGTGGTTCCGGCCGCGCGCCGAGCGGCTGTTCGGGTTCCACTACCGGATCGAGCTGTACACGCCGGCGCACAAGCGACGCTACGGGTACTACTCGCTGCCCGTGCTGGTGGGTGACCGGATCGTCGCCCGGGTCGACCTGGCCGCCGACCGGGCGACACGGACGCTGCGGGTGCAGTCGGCGTGGTGGGAGGGGATCGCCCCGTCCGGCACGGCGGAGCGGATCGCGGCAGAGGTGCGGCTGGCCGCGCGGTGGCAAGGGCTCGACGGGATCTCGGTGTCCCGCTGGGGAGACGCGGCCGACGATCTCGCCGCCGCGCTCGTGGACGCCGAGCGTCACGAGCACGGGCCGCATCTCGTCCGTCCGGCCGAATGACGCGCAGCGCCGACACCGCGCCCACGCACGGCGGGTCCTACGGGTCGAGGGCGGCGACCGCGGCGTCGACCGCCTCCTCCACGAGGTCGACGCCGCCGCTCAGCGAGGTGCTGCCCTTGCTGAGCGCCGCCACGAGGTAGGTGTGTCCGTCGGCCTCGACCGAGCCGATGCTGTTGACGTCCCACAGGCCCGTCGTGGATCGCGCCAGCCAGCCGTTCTTGACGTAGGCCTCGTCCTCGTCGTCGGCCGCGGTCGTGACGCCCCAGCGCTGCTCGTCGATGACGTCCTCCATGAGGTCCTGAACGTAGGCCCGCGACGAGGCGGACAGGACGGAATCGTCGGTGAAGACCTGCCGCAGCAGGGCGATCTGGTCGCTGACGGTCGTCTGTGTCAGACCCCAGTACCCGGAGGAGCCGACGGTCGTCTCGGTGAGGCCGAAGGCCGTGTTGGCCTCGGTGAGTCCGGTGCGCCCGCCGACCGCGGCGAACAGCGTGACCGCGGCGCTGTTGTCCGACTCGGTGATCATGGACCGGGCCAGGGAACGTTGCGACGAGGTGAGGACGCCGTCGTTCTGCCACAGGAGGGCGGCGAGGATGTCGACCTTCACGATGCTGGCCGTGTCGAACAGCGACTCGCCGGCCACGATCGCGTCCCCGTCCGTGAGGTCGACCGCGGCGACGTTGACGAGGCTGGTCAATCCGAGATACGACGGCGTCACCGTGAGCCTGATCGTCGGGTCGGCCGATGCCGTCGCCTCGGCCTGCGCGGTCACGGTCGAGCCCGATGACCCGGACCCGCCGGTCCCGGTGGAGGCGGTCGCCTGGGTGCCGGAGGACGTCGCCCCGCTCGTCGAGGAGCCGGCGAGATCGCTCGGCCACGCCACGTCCACCAGCGCCAGGCCGGCCACGACGGTGGCCACGGCCGCGCCGATCCTCAGCCTCCCGCGCCAACTCCCCATGCCGACAAGGCAAGCTCGCACCGCTGTGCCCGTCATGAGACGCGTCTGTGGGTCGCCTGAGCCTGTCCGCAGCCGTACCCGTCATTTCGCAAAGACGGCGGAGTTTGATCCGGACCCACCGGTGTGTGGCAGGATGCTTAACGGCTGCTGACCGACGAATGAACGCACGGTGAACCCACGGTGGGTCCGTGCGGCGTTTCGGCGCCAGCATCCCCCTCTCCCACTCACGGAAAGCTCACGGTGGACACCGCCGCACTCATCGTCGCGCTGGTCATCGCACTGGCACTGTTCTTCGATTTCACGAACGGGTTCCACGACACCGCGAACGCGATGGCGACGCCGATCGCGACCGGGGCGCTGAAGCCCAAGGTCGCGGTGGGACTGGCGGCCGTCCTGAACCTCGTCGGCGCCTTCTTGTCGACGGAGGTGTCGAAGACGGTCTCGCACGGGATCATCCGCGAGGACCAGCTCGCGTCGGCGCAGTTCCTGCCCATGATCTTCGCCGGCCTGATCGGTGCCATCACGTGGAACATGCTCACCTGGCTGCTGGGGCTGCCGTCGAGTTCCTCCCACGCCCTGTTCGGCGGCCTCATCGGTGCGACGGCGGTCGGCGTCTCCTTGTCGGCGATCAACTTCGGCGTCGTGCTCAGCAAGATCGTCCTGCCGGCCCTCATCGCGCCCGTCACGGCGGCCGTCGTCGCGTTCGCGGCGACGCGCATGGCATATGCGGTCACGCGGCGCTATGACGGGCAGTCCAACGGTCGCGACGGCTTCCGGTGGGGGCAGATCCTCACCGCCTCGCTGGTGGCTCTCGCCCACGGCACCAACGACGCGCAGAAGACGATGGGCGTCATCACGCTCGCGCTCATCACGGTGGGCTGGCAGGACGCGTCGCAGGCCGATCCGCATCTGTGGGTCATCTTCGCGTGCGCCCTCACGATCGCCCTCGGCACCTACGTCGGCGGGTGGCGGATCATCCGGACGCTGGGCAAGGGGCTCACCGACGTCCGGCCCGCGCAGGGGTTCTCCGCCGAGACGTCGACCGCTGCGACGATCCTGGCGTCGAGCGCGTTCGGCTTCGCCTTGTCCACGACGCAGGTGGCGTCGGGATCGGTCATCGGCTCGGGGCTCGGGCGACGCGGCTCGAAGGTGCGATGGCGGACCGTGAGTCGCATCGTCTCCGGGTGGGTGATGACCCTTCCCGCCGCGGGCGCGGTGGGGGCGGCGGCTGCCTTCGTGGTGCACGGGCTCGGCACCGCGGGCGTGGTGATCGACATGATCGTCGCCGTGGCGATCGTCCTCGGCCTGTTCCTGTGGTCGCGTCGTGACGAGGTCACCGCGGGCAACGCGATGAGCGAGGTGGCCGAGTCGGGCCGGGCCGTCCACGTCAAGCACAAGTCGTCCCCGACGTGGCGCCGCCGCCGTCTCGATCGGCTGAAGGCCGAGGAGTCGGCCGCCAAGGCCCAGGCGAAGGCGAAGGCCGCCGAGGAGGCGCCCGGCGCGGCACGCGAGGACGTCGCCGGGGCTGAGGACGTCGCCGAGGCTGAGGACGGCGCCAGGGTCGAGGGTGTCGCCAGGGTCGAGGGCGGCGCCAGGGTCGAGCAGGATGCGACGAGCACGACGAAGGGTCCGCGATGATCGAGATCGACTGGTCCGCTTTCGCCCGGGTGTTCGGCGCCGCGCTGACCGGGGCCGTCCTCGTCGTGTTCTTCTACGCGTTCGGGCTGCGCATGCTGGTGCGCGCCGGACGTGTGCCGCGCATCACGTCGGCCGAGCTCACCGACGCGATCATGATCGTCTCCAAGAAGGACATCCGCCGGGCCGAGAAGGCCAAGGCGAAGGCCGCCAAGCGCCCGCCCACGACCCGCACCCAGCGGCGCGTCGCGTTCGCCGTCGCGATCACGTCGTTCGTGCTCTGCGCCACCGCCATCGCGGGCGGGTTGTTCCTCATCGTCGCCGGGCGCTGACCCGCGTCAGACGCCCAGATCCAGCCCGCGGCAGTGCTCCAGGAAGGCGCGGACGCTCGCGGGGTTCGTCCGCTCGGCGCTCCACGCGACCCCGAGACGGCGCGCGTGCGCCGGGACCAGCGGTATGTGCATGGGCTCGGCCGCGTCCATCTGCGAGGGCTCGGGCAGGATCGCGACGCCCAGACCGACCCCTACCAGGCCGCGGATCGTGTCGACCTCGCTCGACTCGAAGGCGATCCGGACCTGGGCGCCCGCCTCCTGCAGCATCGGGTCGATGACCGTGCGGATCTCCGTCGTGCGCGAGAAGGCGACGAAATCCTCGCCGTCCAGGTCGGCCGGGGTGATCGAGGCGCGGGCGGCGAGGCGATGGCCACGCGGAACGGCGACGCAGAGCCGCTGCTCGACCATGGGCGTCCAGGCGAGATCCGACCGGGCGGGCGGGGTGCTGAACGCGACGTCGAGGGCGTCGTCGGCGATCCAGGAGAACAACTCGCGGGAGAACCCCTGCCGTAGTTCGAAGCGACTGCCCGGCGCGATGTCGCGGAAGCCGCCGACGAGCACCGGAACGGCCCAGCGGGCGGTCGACTGGAGGAAGCCGAGCCGGATGGAGGTCGCAGGCCCGGTCACCTGGGAGAGATGGCGGCGTCCGATCTCGTACCGCTCGACGATCTCGGCGGCATCGGGGCGGAACGCGGCGCCGGCGCGGTTCAGGCTGATGCGGCGGCCGTGTCGGGTGAACAGCTCGGTCCCGAGCTCGGCCTCCAGGCGCGCGATCGCCCGGGAGACGTTGGACTGGTTGACACGCAGGGCCGCCGCGGCGTCCCGGGTGTTCTCGGTCTCGCACAGCGTCAGGAACACGCGTAGCGTCTGCTCGTCCACCCGGACAGGGTATTGAGTCGATATGCGCATCAGCAAACCTCTTCGGATCATTTGGCGCATCTATCGACCAGGGCCAGGGTGGAGGTCGTGTCCGTTGCCGAGAATGTCCGCCTCGCCCCGTCGTCGACCCTCCCCACCGTATGGGCCGGACATCCGGCCGGCACCGCGGGATACCGGCGACTGGTGTTCGCGGTCATGGCAGGCGGATTCGCGAACTTCTCCCTGATGTACTTCGTTCAGCCGCTGCTGCCCGTCCTGGCGGCCCGGTACAGCGTGTCGGCAGCCGAGTCGGCGCACGTGCTGTCGATCACGACGCTCACGATCATGCTCGGCCTCCTCGTCACAGGACCGCTGGCCGACCGGATCGGCCGCGTCGCCGTGATGCGCTGGTCATTGCTCGCTTCGGGCGTGCTCGGGCTCGCGGCGGCATTCGCGCCCACCTGGGGAAGCCTCCTGGTGCTGCGCGGCCTGCTCGGTGTCACGCTCGCGGGATTGCCCGGCGCGGCGCTGGCCTACCTGCGCGAGGAGGTGCACCCGGCGGCGCATGCCCGGGCGAACGCGCTCTACATCACAGGGACCGGTCTGGGCGGGGCAGCCGGACGCCTCCTGCCCGGCCTGCTCGCGGCACTCGGCGGCTGGCCGCTGGCGGCCGCGGTCATGAGCCTCCTCACGCTGGGCGCGAGCGCGGCGATGTGGCTGCTGCTTCCGCCGTCCCTCGGCTTCGCGCCGCGCCCGGTCCGGCTGCGCGACGCGGTCCTCGGCACGTTGCTGGCACCCCGCGAACGGGTCATCGCGCTGCTCTGCCTCACCGGGTTCGCAGCGATGGGGACCTTCGTCGGGGTGTACAACGCGGTGCCGTTCCGGTTGCAGGCGCCGCCGTTCGGCCTCGGTGCGGCAGCCGTCGTCGTGTACCTCATCTATCCGGTCGGGTCGGTGGCACCGCTGATCGCGCGCGCTCTCAGCGACCGGATCGGCCGCGGCCTCGCCACGGCCACGGGGCTGGCCGTCCTGGTCGCGTCGATCGCCGTGACGACCGCCGCCTCCCTGCCCTGGGTGATCGCCGGCCTCGGCGGGTGCGTGTTCGCCTTCCTCGGCGTCCACTCGCTGCTGTCGGGCTGGGTCGTCGACAAAGCCAAGCGCAGCGGAATCGGGACGGCGCAGGCGTCCGGTGCGTACCTGCTCCTGTACTACCTCGGAAGCACGGTGTTCGGGGCGGTCGCCACGCAGCAGTGGCAGACCTCCGGGTGGTCCGGCGTCGAGACCGTGACGATGGCGCTCGCCACGGCCGGCGTCGTCACGGCCCTGATCGCTGCCGTGTGGGACCGCAACCCGCGACGCGCCCGCACCGTCGCCACGTCCCACGTCTGAGGCCGCCCCGACGCATCCTCGCGCAGGCACCCCCACCCGGGACGAGACGCCCGCGGGCAGGCGCGACAGCGCGCGGGGGCGACCCGCGATGAGGGACGCCCCCGCCCCGCATCACCCCGCGAGCTCGCCCGAGTGCTCGGTCTGGAACTGCGAGATGCCGCGGAAGACCTCCCCGTCGGCGAGGCTGCGGTACGCCTTGGTGAACACCGCGAACAACTCGTCGTAGCGGGCATGGGCGGCCGCGTCCGGCTCGTAGGTCGCGGTGACGCGCACCATGGCATCGACGGCCTCCCGGGTTGACGAGAACACCCCGGCCCCGACGGCGCCGATCACCGCCGCACCCAGGACGGCGCATTCGCTCTCCTCGAGGGCCACGGTGGGACGTCCGTAGATGTCGGTCTGGATCTGGCACCACAGCCTGCTCCGGGTGGCACCGCCCGACAGGCGGATCTCATCGAGCGGCGTGCCCATCCGCGTGAAGAACTCCAGGATGTCGCGCGTCTCCAGCGACACCCCCTCCATGACGGCTCGGGCCATCGCCCCGGTGCCGTGGGCGAAGGTCAGGCCGAGGAAGCACCCACGCGCGTCGGAGTCGAAGTGCGGCGCGACAGAGCCCGCGAGATAGGGCAGGTACAGCAGCCCCTGAGACCCTGCAGGGACCTTCGCGGCCATCCCGTTGAGGACGTCGAACGCGTTCTGCCCGGTCTGCGACTCCACGAACTTGCCCAGATATCCGATCGAGTCGCGGAACCAGCGGTAGGAACTGGCCGCGGCCGCCTGAAGGCCCTCCGAGATCCACAGCTTCTCTCCGGGAACCGCGGAGGCCGAGCAGTTGATGCGGCACGCCGGGTCGAAGCGCGGCTGATCCTGATGGGCGATGCTCACGCCGGCGGTGCCCAGGGTCACCTCGGCCAGCCCCGCCGAGATGACGCCTGCTCCCACCGCCGCGCACTGCTGATCGCCGCCTCCGACGATGAGGGGCGTCCCCTCGGCGAGTCCCGTCCGGGCCGCGGCCGCCGCGTCGACCGTGCCCACCTGGGTGCCCGACGGCACCAGCTCGGGCAGCAGGGATCGGTCGATGCCCATCTCGGCAAGGAGCCCGTCGTCCCAGTCGAACGTGCGGATGTTCATGAGCCCGTACAGCGACCCGTTGGAGTAGTCCTGGTACCACCCGTCCGTGGCGCCCATCTGCCGCAGGAACCACTCCTGCGTCGTGAGGACCTTGGCGGTGCGTGCCATCGTCTCGGGCTCGTTGCGCTGAGCCCAGAGGATATGCGGCGCGGTCCACACCACCGACGGCGGCATGCCGACGATGTCGTAGTAGCGCTCGACCCCGATGTGCTCGTTCATCCAGGCGACCTCGGCCCCGCAGCGCGTGTCCTGCCAGGAGATGCCCATGCCGTCTCGCAGAAGCCGGCCGGACTCGTCCACGAACAGGTGGAGGCACCGCTGAGTCGAGAAGCTCACGGCCTTGATCTCGCGCGGGTCCAGACCCGACGTGCCGATGACCTCGGACAGCACCTCGTCGTTGGACCGGCTGAGCATGTTGATGTCCTGATCGACCCAGCCGGGCCGCGGGTACACGCACCCGTACTCCCGATAGGCCTCCGCGACGATACCGCCCTGGAGGTTGTAGATCTTGGCCTTGACGCCGGTGGTTCCGGTGTCGAGCCCGATGACGTAGTTCACGATTGGCTCCTTTGCCGAACTCTTATGGACGCGGCGAAGCCCCTGCCTGGGGCCTCGTGATTGTTTCGAAAACCTCGAAGACCTCGTCGAGGAAGGTCTCGGTCCAGCGCCCGGCGAACGCCAGGACGTCGGACACCGTGGTGCGCTTGCGCATGAGTCGTGCGTGGGTGAAGGCCCACCTGGCCATCTCGGTGCTGATTCCCGACGGAATCTCCTCGAAGCGGACGGGATGGCCCGCGGCGGTCAGGGCGGCGACGAAGCGGGCCGGCTCGACGGTGTAGCGGCGCAGATCCTCGCGGAGCACGTCCCACGAGCCGAGCGCCGAGGCGATGACGTCGCCGTGCTCGTTCCACGAGCGCAGCTTCACCGAATAGTCCTTCCAGCACTCGCGCCAGACGCGGTCGTCGGCCGAGACCGGGGTGAACGCGCGGCGGACCGTGTCGCGCAGGTCGGTCTCGTCCAGCCTCGTGAGGTCGGGGATCGGCGGCTCCTTGGAGCTCAGCAGCAGATCGAAGGCGATGAGGCTGAGGATCGTCGCCACGGCGCACTGCGAGCCATGGTTCCCGATGGGCCTGCCGTCCCTCGCGGCCGACATGTCGAGGGTGTGGCTCGTCACATGTTCGAGACCCGACAGGGGAGCGGACTCGCCGGCCAGGGTCATCGCGAGCCCGCACGCGGACAGTTCGACCGCGAGCGTCTCCGCCCGGTCCGCGCCGGCGGAGAAGGCCGGATCGAGCGCCAGGAAGCGGTCTCGTCCGGGACGCATGAGTTCCCAGGACGCCGGTTCCCACCACCCGAGCCCGAGCCGGTCGCACAGGCGATAGTCGGCGAAGGAGGCGGCGGCGACGGAATTGTCGCCGACGCCGCCGAGGGTGTACTCCTCCGGGGCGTCGGAGAGGGTCTGCGTGTCGAGCACGAGGACGTCGGGCAGGCGCGACGGCAGCGTGCGCTTGACCCCGTCCACGGTGACGACGCTCATTCCCGACGTGTAGGCGCACACCGAGTTCGCCGTCTGCACCGAGACCAGACGAAGGCGGTCGCCTGTCTCCGTCTCCCACTCGTGGAGCGCTCGTTTCGCGATGTCGACGACGGTGCCCGAGCCCAGGGCGATGACCGTCGTCCCGCCCCGCAGGCTGTCGCGGACGCTCTGGATGTGCGCCGGTGTCGTGTGGGGATCGTCCTCGTCGATCACGGTCGTCGAGACCTCGAGCCCGGCTGCGGAAAGCCGGTCGGCGACCAGTTCCTTGAGGTGCTCGCCGGCGCGCAGGATGACCGTCCTGTCCTGCACGATCAGCACCCGCCGCAGCCCCTGTTCCCGGGCGGCGGGCACGATCTCGCGCCACGCGTCGGGACCCAGCAGGACCTGGGACATGCCGCACGCGAGCGCCGCGCGGCGCACGTCGTCGAGCCGGGACTCACGCATGATCGCCGCCGGGATCGGAGTACGGCGGCCGGTGGCGCCGCACAAGGTCGGTGTAGTCCCCGATCTGGCGGGCCCGCTCCTGCGGAGTCCAGGACAGGTGACCTGCCAGGATGTCCGCGACGTCCTCGATGCCGCCGAGACCGCCTTCGGCGTCCCAGAAGAACAGCGAGGTGCGGCGGACCATGAGGTCGGCGAGGGAGCAGCAGTACTCCTCCTCCAGGCAGTAGCGGACCTCCGCCACCGTCACGCCCCGTGGCGCGATCACCGCGCGCGCGGCCTCGTCGGCGCTCCACCGGGTGAGGATCGCCGATGCGTTCGCGCCGTAGTGGCGCATCCACCGGTCGGCGAGATCCTGCGGGACGTCGGCGGCGGCGAGCCGGTCGCGCGTCGCGGCGACCGCCGTGGGATCGCCCCCGGAGATCGGCACGCGGTTCGCGGCGTACGCGCGCGTCGTCCGGCCGAGAGCCTGCACAGCGCGGTCGACGACGTGCTTGGCCATCACTCGATTGCTCGTCAGCTTGCCGCCGGTGATCGTGATCATGCCGCCGGGACCGGTCTCGACGCGGTGCTCGCGGGAGGCATTGCCCACCGACGTGCCGGGCGCCGGCGCGATCAGCGGCCGCAGCCCGGCCCAGGAACCGATGACGTGGCTCTCGTCGACGTGGGCGTCGGGGATCGTGCGGTTCGCCACGTTCAGCAGGTACCGCACGTCCTTCTCCGTCGGCTCGACCCGGTCCACATCGCCGGTGTACTCGGTGTCCGTCGTCCCGATGTACACGCGGTCGGCCTCCAGCGACGGTGTCGGCCAGGTGACCCGGCCGTCGTCGGGGGAGCGCAGGAAGATGGCGGTGTTGAGAGGGAAGACCGCCTTGTCCAGCACGATGTGAACGCCTTTGGACGGCTTGAGCCGGGCGACCGGAGCGCCGTACTCCTCGGCCACGAGCGTGCCCGACCACGGTCCCGTGGCGTTGACGACCGTGCGGCCGCGGAAGGTGACGGCCTGACCGGTCAGCTCGTCCACGCCGAGGACCCCCGTCACGTGCTCGCCCTCGCGGAGGAGTCCGTCGACGCGGACGTGGTTGACGAGGACCGCGCCCTGCTCGGCCGCCCCCTTGGCGATGTCGAGCGTGAAGCGCGCATCGTCGGTGAGGACGTCGTAGTACAACCCGCCGCCGCGCAGTCCGTGCGGGTCGAGGTGCGGTTCGCGTTCCAGGACCTTCTGCGCGGACAGCATGTGGTGCCGCCGCTTGCGCCATTGGCCGGATGCGGCGTCGTAGAACGTGAGGGCGAAGTTGAGCATGCCGAGGCCGTACGAGTCGCCGTCGTACACGAGGTAGAGGAACGGGTCCACGCGCGTGAGATGCGGGGCCAGCCTGAGCGTCAGTTCGCGCTCGCGCAGCGACTCGGCGACGAGCTGGAACTGATACGTCTCCAGATAGCGCAGGCCGCCATGGATGAGCTTGGACGAGCGGCTGGATGTGCCGGCGGCGAAATCGTCCTTCTCCAGCAGCAGGACGCGGAGTCCGCGGAGCGCGGCGTCGCGGGCGCACGCGGCACCGGTGACGCCGCCTCCCACCACGATCAGGTCGAACTCCGTGGACTGCGCGTCGATCACGGACGGGCGGCTCGGGACGGGCATTGTGACTTCTTTCGACGATCTCGGAGCGGGACGGCTAGAGGCCGAGCTTGCCGGGGTTGAGAATGCCGGCGGGATCGAGCGCTTCCTTGATCTTCTCCAGCACGAGGTGGGCAGATCCGAGGGAGCGCCGCGAGTAGGGGGAGCGGGCGAGCCCGCCACCGTGGTGATGGGAGAGTTCGGCCCCGAGTTCCAGGCACACCCGCATCGCCTCGTCCCAGATGGCGCGCAGCCGGGTGACGGCCTCCTCGTCGTCCCTGGTCCGGCCGAGCAGGATCACGTACATGGACGTCCCCTGCGTGTACACGTGGGAGAAGTGACTGAGCACCTCGTCGGAAAGCGGAGCCAGGGCCGTCTTGAGCGCGGTGTACAGCGCACCGATGCCGTCCCAGTTGTGGGCGACCTCGATCGTCTCGGCGAAGCCACCGGGCTCGGCGACGAGGTTCTCGACGGTCGAGAAGTCGAAGCGGCGCTCCATCCAGGCCGCCGCGGCGGCGGGTCCCAGGAGCCGGCCGCCGCGGGACGTGCACAACTCGTGCAGGGTGCTCAGCTCGGCGTCGGCGATGGCCTGCGGCCCGCGTGTCCCGAGGAAGAAGACCGGGCCTGCCGCCGTGGGATCCTGCAGCGCGTGCCGCGCCTCGTCGCCGTCGTAGAAGCGCAGCAGGAACGGACGCAGCCCCAGGAGTGCCTGTTCGCGCATGACGTCCAGCCCCGACTCCACCGTCGGCATCGAGACCGTCGACAGCAGCGTCGGCAGCCGCGCGGGGAAGATCTTCAGCGTCACCGAGGTCACGACGCCGAGCGTGCCCTCGGAGCCGATGAAGATGCGTCGCAGGTCGGGCCCCATGGCTGCCCGGGGGGAGGCCTTGAGCTCGATCGTCTCGCCGGTGGCCAGCACCACCGTGTAAGCCGTGACGAGATCCTCGATGCCTCCGTACATGGACGAGAACTGGCCCGTGGCCAGGGTCGATACCCATCCGCCGACCGTCGAGCGGAGCAGCGACTGAGGGGAGTGGCCGAGCGTGAAGCCCTGTTGGGCGAGCGCTGCCTCCAGGTCGCCGCCGTTCTGGCTGGCCGTGGCGGTCACCGTCATGTTGCGCTCGTTGACGGTGTGGCTCGCGGGGATCGCGGAGACGTCCAGCACGATCCCGCCCCGCACGGGGAGGGGCTGTCCGGTGACGGAGGATCCCAGGGAGCGGACGGTCACCGGCACGCCGTGCGACGTGGCGAGCCGGAGCACCTCGGGCACGACGTCGAAGGAGCGTGGCCGGACCACGAGCTCGGCCTGGTACGGGTGGCGGCCGAGGTTCGCGAGCTTCGTGGACAGCGGCCACGTGTCGTGGCTGCTCGCGGCGAGGGCGGCGGGGGAGCGATCGACATCTTCGGCGCCGAGGAGGGCGGTCAGGGTCTCGACGACGGTGTCCGGCAGGGCCATGAGGAATCCTTCAATAATCCGATAATGGACTAATCCGGAATCAGACTAAAGGGTGGCGCCGCGGGTGTCAACGGATAGCCTGATCCTCGACGCGGAAAGGGAGAGATGCTGCAGCAGCCGATCGAGGGCATAGCCGGCACGACGTCGGGTCTGCACCGAGCCGTGCGCGCGATCGTCGAGGACGCCCTCACGCGAGGGGTCGGCGAGACGCTGTCGACCAACGGCGATTTCCGCGAGAGGCTGGGCGTCGGGGCCGGGACGCTCCAGCGCGCGCTGGACCTGCTCGCCGACCGGGACGCGCTCCGCACCACCTCGCGCGGGCATCTGGGTCGGCGCATCGACGCGATCGGGCTGGGCGACTGCTGGCAGGCGGCCGGGCTGAGCCCCGTCCGTTTCCTCCTGTCCCCGGCGGGGCCGGTCGAGCTGGACGTCCTCGAAAGCGCACTCGGCGATGAGCTCACGGCCCTCGGCGTCCCGTACACCGTGCACCATTCCCGCGGCGGGAACGGCCGGCTGCGCGGGGTCTCGCAGGGCGACTACGACGTGGCCGTCGTGTCCGCCGGGACGCTGGACGGTGCCCGCCGGTCGCTGGCGTTGCAGGGTCTCGGCGAGGCCCGGGTCCTGGGGGCGGGCACCTACTACGCCCCGGACCGACTCGTGATCCTGCGCGGGCCCGCCGCCGCGGATCCGGTCGGAAGGCACCGTGTCGCGATCGACCGGGAGTCCTTCGACCACGAGGCGCTGACCCTGGCGGAGTTCCCCGCCGCCGAGGGGTACGAGTACGTCCAGATGGACTTCACCGAGGTGCCCGCGCGCGTCCTCGCGGGCCTTGTCGGCTCCGGTGTGTGGCACATCACGGCCTCCGCGGTGCCGCTCTTCCTCACCGGGCTCACGGCCGACCAGATGGCGACGCCCGAGGGGCGCCGGGTGCGGGACTCCCTGTCGGCCGCGGCGGCGGTCGCCTCCGCGGGCCGTCCCGAGTTGAAGGCCGTCCTCGACGCCCTCGACCTGGCCGGGCTGGAGCAGCGTCAGCGCGCCCGGATCGACGCAGAGAACGGGTCGGTCGCAGCGCTGGCCGCCGAGAGCCGCCGGCACGCCGCCGGCGTATGAGCCGTCCTCGGGGGCGCACGTTGCGCGCTCCGACCACGGCCGGCCGGACCACTGAGTATCTGACAATTCGGGTCGACATGCACGCCCACGACAACTGAAGTTGTCGGCATGGAGATCGCCGAGTCGGCCCCGAAGCACGGCATCCAGGACGCCGACATGGTGCACGCCATGGACTACGCCATCCGGCGTCCACATCATGGATGGCTACCTGATGTTCGTCGGCCCGGTCCGCAATGGCCAGATCCTCGAAATCGGGTACAACCCGACCACGGACCGCCTCTTCCACGCGATGGCGGCCCGTCCCAAGTTCCTCTGAGGAGGGGTGATGCTCATGCGGACCGAAGACGAGATGCTGACCGAGATCGAGACCGCGGACGATGGTCGCGGCCCGGACCCGCTCATGACGCTGGAGGGCGACGCCCTGCAAGCCGTCCTCGCCGCCGTGAAGGCGCGGACCACGGCGCAGGAGGCCATAGACGCTGCGGTTCAGCGTGCCCGCGACGAGGGCGCATCCTGGACCGTCATCGGCTCCATTCTCGGCGTGTCACGACAGGCGGCACGGCAGCGGTACTCGGCCGCCTGACCCCTCCCCGACAGGACGAGCCGGCCGGCTGATCGACAAGTTCTCAGCCGTCGGTCCGTCCGGGCTTCGTGGCCGGAGGGAGCGGAGCGAAGAACAGGGTGAGGACGAGACCGATCGCCATCGCCACCGTCGGCATGAGGACCGCCTCCGCCATGGCCCGGGAGAACGGCTCCGCCAGGAACTCCGGCAGGGCGCTGCTCTGGGAGGCGTCCGCGGCTGCCGCACCGTCTCCGAGATGGGCGGCGATGCGGCTCTCCATGGCCGCGGTGATGGCGGCGGACCCCAGGACGGCCCCGACCTGGCGCGTGGTGTTGTACACACCGGACCCGGCCCCGGTCTGCTCCGGAGGCAGGCGGTAGGTCGCGAGGAGAGAGAGCGGCGACCACACCATCGAGCCGCCCGCGCCGTTCAGCGCCGAGGCGAGAAGAAGCAGCGCATACGGGGTGTCGGAGTGGATCGTGAGGTACATGACGAGCGCGGCGAGTATCGACAAGGCGAAGCCCGTGAGCGCGAGCCACTTCGGATCGACGCGCTGGACGAGCTGACCCACCGGTCGCGCCATGATGACCGACATGATCGCCGACGGTGCCAGCACCAGCGCGGCCCAGGTGGGACTGAGCTCGCGCGCGGTCTGCAGATAGAGGATCACCGGCAGCATGACGGCGGTGATGGCGAAGGACTGCGCCGCGACGGCGACGCTGGAGATGCTGAAGTTCCGGTCGCGGAACAGCGACATGGGGATCAGCGGCTCGTCGTGGTTCAGGATCTCCCAGATCACGAAGCCCGCGAGGAGGACGACGCCCGCGGCCACGAGGCCCCACACCGAGATCTGGACGGGGGTCTGCCGGCCGAGGATCGTGACGCGGTCGACGATCACGCCCCAGTCGTATCGCTCGCCCTCCTGGATGCCGAAGACGAGCACGAGCATCGCGACGGACGACAAGGCGACGCCGAGCCAGTCCATGCGGTGGTCGTGGACGGGGAAGCGAGGCACATACCGCAGAGCGACGAGGACCCCGATCACCCCGACGGGGAGATTGACGAAGAAGATCCACTCCCAGCCCAGCGAGTCGGTGAGCAGCCCGCCGAGGATCGGCCCGACCAGGGTCGCGACACCGGCCGTGGCACCCCACAGCGACATCGCGGGCCCGCGGGACCGGCCGGGGAACATCCGCGTGATCGCCGTCATGGTCTGGGGCGAGATGCACGCCGCGCCGAGCCCTTGCACCGTTCGTGAGGCGATGAGGGCCTCGATGCTGTCGGACAGACCGCACGCGAGGCTGGCGATCGTGAACACCACAAGACCGATGATGTACAGGTTCTTCGGGCCGAACCGGTCGCCGAGGCGACCGGTGATCAGCAGGGGCACGACGTAGGCCAGCAGATAGGCGCTGGTCACCCACATGACGCCGGTCAGATCGGTGTCCAGGTCGGCGCGGATCCTCGGCAACGCGATCGTCACGATGGTCGAGTCGACCATGATCATGAAGAAGCCCACGACGAGCGCCCACAGAGCCGGCCAGGGACGGTCCAGGCGCGGGTCGGCAGGCGCGGTCGACAGACCCGACCCGGCCGCCTCGACAGGAGGTCGGTCGGTCGCCGGGGCGTCGGTCCGCCTCCGCGCGGCCGCACCGGTGTCGACGTTCTCGTCTGCTGCGTCCATCGAGCCCCTTTCGGCAACCTCCACATTCAACACCCGCGCACCGACAGGACGAAGGCGGGCCGGAATCCGGTCGGGCGGCGTACCGGCCGCGACGGGACGCTCTTGGCGGGCCCTCCTAGGGTGGGCGTGATGTCTCGCTGCCCAGCGCGACGAGAACGCCGAGTCCGACCCGCCCGACCGCTCCGAAAGGTCCCCGAGTGACAGGCCGCGACCCTTCCGCCACAGATCTCCTCACGAACGACATCCCGGACGTCCCCGCGTCCGGCGGGCCGACGAGCCCGGTTGACCCCGTCACCGCTCCCGACAGCGCACCGGCCTGGTTCCTGCGGCTCCTCAAGGGCGTGGTCATCGGGATCGGGGCGATCCTCCCGGGCCTGTCCGGCGGCGTGCTCGCCGTGGTCTTCGCCGTGTACGACCCGCTGATCCGGTTCTTCGCCGACATGCGGCGCAACTTCTCGGCCAACGTACGGTTCCTGGCGCCGATCGTCCTCGGTGCGGGGATCGGCATCCTCCTGTTCTCGCTCGTGGTCGAGGCGGCGTTCGGGCGATTCGCAGCGCAGTTCACCTGCCTGTTCATCGGCTTCGTCATCGGAACCGTGCCGTCGCTGTACCACCAGGCCGGTCGTCGCGGCCGGACGCGGCGGCACCTGGTCGTCCTGGGCGTCTCCGCGCTCGGCATCGCGTCGATCATGATCCTCGGCGGCGGGCTCCTCGTGGCGGTCACGCCGAGCATCCCGGTCTGGCTCGGCTCGGGCGCCCTCATCGGCCTCGGGCTCGTGGTCCCGGGGCTGAGCCCGTCCAACTTCCTCCTCTACTTCGGCCTCTACGACAAGATGGCCGCCGGCATCGGGCACCTCGACCCGGCGGTGGTCCTGCCGCTCGGCGCCGGGGTCGTCGGGTGCACGCTCCTGCTGGCGAAGGGCGCCGCGTGGCTGTTCGACCACCACCACGCAGGCATGTACCACTTCATCGTGGGGACGGTGGTGGGATCGTCGCTGGCGCTCGTCCCCGTCGTGGTGCTGCCCGCGTTCACCCCGTCCGGACTGGCCGCGTCCGGCCTGGGTCTCGGCGTCGCCGTGGCATTCGGGGCCGCGATGCTGATCCTCGGCGTCCTGGCGTCGTATCTGTTCGGCCGGTTCGAGAACGGTGTCGAGCGGCGTCGCGCGGGCGCGTGAGCGGCCTGGGCCGCTCAGGCGCCCGCGCTCCGCGTCCGGCTCAGCCCTTGGCCTCGACGGCCTTCGCGAGCGCCTCGACGTACGGGTCCATCCCCCACGTGAGCGACAGGGCCGTCGGCGGGGACACCGACGCCACGCTGGCCTGCCCGACGACCTGCGCGACCGTGCCGGCCGCGACCTGCGGCAGGAGTTTGGCCCGGTCCGACTTCAGGAAGGCGTCCATCTCCGTCTGTGAATCCGCGTACACGACGAGCACGTCGCTGGTGAGCTGGTCCAGCTTCTCGTACGGCAGCGTGTAGTAGAAGGTGGCCTCCTTCGTGTCCAGGGCGGTCACGCTGGGGGCCGAGGTGAAGCCCAGATCCTCGGTGAACTGCACGCGCGGGTCGGCCGGCAGGTACACGTAGAAGTTGCCGGAGGTGTCCCAGACCTGGGCGACGGTCACGTCGGCGAACTCGGGATGCTCGGCGGCCTCGGCGGCGATCGCCTTGTCGATGTCGCTCAGCACCGCCTTCGCCTTCTCCTCCTGTCCCAGCGCCGTGCCGACGATCGTGACGACGTCACGCCACGGCGTCGACCATGCGGTCTCCGGGTAGGCGACGACCTTGATCCCCAGTCCGGTGAGCTGGTCGTACTCGGCCTGCGTGAGCCCGGAGTACGGGGCGAGGAACACGTCGGGGTCGAGGGCGGCGACGGCCTGGACGGGCACCTCGTTGGTCGACGAGTCGAGCATGGTCGGCGTCTCGGCGCCGAGATCGGCGAGCTTCGTCTTGATCCACGGGAGCAGGCCGGACTCGTCGCCCCCGTACGTCTGCTTCGGGATCCCGACGGGCACCTCGCCGAGGGCGAGGACGGCGTCGGCCGCACCCCAGCCCCAGGTCACGATGCGCTGCGGCGGGCTGTCGATGGTGGTCTCGCCGAAGGCGTGGGCGATGGTCACCGGGAAGCCGGCGGCCTCGGCGGCCGCGGTCGTCGGAGTGGTCGCGGGCGCCGAGCAGGCACTGGTGAGCGCGAGCAGGGTGGCCATCAGCGCGGCGGCGACGCTCAACCGCGTTCTTCTTCTGGGCATGGTCGTTTCCTTTCGTCGGGTCATGTCTCGTCCGCGGAGGCGCGTACGCCGCCCGGGACGGGCACGACGAGGGGAGTCGTGGTGAGCGGGTCGGGAATGATGAGGGCCTCGAGGCCGAAGGCCTCGGACACGACGGACGGGGTGAGGACGTCGGCAGGGCGTCCCTGCGCGATGACGGCGCCGCGGCTCATGACCACGAGTTCGTCCGCGTACCGCGCAGCCAGGTTGAGGTCGTGGAGGACCACCACGACGGTCGTGCCGCGCTCGCGATTGAGCCGGACGAGCAGGTCGAGCACCTCCAGTTGGTGACTGAGGTCCAGGAACGTGGTCGGTTCGTCGAGCAGGAGGATCCGCGGATCCTGCGCGAGCACCATGGCGATCCAGGCGCGCTGCCGCTGCCCGCCGGACAGTGCGCCGATCCGGCGCTCGGCGAGCGGTGCCGTGCCGGTGGCGGCCAGCGCCTCGTCGACGGCCGCGGTATCGGCCGCCGTCCAGCGGCCGAACAGCCCCCGGTGCGGGTAGCGGCCTCGCGCCACGAGTTCGGCGACCGTGAGGCCGTCGGGTGCCACCGGGTGCTGGGGAAGGATGCCGAGGGTGCGGGCCAGCGTCCGCCGGGGGATCGCGTGGATGTCGGTGCCGTCGAGCTCGACCGTGCCGGCGAGCGGGGGGATGAGTCGCGCGAGCGTGGACAGGAGGGTCGACTTCCCGCTGGCGTTGGCGCCGATGAGCACGGAGACCCGGCCCGGGGAGACGGTGAGCTCCAGTCCGTCGAGGACCGTCCTGTCCGGGTAGCCGGCGCCGAGCGTGCGGGCCCGCAGCGACGGGGTCGTCGGTGCGCTTCGATGGGTCATGCGCGGCGTCCCTTCGACGTGGCGAGCAGCCAGAGCAGATAGGGCGCGCCGACCGCTCCGGTGACGACGCCGACCGGGACGCTGAGCCCGGGCAGCGCGTACTGACCGGCCAGGTCGGCGGTGAGCAGGATCAGCGCACCCGCGAGGCCCGCGGCGGCGAGCGCGGCGGATCCGTGGCCGACGAGCGCGCGGGCGATCGGCGGCGCGCACAGGGCGACGAATCCGACCGGGCCGATCTGGGCGGTCGTCGCGGTGGCGAGAAGGACGGCGGTGACGACGATCGCGATGCGGGCCGTCGCCGGGGCGAGGCCGAGCCCGCGGGCGACCGGGTCGCCGAGCGCGAGGATCGGAAGGCTCCGGGCGGCGCCGATGAGGCCGGGCAGGCACACCGCCAGCGCCAGGCCCACGATCCCGACCGGCATCCACGACGTCGCTCCGAGGCTGCCGGTGATCCACACGATCGCCGACTGGGCGTCGTTGAGCTGCGCCCGTTTCAGCAGATAGCCGACCAGCGCCGAGCACAGGTAGGCGATGCCGACACCGGCCAGGACGAGCCGGTAGCCGCCGTCCGACAGCCGCCTGGACACGCCGAGGAGGATCGCCGCGACGGTCATGCCGCCGACGAAGGCCGCCCCGGCGACAGCCGCCCCGGTGTACCCCATGACGACGGTCGCCCAGACCGCCGCGACGCCGGCGCCGCCGCTGATGCCGAGCAGGTCGGGGCTGGCGAGGGGGTTCGCCAGCATCGACTGGAACAGGGAGCCGGACAGCCCCAGCGCGGCGCCGCAGAGGACGGCCAGTGCGACGCGGGGGAGACGCACCTGCGTGACGATGTACACGTCGACGCGGGAGCCGATGCCGAGGAGGGCACGGAGTGCCTCGTCCGCGGTGAGGCGGTAGTCGCCGAGGAGCAGTCCGAGGAGGATCGCGCCGGCGAGGAGGACGGCCAGGGCGACGGCGGTCACGGCGGCGCGCGCCCGGGTCCGGCTCCGGATCGCCACGAGGGCGCTCACAGGGACACCGGCCTGCGGCGGAGGACGAGGGACATGAGGGCGGGCGCTCCCAGGAAGGCGACGATGAGCCCGGCCTCGAGTTCTGCGGGGGCCGCGACCACCCGGCCCAGGACGTCCGCGCCGACGAGCAGCACGCCGCCGAGAGGGATCCCCGCGGCGACGATCCACCGGTAGTCCGTCCCGACGAGCGCCCGCGCGACGTGCGGGACCACGAGCCCGACGAAGACCAGCGGGCCCGCGATGGCGGTCGCGGAGCCGCACAGCAGGACGATGGCGATCATCGCGAGCGTCCGTGTCCGGCGCACGCTGTGCCCGAGCCCGCGGGCCGTGTCGTCCCCGAGGGCCAGCAGGTTCAGCCCCGCCGCGGTGATCAGAGCGAGGACCAGGCCCGCGCCGATGACGGGGGCGACGAACCACGCCTCCGACAGGCCTCGCCCGGTGAGGGAGCCCACCGACCAGAACCGGTACGTGTTGAGGGCGGTCGTGTTCGTCGTGAGGACGAGCATCGACAGCGAGGTGAGCCCTGCCGTGACGGCGGCGCCGGTGAGGGCGAGTTTCGCCGGAGTGGCCCCGTCGCGCCCGGCGGACCCGATGGCGTACACCGCGACGGCCGCCAGCGCGGCACCGAGAAATGCGAACCACACGAAGGCGCTCGGCTGTGTCAGCCCCAGCACGGTGATGGCCGTGAGCACGGCGAAGGACGCTCCGGCGTTCACCCCCAGCAGGCCCGGGTCGGCGAGGGGGTTCCGTGTCAGTCCCTGCATCATGCCGCCGGCCGCGGCCAGGGCCGTCCCGGCCAGCACGCCGATGACGGTGCGGGGGATCCGCTGCGTCAGGACGACGAGGTGATCGGGATTCTGCGGGTCGGCGTGCAGCAGGGCGTCGAGGACGATCCCGGGATCGATCGGGCGTGTGCCCACCATGACGCTGAGCAGGGCGGCGACCGTCAGGGTCAGCAGTCCGGCGCCGAGGACGACGATGCCGCGGGCGGCGCGGGTGCCGGGGCTCATCCGGTCCGTTCGGCCCGGCCGAGCCGCCAGTAGCCCATGAACGCGACCTTCGCCCGGTCGACACCGTGACCGCCGACGAGCAGGGCGCGGAGCGCCTTCACCGTGGCGGACTCACCGGCGATCCATGCGTAGAACTCACCGTCGGCGTCGCCGGGACTGTCCCAGAGCAGGTCGCGATCGACGTCGATGTCGGTGAGGGGCTGGTGCCGCGTCGTCGCGGCGGCACCCAGGACGTCCCCGGCGTGGGTCGCCCAGTCGGTGACGGCGTGCCGTAGGGGCGCTCCGTGGGGCGCGTCCCCGCGCCCCAGCCAGTTGACGCGGACGTCGCCGGTGGTGCGCAGCGGCTGGGCGTCGGCCTCGTCGGGGACTTCGATGAACGCGTCGGCGGCGATCCCCGGAGCCAGACTCTCGACGATCGCGCAGATCGCGGGCGCCGCCGTCTCATCGCCGGCCAGCAGGACCCGCCGGGCGGTGCCGGGCCGCCAGTCGAGGCCGATGCGCGAGTCGGGGCTGCGTTCGTCGGGACCCACCACAACGACGTCGTGGCCCGGAGAGGCGTTCGCGGCCCAGGTGCTGCCGGGTCCGGTGTCGCCGTGGACGACGATGTCGATGTCCAGCAGGCGGGCGTGCGGGTCGATCCGGCGAACCGTGTAGGTGCGCATGGGCGGTCGGCGTCCGGAGGGCAACGCGCGCCACCGTTCGTACCAGGTGCCGGCGTCGATGACGGCCGCATCGGCCTGCCCGACGTCGGCGAGCGTCCCGTCGGGGAGGGGGAGGATGAGCTTGACGCGCTGGTCCAGCCCGGCGCCCCCGAAGTGGGCGAGGTCGGCGCCCGTCAGGGACACGCGGACGAAATGCCGGCCGAGCCTGCGGGTGGCGGCGACGCGGACCGCGTACGGACGGTACGCGGGGCGGGGCGCGGAGAGCCTGGGCACGGACGACATTCGACAAGGTTAGCCTTGCCTTATTCCGACGCTCAACCCGGACGCGGCCCGCATGGGACGGCCAGGGGCCCGCACGAGGGCGGGACCGGGACGACGACGCCCCGGCCCCGCCCCCGCGGTCAGTCGCGGTCGCCGCGGAGGATCGACTCGGCCGCGTGCCGGGCCCCCTGCGGATCGGTGGCGGCGAGCGCGGCCTGCGCCGCAGCCTGGCATTGGGCCAGCGTGACCGAGCCCAGCATGCTGCCGACCCCGGGGATGGCCTTGTCGGCCATCGACAGGTAGCTGATGCCGAGACCGACGAGGACGCAGCCGAGCAGCGGGTCGGAGGCCGCCTCGCCGCAGACGCCGATCGTCTTGCGCGTCTTCGTGCAGGCGGTCGCTGCGAGCGACAGCATCCGCAGCACCGCGGGCTGCCAGGGGTCGTTGAGGGATACCAGCGAGGGTGACAGCCGATCGGCCGCCATCGTGTACTGGGTGAGGTCGTTCGTCCCGACCGACATGAACTCGACCTCGGCGATGAACTCGTCGGCGAGGACGCAGACGGCAGGAACCTCCACCATGATGCCGGGGATCATGCCCCTGCTGCGCACCTTGGCGGCGAACTCCCGGGCCTCGTCCACCGTCGCGATCATCGGCGCCATGACCCAGGCGCGGCCCTCGGCCCCGGAGTCCTTGCGGCCCTGGGCGATGGCGTCGAGCTGCCGGTCGAGCATCCCCTCGGGCTTGAGACTCTGCAGCCGGATCCCGCGGACCCCGAGCGAGGGGTTGTCCTCCTTCTCGTGGAGCACGAAGGGGACCGGCTTGTCGGACCCGGCGTCGAGCGTCCGGACGACGACCTTGCCCTCGGGGAACGCCGCGAACACGCCGGCGTAGAGCTTCGCCTGGTCCGTGACGCTCGGCTCGGTCGCCGTCTCGGAGAACGCCAGCTCCGTCCGGAACAGACCGACGCCCTCGGCCTGGGTCTGCGCGGCCTCCTGCGCGGTCGCCACGCTCTGGACGTTCGCGAGCAGTGCCACCTGGTACCCGTCGGCGGTCCGGCCGGGGCCTTGCCACGTGCGGACCGCGTCGCGGCGGGTCCTGTCCTCGGCGATGAGGCGCTCGACCGATGACGGGTCGGCCTCGGTGCTGACCGTGCCCCGTCCACCGTCGACGAGGACGACCTCGTCCTCGGAGATGGTCGCCAACCCCGGCACGGCGACGACGCACGGGATGCCGCGCTGCCGCGCCACGATGCTGGTGTGGCTCGTGGGCCCGCCTTCGGACAACACGAGGGCCTGAACGGTGGCCGGGTCGAGCATGGCCGCGTCGGCCGGGGAGAGATCGGTCGTCAGCAGGACGATCGGGGTGTCGCTCTCGGGGATCCCGAACTCGGGCAGGTCCATGAGGACGCCGACGACCCGGTCGCGGATGTCGCGCAGGTCCGTGGCGCGCTCGGCCATGAGCCCGCCCAGTTTCTGCATGGTCTGGATGAAGCTGTCGATCGAGTCGATCATGGCCCCCTCGGCGGCGGTGCCGGCGGCGATCTCCTTGCGCGCCATGCGCATCAGTCCGCGGTCCTTGACCAGACCGGCGGTGGCCTCCAGCACCTTCTTGGTGTCGGGTTCGGCGACTCGTTGCGCGCGCTCCAGATAGCCCTGCTCGACCGCCGCGACGGCCGCCTCGAAGCGTTCGAGCTCGGCGGCCCGGTTCGCCTCGGGAACGGGTGCGAAGGCGGACGCCTTGATCTCGGGACGGGCCGCCGCCCAGCGGGCGGGGGCGTAGGCGACACCGGCGACGACGCCGGTTCCCGTGAGCTGTGTCATGTCGGTCTCCTTACTCGGGAACGGGTGGGCTACTGCGGGTCGAGGTCGGTCTCGACCAGGGCGGCGATCGCCTCGACGGCGGCCTCGTCCTCGGAGGAGACGAGGATCTCGTCCCCCGCCTCGGCGCCGAGGGTCATCAGCATCAGGCTGGACGTGGCGACGACGCCGTCGTCCTCCTCCCCGACCAGCGCGACGGTGATCTCCTCCTCGAATCGTCCGGCAGCCTCGGAGATGAGCGTCGCGGGGCGGACATGCAGACCGGTCGTGGAGCCGACCCTCACAGTCTTGGAAAACATCTTCGTTCCTTTCGGATGTCCCTGGGGCGAGCCCTGGCCATCGGTGCCGCATGCGCTTCTTCGTCACAGCCGCGCACCGTGGGTGGGTTGTAGAAGCTCAGGCTAGCGGCGCAGGGGCGTATCCCACCATGGGTAAGGGGATCCGAGGCGAACGGATGGAGACGGGCACGCGGACCTGGGCGGGTCTTTGTCCCGGAAGCACCGGGGAACGTGGAGGGCCCGGCGCGTGTCTCAGGGCACCCGGTGGACCCACTCGGGGGTGGCGAACTTCGTCTCCACGAGTTCGCGGGCGCGGGCGAGCTCGGCCTCGGTGTAGTCGGCCTCGACCGTCGTGTACAGGCTCACGAAGTGCTCCGTGAAGCGATCCATGATCGCCGCCCGCGGGAGTCCGGTCTGGGAGCGCATCGGGTCGACCCGCTTGTTGGCCGACTTCGTCCCCTTGTCGGACAGCTTCTCCCGGCCGATGCGCAGCACCTCCAGCATCTTCGCGGAGTCCATGTCGTAGGCCATGGTGACGTGATGGACGACCGAGCCGTTGGCGAACCGCTTCTGCGCCGCGCCGGCGATCTTTCCGGCCTTCGACGCGACGTCGTTGATCGGGACGTAGAACGCCTCGACCCCGACCTTGCCCAGGGCCCCGAGCAGCCACTGGTCGAGGAACTCGTACGACTCGACGTAGCTCAGGCCGTCCACGAGAGTGCTCGGCACGACGAGGGAGAACGTGATGCAGTTGCCGGGCTCCATGAACATCGCCCCGCCGCCGGACACGCGCCGGACGACCTCGATGCCGTGTCGGGCGGCCCCGTCGGGGTCGATCTCGTTGCGGTAGCTCTGGTAGGACCCGATGACGACGAGCGGGGAGTCCCAGTCCCAGAACCGGAACGTCGGCCCGCGGCGCCCGGCGGCCATCTCCTCGGCGAGCACCTGATCCAGCGCCACGTGCATCTTGGGGTCCATCGTGCGGGTGGGCAGCACCTCGAAGTGCTGGTCCGACCAACTGGTCGCGTGGCCGAGCGCCCGCCGCACCGCGCTGGCGACGCCGTCGCTGGTGAATCCGATGAGCGCCGCCCCGGTCGGGAGCGCCCCGTCCAGGACGGTCACGAGCTCCGATTTGGGAGTGTCCGACGGCAGCTCGGTGAGCGCCTGATTGATGGCTGTGAGGGCGTCGTCGGGTTCGAGGAAGAAGTCTCCGGACACCGAGACGTCGGTCAGCAGGCCGTCCGCGACATCGAGGTCCACTGCGACGAGCTTGCCTCCGGGCACCTTGTATTCACCATGCATGGGTCCGATTATGGCGCGCCGTCCACACCCCGTGGCTCGCGAACCCGGCCCTGGGACGGCAACTGGTCGCGCCACGCGACCGAGCCCGTCTCGCCGCGGACTAGAGTACGGGGCCGTGGCAGACCTGCGCCGCTGGCTGGCGGACACCCGACCCCTGCGAACCCCCGCCTTCCGGCGGTTGTGGACGGCCAACATCGTGACCGTCATCGGGGCTCAGCTCACCGTCGTCGCGGTGCCGGCGCAGATCTTCGCGATCACCCAGAGCTCGGCGTACGTCGGGCTGACCGGCATCTTCGGGCTCGTGCCGCTCATCGCGTTCGGGCTGTGGGGCGGCGCGCTGGCCGACCACTTCGACCGGCGCCTGCTGCTCGTCATCACGACGCTGGGGCTTATCGCCACGAGTGTGGCGTTCTGGCTGCTGGCGCTGCTGGGGGTCGGCGACGTGTGGGTCCTGTTGTCGGTGTTCGCCGTGCAGCAGGCGTTCTTCGCCGTGAACCAGCCGACGCGGACGGCGATCCTGCCGCGACTGCTGCCTGCGGCGCTGCTGCCGGCGGCGAACGCCCTCAACATGACGGTGACGATGGCGGGGGCGATCGCCGGCCCGCTCGTCGGCGGGGCGCTCATCCCCGTGTTCGGGTTCACGTGGCTGTACTTCCTGGACGCGGTCAGCCTCACGGCGACGCTGTGGGCCGTGATCGTCCTGCCACCGCTGCCGGTGACCGAGCGTGTCGGCAGCCCGGGCCTGCGTGCCGTGGTGGACGGGCTGGCCTATGTCCGCTTCCAGCCGATCCTTCTCATGAGCTTCCTGGTGGACCTCATCGCCATGATCTTCGGCATGCCCCGCGCGCTGTTCCCCGAGATCGCCCACGTCCAGTTCGGTGGCCCTGAGGAGGGCGGACTGGTGTTCGGCCTGCTCAGCGCGGCGATCCCCGTCGGCGCGGTGCTGGGAGGCATCTTCTCCGGCTCGGTGTCGCGCGTCGTGCGGCAGGGACGGGCGGTCGTGCTGGCGGTCGTCGTCTGGGGCGTCGCGATGGCCCTCGCAGGCGTCGCATCCTGGTTCGCGCCGTCCGCCTGGCTGCCGATGCTGATCGCCGTCGCCGTCGCGCTGGCGATCGGCGGGGCCGCCGACATGGTCTCGGCCTCGTTCCGCCAGGCGATGCTGCTGTCGGCCGCCGACGACGCGGTGCGGGGCCGGCTGCAGGGGGTGTTCATCGTCGTGGTCGTCGGCGGGCCCCGGATCGCCGACACCCTTCACGGGTACGGTGCGGCACTGGTCGGCGCCCCGGGCGCGACGACGATCGGCGGCGTGCTCGTCGTAGTGTTCGTCACGATCGCGGCGCTGGCCCTTCCGGCGTTCTGGCGCTACGCGCGCCCGGCGTCCTTCACCGCGGGGACCGAGCTCAGGGAAGGCTCAGCAGGCGCATGACCGTGCGGCCGACGCCCGAATCGGCGTTCGAGCCGGCGACGGGGTACCCCCGTGCGGCGACCCGCGGGTGGCCCTCGGACATCCGGTAGGGCATACCCGCCCAGTCGAGCATCTCGACGTCGTTCGGCATGTCCCCGAAGGCGGCGACCTCGGCGGCGTCGATCCCCATGTCGCGGCACAGTGTGGCCAGCGACGTCGCCTTCGAGACGCCGGGCGCCATCAGCTCCAGCAGTCCGTAGGTCGCCTTGGCCGAGTACGTCGCCTCGAGGTCGGCGCCGATCACGGGTGCGAGCCGGGTGTGCATCTCCTCCGAGGACAGGTCGTCGCTGAAGACGAGAACCTTCATCACCTCTCCGCGTCGGACCAGGTCCGTGATCTCTCCGGCGGCGAAGAACACCCGTTCGTCGCGGGGGAGGGCCGGTTCGCACGCGAAACCGGCCGGGAACTCCAGGCCGAAGACGACGTCCGGCGCGGCACCGCGGATCCTGGACGTGACGTCCACGACGACATCGGGGACGATCGACTGCACCTGCGACAAGGCGCCGGTGGCCAGGTCGCACACCGCCGCGCCGTTGCTGACGACGACGAGCGGATGGGCCAGGGACAGGTCGTCCAGGCACGACAGCCAGCGGCTCGGTCGTCCGGTGGCGAAAACGAACGGCACTCCCAGTTCGGCGGCGCGTGCGACGGCGGCGGTGTTGTCCTCGGAGACCGTGCCGTCCGGGCTGAGGAAGGTGCCGTCGAGATCCGAGGCGATCAGTCGCGGCCGGCGCACGGCGGCCATGTCACGGCCACCTGATGATCAGGCGCCGGTTGGGCGACTCCGACGAGCCCCCGCCGCTGGCGGTGCCGCCCGTGGGGGAGATGAACGTGGGCGTCTTCGTGTGGCTCGGGATGTCGCCGGGGGACTCCGACGGCGTGCCGGACCCCGACGGCGAGCCGGACGGGGAGCCGGAGGCGCTGCCCGATTCGGTGGGGGACCCGGACGGGGAGCCGGAGGCGCTCTGGGGCGACTCGGGGGACCCGGATCCGCTGTTCGGCGATCCGCCGCTGGTCGGCACCGGGGGCGGGGGCGAACCGGCGTTGTTGTTCTGGAAGATGAGGATCGCGATGAGGACCGCGAGGGCGGCGATCAGGAGCATGATCAGCCACGAGACGAGGATCGAGACCCACCCCGCCCGCTCGTGCTTTCCGGGCCAGGGCAACGGCCACAGCCGCGCCATCCCCGGCCGGGTGTCGTCGACCCAGTGCAGTCTGTAATCCGGTCCGGACGGGGTTCCCTTGGGCGGCAGCGTCGCGAGGGCGACCTCGGAGAGGATGCGCTGTGCCTCGGCCGCGGCGGCCGGCGAGTGGTCGTTGGCGATCGCGACCCACGGTGCCAGCTCCTGGTCGTCGGGTTCGACCGGGTCGTCCTCTTCGCTGCGGAACTTCCCTCCGAGGCGTCCCTCGTCCTGTCCGTGGCCGCCCCGGGCCACGACCGTGTCGATGTCGAGCTCGTTGACGATGCCGGCGAGCCGGTCGCGCGCGGCGGCATCCTCGGCCGCGCCGGCCGAGAGCAGGATCAGCAGGACGTCGACGCCGTCGCCGTGGGCGAGGTAGGTGACACCGGCCGGGGCCGACAGCAGGCGCGCATCGAGCCAGAAGTCGCCGATCTTCGGTGGATCCTCGGGCAGGAGGGGTGTCGACATCATCCCGGACGGATATGGTCCGTGTCCCGGTGGTGGTGTCGTCATGGCTCCCGCTTCCGCGCGCCGGACCCTCCGGCGGCATGTTCCGCTTCCCCATTGTGCCCGACCCGGCAGGGGCACCGTGATACGGCCTTCCCGGGCGCCCGTGGCCACCGGGTATCGTTGGCGAGGACGTCCGCGCCGTCCGGAGACCCGTGCACACACAGGAGACCGAGTGACTACTCCCATCCAGACCGACCCGAAGAGCGCCACGGCTCACGCGGCCCGGATCCTCGGCGAGGCGATCGCGCAGGTACAGCGCGTCATCGTCGGCCAGGAACACATGGTCGAGCAGCTCATGGTCTCGCTCCTCGCGAAGGGGCACTGCCTGCTGGAGGGTGTGCCGGGTGTCGCCAAGACCCTGGCGGTCCGCAGCTTCGCCACGGTTGTGGGAGGCGACTTCGCCCGCGTCCAGTTCACGCCCGACCTCGTGCCCTCCGACATCGTCGGCACGCGCATCTATTCGGCGTCGCAGGAGAAGTTCGACATCGCGCTCGGGCCCGTGTTCGTGAACTTCGTCCTCGCCGACGAGATCAACCGCGCCCCGGCGAAGGTGCAGTCGGCGATGCTCGAGCTGATGGCCGAGAAGCAGGTCTCGATCGGGGGCCAGACCTATCCGGCGCCGAAGCCGTTCATCGTCATCGCGACGCAGAACCCCGTGGAGTCCGAGGGCGTGTACCCGCTGCCCGAGGCGCAGCGCGACCGGTTCCTGCTGAAGGTCGACGTCCCGTACCCGCGCGGCAACGAGGAGTTCGAGATCCTGCGCCGGATGTCGGTGCAACCCCCCGAGCCGCAGCCGGTGCTCAACCCCGAGATCGTCCTCCGTCTGCAGGACCAGGCATCGAACGTCTTCGTGCACAACCTCGTGGCCGAATACATCGTCCGCCTGGTGCTCGCGACCCGGACGCCCGCCGAGTTCGGGATGCCCGATCTCGAGTCGGTCATCCAGATCGGCTGCTCGCCGCGCGCGACCCTCGGTCTGGTGGCGGCCTCCCGTGCGCTTGCGCTCATCCACGGTCGTGACTACGTGCTGCCGACCGATGTGCAGGCCGTCGCGCGAGACGTGATGTCGCATCGCCTGGTGCTCGGCTTCGACGCCGTCGCCGACAACGTCGAGCCCACCCAGGTCGTGGAGCGCATCCTCGCGATGGTTCCGCCGCCGACTCCGGTGTGGAACGCCCAGCAGCGCCAGCAGGCACATCAGCAGCACCGCCATCAGCCGGAATTCGACAATCGGTGACCGTGGCCTCCACCAAACCGGTCGCCGCGGGTGCCGAGGGATTCTCGGCGCTCGAGTCGGTGCTGCGCGAGCCGACCGCCCCGACTCTTCCGCTGTCCCAGCTCGCGCCCGAGGCGGCGCTGCGCCGGCTCGAGCTCACCGTCGTCCGCCGGCTGGAGGGGTTCCTGCAGGGGGACCACCTCGGGCTGCTGCCCGGGCCGGGGTCCGAGACCAACGATGCCCGTGAGTACGTTCCCGGGCAGGACGACGTCCGCAAGATCGACTGGCCCGTCACTGCGCGCACCGGTACTCCGCACGTCCGCGACACCCTGGCCGACCGGGAACTGGAGGCGTGGGCGCTGCTCGACGTCACGCCGTCGATGAACTGGGGGACCGGCGGCGTCACGAAGCGGGATCTCGGCATCGCGGCGATCGCGACGGTGGGCTTCCTCAGCCAGCGGATGGGTGACCGGTTCGGCGGGGTCGTGATGCGCCCCGAGCAGTTGAAGCGCATCCCCGCCCGCTCCGGCCGCACCGCGCTCTACGGGTTGCTTCGCAAGATGCTGACCGAACCGATCGTGCACGACCAGGCGCCGGGTCCGATCGACCTGCCGCAGGGCATCGAGCAGTTGACGCGGATGCAGCGGCGCCGCGGGCTGCGCGTCGTGGTGTCCGATTTCCTCACCCCGGGCGACTTCGAACTGGATCCGAACGTTCCGCCTCCGTTCGAGCGCCCGCTGCGCCGCCTGTCGGTCCGCAACCAGGTCATCGCCATCCAGGTGGTCGACCGGCACGAGATCGAGTTCCCCGACGTCGGCGACATCTACATCCGCGACCCCGAGACGCAGTTCGCCCGCTATGTGAACACCGGCGACGCGGCGGCCCGCGCGCGCATGGACGCGGCGAGCGCCGCGCAGCGCGAGCGCATCCGGATCTCCCTGCAGCGGGCCAACGTCGGGCACATCGTCTTGCGTACCGACAGAGACTGGGTGCAGGACATCGCGCGCTTCGTGCTGGCCTACCGTCGGGTCGCCAGCATGCTGCACGCGCCGCCGCAGGGAGTGAGTCGTTGATGCCGCAGTTCGAGACCCCGTGGGTGCTGGGGTTCTGGATCCTCGTTCCGATCCTGCTCGGCCTGTACATCTGGTTCTCCCGGATGCGCAGCAAGCGGGGGATGCGGTTCACGAACACCGGGGTGCTCGGCGCGGTCGTGCCGAAGCAGTCGCAGTGGGTGCGTCACGTGGCGGTCGGCCTGTCGCTGATCAGCCTCACGTTCCTCGTCGGCGCCTTCGCCCGGCCGCAGGGGATCGAGCGCGTGCCCCGCGAGCGGGCGACGATCGTCCTCGTGATGGACGTCTCGCAGTCGATGCAGGCCATCGACGTGAAGCCGAACCGGCTGGACGCCGCCAAGGAGTCGGCCGTCGAGTTCGTGCAGAGCCTCCCCAGCGGCTACAACGTCGCGGTCGTGGCGCTGTCCGGCGACCCGCAGATCGTGGCCGCGCCGACCACCGACCGCGGTGCGGTGGAACGCGTCCTGCAGGCACTGACCTTGAAGGACTCGACCGCGGTGGGCGACGCGATCACCGTGGCGTTGAAGGCGCTGGACATGGCGCCGAAGGGCGACGACGGGACGCAGGCGCCCGGCGCGATCGTCCTCCTGTCCGACGGGCAGAACACGACCGGCACCGATCCCCTCACCGCCGCCGAGGCGGCCAAGCAGCGCGAGGTCCCGATCGTCACGATCGCCTACGGCACGGCCAACGGCTATGTCGACATCGACGGCGCGCGCGAGGCGGTGCCGCCCGACACCGAGATGTTGAAGCAGGTGGCCGCGGCGACGGGCGGCGAGGCGTACTCCGCCGACTCGCTGGGGTCCCTGAAGGACGTCTACAAGCAGGCGCGTTCCGAGGTCGGCTACGAGGACCAGAAGAAGGAGACGACGGCCACCTGGGCGTTCTACGGGTTCATCGCCGCAGCGCTCGCCGCGGTCGGTGCCGTTCTGCTGGGAGCGAGGAAACTGTAGATGGTCCCGCTGCTGGAGTTCATGGCGCCCGCACGACTGTGGGGGCTGCTTCTCGTGCCCGTGCTCGTCGCGGTGTACCTGGCGTTCGTGGTGTCGCGCCGGGTCGGGCCGCGGCGCGACAAGAGCCCGCTGGAGCGGATGCTGCCGCAGCAGGCGGCGTGGAAGCGGCACCTCGCCGTGGGAGCGGCGGTGCTGTCCCTGGTGTCCATCAACGGGGCCTGGGCGATGCCGATGAGCCAGATCGACGTTCCCCGCGACCGGGCGACGGTCGTGGTGGCGTTGGACGTGTCCCGCTCGATGATGGCGACCGACGTGAGCCCGGATCGCATCACCGCGGCGAAACAGGGGGCGGTCGAGTTCGTGGACATGGTCCCGGAGCGGTTCAACCTGGCGCTCGTCTCCTTCGCCGGGACGGCGAACCTCGTCGTGCCGCCGTCGACGGACCGGGCGGCGATGAAGAACGCGATCGAAGCGCTCGAGGTGGCCCCGGCGACCGCCACGGGCGACGCCATCTACACGGCGCTGGAGTCACTGAGCCTGGCGCCTGCCGATCCCGACAACCCCGACGAGCCGGTTCCGGCCGCCATCGTGCTGCTGAGCGACGGGCAGCGGACCATCGGCCGGGACGCGATCGAGGCGGCGAAGGCTGCGAAGGAGCAGAACGTTCCCGTCTACACCATCGCCTACGGCACCCAGGGCGGTTACGTCATGGACGGCGGGGTCCGCCAGCCCGTGCCGGTGAACCACTCCGAGTTGGACAAGATCGCCCGTGCGTCCGGTGGGCAGAAGTTCTCCGCGGCGACGCCGCAGGAACTCGAACAGGTGTACAAGACGATCGCGCAGTCGGTCGGCACCGAGAAGGTGAACGTCGAGATCACGTGGATGTTCGTCGGCGTCGCGGCCGGTCTCGGCCTGCTCGCCGCACTGGCGATGATCTCGCTGGCGGCTCGCTGGCCGTGAACCGGCGCACCCGGTCACGTGCGTTGTGACAGGCTGGCAGGGTGAACGACATCGCCTCCCGCCTGACCGCCGTCCGTGATCGCATCGCCGCCGCCTGCCGCGCCGCGGATCGCGATCCCGCCGACGTCCGTCTGCTGCCGGTGTCGAAGACCAAGCCGTCCGAGCTGGTCCGAGCCGCAGCGGCGGCGGGCTGTGACCGGTTCGGGGAGAACATGGTGCAGGAGGCGCGCCGCAAGGCGCGCGAGCTCGCCGACGTCCCCGGACTGTCGTGGGCGATCATCGGTCACCTGCAGACGAACAAGGCCAAGTACCTGCCGGAGTTCGCCGCCGAGTTCCAGGCGCTCGACTCACTGGCGCTGGCCACCGAGCTCGACCGGCGCTTCGCAGCGGCCGGACGGACGCTCGACGTGCTGATCGAGGTGAACTCGTCGGGTGAGAACTCGAAGTTCGGCCTTCCTCCGGCCGAGGTCCCGGGCTTCGCCGCCGCGCTGCACCCCTTCGAGGCGCTGCGGGTGCGCGGACTGATGACGATCGCGTCCCGCGACCGGGCCGCACGCGACTTCGCCGAGACGGCCGCGCTGCGCGACAGGCTGCGCGGCACCGACGGGCTGCCGGGCAGCTACGACGAGCTGTCGATGGGCATGAGCGGCGACTTCGAGGAGGCGATCGCCCACGGTGCGACCTGCGTACGGGTCGGCACGGCGATCTTCGGCAGCAGGGCCGCCCGGCCGGTCTGAGCCGCGGCCGGGGCGTCCCGGGAGCGCATCGAGGCCTCCCGGCGGTGCGCGGATGTGCGGTCTCCTTGGATGCGGACGATTCCTGCGGCACAATGGCCGTGTCTTCCGGTGGGTGAGGTTGTCGGGGAAGGGCCATCTCGACACCAGGAGGCACGATGAGCACCACCCGCGGAGTTCTGTTCGTCCATTCCGCACCGTCGGCCCTGTGCCCGCATGTCGACTGGGCACTGTCGGCCGCTTTCGGCGTGCCCCTGCACCTGCAGTGGAAGGCGCAGCCCGCCCAGCGGGCGACCTACCGGGCCGAGTACTCCTGGAGCGGTGCGGCCGGCACCGCGGCGCGGGCGGCGAGCGCCCTGATGGGCTGGCAGCGGCTCCGCTTCGAGCTCACCGAGGATCCCTGCCCCGGTTCCGACGGGCAGCGCTACAGCTACACCCCGTCGCTGGGGATGTTCTCGGCGATGACGTCGTCCAACGGAGACATCGTGATCCCCGAGGAGCGGCTGAAGACCGTCGTGGCCACCGCGGCGCTCACCGGCGCCGAGGTGACCGACGGTCTTCAGGCCCTGCTCGGGACGGCATGGGACGACGAGTTGGAGGTGTTCCGCCACGCGGGCGAGGGCGCGCCCGTGCGGTGGCTCACCGACGCCGTCTGATCCCGGACGCAGTGCGCCGCGTCGGCGCGAACCGACGCGGCACGTCAGGCGGTGACGACGCGGCCGAGAGCGACGCGAGGACGCCCAGTAGGAAGCCGACCAGGCCGTGTACGCGAGGCCCTTTGCCGGACGCCGGACGATCGCACCCGGGCGAGACGGCGCTCCCGATCCCTGCGATCGGTCTGGTCAGGCGGCGGCGGGTGGCTGTTCGCGCTCGGCCGGTCGCTGCTTGCCGGCGGGCATGTCGGCCGCAGGGGGTTCGAAGGTGGACAGCAGGCGGAGCTCGTCGGCCTGTCGGGCGCGGTCGCGGTCGACGACCGAGTCGTACCCGGGGCGCCAGGAGCGTTCGTGCGCGGGCTGCAACGCGAGGACGAGCAGGGCCACGAGGGCGAGGCAGATGAGCAGTCCGTTCATGGCTGAAACCCTTTCAGCGCTGGATTCCGGCCACCAGTGGCAGGAAAGCCACTTCCGGAAGGATTCACGCCAGTAGAATCGCGTCATGGCGTTGCGAAGCGTGAGCGTGATCGTTCTCGAACCGGTGGCGGTCTTCGAGTTCGGCGTGGTCGTGGAGGTGTTCGGGGTCGATCGCACGGCCGACGACCTCCCTCCGTTCGACTTCCGCGTGTGCGCGG
Organism: Propionicicella superfundia DSM 22317; assembly: GCF_000423465.1. Lineage (GTDB taxonomy): Bacteria > Actinomycetota > Actinomycetes > Propionibacteriales > Propionibacteriaceae > Propionicicella > Propionicicella superfundia. Next base: position 980,175 of record NZ_KE384020.1, on the reverse strand, counting down.
TCGAGCCGGGTCGGCCCCTGGCCGGAAAGGCGACGACTCCGCTGGCGATCGTTCCCGGCCATGGTCTCGACGACGTCGGGGGCAGCGACCTCGTCGTCGTCGCACCGACTCCGCCCCTGCCCGACGACGCCTACCCGCGAGAGGTGCTGGACGTCCTGCGCGAGGCGCCCCGCGAGGGAAGCACACTCCTCAGCGTGTGCTCCGGGTCGTTCGTCCTCGGCGCGGCAGGCCTCCTCGACGGGTTGGCGTGCACCACCCATTGGATGTACGCCGACGACCTGCAGCGCCGCTATCCGTCCGCGCGGGTGGACCCGTCGGTGCTGTATGTCGACACGGGCAGCATCATCACCAGCGCAGGAACGGCCGCGGGTGTGGACGCCTGCCTCCACGTGGTTCGCCGCGAACTCGGCGCGGGAGTCGCCAATGCCATCGCCCGCCGCATGGTCGTGCCGCCGGTGCGGGACGGCGGGCAGCAGCAGTACGTCGATCGGCCGGTGCCCGCCCAGATCGACGGCGGGCTCGCACCGGTGCTGGACTGGGCGCTGGCGACCCTCGACCGTCCCCACACCGTGGCGTCGCTGGCCGAGCGGGCCGCGATGAGCGAGCGGAGCTTCGCCCGCCATTTCCAGGCCGAGACCGGCACGACCCCGCACCGCTGGCTCAACCAGCAGCGCGTGCTCGCTGCACGCAGCCTTCTCGAACGCGGGGACCTCCCGGTCGAGAGGGTCGCCGACCAGGTGGGCTTCCGCTCGGCCGTCGTCCTGCGGGACCACTTCCGCCGCGCCACCGGGCTCACCCCGACGGTGTACCGGCAGCGGTTCGGCGGGCTGGGTCTTGAACCCGTGCACTGAGTGTCCGCCGAAGGCGGGATCCGCGGGGCGTCGGCCGTCGCCCGGATCCGCTGCGGCGAACGCCTGCGACGAGGGGCGGGCGCCGCGGGCTCGACGCGGTGGTCGGCGGGCCAGGGCGAGCGGATTGCGGGGTTGTGTACCTTACGAGGTCACTCCCCGCGGGAGCGAGCCCCAACCGCGGAGTTCTGTACCCATTGACGGCGCCCGGCGCGCGCATTAGGTACGAAACCTCGCATCCAGGTGGCGGGACCGCTCCGGCCGGAGCCATTCGGTGCAGAAACCCGCACGACGGGTCAGGCTCGCGAGGTGGCCATGTGGTCGTTCACGGTGTCGCGCACGGGCGCGTACAGGGGATGGGCCGCGTCCAGTCCCGTGACGGTCGTCGTGAACTCGTCGGCGTCCAGCGCGACGAGCCGTTCGGCCAGGACCTCGGCCTGGGGGTCGCCCGGGGCGCGGAAGCTCAGCACGGCGCCGATGGCGGCGACGAGCGCGTCGGTGGGCAGTCCGCGTTCGGCCGCCTCGGCGGCCGGGCCGACGAACCGCTCGTGGCGGGAGAGCTTGCGCAGCGGCTGCCGCCCCACCCGGAGGACGGAATCGGTGAGCTCGCGCAGTCGGAATCGGCCCAGGATGCCCGAGCGGTACGCGGCGAGTTCGGCGGGAGCGAATCCGTGCTTGGCGACGAGCAACGCCGACGTCTCCGCGAGCACGGCCGAGACCCGTGCGGCGACCAGATCGTCGGCAAGGGCGTCGGCGATCGTCGCGGCCCCGGCCCGAGCCCCGAAATAGGCCGCGGTCGCGTGGCCGGTGTTGACCGTGAACAGCTTGCGCTCGATGTACGGGGCCAGGTCGTCCACGAAATGTGCGAGGGGGATGACCGGTGGGCGCTTCCCGAAGGGGCGCCGCTCGATCGTCCACTCCGCATACGCCTCGACGGTGACATCGACACCGTGCGTCCGCGGCTGCTCCGGAACGATCCTGTCGACCGCGGTGTTGGCGAACACCGCGCGGGACGCCAGCACGTCCGGGTCGGCCTCCTCCAGGGCGTCGACCTCCCCGCGGAGCAGGTCGGTCGCGTTGATGGCGTTCTCGCAGGCCATCACCGGCAGCGGCGGGAGCGCCGGGTCGCGCCGCAGCAGGCCCGCACAGAGCAGGGGGGCGACGAACCGCAGGACGCTGGGTCCGACCGCGGTCGCGGCCAGGTCCGCGGTCGCGACCTCGGCGACGGCCGCGTCCGGGTCCGCACGGCTGTCGACGGCCCGGAAGCCGGTCACCTCGATGTTGCGGCCCGCCTCGCCGATCTCGTGGACCGTGTACGCCGGCGCGGCGTTGACCGCGTCCACGAGCGGTGCGGACACGTCGAGGAAGACGAGTTCGTAGCCGGCCTGGTGGAGCAGCGACCCGATCAGGCCCCGGCCGATGTTGCCGGCGCCGAAGACGACGGCTTTCACGCCACTCCCGCCGCGACGACGAGAGCGAACAGTTCCTCGGGGTGCTGCACGGCCTTCAGCTTCTCCACGTCGGAACTGTCGGAGAAGAGCACGGCGATCCGGGACAGGATCTCCAGATGCGTTCCGCCCTTGCCCGCGATCCCCACCACGAACGTGACCGGCTGGCCGTCCCAGTCGACGCCGCCGTCGTAGCGGATGAGTGTCAGCGCGGAGCCGAGGACGGCGTCCTTCGCGTCGTTGGTGCCGTGCGGGATGGCCAGTTCGTTCCCCATGAAGGTGGAGACGGTCCGCTCCCGGTCCTGCATCGCGTCGTAATACGCAGGGGTGACCGCTCCCGCTGCCACGAGCAGGTCCACGGCCTCCTTCATCGCCTCGTCGCGGGTCGCCGATCCGTGATGGATCCGGACCCTCTCGGGTGCCAGCACACTGGTTTGCATGTCGTGAGTCGCCTTTCTGAGATCTGGGCCCGCCGCGCGGGCCGGGGCCGTCAAGCCCCGGCCGCGGGGTCAGGACCGTTCGGCCACCTGGTCGCCGACGAGTTCCACGACCTCGTCGTACCTGGGCGAGTTCATGAAGTTGTCGACCGAGATGTGGATCGCGTCGGGCGCCTGCTTCCGGGCGCGATCGGTGAGCTGGGCCTGCGTGACGACGAGGTCGGCGCTCGGATCGAGGTTCGCGATGGCCAGGTTGGTCACCGTCACGCCTTCGATCCCGGCTTTGGCGATCTTGTTCCGCAGCACGCTGGCGCCCATGGCGGACGAGCCCATGCCCGCGTCGCAGGCGAACACGATGCTCCGTACCGTCCGCGTCGCGACGGCTGCGGTGTCGGCGGTGAGCAGGCCGGCCAGCGCCGTGGACTCCGCGCCCTTGTTGACCTCGGTCTTGGCGACAGCCTCCGCGAACTCCTCCGCGCCCGCCTCCAGATCGCGGCGGCGGGAGGCCCGCAGAATGACGGCGGCGATCGCGAACGTCACCGCGCACGAGATGACGACGGACAGGATCACGCCGAGATAGCTGTCCTTCGCGGTCTGGAAGATCACCGCGATGATCGACCCGGGGGCCGCGGGTGCGCGCAGGCCGGACTGGAATGCGAGGTTCGTGGCGATCCCGGACATTCCGCCGGGGATGACCGCGAGCAGGAGGGCGGGCTTCATCAGGACGTACGGGAAGTACACCTCGTGGATGCCGCCGAGGAACTGGATGATCGCGGCGCCGGGGGCCGAGGCCTTGGCCGCGCCCACACCGAAGAAGGTGAAGGCGAGCAGGATGCCGAGACCGGGGCCGGGGTTCGCCTCCAGCAGGAACAGGATGGACTTGCCGGTCTGCTCGGCCTGGGCGGTGCCGAGCGGGGTGAGGACGCCGTGATTGATGGCGTTGTTGAGGAAGAACACCTTGGCGGGCTCGATGAGGATGCTCGTCAGCGGCAGCATGCCGGTGGAGATCAGCCAGTTCACACCGGCGCTCAGGATCTCCATGATCCAGTTGACGACGCGGGCGAGGGCGAAGAAGCCCAGAACCGCCATGAGGAAGCTGAAGATTCCGGCCGAGAACATGTTGACGAGCATCTCGAAGCCCGCGCGGACCTTTCCCGCCCACAGCTTGTCGAGCATCTTCATGGCCCAGGCGGCCAGCGGGCTCATGATCATCGCGCCGATGAACATGTGGATCTGGCCGAGCTGATTGTCGGCGGGCAGGGTCGCGTTGACCTGTGCGATCAGGAAGTCGGAGCCTGCGATCACGCCGAAGGTCGCGATGGCGCCGACGACGGCGCCGCGAAGGTCGTAGACCATGCGGCCCGCCTGGACGGCGATCAGGATCGGCAGCAGGTAGTGGATCATCGGGCCGACGATCGTCGCGAGGTCGGCGTTCGGCGTCCAGCCGGCCTCGATGAAGAACGCGGTGAAGATGCCCCACGCGATGAGCGCGGGGATGTTCGGCATGATCATGCCGGACATGAAGGTGCCCAACCGCTGGATGGCGACGCGGACGCCGCCCTCCGCGGGTGCCGGGGCAGTGGTGGCGGTCATGGTCCTTTCCTCTCATCTGGTGCTGTCCGCCGGATGCCGCAGCGATGCGGCACCGGGATGGGGGTCGTGCGGGCGGCTCAGGTGAGCCGGTCGCGGGCGGTCTCTTCGATCAGGGCGAGCGTCCTGGTGCCGTCGAGGTCGGAGAAGACGTCGGGGGCGAGGAGGAGGGCGGCGGCTCCGTGAACGGCCGCGAGGCCCTCGATCTGCTCGACGCGGCTGGCGAGATGAGGCCCGACGAGGATCAGGTCGGCCGAGACGATGTCCGTCGCGAGCGATGCCTCCGAGGTCGCGGCGGCGGTATGGGACAGGTGGCGGGCGCGGGCGGCCCGGTTGACGCGCTGGGCGACGAATGTGCTCGACGCCCCGGCGCCGCAGACGATCAGGATCTTCATCGATACCTCCCTCGCCCTCATCATGCGAAGCGCTGGCCCACGGCCACAACCACGGGAGTTTCCGCAGGGGCGGAAGGAAGTCTGTGGCGTTCCGGGCCCGGGCCGGGGGTGTCATCGCATCCGAAGCATGCTTGACTGGCGACACACGCAGGGTTGCGTCGACACCGGTGGTGCAGCGTGGCCCGGGAGGTCGGTGAACGTGTCGAGGACTCGACAGAACAGGCTTCTCACGCATCTGGTGAGAGTCGACGAATGGGTGACGGGTGCCCAGTTGGCCGATGTCCTCGGGGTCACGCCCCGCACGGTGCGGACGTATGTGGCGGCTCTCAACGCCCGGGCGGTGGAGGCGATCGTCGTGGAGTCGGGGCCGCAGGGGTATCGGGCGGGGCCCGCCGCGCCGACCGCGTTGCGCAGCGGTGTCGAGCCGGGCACCCCCCAGGACAGGCTCTACCAGCTTCTCCGTCGGCTGCTGGAGTCCACCGATCCGTTGGACGTCCACGACACGGCCGATGAGATCTTCGTCAGCTCCGCGACCATCGAGGCCGACCTCGCCCGGGTCCGGGGTTTCCTCAGCGGCAGCGGTGTCACGCTCGAACGGCAGGGATCGCGGATCTGGCTGCACGGCACCGAGATCGCGCTCCGGCGGGTGCTCAGCCGGCTGGCCCACGACCAGGCGGACATGGAGTCGCTCGACTTCGCGGCGCTCATGCGCGTGCTGGGGGAGGGCGCGGTCGGCGCGGCGAAGTACAGCTCCTTCAAGACCGACCTCGTCGACGCGCTGGGCCGGCTCGGCTACTTCGTCAACGAGTACGCGATCGCGGACGTCCTCATGCACGTCGGCATCGCAGCGGAGCGCAGTTCGCGTGGCCGGCCGCTCGCCACGGCCGACCAGCAGGTGCGCCGGGACGAGCAGGCCATCGGACGGGTGCTGGACCAGTTGGCGTTGCGTCACTTCGGGATCCGGTTCGGGACCGGCGACCGCCAGTTCCTGACGACGGTGGTCCTCACACGGGTCGTCGCCCCGCGGATGGCAGGAGCTCAGGAACTCGCCCGGGAGCGCGTCTCGCCGGCCGTGGAGCGGGCCGTGAAGGAGACCTGCGCCGCCGCGGCCGAGGAGTTTCTCGTGGGGCTCTCCGGGGAGGACTTCACCTGGCGCCTGATCCTGCACGTCCAGAACCTCGTCGAGCGGGCACAGGAGTCGGCCTGGTCGCGCAATCCGCTGACGCGGACGCTGAAGTCGTCCTACCCGATGATCTTCGAGGTCGCCGTCTATATCGCGAACGGGCTGCAGGAACGTCTCGGCATCCCCCTGGTCGACGAGGAGATCGCCTACATCGCGATGCACGTGGGCGCCACGTTGCAGCGCAACAGGACCGACGACGCGCTGCCGACGGCGACCATCGTGTGCCCCGGGTACCACGACCTGCACAGCCTGCTCCGGTCGAGCGTCGACCGGTCGCTGGGGAAGGCGATCGAGGTCGTGCGGGTCGACACGCGCGTCGATCCCGACTGGGAGTCGCTGACCACCGATCTGATCCTGACGACCATCCCGCCGCCCGAGCACAGCGACAGGATCGTGGCCATTCCCCTGTTCCTGTCCGATGCCGACGTCGAGCGGGTCCATCTCGCCGCGATGCGGGTGCGGCGCACGCGTCGCCTCGCGCGGCTCCGCGCCGAACTGGAGCGGTACTTCGCCCCCCGGTCGTTCGTGCGGGACCTGGACGCCGAGGTCGGCGAGGAGTCCGTCATCCGACGTCTCGGCGCCCTGCTGGTCGCCGAGGGCGTCATCGACGACGACTACGTGGAGCGCACCATCGAGCGGGAGCGGATGTCGTCGACGGCGTTCACGGAGTCGCTTGCCGTGCCGCATGCGCTCGGGATGACGGCGACGCGCACGGCCATCGCCGTCGGGATGTCCGAGAGGTCGATCCCGTGGGGTGAGGCGCGTGTGCACGTGGTCGCGATGGTCGCCTTCTCCGAGAGCGACCGCGCCGCGTTCCAGACGGTGTTCGAACAGCTTGTCGAGGTGTTCAGCGAGCGGGACAGCGTGCAACGGCTCGTCCACAACGGTGTCGACTTCGCGGCATTCCTCGACGAACTCGTCGCCGTCATCGACGGCTGAGGACACGCCTCCGGAGATGCCACGACGCCGGCCCCGCAGGACCGGCGCCGGGATCGAGACGGGGCGTCAGTGCGTGGCGAACTCGTTGGTGACGGCCACGGCGACGTTGTGACCGCCGAAGCCGAACGAGTTGTTGAGCGCGGCGAGGTCGCCCGCGGGCAGCGCTCGCGCCGTGTTGGCCGCGATGTCGATGCCGAGGTCGGGCTCGGGGTTGTCCAGGTTGATGGTCGGAGGGACGACGCGGTTGTACAGCGCCAGGAGGGTGGCCATCGTCTCCAGCGCCCCGGCCCCGCCGAGGAGGTGCCCGGTCATGGACTTCGTGCCGGTGGCGATGGCGGCGGTGTGGTCGCCGAGGGCGGCGCGCATGGAGTGCGCCTCGGTCGTGTCGCCCTGCGGGGTGGACGTGGCGTGGCAGTTGACGTGGATGATGTCGGACGGCTGCAGGCCCGCGTCGCGGACGGCCTTCACCATCGCCTTCGCCTGACCTTCGCCTGTGGGATCGGGCTGGACCATGTCGTGTCCGTCGGCCGAGACGCCGGCACCGGCGAGCCTGCCGTAGATCCGGGCCCCGCGGGCCTGGGCGTGTTCGAGCGTCTCCATGACGAGCACGGCCGCGCCCTCGCCCATGACGAAGCCGTCACGGTCGACATCCCAGGGACGCGATGCGCGTTCGGGCTCGTCGTTTCGGCGGCTGAGCGCCTGCATCTGCCCGAACGCGGCGAGCGGGAAGGCGTGGATGACCGCCTCGGTGCCGCCGACGACGACGACGTCGGCGCGGCCGAGACGCAGGATGTCCAGGCCGTTGCTGATGGCCTCGTTGCTCGACGCGCAGGCCGACACCGGGGTGTGCACGCCGCCCTTCGCGTGCAGCAGCAGACCGACGTTGGCGGCCGGCGCGTTGGCCATGAGCATCGGGATCGTGAACGGGCTCACCCGGCGGTATCCCTTGCCCTTCTGGGTGTCCCAACTGTTGATGAGGGAGTGCAGGCCGCCCATCCCGGTGCCCATCACGACGGACAGCCTGTCGGGGTCGACATCGGTGCCCTCGGCCAGGCTGAACCCGGCGTCCAGCCATGCCTCCTCGGCCGCGATGAGCGCCATCATGGACGCGCGGTCGAGACGGCGGGCGCGGATGCGATCCACCTTGGTGGTCGGATCGACCGCCGCCCTGGCGGCGATCTGGCACGGAAGGCCGTCCGCCCACTCCTCCTCGATGCGGGTCACGCCCGAGGTGCCGGCGACGAGGGCCTTCCACGTGCTCGCGACGTCGCCGCCGAGGGGCGTGGTGGCACCGAGGCCGGTGATGACGATGTTGCTCATGTACCGCTCCAACAACAAGAGGACGGGTGGGTGGTGCGGGCGGGGACGACGCCCCGCCCGCGACGTGGATCGTTCAGGCCTTGGCCTGCTCGATGTAGGTGACGGCGTCGCCGACGGTCTTCAGGTTCTTGGCCTCGTCGTCGGGGACGGTGACGCCGAACTTCTCCTCGATGCCGACGATGATCTCGACCATCGCGAGCGAGTCGATGTCGAGATCGTCGACGAACGACTTGTCGAGCTGGACGTCCTCGACCGGGACGTCGGCGACGTCGTACACGAGTTCGGCGAGCGTGGAGAGGATTTCTTCAGAGGTAGCCATGGTGTCTCCTTACGGTGTTGTGTGGCTGTCTGCGGGTGCCGGAGGGGCTCCGGATCAGGGGAGGGTCACGACCTGGCCGGCGTACACGAGGCCGGCTCCGAAGCCGATGATGAGGGCGGTGTCGCCGCTCTTCGCCTCGCCGCTGGCGAGCATCTCCGACATCGCGATCGGGATGGAGGCGGCGGAGTTGTTGCCGTAGTTGACGATGCTGCGGGCGACCTTGACGTGCTCGGGCAGCTTGAGGTGGCGCAGCATCGCGTCGGTGATGCGGTTGTTGGCCTGGTGGGGGATGAACGTGTCGAGGTCATCGGGGGTGAGGCCGGACTTCTCCAGGATGTCGAGCGCGGCGTCCGCGACGAAACCGGACGCCCACCGGAACACCTGCCTGCCGTCCATCCAGATGTAGGGCCAGGTCTGGTCCCGGACCGCACCCTCCCAGTCGGTGGCCTGGTGGATGGTGGGGCCCGCCTCGCCGTCGGATCCCCACACGACGGGGGAGATGCCGTTGACGTCGCTGGGGCCGATCACCACGGCGCCCGCGCCGTCGGCGAACAGGAAGGCCGTGGACCGGTCGGACAGGTCGGTGAGCCTGGACAGCGTCTCCGCCCCCACGACGAGGACGTGGGTGGCGGCACCGGAGCGGATCAACGCCTCGGCCTGCGCGATGGCGTAGCAGAAGCCGGCGCACGCGGCCGAGATGTCGTAGGCCGCCGCCCCGATCGCGCCGAGCTGGAAGGCGAGCTTCGGCGCGAGACCGGGCGTCTGGTGGAAGTAGGACACCGTGCTCACGATGACCGCGTCGATGTCGGCCGGGGCGACGCCGGAGTTCGCGATGGCTTCCAGGCTCGCGTCGCGGGCGAGCGTCTCGACCGACTCCCCGTCGGCGATCCAACGCCGTTCGACGATGCCGGTTCGCTGGCGGATCCACTCGTCGCTGGAATCGATGTAGGTGCACATCTCTGCGTTGTCGACGACGCGGCTGGGCAACGCCCTGCCGACGCCGAGGATACGGGCGTAGCGGGCACCGGTGCGGGCAAGAAGGGTCATGCGGCGGCTCCTGCGTGGGCGGCCACGAAGTCGTGGGCCGCGGCGAGATCGTCGGGCGAGTTGAGCTTGAGGAGTTCGACGCCCGCCAGGTGCCGTTTGGCGATCCCCGTGAGGGTGCCGGCGGGGGCGAGCTCGATGAGACCGGTGACGCCGAGCTCGGCCATGGTCCTCATGCAGAGGTCCCAGCGGACGGGGTTGGCGACCTGCCGGACGAGCCGGGCGAGGTAGTCGGCGCCGGACGGCACGACGTCGCCGTCGGCGTTCGACAGCAGTCGCGTGGCCGGATCGGCGGGCGCCAGCGTGTCGGCGAGCGCCGCCAGCGGTGCGACGGCCGGCTCCATGTGCACGGTGTGGAACGCTCCGGCGACGCTGAGCGGGCGTAGACGGGCCTTGGCGGGCGGGTCCGCGGCGAGGGCTTCCAGTTGCGCGACCGTGCCGGCGGCGACGATCTGGCCGGGGCCGTTGTTGTTCGCCGGGGTGAGGCCGTGGGCCGCGAGCGCGGCGAGGACGTCGGTTTCGTCACCGCCGATGACGGCCGTCATCGACGTGGGCTGCACGGCGCTCGCCGCAGCCATCTGACGACCCCGTTCGGCCACGAACCGGATCGCACCGAGTGGAGTCAGGACCCCCGCCAGTGCGGCGGCGGTGATCTCACCGACGCTGTGACCGGCCAGCAGCCCGGTCGCCGCGGTGAGCGTGCCCTCCTCGGGGAAGAGCGCCGCGGCGGCGACGAGGCCCGCGGCGACGAGCAGCGGCTGCGCGACCGAGGTGTCGCGGATCTCCTCCGCGTCGGCTTCGGTCCCGTAGCGGATGAGATCGAGCCCGGCGGCGTCCGACAGCCGCCGGAGGAACTCGACGGTGGCGGGATCCTCGAGCCAGGGGGCGAGGAATCCGGGGGTCTGGGCACCCTGTCCGGGCGCGACGATTACCAGCACGTCACCAGCGTGCCGCGAAGTCGGTGCTCCTGCGGTGCGGACACCACCAAGGTCTGTGACAGGTTGGTTGTAGGAAACCCACAAATTGCGGCTCATTGCTGACGCATGAGGGAGCCCAGCACGAGGGCCAGCCGGAGCACGAACGCGTCCCGCGGGTCTCCGGGCGCGTATGAGGTGAGCGCCTCGACGCGCCGCAGCCGGTAGCGGACCGTGTTCGGGTGGACGAACAGGGCGCGGGCGGTCGCCTCGATCGAGCCGCCCTGCTCGAAGTACTGCTGCAGGGTGATCAGGAGGTCCTCGGACTCGGCGATGGACCGGTAGATCTCCCGGCCCAGTTCGCGGCGGGCGTGACCGTCGCCGGCGAGAGCCCGTTCGGGCAGGAGGTCGCCGGCGCTCACCGGCCGCGGGGCGAAGGCCCAGGACTCGGCGACACGCGCTCCGGACATGGCCGCACGGGCGCTCAGCGGCGCGTCGACGAGGCTGCGGACGATGGGACCGACGACGATCGGGCCGGGGCCGAAGTGCTCGGAGACCCCGCCGACGAGCAGCGCCGCGTCGCTGTCGGACCCGACGGTGCCGCCGAGGACCACGACCAGGCGGTCTCCCTGGTACGCGGCCAGGAGCGTGACGCCGAGTCGCTCCGCCCCCTTGTGGAGATCCTCCAAGGAGCGCGCAGCGGGCGCCGCGCCCACGGCGACGGCGATCCCGTCGGTGGACTGCCAGCCCAGCGTCGACGCGCGAGAGACGAGCGACTCGTCCGCCTCGCCGCGCACGACGGCGTCCACGACCAGTGCCTCCAGTCGCGAGTCCCACAGGCCGCGGAGCTCTGCGGCACGCGCGTACACCTCGGCAGCGGCGAAGGCGACCTCTCTGCTGTACCGCATGATCGCCTCGTGCAGGGCCGGTCGGTCGGAGCGCGGCATCAGTTCCTCGATCTGCGCCTCCACCGTCTCGACGGTCGTGCGTACGAGCGCGACGGTCTGGTGCAGGGAGATACGCCGCATCAGGGCGCGGGGAGCGGCGTCGAAGATGCCCGTCGGGGTGCCCTGCTCGCCGTTGGCGAACCAGGTGACGAAGCCGTCGATCCCGGCGCCGGCGACGAGGGTGATCCAGGAGCGGTGCTCGGCGTCGAGCTGGCCGAACCAGGCGTGACGGGACGATATCTCCGCCATGGCCACCGTGTTCATCGTGGCGGTGACGCCCGACAACCGCTTGGCGATGGCGGCGCGGGTTCGCGAGCTCAGTCGGCCAGGCGGCATGTCTCCCCCTTTTCGGCGTCAGCCTAGCCAGTGTCCGTGGGCCAGGGGGTCGGGTCGGTCCGGGAGCGTCGCCCCGGGTCTCCTGCTGCCGGCGGGACGTGCGTCCATCGGCCCGGCCGGTGGGGCCCGGCCCCGCGAGGGATCCGGCTCGTGTCGCAGGGGCTTAGGGTCGGTGCTGTGAGCGAGTTCACAGACCCTGTCGCGGCCCTGCGGGAGATCGCCTATCTCATGGATCGCGCCCGGGCCGATACGCACCGGGTCAAGGCGTACCGCCGGGCGGCCGCGGTCGTGGCGGGTCTCTCCGCGCGTGACCGCGCCGCACACGAGACGGTCGGCGACTGGACGTCGGTGCCGGGGCTCGGCCCGAAGACGGCGGCGGTCGTGCGGCAGGCGCTGGCCGGACGGATCCCCGACACGCTGGCGAGGCTGCGTTCCGAGAAGGCGCCGCTGACGACGGGCGGGCACCTGCTGTGGGACGCGCTGCGCGGTGACCTGCACGTTCACACCCTGTGGTCCGACGGCGGCGCGGATCTCGATGAGATGGCGGTCGCCGAGCAGCAGCTCGGCCGGGAGTACATCGCGATCACAGACCACTCGCCGCGGTTGCGGATCGCCCGCGGGCTGAGCGCCGACAGGCTGCGCGAGCAGTGGGATGCCATCGCCGATCTCAATGAGGCCCTCGGCGGGTTCCGCGTCCTGCGAGGGATCGAGGTGGACATCCTGGCCGATGGCTCCCTCGACCAGGCGCCCGAGCTGCTCGCGGGGCTCGACGTCGTCGTCGCGAGCGTGCACTCCGGACTGCAGATGGACCGCGAGTCCATGACGCACCGCATGGTGGCGGCGATCGCGCACCCGCGCACGAACGTCCTCGGGCACTGCACGGGGAGGCTCCTCGGGGGCGAGCGCGGCGTCCGCGGCGAGTCGGTCTTCGACGCGGAGGTCGTGTTCGCGGCGTGCGCCCAGTTCTCCGTGGCGGTGGAGATCAACAGCCGCCCCGAACGCTGCGACCCGCCGAACCGCCTGCTGTCGCTGGCCGCCGAGATGGGATGCCTGTTCTCGATCGACACCGACGCCCACGCCCCCGGCCAACTGGAGTTCGGCTGGTACGGCTGCGACCGCGCGGAGCGGCATGGCATCGACGCCGACCGGATCGTCGACACCTGGCCGGTGGAGCGGCTCCTCGACTGGACGGCGTCCGCGACACGCGGGTAGCCTCGCCGCCGCCCGAGTGCCGGCGTTCCCCGCCCGGGACCGCCGTTCGTCGTGTCGGACATGCCGTTCGTCGCGTAGTCGGGCGCGTTCGTCATCTGCCCTCTCGGGACGGTCGCTGCGCCACCTACTCTCCTGCGCATCCATCAAGAGACCCCGTAGGAGCCAACGATGTCCCTCTCGAGTCCCGATCGAAAGAAGGAAGCAGGCGCTTCCTCCTCGACCGCATCACCACCGTCTCCCGGCGCCGCCGTCCTTCCGCCAACGGCGATCTCAGCGGCCGACGAGCGGGCCGAACGCCGCTGGACCCCGGCGAAGATCGCTCTCTGGGCGGGTGTCGCGCTGCTCGGCGGGGTGGCCTGGGTCATGGTCGCGATCGTCCGCGGCGAGACCGTGAACGCGATCTGGTTCGTCTTCGCCGCCGTGTGCACGTACCTCATCGGGCACCGCTTCTACTCCCGGCTGATCGAGAACAAGCTCACCAGGCCGGATGACAGCCGCGCCACCCCCGCCGAGTACCGGGCCGACGGCAAGGACTACGTCCCCACCGATCGCCGCGTTCTCTACGGACACCACTTCGCCGCCATCGCCGGCGCCGGGCCGCTGGTGGGCCCCATCCTGGCCGCCCAGATGGGATATCTGCCGGGCACGATCTGGATCATTGTCGGCGTCGTGCTCGCCGGGGCCGTCCAGGACTACCTGGTGCTGTTCTTCTCGATGCGCCGGGGCGGTCGGTCCATCGGCCAGATGGCCCGCGACGAACTCGGGCGGATCGGCGGCACCGCCGCGATCATCGCGGCTCTGCTCATCATGCTGATCATCGTCGCCATCCTGGCCCTGGTCGTCGTCAACGCTCTCGGCGAGAGCCCGTGGGGCGTGTTCAGTGTGTCGATGACCATCCCGATCGCGATCTTCATGGGTGTGTACCTGCGCTACCTGCGTCCCGGCAGGATCACCGAGATCTCCATCATCGGCTTCGGCCTTCTGCTGTTCGCCATTGTCGCCGGGGGCTGGGTGGCAGGGACTCCCTGGGGAGCGGAGATCTTCAGCCTCGATCGCACCACCCTCGCCTGGGGCGTCATCGTCTACGGCTTCATCGCGGCCGTCCTACCGGTGTGGCTGCTGCTCGCCCCCCGCGACTACCTGTCGACCTTCATGAAGATCGGCGTCATCGTCATGCTGGCCGGTGCGATCGTCCTGGTTCGTCCTGAGATCTCGGTGCCGGCGTTCAGCGAGTTCGCCGGGGGCCAGACCGGACCGGTGTTCTCCGGACCGTTGTTCCCGTTCCTGTTCGTGACGATCGCCTGCGGCGCATTGTCGGGGTTCCACGCGCTGATCGCATCCGGCACCACGCCGAAGCTGGTGGAGAAGGAACGCCAGACCCGCCTGATCGGATATGGCGGGATGCTGATGGAGTCGTTCGTGGCGATCATGGCTCTCGTCGCCGCGATCTCCATCGACCGCGGCATCTACTTCGCGATGAACTCGTCCGCGGCCGCAACCCTGGGCACCGTGGAGGGAGCGGTCTCCTTCGTCAACTCCCTCGGCCTCGCCGGCGTGAACCTGACCCCGGAGATGCTGACCGAGACCGCCCGTCTGGTGGGAGAGCCGAGCATCGTGTCCCGTACCGGCGGTGCCCCCACCCTGGCCGTCGGCCTGGCGCACATCATGCAGCAGCTCGTCGGCGGCACCGAGATGATGAGCTTCTGGTATCACTTCGCCATCATGTTCGAGGCACTGTTCATCCTCACCGCCGTCGACGCCGGCACCCGGGTCGCCCGCTTCATGTTGCAGGACTCGGTCGGCAACTTCTGGCCGAAGTTCAAGGATCAGAGCTGGCGACCCGGTGCCTGGATCGCCACTGCGGTGATGGTGGCCGGCTGGGGCCTGATCCTGTTGATGGGCGTGACCGATCCGCTGGGCGGGATCAACGTGCTGTTCCCGCTGTTCGGCATCGCGAACCAGTTGCTCGCCGCCATCGCGTTGGCGGTCTGCATGGCGATCGTGGCCAAGAAGGGGCTCTCCACCTGGCTGTGGATCATCGTGGTGCCGCTGGCCTTCACCGCCGTCGTGACCATCCTGGCGTCGCTGTACAAGATCTTCTCGCCGGTGCCCGCGGTCGGCTACTGGGCCAACCACATCGCCTTCCGTGACGCGTTGGCGCGCGGAGAGGAGAGCTTCGGGACGGCCCGTAGCGTCGAAGCCATGGAGTCGGTCGTCCGCAACACCTTCATCCAGGGCACGCTGTCGATCATCTTCGTCTCGCTGGCGATCGTCGTGATCGTCTCGTCCGTGGTCGTCACCTGGAAGGCATGGCGGTCCGGCGGCGGCGCCGACTCGGAGGATCCCGCAGTGCCCTCGCAGTTGTTTGCCCCGGCCGGGTTCATCCCGACCCCGTCCGAGAGGCGACTGCAGGCCGAGTGGGCCGCCGTCCCGCCCGACAGGCTGCCGAAGCTGGTTCGCCACTGATGGCCGCCGTTCTCAGCGTCTTCCCTGCGCTTCGGTGGTATGTCACGTCACTGATGGGAGACGACGCGTACGCGGTTTATCTGGCTCACCACGACGCCCATCATCGCGGCACCCCTCCGGTCAGCGAACGCGAGTTCTGGCGTCAGCGCTACGCCGACCAGGACGCCCACCCCGGAAGCCGATGTTGCTGAGCGCCGTCGTCGCGCGTGAAACGCCCATCCTCCTACACTCAGGCCCATGCAGGAGCCAACGTTGGTCGCCGGTCTGGGCGGCGCGTTGATCGGCGCGGCGATCGCGCTGGCGTTCGTGCTGGCCTTCCGGCTCGTGCGCGGTACCCGCGACCTCGGCTCCGATGTCGAGACCGCGACCTACCGCACGCTGCACCACGCCTCCCAGGCTGCTCAGCATCTGCGCGGCGGCCTGGGGGCCGAGGGGGTGCCGCGTGCGATGCGTGAGCTCCGCGGACTGCTCGGGTGCGAGTCCCTGGTGCTGACCGGGCCGGACGGGCTCGTCGCGTTCGACGGCGACGCCCTCCATCGGGAGTTGCGGATGCCGGATCGGGTGTGGAGCAGCGGGCGGACCCAGGTCTTCCGCAACCCCACCCCCGGCGGTCCGGACGCCGTCGGCACGCCTGTGTGGGTCGGTGGCGTGGTCGCGGCCGGTCTGGTGGCCTTCACACCGACCGTGCACCCTCCGCTGATCCGCGCCACCGAGGAGGTCGCCGAATGGGTGGGTTCCCAGCTCGACCTCGGCGAGCTCGACGCCTCCAGAGCGGCCCTCGCCGAGGCCGAACTGCGCGCCCTGCGGGCTCAGATCAGCCCGCATTTCATCTACAACGCGCTGAACGCGATCGCCTCCTTCATCAACACCAATCCGGCCCGGGCCCGTGAGCTCGTGCTGGAGTTCGCCGACTTCACCCGCTACTCCTTCCGTCGGCAGGGAGACTTCACGACTCTGGCCGAGGAGCTCCGGGCGATCCACTCCTACCTGCTGCTGGAGCGGGCGCGATTCGGCGACCGGCTGTCCGTATCACTGCAGATCGCCCCTGAGGTCCTCTCCACCGTCATCCCGTTCCTCAGCGTGCAACCGCTCGTGGAGAACGCGATCCAGCACGGGCTGCAGGTCAAGGACGGCCGAGGGCGGGTCATCATCACGGCCTCCGACCTCGGCACGCTGACCGAGATCACCGTCGAGGACGACGGCGTGGGCATGGACCCGGACGCCCTGCGGGCGCTGCTCGCCGAGCGAGGCGCCACCGACCACATCGGCCTGCGGAACGTCGACACGCGGCTGCGGCAGGTCTACGGGCAGGACGGCGGGTTGATCGTGGAGACCAACGTCGGCGCGGGCAGCCTGGTACGGATGCGAGTGCCGAAATCGCAGCCGTTGCACGACCTCGCCCCGGCGGTGACGGGGTGATCAGCGTCCTGGTCGTCGACGATGAGCTTCCCGCCCTGGACGAGCTGGAGTTCCTGCTGCGCCGGGACCCCCGGATCGGCGACATCCACCGTGCTGCGTCGGGCGCGGAGGCCGTCCGCCGACTGGCTCAGGTGCGGGTGGACGCGGCCTTCCTGGACATCCACATGCTCGGGTTGTCCGGGCTGGACCTGGCGCGGACCCTCGCCCAGTTCGCCCACCGGCCGGTGCTGGTCTTCGTGACCGCCGACGATGAGCGCGCCGTGGAGGCGTTCGAGGTGGCGGCCGTCGACTACCTGCTCAAACCCGTGCGCGCCGAGCGGCTGGAGGTCGCGATCTCCCGGGTGGCGGCGGTGCTCGGCGCGCCGGCCGCACCGGCGGCGCCCGTGCCCGGACCGACCATCGCCGTCACCGTGGGGGCGACGACCCGCATGATCCGTCGCGACGATGTCCGGTACGCGCAGGCCCAGGGCGACTACACGAGACTGCACACCGACGAAGCCAGCTACCTCGTGCGCATGCCCATCTCGGAGCTTGAAGAGCAGTGGCACGGAGCCGGGTACGTGCGGATCCACCGGTCCTTCCTCGTCGCGCTGGGAGCCGTTCGCCGAGCTCGGCTTGCCGGCCCTGCCCCCACGGTGACCGTCGGCGCGGCCGATCTGCCGGTCAGCCGGCGAATGGTTCCCAGCGTCCGGGCGGCTCTGGAAAGACGGCGGATCAGGTCGTCGCGATGAGCGAGCTCCCGCCGCGCGTGCGGGTGACCGCCCCCCGCGAGCCGCAGCACCCCCGAGCCTTCTCCCGTGGCTCCCGCGGCAGGGAGGATCCGGGCGGGTCGATCGCGGAGACCCGGGATGTGTTCGTGCAGGGGCTGGTCAGAGCTCAGCTCCGGCTGGCCTTCGGGTGTGCCATCGGCTGCTGCCTGACCATCGCCGTGCTGACCGTCCTGGTCGCGACCGTCCCGTTCCTGCACTCCGCGTCCCTGTTCGGCGTGCCGTGGGCCTGGCTGCTGCAGGCCTACGGCATGTACCCGGTGGTCGCGCTGTTCGGATTCGCGTACATCCGGGCGGCCGCGCGCAATGAGCAACGCTACCGGTCGCTGCGGGAGCGCGAATGAACCCGGCGCTGAGCGTAGCGGCCATAGGGCTTGTGGTGGTCGCCACCGCGCTGATCGGCTTCTTCGGGCTGCGGGTGTCGCGCACCACCAGCGACTTCTTCGTGGCGTCACGGAGGGTACGGCCCTGGTGGAACGCCTCGGCGATCAGCGGCGAGTACCTGTCGGTGGGCACCTTCCTCGGACTTTCGGGGCTGGTGCTGCTGTCAGGCACGTACGCGTTCTGGTTCCCGATCGGCTACACCGCGGCTACCTGCTGCTGCTGCTCTTCGTGGCCGCGCCGTTGCGTCGCAGCGGCGCCTACACGATCCCCGACTTCGTGGAGGCCCGGTTGGCGTCGCCGGCCGCCCGCCGCGTCACCAGCGTCATGGTGGTGATCATCGGGTGGCTGTACATCGTGCCGCAACTGCACGGCGCGGCGCTGGCCATCGGGGTGGTGGCGGGCCTGCCGGGCTGGATCGGTTCGGTGCTGGTCGCCGTGGTCGTCGGTGGTGTCGTGGCCGCCGGCGGCATGCGGGCCATCACCTACGTCCAGGCCTTCCACTACTGGCTGAAGCTGACCGCGCTGATGGTTCCGGTCGCGGTGATGCTGTTCTGGCTGGCCGGGGCGCCGCCGGAGTTCGAGACGGAGATCACCTTTCCTGTCGGGCAGGGGCCGGCCGGCCAGCATCCCTACGACGCCGCGTCCTTGATGCTCGGCCTGGTCATGGGCACCATGGGGCTGCCGCACGTGCTGGTGCGGTTCTACACCAACCCCGACGGGGTCGCCGCGCGGCGTACGACCGGGCTGGTGATCGTGCTGATCGGCATCTTCTACATGACGTCCAGCACGATGGGGCTGATCGCCCGGGCGACCGCCCCCGACCTGGCGGATCCCGGGGTCGCCGACACCGTCGCCCTGGTACTGCCCTCGCGGCTGCTCCCCGGCCCCGTCGGCGACGGGCTCACCGCGCTGATCGTGGCGGGTGCCTTCGCGGCCTTCCTGGCGACCTCGTCGGGGCTCGTGGTCTCGCTGGCCGGTGTGATCAGCCAGGACCTGCTCGGCGGAGGGGTGCGTGCGTTCCGTGTGGCGGCTCTGATCAGTGCCGCGATCCCTCTGGCGGTCACGCTTGCGACCAGTCGGCAGAGCCTGGCGGGTGCGGTGGGTCTGGTGTTCGTCTTCGCCGCGTCCAGCATGTCTCCGGTTCTTGTGCTGGCGGTGTGGTGGCGCCGGCTGACGGCGCGGGGCGCGATCGCGGGCATGGTCGTCGGCGGAATCTCCTGCGGCGGGGCGTTCGTCGCCGACTTCCTGCACCTGACCGCCGACGAGGTCCTCGCCCGGTTCATGGCGCAGCCCGCAGCCGGGACGGTTCCCCTTGCGGTCGTCGTCACCGTCGCGGCGTCGCTGGCGGACGGCAGACGTGTGCCGCCCCGGGCGGACCGCTACCTGACCCGACTCCACGTCCCCGAGGCACGAGGCGGGACCACGAGTGCCGGGACGAGCCGGCGGGTCTCCCGCCGGGAGTGACGACCCGTTCCGCCGTCCTCCCGGAGGGCGAAACAGAGGACCGCCGCCGGCCCCCTCGATGCGTCCGAATCCCGCAGGTACCGCGGTCACCTGCCCTAGCAGTTGGTGGACTCCCAAGTGGGATATCTCGGGGAATTGGGGGAAGATGAGGAGAGCCGCACCGTTGGCGGCTGACGGGCTCCACGAAGGCCCGTCCCCGGAATGGAAAGGACCGCGAGTGGCCGCTCGAGACGTGACAGGACCCATCCTGAACGGACTGCCCACGAACCTGCCCGACATCGATGCCGTCGAAACCGACGAATGGCTGGAGTCGCTCGACGGGATGATCGACGGCGCGGGACGCAACCGTGCCAGGTACGTCATGCTCAAGCTCCTGGAACGGGCCCGGGAGCGTCACCTGGGCCTGCCGTCGCTGACCGCCACCGACCACGTCAACACGATCCCGCCCGAGCAGGAGCCCTGGTACCCGGGCGACGTCGACCTCGAGCGCAAGTTCCGCCGCCTCGTGCGGTGGAACGCGGCGGTCATGGTGCATCGCGCACAGCGTCCCGGCGTCGGCGTCGGCGGGCACATCTCGACCTACGCGTCGTCGGCCACGCTGTACGAGGTCGGCTTCAACCACTTCTTCCGTGGCAAGGACCACCCCGGCGGCGGTGACCAGGTCTTCTTCCAGGGGCACGCGTCCCCGGGCATGTACGCCCGGGCGTTCCTGGAGGGACGACTGGAGGAGGCCGACCTCGACGGCTTCCGGCAGGAGCACTCCCACATCGTGGACGGCCGGGTCCGTGCTCTCCCGTCGTACCCGCACCCGCACCAGATGCCGGGGTTCTGGGAGTTCCCGACGGTGTCGATGGGCCTCGGCCCGATCAACGCCATCTACCAGGCGCAGTTCAACAAGTACCTGCACAACCGCGGCATCAAGGACACCTCCGAGCAGCGTGTGTGGGCGTTCCTCGGCGACGGCGAGATGGACGAGGTCGAGTCGCGGGGGGCGCTGCAACTGGCGGCCTACGAGGAACTCGACAATCTGACCTTCGTCGTGAACTGCAACCTGCAACGGCTCGACGGCCCCGTGCGCGGCAACGGGAAGATCATGCAGGAACTGGAGAGCTTCTTCCGGGGCGCCGGCTGGAACGTCATCAAGGTCGTGTGGGGCCATGGCTGGGATCCGCTGCTCGCCGCCGACAAGGACGGCGCCCTCGTCAACCTGATGAACTCGACGCCGGACGGCGACTACCAGACCTTCAAGGCCAACGACGGGCAGTTCGTCCGGGATCACTTCTTCGGCCGAGACCCGCGTACCGCGAAGATGGTCGCCGACTGGAGCGACGACCAGATCTGGAAGCTCACCCGGGGCGGGCACGACTTCAAGAAGGTGTACGCGGCGTACCAGGCGGCGACCGAGTTCTCCGGTGCGCCGACCGTCGTCCTCGCGCACACCATCAAGGGCTACTTCCTCGGGCAGCACTTCGCCGGCCGCAACGCGACGCACCAGATGAAGAAGCTCGCGCTGGACGACCTCAAGCAGTTCCGCGACCGGCTCGACGTCCCCGTCAGCGACGCGGAGCTGGAGGAGAACCCGTACCTGCCGCCGTACCTCAACCCGGGCACGGGCGACGAGCGGATCCAGTACGTTCTCGACCGGCGGCGCAGGCTCGGCGGCTTCGTGCCCGAGCGCCGCTCCACCTACGCTCCGGTCAAGCTGCCCGACGCCGACGCGTACGGCGCGCTGAAGAAGGGGACGGGCTCGCAGGCGGTGGCGACGACCATGGCCTGGGTGCGGCTCCTGAAGGATCTGCTGCGCGACAAGGAGTTCGCGCCGCACGTCGTTCCGATCATCCCCGACGAGGCCCGGACCTTCGGCATGGACTCGTTCTTCCCGACCATCCGGATCTATTCGCCGCACGGTCAGAACTACACGCCGGTGGACCACGAGCTGATGCTGGCGTACCGCGAGTCGCGGCAGGGGCAGATTCTCCACCTCGGCATCAACGAGGCCGGGTCGGTGGCGTCCTTCACTGCCGTCGGCACCTCGTACGCGACGCACGGCGTCCCGATGATCCCGATCTACGTCTTCTACTCCATGTTCGGTTTCCAGCGGACAGGCGATGCCCTGTGGGCAGCGGCCGACCAGCTCGCGCGCGGGTTCCTCATCGGCGCGACCGCCGGCCGGACGACCCTGACCGGGGAGGGCACGCAGCACATGGACGGCCACAGCCCGCTGCTGGCGTCCACGAACCCCTCGGTCGTGACCTACGACCCGGCCTACGCGTACGAGATCGCCCACATCATGAAGGCGGGCCTGGAGCGGATGTACGGGGAGAATCCCGAGAACGTCATCTACTACCTGACGGTGTACAACGAGCCTATGGTGCAGCCCGCCGAGCCCGAGGGCGTCGACGCCGACGGGATCCTGAAGGGCATGTACCTGCTGCGGGAGGGCAGCTTCGACGGCGTCGGACCGGATGCTCGCCGGGCGCAGCTCCTCGCGTCCGGCGTGGGTGTGCCGTGGGCGCTGGAGGCGCAGGAACTGCTCAAGAAGGACTTCGGGGTGGTTGCGGACGTCTGGAGCGTGACGTCGTGGACCGAGTTGCGGCGTGACGGGCTGGCTTGCGACGAGCAGGAGTTCCTGCGTCCCGACGAGCCCGTTCGCGTCCCCTGGGTCACGCAGCAGTTGCAGGGACGACCGGGGCCGGTCGTCGCGGTGTCCGACTACATGCGGCAGGTCCAGGACCAGATCGCGCAGTGGGTGCCGGGCGATTTCGCGTCGTTGGGTGCCGACGGGTTCGGCTTCTCCGACACCCGGGCCGCTGCCCGGCGCTACCTGCATATCGACGGGCCGTCGATCGCCGTGCGGACGCTGCAGATGCTCGTGAAGCAGGGCCAGCTCGATCCGAGCTACCCGGCACGGGCGGCCGAGCTGTACCGCATCCACGATGTGACGGCGGGCCACAGCGGCGCGGTGGGCGGCGATAGCTGATCCAACTGAGGCCACGGGGGGTTTCCGTGCGGAGACCCCCCGTTCGGTTCCCCCCGGGGGGCCGATTCTGGCAGGCTGTAACCGACGAATAGGGCCTATGACGCGGAGGGCAGGAGTGATCACCAGGGCTGAGCCGGAGCTCGGCGCACCGGCGGGAGGTGCCAAGTTGGGTCTCACAGGGGGCCTGGCTGTCCAGGAACTCGGCTGGGACGAGGACGTCGATGAGGCGCTTCGTGACCAGTTGATGGACCAGATCGAGGCGGACTTCGTCTACGAGGCCGTCGAGGCCGTCGACGTCGTGCTGCTGTGGTGGCGTGACGAGGACGGCGATCTTGTCGACGGTCTCATGGACGCCCTCAAGGATCTGTCTCCCACAGGTCACCTGTGGCTGCTCACACCGAAGGTCGGACGGGCGGGGTTCGTGGACCCCGCCGACCTGGCCGATGGTTCCATCGGCGCCGGATTGTCCCTCACGGGCTCGGCACAGGTGTCGCGGGAGTGGCAGGCGCACAAGCTGGTGCGCCCCAAGACCGGGCGGAAATGACACGTGGACAGGCGGGGGCGCTGTAGCCCCCGGCGCGGTCCCTCCGGCGGCTGACGCCGTCCGTGGCGTGGTATTCGCATGTACGATGAGCCGCCGGGGCGCATAGCTCAGTTGGTCAGAGCACCTGCCTTACAAGCAGGGGGTCGGCGGTTCAAGTCCGTCTGTGCCCACCCAGGGATTCAGCGTGGAACGCGCGTGTGACAAGGGATGTGACGGCTGCGCGTAGCTGACGGGGCGCGTCGTGACTGACGCCACTGGCGCAGGCGTTGTACCCGGACGTGTACCGGGAGCCGTTTCGACCGAGACGCCGACCTTCGCGGCGAACGATCCGCACTACCTGATCGCCGGGGAGTTCGGCTCCCGGCCGAGAGGACAGTCATATTCACCGGTTGGGCGGTGTCGATGGGCATCTCGTCGGCCCGGTCAGGATCGTGGGTGTGCTTTCCGGGTGCGGAGTCGCCCGGTGAGGACGACAAGGAGGCCGATGGCGGCGATGATGACGGCGATCCCTGCCACCCATGCGGCGACACCTGCGTAGCCGCCCGACGTGGTGGTGGGGTCCAGGAAGGGGTATGGGTACCAGGGCGTGGTTCCGGTAGATGGTGAGATCAGGTGCGGGCCGCGGATGAGCGTGACCGCCACCCAGAGCACCGGGTAGGCGACGATCACGGCGATCGCCCGCCATGGCAGCCGGCGCCGTCCTGGTGCGATGAGCAGGTCGCTGAGCATGAACGCGGGAGCGATGATGTGATGAATGTCGTTGGACCAGCCCAGCATGATGTCGGCGTCGCCGGCGGCGCGCAGCACGAGGTTGTAGACGAGCCCGGTTACCAGCATGTACGTCGTGACACAGGCCAACGCGACGGCGAACACGGCGGTATCCGACCGGTGGCGTGTGGCGAACGCGCGGACTGCTCCCCAGGTCAGGACGGCGGCGGCCAGCATGTTGGACTGCACGGTGAAGAAGCTGAGAAGCCGGAACACCGCGGTGGACTCGCTGACTCCGGCGCCCACCGCGGCTGCGGCCGCGAGGCGGATCTGCTCGATCGTCGCGACCACGATCAGCGCGGCCATCGCGATCCGCGCAAGGTTCCACGCGATCGTCCAGCCGCGCGCAGGCCGCCGGTCGGTCGCGGCCGGTTCGGCCGATGAGGTTCCGGGAGTCACACTCCATTGTCCCAGCGACGACTGCACCGTCAGGTGCCGGTCCGTGGAACCGAGGGGGCACGGCAGCGGCCCCGAGTCCGAACTCGGGGCCGCTGCCGCGGTGAGGTCAGCGGTCCGACAGCTTGTCCTTCACTGCGTCGATCGCGTCTTCGACCTTCTCCGTGACGTGGTCGGCCGCGTCCTTCACGGCCGCGGCGGCCTGGTCGAGCTTGCCCTCGGCCTTCAGGCGCTCATCGCCCGACAGCGCGCCGGCAGCTTCCTTCACGCGGCCCTTCGCGTCGTCGGCGGTGTTCTCCAGCTTTCCCATCGTGATTCCTCCTCCGGGTCGTCAGGTCCGGCCACGGTACGCGACAGGTCCGCCTCGGACAAGGCTGTCGGTCTGGACGCTCACGTCACCCGCGAAGGTGACAGTGTGGGCACAGGAAGAAAAAAGGGGACATCCCGCGTCATACTGCGCCGACGCATGCGTCCTCCTATGTGAGAACGCGTGCCGGACCGGTCGCGGTACGTCTGCCGAGCGCACGTGGGAGTGCTCGGAACCCCTGGGGAACACGCCGGACGTCCCTCTCCCATCGCAGGGAGGGACGTCCAGGCGGAGCCGTCGGTGACGTGGCCCGACGGAATCACGCAAGGGCGCGATCGAGCCAGGTGCCGAAGATCTCGCGGGCCGCATCGGCGAGCGTCGCTCCGTGCTCACGGGCATCGGCGCGGATCGTCCGCGGGTCGATCCCGCAGGAGGCGAGTTCGTGGGCGTGCCCGACGAGCCACCGCTCGATCCGGGACGGGTCGGCCTCCAGATGGAACTGCAGACCGAGCGCCCAGTCTCCCAGCGCGAAGGCCTGGTTCGGAAAGCCGGAGGTCCCGGCGAGCCGCAGCGCCCCGTCGGGGATCGCGAACTCGTCCCCGTGCCAGTGCAGCACCGGCACGCCGGCGACAGGCGCGAGGACCGACCGGCCGCCTTCGGCGGTGAGGTCGATGGGGGCGTAGCCGATCTCATGACGTCCCGTCGCGCGGACGTCCGCCCTGAGCGCCCGGGCCATCAGTTGCGCGCCGAGGCACACGCCCAGTGTCGGCCGCCGGTCCGCGAGCCGGGCGGCGACGGCGTCGATCTCGGCGGAGAGGAACGGGTAGGCATCCGTGTCGTAGACACCGATCGGGCCGCCGAGCACGATGAGGAGATCGGCCGCGGCGGCAGGGCTCAGCGTGTCGATGCCTGCGTCCAGGTAGGTGACCCGGAAGCCACGCTGGGCCAGCAGCGGTTCGAGCACGCCGAGATCCTCGAACGCGACGTGCCGGATCGTGACGGCGTCCCGCGAGGTCACCGGCCGGCTCCGGGACGCGGAACCCGCCCGCCGGCGTCGGCGGGAGCATCGATGACGAAGGCGGCGCTCACCCCTCGATTCTCGTGCACGGGGGCCGCAGGAACCCCGCGGTGAGACGAGGCGCCGGGCACTCGACGGAGGGAAACGCCGCGCACGGGTAAGCTGGCCACTCGTGGGTGCTCCAGAGATTCTCGCCGCAGCGGCCGAACTGTCCAAGGTCCTCGACTCGATCGAGGCCGTCGTCGACCCCGAGGCGAAGAAGCGGGAGATCGCGAAGCTCTCCGAAGAGGTCGCGGCGCCCGACCTGTGGGACAACCCCGACAACGCCCAGAAGGTGACGACGCGGCTGTCGGCACTGCAGTCCGAGGTGGATCGCCTCGCCACGCTGCGGGGGCGCCTGGAGGACCTGGAGGTTCTGGTCGAGCTGGCCGTCGAGGCCGAGGACGCCGATTCTCTCGCCGAGGCCGGGCAGGAGCTGAAGTCGCTGCGGGAGCAGATCGAGTCGCTGGAAGTGCGCACCCTGCTGTCGGGCGAATACGACGACCGGGACGCGTTCATCACCATCCGCGCCGAGGCCGGGGGAGTGGACGCCGCCGACTTCGCGTCGATGCTGCTGCGCATGTACCTGCGGTGGGCCGAGCGTCACGGCTACCCGGCGGAGGTGTACGACACCTCCTATGCCGAGGAGGCCGGCATCAAGTCGGCGACCTTCACCGTGAAGGCGCCGTTCGCCTACGGCACGCTCTCGGTGGAGCAGGGGACGCACCGGCTGGTGCGGATCTCCCCGTTCGACAACCAGGGGCGTCGGCAGACGTCCTTCGCGGGCGTCGAGGTCCTGCCGGTGACCGAGGAGGCCGATCACATCGACATCCCCGAGGCCGACATCCGGGTCGACGTGTTCCGGTCGTCCGGGCCCGGCGGGCAGAGCGTCAACACCACCGACTCGGCGGTGCGGATCACCCATCTGCCCACGGGGCTCGTGGTGTCCTGTCAGAACGAGAAGTCGCAGTTGCAGAACAAGGTCGCCGCGATGAAGGTCCTGCAGGCGCGTCTGCTGGAGCGTGCGCGCGCCGAGCGCGAGGCGGAGCTCCGCGGCCTGAAGGGCGACGGCGGCAACTCCTGGGGATCGCAGATGCGGTCCTATGTGCTGCACCCGTACCAGATGGTCAAGGACCTCCGCACCGAGCACGAGGTCGGCAATCCCGAGGCGGTCTTCGATGGCGATCTGGACGGTTTCATCGATGCCGGCATCCGGTGGCGCAAGCAGTCCGAACGACAGTGACGTCGCCTGCCACAGGTTGCCGCCACGCCGGGTCGCCTATCGGGCAGACTTCCTCGCCCACGTAGTATGCAGTCCAGCCGTGGAACCTCTTTCCCCGTTGTCTAGCCGGCTCATGGTGGTCATGTGATCAAGTTCGAAGACGTATCGAAAACGTATGAAGGGCAGCGCAGGCCTGCCCTGCGCGATGTCGACATCGAGATCGCCAAGGGCGAGTTCGTGTTCCTCGTCGGGCCGTCCGGGTCGGGCAAGTCGACCTTCATACGACTCATCCTTCGTGAATACCGGCCGACGAAGGGCCATGTCTATGTTGCGGGGAAAGACCTCGGGCGGCTTCCCGGGTGGCGCATTCCCGGCCTGCGGCGGCAGATCGGAACGGTCTTCCAGGACTTCCGCCTGCTCCCGGGCAAGACCGTCTACGAGAACGTCGCGTTCGCCCTGCAGGTGATCAACAAGTCCAGCCAGGCCATTCGCCGCACCGTTCCCGAGACGCTCGAACTCGTGGGGCTGGACGGCAAGGAGGATCGCCTGCCCGAGGAACTCTCCGGCGGTGAGCAGCAGCGTGTGGCGATCGCGCGGGCGTTCGTCAACCGACCGGCCATCCTCATCGCCGACGAGCCGACCGGGAATCTCGATCCCGCGACATCGGTCGGGATCATGAAACTGCTCGACCGGATCAACCGCAGCGACACGACGGTCGTGATGGCCACCCACGATTCGACGATCGTGGACCAAATGCGCAAACGGGTCATCGAGCTCGATTCCGGGCAGATCGTCCGGGATCAGAGCAAGGGCGTCTACGGGGCCTGACGGACGAGGACGAGGGAAACCAAACGTGCGACACATCTTCCGAGAGACCTGGTCGGGACTCCGCCGCAACGTCTCGATGACGCTGGCTGTCATCGTCACGATGTGGGTTTCGCTGGCCCTGTTCGGGTTCGGACTCCTGGCGACGCAGCAGGTCGACCTCATGAAGGGCCGCTGGTACGACAAGATCGAGATCTCGGTGTTCTTGTGCACCTCGGTCGCGCAGGGCACCAATTGCACGACGGGCGAGGGGACGACCGACGCGCAGCGCGCGGCGATCCAGGAGGCGCTGGAGTCCAATCCCGAGGTGGCGTCGGTCACCTATGAATCCAAGGCCGAGGCGTACGCCGACTTCCGTGAGGCGTTCAAGAACTCGCCCATCCTGGATTCGGTGACCGAGGAGACGATGCAGGACTCGTACCGGGTCAAGCTCAAGGATCCTCAGCAGTACCAGGGCGTGGTGTCCGCGGTCCGGAGCATGAAGGGCGTCCAGACGGTGCAGGATCTCCGCGCCTATCTCGACCCGCTGTTCACGTGGCTGAACCTGCTCAGGTGGGGAACGATCGGCATTGCGGGCCTGCTTCTGGTCGCGGCCGCATTGCAGATCACGAACACGATTCGGCTGGCGGCGCATTCCCGCAGACGCGAGATCGGCATCATGCGGCTCGTCGGAGCCAGCAACTGGTATATTCTCCTGCCCTTCGTCCTGGAGTCGCTGGCGGCCGCTGTGATCGGCATCGTTTTCGCCTGTCTGACCATCGCCGCGGTCGTGAAGTTCGTGATCATCGACAAGGCACAAGTCTCAATCCAGTCTTTACCCTGGGTTGACTGGACCCATGCTGGTGTCGCCATGCTATGGATGGCGGTGGTCGGAGTCGCTCTGTCGGTGATTCCCACGCTGCTGACCGCACGGCGTTACGTGAAGGTCTAGTCGACCGATTGGAGACCAATCGTGCAAGGGCTGACGACTTCCCCCGTCCCCTTCCGAGCACGCTGGAAGTCGATGCTGCGGATTGCCGCCCTGGTGCTCGGCTTCGCGCTGGCCATCGGTCTGGCGCCGGGCACGGCGCGAGCGGACTCGCTGGACGACCAGCGCAAGAAGGTCCGCGGGCAGATCTCGCAGACGCAGCAGAAGGTCTCCTCGGCCACCCAGAGCGTGTCCTCGGCGTCGGCGGCGCTCGAGACGTCCCGCAAGCAGCTCGCCGAGGCGCAGGCGCAGTTGACCTACGTCCAGCAGCAGCTCGCGGAGGCCCGCACGAAGGAGGCCGAGGCCAAGGCGCAGCTCGAGAAGGCCGAGAGTGAGCTGGCCGCAGCAACGGCCGAGGTCGAGAAGGGCCAGAAAGAGGTCGCGGCGCAGGAGGGCGTGATCGGGCAGGCGGTGCGGAGCGCGTATCAGCAGCAGACCGACCTGGCCAGCTTGTCGATCGTCGTCAGTGGGCAGGACTCCTCCGAGATCGCCAACCGCATCCAGTGGAACACGACGATCTTCGACACCACGGCCGCCGAGCTGGACCGCCTGCAGCGGCTGCAGCTCCAACTGGAGGCCGCCGAGGCGCGCAAGGCCGAGGCCGAGAAGCAGGCGACCGCCGACAAGGAGGCCGCGACGCAGCAGGTGACCGCGACCGAGGCCCTCGAGGCGGAGGCGGAGAAGACGCAGGCCAACGTCAACTCGCTCGTCGCGACGAACGCCGCCAACGAGGCGGCGGCCAAGTCCGAACTCGCGAGCTACCAGGAGCAGCTCGCGGCGTTCCAGGCCGAGGACACGCGCGTCAGCAAGCTCATCACGGCACGCATCAACGCTGCGAAGCTGGCCGCTGCGAAGAAGGCGGCCGCAGCGCAGGCGGCGAAGGCGGCCGCGGCGGCGCGCGCGGCGTCCAAGTCGTCCTCGTCGTCGGGTTCTTCGTCCTCCTCCGGTTCGTCCTCCTCGTCGTCGAGCGGGTCCTCGTCGGTGAGTTCGTGGGGGCTCGCGTACCCGACGAACGTGACGTACATCTCCTCGCCCTACGGCACCCGTATCGACCCGATCTCGGGGGCGGTCTCCTTCCATTCCGGAACCGACTTCCCGGCGTCCTGCGGATCCCCGATCAAGGCGGCCCGTTCCGGACGTGTCACCGACCGCTACTACCAGAGCAGCTACGGCAATCGGCTGATCATCGACCATGGCAGCGTGAACGGTGTGTACCTCAGCACGGCGTACAACCACGCGACCCGGTACATCGTGTCGGTCGGCCAGTACGTGCAGCGGGGTCAGACGATCGGCTACATCGGGACGACGGGACGATCGACCGGATGCCACCTGCACTTCCAGGTCTACGAGAACGGCTCCCTGGCCAACCCGATGCGTTTCCTGTGACGGCGGGCCGCCGCGTGGCGGAAACCGGTGGACGGGTATGAGAGCCTGGAAGCTCACGTCGTCGATCGGAGAGGTCCATGCCACGCGAGACCGGGCGAAAGCTCGTGGCGCAGAACAAGAAGGCCCGCCACGACTACCACCTGCATGACCGGTACGAGGCCGGCATGGTCCTGACGGGGACCGAGGTGAAGTCGCTGCGCAGCGGCCGCTGTTCGCTCGCCGACGCGTTCGCCACCGTCGACGACGGGGAGGTGTGGTTGCGCAACGCCCACATTCCCGAGTACGAGTTCGGCACGTGGTCCAACCACGCCGCGCGGCGCAACCGCAAGCTGTTGCTGCATCGACAGGAGATCGCCAAGATCGAGAAGGCGCTCGCCGACCCCGGCCGGACCATCGTCCCGCTGGCCGTGTACTTCAGCGACGGCTACGCGAAGGTGGAGCTCGCGATCGCCACCGGCAAGAAGGAATGGGACAAGCGGGAGACGATCCGCCGTCGCGACGACGAGCGGGAGGCGGCTCGCGCTCTGGCATCCCGAAACCGGCGCCACTGACGCGACCCTGACGTCCTTCCCGGGAGCCGCTCAGGGACGATTCCCGATGTCAGCGGCGTGTTCGGCGGCGCAGACTGGGGGTATGGACTTCACTGCGCAGAATCGGTTCGTCACCAGGGACGAGAAGGCGGCGGCCGCCGCCGAGGTGCGTCAGGCCTACGCGAACGGGCTGATCGGGGATGCGGAGTTCGAGCGGCGGATGCGCGAGGTCGAGCGGTCCGAGGACGTGGCCCAGCTCACCGCGGCGACCGGGCTGCCCGCTGTGCGTCCGACCGGGGAGCCGAGCCGCCTGACGCTGGCCATGCCGCATGCCCTCGGCGCCTTCACCTCGTGGATCGGCCCGCTCCTCGTCTGGCTGTTCGCGCACGACCGGCCGCTGAAGCGCGAGGCGGCGAAGGCGCTGAACTTCCAGTTGCTGGGCATGGTCCTGCTGATCATCTTCGGGATCATGGACTTCGACTGGATGACCGGCGTCGTCCGCGCCGTCTTCATGGTCCTCGGCCTGGTCGCCGCCGTCGTCGTCGCCAAGGGGCGGGGCTGGACCTACCCGCAGCGCCGGATGGGCGTCCGCGGCATCCTCAAGGAGGAGGAATAAACCGGTGGCGCCGCAGCGCTACACTGGTTGACGCACAACTCAATAGGGGGTGACTGGTTTCGACTTGGGACGGTAGTCCCAGGAGAAGCGGGCCGAGGATCCAAGGTCAACTCGTTAACGATCCCTGGAAACCAATAAGTGCCGATGCAAAGCGCACTGACTTCGCTCTCGCTGCCTGATCAGTGATCGAAGGGTCAGACCGGATGTGCCTTCCGTCCGGACCCTGGCCTCATTCAGAAGGCTTGCTGTACTGGCTGTGTCTCAGGGCCAGTGCGGGACTCAACTGGGGCTGGACTCGTTCCCGACGTGCCGATGCGAGCGGGAGAGCCGAGTAGAACGCTGAGTCGGCTGCGCCCGGAGAAGTCCTGGTTCGCCTCTCGAGGACGCGGGTTCGATTCCCGCCACCTCCACCCAATGTTCGTCGTTCAAACCCACGACGGACGATGTTTGAGTTCCCGACTCGTCCTCTGCCTCCGGGCGGAGGGCGAGTCGTTGCACGTCCGGGTTGAAGAGGACGTTGAAGGGCTCGCCGGGCTGGCCGTCGATCTGGTCGTCGGTGGTGACGTAGAGCTTGTCGAAGAAGGCCTGATTGGCGGTCCGCCTCAGCGAGTCGTCGATGCTCAGGTACAGCGCGTGGCAGTCGCCGGGGTCTGCTGAACGGATAGGTGACATCTGGTCTGGCTTGCCCGGGAGGGCGGCTTGGGAGGATGTTGCTGTGCCCAGGCTTTACCCGTCCGGGTTCCGTGACGACGTCGTGCGTGTCGCGAGGAGCCGCGAGCCCGGCGTGACGATCGAGCAGGTCGTGAGAGACTTTGGTGTTCACCCGATGACCTTGCAGAAGTGGCTCCGCCGTGCCGATATCGACGAGGGCGCCAAGCCCGGCCAGTCCCGGTCAGAGGCCGCGGAGATCGGTGAGTTGAAGAAGCGGAACCGGCTGCTGGAGCAGGAGAACGAGGTCCTGCGGCGTGCGGCGGCGTATCTGTCGCAGGCCAACCTGCCGGGGAAATGATGTACCCGCTCGTGGCGGAGCTCGCCGAAGCAGGGATCCCTGTGACGGTGATCAAGCTGTCCTGCCAGCCCTACTACCGGTGGCTGCAGGGCCCCATCACGCCGAGCGAGGTGGTGGAGGCGTATCGCGCGGACGCGTTGTTCGACGCCCACCGGGACGGCCCCGAGTTCGGGCATCGGCTGCTGGCCGATGAGGCCCGCGAGGCCGGCGAGGCGATGTCGGACCGGACCGCGTGGCGGATCGCGTCGAGCAATGGCTGGTTCAGCGCGTTCGGGAAACCCAAGCGGAGCAAGAGCCGCCGTCCCGGTCCTCCCGTCCATGATGATCTCTGCGCCGTCGCCGACGAGAAGGGTCGGACCCGGCAGATGTTCGCCGCCGACGCACCGAATGATCTGTGGTTGACGGACATCACCGAGCACAAGACCGCGGAAGGCAAGTTGTATCTCTGCGCGATCAAGGACGTGTTCTCCGGCCGGATCGTGGGGTGCTCGATCGACTCCAGGATGAAGTCGCGCCTGGCCGTCGCGGCGCTGGAGAACGCCGTCCGGATGCGCGGCGATGTCGCCGGCTGCGTGGTGCACAGCGATAGAGGATCTCAATTTCGAAGCCGGAAGTTCCGTCGTGCTCTCACCCGTCACCACATGGTCGGGAGCATGGGCAGAGTCGGGTCGAGCGGGGACAACGCAGCCATGGAGTCCTTCTTCGCGCTGCTGCAGAAGAACGTCCTCGACCGCCGCTCCTGGACCACCCGGGAACAGCTGCGAATCGCGATCGTGACCTGGATCGAACGGACCTACCACCGCCGCCGACGCCAAGCCCGCCTCGGACGTTTGACCCCCATCGAGTTCGAGATCATCATGAACACGACCGTCGCACTGGCGGCGTGACTACAACCTGTCACCTATCCGTGCAGCAGTCCTGTTTCGACCTTGTGGGTGAAGCGAACTGGAATACAGAACACCGTCGAGTCCGAGGGCAAGGCTTCGTCCCTCGACGAGGCAACGCTCGAGACCGTCTTCGAGTTTTTTGAGGCAGGACGACGAGGCTGGCCAGCCTGTTGTGTTGCCCAAGAGCGAAGCGACTGAGGAGCCCTGGCGACTGCCGACCGGGGAGCAAGAGTCCCTGAGGTATACGCCTGCCTACTCGGCGGTACGCCCGCTCCGGGGCGGCTACTCGCCGATGTGGGTTCTCCACCAGTCGTGGTCCGGATCCGATCGTGGGGGCACAAAGCTGGCTCGATGCTGTATCGCCTGGAGGAGTCCTCGCACGACGGGAGATTCGCACCGGGCTCGGTTGCAGTAGTCACGAAGGATCCTCGTAGTGCGCTTTGGTTCAGCGAGGCCGCGCTCCAAACTAACTCGGCGGGCTTTGCGGTCGTCGGTCGCTATGGCCAGACCCCGGTTCGCAGCGACGGCGATGCTTGAGGCTTCGCCGTCTCCGAGTTCCAGCGCAAGCTCGACGTACGTCGACAGTTCCTCCGGTTTCAGCGCAGTCACTGTCAACGCGCCCGAGCCAATGTGGTGCTCAAGTTGTATGGGGAAAGTTTGGGTGATTCCGTCGACCTCGCCGCGCAGGCTGCCTACCTCGGCGCGCGCAGGTTCCGTAACGACCATGTCGAGGTCGAGCATGCGCACGATGGCATCAAGGTGCCCCGTAGCCTCTAGATTGATCAAGACGCAGGCGTCCACAACGATCGGAATCCCCGCGGTCATGAGTCAGTCCGATCCCCGCAGGTCGAAGATCTGAGCCATGCCATCATCGCCGATGTCTGAAGTGGTAGTCAGTTCTTGGTATGCCTGCCGCGCCCCCACTATGTCCGTATCAAGATACTGGGAGAGTTGGCTCTCGCTGATTTCCGCATCTGCGTACAGCTGAACCGCCAGGCTTCGGTAGTGGACCGGGAACGCCTCGATCGACTCCCGCTGCTGCTGGATGCCGAGTTGCTCAGCCGCCTTCCGAGGCTGGAAGTCGTGGTCCTTGAGCTTGTCCCAGGTCCCGGCCGGGATCATGCTGAGGTCTTCGAGCCTAAGCGTCATCGCCTGGGCGGACACGCCGTAGGAGTGTGCGAGCTGGACTAGGGATGCTGGCGTGACCCTTTCTGCTTTGCTCCGCTTGAGTTCGTTGAATCGCCGAATCAGACCAGTCCGCGGCATCAGGAAGTTCGCGGCGAAAGCATCGGCGAATCGCTCTGACTCGCTGAGACGCTTGCGACCGGGGATCTCGGTGATCTCCGGCTTGTTCCGATTGACGATGAAGTGCGCATACTCGTGCGCTTTGGTCCACCGTCGCCTCTCTCGCGGGTGGTTGGCGTTGACGGCGACACACCCACCCAGCGGGTCAAGGTACACGAACAAGCCCGAGATGTTGCGTGGCAGTGGCAGGACGAAGACACGGAGTCCAACTTCGATCTCGAGCGTCTCCCGCAGCCGGTCGATCGGACCATCGCCCAAACCAAGCCGCGTGCGCTCATCCAACGCCAGGGTCTCGGCGGCGACGTTCGTGTCCAGCCCATCGACGGGACGTGCGGCGGGCGAGTGCCCTGGCAACGATGAGGACGACCGACGGAGCAGGTCGAGATAGTGATCAGCGTTGCGCTCGAGCTCCTGGATGCTGTGCTCGATCTCCTGGGCTCCAGGGGTGGTAGCGAGGGCGGTTCGGAACCGCGCGCCGATTGCGGCGGGTGGCTCGGAAGGGCGAAGGATCTCGCTCAGTGGACGGCCGTACAACTCGGCCAGCTTGACCAGTTCGGCCGGCGTCGCGTCCCGCGTGCCCTTCTCGATGGCGATGAGCAGGGGCCGACTGACGCCTAGCTCGACGGCTGCTTCCGCCTGCGTCAGGCCGGCGCGTTCTCGCGCGGAGCGGAGTCGTTGTCCGGTGTGCTCAGAGTTGGTCATCTTGTTCCGCACTCACATCCACTGTTGTTCAACGCCAAGCGACTTCAGGTACGTTTCGAACTCCTGGACGTATCTGCCGTAGAGCTGCAGCACCTGGTCGGTGCCGAGGAGGCCCTCAAGATGTACGAGTTCCGGGAACTCTAGTAGCAGCTGAGTCCAGGGATCTGCACGACAGAGGCAGCGCCGCAGACGGAGCGCCTGCCAAGCCATCGCCGCAAACTCCGGAACACCGGACGGCGTCTGGCGGCGATACGGGAGACGTCCATCGATCACAGGCCGGCCCGCCGCAGCCAACGACTGACGCCTGAGGATGCACGACGTGCAGCATCCGCACGGCGCTCGGTCAACCACCCGCGCCGAGAAGCCGCTGTCGCACGACACCGTATGAGAAAGCACGTCGTCAGCCGTTGGGCTGGTGAGGCTGATCAGTTCCGCTTTGGTGTTCATTAGGTAGGGAGCTTCAACCGTGAAGTCGCTGCCCGTCAGAGTGGTCACGATGTCGCTGAACATATGCAGTGTCTTGGGGTGCATCGCCCTGGTCGCCTCAGTTCCGCGCTGCGACGCGAGGTAGGGGAGGTTGATGGCGCCGACGCCGTTCTCCGCCACAACCAAGCCATTGGCACCTGCGGCGATGGCCGCCATCGTCCCGGATGCCAAGAACAACATGCCACGCGTCCGTTGACTCGTCTCGGCGCCACCGGCGGGCAGGTTGACCCGAAAGCTCAGGGCAGCCAGATGGTTCGAGGACAGACTCGCCAACCCTTTGGCGACAGTCTGCTGGGTGTTCTGCATCCAGCTGTTGGTGTGGACACTGATCGCGACAGCATCGCCAACCGCCAAAGCGTTCTGAAGCGCACACCCCGAATCGAGTCCGCCCGAGAACAGGATCGGCCTACATCCGGTTGGCACAGTGCTGAACAGTGCTTGTTGGGACGGATCGAGCGGTCCTTGGCCGGTGGTACGCCTAGAGAAGCCGAGATGCCAGTTGTCATCGGTCAGCCATCGCAAGAGTCGCTCTAGCTGGGGTGCGAGTACTGCCCAGCGATCAGGATCCGACACCGGCACGTCAAGGGCGAGGTCACGGTGCCAGTCGCCCGAATCGCGGGTTTGGCGCAAGCCTGGCCGAGGGACCATCCGGTCGACCGCATACGCGGATGCGGCAAGGATCAGCAGATCAGACGCTTCGGCCGGAATCGCCTCGGCGAGGTGCTGGCGAAACCCTCTACCATCCACCGTGAGATCGCTTGCCCACCGAAGCATCCGGTCCTGACCCTCAGCGCCAGCCCGGTAACCAACGACATACGACGCGATCCCGCCCTCCGACATCACAGGTCACCCAGATCGGTGTTGAGCAGATCGGCAACCTTCGGGGGGCGAACCGTTCGGCGCGGCGCTTGTAACCCGGCTGCACTGGGATGCTTCACGAGCTGGTCGCGGAGGAGCGCCATCTGGGGATGGCCATGGACGACGTCTCGCAGATCCGCGAACTCGGCCGCCGTAAGGCTCCCCAGTCGAAGGACGTCTGGCAGCATCCGGTCAAACTTATCGTCGGTCATGTTCGAGATAACCCTTTCGGCGAGCGCTTCCAGCGCAGTCACAGGTGAGGTCAAGGCCAGTTGCCGAGTGAGCTGGTCTACAGCGAGAAGCGTCAGTTGGTGCCGACTCGACACACTGTCCTGATCCTGAATGGGGTCGGACCACCGGACGCTGTCAGGTCGCCACTCGACGGCCTCCGCGCGCTCGGCTGCTGCCTCAATCCCACCGGACCGTCGTAGGTCGGCGGCGACGGCCTTCACTACAAAGTCGGCTATCTGGTCCGAGCCATCACCAGCACTGATGGACCGATGCACCCGCATCCAGCGCGCTGATAGGCCCCAACGGAACCGATCGTTGTCCGGCATCGCAACCTCCTTACAATGTGACACGCTATCAGTCTCTAGCGCGAATAGTGATGTAAGAACGTCAACACGCCGAGTGGCAACCCT
The DNA here is from genome assembly GCF_000423465.1 of Propionicicella superfundia DSM 22317. Taxonomy (GTDB): domain Bacteria; phylum Actinomycetota; class Actinomycetes; order Propionibacteriales; family Propionibacteriaceae; genus Propionicicella; species Propionicicella superfundia. The sequence goes on along the minus strand of NZ_KE384020.1, from coordinate 943,257 downwards.
GTGGCTTGAGGTGCCACGTCGCTCGCAGTCTTACCTGGCTAGCATCACCCCAGCTCGCCTCAACGCCTTCGACACGGTCTGCCGGTTGATGTTGTACCGCTCACCGATCTCCAGCATCGTCCAGCCCGCCGGATATGAGGGTTTGGTCATGCAGCGGATCGCTGCTGAGGCTCGAGCGAGCACCGCGACTCATTACCGCCGTTGGGGGGGCAAGCCTCGTCTGGTTGTCGAGGCATTGATGCGCCATCAACCCCCGCCACTGATCGCGGTCGACACAGGAACACTGCGCGGCGACCTGTCGGAAGGGGCGCGGAGGCTGGCGGCGATGTCGCAAGGGGACGATGCGTTGGTCTCGGGCTTGGCCCATGCGGCTAGATCGGATCCGGAACTCGCCGAGGCGATGAAGGCGACGCTGGGGCAGCCTACCGTCGAGGCGGCCCATCTTCTCATCGGTCGCGCGGTCGCGCGTGGCGAGATCAAACGGGAGGCGGCAGCGGTCGAGTTTCTTCCAGAGCTTCTCATGGCCGCGACTGTGACCAGACGGCTGGTCTCCGGCGAGACGCCTTCCGACGACTACTTGGAGCGCTATGTCGATAGTGTTCTCCTCCCTGCCCTAGGAGTGCACTCATGACACATGTCTCTCGCTCTGGCGAATCTCCGGATGGCGGTGGGTCGGCGTTGCCCCCCAGGTTTCCTCTGATCTACTCGGCGCTCATTGTGACGATGCTCTTGTCTGCAATGGATCAGACAATCGTCTCGACGGCGCTGCCGACCATCGTCGGCGACCTCGACGGGCTCAGCCAGATGGCCTGGGTAACCACGGCCTACATTCTCGCGATTACCATTGCGATGCCGATCTACGGCAAGCTCGGCGACCTGATCGGACGCCGCAAGCTGCTCCTCTTCGCCCTGGGCGTGTTCATTCTGGGATCGCTGATGTGCGGATTTTCGCGCAACATCTGGGAACTCGTCGCCTTCCGCGGTCTTCAGGGAGTGGGTGCAGGTGGGCTCATGATTCCCACCCAGGCTGTGATCGCCGACCTCGTGCCAGTACGCCAGCGGGCGAAGTACCTGGGAGCGCTGGGGGCTGTCTTCGGCCTTGCATCGGTTTCCGGTCCGCTTGTCGGTGGCTGGATCACCGATCACATTAGCTGGAATTGGGCGTTCTGGGTCAATGTTCCTCTTGGTTTGCTCGCGTTGGGTGCAACTGGTGCCGAACAGTCGAAGAGACCATCGAGGGTCGAGCCGGAACGTGAGCGGATAAAGTGACGGAAGGATCGCATCGCATCCGAGTCCCGTGTCCGCCCACTACCGTGCTATGGAGCGAGGAGACGGACCTCTAGCAACAAATGATCGCCCGCCGCGCAGAGTTCGACACGTGCCCCTTGACCTCCACCCCTGTGTGTCGCGAGACATCGCGGACACCCGGACCCACGGATTGTGGGTTCGGGTGTTTGTCATGTTGGGGGTTGTGGCTGGCAGCTCGGGAAACGGGCTTACCGGGCCTACTGGGCGATAAGGCGCTGGAGGCTCTCTATGGCCGTCGTGACCCCGTTTGGCTCAGCAGCCATGCGTTGCGCGACCGCAAGCGCCCGCTGTTGGGTTGAGTCGGATGCGGCGTGTACCAGCGCCGTCTGGAGGTCTTTGCTGATGAGCCTGCGCGGATTGAGAGGTGAAGTCGCGATGTCCAGCTTGTGAAGACGTGCTGCCCAGAACGGCTGGTCTGCTGTGAACGGCACTGGGATGGACGGCACACCTGACCGGGCGGCTTGTTGACTCGTGCCTGCGCCGCAGTGATGAACCACAACACTGCACTGCGGGAAGAGCCAGTCGTGCGGGACATAGCCGACGGGATAGACATTGCCGGGCAGTTCGGTGTCGGTGAGCCCTGCCCATCCGGACGCTAGCACCACACGGTGGCCGGAGAGCCCGCCGAGAATGCGATCACGGAGGCCGGCCGCACCGCTGAACCCGCTCATCGAACCGAAGCCGACGTATACGGGCGGATCGCCGGCGTCCAAGAACTCAATCAGCCCCGCTGGCGGCTGCCATTCCGGCGGAGTGGGGAGGTGCCATGCTCCGGTGACGGTGAAGTCAGGGTGGGCCCAGTCGCGGGCTGCTGGTAGCAAGGTGGGCGACCAGGCCATCAAGATGGGTATTTCGTCCCACGCGAGGCGGAGCCGTGGTCGGCCGAGGTCTCGGCGGGCCTGGTCGACTCCGCGACTGAACGCCAGATCGCCGACGCGGGCGATGACTGTCGCAAGTGGTCGATTCAGCCAGCGCGGCGTTCGGGTCAGTCCGGACGCCGGAGGCGGATACTCCCGGGTGGCCAGAGTCGGCTGCAGCGGCGCGAACACCAGCGGGATCGTCTGATCCTGGGCAACCGACGCGGCGGCGTAGACGCCCAGGGTCGAGGCTACGATCGCATCGGCGCCCACCGCGGCGTCAGTGATCGTTTCGATCCATGCCCGGGTGTTGAACCGGGCGAGTTCGGCGAGCAACCGGGGCGACGTCCGTCCCGACTCGATCGTCTCGCTCCATCCGTGCGAGCCCTCTGTGACAACGGTCTGCGCGCTTCCGGCGAGCTTTCGGAAGTCCAGCCCCAGCCTCGTAGCGGACATACCTGCCTCTTGATCGGCTACCAGAACCACCTCATGACCGGCCCGGCGCAGGCCGACCGCGAGTGCGATCAGCGGCACCGTGTCACCGGTGCTGCCGAACCCCGCGACCACGACTTTCATTGCGGCTCCTGACTCTCGAACGGCGCGCACGTGGTTTCCACGATCGACCTCAACAGACGGCGGGCATCGCCGGCGTCGCAGGAGTTGGCCGCCAGGCTGAACACGAAGGACGAGTAGGTCATCCAGAGCGTGAGGGCGGCCACTTGCGCCGGTGAGTCATAGCCCTGATCGTCTTCGGGGAGCAGCTTGCGGATCGCCGTGACGACCGTGTCGAGCCGTTCGAGGTTGGCGGCGTGGTCCGAGGCTCGCAGGTAGGCCACCAGGTAGTCGCGGATTGTGTCGGACATCAGGATCGTCGCTTCCAGCATCAACGATAGGTATGACCACACCCGCTCCGTCACCGACTTCGCCGCCACTCCGGCTTGGGCGAGCAGGTGGAGCGATATCTCGGTCGAGCGTTCCTCCCAGACCCGCAGGAACAGTTCGTCCTTGCTGCCTACCTTCGCCACCGTGCCCACGGCTACACCGGCCTTCTCGGCGATCATCGGGATCGTCGTCGCCGTGTAGCCGTGCGCCCAGAACAGCTTCATCGCTGCCGACATCACCGCACGGTCCCTCCGGGCCTGCTGCTCAGCACGAACACCCATGTCTGGCGACCTCCTTCGCCTCGAAGACCCGGGGCGCCTCAGGGCCGCAGAGCTCCGGGCAGCTGGACATCGAGGCCTTCGTGCGAGCACCGCTCCGGCGTGACGCCCGTCATGTCCGTTCATTGTGGCTGCTGGACGTCGGATAGTCGGTAGCCGGCCCGCCCTAGGCATGGCTTGCATCGCTCGTCAGCGGGACAGTATCGAGGGCGGTGGACTCCTCGGCGGCTTCGATCGCTTTGAGACGAACGCCGGTCGGAGTTTCGGAGATCTTTCGCGGCAATTTGAAGACGGCGTCGATCAGCGTGCTTGGCCTCGGTGGACACCCCGGGTACGTAGATGTCTACAGGAACGATGTGATCGATGGCGTAGTTGTTGAACACGCCTCCGGTGCTCGCACACGCACCCATGGCGATGACCCACCTGGGATCGGGCATCTGATCGTAGAACTGGCGCACGACGGGCGCCATCTTGAGCGAGACGCGGCCAGACACGATGAGCAGGTCGGCTTGCCGCGGAGACGCGCGGAAGACCTCTTGCCCCCACCGTCCAGAGTCATAGCGTGGAGAGCCACCCATGGCGTCCCCTTCCTGGGTGGTCGCCCGCAGGTAGCGGCGGCCACGTCGGGGTCAAAGTGTGAACGCATTCATGATAGCCCATCCGAGATGCGCGTGCCGATGGGTCGGCCGACACGAGACAGTGCCGCAGTGCGCGCATACCTGGAACTGCAGAACCAGGCTCCCGCGGGAAGCGTGGCCCCGCGGAAACTGCTCACGATGCACTTAGTTATGGTGGGCGTGACGCGCGCCAGCCACCGCTCGACCCTTCAGTTGCTCAAGCAGGAGCGGGTGGGCAGGCATGCCGGGCCGTCGTCCCGGACGAATGGTGTCGCCGACAGCCGCTGCGGCTGTCAGGGTGTGGCGTGCGGCACGGTGGTGCGCTGTCTCGCGCACGAACCAGTGCCACGGGTACCGGTCTGGCGTCGGCTTGCTCGAACACCGAGTGCTCCGCTTCTCCGTGAGGGGGTCTGCTGTGGTGTGGGTGTGTCGGGGGTGGCTTTGGGCAGTGTGGTGTAGATGGTGCCGGGGGCCTGGTGCGGCAGTTTCAGGTGTCGAGGAGGGGGATGTCGAGGTCGTAGGCGAGGACGATGGCCCTGGCGAGGAGCCTCTCCTGTTCGGAGGTCAGGACGCCGACGGTTCGTCCGAGCAGGGTGGCCGGAATGGTCACGACGTTGTCCAGGGAGATAACGCTGGCCTGTTCGAGGCCGTTCTCCGGCCCGACAGGGACTTCGCTGGTGAGGCCCTTGATCGTCGACGTGATCGGGGCGACAGTGACCTTGGTCATGGCGGCTCGGGCGGCCCCGCGGGTGAGCGCCACGACGGGGCGGGTCGTGTCCAGCCGGGCCAGGCAGATCTCGCGCACGCTAGCCGGCGATGTCGGGGCGCCCGGCCGTCCAGTCCACCAGCGGGTCCAGATCGTCGGCGGCACCCTGCCGGCGAAGGATCGCGGCATCGGCCTCTGCGGCTTGGCGCCGCATCTCGCTCTCGAGTGCGGAACTGACCAGGGCTGCACGGCTGGCCGCCTTGCCCTGGGCGACCGCCCGGTCGAGGAAGGCCACCATCTCGTCGGGCAGCCGGACTGCGATCTGAGTGGTCATGGAGCCAATGTACCAGCCATGCATCCCAAAACGGGATTCACTGTGATGCCGCGAAGAGGACAGCGCTGCAGCTCGGGATGACTCGGTGAGGGGCGCATTGTTCGTGGAAGACTCGGCGGCGTGATCCTGTTCGACGACGTGGTCCGCACCGACTATGGACAGTTCGACCTGATCTGGAGTGAGGACGCGGTTGGCTTCGACGGCGACGTGGACCGCTTCTTCGCCGGCCAGAGCAACGGGCTGGTTGGGGCCGCTGATCCGGGTGGGCTCTACGTGCACCTTGCGGGGCGATCGGGCGGGTCGAAGGTCACGATAGAGATGCTGGACGCCGCACCGAATCTGCCCGACCCGGCCTGGGGTGACATCGTCGAGGTCTCCGCGACGGTGCCCGCCGGCAGTGCTCCCCACTGGTCGACGTGGGCCGGCGAGTCCTCGGGGAGTCTCGGACTGGCTGCTGGCACCTATCGGGTCCGGGTGAGCGCGCAGGGCCGCGACGCGGGTCAGCAGAACGAGTTCGCCGAGGCAGTGGTCGATTCCTATCTGATGCAGTTCTGGCCCGGCGCTCTGCAGGCGGACGCGATCGTCCGGCTCGGCAGCGACGATGCCCGGTACTGGCACCAGGAGTTCGGCTCGCGCCGCTAGCCACGGACCGGTCGAGCGCTGCGTTCCACGGAACAGCCCTTCTCGGGTCTGCGCCCGTGCCCCGCAGTGCCAGCGCCAGAACATCCCCCACGGAGGGGACCCCGCCACCGGTGGGAGGTCTCGGGTGACCTTCCAGATGGTTGCCTGGCAGTCGTCCCGAAGCAGTGAAGTCACAGCGGCACGTCGATCACCCGTGAACCGCGAGGCTCCCTCCTGATCTTCGTTCGACACACTCCGCGTCAGCGCGTGACGAGACAGGACGAGGCAGGTGGCACCGATGAGGCACGAGGCGATCTCGGCGCAGGGAATCGAGGTCGCCTTCGGCGAGCGGTCCGTGCTCGATGGAGTGGGGTTGACGATCGCTCCCTCCGAGGTCGTTGCCATCTGCGGCGCGTCAGGGTGCGGAAAGACCACCCTCCTGAGGGTGCTCGCAGGAATCCAGTCGCCCGACTCCGGACACGTCGTGTACGACGGCGAGGACATCACCCGGCTATCCGATTCGCGGCGCAGCGATCTACGCCTCCGCGAGTTCGGCTTCGTGTTTCAGTTCGGCGACCTCGTGCCTGAACTGAGCCTGCGGGAGAACATCGAACTGCCGCTCGAGTTCCTGGGTTTCGACCGCTCCGCCCGCCGCGCACGCGTGGAGCCCCTGATCGAGGCAGTGGGCCTGCAGGGGTGTTGCGACCAGCTCCCTCACACCGTGTCGGGCGGAGAACGGCAGCGAACTGCCGTGGCGCGAGCGGTTGCCCACCGGCCGCGGGTCGTGTTCGCCGACGAGCCGACGGGCTCGCTTGACACATCGTCGAGGGACGCTGTGCTCGCCCTGCTGGCATCCGTGGCACGAAGGTTCGCGTGCGCCCTCGTCATGGTCACCCACGACGCGTATGTCGCGGAGCACTGTGACCGCGTGATCTCGCTCGTTGACGGGCGCGTCGCGAGCGAGCCGAACTGAAGAGGTCACCTGTATGCGACAACGTGCCTCCACGTCACCGCGCGGCCTCTGGCGGCTGACCTTCCGGATCCTGCGTGGCGCAGGCGCCCGCGACCGTGTGCGACTCGCGTTGCAGGTGGCGGGCGTGGCCCTGGCAGTGATGTGCGGCATGTTGGCCGTGACGATGCCCCTCGTGTTCGAGGCCGAGCGACAGCGAGTGGCCGATCGCTACCCGATCTGGTCGCAGGCCGACCGCGCGGGCGAACCGACAGCGACCGGCCTTGTGCTGGGGATGACCGACGACCTCTATCGCGGGCAGCCCCTCTCCGTGTGGAAAGTCGCGCAGACGGGCGCCGCTGTGCATCTCCCGCCCGGCATCTCCGGGCTACCTCAGGACGGCCACATGCTGCTCTCGCCGCGGCTGTACGAAGCACGAGACAGGGACCCCTCGCTGCAGAGGCGTCTGCCAGGGATTGTCGATGGCGTCATCGCACCGGACGGGCTGGCCTCGCCCGATGAGCTGTTCGCCTGGGTCGGCAGCGCCGATGCGACGGGCGATCCGGTCGCGGGGTTCGGCGTCTCGCAGGAGGCGGTCCGGGGCATCGTGCCCGGCGACGGCTCCCTGGCCCTGGTCGAGTTGGTGATTCTGGTCGGACTGCCGATCGTCGGGCTCCTGGTGGCGGCGTCGCGAATGTCCTCGGGCACGAGAATGCGGCGGATAGCCACCTTGCGACTCATCGGCCTTCCTGTTGAGGAATGTCAGAAGCTCCATGGACGCGAGCTGGCAGTCATTGCCGCCGTGGGCGCAACGGCCGGTTGCGTTGCCTACCATCCGCTGTCAGCGGTGCTCGGCGCGTCCGGCCTCCTGGGGATGTCGTGGTTCGGCGCCGACACCCAGCTATGGCCGCCCGTACTGGCGCTCATCGTGGCCGGTCTGACCACGGCGGGGCGGGCAGTGGGGCGGGCCTCCGTCGGCAGAACACTTGCGGAGCCGGTGCCCAGACGCGGCGGTGCCCCGTGGCCACGGTGGGTCTTCTCTGTCGTCATGCTGGCCGCGGCTGGATGTGTGGGAGTCCTGGGATGGACCTGGTTCGGTCTCAGAGTCGCCGGTCCGGCCGCCGGGCTGGCGAGGCAGTGCGCGACGCTGGGAGCGTGGCTGCTGCTCGCCGCCGCAGCGGCAACGATGGCTTCCCAGGTGTCGTATCGCTGGGGGGCGTGGCTCTCCGGCCGCGACCTCGGTGCTCCGGCACTGACGCTCGGCCTTCGTCTGGGACGAACACGCCCGCCGGGCACGGCCTTGTCGTTGCTCTCCGTCGGGCTGATGATCGTGATCGCGGGTCTGTCCACAGCGCTGACCGGGAGCATCGTCTTCCTGTCATCCGGAAGCGGCGGGCCGGCGACCGTCTCCGTGGTCGCTCGCGGGCTGGAGACCGGGCAGCAGCGAGCCCTGATGGGCCTGCTGAGCTCACCGGAGTACCCGGGATATGCTCTCGTGCCCGCCGCCCTGAGCGGTCGCACAGGTGATGACTCGTGGGCGACCGTCATGGTCGGCACCTGCGCGTCGGCCGAGGCGATAGCGCAGGTCACGCTGGACTGCGAAGACGGCCCTGTCCTCCTCGCGACGACCGACGAGCCCATCGGGCTGACGCCGGGCGAGGACCTGACCGTGCAGGTGGCCGGTGGCGCCACCGCGGTCGTGAGCGTCCCGACACGCGTGATCCGGTCGGACGGTGTCGGGTTCTCCATGACGGTGCTCGTTCCTCCCGAGCAGGCGGCGTGGATATCGGACGTGGAGACGGCAGACCTGACCTTTGTCGTCCCGCCGGAGGGCGAAACCTATGACGGTCTTCTGACGACGATCGCCGGAGTCGCCCCGTCGGCGGCGGTGGACACGGTGGTGGGGGACAGCCAGACGCGCCGGCTCTGGCAGCAGCAGAAGAGCCTGCTGCGGACGTTCACCATCGCCGGGTTCGCCTTCTGCCTGCTTGCCCTGTGCCTGCTCGGGTACAGCATGAGCCAGGATCAGGTGCGGTCGTTGACGGCCCTGCAGCTTGTCGGGCTCACCCCAGGCCGGGTGCGACAGGCCGTGTCGATCAGCAAGGCGTTCGCTGTCGCGGTGGCGACCGGCGCGATGGCGGGAGTCACGGGGCTCGGCGGGCAGGCGCTCGTCGCCGTCCTCGGCCTGGGCGGTGAGCTTCTGCCGGCATTGTGGGGGCAGGCGCTCCTCTGCGCCGCCGCCGGAACGCTCCTGTCCGCACTGATGGGAGCCGCGCTGGTCGGCCCGCTCAACCTGGCCGAGCCCGACGCGCGCGAATAGGGCCGATCGCGGCCTGGCCGAGCGGGTCAGGCTGGACGAGCCTCCTGCGTGGAGCGGTCCGGGTCGCTAGGCTGGCCAACCGAAACGCGCCGATACGTCGGGTGAGGAGGCACCGTGGAGAGTCCGCAGCCCGGTTCGCTGCTCATCGCGACCGTGGACATCTCCGACGGGATCTTCGACCGGAGCATCGTGCTGCTGCTGGACGCCGACGAGTCCGGGGCGCTGGGCGTCATCCTCAACAAGGTGTCCGATGTGGACCTCGAAGAGGTGCTGCCGCGCTGGCAGAACCTGTGCAGCCGCCCGCAGGTGCTCTTCGACGGCGGCCCCGTCTCCCGCAACGGCGCCGTCTGTCTCGCCTCCCCGGCCGAGCAGAGCGACGAGCCGCCCGGCTGGCGGGCGTTGTTCGGCGACGTGGGCCTGCTCCATCTCGACACGCCGATCGAACTCGTCGACGGTGCGTTCAAGGATCTGCGCATCTTCGCGGGATACGCGGGCTGGGAGCCCGGTCAGCTCGAGGCCGAACTGCTGCGCGGCAGTTGGTACGTCGCCGCCGCGCACCACTCCGACGCGTTCGATCCCGACCCCGAGACACTGTGGCGGCGCGTGCTGCACCGCCAGCTCGGCGATGTCGCCGTGTACGCCACCTGGCCGGACGATCCCGAACAGAACTGACCCGCCGCCCGCGGCCGCAGAACGTCGGCCGGGCGTCAGAGCCGGCCGGACTTCTTGAGCGCAAGGTACCGATCGGCGAGCTCGGGTGCGAAACGTTCGGGCGGCGCGGAGACGACCGATACGCCGTGGCGGCGCAGTTCGGCCGCCGTCGTCCGGCGGCGACTCTCGTCGGCCTCGGCCGCTGCCGCCGCGAAGACGTCGCCGATGGACTCGGCCGACTCCCGCATCTCGTCGAGCCGCGGGTCGGACACCGTCGCGACGATGACCTTGTGCTTGCGCAGCAGGGGAGCGGCGGCCGGGAGAAGACCCTCCTCGATGGACGCACGGTCCAGCCCCGTGAGGATGACGACGAGCGACCGCTGCGACACACGCGCGAGCGACTCGGTGACGAGCGCCCGATAGTCGGACTCGGCCAGCGTCGCCTCCACATTGGCGGTGGCGTTGACCGCCCGGGACAGGAACTCGCTTGCTGCGACCCGCACCACGCTGGCGCGCACCGAGCGGTCGACGACGAGCAGGTCCACCCTGTCGCCCGCCTTGCCCGCCAGCGCGCCCAGCAGCAGGGCCGCGTCCAGCTCGTGGTCCAGCCGTGGCTGGTCACCGACTCGCCCCGCCGACGTCCGGCCGGAATCGATCACGATGAGGACGTGGCGGTCCCGCTCCGGTCGCCAGGTCTTGACCACGACCGTCGACGACCGGGCCGTGCCGCGCCAGTCGATCGAACGGACGTCGTCACCCGGGACGTACTCGCGCAGAGAGTCGAACTCCGTCCCCTGACCGCGCTGCAGAATGGTCGACCGGCCGTCGAGCTCGCGCAGCCGGGCGATCCGGCTGGGCAGATGCTTGCGGCTGGCGAAAGGCGCAAGCACCCGCACCTGCCACGGCGCGGTGAGGTTGCGCTGCCGTCCGGCGATGCCCATCGGGCCGAGACAGCGCAGGACCACCGGACCCGCCGCCCGGTCCCCCCGCCGGGTGGGGTGCAGCACGGTCTCGTGCCGGCGCCGCTGCCCGCGCGGCACATCGATCGTGCCGACGCCGCCGCGGGCACCGGCCGAGGGGGTCCACGCGTCGCGGACGGTGGCGCGCAGACGACGCCTGCCGGTGTTGCGCACGAGCACCCAGACGTCGGCCGACTCGCCGAGCCGGATCGAGGTGTCCCCGCCACGGACGATCTCGGTGCGGCGGGGCGATGCGCACAGCCACACGTCGGCCGCGATCAGCAGGGCCACCGGCACGAACCCCAGCAGCGCCCAGCCGGAGCCCGTCACGGCGGCTGCGGCCACCACGAGCCCGGCGAGAGCGGCCGCGCGCCAGGTCAGGACCATCTCAGCGGGGGACGGGGACCGTCGCGAGGATCGACTCGATGACGGAGTCGGCGGTCGCCCCGTCGAGCTCGGCCTCCGCCCGCAGCGAGACCCGGTGGCGCAGCGTGGGGAACGCCAGCGCCTTGACGTCGTCGGGGGTGACGTAGGCGCGCCCGGACAGCCAGGCCCAGGCGCGGGCCGTGTTGAGCAGTGCCGTCGCCCCGCGCGGAGAGACGCCGATCGCCAGCGACGGCGACGTGCGCGACGCGCGAGCGATGTCGACGATGTACCCGAGGATCGCCGGGTGGATCTGAACGCTGCGCATCTCCTGGCGGGCGAGCGCGAGGTCGTCGGCCGAGGCGACCGGGACGAGACCCGCGGCGCCCAGGTCACGCGGGTCGAAGCCCTGCGCGTGCCGGTTCAGGATCTCCACCTCCTCGGCCCGCTGCGGCAGATCGATGCGGATCTTCATCAGGAAGCGGTCGAGCTGTGCCTCGGGAAGCGGGTACGTCCCCTCGAACTCGACCGGGTTCTGCGTGGCGGCCACGATGAAGGGGTCGGGAAGGACCCGGGGCGTCCCGTCGACGGTGACCTGCCGCTCCTCCATGGCCTCCAGCAACGCCGACTGCGTCTTCGGCGGCGTCCGGTTGATCTCGTCGGCGAGCAGCAGGTTCGTGAACACCGGGCCTTCCCGGAAGGTGAACTCCGCCGTCCGCGAGTCGTAGATCAGCGAGCCGGTGATGTCGCCGGGCATGAGGTCGGGGGTGAACTGGACGCGGGCGGTCTCGATGCGCAGCGCCGTGGAGAACGCCCGGACCAGCAGCGTCTTCGCCGTTCCCGGCAGCCCCTCCAGCAGGATGTGGCCGCGGCACATCAGGCAGATGACCAGCGAGAAGACGGCTGTCTCCTGCCCGACGACGGCCTTGGCCACCTCGGCGCGCAGGGCTCCGAGCGCGGAGCGCGCGCGCTCGGCGGCGGGGGACGGTTGCGGGGTGCTGGTCACGATCGTGCCTCCTGCTCGATGCGGGCGAGGGTGTTCCTGAGGTTCCACAGGTCGGTTTCGGTCTGAGGGGCCGGTCCGGTGAGGGCGTGCGCGACGTCCTGCGCGGAAAGGGTGGTGCAGTCGGCGACGATGCCGACGAGCTGCTCGGTGTCGGGCGTCCCGAAGCGCCGGGCGAGCCGGTCCACGGTGCCGCGCCGCAGGTGGACCGCGGCGGTGTCGTACGCCTTCAGCCGGTGGTACAGGCGTCCGTGCCCCTCCACGGTCTCCGACGCGGGGACGACGACCGGCAGCCTCTCGGTGAGGATCGGGCCGAGCCGCCGGCCGCGCCACACGGCGACCACGAACAGCAGCGGAACGGTGGCGAGGAGGAACAGACCGACCCGCGCGGGGACCAGGGACGGTGCGTCGAGGTTCCCGCCTCCCGCGGCGTCGGGAGGCGCGGAGACGACCCACCACACGAGCTCGGGCTGCTGCCCCAGCAGACGCAGGCCGAACGCCGCGTTGCCCCGGACGACGCCACCGACCGATCGGAGATCGTCGTTGGCCAGCCCGCCGGCGACGACATCGACGGCGACGCCCCGCAGGACGTACTCGAGGAAGGCCGATCCACGGCCGTCCGCCGAGCCGTAGCATGCCTGTTCGGGCCGCGGATCGGCCGTGCCGGGCACGTAGCCCAGCGACGCCTCCACCACGACGCTCCCCGCCGCGGTCGCGACGGGGTGCGCGCAGCCGGGTTCGCGCAGCGCCCCCGAGGCGAGCGAGTCCCGCACGGGGATCCCCGCGGCCGTCAGCTCGTCGGATCCGTACCCGAGCAGGACCACACGGGCCGGCCGCTGATCGAGCACCCGGGCGAGCCCGTCTGCGCCGAGATAGGCCCCCGACAGGACGACCGTGGAGCCCCCGAGCGCCGACGGCGCGGTCGTCGCATCATGGACGCTGACCGTCACCCCCTCGTCGCCCAGCAGCGCGACCAGGGCGGCGGTGCCCGCGTCGCCGCGGTTGCGCGGATCGGACGCACCGCCCTTCGAGCCGCCCGCCAGCACGACCAGCATCGCCACGACGCACAGCAGGGCGACCACCACCCCGGCCACCCACCGCAGCCAGCGCCGCGACGGGCGCGTCGGGGGAGGGGCCGCGCCCGGAGCCGGGGACGAGGCGGCAGCGGGCGCCTGCCCGGAAGGCGCCGGAGTCTGTGTGGCGGTCACGACGCCACTCCCGCAGGCTCGTCGGCGGCGGCGTGGACGGCGCGCTCGGCGTCCAGGATCTGCTGCCAACCCGCCGGGGTGCCCGCCCTGTCGCCGTACATCACCGCCGAGAACAGCTCGGCCGCCGTGTACAAGGGATCCGTCGCGTGCGGCAGCTCGCGCGCCGCCGCAGCGGCCGCTTCGAACGCGGTCCGCGAGGGACGGGGCGCGATGATCGTGCGGAACTCCAGCTCACGGACGATCGCCCGGAAACGCTCGCGGATCGCCGTGCGGTAGTCGCCCCGTGCCGCAGCCGCCTCGGCGCGGTCGCGGTAGGTCACGGGCATGACCGACTGATCGACGTCCACCTCGGCATCGGGGCGCGCCACCTGCCGCCAGCGCGGCAGCCCCACGCGCCAGACGACGAGCGCCACCACACCCAGCAGCACGAGGACGAGGGCCACCAGCCCCCAGCTCACGCCGCCGCCGGACCCCGGCCCCCCGACGACCGTCCTCACGATGTTCTCCAGGGTCCGCTGCGCCCACTCGATGATCTGCGTGAGCCACTCGGGCATGTGGCTGTACTTCGCCTTGGAGAGCTCCTCGTCGGCGCGCCGCTGCGCCTCGCCCCTGTCGATCTGAATGGGAGGGGACAGCGGCAGCACCTGCAGCACGCGGAGGACCGCGCCCGGGGCGAGGGGCATCGTCACAGCGTCCTCTCGGGCTCGGGAACGGGGACGACAGTGAACCGCAGCGCCAGATCGAGCCCTTCGCGGCGCATCCGCAGATCAAGGTACAGCAGCGTCTGCAGCGCGGACAGATAGGCGATCCCCAGGCTCGCCGCCGCGATCACCCCGGCGATGATCCCCCCGACGCCTGCATAGAGCGAGAGCATCGCCGACGCCTCGGACATCTGCACGGAGTACAGGAACAGCAGCAGGATCCCGTAGATCCCGACGAACACGAAGGCCACGGTCAGCAGCAGCAGGCACACGGCCGCGGTGAGCACCAGCGCGACCCGGAACGAGTTGCGCCACCCGACGAGCGCGAAGGACCGCAGCACGGCGGCCACGACATTGGTCGGCCGTCGGCCCTGCCCCACCCAGTCGGGGGCCATCCGTCCCTCGGCGACGTACACCGGGATGGCGACCGAGAGCCAGGACACGAGCCAGCACGTGACGAGAACCGAGATGACGACCGCGACGATCGACTGGAGAAGGACGGTGAGCTCGTCGTCGGCGGCCGGCAGCGTGAGGAGGACGCCCGAAAGGAGCAGGCTGAGAATGCTGGCGACGCTCTGCAGGAGGGACAGTATCCCGGCGATGAGGACGGTCAGGGCGAACATCGGCCCGGCGTAGCGCAACCCCTGGCGGAGGGTGAGGGTCACCGGGGGAGCGAACCCCTCGCCCATGACGGTGATGATGGCGGCGCGGGTGAGCAGGCCGGAGAGCCAGATCAGCGTCCCGGCCGCGAACGCGCCGACGACCAGGGCCTGCAGCACCATGACGATGATCGACACGGCCTCCCCGGCGAACTCGCCGAGCAGCAGGGTGATCAAGGAACTCGCCGCGACGACGAGCGATATTCCCGACACCATGACCAGCGGCAGCCCCAGGAGCGAGCGGGCGTTGCGGCGGACGATGAGGAAGGCGCCGTCGAGGATCTCGCCGATCGACAGCGGCCGGAGCGGGATGAGGGCCACGCTCGCCGCGTCCAGCAGCGTCTTCCTCGTCCTTTGCACGCGCTCCAGTCTGGCATGAGGGGAGGGATCGCGGCCTGTTTCGTCGTCACTCCCGCGCGGCGGTCCACGTGGGTATCCCTCGAATACCCGGCGCGACTAGGCTCAAGACAGGATTGGGAGCAGAAACGAGCGAGGGGATCGGGACATGAGCGAAGACACGACACTGGCCGCGAAGGCCGTGAGCGGCATCAGGATCCTGCTGGGCGTCGGCGGCGCCATCGCCGCGGTCATCGGCCTCCTCATCCTGCTGTGGCCCGGGAAGACCGCGATGGTCGTCGCCGCCATCATCGCGGTGTACGCGATCTGCGCCGGTCTGGTGTACGCCGGGATGGGCGTCTTCGCGAAGACGATGGGGGGCTGGGCACGGACGGGCCACATCCTGCTCGGCGTGCTGTACATCGTCGCCGGCGTCGTGATGCTGTCGAACCTGGGCGCCGCGGCGGCATGGCTGGCGCTCCTGCTCGGCATCGTGGTCGGCGTCGTGTGGATCGTCGACGGCATCGTCGCCCTCACCATGCTGCAGGCGTCCACCGCGAAGGGATGGACCGTCTTCTACGCCGCCGTCAGCGTGCTGGGCGGCATCGTGCTGCTGTTCTCGCCGCTGTGGGGCGCGGTCGTCCTGTGGTGGCTGCTCGGCATCACGCTGCTCGTGATGGGCCTGGTGCAGATCATTCGGGCCTTCCGCTTCTCCCCGGAGGTGTGAGTCCGTGAGCTCTTCCCCGTCCGCGGCCGCGGGGGATGGTGCCCGGCCTCCCGGTCCGCGGGCGGGGGCCGGGCTACACTGACGACACGTTCGACCTGGAGTGAGCGTGGTGAATGATCCGAGCGGGGTCCGTCCTCGCATTCTTGTCGTGGACGACGACCCGCGCGTGTCCGAGATGCTCCAGTTGGTGCTGCAGCAGGAGGGGTTCTCGACCGCCTGGTGCGCGACCGGCACCGATGCGCTGCGCTCCTTCCGGGAGTTCCACGCCGACCTCGTCCTGCTGGATGTGATGCTGCCCGGCCTCAGCGGCGTGGAGGTGTGCCGAGAGATCCGTGCCGAGTCGGGTGTCCCCATCGTCATGCTCACGGCCAAGTCCGACACCTCCGACATCGTCGAGGGGCTCACGGCCGGGGCCGACGACTATGTGTCGAAGCCGTTCAAGAGCAAGGAGCTCGTCGCACGGGTCCGGGCCCGTCTGCGGCGGTTGTCGAGCGACCAGCACTTCGTGCGTATCGGGGATCTCGTGATCGACGTGATCGGCCACGAGGTCAAGCGGCGCGATCACGTCATCAACCTCACGCCGCTCGAGTTCGACCTCCTGCTGGCGCTCGCCCGCAGGCCTCGACACGCCTTCACGCGCGAGGGTCTGCTGGAGGAGGTGTGGGGGTACCAGCACGCGGCCGACACGCGGCTCGTGAACGTTCACGTGCAGCGGCTGCGGTCGAAGATCGAGCGTGACCCCGAGCATCCCGAGATCGTCGTGACGGTGCGCGGTGTCGGCTACCGCGCGGGTGACGTCAGCCTCGCATGAAGCGCTCGCTCCGGCCCCGGACGATCCTGCGGAGGGCCGTGGCCGTCTGGCGGAGTTCCCTGCCGCTGCGCGTCGTGGCGGCGACGTCGGTCGGGCTCATCGTCGTGCTCACCGTCGGAGGGTGGCTCCTCCTGCAACAGATCACCAGCGGCGTCCTGGAGGGCAAGCAGAAGTCGAGCCTTGCCGAGGCGTCGGTCGCCCTCGGGACGCTCCAGCAGCAGCTCCGGGCCGCCGACGAGGGCGTCGGCGTCAACGAGCGGCTCACCCAGGTGGCGCAGGACGCCGCCAATCGGGGAAGCGTGGGCGGGCAATACCTCGTGCTGGTCCGCGGGCCGGTGTCGGACATCGTGTCGGCCGGCCTCGACCCGGCCAGCGTGCCGGAGGCTCTGCGTTCCGAGGTCACCGCCGGGGACGGACTGTGGGTGACGCCCACCGAGGCGCGCTTCACCGACGGCCGTGCCGCCGCGCCCGCGTTGGCGATCGCCGGGTCCCTCACGGCGACCACCGGCGAGTCGTATCAGGTCTTCTTCGTCTTCCCCATGACGCAGGAGATCCAGACGCTGCAGGTCGTCCAGAGTGCGGTCTTCACCGTCGGCGCGGTCATCATGGCCGTGCTGGGGGTCTTCATGTACGTGCAGGTGCGCCAGATCCTCGCTCCGGTCCGGGCGGCCCGGATGGCGGCGGAACGCATCGCGGCCGGACACCTCAGCGAACGTGTGCAGGCGAAGGGCACCGACGATCTCGCGCTGCTGGCCACGTCCATGAACCACATGGCCAGCGAGCTCGCCCGGCAGATCACGCAACTGGAGAACCTGTCCCAGGTGCAGCAGCGGTTCGTGTCCGACGTGTCGCACGAACTGCGCACGCCGCTGACCACCATCCGCATGGCGTCGGACGTGCTGCACGAGGCCAGGGACCATTTCGATCCGGTGGCCCGGAGGTCCGTCGAGCTCCTGGACGCCGAGCTCGACCGGTTCGAGGGACTGCTGACCGATCTGCTGGAGATCTCCCGCTTCGACGCCGGCGTCGCCGACCTGAGCACCGAGGTCGTCGACCTCACAGAGCTGGTCCGGGGTGAGATCGCCTCCCAGTCGACGTTCGCCGACCGCTTCGGGAGCGAGGTCCGGCTGGACGCGCCGGGTCCGCTGCTGGTCGAGTGCGACCCGCGTCGCATCCGGCGGATCGTCCGCAACCTCATCGACAACGCCATCGAACACGGTGAGGGACACCCGATCGACGTGCGCCTCGCGCGCGACGACAACGCCGTGGCGCTCGTGGTGCGCGACCACGGCGTCGGGTTCTTCGCCTCGCAGTCCCAGCAGGTGTTCAATCGGTTCTGGCGGGCCGATCCGTCACGTGCTCGCCTCGTCGGCGGCACGGGATTGGGGCTGGCGATCGCGCTCGAGGACGCCCGTCTGCACGGCGGCTGGCTCAACGCCTGGGGACGTCCGCGCCGCGGGGCGCAGTTCCGCCTCACGCTGCCGCGCAAGGCCGGGGGCACGCTGACCGGTTCACCGCTGCCCATCGTCCCCGCGGACACCCCGACAGGAGGTGAGCAGGTATGAAGCGGACGTTGTGGGTCATCCTGATGGCCCTGGTGCTGACGGGATGCGCGACGCTGCCGACCAGCGGGCCCGTCGTCCACCACGATCAGCAGCACGAGCAGCAGGAGGGCGGCGTGGAGATCGCACCCGAGCCGCCGTCACCGGGAGCGTCGCCCCTGTTGATCGTGGAGGGCTTCCTTCACGCGACGGCCACCTACCAGCAGGGATACACCGCGGCCCGCCAGTACCTCACCTCGGCGGCGGCGGCGCAGTGGGAGCCCGAGTCGGGAATCCAGGTGTATGAGGAGGGCAGCCCGTCGCTCACGACCGGTGACGAGGTGGTCCTGCGCTCCCGCCTCGTCGGCGAGGTGGACACGCGGGGCACGTTCACCCAGGTGACCACGACGCTGGTCCAGGACTTCGGTCTCGTCAAGGAGGGCGGCGAGTGGCGGATCGGACGTCCGCCACGCGGGATCCTCGTCTCCGACTATCTGTTCCGCAATGCCTACCGGACCGCCGACCTGTACTTCCTCAGCGCGCAGGACGACGTGCTCGTCCCCGACCCCATCGTCGTGCCCCGCGGGACCCGCGACCTCACGGCCGTCGTGGCGGGGGTGCTGGACGGGCCGAGCGCGTGGCTGGCGCCCGCCGTCACCTCGGCGCTGCCCGACGACGCCGGGATCACGGTCGACTCGGCGGAGGCCGACAGCGGCGGGGTGGTCGACATCCGCCTGTCGGCCGGCGCGGCGTCGCTGGAGGCGACCGCGCGGTCGCGACTGGCGGCGCAGCTCGCCTGGACGCTGGCCGGCCTCGACCAGACCGAGGGCATCCGCCTGTATGCCGGGGAGACGCGGCTCGACATCGCCGAGACGGACGCCGACGGCGTGCTGCGGACGACGTCCCTGACCCGGTTCAGCCCGGTGAGCGATGTGGTCTCGCGACAGCTCTTCGGTCTGCACGATGCGTCCCTCGTGCGTGTGAGCGAGGAGTCCGGCGAGCTCACCACGACCGCCGTCCAGTGGCAGCCGTCCGGTGCGACGTCGCTGTCCGTCGACGCGCAGGCGGCCACCGTCGCCGTCGTCGTCAACGGCAAAGACCTGTGGGTGGGATCGACCGGCGGGGAGTCCGCCCAGCGCGTCCGCACCGGCGCCGACATGATCCGCCCGCAGTACGCGCGCGACGGGGCGCTGTGGAGCTACGCCGGGGGATTCTCGGTGTGGCAGGACGGTCGAGCTGTCGCGGTGGCCGCTCCCGACCTCGCCGGGAGCACCGTCCGTGCGTTCCGGATCAGCCCCGACGGCGTGCGTGTCGCGGTCGTGCTGGGTTCGGGCAGCGGGTCCCGTCTCGCGCTGCTGCGGGTGGAGCGAGCCGACGGCACGATCCGGCTCAGCGGCCTGACGTCCATCGGGCTGGGTCCGTCGCGGCATGCCCGGGACGTCGCGTGGGTCGGGGCGTCCTCGCTTGCGGTGTCCTACGACTCCGGCGACGCCGCCGGCGTGGTGACCACCGACGTCGCCGGGACCATGGTGACCGATCAGAACCTGCCGAGCAGCCGCACGGGGACTGTCGTGGCGGCGTCGTCGCGCATCGACTCCTCCGACCTGATCGCCTGCGACGGGGAGGGACGATGCAGCCGCTTCGTGGCCGATCAGCGCTGGACGGCCCTGTCGGGGACGTTGCAGCAGCCCACATACCCGTCGTGACGGACCGGGCGTGGCTTGTCCACAGCCACGGCGGCGGTCGACGAGAACAGACGTCATGCTGGGTGGGTGAGGGTGTGGGATGCGACGCTCGACGTGCTGCTCGCCGGGCGGTGCGCCGGCTGTGGCGCGCCGGGACGAACCCTGTGTCCGGGATGCCGGTCGGCACTGGCCGGGGAGAGGCCGTGGCGTGTGGAGCTGCCGGTGCCTGTCGTCGCCGCGCATGAGTACCGCGATCCGGTGCGCGGGCTCGTCGTCGCGTACAAGGAGCGCGGCGCGTGGACTCTGGCCGGTCCGCTCGGACGGCGTCTGGCGATCGCTGCGGCGCGGGTATGGGGAGGTGCCGGTCCGCCGGCACCGCTGACCGTGGTGCCGGTCCCGTCGAGGGCCGAGGCCGTCCGGGAGCGCGGACTCGACACGACGCTGCACCTGTCGCGCATGGCCGTCGGGGTGCTGCGGCGGAGCACGGGTGTGCCCGTGCGGGTCGTCGCCGCGCTGCGCATCGCCGGACAGGTTGAGGACCAGGCGGGCCTGGACACGGCCGGGCGTCGCGCTAACGTCGCCGGCGCGTTTCGTGCGCGACCGCTGCCCGACGGTCTGCCCGCCGTCCTCGTGGACGACGTCTGCACCACCGGTGCGACGCTCGGCGAGGCCGTCCGTGCCGCACGTGCCGCCGGGTGGGACCCGCTCGGAGCGGCCGTTGTCGCGGCCGTCCGTCTCCGCAGCGACGCCTCTCGGTCCTGACCGCCGCAGAGCGGGACGCCGACGTGGGGGATGACGGAGGGGGTGGTGCCTGAGCACCACCCCCTCGAGCTTGCTGCGCGGTCTGTCAGAGAGCCGCCGCGTCGGTTTCGCCGGTGCGGACGCGGGTGACCGACTCGACGGGGACCACCCAGACCTTGCCGTCGCCGACCTGCCCGGTGCGGGCCCCTTCGACGATGGCCTCGACGACGGTGGGCACGTTGGCGTCGGTGCAGACGACCTCGATCTTGATCTTGCCGATGAAGTCGACGGTGTACTCGGCGCCCCGGTAGACCTCGGCGTGGCCGTGCTGGCGGGCGTATCCGCTGACCTCGGTGACGGTCATGCCTTGGATCCCCTTGCGGATCAGCGCCTTCTGCACGACATCGAGGTTGGACGGCTGGATGATGGCGGTGACCAGTTTCATGCGTTGCTCTTTTCGTCGGCCTTGCTGGCGCTGGGCGGGAGGTCGCCCGCCTCGAGGACGGTGGTGTGCTGGACACCACGGTAGGTGCCGTACCCGACGCTGGAGAGGATGTAGCCGTTCTCGGCGTGCTCAGCGAGGTCGATGCCGCTGCTCTCCTCGGCCGGCGTGACCCGGAAGCCGATCGTCATGTCGATGACCTTGCCGATCACCCAGGTGACGCAGAAGGAGTAGATCAGCACGGCGAACGCGCCCACGGCCTGCCGCCAGAGCTGGTCGAGACCGCCACCGTAGAACAGTCCGGCCACGCCGGCGCTGGAGGCCGGGTCGGCGACGAAGCCGATCATCAGCGTGCCGACGAGGCCACCGACGAGGTGGACGCCGACGACGTCGAGCGAGTCGTCATAGCCCAGCTTGTACTTCAGGCCGACGGCGTAGGCGCAGGCGACGCCTGCGAGGATGCCGATGAGGATGGCGCCGAGCGGACCGACCGAACCTGCCGCCGGGGTGATCCCGACGAGGCCTGCGACGATGCCGGATGCGGCGCCGAGGGATGTCGGATGGCCGTCGCGGACCTTCTCGACCACGAGCCAGGAGAGCATGGCGGCGGACGTCGCGACGAGCGTGTTGACCCAGGCGAGGGCTGCGCTGGCGTTCGCGGCGACCGCGGAGCCGGCGTTGAAGCCGAACCAGCCGAACCACAGGAGCGCGGCGCCGAGCATGACGAGCGTCAGGTTGTGCGGACGCATCGGCTTGGCTCCGAACCCGATCCGGGGACCGAGGACGAGAGCGAGCGCGAGGGCCGCGGCGCCTGCGTTGATGTGGATGGCCGTGCCGCCTGCGAAGTCGAGGGCCTGGATCTGGTTGGCGATCCACCCGCCGACGACGGAGCCGTCCTCGCTGCTGAACGCGAACACCCAGTGGGCGGCCGGGAAGTAGACCAGGGTGCCCCACACGATGGTGAAGACCGTCCAGGCGGTGAACTTGGCACGATCGGCGATCGCGCCGGACACGAGGGCCACCGTGATGATGGCGAAGGCGGACTGGAACGCGACAAAGGCCAAAGCGGGCACAGTGCCGGCAACGGCGTCCTCGGCCATCAGGCCCTTCAGGCCGAGGAACTCGAGCGGGTTCCCGATGATGCCGAGTCCTCCGACCGAGTTGCCGAAGGCGAGGCTGTAGCCGTACAGCACCCAGATCACGCCGATCGTGCCCATCGAGATGAAGCTCATCATCATGGTGTTGAGCACGCCCTTGGCGCGGACCATGCCGCCGTAGAAGAGGGCGAGGCCTGGGGTCATCAGCAGGACCAGTGCTGCGCTGGCCAGCACCCAGGCGGTGTCGCCGGAGTCAATCTCGAAAGCAATCATGGGGACGACTCTTGGGCATGGACGTTTCTCCGCTGTTGTTGCCCGGTTACGAGTGTGTTAGGGATTATTACAGCGATGTTATATCCCATAGTGGGAGCGGGATTGGGCTCTCGGCGGGCGTGTGGTCCGTCAGGCCAGTTGCAGACACCTGACCGCAGTCAGCAACGCCAGCAGGACGAACAGGCCGCCGAGCAGCAGCCACTGCAGGCGTGTGCGGTGCTCGCCGGTCCTCGGCGCGTAGACGATGATGGCCGTCGCCGCGGCGCCCGCCACAAGACCTCCGAGGTGTCCCTGCCACGAGATCTGGGCGAAGCCGGCGAAGGTGACAGCGAGGTTGACGCCGATCCACAACAGGATGCTGCGGAGATCGCCCTTGCCCCTGATCGTCAGGATGAGCAGTGCGCCGAGCAGGCCGAAGATCGCCCCTGACGCGCCGAGCGCGCTCGACTCGGGTGCGGCGAACCACATCACCGCGACCGATCCTCCGAACAGGGACAGCAGGTACAGCGCCACGAAGCGGACCCGGCCGAGGATCTGCTCGACGGTGGGCCCGATGAACCACAGCACGAGCATGTTGCTGAGGATGTGCCAGACCTCGATGTGCGCGAATCCCGCGGTGAGCAACTGCCAGACGGCTCCGTCGGCCACGCCGGGCGCCCAACTCGCCGCGCTCCCGAACTGTGCGCACTGCGCGGCGTCCACGCCGGGATAGTAGGTGTTGCCGGCAGCGCCGAGGCAGGTGCCGAGCGGACTGATCGCCAGCCAGTCCACCAATCGGCTGCCGGAGCCTCCGGTGAGGAGGATCGCCACCCAGACGGCGATATTGACCCCGATGAGGATCGAGGTCGTCGAGCGGCCGCCCGCCGAGCGGCGGCCGCCGAACGGCAACTCGTCGGCGCGGGACCGGCGGGAGCCCTCGGCGACGCAGACGGGGCACTGGTATCCGACGGGCGCCTCGACCATGCAGGCTCCGCAGATCGGACGCCCGCAGCGCTGGCAGAAGGTCAGAGCAGGTGTCTGCGGGTGCTGTGCGCAGCCGACGACGGGCTGGGCCGGTTCGTGGGTTGGCTGCACATCTCCACCGTACCGGTGTCTCCGGGAGCCCATCCTGGGGGGACTGCCTCGGCGTGGCGGGCCCGGACGCGCTGGTAAACGGACCCGCGCCTCACTAACGTTGGTGCATGGCACCATGTCCACGCCGTTCGGCTCGGAGTGGTGCCGTTTGGTTCTTCGACGTGCGGGACCCGGTCCCGCCGACCAAGGGAGGTTGAGATGGACGTCATCGTCACCGGGCGCCATTGCCAGATTCCTGAGGATCTGAGGGAGCGAATCACCGATCGACTGCAGTCGATCGAACGGCTCAAGGACCGCGTCATCCGGACGGAGGTCCAGATCACGGTCGACAAGAGCCGGCGCCCTGACCAGACCACGCAGGCCGAGATCACGCTCTACAGCAAGGGACCGGTCGTGCGTTCGGTGGCGATGGCCGACGACAAGGCGGTGGCGTTCGACCACGCGCTCGACAAGATGAAGTCGCAGTTGCGCAAGGCCTCCGACCGGCGCAAGACGCATCGCGGTCTGCGGATCTCGCACGTGCTGGACCTGCCGGCACCGCCGGCCGAGCCGGCTGCGGTCGATGCGCCGGAGGTCCGTAAGATCGCCGGGCTGGAGGTCGTCGGGGACGGTCCCCTCGTGGTGCGCGAGAAGCTCTTCAAGGCGACGCCGCTGACGCTGGCGCAGGCCCTGGACGAGATGGAGCTCGTCGGCCACGACTTCTTCCTGTACGTCGATGCCGACACCTCGCAGCCCAGCGTCGTGTACCGGCGGCGGGCCTACGACTACGGGGTCATCCACCTCGATCTGGAACGAGCGGCCGAGACGGGCTGAGGCGTCGCACACGAGCGACGTTCACCGAGGGCGAGAAGCTCGCGTAGCTACGCCCCGGCCGGGACGCTACCGGGGGACCGGTAGCGTCCCGGCCTTGGGGTAGCGGCCTGGCCCGGAGCGTAGCTACGCGCGGCCCTTTGGACTTCCTGATCTAGGAGGTGGGCACCGTGCTGTCGTCGGCCAGCAGGGCAGGCCAGGTCGCCGACAGCAGCCGGGCGGCACCGCAGTCCAGCAGCATCCGCGCCTGTGCGGGCGTGACGATGTCGCAGGCGGCCTCGATGCCGATCCCGGGCCCCGTGTGGTGGCGCATCAGTTCCACCGTGCGCGCCGGCCGATCCGCCGGCGCGCATCCGGTGGCCGTGACGAGCAGGTCCGGCCCGATGTCGGTCGCGATATCGCACACCTCGCGCACCTGGGCGTCGCTGAGAAGGGAAGCCTCGACGATGACCTTCGCCGCGGCACCGCCCGCCCGGCACGCGTCCACGACATGCTGCATCTCCGTCGCGACGTAGCCGCGGTTCCCCTCGCGCAGTTCGGTGAGGTTCACGACGTAGCCCACTTCGGTCGCGCCGTGGGCGAGGACGTGGTCGGTCTCCCACACCTTGGCCGCGATCGAGGACTGCCCGAGCGGAAACGCGACGACCGTCCCGACGCGGACCGGTGTGCCGGCGAGCCGGTATGCGCACAGCCCGACCTGGGCCGGGGTGACGGCGACCGCGGCGATCCCGTGGCGGACCGCGAGCCGGCAGAGTCGTTCGTGGTCGGCGAATGAGGCGGCGGCGCGCAGGAGCGAGGGCGTGAGAACGTCCGCGAGCACACGGGCGTCCGGGTTGTCCACCATGCCGCCTCCTCGGGGCGACAACTTACCGCCCCCGCCCGGCGGCCCGACGCCCTGCCCGGCCTGATCGATGCGCGCCACACGCACCCGGGGCGGACATGGGTCCGTTCGACCCGAGCCCCTAGGATGGGTGCGGCAGTCGCCGTAGCGGCGCACGAACAGGTGAGGAAGCGCACAGTGGGTTTGCTGGACAAGTTGATGCACGCCGGAGAGGGCCGGATCGTCAAGCGCCTCAGCAGGATCGCGACCGAGGTCAACTCGATCGAGGCCGACTTCGAAGAGATGAGCGACGACGAGTTGCGCGGCCAGACGGCTGCGTTCCGCGAGCGCCACGACAACGGCGAGAGCCTGGACTCCCTGTTGCCCGAAGCCTTCGGCACGGTGCGCGAGGCGAGCCGCCGCGTGCTCGGGAAACGACACTACGACGTCCAGATCATGGGTGGCGCGGCACTGCATCTCGGCAACATCGCGGAGATGAAGACCGGCGAGGGCAAGACGCTCGTGGCGGTCCTCGCCTCGTACCTCAACGCGCTGTCCGGCGACGGCGTTCACGTCGTGACGGTCAACGACTACCTCGCCAAGTTCCAGTCCGAGCAGATGGGGCGCATCCATCACTTCCTCGGCCAGGAGGTCGGTGCGATCCTGTCGCAGATGACACCTGCCGAGCGGCGCAAGATGTACGCCGCCGACGTCACCTACGGCACGAACAACGAGTTCGGCTTCGACTACCTGCGCGACAACATGGCTCTGGCGCTCGAGGACTGCGTGCAGCGAGGCCACAACTTCGCCATCGTCGACGAGGTCGACTCGATCCTCGTCGACGAGGCACGGACGCCGCTCATCATCTCCGGCCCGGCCGAGGAGAACTCCGAGTGGTACCCGGAGTTCGCGAAGCTCGCCCGGCGCCTCGTCCGGGACGTCCACTACGAGATCGAGGAGAAGAAGCGGACCATCTCGATCCTGGAGCCCGGGATCACGATGGTCGAGGAGCGTCTCGGCATCGAGAATCTGTACGAGTCGGCGAACACGCCGCTCATCTCCTACCTCAACAACGCGATCAAGGCCAAGGAGCTCTTCGCTCGCGACAAGGACTACGTCGTTCTCGACGGCGAGGTCCTCATCGTCGACGAGCACACGGGCCGCACGCTGCACGGCCGCCGGTACAACGAGGGCCTGCACCAGGCGCTGGAGGCCAAGGAAGGCGTCCAGATCCGCGACGAGAACCAGACGATGGCGACCATCACCCTCCAGAACTACTTCCGGATGTACAGCAAGCTCGCCGGGATGACCGGCACCGCGAAGACCGAGGAGTCGGAGTTCCAGAAGATCTACGGCCTGGGCGTCCTGCCGATCCCGACGAACAAGCCCATGATCCGCGAGGACGGCTCCGACCTCATCTACCGCACCGAGGACGCGAAGTTCGCGGCCATCATCGAGGACGTCGTCGAGCGGCACGAGGCCGGCCAGCCGATCCTGCTCGGCACCGCATCGGTCGGGAAATCGGAGATCATCAGCAGGCTGCTGAAGAAGGCCGGCGTCAAGCACGAGGTGCTGAACGCGAAGAACCATGCACGCGAGGCCGCGATCGTCGCCGTCGCGGGGCGCAGGAGTGCGGTCACGGTCGCCACCAACATGGCCGGCCGCGGCACCGACATCATCCTCGGCGGCAACCCCGAGTTCCTCGCCGACGCCGAGATCCGGTCGCGCGGGATCGACCCGGTCGAGCACGCTGACGAGTACGAGGCGCTGTGGCCCGAGGTGATGGAGCAGATCGAGGAGCAGGTCGCGGCGGAGCACGACGAGGTCGTGGCCCTGGGCGGGCTGTACGTGGTCGCCTCCGAGCGGCACGAATCGCGCCGGATCGACAACCAGTTGCGCGGCCGTTCCGGCCGGCAGGGCGACCCGGGCGAGAGCCGGTTCTACCTCTCGCTGGAGGACGACCTCATGCGGCTGTTCAAGTCCGAGGTCATCGAGTGGGTCGTCACGGCCCTGCGCATCCCCGACGACGTGCCGATCGAGCACAAGCGGGTGAGCACGGCCGTCCAGCAGGCCCAGGAGCAGGTCGAGGCGCAGAACTTCGAGATGCGCAAGAACGTGCTCCGGTACGACGACGTCATGAACCGGCAGCGGCACGCGATCTACGGGGATCGTCGCAAGGTGCTCGAGGGCGAGGATGTCTCCGAGCAGCTTCGCACGGCGGTCCGCACCGTGGTCGAGGGTGTCGTCCGTAACCACACCGAGGGCTTCGTCGAGGACTGGGACCTGTCCGCCCTGTGGACGGACATGAGGACGCTCTACCCGGTCGGGCTGGAGGTGGCCGACTACGAGGAGGGCGAGATCTCGCAGGAAGGCCTCGTGGAGGACTTCGTCGCCGACGCCGAGCGCGCCTACGACGCCCGCGAGGAGGCGCTCGGCGCCGACACGATGCGAGAGCTGGAGCGGCGCGTCCTGCTCACCGTCCTCGACCGCAAGTGGCGCGACCACCTGTACGAGATGGACTACCTGCGCGAGGGCATCGGTCTGCGGGCGATGGCGCAGCGCGATCCGCTCGTCGAGTACCAGCGCGAGGGTGGCCTCATGTTCAACAACATGATGGACGCTTTCATGGAGGAGGTCGTCGGCTTCCTGTTCAACATCCAGGTGCAGGTCGACCAGCCGCCCGTCGTGGCACCTGCCGGGGATGTCGCCGACGTCAAGGTCGCACTGTCCGACGTCGCCGGCGGTGAGGAGGCGCTCGCGGCCGCGGCCGTGATCGGCGCCGACCGCTCCGTGCGGGCCGGCGCCGGCGACACGCGGGTGGCGACGCAGGACGACAAGCAGAGCAGGCGCACCGCCCGCGACGGTGAGGCACGTCCCCTCCTCAAGGCGAAGGGCCTGGAGGCCAGGCCGACGCGTGCGTTGTCCTACTCGGCTCCCGACGAGTCGGGCCAGGCCATGTCGAGCGCCTCCGACGGCGGCAAGGGAGCCAACGCCTACGCGGGCACGCCGCGGAACGCTCCGTGCCCCTGTGGCTCGGGCAAGAAGTACAAGCTCTGCCACGGCCGGCCGGGCGCCTGACGGGCGTCGCCGGGAACCGGGTTCGGGTGGTCCTCGAACCCGGCGGGCAGCGTTCGGTCATGTGCAATCCGTGCGTTCATCGGAACCCTGCGGACCCCTGTGCTCGCACACCTGTTGCTCATGTGAGCGAGGTCTGCGCATCGGGTGGCTCCGGTCGTTCGCGAGACACATTCTGGACGCAGCTACAGCTATTCGTCATCACGAAGGAGTGATCAGGTATGACGCAGACCGCTGCGACAGCGAAGCGGGAACAGGCTCTCCAGTCCGTATCGGCCGGGTATGACGTCGCGATCGTCGGTGCCGGGGTGAACGGCGCGGGCATCGCCTGGGAGTGCGCGCTCCGCGGAATGCGCGTCCTGCTCGTCGACAAGGGCGACATCGGCTCGGGGACCTCGTCGTGGTCGAGCAAGATGATCCACGGCGGGTTGAAGTATCTCGAGAAGTACGACGTCCCGCTGGTGCGGGAATCGCTGCGGGAGCGCGAGTGGCTGCTCCGGGCCGCCCCGCATCTGGTGCGTGAGCTGCGGTTCCTGCTGCCGTTCTACAAGTCCAACGCGCACTCGGCGAACATCCTGCGCCTGGGCATGATCGCCTACGACGTCCTGTCCTTCGACAAGTCCGTGCGCCGCTTCGAGCTGCTGTCGCCCGAGAAGATCCTCGAGCGCGAGCCCAGCCTCAACCCCGAGGGGCTGCAGGGGGCGGCCTACTACTCCGACGCGCAGGTGAACTACGCCGAGCGGATGAGCTACGAGATCTCCCTCGCGGCCGAGCGGGCGGGCGCCACGGTCATCACCTACGCGAAGGCGGTGCAACTCGGACGGACCGGAGCGCGGGCGACGTCGCTGGTCATTCGCGACGAGCTCAGCGGCACCGAGTACACCGCGCCCGCGCGGGTCGTCGTCAACGCGGCCGGGCCCTGGATCGATGAGGTCTGGACCCAGGACGACATCAGCCTGCCGCGGATGAACGGCGGGACGAAGGGCACGCACCTCGTCCTCAATCCGTTCCCCGGCGCGCCGCACGACGCCTTCTACTACGAGTCGCAGGCCGACGGCCGGCCGATGATGGTGATCCCGTGGCTGGACCGGTACCTGATCGGGTCCACCGACCTCCGCTTCACCGGCGATCTCGACATGGCCTCGGCGACGCCCGACGAGTACGAGTACATCCTGCGCGAGACGAACTGGGTCATTCCCGAGGCGCACCTCACCAATGCGAACGTCTCGTACGCGTTCACCGGCGTCCGGCCCCTTCCGTTCGCCGAAGGCGACGTCGCCGACATCACCCGGCGCCACGACATCCGTGACCACGCGCCCGACATCCCCGGCCTGTACACCCTGGTCGGCGGCAAGCTGACCACGTTCCGGCAGGTCGGCGAGGACTTCGCGGACATCTTCTGCAAGCAGTTCGGGCTCCGCCGCAAGTCGATCACGCACAAGCTGCCGCTGCCGGGCGGCGGCGAGCCGAACCTCGGCCGGCTCCGGGTGGCGCTGCAGCCGTCCGGCCTTCCGCAGCATCTCATCGACCGCGTCGTCGACATGTACGGGACGCGCTCCCTCGACCTGGTCCAGTTCATCACGTCGGACAAGGGCAACTCGGAGATGGTCGACGAGGCGTTCGGCCTCACCGTCGGCGAGGTGCGGTGGGCCGCCGAGGTCGAGAACGCGCACCGGCTGGCCGACATCATGTGCCGCCGCACGATGATCGGTCTTGAGAACCATCTGGGGCGTCCCATGGTCGATCGCGTCGCGGCCATCGCCGGCACCTCCCTCGGATGGGACAATGCCCGCATCGAGGAGGAGCTGGCCGACTACGAGCGCTACCTGACCCGCTTCGTCCCGCTCTCCTGAACATCTGAACACCGCGCCGAGCACTGGGGCAGTCGTCGACGACTGTCCCAGTTCGGCACATTCCCGCACAGAACAGGTTTCGCCCGTTTCCGATCAACAAGGAGATATACACATGAGCAAGGACGCTCTGGAACTCGTCGCCGGTGTGGACATCGGCCTGACCGGCATGAAGGTGGTCGCCTTCGACCTCGAGGGAAACATCGTCGCATCGGCATCGGCACCGTCGCCGCAGAATCTGCCCAAGCCGTACTGGATCGAGCGTGACGGCCACGACTACTGGGATGCCTTCGGCGGGATGTGCCGCGAGCTGAACGCGAAGATCGCCGAGCTTGGCGGCAAGGTCATCAGCATCGGCATCAGCGCCCACGGTGACGGCGCCTGGCTCATCGACGACCAGTTCAACCCGACCCGCCCCGGCATCCTCTCCCTGGACTCCCGCGCGATCGACACCGCGGCCAAGCTGATGGACGAGCACAAGGACGACCTCATGCGGGTCACCGGCCAGGGCGTCGTCCCGGCATCCACCGGCGCGGTGCTGAAGTGGATCGCCGACAACGAGCCGGAGGCCATCGAGAAGGCCAGTTGGTTCGTGGCGGCGAAGGACTTCCTGCGGATCTGGCTGACCGGCGAGGTCGGCACGGACCTGACCGAGGCGTCCACGGCGTTCTGCAACGTCCGCACCCAGGACTACGACGACGAGGCGTTCGAGATCTACGGCCTGGATGTGCTGCGCGACAAGGCGCCGCAGATCGACGCCTGCACGAAGGTCGTGGGCACGGTCATCGATCTCGCGTCGCGGCACACGGGCTTCCCTGTGGGAACGCCTGTCGTCGCCGGATGCCATGACGTCGACGCGGGTGCCATCGGTGCGGGCGCCGTGGCGCCGGGTCACCTCGCCGTCATGGCCGGGACGTGGAGCATCAACGAGGTCATCACCGACAAGCCGACGGTCGGCGACGGCTGGCTGGCGCGCAGCTTCGTCGAGAAGGGCCTGTGGATGAACATGTCGATCTCGCCGGCCTCGTCGGCGAACCTCGAATGGTTCATCAACACGCTGTGCGCGGCCGAGGCCGATGCGGCCCGGCGCGAGGGTCGCAGCCCGTACGCGTTCGTCGACGAGGAGGTCGGGCAGACCAAGGACAGCGACCAGCCTGCCTACTTCGTGCCGTTCCTGTACGGAAACCCGTACGGCATCGACGCATCGGCCGTGTTCTCGGGCCTGCGGGCCTGGCATACCCGCGGCAACATCCTGCGGGCGATCTACGAGGGGATCGCGTTCACCCACAAGATCCACTGCGACTGGCTGATCGATGCGATCGACGTCACCGAGGTTCGCGTGGTCGGCGGTGTCTCGAACTCGAAGATCTGGCCGCAGTACTTCGCGGACTCGCTGAACAAGCCGATCCTGATCCCCGAGGTGAAGGAGGGCGGCGCGCTCGGCACCGCGATGCTGGCCGCCGTGGGCGCGGGTGCGTTCTCGGATCTGACGGCCGCCGCGGCCGCGATGGGATCGGTGTCACGGCAGATCGACCCGACGCCGGCCGGTGTCGAGCTGATGGCCGCGCGGTACGAGGCATTCACGCAGCAGGTCGACCTGCAGAAGCCGTGGTGGGCGGCGAACAAGTAGTCCGGCTCGACGTCCGCTGAATGCGGCGAGGGGCAGCCGTTCGGCTGCCCCTCGCTGTGCGTCGTGCGCGGCGTCGTCAGGACACGGCGGCCATCGCTGCCGCGACGGTGCCCACGTTGGCGGGGTTGAGCGCGGCGACGCAGATGCGGCCGCGGTCGGTCCCGTACACGCCGAACTCCGAGCGCAGCCGGATCATCTGCTCGGCGCTCAGACCGGTGTAGCTGAACATGCCGGTCTGGGCCGTGGCAAAGCTCACGTCGCCGCGGAACCCGGCTGCGACGAGCGCATCGGCGAGGGCTCGGCGCATCTGCCGGATCCGGTCGCGCATGCCGGTCAGCTCGGCGTCCCACATGGCGCGCAGGCTCGGGTCGGTGAGGATGCGTGCGGCCACCGCCGCGCCATGGGTGGGCGGGCTGGAGTAGTTGGTGCGGATCGCGATCTTCACCTGGGAGGCGACGCGCGCGGCCTCGTCGGGCGAGGCGGTCACGATGGACAGCGCTCCGACGCGCTCGCCGTACAGTCCCATCGACTTCGAGAAGGACGTGGCCGCGAGGAAGGGACGTCCCGACGCGGCGAAGCGTGCGATCGCGGCGGCGTCCGGGACGAGTCCGGCGGCGAACCCCTGGTAGGCCATGTCGACGAAGGGCACGAGGTCGCGCTCTGCGGTGAGGGCGACGACCTGGTCCCACTGGGCGGGCGTGA
Source organism: Propionicicella superfundia DSM 22317 (assembly GCF_000423465.1). GTDB lineage: Bacteria > Actinomycetota > Actinomycetes > Propionibacteriales > Propionibacteriaceae > Propionicicella > Propionicicella superfundia. The sequence continues at coordinate 911,227 of NZ_KE384020.1, read as the reverse complement.
GGTCGAAGCCGGTCGGGTTGTGACAGCAGGCGTGCAGCACCACGACGGTGCCGGGGGCCGCGGCGCGCAGGTCGGCCAGCAGGCGGTCGAACGCGACTCCCTGCGGGGTGTAGTAGGCGTAGGTGCCCACCTGGAAGCCGGCACGGGTGAACAGGGCCCGGTGGTTCTCCCAGCTCGGATCGGAGATGAGGACGCGCTCGGCCGCGGTGACGGCGCGCAGCAGATCCGCCCCGACCTTGAGCGCTCCCGTCCCGCTCAGGGTCTGCACCGTCGTGACCCGCCCCTCGGCCACGGCCGGCGAGTCGGCGCCGAAGACGAGCTCGCGGACAGCACCGGTGTACGCGGGCAGCCCGACGATCGGCAGGTACGGACGGGGCGCCGGGGTGATCTCCGTCTCCGCCCGCCGCACGCATTCCAGCAGCGGAACCCTGCCCGTCTCGTCCTGGTACACGCCGACGCCCAGATTCACCTTCTGGGTCGAGGCGTCGGCCAGGAACTGCTCGGTCAGTCCGAGGATCGGGTCGGCGGGTGCGAGCTCGACGGAGGAGAAGATCGACATCGGTGATCCTTTCTAGGCCTTCCGACTGTATCGCCTGTCGCGTTCGGCGCACCGCGCGGTTCAAGCCTCCCAGCGCCCGCGTGTCGTACGGCCACCGGCCTCGACAGGCTCAACCACCGGGCTTGAGCCAACCCCGGGGTCCTTGAGCCCAACTCCCGGCCCTTGAACCTGTCGAAACGACATCGTCGCCACGGTGGTTTCAACAAGCTCAGCCACCGGTCCTTGAGCTTGTCGAAAGGGCCCGCGCCACTCGGGTCCTTGGACTCACCCCCGGGGCCTTGAACTCACACGCAGGGGTCCTTGAGCTTGTTGAAAGGACTTCCAGCCGTCGGGGTTCCGGATGAAGAGGGGCGTGCGGAGCGACGTCGTTGTTATCGGTGGTGTTTCAGGAGGTGCAAGGTGGGGTCCGGAGCGAAGTGGTTGCTGTGGGCCCGTGTGGGGCTCGGAACAACCAGTTTGCTCCGCGAACCGGTCGAGGCACCCGGCAACCGGCGCGACAATGAACGGATCGCTCCGTGAACATCCGGGCTCGTGCTGGCCAGGGGAACACCATGAACGCAGCCAGCAAGAAGGGTGTGACGTACCAGAGCCTCGGCGACGGTACGTACCGGGTTGTGGGCGCCATGCGGCGCAGCGCAGTCAGCGGCCGCTTCGTCGCAAAGGCCGACCTCCACCGAGGTTCGAAGGCCCCCACCCGGCGTACGACGTAGACAGATCGTCTGCCGCTCGCGCCGGGACCACGTCAGAACACCCACCGTTCATCCGCCTCACAGCTTGGTGATCGCCCAGGCGTCGCCGTCCGGTGCCAGCCGGAAGCTCCCTGTGGGGAGGTGGACAGCGAATCCATCCCCTGTTCGGACGACATTGGTGAACGGCGTGTAATACGCGGACAGGCAGGCTCTGTCGCAGTTCGAAAGCACCGTCCAGCCCTCGCGGTCGAGTTCGGTGACCATCCGTGACGGGAAGGGTATCTGGTAGCCGGCGTCGTCGCGGGTGACGGTGATGTACTCGGCTTCCAAGGTGAACACGCCGGGCCGGTCGGGGTCGGCGTAGAGCACGTAGCCGCGGTTGTCCTCGATGACGTGGGCGACTCCGCCGTCCACGGTTGTGCCGGGGTGCTGTCGGCGCATCGCGTCGTACAGGTCGCTCTCGCTCACCTGTGGCTTGAACGTGTTCGTGGCTCCGGTCATGAGGAGTCGGGTGTTGGGCACCTGGATGGCGAACTCCCCTCCGTCCGGCGCGTTGGCGCCGTACACCCACACTGCGGCCAGCACGTCGGCACGGATGAAGACCCACCAGACGCCGAAGGCGACCACGAGCACCGGCATGGCCGCGATCATCCCAACCCGGGACGGGCGGTTTCGTGCCCGGAGGGCCGCCACGGCCAGTGCGACAAGGACGGCTCCGGCGCCGACGGCTATCGCGGTATCCATGATGAACTCACTTCTTGGGGCGAACGCAGGTGAAGAATCCGAATCCGGAACTGACGAGATCGTAGGCGAAAGCCCGGTCGTCGTTGTACTGCTGCCCGGAGACCCATCCGCCATAGATTGCGACCAGGCGCACGCTTGACGCGAGCTGTGGGGCGGGGCGCCGCCGCGCAGCCGCGACCCTCTATCGTGGAGGGGACCGTGGAGGTGGACATGGGTGAACCGCTCACCGGGCTGGAGGCCGCACTCTGGGCGCGGGGGACGACGTGGCAGGTGGTGACCGTCTGCACCCTCCGGGGCGCGATCACGCAGGACGACGTCGTCGCGCAGTTCGGGCAGCGGATCGCCTACGCGCCCCGCTGGCGCCGAATCGTCCGCCAGGCGATGCTCGCCGCGAACTGGATCGACGACCCGTCCTTCGATCTCGGACGCCACGTGCGGGAGATCCCTGCGCGTGATCTGTCCGGGCTCAGCGGCATCGTGTCCGGACTGCTCGAATCCCCATTGCCCGAGGCCGGCTCCCCCTGGGAGGCCGTTCTCGTGTCCGCGGGGTCGCGCCGGAGCGCCCTGATCGTCCGGGCCGCACCCGCCCTCGTCGACGGGTACGACCACATCCACCTGCTGCAGGAGTCGCTGGACGAGGTCTCCACCCCGGTCGACCGCGACGTTCCCGAGTGGGTGCCGCAGCCGGAGCCCGCCAGCGATCTCGCCGCCGACGCGATGACGACGCTCCTGCGCGGCATCCGTGATCCTCGCAGGCTGCTGTCGCGCGCACAGGCAGGGGTCGAACTCGTGGCCGACGGGATCGCGCACACCGTCGCGCCGCACAGCCCCGGACGTCAGCTCATCGGCTCGCTCGACGTCCCTCTCGACCTGCTGCGCCAGATCCGCAAACGCAACCGGACCACGACGCACGACGTCCTCCTCGCGCTGGTCGCGGGTGGCTACGCCGCCTGGCTGACCGCGACGGGACAGCCGCTCGCCGACAAGATCGCACAGATCCCGCTCGCGACCCGCGAGGCCGACGTCCTCGGAAGCGCCATCGGCTCACGCATCGCGCCGCAGTGGATGGCTCTTCCGCTGACGCTCACCGACCCGGTCGATCGGCTCCAGCTCATCGCCAGCCTCACCCGCGCCCGGATCGACTCGCGGCGGCTCGTGTCCGCGCGCGATCTGTCGTCCCTGGCCGGCTTCGCCGCCCCGACGATCGCGGCCGTCGCGGCAGGGACGGTCGCGGCCGGTCGTCCGTGGGACATCCTCGTCGCCAACGTGCCCGGGCCCGAGACGCCGCGGTTCTTCGGCCCGGTTCCCGTCAGCGGGTGCCATCAGCTCATCGGTGCCCCTGCCCCCGGCGCCGTGACGGCCACGATCACGAGCCACGAGCGGACCGCCGGGCTCGACGTCGTCGTCCCGAGCCTGCCCGATGCGTTCGTCGCAGGCGCCGCCGAGACCCTGACCGCCCTTTCTGCGATCTGAGAGGAACCAAACGTGACGTTGAGCTTCGTGCCCACGACCCTCGCCGAGGCCCGCGACTGGAGCCGGGAGGGGCGAGTCGGACCGGTGCCGGCCCATCGGGTCTCGCCGGGCTACCTGGACGCCTTCGGCATCGATGCGTCCTCGGCCGACGACCTCGAGACCGCGGAGTTCGGCGCCCTCTACCTGGCATCGGTGTCCTGCCTGCTGCGCGGGCCCGAACGGGTCGTCCTCGTCGTGGACACGCCGGCGTCGTGGACCGCGGCGGAGGGCACCGACGCCGAGTTCGGGCTCGGGACGCTGACCGGGTTCGAGTGGGGCGACGTGACGGCGTTCTACCTCGACGAGGACGCTGCGCGCGGCGCGGTGACGGCCGCGGCGACGGCGGTGGCCGGACGCGGCCTCGCCGACGCGTGGGAGGATCCGGCCGTCGTGTCGCTGCTCGCGGCCCACACGCTGCTCTGGCATGGCGTGGCCGAGTTGGGCCGGGCTGCGTCACACTAGGCGCATGCCACGTTCGATCTGGAAGGGCGCGATCGCCTTCGGGCTGATCTCGATCCCGGTCAAGCTGTACAGCGCGACCGAGCAGAAAGACCTCAGCTTCCGGCAGATCCACGCCGCCGACGGCGGACGCATCCGGTACAAGCGGGTGTGCGAGGTGTGCGGCGAGGAGATTCCGTTCGCTGAGATCGCCAAGGGGTACGAGACGCCCGACGGTCGCATGGCGATCCTTGAGAAATCCGACTTCGAGTCGCTGCCGCTGGCGACCGCCAAGGCGGTCGAGGTCGTCCAGTTCGTGGCCGAGGCCGAGATCGAGCCGGCCTACTTCGACAAGTCGTACTATCTGGAGGCCGACGGTCCCGGCGCGAAGCCCTATGTGCTGCTGCGCGACGCTCTCGTCGACGCGGGACAGGTGGCCGTCGTGAAGGTGGCGCTGCGCTCCCGCGAATCCCTGGGGCTGGTGCGTGTGAAGGGCGGCCTCCTCATGCTGCACACCATGCTGTGGCCCGACGAACTGCGCGACGGTTCGTTCGCCGAGCCGCCCGCCGACGTGACGGCCTCCGAGGCCGAGATCTCGATGGCGAAGATGTTCATCGACCAGCTCACGGGCACGTTCGACCCGGGCGCGTTCACCGACGGCTACCGCGAGGCGCTGGAGAAGGTGGTGGACGCGAAGCTCGCGGGCGCCCCTGCGCCGGAGCCGACCGAGGCGCCCGGTCAGGCCGAGGTCGTCGACCTCGTGGCGGCGCTTCGGGCGTCCGTCGAGGCGGCGAAGAAGCGCCGAGAGGAGGCCGCACAGGCAGCGGGCTGAGGCTAGTCTCGGAGCATGGACGCCTCGACCCGAATTCCCACGCCTCACAACGAACCGGTGCTCGGCTACGCCCCGGGCTCACCCGAGAGGGCCGAGTTGGAAGGCGCCCTCACGGCGTTGGCGACCGCTGAACCGGCGACGTACACGGCGGCGATCGGAGGGAGGCGACGCCCCGGGAGCGGCGAGACGGTGATCGACGTCACGATGCCGTCGGAGCACGCCCACGTGCTGGGCCGCATCCGGCAGACATCGCAGGCCGACACCACGAGCGCGATCGAGGCCGCCTCGGCCGCCGCCCGCGGGTGGGCGCTCACCCCGTTCGCGGATCGGGCCGCTGTGTTCCTCCGTGCCGCCGACCTCATCGCCGGACCGTATCGGGCGCGTCTCAACGCGGCGACGATGCTCGGGCAGGGCAAGACCGTGCAACAGGCCGAGATCGACTCCGCGTGCGAACTCATCGACTTCCTGCGGTTCAACGCGTCCTTCGCGGCCGATCTCCATGCGATCCAGCCCGAGAGTTCCCCCGGTGTCTGGAACCAGCTCGACTACCGGCCGCTCGACGGGTTCGTCTACGCGATCACCCCGTTCAACTTCACCGCCATCGCCGGGAACCTCCCGACGTCTCCCGCCCTCATGGGCAACACGGTCGTCTGGAAGCCCGCCGTCACGCAGCAGGCCGCCGCGAGCGTGTTCATGGAGGTGCTGGAGGAGTCCGGGCTGCCTGCCGGCGTCATCAACATGCTGCCGGGGCACGGGGCCGAGATCTCCGAGGTGGCGCTGCGACATCCGGCGCTGGCGGGCATCCACTTCACCGGCTCGACGCGAGTGTTCCAGGGTCTGTGGGCCGAAGTGGGCGGCAATATCACCCGCTACCGCAGCTATCCGCGGATCGTGGGGGAGACGGGCGGGAAGGACTTCGTCGTCGCCCATGCGAGCGCCGACCCCGAGAGCACCATCACCGCACTGCTGCGGGGCGCGTTCGAGTATTCCGGGCAGAAGTGCTCCGCGGCCTCCCGGGCGTACCTGCCACGCAGCCTGTGGGAGAAGATCCGCGTCGAGCTGGTGGACCGGACCGAGGCGATCGCCGTGGGCGACGTGCGCGACTTCGCCAACTTCACGTCGGCGGTCATCGACGACCGGGCGTTCGCCAAGCTCTCCGCCGCGATCGCCGCCGCCGAGGCCGCGCCCGGCACGCAGGTCATCGCGGGCGGGCGGTGCGACGACTCCGTCGGCTGGTACGTCCGGCCCACACTCGTCCTGTCGGATGATCCCGGCAACGACGTGTTCCGCACCGAGTACTTCGGCCCGCTGCTGGGGATCTTCGTCTACCCCGACGACGACTACGAGGCGATCCTCGCCCACATCGACGAGACATCGCGGTACGCGCTCACGGGGTCGATCATGGCCACGGACCGGGAGGCGATCGCCACGGCGGCGCGCGCACTGCGTCAGGCCGCGGGCAACTTCTACGTCAACGACAAGCCGACGGGCGCTGTCGTCGGTCAGCAGCCGTTCGGTGGCGGCCGCGCGTCGGGCACCAACGACAAGGCCGGCTCGGTGTGGAACCTCATCCGCTGGGCGAGCCCCCGCGCGATCAAGGAGACGTTCGTGCCGCCGCGGTCGATCGGCTACCCGCACATGGGCTGAACCACCCGCGGGTCTCCCCGGCGGTGCTCAGCCCGCCCGCAGGGCCAGCGTTCGGCTGTAGCCGGTGTCGAGGTCGGCGATGGTCGCGTGCACGATGCCGTGGGGGTCGATCGAGTACGTCTCCTGCACGAGCGGGCCGCCATCGGTGCGAACGACGGGGACATCGGCGAGGTCCTTGTCCGCCTGGAGTGCGGCGTCGAACGGGAAGAGCAGTTCCCCGAACGGAGCCAGGTCGCCGACAGGCTGGCCGCGGTCGTCCACGCGTGTGTACTCGACGAACCGGAACCAGCCGACGTTGTGGGCGGCGCGGTACGTCCGGGTGAGGCCGCCGGAGCGTCCCTGCGGCGATACGCGCTCGTCGGCGCTCAGGATCGGGTCGAAGCTCACCTCGTGGCCGGAGTCACGCTCGCGGAAGACGCCGAAGCCGCGGGACAGACGGTCGGTCAGGGAGTACCCGGCCGTCTCGTCGCCGGCGATCGCGAGACCGATCGCGGTGGACGCCGCCGGGTGCGGCGAGCGGTGCACCCGGCGCCCGAACCGCGTGCGCAGGACGCGGGGCACCAGGGGCAGACCGCTCGCCCCGCCGACGAGGTAGATGCCGGCGACGTCGGCCGCGCCGTCCTCGTCGCTGAGACCGCCGACGAGGGGTGCCATCGCATCCACGGTCTGCAGCACGAGACCGGTGGCCGCATCGTTGAAATCCTCCACCTGGACGTCGGCGGCGGCTCCGTCGATGTCGATCGCGATGCGCCGCGTCTGCGGGGACAGTCCTTCCTTGGCGTCGCGGCACTGGTCGAGGAGAGCGGTCCACTGGGCCGCCGTCAGGCCGGTCCGCGCCATCCCTGCGCTCGCCAGCGCGCATTCGGCGAGCACCTCGTCGAAGTCGTCCCCGCCGAGGCGGTTGACCCCGAGGCTGCCGAGGACGTCGTGATCGGTGCCGTCCACGCGCACGAGCGAGGCGTCGAAGGTTCCGCCGCCGAGGTCGTAGACGAGGACGCGGGTCCGTTTCGAGTTCAGGGTTCGGCCCTGTCGCTGGGTGTACTCGAAGCCCGCCGCCGAGGGCTCGTTGACCATCGAGACCACGGCGAAGCCGGCGCGCCGGAAGGCCTCGAGGGTGAGGAAACGCTGGGCTCCGTGGGCATGTGCGGGGACCGCGACGACGGCCTCGATCGGGTCGGATGCGGTGAGTCCGTCGCGGATGTTGGATGTCGTGCGCAGCGCGTCGCGCAGGTAGGACGCGTACCCGGTGACGAGGTCCAGCAGTCCGTACGGCCGGCCGTCGATCTCGACGGTGTCGTGGGGGGTGACCGACGGGCTGGCGAGAAGCCGCTTGAACGAGCGGACGAGCGGGGTGCCGGTGGTGGCTGCCAGGTGCATCGCCGGGTACCCGTACACCAGGTCTGCGCCGCGCCAGGCGGCGACCGAGGGCAGATGGTCGCGGGAGTCGCCGTCGTGGTCGGTGAACGTGACCACCGGGTAGTTGCCTCGATCCGCCCAGGCCACAATGGTGCGCGTCGTGCCGAAGTCGATGCCCAGTCGCATGTGTTCAGCCTAATCGCGGACGATCGCTGCCCGGGCCGTGCCCGAAGGACAGGCCGCGTACGGGCCTGGACCGCTCCGTCCCCCGCCGAGCGCTCCGGAACTGCCGGAATTCGGCTCGTTTTCGGGGGTTTGGGAGCGTTCGGCGTGTGCGGGGAGGCGGCCTCAGCGGGTGGCCGAGAACGACCGGCTACTGCGCGCCGGCGAGATAGGTCACGGCGACGTCCCGCTGCACCTCCACCATCGCCTCGAGGGCCTCGGCGGCCTGCTTCTCCAGCGCCTTGCCCAGGAAGGGGATGGCGACGGTCAGCTCGCCCGCATAGGTGAGGACGCTGCCGTCGCCCTGCGGCGCGAGCGTGGTGGCACCCCGCCACGTGACCGGCTTGCCGTCGACGGAGACCGTGAAGGTGCCCTCGCGAGACCCGTCGGCGGCCGGGTCGCCCCATTCGACCAGTTCCACGATCGTGAGGGTCGGGCCGACGAGCTTCGCGATCGAGGACGGAGCCTCCAGGACGCGCACCACGCGCGAGAGCCCGTCGGCGAGGGTGAACTCGTGGTGGCGGGCGTGCGTGCGCTCGGCGACCTGGTCGTGGAAGACCGGGTCGGTGATCATCGCGAACGCGCGGGCGGGCTGGGCTGGGAAATCCACGTTGGAGACGACGTCCATGTCGGCCATCATGCCGTAGGCCGGGCGGGGTCCCGCACCGGAGGCACGCGCGTGGGCGCGCGCCGGGCAACCGCACAGCCCGGCGGGCGAGACGCCGGGGGACCGTACCGCGGGACGGCGAGGCGGGCACGGGTGGGGGAGCCGCGATTGGGTACAGTGCGAAGCGATTGCGAGGTGGTGTGGTGACTGCCGTTCCCGATCCCGGCCGCGAAGGACTGATCGTCTCGGTCCTCGAACGTGTCGAGGCGGACTTCGCCGGCACGCTTCCCGCCGGCCGGTTGCGCCGGCTGGTCGAGTCCTACGTCCGTCACGTCGGTGCGGACGCCTTGTACGAGGTCGGTGCGGATGCTCTCGTCGCGATGATCGGCGACCACCTCAGACTGGGCGCGCGCCGGAGCGCGGGCGAGACGCGGCTGGCGATCACGACCCCGACGGAGACCGCAGCGGGCTGGTCGCTGCGCGGATCGACCCTGGTGCAGGCCGTGCTGGGCGACCGTCCCTTCCTGGTCGACACCTTCATCATGGCCGCGACCGGCCTCGGGTGGACCATCCGTGAGGTCTTTCACCCCCAGTGCCTGGTGTTACGGGACGGCTCGGGACGGCTGACGGGATTCGCCGGGGGCCCGGGCGGGGGCGCGATCGCCGAGGCGTGGATCTGCCTGGAGATCTTTCCCGCCGCCGGGAGCGCCGCCGGTGACGTCACGCCGGCGCTGCACGCCACGCTGCGGCAGAACCTGGAGAAGGGAGCGGCCGCCGTCGCCGACTTCTCCGCGATGGTCGGCCGGCTGCGCGCCGAGATCGCCATGCTGCGGGAGGACGCGGCGGACTCCGACGACGTCTCGGCCGCCGACCTGTTGGCGTGGCTCGCCGACGGGAACTTCGTGTTCCTGGGGTTCCGCGAGTACGCGTTCGACGGCGAGTTCCACCCCGTGGACGGGTCAGGACTGGGTATCCGCCGCGCGCCGGACGAGCCGGGCACGTTCCACGCGTACCCCGGTTCCCGTCCGCCCCGTGTCGTCATCACCAAGGACCCTCACTTCTCACCGGTGCATCGGCGCGCCTACCTGGAGTACATCGGTGTGCGCCGCTTCGATGCGGCCGGCCGCATGGTCGGCGAGGCTCGCTTCATCGGGCTGTTCGCCGCACCGGCCTACATAGAGTCGGTCTTCCGCGTGCCGGGACTGCGCACGAAGGCCGAGCGGTTGTTGAGCATGGGGCAGTACGGCCCCGATTCGCACGGCCGGGCACGGTTGCAGCGGGCGATCGCGACCTACCCGCGCGACGAACTGTTCCAGGCCGGCGCCGATGAGCTGTTCCCGATCCTCGACCAGGTCGCCGCGATGCTGGAGAAGCGGCTGGTGCGCGTGTTCGTGCGCCCGTCGATCTACGGGCAGTTCGTGTCGGTCACGGTGTACCTGCCGCGGGACCGCTACGTCACCCGGGTGCGCCAGGCGATCCAGCAGATCCTGCTGGACGCGCTCGGCGGGGTCTCGCTCGATCACCAGGCGCAACTGTCCGAGTCGGTGATCGCCCGGCTGTTCTTCGTCGTGCGCATCGCCGACTCCGGGAAGGTCGCCGCGATGGACGTCGCCACCCTCGAACGGCGGATCGCGGCGGCCTGCCGCAACTGGGACGACGATTTCCTGACCGCGGCGGCAGACCTCCCCAGCGAGGAACGCGGCGTCGAGTTCTCGGAGGGATACCAGGCCGCCCACGACGCCGAGCAGGCCGTCGCGGACCTGTGCCGGCTGAACGCCTTGTCGTCGTCGACGGCGATGGGGTTCGCCGTCGTCCCGTCCGAGGACGTCGGGGACATCCGGTTCAAGGTGTTCACCGGCACGTCGATGTCCCTGGCGGCCGCGATGCCTCATCTCACGAATCTGGGGGCCGCCGTCGTCGACGAACGACCCTACGACGTCCTGCTGCGCGGAGAGCCGTACAAGATCTACGACTTCGGGCTCGACCTGTCCGTCGTGAGGAATCCTGCGGCCGCATGGTCCGAGGCCGACCGGACGCGGTTCACCACGGCGTTCGAGGCGAGCTACCGGGGCGAGACGGACTCCGACGCGCTCAGCCGCCTCGTGGTCACGGCCGGGCTCACCTGGCGCCAGGTGTCGTGGCTGCGTGCCCTGTCGCGCTATCTGCAGCAGGCCGGGGTGCCTTTCTCGCAGCCGTACATCGCCTCGGCGCTCACGTCCCACACGGATCTGGCCGCGCTTCTGGTCGAGTGGTTCGAGACCCGCTTCGATCCCGACCGCGGGCTTGCGACGGCCGACCGGGCCGTCGCCGCCGAGCGGATCCGCGAGCGGTTCCTGACGGGGCTGGAGGATGTCGCGAGTCTCGACCACGATCGCATCCTGCGGCGCTGCGCCGAGGTGCTCGCGGCCGTCGTGCGGACCAACGCCTACCAGCCCGACGCCGAGGCGCTGGCGCTCAAGCTGCGCCCGCGCGAGATCTCCTTCCTGCCCGAGCCGCGACCGCTGTACGAGATCTTCGTGCATTCGCCCCGCGTGACCGGCACCCATCTGCGATTCGGCCCGGTCGCCCGCGGAGGCCTGCGCTGGTCCGATCGCGTCGAGGATTTCCGGACCGAGGTGCTGGGCCTGGTGAAGGCGCAGGCGGTGAAGAACACCGTGATCGTCCCGGACGGGGCCAAGGGCGGGTTCGTGCCGCTCCGCCTGCCGTCGGCGAGCGCCGGCCGGGCGGCCGTCCTGGCCGAGGGCGTGGCGGCCTACCGGGTGTTCATCTCCAGCCTCCTGTCGGTGACCGACAACACGGTCGGCGGGCGGATCGAGCCGCCCTCGCGATGCATCCGGTACGACGAGGACGACCCCTACCTCGTGGTCGCCGCCGACAAGGGCACGGCGACGTTCTCCGACATCGCCAACGAGATCTCGACCTCGCGCGGGTTCTGGCTCGGCGATGCGTTCGCCTCCGGAGGGTCCGCCGGGTATGACCACAAGGCGATGGGCATCACCGCCCGTGGCGCGTGGGAGTCGGCCGTGCAGCACTTCGCGGGCCTGGGGATCGACGAGCGCACGACCGATTTCACGGTGGTCGGCGTCGGTGACATGTCCGGGGACGTCTTCGGCAACGGGATGCTGCGCAGCCGGCACATCCGGCTCGTCGCCGCCTTCAACCATCTGCATGTCTTCATCGATCCCGATCCCGACCCCGACACGTCGTTCGCCGAGCGGCAGCGATTGTTCGACCTGCCGCGTTCCACGTGGGCGGACTACGACCCGGCCGTCCTGTCTCCCGGCGGCGGTGTCTACCCGCGCTCGGCGAAGGCGATCACGCTGTCGCCGCGCGCCAAGGCGGTCCTGGGCGTCGCACCCGACGTCGGGACGATGACACCGGCCGAGGTGGTCTCGGCCATCCTGCGGGCGCCCGTGGACCTGCTGTTCAACGGCGGCATCGGCACCTACGTCCGGGGCTCGGACGAGTCGAGCGCGGACGTGGGCGACCGGGCGAACGACATGGTCCGGGTGACGGGGAAGGAGGTGCGCGCACGGAGCGCCGTGGAGGGCGGAAACCTCGGCTGGACACAACGCGGCAGGGTCGAGTACGCCCTGCGGGGCGGGCGCATCAACACCGACTTCATCGACAACTCCGCCGGCGTCGACACGTCCGACCACGAGGTCAACATCAAGATCCTGCTGGCGGGCCCGGTCGAACGGGGGGTGCTCACACAGGCCGGACGCAACGAGCTCCTGGCAGCGATGACCGAGGATGTCGCCGCGCACGCCCTGCACCACAACGAGGCGCAGAACCTCATCCTGACCGACGCCGAGCACCGCGGCACCGAGTTGGCCGCCGCTCACGAGACCCTGATGGCCGACCTGGAACGACGCGGGTTCATGGACCGGGAACGGGAGTCCCTGCCGTCCACGACCGAGTTCGCCGCGCGGGTCGAGGGCGGGCGCGGCCTCACGCGGCCCGAACTGGCGGTGCTCCTCGCCCACGCGAAGCTCATGCTCAAGGCCGAGATCCTCGCCAGTGACCTTCCGGCCGACCCGTTCCTGCGCGAACGGCTCCACACCTACTTCCCGCCGCCGTTGCGCGAACGGTTCCACGCCGAGATGGAGAGACACCCGCTGGGCCGGGAGATCATCGCGATGGTGACGGTGAACCGATTCGTCGACTCCCAGGGGATCACCGCCTTCCACCGCCTGCAGGCCGAGACGGGAGCGGAGGTCGGCGACATCGTCCGTGCCCAGTTGGCCGCCCGATCGCTCGTCGACGCCGCCGTCGTGGAACGCGAGATCGGATCCTGCGGTGTGGACTACGCGGCCCGGACCCGGGGCCGCGTGCTGTACCGGCGGGCCGTGGAGCGCACGGCCCGCGTCCTGCTGCACACGCGACGCCTGCCGCTGGACGTCACGACCACCGTGACCGACCTGCACGACGACGTCGTGGCCGTCCGTCGAGCGCTGCGTACGCTGCTCCCGGCCCGCTTCGCCGCGGAGGCGGAGCGTGTCGAGGCGGAGTTCCAGGAGGCCGGCTACCCCGCGCACCTGGCCACGGCGATGGGCACCGCCGAGTTCTCGCAGTTCGCGACGGCCGTCGCGCAGATCCCGCGCGAAGACGTGCCCGTCGAGGTGGTCGCCGGCGTCTACTTCGGCACGATGGAGCGGCTGTCGCTGGACGTGCTGTACCAGGCGGTGGACGCGCTGCCGCGCACGGGCCGCTGGGACACGATGGCCCGTGCCGCCCAGCGCGACGATCTGCTCGGGCTGTTGGACCGCCTGACCGCGGCCGTGCTGGAGGGCGCCGACGGCGGGTCCGCCACCGAGCGGATCGACCGGTGGGCGACGCTGACGCCCCAGGCCGCGGCGAAGGCGCGGTTCGTGGCCGAGGTGTCCGCGGGGAACACGTCGCTCGCGCAGGTAGCGGTCGGGTTGCGTCAGGCACGCACCCTCGTGCAGGGTGGGCGACCATGAGAGCCGATCTGCACACCCACTCCAGCCTGTCCGACGGGACCGATACGCCTGCCGAGCTCGTGACGAAGGCCGCCGCCGCGGGCCTCGACGTCGTCGCGCTGACCGACCACGACACGTACGCGGGTCTCGCGGAGGCCGAGCGGTCGGCGGCCGCGGTGGGTCTCGGGTTCGTTCCCGGCATCGAGATCTCCTGCCGCTACGAGGGCGTGAGCGTCCACCTGCTGGGCTACGGCGCGCGGCCGCATCCGGTCCTGGACGGCGAGCTGGCGCGTGCCCGCGCCTCTCGGGGGGACCGATTACCCGCGATGCTCGACAGGCTCGCCGCGCTGGATATGCCGCTGACGGAGGCCGAGGTGCGCAGGTGGGTGGGAGACAGCCCCTCGCCGGGGCGCCCGCACATCGCCGACGCCATGGTCGCACGAGGCTACGTCGGCACGCGCGACGAGGCCTTCCGGGACTGGCTGGGCGAAGGACGGCCGGCGTACGTCGACCGGTACGCGATCGATCTGCCCGCGGCCGTGGGGATGGTGCTCGCCGCCGGGGGAGCGCCGGTTCTCGCGCACCCCTGGGCGCGGCAGAGCCGTCTCGTCCTGTCGGCAGCGGTGCTCACCGACCTCGCGGCCCAGGGGCTGGTCGGCATCGAGGTCGACCACCCCGACCACGACGCGGCCACCCGCGCCGAACTGCGGCGGCTGGCCGACGCTCTTGGCCTTCTGCCGACCGGGTCCAGCGACTACCACGGGCTCGGCAAGACCAACAACGACCTCGGGTGCGAGACGACCGCGCCCGAGGTGCTCGCCGCCCTGCGGGCGCGGATCGGCCAGGAGGGTCCGTGCTAGGGTGACGTGCATGGCAGCGAGCTGGTGGTGGCAACACTGACGGCAGTGACCTGTCCGGCCGTCCCCCGTGTGCGGACGGCCTTTTTCATGCCCGGACCCAGACCATCAGGGAGTCGAAGATGAGCACACCGGCAGCCGAGGAGGCCGACGCCGGCAATGATCTCGAGACGTCGCTGAGCAGCGCCTCGCTGCGCCGCAGCGAGGAGCGCAGCGCCGAGATCGAGGCACAGATCGCGCGTGATCCATCCGGCTTCCGGGTGCTGTCGGGCGATCGCCCCACGGGGAACCTGCACATCGGCCATTACTTCGGTTCGCTGGAGAACCGGGTGCGGCTGCAGGACGCCGGCGTCGAGACGCTGATCCTCATCGCCGACTACCAGGTCATCACCGACCGTGACGGGACGGGACCGATTCGCGAGCGGGCACTGTCCCTGGTGGCCGACTACCTGTCGATCGGGCTCGATCCGGGCAAGACGATCATCTTCGCGCACTCGGCGGTCCCCGCGCTCAACCAGTTGATGCTCCCGTTCCTGTCGCTGGTGACGGAGTCGGAACTGCGGCGCAACCCGACGGTGAAGAGCGAGCTGGCGGCGAGCGGCGATCGGCCGATGTCGGGACTGCTCCTCACCTACCCTGTGCACCAGGCCGCCGACATCCTGTTCTGCAAGGCCAATCTGGTGCCGGTCGGCAAGGACCAGCTCCCGCACCTCGAACAGACCCGGGTGATCGCGCGGCGGTTCGATGAGCGCTACGGACGCGCCGAGCCGGGCCGGCCCGTGTTCCCCGAGGCCGAGGCGCTGCTGTCGAGCGGAGCCCACATCCTCGGCATGGACGGGGAGAAGATGAGCAAGTCCCGGGGCAACACGATCGAGATCGGCATGGACGCCACGACGACCGCGAAGCTCATCAAGAAGGCGGTCACCGACTCCGACCGGCACATCACGTACGACCCGGTGAACCGGCCCGAGGTGTCGAACCTCATCACACTCGCCGCGCTGTGCACCGGGCGGGATCCGTACGAGATCGCTGCCGGGATCGGCGATGGTGGCGGTGGGGGACTGAAGAAGCTGGTGACCGAGGCGGTCAACGAGCGGTTCGCGCCGATCCGCGCCCGCAGGGCCGACCTCACCGCCGACCCCGGGTACCTCGTGGGCGTGCTCCGTGACGGCATCCGCCGCGCGAACGAGATCGCCGAGGCGACCCTGTCCGACGTCCGCACCGCGATGGGGATGGTCTACTGACGCCCGCGTCCCACAGACGCTGAACCGCGCCCCGGGCGGATGTCCCGGTGGCGCGGTCTGTTCGTGCGCGGTCGCGATGATGCGGCCGGCGACGGCCCTCGGATCAGGCCGACTCGGAGGTCGGCGCGGGGGCCTGCTCGGCGGGCCGAGCACCGCCGCGGGTCCGGCGGCGATTGCGCGGACGCCGGGTCCGGGGCTTCTCGCTGCGTTCGGACGCCGGTGCGGCCTCTGCCTCGGCCGAGGCCTGGCGGGGCAGCCGGCCACGCGTGCCCTGCGGGATCTGCAGATCGGCGAACAGATGCGGCGACGTCGAGTACGTCTCGGGGAGCTCCTCGAACGGCAGGCTGAGCGCCTTGTTGATCAGCTTCCAGCGCGTCACGTCCTGCCAGTCGACGAGTGTGACAGCCACTCCCTTGGCCCCGGCGCGCCCCGTTCGCCCGATGCGGTGGATGTAGGTCTTCTCGTCGTCGGGGCATTCGTAGTTGACGACGTGCGTGACGTCGGCGACGTCGATACCGCGTGCGGCGACGTCGGTGGCGACGAGAACCTGGACGGTGCCGTTTCGCAGCTTCTTCAGCGCCCGCTCGCGGGCGACCTGATTGAGGTCGCCATGGATCGCTGCCGCCTTGAACCCGCGGTCGGCGAGGTCGTCGGCGATGCGCTGGGCGGCCCGCTTCGTCCGCGTGAACACCATGGTCCGGCCGATGTCGGCGCTCTGCAGGAGCTTGCTCACGATCTCGGGCTTGTCCAGATCGTGCGCCTGGTACACGAACTGGGTCGTGTCGGGGACGGTGGCCTGCGCGTCGTGGGTCTCTGCCCGGACGTTGATGGCGTTGTTCAGGTTGGCGCGCGCGAGCGCGATGATGGCCGCGGGCATGGTCGCGGAGAACAGCATCGTCTGCCGCGACTTCGGCGTGCGGGCGATGAGCTTCTCCACGTCGGGCAGGAAGCCGAGATCCAGCATCTCGTCGGCCTCGTCGAGGACGAGGGCGCGCACGTGCGAGAGATCGAGCGCCTTGCGCTGGGCCAGGTCGAGCAGCCGGCCGGGAGTTCCGACCACCACGTCGACCCCGGAGGCGAGGGTGTCGAGCTGAACGTCGTAGCCGACGCCGCCGTAGACGGTGAGGACACGGGCCTCGCGGACGGTGGCCGCCGTGGCGATGTCCTTCGCCACCTGCAGCGCGAGCTCGCGCGTCGGGCACATGACCAGTGCCTGGGGTTTACCGGGGTGGCGGAGCTCGGAATAGCCGGGATCGCTGGGGACGACGACCCGCTCCAGGAGAGTGATGCCGAAGGCCAGGGTCTTGCCGGTTCCGGTCCGGGCCTGTCCGATGAGATCGGTGCCGTTGATCGCGATCGGGATCGCGAGGGACTGGATCGGGAACGGATGGGTGATGCCGACTGCTGAGAGCGATTCGACGATCTCGTCGCGGACACCCAGATCCGCGAACGTCTGCTGCTCTGTCTCATGCGTTGTGTCGGAAGTGGTCAGGATGTTGCCTTACGTCGGAACAGCTATGGCCGTTGCGCGG
Source organism: Propionicicella superfundia DSM 22317 (assembly GCF_000423465.1). Classification (GTDB taxonomy): domain Bacteria; phylum Actinomycetota; class Actinomycetes; order Propionibacteriales; family Propionibacteriaceae; genus Propionicicella; species Propionicicella superfundia. The sequence goes on along the minus strand of NZ_KE384020.1, from coordinate 894,045 downwards.
GGTCGGGGATGCCGCGTGACACCCCGCGAGCGCGCATTCGTACGCGCTCACAGAGCCCGAGTCTACTCGGTAGACGCGTGGCAGCCGAAACCGACCCCCCGCGGCGGGAACGACGGGAGGGCCGGCGGGTCAGACGGCGCCGAAGCCGACCGGTCGGACGTGCTCGGAGCCGAGGTCGAGATACGCGATCCCGGCGATGGGGATGAGTACCTTGCGCCCCTTCGTGTCGAGCAGAGCCAGCAGGCCGTCACCGGTGAACGCCTCGCGGACGAGGGACTCGATCTGCTCTGCCGTCTCGTCGGTCTCGATGCTCACCTCGCGCGGAGCGTGCTTGATGCCGATCTTGATCTCCATGGGTGTCCTTCCCGGTAGTGCTCCAAACCTGCCATGCGGGGTGCCCGAACCGGACAGGTGTTCGCCACCGGCACAATCGATGTGGCGCGCGGCTCAGCCGGCCGCCGATTCCTCGCCGGCGGTGGCGGGGCGAACCACGATGCGCGTCCAGGCGCCGACGTAGATCCTGCTGTCGGGGGTGAGCTCGACCCGGCCGGACGGCATGGGCGACGTCGGCAGCGGGTCGCCGGTGAGCCCGACGAAGGTGCCGTTGGCGCTGTCCAGATCCTCGACCCACCACCGTCGGCCGTCGCCGATCAGCAGTGCCTGCCGGCGGCTGCATCCCGTGTCGGTGCCGCAGTCGACCTCGGGGACGAGGTGCTGACTCCGCGATGCCCGGCCGATGAGCCCGCCTCCGGCGGGGAGCGGGAAGACCTCCGGCCGGCCCGGCGACGGCAGTGGATCGGGGCTCGACTGCAGCCGGTACCAATCGGGGTCGACCCACACCTCGGCCACCCAGGACGGCCCGGGGCGTGCGAGGGGGCTGCCGGCCGTGGGGATCTCGGCCTCCTCGGGCTCCGGCGGCCTCGGCGCCGCAGACGATGGTGCGGCCACGGGACGGGACTGGACGGGGGTTGCGGCGTCCGGTGCCGCCGTCGGAGCGGGGGCCGGCACCGGCTCCGACCCTCCCGTCGGGGTGTCGGGTGTCGTGGCGGCCGGGGTGTCCGGGGTCGGCGGCGTCGGCCGGTCGGCGGACGGCCGGGTCAGCCCGAGCAGCTCCGAAGCCGTGCCGCGCGGCATCGTGCCCGTTGTGAAGTCATATCCGCACGCCTCGCAGAACAGGGCATCGGCCGGGCCGAACGTCCCGCACGACGGGCAGCGCTGGCCATTCGCGGGAGCGGTCGCCGCCGGCCGGACCGGTGCGACGGGCGGGGCGGGTGGGATCGGCAGTCCGCACTCGTCGCAGTAGTCGGTGGACCGGGACGGATGCCCGGCCGGGCAGGTGACCACGTCAGTCACGCACCCGCGTGGTCTTGGTGGACGCCGTGTCGAGCGCCATCTCATCGGCCTTGTCGACCGAGCGGCGCAGCCGGACCGTGCCGGTCACGGCGTCGGTGATGTCGACGACCTTGCTCAGCCGCGACGTCGCCTCGGCGTCGCCCGTCTCGGCGGCGAGCTGAACCGCCCGTCCCAGCCGTGTCGTCGCCGTGGCGGTGTCACCGGCGGCCTTGGCGGCCAGGCCGTCCTGGATGGCGGCCGCCAGCTCGGTCTGGCCGGTGTAGTGGGCGACCTCGGGGCTGATCCGGGCGATGAGCGAGTCGTCGGCACTCCACTTGGCCTTGACCAGGCCCTGGGTCTGGACGTCCTCGCTGATCGCGAGCTGGACGCGGGCGGCGAGTTGCTCCTGTCCGAGGGCCTTCGCCGGCAGCCGGACCGCGACGTGGTACTCCCTGGTCTCGTCGCCCCAGGCACCCGTCGGGTACGCCTGCGTCAGGGCGTTGACCGGGGCGCCGCGATGGGTGAGGTCGGTGACACTCGGGGAGACCTGCCGCACGAACAGGATCTGCGCCCCGCGCGGCACCCACACGCGCAACTGGGCGTCGGCGACGCCGCGTCCCATCGAGGTGCGCATGATGTCGGCGAACACGGGCTGCAGCATGGCGGCGTCAGGGATGATGTCGACCGTGCCGAGAAGCGCCTGCGCGACCTTGCGGATCTCCGACACCTTCCAGTCGACGCCGACGCCGCGGGCGTCCACCTGGAAAGCCCCGATGCACCCGCGGATCGCGACGTCGAGCTGCTGAGGCGTCTCGTTGTGGTTCTCGCCGTCGGTGAGCAGGATGGCGTGCTTCTGCTGCAACGCGCCGACGGAGTCGAACAGCGCCTTGGCGAGAGTGAGCCAGCTCCCGATGGCCGTGCCGCCGTCGGCGCGGAACAAGGAGATGGCCCGTTTCGCCTCGGCGCGCGTGCGGTCGTCCATCTGCACCATGCCGGTGCCGGACTGTACGAGCGGGTAGGCGAGGTACGCGCGGTGGTTGCCCGCGACGACGGCGAACCAGGTGCCGTCGAGAATGACGTCCAGCGCCGACATCGCCGCGCGCTTCGCGGCCTCCATGTTGACGTCGCCCATCGACCCGGACGTGTCGACGATGATGATCTCACCGGCGGCGCCACGACCGGTGCGGCCGGCCGACCCGGCACCGCTGCAGGAGATGGTGACGATCGCGTTGACGTCGGTCCCGCCGTCGGGCAGGTACTCGTTCTGGTAGACCGTCGACGTGAACTGCGCCACTGTCACTCCTCGCTGGGGTCCGATTCCGCCTGGGTGGCGAGGCGGGCGAGAGCCACGGTGATGTTGTCGCGACCCCCCTGCTGATGAGCCCAGGCTACCAAGGACCGCGCCGCCGCCAGCGGGTCGGCGGTCTGCCCCTCCGATCCCAGCGCGGCGACGAGCTGCGCCCACAGGGCGGCCGGATCGGAGGCGTAGTTCCACAGTCCGTCCGAGCACACGAGCGCCCAGCCGGGCCCGTCGGCGGCATACGAGCCGGTGTGCGGAATGATGTCCTCGGAGTCGCGGCCCAGCCATCGGGTGATGGCGTGCGCCTGGAAGCCCGTCTCGGCCTCCTCTCGCGGCACACCCATGGCGATCCGCGCCTGTGCGACCGAATCGTCGGCGGTGAGCAGCGCCATCGTGCCGTCGTCCCCGAACCAGTACAACCGCGAGTCCCCGAGATGGGCGAAGTGCAGTTCCCCGGGCGCGGCGACGACAGTGACGATCGTGCAGGACGCCGCGTTGTCGGATTCGGGCGGCGTGGCGGCGACCACCGCCGCATTGGCGGCGATGGTGGCGTCGATCAGGCCGGCGGCGAGGGCCTTCTCCCGGGACTCCGCGGTTCCCTGCCCGTCGGTGGGCTCGGCGACGAGAAGGTCACGGGCGGCCCTGGCGCCGGCGAGAGAGGCCACGTCGCTGTCCGCTGACGTCGAGACGCCGTCGCAGACGACGATGACGCCGCGGCCGAGCGGATCCACCGCCAGCGCGAGCGCGTCCTCGTTCCGTTCGTGGCGCAGCCCCCTGTCGCACACCCCGGCGAGCCACGAGGCGACGGCCTCCTCGAAATGACTGCGAGGCGAGCGCGCCTTCGTCCCGCACGTCTCGCAGTACCCGTCGGCCCCGACCGTCCCGCCGCACTCCTCGCAGGGTCGCGCGGCCGAGCCGGTCCCGGGGGCGGCGAGCGGACGCGTCGCCGCGGTCGCCGCCTCGCCGGAGACGATGCGGGGGGCGTCCTCCACCGGCACCAGAGGAAGCCCGCAGGCCTCGCAGAACTGCTCGTGACCTGCGACCTGTGCGCCGCACCCCGGGCAGAATCGCGGGACGTCGATCACCGGCGGCGTGGCGTCGGCCTCCTCCGCGTCGGGCTCGTCGACGCCCGGAACGGACGAGATCATCGGCTCGGGGGGCGCTCCTTCCGCCTCGCCGGCGGGGTCGGCCTGGAACTCGTGAGGGACCTCGGTGACGAGGTCCTGGTCGTCGGCCGGCGGCTGGGGCAGTCCGGGTTCGGTCACAGGAGGCTCCACTTCCGCGTCTGATTGGCCAGATCGACCAGGAGCGTACTCTGCGCGGGGTCGGACGTGAACTGAGCAAGGTGCCGATACGCCTGCTCGAGTTCGCGACGCAACAGCTCGGGCGTGGCCGGGATGTCCCCCAGACTCGTGCCCGGTCTCACGCCTGCCGCCAGCACCTCCGCGAGCGCCCGCTCCAGGATGCGCACCTCGAACTCGGCGGCCGACGGCGGGTCGAGCCGGCTCGTCTGCACCAGGCGCCGGGCGCTCGACAGGTCGGCCAGGCCCGACCCCAGCTCCAGCAGATGCTGTGCCTTCAGCCGTCGGGACTCGCCGTAGCCGCGGCTGGTGGGCTGCACGAGGTCGAGGGCCGCCAGAACGCCGGGCAGGTCGCGCCGTCCGGCGCGGATGCGGGCGAGACCGAACGCCGCCGCGGTGACGTAGTTGGCGTCGGTGCTGGCGCACGTCTCGTACAGGGCCTCCGCCAGCGCCACCTCGCCGCCCTTCTCGCAGGCGACGGCGAGGGCCAGCTTGGGTGCGAGCTCCCCCGGAAGCTGCCCGTAGACCGCATTGAAGGAGCTCTGCGCGCTCTGCAGGTCCCCGGTGACGACGGCGTCCAGCCCGGCGAGCCAGATCGCTCGCCACTCCCAGGGATCGGCCGTGAGCAGCGCATTGACCCCGTCGCGGACGATGTCGTGCCGGCCGAGCCGCAGCGCCGCGTCACCGCGCAGCAGCAGGACCTCCGCCGACATGGTGGGCGGGCGTTCGAGCGTCGACAGGACGTCGATCGGGTCGGCGTCGGGACCGAAGGAGGACAGCCACGCGTAGTTCGGATCGGTCGTGTCCCTGCGCAGCCGCGGCAACTGGCGCCAGTCGACGCTGTCGCCGAACACCAGCGGCGGCTCGAACAGCAGCGACGAGCCCGAACTCGTCGCGACGCCGGGACGTTCGGCGCCGACGACCTCGCGCAGGACCCCGAGCACCTGCACCTGGAGCTCGTCGGCCGACGTGAAGCGGTCGGCGGCCGCCGGTGCGCAGCACTTCTGGGCGAGCCGGAACAAGGAGTCGTAGCGCTGGAACGCGGGGACGTCCTCGAGCGGGGGAAGACGATCGGCGTAGGCCCCCTGGTACTCCTTGACCTCGGCGACCAGAACGAGCAGGGTGCGCCCGATCGTGTAGATGTCGGACGCGACCGACGGGCCGACGGTCGCGACCTCGGGTGCCTGGTAGCCCACCGTCCCGAAGATCGGCGAGTGGTCGTCGTCGATGCGGCGGACACCGCCGAGGTCGATGAGCTTCAGCGAGTCGCCGACCTGGATCACGTTCTCGGGCTTCAGGTCGCAGTACAGCAGGCCCGACTCGTGCAGGTAGCTGAATGCGGGAAGAAGCTCGAGGACGAACGCCAGCGCCTGGTCGACCGGCAGGGGGTCGTAGACCCCGCCGTTCGCCTCGCGGCGTTCGGCGAGGAACTGTTTCAGCGATCGGCCGCCGACGTACTCCATGACGATGTAGCCGGCACCCTCGTGTTCGACGAAGTTGTAGATCTCCACCAGCAGCGGGTTGTCGACCTGGGCGAGGAAGCGCTGCTCGGCGATGGCCGCGGCCAGCGCATCCGCGTCGCCGGCGTTGAGGATTCCCTTCAGCACTACCCTGCGGTCGGACACATTCCGGTCGAACCCGAGATAGACCCAGCCCATCCCGCCATGGGCGAGCGGGCCGATGATCTCGTACTGGTTGGCGATCAGGTCGCCGGGGGCGAGCTTGGGCGTGAACGAGTACGGCTTGCGGCAGTTGGGGCAGAACCCCTCCAGGCGTCCCGGCTGATCTCCGATCGACCGGCCCACCGGCTGACCGCAGTGAGGACAGTTGCGCCGATTCTCCGGGATCGCCGGGTCGGTCATGACAGACGCACTGGGTTCGACCGGTGGCGCGGGAGGCACGGTGGTGAGCCCCGCGCCGAGCCGCTGCGATCGGATTCTGCTCGACGTCGTGCGCCGGGTCACGGGGGCCGTGCCCGCCACGCGCTGCGATCCGATGAGGGCCGAGCTGAGCCTGACGGATGCCCGGGTGACGCTGGTGCCGCCCGCCGGCGCGGGCGGTGCGACGGCCGGCGAACCGCACACGTCGCAGTAGCCGTCGACGATGCGTCCGGCACATCCCGGCTGCTGGCACCGGCCGGCGGGTGGTGCGGGGCGCGAGCCCGGCCGGCCGCCGGCGGACGCCGACCCCGCAGGCCGGGCGGCCGGGGGGCGCGCCGCCCGTGGGACGGGCGAGGCGTCCGCTCGCGGGGAGTCCGTGCCCGGGACACCCGCGTCCGTGTCCGGCGGCATTCCGCACTCGTCGCAGTAGCCGTCGACGATGGTCCCGCCGCACCCGGGCCGCGTGCACCTCACACCGCACCGGCCTGTCCGTCGAGGCTCGCCTTGTACGCGTCGACGAGGTGCCCGGCGACCCGCACGGGGCAGGGTCTCTCGGCGAGCGACCGGGCGGCGACGTCCCCGATCGCGACGGTGAGCGCTCCCGGGGCCGGTGTCTGCAGCCGCAACCGCTGGAAGGCCAGTTCGAGGCCGTCGCGGTCGGCGAGCGCCGCGGTGTACGCCTCGTGGACGACGTCCATGGCCTTGTCGACCTGCTCCAGCCGCCCCAGGTACGCGTCCAGCTTGTCGGGCGTGTTCGGCACCGGGCCGAGGGCGGAGACCTGCGGGACGGCGTAGGTGGGGGCCGGTGTCACGGTCGCGATGCAACGGGCGACGAGCTCGGTGAGCGCGGCCTGCCGTTCTGCGAGCTCGGCCGCCAGCTTCCGGGCGCGACCGAGAAGCTCCAGGGATTGGCGGCGCTTGCCCTGCGTGACGAGCAGGTCCCGCTCGAACCGCGCGGCGTCGACCTCGAGGGCGCTGAGCACGCCCCCGATGTCCCCGCCCCGGCTGAACTTCTCGATGATCGCGGCGAGGCGGCTCCCGAACCGCTCCTCGATCGCCCGGGCGGACGGCTGCTGGGCGGGGGGTTCCAGACCGATCTGGTCGTGGATGCGGTCGATCTGTGCGCGGAGCCCCGCGATCCGCGCCGCGTACTGGGCGGCGTTCGGTCCGACCTGCAGCCGCTGTCGCAACTGGTTGGTGAGCGCCTCGACCATGCGACAGCCCTCGGGAACCGACACCGCGACGGTGGCGGGATCGCCGGGCCGCCCTTCGAGCCGTCCCCACAGGAGTGCCGAGATCGCCAGCAGTTCCTGCTGTCCGACCCGACCCGAGTCCCAGGTCGTCAGGAGCGCGTCATAGCGGTCCTTGACGGCCTGCCAGACCGACAGGACGAGGGCCATGTCGGCGGTGAGCGCGGCCCGGTCGGGGGAGCGCAGCACGGCGGCGTCGATGGCCGAGAGCTCCTGTCGCCGCTCCATCAGCCAGTCGCCGAGCTGCCCGAGGTAGTCCATGACCTCCTCGGGGGTGCCGGGTCGGTCGATGGCGCCCGGAGCCGTCGGAATCGTCGTCATCGGTACTCCCTGATCCGTGCGTGCAGGCCGATGAGGCCGAGGATGAGGTAGCCCAGACCGACGGCGATCATCGTGACGCCCATCCACGTCAGCACCGGAGCCCCGGCGGACAGCGTCGCGACCACCGCGGACCGGTCGGTCGAGACGAGCGCCGACGTCTTCTCCGTCAGCGTCACGAGGGCAGGCCCGGTGGTCCCGGTCGCGGCCTCGGCGGCACCGGCGGTGTCCTTCCCCGTCACCTCGGCCGACACCGTCTGCCACCCCTTCTCGTACGGCGTCAGCATCGCGGCGCCGTCGTCGGCGCCCGAGGCGAGAAGCGCCCTGGCCTGCTCCAGGTGGGCCGTCACACTGCTGCGTCGCTCGACCGACGGCGCGAGGATGTAGGTGAGCTCCGCCGCACGCACGCGTGTCAACTGGCCTTGTGCGGCCGTCAGGGTGTGGGCCGTGGTCGCCTGCGTCGGTCCGGAGACCGCGCCGCTGAGCAGTCCGATCGTCACGCCTCCCGCCGCGAGGACGGTCAGGGCGCCGATCAGCCCCAGATTGAGGACGCGTCGCGAACGTCGTGCGACGAGCACCATCAGCCACAGTGCGCATACGGCGCCGATCCCGATCGCGACCCAGGTCGCGACCAACGTCCACAGCGGCGAGGTCTCCCCGGCCGCGGCGTCGCCGAGCAGGGCGTCCAGATTCGTGAGCACGTCGTCCTCCAGCGTCTGCTGGGCCGCCACCGCCTCGGAGGTGCCGCTGCCGGCCGTCGCCTCGTCGGCCGTCAACGCCGCGTTCATCTGGGCCGTGTACTGGATGAGACCGGAGTTGACCTTGCCGAGGAGGCCGGTGTCGACCGAGCCCGACCGGCCTGCGGCGGCGACCTTCTCGGCGACGACTCCCATCTGCGTGCCGAATCCGTCGCGGTCGGGCTTCCCGTTCAGCAGCGACGTGAGCGCCAGCTCGTTGGCCTTCGCGGCCTCGGTCTGGATGCTGCTCAGATCGGCGTGCTCCTGCTCTGCCGTCTGTTGCAGCGCGAACCGGTCGCCGGTGATGAACAGCGGGACGGAGACGAGCCCCAGCAGCAGTCCCACGATGAGCAGCGCGACCTGCCCGTATCGCAGCAGCGCGGGCGTGGAGACCCGGTACTCGGGTGGATCCTGGCGCGACGGGAACCCGGCCGCCGCCAGCGGCGCCAGTGCCCCGGCGGTGGTGTGCGAGACGGTCTTCGGCTGCGTCCTCAGCTCGGTCACGGCTCCTCCTGCCCGCTGTCCGCAGCCGTCCGTGCCGCCTCGGGCAGGGGTTCGTCCTCCGGCTCGGCGGCAGGCCAGGCGACCGGCGGGGGCGCCGGGGGAGTGTCCTCGGCGAGGTCGGCCGGACGGAGGGTGCGCAGATCGGCCACGGACGGCTCGGCCACGTCGCGCAGCCGCCAGGCGTGCCGGCCGATGGCCGCTTCGAGGACGTTGCGTGCGAACCGCCCGTTCCCGAACGACTCGTCGCGGACCTGACGGGCGAGAATCCGCCGGAACTCGTCGATCGCCTCGGACTCCAGGTCGTAGTCGGCGGCCGCGGCCATCTGCGCGAGGATTCCCTCCAGTTCGTCGTCGGTGTAGTCGTCGAAGGTGATCGTGGTGCGGAAGCGGCTGGTCAGGCCCGGATTCTGCGAGATGAACGTCTCCATCGGCTCGGGGTAGCCCGCCACGATGACGACGAGGTCATCGCGGTTGTCCTCCATCTCCTTCACGAGGGTGTTGATGGCCTCCTCGCCGTATTGGTCGCCGTTGAGCGCATACGCCTCGTCGATGAAGAGCACGCCGCCGGTGGCCTTGTCCACCACCTCGGCGGTCTTCATGGCGGTCTGCCCGAGGTACCCGGCGACGAGTTCGCTGCGGTCGACCTCGACGAGCTGCCCGCGCGACAACAGCCTGAGGGCCTTGTAGATGCCTGCCACGAGACGGGCGACGGTCGTCTTCCCGGTGCCGGGATTGCCCACGAAGATGAGATGGCGTGTGATGGTCGGCCGCTTGAGCCCGGCCTTCGTGCGCAGTGCCTCGACGCGAAGGATGGCCGACTGCCGGTGGATCTCGCTCTTCACCCTCCCGAGCCCGACGAGGGCGTCGAGTTCTGCGAGCAGCTCCTCGACGGTCTTCTCGGGCTCGGCCGGTTCGTCCGTCTCGGCGGGCGCGGCAGGCTCGTCCGCGGCCGCCGTGGGCTGCGCGGCGGGTGGCTCCGGGAGACGCGCCGAGGAGGTGGGGCCGGGGGTGACGGAGGCGGGCGGTGCTCCCCGCCCGGTCAAGTCGAACGCGCCGGGCGTCGCCGGATCGAGGCCGCTGAGGTCGAGAGAGGGGCCCGAGCCGAGATCGCGGACGCGCCGCGTGCTCTCCTGCAGCCGGGTGAGCACCTGATCGAGGAGCTGCGGGCCGCGCGCGGCGAAATCGTCCATCGGGTCGGCCGGGGTGCCCCCCGGGCTCACCGCGGATGCCTGCGCCGCCCGGGCCGAACGCGCTGCGCCGGCCACCAGGTCGTCGGACGGGGCGAGCGCGGCGGCCGCGGCGCACACGTCGGCGAGGGCGGCCGCGTAGCGCCTCGCCGCGGACGGGTCGGTCCAGCTCAGTCGGCTGAGCAGTGGTGTCGGGGACGCACGGAAGCGGCGTCCCTTGACGGCCGCCTCGAAGAAGGCCTCGGCCGAGGGCTCCAGGCCGAGCGCCGCCGTCCACACCAGATAGGCGCCTCCCGCGGGCTCGGCCACTGCGGCCGAGAGCTGCCGGGCCTCGGTCTCCGCCTCGGCACGGTCCATCCCGGCCGACCCGGCGATGTCGGCGGCGGCCGCGACGGCCTCGGGCAGGGTCTTCGTCATCGTCACTCCAGGTCGAGGGGGTTGGCGGGTGCCGGCCCGGGAGCGGGCTCGTCGTTCACGGGTTCGTACACCTTGGAGGGGTCGCCGAACCTGGCCTGCAGGAACCGGCCGTGGGCGATCAGCGCGTCGGCGTCGGTCCGCGTGGCGGCATCGAGCATCTTGTCGACGGTGAGGCCGAGCAGATCGAGCTGGTCGACGAGCACCAGCAGCGACGTCTTGCCGTTCTCGACCGGGCGCGAGTCCGCCCAGTCGCGCGGCAGCCGCAGGTAGGCCCCGACCGCCTCGGGCAGGTAGTCGGTCGCCGTCGCGATGAGCGAGTACGAGTCGAGGCTGCCGACACCGAGATTGCTCATCCGGGGGAGGGCATCGCGCACCGTCCGGGTGATCCGCTCCACGCGGGAGCGCACCGGCCCGGGCACGCCGGGATCGGCGACGAGGCGTTCGACACCGGCCAGCGCCGCGGCGATGTCGTCGGCAGCCGGCGCCGGTGGTGTCTGCGGCCCCTCGGGGGCTGGCTCCTGCTTGTCTCCCCCCGTGAACCAGTCCCACAGACCCATGCCGGCCGACTAGCCCAGATCCAGCGTCGCCGGCTGGACGGTGCCCCGCGAGTCCTGCTGGCGGACGCGCTCGAGGTAGGCCTTCGACTTGGTGACCTCGATCTCCAGCGTGCCGATCGTCTGCGACATGGAGTCGAGCGCGCGGAGCTTGAACTCGTCGATGGTGTCCATCGTCTTGTAGATGTTCGCGAACGCGGCCTGAAGCTGTTCCATGCCGACCGCCGACGACGCCGCCTGCTCCTGGATGCGCGCGGAGTTGGACGCGAGCATCTCCGAGGTCCGCTGGATCATGGTGCTGGTCGTCGCGTTGAGCGCGGTGATCTGGTCGAGGACGAGCTGCTGGTTCCCGAGCGCCTGGGCGACGATGACGGCCGTCCGCAGCGCGGACACCGTGGTCGTGGAGGCGCGGTCGACACCCTTGATGAGCTCGATGTTGTTCTTGATGATGATGTCGATCGCGAGATAGCTCTGGATGGACACCGCGAGCTGCGTGAGCAGGTCCTGGTGCTTCTGGCGGACGTAGAACAGCACGTCCTGCTTCATCACGGTGGCCTTGTCGGGGTCCGTGGCCTCCAGTTCGGCGATCATCGCCGACAGCCGGGCGTCCAGCTTCTCGGCGATGTAGACGTATTGGTTCATCCGCCCCATCACGGTCCACAGGTTCTGCTTCTCCATGTTGAGGGCGACGTTGTCCTTCGTCAGCTCGTCCTGGCCACTGCGCAGGGCGTGAAGGATGCCGTTGAGGTGCTGCTGGCTGTTCTGGTACTTGCGGAAGTAGTCCTCGACCTTCTCGCCGAAGGGGAGCCAGCCGAGGATCTTCTTGCCGCCCTTGGCCTGCCCCGGGTCGAGCGATTCGACCGTGCGGCGCAACTCGAGCAGGGTCTTGCCGACATTGGACGATTCGGACAGACCGCCGGACTGGACGGCGCGGACCGGTGTCTGGAGCAGACGGTTCGAGGACTCCGCGGCCTTGCGGATGTCGGCGTCGCCCATGGAGCGCACGGCGTCGGCCTGAGCGGCGAACTGCGGTGACTTGGGCTGCACGGACGTGATGGCGGTCACGAACTGGTCGACCTTGGCGTCGAGGACCGGGACCTGCTCGGGATCGACCGCGGGCGCCATGGCGCCGGCGGCGGTCTCAGCGACGGGGTGGACGGGCTCGGGGGCCGTCAAGGTGAGCAGGTCGGGTGGGGCAAGCGGCGTCGGCGCGGGAACTGCTGCTGCGCCACCGGGGGGCTGCGTGGGCGTGGACAATCGCTTCACCTTTCACGTGCGCGGATCGTGCTCCAATTTAGCCGGGGACCGGGTGAGACGCGGCAGGATCAACCCTGAGATTCCCAGCCACTCAACCCTGAATGAAGCAGTTCCAGTGCCAGGACGAGGGCGTCGGCCTTGCTCGTGCCGTCGTTGGCCCGCTTCCAGTGGCGGACGGCGAAGGTCGTCATGCCGATGATCGACCAGGCGAGCAGCGCGGCCCCGTTCTGGTCGAGGCCGGTGTGCGCCTTGATGATCGGAATGCCGTGGGTGACGACCCGCGCCGTGCCTTCGAGGATCGTGTGCTGGACCTGATCGTCCTGGGGGAGCTCGGTCTCGTAGACGAGGAGGAACTGATGGGGGCGCCGTTCGGCGAAGTCGAACAGCGCCTCGATCGCGCTCTCGAACGGAGTGCCCGAGGACAGATTGTCGTTCATCGCCGCGGTCACCACTCGTTCCACCTCGAGGGTGGACTCGGTGGCCACCGCGCGCAGAAGGTCGAGCTTGGACGGGAAGTGCTGGTACAGGACCGGCTTGGTGACACCTGCCGCACGTGCCATCGCCTCCATGGAGGCGTTGTGGTAGCCCTCTTGCGCGAACACCATCGTGGCCGCTTCCAGCAGGAGGACGCGGCGCTGCGCTTTGGGAAGCCGCTGTCGGCGAGGGGGGGTCGTGTCACTCACACCGGTGAGCATATCGGCCGGCGGCGATCATTCGGTAACTTATGGGAGCAACGGACGGATGGGATCCAGCAGGACGTCGGCGAGGTCCCCCCATCGCTGGACACGGTCGAGCACCTCGCCGGCCGTGAACCGGAGCGGGGCGCCCTCGGCGGCGGCGCCGACCTCGTCCCACGTGAGGGGTGTGCACGCGGTCGGGGCGTCGCCCGCACGCAGCGAGTAGAGGCTTATGGTGTTGCGGGTCGTCAGATTCTGGTTGTAGTCGACGAAGACCTTGCCCGCACGGACCGCGGGAGACACGCTCACGGTGAACAGTTCCGGGTGGGTCGCGACGAGCTCGGTGCCGATCGCCCGCACGTACGCCGTGACGGCGCGTCCGTCGGCCGGGACGATCGGCGCCTGGATCTGCAGCCCCTTCCCGCCGCTGGTTCGCGGAAGGCCGAGGATCCCGTCCGCGGCGAGCCGGGCGGCGATCAGCAACGCGGCGCGCGCCTGATCGGCGGTGGTCGTGCCGGGTCCGGGATCGAGGTCGACGATCACCTGGTCGCTCGGCGGAGGCGTCGCGTCGAGGTTCAGGGCGCCGGAGCGCCCGCCGGGAATCCGCCACTGGGGTGTGTGGATCTCGAGGGAGGCGAGGTTCGCGAGGACGGCGAGCGTCGCCGTGTCCGCCACCACCACGTACGTCACGGTCGAATCGGGCGACGTGACCACGTGTCGTCGGACCCAGCCGGGGAGGCCGGGAGGCGCGTTCTTCTCGAAGAAGCCGGTGCCCGCGACTCCGGCCGGCAGGCGGAGCCTCGTGACGACGCGGTCCCGCAGGTGCGGGAGGAGGACGGGGGCGACGCGCACGTAGTAGTCGATGATCTCGCCCTTGGTGAAGCCATCGGGATAGAGCGGCTTGCCGAGGTTGGACAGGCGAAGGACGTGGCCGTCGATCTCTGCGGTGAGGTCGTCCATGGATCTCCCCCGGAAAGACGTCGGCCGGGCCCCCGAAGGGACCCGGCCGGAAGCAAGAGTGTGCTTAGATCGCGCGAACCTGGTCCGCCTGCGGGCCCTTCGGACCCGAAATGATGTCGAACTCGACCTTCTGTCCTTCATCCAGCGAACGGAACCCAGACGTGTCGATGGCCGAGTAGTGGACGAAGACGTCCGCACCTCCGCCGTCGACGGCGATGAAGCCGTAACCCTTCTCGGCATTGAACCACTTGACGGTTCCCTGCGCCATGCAACTACTCCCTACATCTTGTGACCCGCACCCTACGGATTCACCAGCACTGCCAAACGTGACCCCGGCCACTTGAGTGGTGGGTGCGGGTGACAGCACGGTCACTTTGTCACAACTTCGAGTGGCTGGCCAGTGTGTTCCGTGGGCGGGTCAGATGTTGAACGGATGTGCAATGGGCGTCGGCGGCGCAACATGTCGGTGCGGGGTGCTTGCATTGTGCCGTGCCCGGATCGATCCCGCCTTTCGTCCTTCGTCCCCCGCGACACACGATCGTGCCGCCGCTGGTGCCGACGGCTGCTCAGCAGCGGATCATCGACCATCCGGGCGGCGCGCTGCTGGTGCTCGGCGGGCCGGGCACGGGCAAGACGGAGACGCTGGCGGCGGCCGCCGCGGCGCGGGCACGGACGGCGGGGGCGCCGCAGCCCGTCGTGTTCTGCTTCTCGCGGCGGGCGGCGGCGCGCATGCGCGACCGGATCGCGGGCTCGACGGACGGGGCGGTCCGCTCACCGCTGGCCGTCACCATGCACGGGTTCTGCCTGGCCGTGACCGGTCGCTTCGCCGGTGAGAGCGAGGGACGGCCCCGGCTGCTGAGCGCGCCCGAGCAGGAGCAGCGGATGCGGGAACTGCTCGCGGGGACGCCGGATGCGGCGTGGCCGCCCGCGTTGCGGGTGGCCACGCGGACGCGCGGCTTCGCGGCCGAGCTGCGGCGGTTCCTGGCGCGCGGACGGCAGCTCGGGCTCGATCCGGGCGACATCGCCGCCGCCGGTGCGGGCGCGGGCGTCGACGAATGGGTCGCTGCGGGGGCCTACTTCGAGGAGTACCTCGACGTGCTCGACGCCGAGGGCGCGCTCGACTACGCCGAGCTCGTCCATCGCACGCGGCTGCTGCTGGCGCGACCCGACGTGGTCGACACGTTGCGCCGGGAGATCTCGGCGGTCCTCGTCGACGAGGTGCAGGAGATGGACCCGTCCCAACTCGGCGTGCTGCGGCAGCTCGTTCCGCCCGGGGGCCACATCGTGGCCTGCGCCGACCCCGACCAGGCGGCCTATGGGTTCCGGGGCGCGCACCCGCGCGGGCCGGCCGAGTTCGTGCGGCTGTTCTCCGACGCGACCGGGGAGGCGCGGATCGAGGTCCTGACGCACTCGTTCCGTCTCCCCGAGCGCAGCCGGAACGCCGCTGCGGCGCTGGCCGGGCGGCTCCCGCTGCCGGGGCTGCCCGGAGCCGCGCTCGCCGGGCTGCGGCAGCTCGACGGCGCCGACCGGCCCGGACGGTTCCGGATCCACACCCTCGCCACGTCCTCCGACGAGTTCTCGTTCATCGCCCGCGAACTGCGCCAGGCCCACCTCGCCGACGCCGTGCCGTGGTCCGAGATGGCCGTCGTCGTGCGGGCGGGGCGGCGCCTCATCCCCGCGCTGCGGCGCACGCTCGGAGCGGCAGGCATTCCCATCGAGGTCGCCGGGGACGAGATCCCGCTCGCCGCCGAGCTGGCCGTCCGACCGCTGTTGCTCGCGCTCTCGGTGGTGTGCGGGCGGACGCCGCTGGACGCTGACGTCGCCGGGCGGCTGCTCGCCTCCCCCCTCGCCGGCCTGGACTCGATGGCGCTGCGGGGCCTCGGCCGCGCGCTGCGGGACGCCGAGCGCGCCGACCTCGGCGGGGAGCTGCCGCGCAGCGCGGCCGACCTGCTGGCCGCCGCTCTGCGCGATCCGCGCCGGCTGGAGGACCTGCCGGCCGAACGCGTTCCCGCGGCCGCGGACCGGCTGGCGCGCCTGCTCGCGAGCGCGCGGGCACTCTCGACGTCGGGAGCGTCCGCGGTGGAGGTGCTGTGGCATGTCTGGGCAGGCACTCCGTGGCCCGAGGAGCTGGCCGCCGACGCCGCGGCCGGGGGGGCGCGGGCCCGCCGGGCCGATCGTGACCTCGACGCGGTGTGCGCGCTGTTCGACCTCGCCGAGCGTTCCGACGCGTTCGTCGGGGACCGGGGCGTCGCCGTCTTCCTGGAAGAGGTCGCCGGGCAGTCGATTCCCGCAGACACGCTGCGGGAGGCGCCTGTGCGCGGTGACGCGGTTCGCGTCCTGACCGTGTACAGGGCGAAGGGCCTGCAGTGGCGGCGGGTGTTCGTCGCGGGGGTGCAGGAGGGCGTGTGGCCCGACGTCCGGTCGGCCGACCCGCTGCTTCACGCGGACGCGCTGCCCGATCCACCGGCAGGGCTCGACCGAGCCGCGAGCGTGACGGCCGGGCGGCGACTGTTCTACGTCGCGATCACGCGCGCCACCGAGGAGACCGTCGTCACGGCCGTGTCCGGCACCGACGGGGAAGGCGATGAGCCCTCCCGCTTCCTGCATGAGCTGGGAGAGGCGGTCGAGCCCGCCGGAGACCTCACCACGCCGTCCCTCACCATGGCCGATCTGGTGATCTCGCTGCGTCGCGCCCTGGCCGACCCCGCGTCGTCCGACGGACTGCGCCGGGCGGCGGCGGCGCGGCTCGCGCGCGTGGCGGATCTCGGCGAACGTGCCGCGGACCCGGCGACCTGGTGGGGCACCGTCCCGGTGAGTGCGGAGTCGCTTCCTGGCGGGGGCGCCGGCATCAGGCTGAGCGGCAGCCAGCTCGGCAGTCTGCTGTCGTGCCCTCGGCAGTACTTCCTGTCCCGCGAGGCGCATGCCGACACCGCGCGGTCGAGCTCGGCCGGCCTGGGTTCTGTGATCCATGCGCTGGCGCAGCACTCGCTGAGCGACGGGCTCAGCCCCGACGAGTTGACGGGGGCGCTCGACGACGTGTGGGACCGGATCGGTTTCGATGCGGCGTGGCTGTCGGTCAGCGAGCGGATGGAGGCCGAGCACGCATTGTTGCGGCTTACCGCCTGGGCGGCGGCGAACGACCACCGGCGCGTGGTCGGGGTCGAGGTTCCCTTCCGCGCCGAGGTGGAGGTCGACGGCGCCCGGGTCGTGCTCGTCGGGGCCGTCGACCGGCTCGAACACGACGGGGAGGGCGGCCTGCGCATCATCGACTTCAAGACCGCGCGGCGGGCGCCGACGCAGGCCGAGGTCGCCTCGCACGACCAGCTTGGCGTGTACCAGTTGGCCGTCACTCTCGGCGGGTTCGACGATGTCGCGCCGGGCATCCGCCGGGCAGGCGGCGGCGAACTCGTCCTGCTTCGCCTGCCCGGCACCAACGCCGACTACCCCAGACATGTGAGCCAGGCGTCGCTGAGCGACGAGCCGCATCCCGAGGGCTCCGGGCCGAGATCCGCTCCGACCTGGGTGCACGAGCGACTGGCATCGGCGGTGCGGATCATCCGCGCCGGGACGTACCCGGCGACGCCGGGTGACGACGTGTGCCGGTTCTGCCCGTTCAGCGCGAGTTGCCCTGCCCGGGGCGGGAAGCAGGTGGTGCTGTGAGATCGCTGCACGGAAGGGCGTTCTTCACCGAGCCCGCGGAGCTCAACAGCGCCCTCGGCGTCGACTTCTCCGACGAGCAGCTCGCCGCTGCGACCGCGCCGCTGGAGCCGGGGGTGATCATCGCCGGCGCCGGCTCGGGAAAGACGACGGTGATGGCCGCCAGGGTGGTGTGGCTCGTCGGGCGCGGTCTCGTGAGACCCGACCAGGTGCTGGGCCTGACCTTCACCCGCAAGGCGGCGGCCGAGTTGTCGGCACGGATCCGCAAGGCCCTCCTCACGGCCGGGATCACCGATGCCGGAAGCTGGCCCGAGCAGGGTGAGCAGGTTGTGATGACCTACGATGCGTTCGCGGCGCGCCTGGTGGCCGAGCACGGGCTGCGGCTCGGGGTCGAGTCGGACCAGGTCATGCTCACCGGCGCCGGCCGGTTCCGGTTGGCGAGCCGCGTGGTGTCCGCCGCCGCGGGTCCGTTCGAACACCTTTCCCGGCTGCGGCCCGATACCGTCACCGAGCGGGTTCTCGCGCTGGACTCCGAGATGCAGAACCACCTGGTGTCCGACGACGACCTGGATCGTGAGACGCGTCGTTTCACCGACCGACTGGGGCAGGCGCCCCTGTACCGCGGCAATCCGTACAAGGCGGTCGTCGAGGCGCAGCGGTTCGCGGCGGAACGTCTGGAGCTCGCCAGCCTGACCCGCGCCTACCAGCGACTGAAGCTCGACCTCGGGCTCGTCGAGTTCGCCGACCAGATGGCGGTCGCGGCGCGCCTGGCCTGCTCGGTGCCCGCCGTGGCGGATCTGGTCCGGCGCGAGTTCCGCGTCGTCCTGCTCGACGAATACCAGGACACCTCCGCGGCCCAGGCCGCGCTGCTGCGAGGACTGTTCTCCGGTCGCGATCCCGCACACGGGCGAGGCCACCCGGTCACGGCGGTGGGTGATCCGTTCCAGGCGATCTACGGGTGGCGAGGCGCCGCTGCCAGCAACATCGTGGAGTTCTCGACGGACTTTCCGGGCACCGACGACCGCCCGGCGCTCGCTTTCCCGCTCACTGTCAACCGGCGCAGCGGTCCGCAGATCCTCGCGGCGGCCAATGACGTCGCCGAGCCACTACGTGCCGATCCGCTGGTCGCGATGGACCTTTCGGAGGCCCGGCTCGTGGCAGGCGCCGGGGCTGCCCCCGCCGAGGTGTGGGCGGGCGGATTCGCGACCTGGCCCGACGAGGTGGAGTGGATCTGCGATCGGATCGTCGACCTGCACACCGGTCCACGGGCGATGCCGTGGCGCGAGATCGCCGTGCTGAGCCGGCGCAACGCCGACCTGGGCGATCTCTTCGCCGGGCTGAGACGGCGCGACGTCCCGGTCGAGATCGTCGGGCTGGGCGGTCTGCTGTCGCTGCCCGAGGTGATGGACGTCGTCGCGACGCTGCGCCTCGTCGACGACCCGACGGCGAACCCGGCGCTCGTCCGGCTGCTCACCGGCCCGCGGTGGCGGATCGGCCCGCCCGACCTCGCGGCGCTCGGTGCCCGCGCGATGGAACTGGCCGGCCGGCGCCCTGCCGCCGCCGAGGCGTCGTTGCGCGGCGACCTGGAGGCCGCGGTGTACGCCGTCGATCCGACCGAGGTCGTCAGCCTCAGCGAGGCGGCGGCCGACCCCGGTCCGGGGCCGTACTCCGTCGCCGCACGGACGCGGTTCGCGGCGTTCGCGAGCGAGCTCGCGGAGCTTCGGCGTCACGCCGACGAGCCGGTGCTCGACCTCGCCCGCCGCGTGATCGCGACCCTCCAGCTCGATGTGGAGGCCGCGCTCCAGGCAGGGGGTGCGACGCCGTGGGGCTCCCAGTTGCGGCGGTTCCTCGACGCGGTCGGCGACTACGCCGACGTCGACGGCGAGTCCTCGCTCGGAGGGCTGCTGGGCTACCTGGACGCCGAGCGGGACCAAGGGGTCGGGCTCGACCTCGATGTCCCGCGCTCCTCCGACGCCGTCCAGTTGCTGACGATCCACAAGGCCAAGGGGCTCGAATGGGACGCGGTGTTCCTCCCCGACCTGGCGGCGAAGGTCTTCCCCAGCGAACGCACGACGGCGAACTGGCTGAGGAACTCGGCGACCCTCCCGCCCGCGCTGCGTGGTGATCGCCGGTCGATTCCGCAGCTTCGGGAGGCCACGAAGACGGGCATGGATGCCTATGCAGCGGAGTTGAAGGACGACCATCTCCGTTCCGAGGACCGGCTCGCCTACGTCGGGTTCACGCGAGCGCGGCGGGTGGTGGCCGGCACGGTCCACAACTGGCGGGGAGGCCTTTCCACGGTCCGGCGGCCATCGGCCTACTACGAGTTGCTGCGCCGGCACGCCGAGGAGTCGGGCCGCGTGTGGTGCGATGTGCCGCCTGCCGGCGACGAGAACCCGCTCGAGCCGACCAGCCTCGAGGTCGGGTGGCCCGCGGCACTCGACGAGACGGCGTTCGCGCGTCGCACCGGAGCCGCCCAGCTCGTCGTCGAGGCGCGCGACACTCGTGCCGCGACCGGTGCATATCCGCCCGACGACCTCGCACTGCTCGACGACGCGGCCCGGGTCGCGGAGTGGGACACCGATCTCGAGCTCCTGCTGGCCGAGACGCGGCGCCTGGCCGGTGCCCGCGAGGTGCGGATGCCCGGCAGCGTGTCGGTGTCCGGCCTCATGGCGGCCCACCGTGATCCGGGGGCGTTCGCCCGTGCGTTGGCCCGGCCCATGCCGCGACAGCCGTCACGGGCGGCCGCGTTCGGCACGCGGTTCCACGAGTGGGTGCAGCGACAGTTCGGCCAGACGTCGTTGCCGGTGACCGCCGACGACGAGGCCACCGCGGGCGATGTGCGCGACGAGGCGGAGTTCCGGGAGCTCTGCGACGCGTTCGTCGCCGGCCGGTTCGGCGCTCGCGCCCCGATCGCCCTCGAGGCGCCGTTCACCCTGGCGATCGGCGGCATCACGCTGCGTGGCCGGATCGACGCCGTCTACGACGGGGAGCGTCCTGGAACCTACGTCGTCATCGACTGGAAGACGGGTGAGAGCGAGCGGGCGGATCCGCTTCAGCTCGCGTGCTACCGGGTGGCCTGGGCCGAGCTCAACGGCATC
This sequence comes from Propionicicella superfundia DSM 22317, assembly GCF_000423465.1. Classification (GTDB taxonomy): domain Bacteria; phylum Actinomycetota; class Actinomycetes; order Propionibacteriales; family Propionibacteriaceae; genus Propionicicella; species Propionicicella superfundia. Next base: position 873,613 of record NZ_KE384020.1, on the reverse strand, counting down.
CCGGCCTCCGACGTCGCAGCCGGTTTTCACTTCGTGCGGAGCGACCGGCTCGTCATGCCGCCGCTTCCCGGTCGAGCCGAGTTGGAAGTGCTCATCGGCACCGTGGGCGAGGGCTAACCTGTGCCCGTGGAATGGTGGACGAGCAGCAGACTGGATCGCGTGGAGCCGGGTCGCGCCGACGAGTCGTGGATCGCGGCGCTGTGGACACGGCCCGACGGGCACCTGCTCCGTGTGGACGCCGAGGGAGACCTCGCCGTGGCGCCCGGCGGCGACGCGCTGGAGTTCGTGCGGCCCGAGGGCCGGTTCGACACGCAGCGCCACCTTCTCCTCGGGCTGGTGGACGGCGAGCCCTATTTCGTGGAGTCGTCGGATCTCGACCTTCCCGCCATGTCGCTGAAGGTCGTGGGGACGCGGCTCGACGACACCATGCGGGACATCGCGACCACGGCGGTCGCGCTGCACAACTGGCATGCCGCGGCCCCGTACTGCGGGGTGTGCGGCGGCTACAGCGAGGTTCGGGCAGGGGGGCACAGCCGGCGGTGCACCCGGTGCGGCCGCGAACGGTTCCCCCGGACCGATCCGGCCATGATCGTGGCGGTCACCGACCGTGCCGACCGGCTGCTGCTGGCGCGCCCGTCGGTGTGGGTACCGCGGCGGATGTCACTGATCGCCGGGTTCGTGGAGGCCGGGGAGTGTCTGGAGCAGGCCGTCGCGCGCGAGGTGTCCGAGGAGGTCGGCCTGCACGTGCGCGACGTCCGGTACCTGTCCAGCCAGTCGTGGCCGTTTCCGCGCAGCCTGATGGTCGGCTTCCACGCGGTGGCCGACGATCCGGGATTCGCGGTGGACGGGGTCGAGGTCGAGGCCGCCGGCTGGTTCTCGCGGGCCGAGCTCGACGCGGCCGTGACCACCGGAGAGGTCTCGCTGCCGGGATCGCTGTCCATCGCGTACCGCATCATCACAGCCTGGCGCGAGAACCGGCTCTGACCCGCATCCGGGAGGCTCGGCGCGAACCGGCGCGGTCGGATCACAGACGCGTCCGCAGTCCTGACGCGCGGCGCGCGGGTCGCTGCACGGCGTCGACCACCGCTTCGGCCTGGCCGTAGAGCGTGATCCGGGTCTTGGCCCGGGTGACGGCGGTGTACAGCAGTTGGCGGGTGAGCAGCGGCGACCCGGGAGGCGGCAGGATCAGGCTGACCGCGGCGAACTGGCTGCCTTGCGCCTTGTGCACCGTCATCGCATGCGCGGTCGCCACGGCGTCGAGGAGATGCACCGGGACGATGCGGCCGCCGGGAAAGGCGACCCGCGGCCCGCCGGATGTGGCGACGACCACGCCGGAGTCGCCGTTGAACAGGCCCAGTTCGGCGCTGTTCTCGGTGACCAGCACCGGACGGCCCGGATACCACTCGCCCTCGGCGGCATAGCCCGGCGCCGCATCCGAAAGCCACTGGTGAACGTGCCGGTTCCACGCCGCGACTCCGTACGGGCCCGTGCGGTGACCGCACAGGACGCGGTGCCCCTCGAGCGCGGCGAGCGCGCCGGACACGTCCCCGGCGAGGGCCGACTCGTGGATGAGCGCACCGACCTCCACGACGCGTTCGCGGAGGTCCTCGGGCACGGTCTGGAAGCCGGTCTCGACGAGGACGGTCGCGGCTGATCCGGCGCGCAGCGCGGCGACGACGGCGTCGGCCTCACCGGAGCGGATGGCGTCGGCGACGCGCGCGATGTCGGAGCCGAACCGGAAGTTCTGCGTGAGACGGACGACCCCGAGCCGGGAGGCCGAGGGGCTCTCCGTCAGGTCTGCCAGCACCGCGCCCGCCTCCACGGAGGCGAGCTGGTCGGGGTCGCCGACGAGAACGAGGCGCGTGTCGGGACGCACGGCCGCCAGCAGCCGGGCCATCAGCGGCAGCGACACCATGGACATCTCGTCGACGACGATCACGTCGTGGGGCAGGACGTCGGCCGACCCGGACGACGGCGCGCCCCCGGGTCGCAGGCCGAGGAGCCGGTGGAGCGTCACCGCCTCGACACGGTCGGCGAGCTCACCGGCGCCGTGCAGCACGAACTGTGCGCGTACCGCCTCGCCGAGCCGGACCGCAGCCTTGCCGGTGGGCGCGGCCAGCGCGATCCTGCGCAGCCCGAGTTCGTGGAAGGTCAGCAGGAGACGCCCGATCGTCGTCGTCTTCCCGGTCCCGGGCCCACCGGCGATGACGCTCACCCACGAGCCCGCGGCGGTGCGGCAGGCGTCCCGCTGCCCCGAGGCCGTGTCGCCGGAGAAGAGGGCGGCGAGCGAGCGGTCGAGGATCGCGGCGTCCACCATGGGCGCCGGTCGTGCGATCCGGCGCTGCAGTGCCTCCCGGACGAGTTCCTCCTCACGCCAGTACCTGTCGAGGTAGAGGCGGGTCCCCGCGAGTCGGAGAGGTCGGCGCGGGCCGTCGGGTTCGCATCCGACCAGGGGGCTCTCGGTCAGCGCAGCGAGCCATGGGTCGACCGCGGGCCAGGGGAGCGAGGTCGTGTCGATGCGCTCCTCCCCGGTCTCGAACAGCTCTCCCGCCACGGCGTCGATCTCGACGCACACCGAACCGGCCCGCGCGGCCCAGACGGCCAGGGCGGCGGCGAGGACGACGTCGGGGCGGCCTTCGCCGGCCAGTTGGGCGAGGCGGTGTGCGACGTGGACATCGGCCCATTGCAGCACTCCGGCCGCCTCGAACTCCGCGATCAGCCCCGTCGACACCAGCGACAGGTCGGGTGCGGGCAGTGGCGCGGCCGCCACGAGGGGAGACTGTGCCGGGACGGTCATGTGGGCCTCCGGTGGGGGTTCGGGACGGCAGCGCCGGCCAGGGCGTCGGAGAGGGCGGTGATCATGGCCGCCGGCGGGCGCCAGGCGAAGACGCCGGGTGTTGTCGTCCCGTCGGAGGCCGGACCGGCCATGCCGCGGACGAACAGATACCCGACGCCGCCCAGATGCGTCGCCGGATCGTATCCGCGGAGCCGCCAGCGGAGATAGCGGTGCAGAGCGACACAGTAGAAGACGGCCTGCAACGGGTAGTGGCTGTCCATCATCGCGACCGCCAGCGCCGCAGGGTCGTACTCGCTCACGCGCTGCTCGGGCCCGCCGAGCTGATTGGTCTTGTAGTCGACGACCACGAACCTGTTCTCCGGCCGCAGGCGCAGCACGGCGTCGATGCTTCCGGTCAGGACGCCGCGCAGCGGCAGTCCGGCCGGGTCGAGCTCACGCAGCCGGGCGGGATAGGGGGCCAGGGGATCGTCGGGGCCCAGGTGCGCGGCGAGGATGTCGGCGATCGAGCGGAGAGTCGCGCTGTCGCGAGCGTCGAGGGGCAGGTCGAAGGACAGCTCCGAGAGCCGGTCGGCCCTGGTGAAGGCTGCGAGGCTGCGACCGTCGGCGATGTCGCCGAGCGGGGTGCGCAGGACGGGCTCCAGCGCGGCCGCGAGCGCGGCGGCGGACAGGTCGACCGACGTGCGGGGAGCGAGGTGGGCGGTGACCCGCTCCAACTCGGCGGCGAGGTCGGGCGCGGCGAAATCGAGCTCTTCGAAGGCGGCGTGGACCAGCGTGCCGAACTCGGTTCCGCGCGGCAGGCCGGCGAACGGCGAGACCGGGCTCGGGTCTCCACGCTCGGGTTCCGGCTCGGGTTCCGTGTCGGCGACCGGGTCGCCGGCCTCGGCGGGCTCGTCGGCCTCCCACCCCCGCGCGTCGCCTGCGGCGAAGGCCTCGTGTGCCGCCGCGGTGAGGCCGGAATAGGACGTCCGGCGCCACGCGAGGTCGATGCTCCGATCGAAGGATCGGACGCGCAGTCCCTCGCTGTCGGCGGCGGCCGGGGCGAGTCGCGGCGCGACGCGGGGCTCTGCCGGGGAGATCGTCTCGAACGTCACGGCCGGGCGGTCCGGGCGCACCCGCAGGTCGTCGAGGTCGTAGGACCGCGCGGGTCTCATGGTCCCCGGCGGGCGGGCGAGGAGGCGATGGAGCGGAGATTCGCGTGTGGTCTTCTCGGGCACCCACCAGGCGACGACACCGACCTGCGCCCGGGTCACCGCGACATACAGATCGCGCAGCGTCTCGGCGTCGGCCTCCTCCCGCCAGGCGGTCATACGAGCCGATCGGCCCGGCGCCCCCCCGCCGCCGACGTCGACGCAGCGGCGGTGCGCCTCGTCATGGAACACGATCGTCTCGTCCCCCCGCGGGAGCCGGGTGCGGATGGCGAGGTCGGGCAGCAGCACGAGCGGGAACTCCAGCCCCTTGGACCGGTGGATCGTGAGCACATGGACGGCCTCGTCGTCGCGGGCCAGGAATCGGCGTGTGTCGGGCCGCTCGGCCATCTGGTCGACGAGCCAGTCGACGAGGCCCGCGGGCCGAACGCCGCGGGACTCGGCGAGTTCGAGCTCCTGCGCGACCTGGCGCAGGTCGGTCAGGAGCCTGTCCCCGTCAGGGCGTGCCCGTGCCCCGGCGGCGAAGGCCGGACGCGCGGTCACCGCCTCCCACAGCGCCGCCGTTCCGTGCGCCTCCCACACACGACTCCAGGCATGCACGGTCTCGCGGAGCGCGGCCAGCCGCAGGTCGTCGGCCTCGGCGAGCTCCTGCAGGGTCCACCCGAGGAACGGCGTGAGGGCGGCGGTGCGGACACGCCGGCTTCGCGGCTCGGCGAGGGCGCGCAGCAACTGCAGCCATTCACGTGCCGCATCGCTCTCGAAGAGACTGTCGGAACCTGCGACCGCCGCGGCGATGCCGGCCTCGCGCAGGGCCGTCCCGATGCGCTTGCCCATCGCATTCGTACGGACGAGCACCGCGATGTCCCCGGGGCGCAGCGCGCGTTGCCTGCCGTCGAGGGTGAGACGGACGTCCTGCGTCAGCAGTCCGGCGACTTCGGCGACGAGGTCGTTCACGATGATCGCGTTCGCGGTGCGCCTGTCCAGCTCGCGATGCTGCGGGGGCACACCCCGGATCCGCAGGGGCCGCGCGAGGCCGGGGCTCGCAGCGGCGATGCGTCGCGCCGGGTGCGCCGACGTGGCCGGCGGCACGACGATGCCCGCCCCCAGCTCGGCGCCGCCCACGAGCTGGTCCACCGCTGCGACGAGCGCGGCGTCGCTGCGGTGGTTCGTCGTCAGTGCGGCACGCCGATCGGCGACCGCGGCGGCCGACTGGTAGGTGCCGACGTCGGCACCGCGGAAACCGTAGATGGCCTGTTTCGGGTCTCCGATCAGGACCAGGGTGCTGTGACCGTGGAAGGTACGGGACAGGATCTCCCACTGGATCGGGTCGGTGTCCTGGAACTCGTCGACGAGCACGACGCGGAATCGCTCGGCGAGGCGGCTGCGCGCCGCCGGGCCGGTGACGGGATCGCAGAGGGCATCACGCAGCCGGATGAGTTGATCGTCGTAGGTGAACAGACGCCGCCGCAGCTTGCGCCGCTCGACGTCGCCGCGCACCTCGCGGGCGAAGTCGACCCGTTCGCCGGCGACGCCGGCGGCGTCGTCGGGGGCGACGACGGCAGCCGGCTCCCGGACGACGGCCGCGGCGAACTGCTGAGCGGGAACCCGGCCGTTCCACGCGTCGGCGTACGTGAAGGGGGCTCGTGCGTCCGCGAATCGACGCACGAAGACGTCGGCCGTCGTCTCCGCGACCAGTGCTCGGGGATCGGCGACGAACCTCGGTGCCGGGTCGTGGTCGGCGAGAACACCCAGCCCGAACAGCATCCGCTGACAGAACTCGTGCGTCGTGGCGATCGTCGCGGCGTCGAAATCGGCGGCGGCGGCGCGCAGCCGGCCGAGGCGGAGGGCGAGCTGTCCGGGATCTCCCTCGCACAGGTGGGCGAGCACCGGATCGGCGAGGTGGGCCCCGCCGTCGCGCCCGGGGCCGGAGAGGGCGGCGATGGCCTCGGTGAGGCGGGCCCGCACTCGTGAGCGCAGTTCGGCCGTGGCCATGCGGCTGAAGGTGATGAGGAGCAGGTCGCGCAGCGTGACGTCCTCCTCGGCGAGGTATCGCACCGCGAGAGAGGCCAGGGTGTACGTCTTCCCGGTTCCCGCGCTCGCTTCGAGAAGGAGAGTGCCTGCGGGCAGGTCGCCGGTGAGGTCAAAGCCGGTGAGATCGAGGCTGCTGGTCATGACGCACCTCCCCACCGAGAATCGGCGCCCAGACGCACCGGGCGAGCGTGCCGAAGAGGGAGCGCTCCACAGGCAGGCCCAGATCGGCGGGAACGGGGGCGTTCAGCAGGTCTGCGAAGGATGCGTAGAACCGTGGCCACCACTCGTCCTTGGCAGACTCTGCCCGCCACGCGTTGCGCGCCGCCAGGTCGGCCGCGTCGTCGCCGACGAGCGCGGCATCGCGGGCATACGCGAACGCCGTTCCGAGGGGCAGCGGCACCGGCCCGGACATCCCGAGTCGGTAGATCCGCAGCAGCCAGTCCAGGTGGGCACGGGGGTCGACGGTCCCGGCCTGCCAGGAGGCGAGCCCGGCACGCGTGACGGTCGTGGCGCGCCACGGCGTGTCGGGATGGGTCGCCTGCAGCAGCAACAGCGAGAGCCAGGCTTCGACCTGGATGCCGGGGTTCAGCTTCGAGAAGCGCACGAGTTGGACCTCCTGGCCGACGGTGTCCACCGAGCCGGTGATGGTCCAGCCACGGACCGTCACGGCGAGGTCGTGGCGGACGGATGGACCCGTGGCGAGGGCCTCGGTCGCGCGCAGGCACTCGCGAACCTGATCGGAGACCTTGTCGAGGACCCTGTCGCCGAGCGCGCCCGGCGGGAGCGAGCCGCGCGCCCGCTCGGCGGCGAGCACGGCGTCGACATCCTGACCGGCGCGCACGCGGGCCAGCATCCGTTCGCCGATGCTCCACATCCCGAGCCCGTCGAGTTCGATCGGCAGCTCCGCTGAGACCTGCTCCTCGGTGTAGACCGACAGCCCGCAGCGCACCTTGAGGAGCTCCCGCAGCGGGTGTCGCAGGAAGGAGAGCACGGTCCGGACCGGCAGTTCCCCCGGTTCGAGGGGCGGCAGGTCGCCGAGCCGCCACGGGTCGGCGGCGATCGGGGACGCGCCGCCGGCGGCGGCCAGCGCGGCGCTGTCGAAGCTCCCGACCGGTCCGGTGAAGCTGGCCGGCGAGTAGGGGTACAACGGGTGGTCGACCCGCAGCCAGGCACCGTCGGCGGGCGCGGTGCGGCGGAGAGCGTCGATCAGGTCGAGCAGCGGCAGCGCGAGCGGCACCTCGGTGTTGGTCGCCGGATCGGCGCCCTGACCGACGACGACGAGGTGGTCGCGCGCTGCCAGGACGGCGTCGAGCAGTGCCTGCCGGTCCGACCGGCGTCGGTCGGGGTCGAGCGGTTGCGGGTCTTGGGACAGGAGGTCGTCTCCGTCGGTGCGGGTGATCCGCGGGAAGGACTGCTCGTCGATGCCGAGGATCGCGACGACGCGATGGGGCACCGAGCGCAGCGAGGTCAGATCCGTCACGAGCAGGCTCCCGTTCCCGAACGGGTTGCGGGCGGGAAGATCGTGCAGCTCACCTTCGAGGAAGGCCTGGACGTCGCCGACCGCCCAGTCGGTGCGGTCGTCGCCGAGCTGGGCCAGGTCGGCCAGCGTGGCTGCGAGAGCAGACGCCTGCCAGGCATCGGCGGGGCCCGGGTCGGTCAACCCGGCCGAGGCGATGCGTAGCGCGTCGGCCCAGGCGGGAGCGGAGCGCGGGGTGCGGACGGTCTCGGCGAGTCGACCGAGTCGTGCCAGGAGCTCCGCGACCCGCCCCAGAGCGGCGAGCTGTGTCGACTCGACCCCGTCCATGGGGACGACCCCGCCCACGACGAGGGTGTCGTTCTCGGCGAGCGCCACACCCAGCAGCAACCGGTCCAGACCCGCCGCGAACGTGTTCTGCGCGACCCGCCCCAGCCCGAAGCGGGCGCGGTCGGCGGCATCGAGGCCCCACCGCACTCCGGCGTCCTGCAACAGACCGGTCAGGTCCTCGAGGTCTTCGGGCGAGAGGTGGAAGCGGCGAGCGATCGCCGGCTGCCCGGCGAGATCGGCGAACTCCGCCAGCGTGAGGCGGCCGGTGACCGCGTCGAGGAGACGAACCAGCAGGGCCAGGAGCGGGCTCACGGCCGCGCCGCCGCCGGCGGCGACGCGCACGCGAAGCCGATGGCCGGGATGTGTGGGCCCGGCCTCGGCCGGAAGGCAGAACGCGGCCTTCACGAGCGGGGCGACCGCGGCCGGATCGGGCGTGAGGACGGCGACATCGCGAGGTTCGAGGGTCGGGTCGTCGGCGAACAGCCCGGTGAGGACCTCCCGCAGGACTTCGACCTGCCGGTCGGCTCCGTGGGACAGGTGGAGCTGGACGGAGGCGTCGCGCAGGCCGGGCCGTGGCACGGGGGCGCGGTCGGCGAGGATGTCCGCCTGCAACGCGGCCAGGACGGAGCGGGGCGCGGAATCGCAGGTGGTCGGAGCGGCAGCGGGCGGCGCCGGGCCGACCGTGACGCCGGGAAGGGCCGCCGGGGGACACAGCGCCGCCCGCAGGGCGGCGGACTCGCGCCCGAGCGCGGCGGCGAGGGGGTGGCGGGGAGCGACGGCCGGCGAGCCGGTGAGACCGATCCAGATCGGGCACACGTCCGCGAGTGCGGCGAGAAGATCCGCCTCGCGGACGGTCACCGTGCTGGGAGCGAGGATGAACAGACGGTCGGGGACGCCGTCGGCCCGCCCGGCGCGCACGCGCGTGCACACCTCGCGGAGCCGTTCCTCGGGGTCGGGCACGTCGACGGCGGCGCGGACACGACGCCACAGCTCGGCCTGCCAGCCGGTCGCGGCCGGGACGGGCCGGACATTCGCCTCGTTCGTCCAGGAACGGAGGATGCCGGGACGATGCGTCCAGTAGCGGCGGAACAGGCCGGCGACGCGCGCGGCCGTGTCGTGCCACCTGCCGGGCCGGGACTCGTCCCCCGGGGTGCCGAGATGGCGGGCGACGACGTCGAACCACGGCTCACCGGCGGACGAGCGCATGGCCTGCAGCACGGCGCCGGTCAGTCGCCGTCGTGACCACGGGTCGCTGCGCCGATCGACGCCGGCGATCTCGTCCACGATCCGTTCGGTGAAGCGCGCCAGGGTCGGGGTCGCGACTCCTGCGCAGATGCCGTCGCCCGCACCCGCGGAGCCGAGTCGTCGCGACAGCTCCGAGGCCGCCCAGCGCGCCATGCCGGGACCGTTCACGCAGACCGTCTCGGTCGCGAACGGATCGGCGCCCGTCTGCTCCAGCTCGGCGGCGAGCTCGGCGACGAGGGATTCGGCGGTGCCGGTGTGGACGACGACGCCGGCGTCTCGCAGCAACCCCTCCATGGCCCACACCTTAGGGCGATCCGCCGACGGTTTCGGACGACCTCCACCGAGAGGACCTGGTTCGGCGCCGTCGGACAGGGCGCCTAGATTACGGTCATGGACGGTGATCCGGAGCGTTTTCTGACCGGCCTCGACCCCGAACAGCGGGACGTGGCGGTCTCGTCGGCGCCGCGTCTGGCCGTGATCGCCGGGGCGGGCACGGGCAAGACGCGGGCGATCACGCACCGCATCGCCTACAACGTGGCCGTCGAGCGCTTCACGCCGCGCGCCGTGCTGGCCGTGACGTTCACGACCAAGGCGGCAGGCGAGCTGCGCGGGAGGCTGCGCGACCTCGGTCTCCCTCGGGTGGCGGCGCGCACCTTCCACTCGGCGGCGCTGCGGCAGGCCCGGCACTTCTGGCCGCGGGCGATGGGCACCGAGCTGCCCGATGTCCTGGGTCATCGCCTGCCCGTCGTGGCCGAGGCGGCGAGCCGCGCCCGGCTCTCGACCGAGACGGGTGTGCTGCGCGACCTCAGCGGCGAGATCTCGTGGGCGAAGGTGAGCAACGTCTCGCCGGCCGACTACCCCGAACTGGCGCGGGGAGAGGGACGCGATCTCGCCTCGGCCACGCCGGAGCAGATCGCCGCCGTCTTCGGCCGTTACGAGGAGGCCAAGCGGCGTCGCGGCGTGATCGACTTCGAGGACATCCTGCTGTGCGCCGCCCTGCTGCTCGCCGACCATCCCGAGATCGCCGCCGAGGTGCGGGCGACGTACCGTCATCTCGTCGTCGACGAGTACCAGGACGTCAGCCCGCTCCAGGAGCGCCTCCTCGATCTGTGGCTCGGACCCGATTCCGATCTGTGCGTCGTGGGCGACCCTGCGCAGACGATCCACTCGTTCGCCGGTGCCCGCGCCGCGTACCTCACCGACTTCGAGAACGCGCATCCGGGCGCGCACGTGATCCGCCTCGTTCGCGACTACCGGTCGACCGAACAGGTCGTGGCGCTGGCCAACCAGGTGAACCGCGGGGCGGGCATGACCCTCGTCGCACACGGGGGCACCGGGCCCGAGCCCGAGTTCGTCCAGGTGAACGGCGAGCAGGCCGAGGCCGCGGGGGTGGCGGACTGGGTGGCTCGCATCCACGGGGACGGCGTGCCGTACCGCGAGATCGCAGCCCTCTACCGCATCAATGCCCAGTCGCCGGCCCTCGAGTCGGCGCTCGCCGAGCGGTCCATCCCGTATCAGGTGCGCGACGCCGACGGCTTCTACAGCCGTGGCGAGGTGCGGCAGGCGCTGCACGACCTCGCGCGGCGCGTGCAGGAGGGACGCGCCGAGCCGGCCGCCGACCAGGTGCGCGACGTCCTCGGCGGCCTCGGCTGGTCACCCGAGCCGCCCAGCGGCGCCGGTGCCGTCCGGGAGCGGTGGGAGTCGCTGGCTGCTCTCGCCGAGCTGGCGATGAGCCTCATGGGCGCCGAGGACACGCCGCTCGCCGCCGTGGTCGCGGCCCTGCAGGAGCGCGCCGATGTCCAGCAGGTGCCGACCGCCGACGGCGTCACCCTGTCCACCCTGCACGCCGCGAAGGGCCTGGAGTGGGACGCCGTCGCACTCGTCGGCGCCCAGGAGGGGCTGCTTCCGTTCGTCCTCGCGCAGCGTCCGGAGCAGATCGCCGAGGAGCGTCGCCTGCTGTACGTCGGGATCACCCGGGCGCGCCGACTGCTGCGGATCTCGTGGTGCCGCAGCCGCAACGGCAACAAAGGCCGGTCGCGCTTCCTGTCCGGCGTGCGGGCGGCACAGGCTCCGGCGGCCCGCGCGGCGAGCAGCGCCCGGCCGTCGGGGCGCAGGTCCCGCGTCTGCGTCTCGTGCGGCCAACCCCTCACCACCGGTGCGGAACTGAAGCTGCGCCGTCACGAGTCATGCCCCGCGACGTACGATCCGGCGACGCTGGACCTGCTGATCGAGTGGCGGCGGCAGGTCGCCGCCGAGCAGTCGGTCCCGGCGTACGTCGTGTTCACCGACGCGACGCTGATCGCCGCCGCGGAGGCCGAGCCGGGGGGTCCGGAGGATCTGCTGCGGATCGCCGGCATCGGGCGGACCAAGCTCGATCGCTACGGCGACGATGTCCTCGCGATCATCGCGGCCGGCCGGGCCCGGCGCGAGGCGGACACCGCCGAGACCGGCTCCGACGGCTGACGGCCGCCCGGAAAACCGGTTGCACGCCGCAGACCGGTGCTGCGAGACTGGGCGGGTCGTTGCCGCTGGGGCAGCGCCGCGTCGTGAGGGAGGAGGGGCGAGACATGCACGAGTCGATCATCAGGCAGGCCGCGCACTCGCTCCTGTCCGCGGACAAGACCGTCTTCAGCCGTCCGCGTTATGACGAGCGCGGCGGCACGTCCGTGAGGCGCGGATGCCAGGGAGGAACGCCATGAGGTAGTTCCTGACGGAATCCTCCGGCCGCGCTCTCGGACCCACCCGGGAACGCGGCCTTCGTGTCTCCCGGGGTCGAGACCCTCACCGAACAACACCAGGAGACACACATGACGACCGAACTGCTCGTGCCCGGTCAGGCGGTCCACCTTCCGTGCCACGACGAGGACCCCGATCTCTTCTTCGCGGAACTGCCGCTGGACGTCGAGCGCGCCAAGCATGTCTGCGTCACCTGCGCGTTGAAGGACGCCTGCCTGGCGGGTGCGCTCGCGCGCCGTGAGCCGCACGGCGTGTGGGGCGGAGAACTGGTCGTGGCCGGCGTGGTCGTGCCCCGGAAGCGGCCGCGGGGACGTCCCCGCAAGGACGACGTCGCCGCGCAGAGCGCCGCGTGAGATCGGCCCGGCGTCCGCCTCAGGGCGCCGGGCGCCACCCGGGCAGGAACTCCTGGAGGACGTCGGCGAAGCGCGCGCTGACGTCGAGCTGGGCCAGGACGGCGATGCCGCCCATCCAGACCCGGTAGATCAGGGCGTACACGGGGGGGACGGTGAGCTTCAGGGCGATCCCGTCGCTGCCGTCGATGTCGCGTACCCGCGCGAACTGATCCTGCATCCACTGACGCGTGAAGTGGAACTCGGGGACGGCTGCCGGCTCGAAGAACGGGGCGAGATAGTCCAGCAGTTCCTCCGGGGCGAGATCCGCGGTGACGAAGCCCTCGGCGGCGAGCCCGGTCGCCACCTCGTCGGCCCTTCCGTCCCGGGCGAGCGAGACGAGGCGCCCCATGGCGGGTGGAAGGCCGTCAGGCACACGCGCGACCAGGCCGAAGTCCAGAACGGCGAGGCGCCCGTCGGGGCACACCAGGTAGTTGCCGGGGTGTGGGTCTGCGTGGAGGATGCCTGCGAGCTTGGGCCCGGCGAACAGGAACCGGACGTAGGACAGGCCGATGCGATTGCGCTCGGCGGGGGGACGGTCGGCGATGGCGCCGAGCCGGTCCCCGTCGACCCAGTCGCTCACGATGACGCGTCGCGTCGCTCGCCGCACGCGAGGGATGAGGAACTCGGGGTGCTCGGCGAAGGCGGCGGCGACGCGCTCCTGGGCGTCCGCCTCGAGGGTGTAGTCGACCTCTTCGGAGACGCGTTCGGAGACCTCTCTCGCCAGGGCGGCGACGTCGACCCCGCCGGCGAGCGGGGCGACCGTCGAGGCCATCCTCCGCAGCGCCGCCAGGTCGGCCAGCAGCGCCTCTTCGGCTCCCGGGTACTGGATCTTCACGGCCACCGGGGTCTGGGTCTCGGCCCACACGGCGCGGTGGACCTGACCGATCGACGCCGCTGCCGCGGGTCGCATCGAGAACTCGGTGAACAGCGAACCCCACGACGGGCCGAGTTCCGAGCGCAGGACGCCCTGCACCTTGGAGGCCGGCATCGGGGGCGCCGAGTCCTGGAGTTTGCGGAGATGCTCCCGCATGGGCTGGGCGTGTTCCTCCGGCAGGGCGGCCTCCATGAGCGACAGCACCTGCCCGACCTTCATGGCGCCGCCCTTGAGCTCACCCAGCACCTGGAACAGTTGCCGGGCCATGCGCTCGGCGTTGTCGGCGGCGACCTCGTCGGGATCGGCGCCGGTCAGTCTGCGCCCCCAGCCGACCGCCCGTCGGCCGGCTTCACCGAGTGGGATCTGCAGCAGCCGCGCCCCTCGGCCGAGAGCGGTGCGGGACAGACGTTCCTGCTCGGGGGGCAGCGGATCGCTCATGGGTCCATTGTCCGCGGGGGGCAAGCCGGGTCGCGGGTCAGGACGCGAGACAGCCGCAGGCGGGGTGGACGGGCCACCGGCGACTGCGCAGGCGTCCGTCGGCGGTGTCGAGCTCGATCACGGTGCCGAGGGCGTCGGGAGTGCCGTGCGTCGTCCATGCGAGGACCTGGGCGACGACGGTGGCCGTCACCCACGCGCGGGCGAACGGGGACGGCCGGGCGGGCCTTCCGCTGCGTACGGCGAGGCGTTCGGGCCAGGACGCGTCGGCCTCCGTCGCGGCGAGGTCGCCGCAGCGCAGGCAGGCGGTGCGTCCGGGAATCACGAGGGGCCCGACCCCGGCGGCGCTCCCGACGAAGGAGGTGACGAGATGAGGACGGTCCTCGCGCAGCAGGGTGTCGGTCTCGGCCCGGTCGCACTCGGCCCGTTCGCCGACGAGGACGACCAGTTCGGGCGTCGGATACGGGTGGGCGCGGTGCCGGACCCAGGACCGTGTGCCGGCGCGCTCCCGGCCCGTCAGCCTGGCGTGGAGGGCGTCGGCCCGGGTCCATCCGGTCACGGCGGTGTCGGGAGCGGGCTCGTCGTCGGCGAGGACCACAGGTGTTCCGACCGACAGCAGCAGCTCCGCGACGGCCGTGCCGACCCTGCCGCACCCCCGGACCTCGACGACCGAGCTGGAGGGCGGAGGACAGGTCGCTCCGGCCTCGGCCACGGTCGACAGCAGCCAGCCGACCCACTCGGGTGCGATCCCGGCCTGCGTCGCGACCAGGAGAGGGGAGCGGGTTCCGTCGAGCAGCGCGGCCGCCGCACCGACGCCGGCGGGGACGGACTCGCACCGCAGGGTGCGGCCGTCGGGAAGATCGACGTGGAGGACGCCGGGTGGTCGCCAGGAGACGGCGACGCCGAGCGGAAGTCGCGCAGACGAGACGGTCATGCCGACGATCCTCGCGCGGATGCGTGCCGTGTCGGCGGAGTTGTCCACAGGCGCTGCCGCGGCCCCGGTCGTGGAACCGGGAGGGCGCCGGCGGTGGGCGGCCGCCTCCTGGAGCCGGCCGGCCCGGGTGGGGCTCTACTTGCTGGGCAGGAACCGATTCAGCTTCGTGCCGCAGTCGGGGCACTCGGCCTTGGCGGCGCGCCCGCCCTTGGCGGTGGTGACGACCTTCCCGGTCGTCTGCTTGTGGTCACGGCACTTGACGCAGTAGAACTGTCCTTCGTAAGTTTCCTCGGCCACCGAATCTCCTCTTGTCGACACACGAAACGCCCGTGATCGTTGGGCTTCCGCACACTGTACGGCATTACCGCGCGGAACCGAAGCCGGCAAGGACGGGGCGAGGGCCCGCGGGATCCGGCATGCCTTCCCCTGCACGCCGCCCCGGGGCCCTCGTTGTCGGAAACCTACTGGTGCTGCGTCCCCGGGTCAAACCATCCGCGTTAGATTTGGGCGGTGTCGACACCCGAGATCGAGATTCGCCGCAGTTCGCGGCGCCGCACGACCGCGAAGGCCTACGCCGACCGCGGGCGGATCGTCGTGGAGGTGCCGTCCCACCTGCCCGAGGACGTCGCCGAGGAGACCGCGGCCAAGCTCGTGGCCAGACTTCGCAGCCGGGAGACGCACCTGCGTGACGACGAGGATCTCGCGGCGCGTGCACGCGAGGTCGCCGACAGATACCTGGATCACCTCGTCGACGGCGGCATTTCGCCCTTCACGATCCGGTGGGTGGGCAATCAGCGGCAGCGATGGGGATCGTGCACCCCCTCGACCCGGACGATCCGGATCTCGCAGCGGGTGCGCACCATGCCGGACTACGTCCTCGACTACGTGTTGGTCCATGAGCTGAGCCATCTCGCGGAGCGCACGCACGGCGAGCGGTTCCGGCTTCTGGAGAGCGCCTACCCGCACGCCGAGCGCGCGAAGGGCTACCTGGAGGGGTACACCGCGGGCGCGGGGTGGGAGCCCGCGGATGGCTGACTTCGACACGGGTCGCACCCTGGCGGAGCGATTCCGGCGCCATGCCGGCAGCGACACGCACCTGTACGGGCACCTCATGCGGCGGATGGCCGACGATCTGGACGGCGGGGGGCCGGTGGCCGCCGTGTGCCGGGGCTACGAGGACGTCCCCGTCGGCGCCGCCGTCCAGTTGCGGATCCTGGCGGCCGTGTTCCGGCTGGTGCTCACCGGACGGGCCGACGAGCTCCTGCCCTACTACCCCGTGCTGGGCGGGACGGCCGACCCGGCGTCCGCGTGGCCGGTGTTCCGCGAGGTCCTCGCCGAGCACGCCGACGAGGTCCACGCCGCCCTGGCGGTCGCTCCGCAGACCAACGAGGTCGGTCGCAGCGCCGCTCTGCTGGCGGGTCTCGGATTCCTCCGCACCCGCGGGCTCCCACTGGAGATCGACCTCGTCGAGCTCGGTGCCAGTGCGGGCCTGAACCTGCTCCTGCCGCACTACCTGCTGAGCGGTGAACGGTGGCGGTGGGGCGATCCCGCGTCGCCGCTGCACCTCACCGGCGCGATCGAAGGCGCGTTCGCGGCGCCCGAGATCCGCATCGCGCGGGCCGTCGGGTGCGACGTGGCGCCGATCGACCTCACCGACCCCGACCAGGTGCTGTGGCTGCGGTCGTTCGTGTGGCCGTTCTCGCCGGCCCGCCATGCGCGGCTCGACGCAGCGCTCGCCGTCGCGAGGGAGCACCCGCCGCGGGTCGAGCGGGGTTCTGCCGATGACTGGCTGCCGGGCATCGTCGAGACGTCCGCGATGCCCGTCGTGTGGCACTCGATCACCCGTCAGTACTGGCCGGCCGGGGTGACCGCCCGCGTCGAGCGCGAGCTCGCCGACCACGGCGCGCGCCATCGGTGCGCGCGGATCTGGCTGGAGTACGTCCCGGGGGAGCGGATGCCGCTGCTCGGTGTGGACCTGTGGGACGGCGCCGGCGGGTGGGAGCGGGAGGTGCTCGGCACGGTCCATCCTCACGGCGTCCCGGTCCGCCTCACCGGTGCCGCGGGGTAGTCACTCCTGCGGCGGGTCGTCCTCGGTCGTGTCTTCACCGAGGAGTTCGGCCAGCTCGGCGTCGAGGGAGTCGGGCTCGCCGTGGTGTCCGTGCTCGGCGTAGCCGAGCGGGTCGTCGAGATCGGCCGAGGTGGGGACGAGGTCGGGATGGGCCCAGGCGGCGTCGCGCTCCTGGGAGCCACGAGCGGACCGCAACGCCGCCCACAGGTTGACGGCGTCGCGAACCCTTCGCGGGCGGAGCTCGAGCCCGACGAGCGTGCGCAGCGCCTGCTCGGCCGGTCCACCGCTCGCGCGGCGGCGGCGGAGCACCTCCGACAGCGGGACCGCGTTGGGCATGAGGGAGGCCACGGCTTCGGACACCACGTCGTCCACCCACCCTTCGACGAGAGCCAGCAAGGTCTCGAGACGGGAGAGGATCTCGACCTGTTCGGCGGTGCGCTCGGGCCGGAACAGGCGCATGGCGAAGTCGCGGCCGAGCTCTTCGAGCTTGGCGAGGTCGGGCTGGCCGGACCCGGACATCTGCTCCTCGATCGCCCGCTCGAGCCCGTCGGGATCGATCCGGATCTCGCGCGCGTAGTGCTCGACCAAGGCGAGCATCTGCGGGGCGAGCCAGCCGACGGCGCCGAACAGCCGCTGTCGCGCGGTCTCCCGCAGCGCGAGGTACAGGCGAACGTCGCTGGCCGGCTGTTCCAGCCCTGCGGAGAAGGCAGCGAGGTTGGCCGGGAGGAGGGCGACGCTCGGCGTGGGCGTGACAGGAAGGCCGACGTCGGTCCCGCCGAGGACGTCGGCGGCCAGCTTCCCGATGGATTGTCCGACCTGACCGCCGAACATCCCGGCGGCGGCGGTGCGCATCATCGGCTGCAGCATGGCGCGGATCTGCTCGGGCTGGTCGGGATCCTGGCGGGCGACCTCGACGAGCGCGCGCGAGATGCTCGCCACGATCGGGCCGACGAGGTGCTGCCACACGGGGAAGGTGTGCTCCACCCACTCGGCGCGGCTCCAGGCGACCCCGTCACCGGTGAGCTGCGGGAACGCGATCACCTGATCGAGCCACAGGTTCGCGAGCGCGACCGCTTCGCGGACCTCGCGCCGTTCGGCGTCGGACGGCGTCGGGTCGGGCCCGTCCTGGGCGACGGTCTTGCGTGCGATGTCCTTGGCGAAACCCCAGTTGGCTCCGTCGGCCTCGCCGCCCGCGGCGGCGAAGCCCGCCATCTGCGAGGTGAACTGCTGCAGTGTCTTCTGCAGTTCCTCGAGCAGCGAGGCGAGATCCTCGCTGCTGCCCGAACCGGAGCCGAGCGAGGCGAGATCTCCGCCCGTCCCGATGCCGAGCGAGGCGAGCAGCTTCGCGAGCGCGTCCTCGGGCCCGGGAACGCCGGGTTGCCGGTCGTCGTCGCTGTCGTCGGTGGGCGGGGTCGGATCGTCGGCCACGGTGTGCTCCTTGTGCTGGCTGCCTTCCCATTGTCCTGCATCCCCCAAGCCCGCGCACGCCCCGCGTAGGGCCCTGCGCTAGGCTCGCGCCATGCGTAGGGAATCCCGGCGGACGACCGTGCCGGCATGCTGACGCGACAGACGTGGGCGGCCGCGGTGTCTGCTGTGATCTTCGTGGCGATGGCCGCCGTCCTGGCCGTGAGTTCCGTGCCGTTCGTGGCGTGGGCTCCGGGCGGGACATACGACGTCCTCGGGCAGCGTGACGGGAAGCCGGTGATCGGCATCTCGGGGATTCCGACCTTCGACGCCCCCGGGCAACTGCGGGTCACGACCGTCGCCGTGACCGCGGCCGACCGCAGCCTGAGCTTCCCCGAGGCGCTGCTCGCCGATCTGCTGCCCGATCGGGAGGTGCTGCCCCGGGCGGCCGTCTATCCCGCCGGGCAGAGCGTCGCCGACATCGACGCGGCGAATGCCCAGGCGATGACGTCGTCGCAGCAGAACGCGATCGTCGCGGCTCTGCGCGAGGCGGACATCCCCGTCACCGAGAGGCCGATGGTGTCGGTCATCGCGAGCGGCGGCCCGGCCGAGAACGAACTCGAGCCCGGAGATCTGGTGGTGGAGGTCGACGGGACCGAGGTGTCGACCGTCGCGGACGTCCGCGAGCGCGTCCAGGCGCACAAGGTCGGCGAGGCGGTCGTGTTCTCCATCCTGCGCGATCGGCAGTCCAAGCTGGTGACGGTCAGCACGCAGGCGTCCAACACGTCCCCGTCGGGGTCGGTGGTGGGCGTCGGCTGGACCACGGGGTACTCGTACGCGGCCGACGTCTCGATCAATGTCGACTCCTCCATCGGCGGGCCGAGCGCGGGGCTGGTGTTTGCGATCGGAATCTACGACCTGATCAGCAGCGAGCGGGTCATCGACGATCGATCGATCGCGGGCACGGGCGAGATCGGCACCGACGGAACCGTGAGCGGCATCGGAGGCATCCGCGAGAAGATCTCGGGTGCGCAGTCGGCGGGCGCGACGATGTTCCTCGTGCCGGCCGCGAACTGCTCCGATGTCGCCGATGTGCGCACGTCCATGAAGCTCGTGAAGGTCGCGTCCCTGAAGGACGCCCTGGCCGCGCTTCGCCTGTCGAAGACCAGCGACGCCGACCTGCCGAGCTGCGATGGCTGAGGAGGCGCTCTTCCGCGTGCTGCGGGACGTGGAGGCCCACGTCGGGCGATCGGGGTGGGACCAGCCGGCCCGCCTGTTCGCGCTGGTCGGCACGGCGCTGCTGGCCGCATCGGAACCGGCGGTCGCCGAGGCGGTGGCCGGGACACCCGACGAGGACGCGCTCTCGGCGGTGGAGCAGGACGGGTTCCGGCTCGGCGACGACATCGTCGAGACCTTCGCCCGGATCGCCTGGGGCCCTGCCGTCGCGGGCTGCGCTTTGGCGGTGGAACGCACAATGGTCCCCAGGGAGGTCGAGGACGATCTTCCGGCGGACCCGAGCGCCGCCGCGCGGGTCGTCGCGACGCACCCCCGGCGCATGGATCTGCGGCTCGTCGTGGGGGTGCTGCGCGACGGATCACATCATGCGGTGGCCCGGTTGGCGAACCGGCCGGAGGAGCTCCTCTCGGGGGCGGACATGGTCCCGGGGCTCGTCGGGGTGCTGGCGCAGACGTTGACCGAGCAGGGGGAGTGAGGAGAACTGTGAGCACGCAGATGCCGGAAGTGCGACGACGGAGGGCGCTCGTTCCGACGTTGCTCATCATGGTCGGGCTGGTGGTGGCGTACGCCATCTTCACGACCGTGTGGACCGACAAGCTCTGGTTCGACTCGGTCGACTACAGCGGGGTGTTCACGACCCAGCTCCTCACCAGGATCGGGCTGTTCCTCGTGTTCGGCCTCCTGATGGGCGGCTTCGTCGCGATCAATATCGCGATCGCGCTGAGACTGCGGCCGCGGACGCGACGGACCGGCGCCAGCGCGGTGCTCGACCGATACCGCGACCTGCTGGAGGCCCGGATCTGGCTGAGCGTCGCCGCGCCCGCGGTGCTCATCGGTCTGCTCGCGGGAGTGTCGGCGGTGAGCGAGGTCGACACCTTCCTCGCCTGGGCGAACGCGACCCCGTTCGGTCAGACCGATCCGCATTTCGGACTGGACGCCTCCTTCTACGTCTTCTCCTACCCGTGGTGGCGGTTCGTGTCGTCGTTCGCGCTGACGGCCACGATCGTGGCCTCCCTGCTGACGATCGGCGTTCATCTCGCCACCGGATCGCTCACGTTGTCCCGCGGGGCCGGCCGTTTCGCGCGGGGGCCCAACGACGGGGCGCTGTCGCATCTGAGCGGTCTGTTCGGCCTGGTGATGGTGTGCCTCGGCGTCGAGAACCTGCTCGACCGGTACGGCTATCTCGTCACCGACGGCGATCTGTTCACGGGTCTGCACTACACCGACGCGACCGTCTCGATCACGGCGCGGCTGGTGATCGCGATCATCGCCTTCATCACGGCCGGGCTGTTCTTCGCGAACATCTTCCTGCGGCGCTGGGTGGTTCCCGGGACGTCGGTGGTGCTGATGATCGTCGCGAGCATCATCCTCGGCCTTCTCTACCCGGCCGGCGTCCAGACGTTCGGGGTGAAGCCCGACCAGCCCGACGTGGAGCGTCCGTACATCTCCGATCACATCACGGCCACGCAGGAGGCCTACGGCATCGACGACGTCGAGATCGAGGAGTACTCCGCGACGACGGACGTGTCGGAGGGGCAGTTGAAGAGCGACGCCACCGCGCTGCCCGGCATCCGGCTCATCGACCCGTCGGTCGTCGGCCCGACCTTCGAGCAGTTGCAGCAGGTCCGCGGCTACTACTCGTTCCCATCGACGCTGGACGTGGACAGGTACACGATCAACGGTGTCGAGACCGACGCCGTGGTGGCGGCGCGTGAGATGGACCTCAGCGGCGTTCCGGATCCGAACTGGGCCAACATCCACACGGTGTACACGCACGGCTACGGTCTCGTCGCGGCGTACGGCAACAAGCGGCAGTCCAACGGCGAGCCGCAGTGGATCGTGAGCGATATCCCGCCCGAGGGCGACCTCGAGGAGCACCAGGCCCGGATCTACTTCGGCGAGCGGTCGACGACCTTCGCCATCGTCGGGCGGCTGGACGGGCAGGAGCCCGTGGAGCTCGACACGCCCGGTGGCGGGACGAACGGGGGCGAGCGCAACAACATCTACGACGGCAAGGGCGGGGTTGCGATCGGCGACTGGTTCACGCGAACCCTGTACGCGACGAAGTTCCTCGACATGAACATCCTCTTGTCGGACCGCGTCAACGCGAACTCGAAGATCCTCTACGACCGCACGCCGAAGCAGCGGGTGGAGGCTGTGGCGCCCTGGCTCACCGTCGATTCCAACGTGTATCCGGCGATCGTGGACGGGCGTCTGGTGTGGATCGTGGACGCGTACACGACGACCTCCACCTACCCGGACAGCCAGCGGGTGTCGCTGCAGCAGTCCACGGCCGACTCGCAGTCGTCCAGCATCGGGACGCAGGCCGACGAGGAGATCAACTACATCCGCAACTCGGTGAAGGCCGTCGTCGACGCCTACGACGGCACCGTGAAGCTGTACGCGTGGGACGAGGACGACCCGATCCTGCAGACCTGGATGAAGGTGTATCCCGACACGGTCCAGTCGAAGAGCGCGATCTCGGAGGATCTGCTGGAGCATCTGCGGTACCCCTCGGACCTGTTCAAGGTGCAGCGGACCATGCTCGGCCGGTACCACGTGTCCAATCCTGATACGTGGTACAAGCAGAACGACCTGTGGACGGTCCCGAGCGACCCGGTGGGGTCGTCGACCTCCTCCGAGCCCGCGTACTACCTGTCGATCAAGTGGCCGGGGGACACGAAGGCGGTGTTCAGCCAGACGAGCGTGTTCGTGCCCAACGGGCGGGAGAACCTGGCTGCCTACATGGCCGTCGACGCCGATGCCAGCAGCGACAGCTACGGCAAGCTGCGGGTGCTGAAGATGTCGGACACGAAACAGATCGATGGTCCGAGCCAGACGGCCAACGCCATCAACACCGACACGACCGTCGCGGAAAAGCTGAGACCCTATCTCAACCAGGGTGCATCGGGGGCCATCTACGGCAACCTGCTGACCCTGCCCCTGGGCGGCGGTCTGCTCTACGTGCAGCCGATCTATGCGCAGCGTTCGGGGTCCAGCGGGTCCTACCCGGCTCTGCAGTTCGTCGTGGTCCGGTTCGGGGAGCACATCGGCATCGGCAGCACGCTGCAGGACGCCCTGGATCAGGTGTTCAAGGGTGACTCGGGCGCCGGGACGGGGGAGACGACCACCGGAGGGGAGTCCGGCGGGACGGGCACCGTCGACGAGGCTGCCGCGACCGCGGCGCTGGAGAAGGCACGGACGGCGTTCTCCGAGGCGGACGCGGCGCTGAAGGCCGGAGACCTGGCGAAGTACCAGACGAAGCTGAAGGAGGCGCAGGCCGCCGTCGACACCGCGTGGAAGGCGATGGGCAGGAAGTAGGCGTCACCGGATGGGCTCGTCGGCGCTCACGACGGTGACGGGGAAGCCCGCCGCTCGTAGCGGGTCGGCGAGGGCGTCCGCCGCGCCCACGACCGCCAGGGTGAGCTCGTCGGGGAGCACCACCTCGCGGTAGGCGGCGAGCGCCGTCGCCGGTGTGACCTGCCCGTACCGGGCGAGCAGGTCGTCGATGGCGGCCGGTCCGAGCCCTGCCGCGAGCATCGTCGACACCTCGCCGGCGATGCCGGCGGCGGTCGCGAAGCGGAGGGCGCTGCTGCCCGCGAAGAAATCGGCGGCCTGGGCGACCTCGCGCTCGGTGAACGCGTCGACGCGCAGGATGTCGCGTGCCTCGGCCAGGGCGGGGGCGACGACCTCGGAGCGGAACGAGCCGCGCACCGCGTAGGTCCCGCCCGACCGCAGGGGCCGTTGAGCCATGGACACGCCGTAGGTGTAGCCACGCTGTTCCCGCAGGACCCGGTTCAGCCTGCTGAGGAACTCCCCGCCGACGATGTGGGTCGCAAGGCGCAGGGGCGCCCACCGGGCGTCGCTGCGGTCGATGGAGAACCCGCCGAGCCGCACGTCGGCATGAACCGAACCCGGTCGGTCCACGAGGACGACGCCGCCCGGCCCGGGTCGGGCGGGCGGGTGGATCGGCGCGGTGTCGTCCCCGGCCCATGTACCGAAGTGCTGCTCGACCAGCGCGATCGGATCGGTGGTGAAGGCCCCGGCGAGAACGACGGTCGTGACGGCCGGGCGATAGGACGCCGCGTGGAAGGCCGCGATGTCGTCCGGTGCGACGGCCGACACCGTCTCGGCGGATCCGCCGGCCAGCCGCGCGGCGCGCGACAGCGGGTGGAGGGCGAGGTGCCGGAAGGCGATCTCGGCACGCTGGGCGGGGTAGGCGGCCACCTGGTCGAGCTCGGCCAGTCGCAGTCGGCGGTGTCGCTCGATGTCGGCGGCCGCGAAGGCGGGTGTTCGCAGCGCCTCTGCCAGGAGCGCCAGGGCGGGTGCGAGGCGAGATGCCGTCACGGTCAGGAAGAGCACGCTCTGCGCCTGACCGACGTGGCCGTCGAGCCCGGCTCCGATGGACTCCATCGCTTCGGCGAACGTCGCACCGGGGTGGTCGTGCGTTCCCTCGTCGAGGGTTCGCTGGACAAGGGTGGCGACGCCCTCGAGGGCCGCAGGCTCGGTGCCGAGCGGGAGGTCGACGCTGACGGCGACGGTCACGACGTGTTGTCCCGGGCGGTCGAAGGCGAGGACACGCAGGCCGTTGTCGAGGCGTCGGTCGATGGGCGTGGGAAACGCCCAGGGAGCCGGCCGGGCGATCTCGGGCCGGGCCGTCATGCCTCAGCCCTCCGGTAGTGCAGGAAGCCCGCCGACGCGGGCGACAGCCACCGGGCCGTCGCGGCGGCCACAGCGGCGCGGCTGACCCCGGCGAGGGCGGCGAGGCGCCCGTTGACGAGGCCCGGGTCGCCGTGCAGCGTGGTGTACTCCCCGAAGCGGTCGGCGCGATCGTCGACCGACGCCAGTTCGGCGAGCCACTCCCGTTCCAGCGTCGCCCGCGCCCGCAGGTGCTCGTCGGCGGTCGTCCCGTCGGCGAGCCGCGCGACCTCGCTTCGCAGGGCGGCGGCGAGGGCCTCGGCGGGCGTCCCCGGGAGGCCGAGGGCGTACGCGAGACCGATCGAGTTGCCGCCGGCGAGTTCGAAGACGGACGTTCCGACATCGGCCGCGATCGCATCTCCGCGGACGAGCCTGCGGTGAAGGCGCGAGTTCTGGCCGCTGCCGAGCGCGAGGAGGGCGTATCCCAGCGCGTCCAGTTCGGTCGTGCCGTGTGCGGGGAGACGCCACACGGCGTATGCGGCGTCGGCCGCGACGCGGCCGGTCACCTCGACGGTGCTGCCGGATTCGAGCGGCGGCAGGGGAGCGGGCACATCGCGCGCCGCCCGGCCGACGGGCGGCAGCCCGCCGAAGTGACGCTCCGCCACGGCGAGACCCGCCTCGGGGGTGACGTCGCCGACCAGCGAAAGGACGGCCGTGTCGGGGCCGTAGTGCGCGGCGAAGAACGCCGCTGCGGTCTCGACGGTCACGGCCTCGATGTCGGTGACCGCCCCGATCGTGGTGTGGCCGTAGGGGTGGTCGTCGGGGAAGGCGATTCGCACGATGTGTTCCAGCACGTCGCCGTAGGGGGCGTTGTCGTAGCGCTGGCGCCGTTCGGAGATGACGACGTCCTGCTGGTTGGCGACGTTCTCGGCGGTGAGATGCGCGCCCACGGAGGCGAGCCGATCGGCCTCCAGCCAGACGGCCAGGTCGAGCGCCCCGATCGGAA
Source organism: Propionicicella superfundia DSM 22317 (assembly GCF_000423465.1). Classification (GTDB taxonomy): domain Bacteria; phylum Actinomycetota; class Actinomycetes; order Propionibacteriales; family Propionibacteriaceae; genus Propionicicella; species Propionicicella superfundia. Next base: position 848,868 of record NZ_KE384020.1, on the reverse strand, counting down.
CGGTCTCGAAGTAGTTCGTCCTGTCGAACCAGGTCGTCGCATTGACCTGCCCGCCGACCGACTGCATGAGCTGCAGGTGCTCGCCCTTTCCGGTGTGGGCGGAGCCTTCGAACATGAGGTGTTCGAAGAGGTGGGCGAGCCCCCATTGGCCACGGTGCTCGTCGCGCGAACCGACGTCGTACCAGAGGTTGACGGCGACGATGGGGGCGCTGTGGTCGGGGCTGACGATGACGTGGAGCCCGTTGGCGAGCCGGAACTCGTGAACGGGATACGTCACGTCGACGGCCTGCGGCGATACGACGCTCATGGACCCCCACGATGCCAGAGAAGCGGGCATCACCGCTCCAGGTAGCGGTCGTCCCCGGTCATGGCGGCGAGCATCCGCCGTGTCGTCATGGCCTCGTCGTGCCGGCTCTGGCGCTCGAGCGAGCGGGCGAGCAGCAGGCCGACGTAGACGTTGGTGGGATCCTCGTCGAGGATGGCGCGGCTCTCCTGCTCGGCCAGCGGGAGCGCGGCGCTGTGGTAGTACGCGCGAGCAAGGTACTCGCGGACGGCGTGGTTCCCGGGCTCGACGTCTCGCAGCTCGCGGAACCGGCGGATGGCGGAGCGGTAGTCGCGCCGGTCGAACGCCTGGACGGCGAGTTCGTAGGTGAGGTGGGTCAGCGACATGGGTCTTCCTTTCCGGGCGTGGTCGTGGACGACGGTCCGCGGGCAGCACCCCAACGCCGGGAGAACGAGGGGTATTCCCTTCTCAGACGGGGTGCCTGCGACCGTAGGCGCGTAACGCGTCGAGCACGGGCCGCGCATCCTCACCGGTCGCGGTCAGGTGGTAGCTGATGACGGTGGGCGGACCGGGGAGAACCTCGCGCCGCACGAGGTCGGCGCCGCAGAGCTCCTTGAGGCGGCGCGACAGCATCGTGTCGGTCGCGGCGGGCACGAGCGCCTTGATCTCGGAGAAGCGCGTGGCTCCCTGCAGGAGGGCGTCGAGGACGGCTGCGGCCCATGCCCTGCCGAACACGGTGAGAGCGCTTTCGATGGCGCTGCAGACGGGCGGCGATTCGATCATGGCTCCTCGGGAATAGATCGCGACGGCGGAAGCTTCTACTATCGACATCGTACCAACTATCAAGAATGGAAGTTGTGCCATGCAGTTCGGGATCTTCAGCGTCGGCGACGTGACCACCGATCCGACGACCGGGCGCACGCCGACCGAACATGAGCGGATCAAGGCCCAGATCGAGATCGCCAAGAAGGCCGACGAGGTCGGGCTGGACGTGGTGGCGGTCGGGCAGCACCACAACCCGCCGTTCGTGGCGTCGTCCCCGACGACCACCATGGCCTGGATCGCGGCGCACACGTCGCGGGTCATCGTCTCGACGGCGACGACGCTCATCACGACCACCGACCCGGTGCGCCTCGCCGAGGACTACGGCACGCTGCAGCACCTGACCGACGGCCGGATGGACCTCATGCTCGGCCGCGGCAACACCGGGCCGGTGTACCCCTGGTTCGGCAAGGACATCCGCGACGGGCTGTCGCTGGCTGTCGAGAACTACGACCTTCTCCACCGGCTGTGGCGCGAGGATGTCGTGGACTGGGAGGGCCGGTTCCGTACGGCGCTGCAAGGCTTCACGGCGACGCCCCGGCCGTTGGACGGCGTGCCGCCGTTCGTGTGGCACGGCTCGATCCGCAGCCCCGAGATCGCCGAGCAGGCCGCCTACTACGGTGACGGCTTCTTCCACAACCACATCTTCTGGCCCCCCGAGCACACGAAGCAGATGGTCGCGCTGTACCGTCGCCGGTTCGAGCACTACGGTCACGGATCGGCGGACCAGGCGATCGTCGGCCTCGGCGGGCAGGTGTTCGTGCGTGAGAACAGCCAGGACGCGATCCGCGAGTTCCGCCCGTACTTCGACCACGCCCCGGTGTACGGCGGGTCGATGCCGCTGGAGGATTTCGCGCGGGAGACGCCGCTGACGGTCGGATCGCCGCAGCAGGTGATCGAGCGCACGCTGGGATTCCGCGACTATGTCGGCGACTACCAGCGGCAGATGTTCCTCATCGACCATGCGGGTCTGCCGCTGAAGACGGTGCTGGAGCAGTTGGACATTCTGGGGGAGCAGATCGTCCCCGTCCTGCGCCGTGAGTTCGCGGCGCTGCGGCCCGCGCACGTCCCGGACGCACCGACGCACGCGTCGCTGGTGGCGAAGGCCGAGGCCGAGGGCAGGCTGCCCGCGCAGGATGCGGTCGAGTCCGTCGACGCCTGGACGGGGACCCGCGCCGAGGAGGAGAACGTCGCCCACCACTAAGGTGGGCCGTATGACGTGTTCGCACGTGCGCGCCGGGCTGGCGGGCAGGGTTTTCGACGGCGTGATCTTCGACATGGATCAGACGCTGGTGAACTCCATGCCCGCCATCAACCGGTCGTGGACCGCGTGGGCGACCCACTACCGCGTGCCCGCGGAGCGGTTCGTCAACATGCACGGTCTGCACGCGGGCGACATCATCCGGCTTCTGTTGCCGGAGCATCTGTGGGACGAGGCGACCGAGCGGATCGCCCGGCTGGAGACGGCCGACGTGGCAGACGTCGAGCCGATGCCCGGTGCGGTCGCGGCGCTCACATCCCTGCCGCTCGACCGTGTGGCGGTGGCGACATCGGCCATCGAGGAGCTCATGCACGCCCGGCTGGAGGCGGCGGGGTTGCCGCGTCCGGGCGTTCTGATTCATCGCGGCATGGTCGCAAGAGGCAAGCCCGCGCCCGACATCTTCCTGCTCGCGGCCGAGCGGCTCGGCATCGCTGCGGACCGTGCCCTGGTCGTCGAGGATGCTCCCGCGGGCGTCGAGGGCGCCGCCGCCGCCGGCATGGCGTCTCTCGGCGTCCTCACGACGACGCCGGCCGATGATCTACCTGCCGATGCGGTCGTGGAGACCCTCGCCGATGTGGTCTGGGACACGTCCGACGGCGTGATCTCGGTCGTCGTCTGAGCACTCTCGGCCGCGTTCTCCTGCTCCGCCCGCCTGCGGTCCGCTGACGGGACTCCCCACAGCCCGCGGCCGCGGTGGGTCCGACGAAGGCTCGGACGGCCCTCGGTCGCGTCCACGATCGGGGTGAACGACGCGAACCCGGAGAACGCCCCTCACCGCCGTCGAAACGTCCTCCGGTCGGCAGGAGGGGCCTGTCACCAGCGGGTGAGGTGGCGGGTGAAATCGAGGGTGAGATTCCCAGGGTCTGGGCGCAGGGCCTGGTCGCCGGAACCTAGCGTGACTGGCCGGGCGGCCCACTCATGGCCGCTCCGTCGCGCGTGGGACTCCCGCGCATCGTGATGCGCAATCCGCTCGGAGAAACAGGCCGGGTCCGCGCACGGGGGGATGTGAGGTTCCGAATGAGGACCAGTCGGCCGGGGTGGGGGACGCGACCGCGAGGGTTCTGGCGAAGCCTGGCGAGCATGACTGTTGTGCTGGCGCTCGTCGCCGCGCAGTTCATCAGCGTCGTGCCGTCGGCAACCGCGGCATTGGGCGACCCTGCGGCGCTCAGCCTGCAGAAGACCGTGGAGGGCGCCGACGAGGTCGAGGTCGGGCCGACCGACTCGTTCCAGTACCAACTGCGGGTCGGCTGCGACGACAATCCCTGCATCGGCGCGGCGGTCACCGACCAGTTGCCGGCCGAACTCGCCGGCTTCACCATCGACAGCCTGAGTGTCGTCCTCCCCTCCGGTGAGACCTCTCCCGTGGGCACCGCCACGCTCGCGGGCTGCTCGGTCGGCGGCCAGGTCACCACCGACTGCGTGCTGACGGCCGACTTCACCAAGGGCCTCGGCAGCCTGGACGGGGTCCCCCAGGTCGGTATCCCGGCGGGGCAGACCTACCGGATCGATCTGCGGCTGGTGGTGCCCTCCGACCTCCCCGCGACGTGGGCCTACAACGGTGATCCGATCGAGAACACCGCTCAGGCGACGGCCGACAACGCCGAGCCCGCCGAAGACACGGCGGCGGTGACCGTCAGCGTCCCGATCGAGGTCGACGTCGAGGCGACCAAGAGCTGGTCTCCCACCTCGCAGCAGTTCGCGCCGGGGACGGAATCGTCCTTCACCATCGGCGCCCAGAACGCATCGAACGTCCCGGCAGCCGACCTCGTCCTGGAGGACGCGCCCGGCGCCGCCGACGGCGCCACCGCTCTCGACGCGGGAAACCCGTTCACCTACGTCGACTTCGTCGGGCTCTGCTCCTCCTCGGGCCTGCCCGATGGCGCCGACCAGGTGCAGGTGGACCTCTACGCCCGCACGTCGGGTGCGTGGGCATGGGTGACCGGTTCGCCGGCCGGCGTGCGCCAGCTTCCCGAGCTCGCCGCGGGCGCCGAGGTCGGGGGCATCCGCTTCACCTACACCAGCTCCACCGGCACCACCGTCGAGGCGGACGCCACCGCCGAGGAGTGCGTGACCGTGGAACAGCGGACGACCAACCGGACGAGCGGGGCATCCCTGGTGAGCGGCGCGACGGTCGACAACACCGTGAGCGCAACCGTCACCGTCCCGGGCCAGGATCCGGCCGTCGACACCGCGTCCGCGGACCTGGTGATCGGACCGATCACCGTGCAGGTCACACCCGGCAAGACCATCGAGCCGGCGACCGTCCCGGCCGGCGGCACCTTCAACATGAGCCTGGGAGCGAAGAACGACTCCAACGGTCCGCTCAGCGAACTGACCATCGCCGAGCCCGCGGCCGGCACAGATCCCTTCCTGTCCGCGGACCTCACGCTGACGGGGTTCACCTCGTGGACCTGGCCGGCCGGCGCCGACGAGGCCACCTTCACCTGGCACTTCGCCGACGGCGACGAACAGGAGGTCACCCTGCACGAGTCGGATGGTGCGCCGTCCGTCCCGGACGGGGAGATCACCGGCTTCGCAGTCACCTACACCGGTTCCATCGCCGCGGGCGTGGCGGCCGGGTTCGCGGTCGACGTCGAGACCGCCGCCGACATGGTTCCGGCGGACACGGAGTACCTCACCTTCAACAACACCATGGAGGCGAGCGGAACCAACCCCGCCGGGACCGACACCGTCCGGGCCAGCGACGACGTCCGCGTCTTCTACCCCACGCTCGAGGTCACCCTGGACAAGTCGGTCAGTCCCAGCGTGGTCGCGATCGGCGACACGGTGGTGGCCGAACTGCCGACCGAGACCGCCATGGACACCGCCCGGGCGAACCCGTCGGTGATCGAGATCACCGACGGCTGGAACGCCGATGACCAGAGCGCCTTCTGGGATGCGTTCCGCGTGCGGCGGCTGAGTTTCGTCCAGATCCCGGCCGGCGCGACCCTCGCCATCTACTACACCACCGATCCGTTGGGCTCCGCCTCGTGGCAGCCACTGGAGACCGGCCTGACGATCGCGGACAGCCCGTACAGCCGCAACCTCGTGGCCGACCCCGTCGCCGGAGTCGATGCCGACGACATCGTGGGCCTGCGGTTCGTCTACACCGACGCGGACGGGTTCGCGCAGGGGACCATCGTCAAGCCGAACATCGTCTTCGAGGCGGCCGCGACGCTGCGGGACGGAACCCCGATCCCAGAACCCGCCGAGGGCGAGGACTCGCGGACGACCACGTACACGAACACCGCTCACGCGGACAGCTCCGGGTTCTCCGGGGGAGTCCTCGTCGAGGGCGATGAGGTCGCAGCCGACGACCAGACCGGCATCGTCGTCTACGCGGGTGACTCCCCGGGGCTCGGACGGCCGATCGCCGAGAAGCGCTGGGTGGACGGCAGCAACGGCGACCTCGCCGATCTGGCCGCGCAGTCCAGCGCGTCGGCCTGGACGAACCTGGGCTGGGGGGTGACGCGCCCGGGCTACACCCAGGTCACCGTCAGCGACGCCGAGCCGGGCGCGGAGACGACGCCGGCCGACACGGTCTATCAGGCGTTCAACCTCACCGCCGTCAACGCGGTGACCTTCACCCAGGATCCGCTGCTGCGCTGGGACACGGTCAGCGAGATCTGGCTCTACAACTCCGATGTCGCCGCCTGGCAGCAGGTCGCCGTGCCCGGCGGCTCATGGATGAGCACCACCGGCTTCAAGGGATACAACCTCAGTGCCGCCGAGCAGGCGCGCACGACCGGGGTGCGGATCGTGGTCCGCCCGAACGACACCGCACGGAACACCAACTGGGCCTCGTCGAGCCCGGACCTCACCGCTCCGCAAGCGGGGAGCGGTGTCGCGTCGGCGGCGACGGCGCGGCTGTTCAAGCTCACCTGGCAACTGCGCAACACCCTGCGCGTCCCCTCCGGGAGCGCCCTCGACCAGCGGTTCGCGACCGGCACGACCGCATTCAACACACCCGATGCCGGTGTGGTCGAGAACACGGTCCGGGTCACCGCCTCCACCGGATCGGGGGATGTGTCGTGGGAGGACGACGACACGATCAAGCTCAACAACGGCGTCCCGAACACGGGCGCGAGCAAGAGCGCGTCGCCCACCAGCGTTGTCGTTCCGTACCCCGACGACGTTCCTGCCGCGAACTACCCGACCATCCGGTACACCCTGCGGGCATGGAACGCCTCCGATTCCCGCGCCTCCTACCTGCGGGTGACCGATCCGGTTCCCTGCACGACGCCGACCGACTGCGTCACCCAGGCCGATGAGTACACCGACCCCGGCGCGGTGTTCGACGGTGCGACCTACGATCCGGCGGAGAATCCCTTCGAGCGGCTCACCGTCACCGACGTGACGTTCCAGAACCCGCAGGGGCTGCCCGTCGACCTGGATGTCACCCGGGTGGCGGTCTGGCACTACAACGCCGGGACGACGACCGTCACCGAGCAGAGTCTGCGCCAGTTCCTGGACGCATCGGCGACCGATCTCGCCGACGTCATCGGCTTCAGCGTGGTCTACTCCAGCAGCGATCCGGCGTCGACCGGCGGTCTGTTCCCGGCGGGCAACGCGAACGACAACAGCCTGATCCTGCTGCTGGACACGCGGCTGCGTCCGACGTTGCGCAGCACGGGCGCGACCACGGCCGGAGATCTCACGCTCGACAACGATCTCCTCGCCCAGTCGCACGACCCTGTGCTCGCTCCCGCCGCACGCCCCAACGCCAGCGCCACCACGCCGGTCCAGTTGCGGGCGGCGGACCTGGACGTGACGGCATCGAAGTCGCTCAGCCCCGACACCATCCTGGAGACGAACCCGTCGGTCCCCGTGACGGTCACACTGGGAGCGACCGACGGCAGTTCGACCGTCGCGGCCGAGACGGCGACGATCTCCGACACCGACACGGGGTTCTGGGACGCCTTCGAGTTCAGTGCGCTCGGGTCGGTCACTCGTCCGGCGGGAGCCGACCGCGTGCGCGTCGACGTCCAGGTGGGCGATGACCCCGCCTGGATCGAGGGCACGGCTGCGACGAGCGCCGCGCTTCCTTCCCAGGTCAGCGATCCGAGCACGATCACCGGCATCCGTTTCGTCTTCCTGCGCTCGGACGGCCTTCCGTTCTCGGCGACCGCGCCCTCGGCGGACTGGTCGGCACAGGCGGTGTTCACGGTCCGGTTGCGCGACGGGGCGAGCTTCCCCGGTGAGGTGGCCAACACCGTCACCAGCGCGGCGAGCCACCGCGGTTACACGGAGGTGTCGCAGTCGGCCGACGACGGCGTCACGCTGTCCACCGGTACGCCGCGCCTCGACGTCCGCAAGGATCCGGGGGTGAACCCGAAGGTCGTCGAACCGGGCGTGTCCGTTCCCTGGACGTTCACCTTCACGAACGTGGGGACGTCCTATCTCGGAGTCAACGAGGTCGTCGACAGCCTCGGTCCGTGGCTGCGCTACGACGGCAGTGAGCCGGTCTACTCGAGCACGGGTGCTCTGCCGGAGACGGGCGTCACCATCAGCCAGTCCGGTGCCGAGAACATCACCTTCACCTTCCCCGACGACGCGCCGCGGATGGCGCCCGGCGACTCGTTCACGATCACCGTCGGGATCATCCTGGTGCCCGGCCTGACCGCGGACCAGCGGGCGACGAACAGCTTCTACGTGGATACCGACGAGACGCTCGCCGCAGGCGATTGCGTGAACCGCTCGGGCAACGGCCAGGGCATCCTGTCCGGGCTGGCGGCCAACCAGTGCGGCAGCTCCAACTTCGTCAACCCGCAGGCCGGTGCGCTGCTGTTCGGCGAGAAGGAGGTCCGCGGCGAGGTGGACGGCACCCTGGTCGACGGCGCCAGCAACGTGGTGAACCCCGATCTTCCCTGCGAGGCGGACACGGGCGCCTTCTTCCGCACGGTGTGCGTGCCTTACACCACGATCGGAGCCACCGACGAATGGCGAATCGGGGCGGCCAACACCGGCACCGTGCCGTACTCGACGCTCACCCTGGTCGACGTTCTGCCGACGCCGGGGGATCGGCTGCTGGCCACCGGCGCCGCCCGCGGATCGGATTGGCGGTCGGTGCTCGACCTGGACTTCGGCGTGCAGGAGACCATCACCGAGACGTTCCCGGCGGACGGCGTGCCCGCCGGCACGGAGGTGGTCGTGGAGGTCACCACGGCCGCCGGTGCGTGTGTCGGCACGGACAGCGGGTCGGCCTGGACGTCGGACCCGACCTGCTCCAGCCATCCTGTAGCCGCGCAGTGGCAGACGCTCGCGTCGTACTCCGGCGATGCGGCGGCGATCACCGCGCTGCGGATCACCCTCGACTTCAGGGGCACGGCCACGGGCTCGCTGCCGCCGGGCGGTAGCGTCCACTTCCTCTACCGGACGTCGAACGTTCCCTGGCAGGAGGGCGACCTGCCGACCGCTGAGGCGGTACGGGCGGATCTGCTCTCGACCGACAGCACGATCTCGTGGAATCAGACCGGGGTCAGCGCCACGCTGTCCACCAACGGGCAGCGGATCTCCCGTGCCCCCGAGCGCAGCGGCGTGCAGCTCACTCCGAGTGCGCTGGCGGTCGCGAAGACGGTGAGCGGGCCGAATGCCGCCGCGGCGCCGTCCTCGTTCACGTTCGATCTCTCCTGCACCGTGCCGGACGGCGCGGGCGGCAGTGTGCCCGTCGTCTTGGGCGAGTCGGCAACGGTCAGCGTGCCGGCCGACGGGACTGCCCGGGTGGACGGGGTCCCGCTGGGCGCGACCTGCACTCTCGACGAGGCCGGCGACGTCGGCGAGTTCGGCGAGTCCGTTCGCACGCCCGCGGGCGGGCGGCAGACGCGCGTTCTGCAACGCGCCCGGGCGAGAGACGCCGTGCCGACGGCGCAGACATTGTCCTTCGACAACCGCTACGACGATGCGGACCTTGCGATCGAGAAGCAGGTGGACAGCGTCGCGCCCAATGCGGGCGGCCCGATCAGTTGGACTCTCACCGTGAGCAACGCCGGGCCCGGGCCCTCGTTCAGCACGGCCGCCGAGCCGATCACCGTCACCGACACCGTCCCGGACTGGGTGGACGACGTCGGCGTCTCCGGGTCGCTGCCGGATGGCTGGAGCCTGGCGACTCCCGGCCCCTTCGGCGCTGGGGACACGATCACCTTGGTCCTGGCCGACGGGCGTTCCCTGCCCGCAACCGGGGAGGGGTCGTCGGTGAGCTTCACTCTCGAGGGGACTCTCGACGCCGCTCTGCCACCGGACACGGAGATCGTCAACACCGCGACGGTCACACCCGGTCCGACCCCTGATCCGGACCCCGACAACAACACGGACGGCGCCACGACGACGCCTGGCACCGACACGACGCTCGCCATCGCCAAGACCCGGGTGGTGCGCGACGGCGACGACTGGGTGCCGGCGGCCTCGCTGGACCCTGTCCCGTCGGTGGTCCCCGGCCGGACCGTCACCTATGTCCTCACCGTCGCGAACACCGGTTCGGCGGATGCGCGCAACGTGACCGTCACCGACGAGGTGCCCGATGAGCTCTCCTACGCATCGTTCGAGGCGATCACCGGCGGGTGGACCCGCGTGTCGTCCGACAGTGGGGAGGGCGCGGATCAGAGGTTCAGCCTCGACGGCGTTCTCATGCCGGGGGCCACGGCGTCTCTGCTGGTCACCTTCGACATCGATCCGGGGCTGGACTCCGACATCGACAACTGGGCGCAGGCGGAGGCGGACAACTCCCCGACGAAGCCTCGCGACGACGACAGCACCGGCTCCACGCGGGTCGCCAACCTCAGCATCGCCAAGACCCACACCGGTTCGGCGGTCGCGGGCACGGGGGTTCCCTACACCATCACCGTGACCAACGAGGGACCCTCGGACTCCTCCGGGCCGATCGTGGTCACCGACACCCTGCCGGGCGGGTTCGGCTACACCGCAGGGAGCGCGACCGTGAGCATCGCGGGAGCCTCCCCGATCCCCGTCGAGCCCACCGTCGCCGGGCGGACGCTCACGTGGTCCGTCGGGGCCGATGATCCGTCCTTCACGCTGCCTGCGGACACGACGATCGCGATCAGGTTCACCGCGGCGGTCGACGCGACGCTGACCGACCAGTCGGGTGTGCTCAACCACGCCACGGTCGACGGGCCGGACGATCCGGATCCGTCCGACGACGGCACGGACGATCCCACGGACATCGTGACGCTCGCAGGCGTGACGATCGCCAAGCAGGCGGTCACGCAGGGACCGTTCACTCCGGGTGGCGCCGTGCGCTACGAGCTCACGGTCACCAACAGCGGCCCGTCCGTCGCCCGTGACCTCACGGTCAGCGACGTCGCGCCGGCAGGGCTGACGATCGAGTCGATGAGCGGCGACGGGTGGCAGTGCGCGCTTCGAACCGCGACCTGCACACGCCCGGACCAGGCGGTGGCGACGTCGACCATCACGGTGGTGGCCCGGGTCGCGGCGGACGCCGCCGCCGGAGCGGAACTCGACAACCAGGCGACGGTCGCGTGGACCAACTCCTCCACACGGCACGCGCATTCCGACAACGCCTCGATCACCGTCACACGTGTGTCGGGCGGGCTCGCGACGACCGGTGCGGCGACGCTGCCGGCCCTCGTGGGGGCGGCGCTCCTGCTGCTCGCCGGGATCGTGCTCCGCGCGTCGCGACGGCCCAGGGAGGAGTGATCCGTCCCCTCGTCGAGGGGCGCTCGCGCGCGGACTGTGAGCGCCGTTCCGGCGCCATATGCTCAATCATCGGGAAGGGCGATACGCGGGATGTCGCAACAACAAGGCAGTGGGCCCGTCGCGCCTTTACCCGTCGCGGCCGCGGTGCGTGAGGCGCGCGCGGCGGGCGACCATCGACGGGTCGCGCGGCTGCTGTCGGATTCGCCCGTCGAGGCATGGTTCGCGTTTCCCGTCCATGAACTGCGGGCGGTGCTCGCGGGGATCCCGCTCCGCACGCGGCGGTCGAGCATCCAGTTGGGCATGCTCGGTGTCATGGCCGGTCAGCCGGACCAGGGCGGGGATCTCGACTCCGGCAGGGAGCACGAGCAGTTGAGGCAGGGCGCCAACCACTTCCGGCAGCGGATGCGGGGCGCGCCGCGCACCGCCCTCCGATGGGTTCAGGGGGCATCGGCGGATGCGATGCGCAGCGCCAGCGCCCTGTTCGACACCACCGGGGGGCTCGAGGCGGTGGCATCGGTCCAGGCCGGCATCACGCAGATGCTGGCGGGAGATCTGCCGCGCGCGTTGGCGAGTTTCACGCGGGTGCAGTTGAACCCGCCGCCGAATCTGCCGTTCCTGGCCCGTGACGCGTACGTCAAGACGGCCCTCATCCACGCCCAGTTCGGCGACCCGGGCCTGGCGCGCGGTCTGCTCGCCGCAGCCGCTCCGCTGCCGCGCACCGACAGTTGGGCGGAGGCGATCATCGACGCCCACGCCGAGATCGTCGGCGTCCTCCTGCTGCCCGTCGGCGCGGCGGATGCGATCGCGCGGATCGAGTCGATCTCGTTGGGAGCGGTCGGCGAGCTGTGGCCCTACTACGTACAGGCGCTGCACAGGGTCTACATCCGCGCCGGACGGCGCAGCGAGGGAACCCGCCGGGTCGAGACGCTCCGGCTCGCCGGTCCGCCCGCCGAACCCGGCAACGGCTTCCCGGGGTCCGTCTTCGAGACGACGCTGGCCGAGGATGCGATCCTGCGCGGCGACGCGGCGACCGCTCGCGCGCTGCTGGCGCGGGCCGATCCGGCCCTGGTCACCACCCGGTTCGCGAGGGCCGGTGTCGATCTCGTCACCGGCAACAGCCTGCGCGTCGTGCGTGCCATGATCGGACTGCAGGGCGCGACCGCCGGGCTGCGCCGGCTGGACATCGGTCGTCTCGCCCTGATGGCGACCGCTCTGCGCGAGACCAAGGACCTCGACGCCTGTGTCGATGTGCTGCGACAGATACGCGACCATTACGGGGAGCTGGGCATGGAGGAGCAGATCCTCCTGCCCACCGTGTTGTGGCCCCTGATCGACGAGCACCTCTCGGGCTGGATGACGCCCCCCGTCCCCGGAGCACCTGTGGTCGAGGTTCCGGAGGCCGGATCGTCCCTCACCACTCGCGAGCGTGACGTCCTGGCGTGTCTCGTGGCGGGACTGAATCGCGATCAGATCGCCGAGACCCTGTTCATCTCGGTCAACACCGTCAAGACGCATCAGCGTTCTCTGTTCCGCAAGCTCGGCGCCTCCAACACCGCCGAGGCCCTCGTCGCGGCCTCGCGGCGGGGCCTCGTCTAGGCCGGGGTGCCTCGGTTCGGGGCGAGCGCCGCTCGCGCTTTGTGGAATGATCGCGCCATGGATGAGCGTGCGCTCGAGACGCCGTGGACGCGCGGTGTTCCGGCAGTCCCGGCGTCGCGTGGAGCGTAGCCGTGGACGTGGACGTCGCCGGGGTGGAGCAGGCGGTCTCGACGGGCTCGCTCCCGGGCTGGGATCGGGTCGACCAGCTCGTGGTCGCGGCGTACGACCGCAGTGCTGCGAGCGAGGGCGGCGTCGTCGCGGACTACATTCCGGCGTTGTCCGAGGTGGATCCGAGGCTGTTCGCGGTGTGCGTCGCGCAGACCGACGGGGCGGTGCATTCCGTGGGCGACGCCGATGTCGAGTTCTCGATCCAGTCGATCTCCAAGGCCTTCGTGTACGCCCTGGTCTGCGAGGCGCTCGGTCACGAGGCCGTCCGGGAACGCGTCGGAGTGGACAACACGGGGCTCGCGTTCGACTCGGTGATGGCCATCGAGCTCAACGGCGGGCATCCGAGGAATCCGATGGTCAATGCCGGAGCGATCGCGACGACGGCGATGCTGCCGGGACGGACGGCGACCGAGCGGTGGGAGCGGATCCGCTCCGGGCTGTCGGCCTTCGCGGGGCGGGACCTGGAGGTGGACGACGAGGTCTATCGGTCCGAGACACGGACCAACCAGCGCAACCGGGCGATCGCTCGCCTTCTGGAGAGCTACGGCCGCGTCGAGCTGGATCCGCTGGAGGTCGTGGACGTGTACACCCGCCAATGCGCCCTGCGGGTGTCGGCGCGCGACCTGGCCGTCATGGGCGCGACGCTGGCCGACGGCGGGGTCAACCCGGTCACCGGACAGCGGGTCGTCGCCGAGGGGGTGTGCCGGGACACCCTGGCCGTGATGGCGTCGGCGGGTATGTACGAGCGCTCCGGGGAGTGGCTGTTCGAGATCGGGATGCCCGCCAAGTCGGGGGTGTCCGGCGGCATCGTCGCGATCTCCCCGGGCAAGGGCGGGATCGGCACCTTCTCGCCGCGCCTGGACGATGCCGGGAACAGCGTCCGCGGCCAGCGTGCGATCGCGTACCTCTCACGGGCACTGGGGCTGAACCTGTTCGCTTCCGTCCCGCACGTCTCACCGATCGATCTGCATTGAGGCAAGCCTAACCTAACTTATATCGTGTACGCGTCGCCACACGCGGAGGTGTGCTGACCGGGCCGCAGGCCCGACCTGGCTCTCGACCCGAAGAGGAAGCCACATGTCCAACACCGTCTCGGGCATGGACGCGCACGCGGCCGCGCCGCCCCGGAAGAGGCACACGACCCGCACGATCATGACGGCGGCCGCCATCGGTGCCGGCGTGGGCGTGATCCTGATCCCGCTGAACTTCATCAGCCAGCCGATCGCGGTGACCATGCCCCTCGTCGCCGTCGTCTTCTACGGGGTCTGGGGGATGGCGGCGCTCATCCCGCTTGCACACCTGCGAATGCGCGGCGCCGGCATCATCGGCTCGACGGCGGCCGGACTGGTGTCCTCCCTGTCGCCGTACGGGCTGTTCATGGTCGTGATGATGCTGGGATGGGGACTGTTGATGGAGCTGCCGTTCGCGGTGGCCCGCTACCGGCACTTCGGCTGGCGGATGTTCCTGATCGCCGGCGTGGTCACGGGCGTGATCTCCAGCGGGATGAGCTGGGCGATGCTCGACCTGGGAAGCATGAAGGCGGAGGTCGCCGTGGCCACCTGCGTGGTGCAGGTGGCGTCCTTCGTCGTCTGCAGCATGTTGTCCTTGCTGATCGCCCGGTCCCTCGGCCGCGCCGGCATCGGCGGTCGTCCCCGAGCGCAGGGCGACGTGTGAGCGCCGTGGGCGCTGCCAGACCCCGGTGCGCGGTGCCTCAACCGGATCGCGGCGTGAGCCTCGGGGACCCGGTGCCGCCGATCGTCCTGGAGGGCGTCGCGGTGCGCTACGACTCCTCCGACGCCTGGGTGGGTGAATCCGTCGACCTCGTCGTGCGCGAGGGAACGGTGACGCTCGTGCTGGGTCCGTCCGGGTGCGGGAAGTCGACCCTGCTGCTGGCCATGGCGGGCCTGATCCCTGCGAGCGTCCCGGCCCACCTGCGCGGTCGGGTGCTGTGCTGCGGCACCGACACGGCCGCCGCCTCGCCCGGGCAGCTTGCGGCACAGGTGGGCATCGTCTTCCAGGACCCCGACGCCCAAGTCGTCACCGCGACGCTGCTCGACGAGGTGTGCTTCGGGCTGGAGAACCTGCTGGTCGCCGCCGACCGGATCGAGGATCGTGCGCTGGCGGCGTTGCGCCGGATGGGCCTCGCGGATGCCCGCGAAGCTGCGCTGCGTTCTCCTGCCGAACTGTCGGGCGGCCAGCGGCAGCGCCTGGCCATCGCCTGTGCGCTGGCCCTCGACCCGCGAGTGCTCGTCCTCGACGAGCCCACCGCGAACCTGGATCCCGTCGCCGCGGCGGACTTCTACGCGGCTGTCGCCGACCTGCGCGCTCCGGAGCGAGCGATCGTGCTCGTCGAGCACGAACTGGATGACGCGCTGCCGCTGGCCGACCGGGTCGTCGTCCTCGATCGGGAGGGTGCGGTCGCGTTCGACGGCACACCGGCCGAGGTGCTCGGCGAGCACGCCGGCGCCCTGCGCGACCTCGGAGTCTGGCTGCCGACCGCGACCCGGATCGCCCTCCGGCTGGGGCTCACCGCGCGTCCCCTGCCGCTGACAGGCGAGGAGTTGCGCGCCGCCATCTCGTCGACCGGCCGCGCCGGCACGTCCGGCACCGCGCGGGCCGCGTCCGGGACGCCCTGTCCGGAGCGCCGCGACGGCGCCGGGGGAACGGAGGCCCCGGACCCTGCGATCGAACTGAGCCGGGTGTCGGTCGCCGTGGGCGCACGCACCCTGCTGAGCGACATCGACCTGGCGGTGCACACGGGTGAGTTCCTGGCGGTCGCCGGTGTCAACGGGGCGGGAAAGAGCACGCTCACGCTGGCCATGGCGGGCCTGCTGCCGATCGCCTCGGGCAGCGTCGAGCTTGCGGGAAAGCCGATGGCCACGATGAATGCGCGCCAGGTCGGCGATCGGGTCGGCTACGTGTTCCAGAATCCCGAGCATCAGTTCGTCTGCCACAGCGTGCGCGACGAACTGGCCTACGGGCTACGGGTGCGAGGTCTGCGCGAAGATCGGATCCGCGCCGCCGTGGACGAGGCGCTGGAACGGTTCGGCCTCGCCTCCTACGCGGGTCTCAATCCCTTCCTCCTCTCCCACGGGGAGAAGCGGCGGCTGTCGGTCGCGACCGCGCTCATCACCGAACCGCAGGTTCTCATCCTCGACGAGCCGACCTTCGGCCAGGACCGCGCCCGGGCCGACCAGATCCTCGCTGTGGTGAGCGAGCTCAACCACGCGGGTATCGCGATCGTCATGGTGACCCACGACCTGCAGTTGATCGCCGAACACGCCGACCGTGTCGTGCTGATGGCCGACGGTCGCGTGCTGCATGCGGGGGAGACGCGTCGGGTGCTGGGCGACGAGGCACTCCTGGGGAGCGCCGGCCTCCGGACGCCTCCTGTCCTCCGCCTGACGCGGCTGCTGGCCGCCGAACGTCCGGAGTGGGCCGGCGTCGACCGCCTCGACCAGATCGGTGGCGTGCGGCCATGAGCGCCGTTTCGCAGGTCGGGGACCGCGTGGGGGAGGGCCACGGCGCCCGCGGCGGTTGGCTGCGCACGGTGAACCCCGTCGTCAAGATCGTCGCGACGCTCGTGCCGATGGTCGCGCTGCTCTTCACGCGCGACGTCCTCACGCCCACCCTGGTGCTGGTCGGTGCGACCGTCACGCTTCTCACGGGTTTCCGGATGCGTCCCCGCACCCTGGCGATCGGCGTGCTCGCCGCGACGCTCATCGTCGCGTGGATGACGTTCTTCTTCGCCCTCCTGGTCGACACCGATCGCTTCGGGGGCACCGAGCGGGTCGAGATCGGGCCGGTCGCGCTCTATGTGCAGGGCCTGTCCATCGGGCTGGCGACCGCGCTGCGCTTCGTGGTGGTGATGATGCTGGCCCTGCTCGGCTCGCTCGGAACCACGACAGACAGGCTCACCAGCGCTCTGATCCGCCAAGGTCGCATCCCCTACCGCTTCGCGTACGGGACGGCGGCGACACTGCGGTTCGTGCCGCGCTATCAGGCAGATGTCCGCACGCTCCGGGCCGCCCATCGTGCGCGTGGCATCATCGACGGCCGCGGGCCGGTCGGCACACTGCGCCGGGCCGGACGATCCCTGGTGCCGTTGCTCGCCGGCGGGGTCCGGCATGCCGAGCGTCTCTCGTTGGCGATGGACGCGCGGGGGTTCGGCGCCTTCCCGCAGCGCACCGATCGCAATCCGGCCGAGGTGCGCACCCGCGACGGGGTCTTTCTCGTCGCCGTCTGGGGCGGGGTCGCCGCCTGTTATCTGGTCACCGCGCGACTCGGCGTGCTCGTGATGACCGGCGCCATATACCAGCCCTAGCCACAGCTCACGAAGGAGAAACACCATGGCAGGCAACCGCACTTCCGCCGCACCGGGCGCGGATTCCGATGCGCTCGTCACCCCCGGCGCGTTGGCGCGGATGACCGCGCCGGTGCGGGGCCGCATGATCCTCGGCGCCGCGATGTCGGCGGTCTCGGCGGTCTGCGCCCTCGTCCCGTTCGTCGCCGTGGCCGAGGTGGTGCGGTTGCTGCTCGAGGACGGGCCGAGCCGCACCGTGTGGACCTGGGTGGTGGTGGGCGTCGTGGCCATGGTCGCGCGAACCCTCCTCTACGGCGGCGCGCTGTCGCTGTGCCACTACGCCGATGTCGATTTCGTCCATCTGCTGCGCCGGCAGATCGTCCGGCACCTTCGCCTCCTGCCGCTGGGCTGGTTCGACGAGGCCGGATCCGGCGAGGTGAAGAAGGCGGTCACCGACGACGTCACCCGCATCCATGTGATCGTCGCCCACCTGGCCGGCGATCTGACCAGTGCCGTCCTGGTGCCGATCGTGTCGATCGGCTACCTGTTCACTCGCAACGTGCCCATGACCGTGCTGCTGCTCGGGTACGTCGTGATCGTCTTCCTCGCCGCCGCACCGGCCATGCAACGTGGCTACCGGGCGCACATGGACGAGTGGAATCGGGCGCAGGGAGCGGTGAGCACGGCGACGGTCGAGCTCGTCGACGGCGTCGAGGTGGTCAAGACCTATGGCACCGGCTCGGCGGTGTTCCGGCGCTTCGACGACGCGGTGAGCCGTCTGACCCGCGTCGCCTATGTGTGGACGGCGGCGATGGGGCGACCGGCCGCGCTGGTCAACATCCTCTTCTTCCCAGGCACCATGGTCGCCGTGGTCCTGGGCCTCGGCCTGCTCGCGGTCGGCATGGGGTGGGTCGCCCCGGTGGGGGTGGTGCCGTTCCTGCTGGTCGGCGTGAGCCTGCCCAGCGGCTACCTGCAGATCGCCCAACTCGCGAACGGGCTGCGCACCGCGTCGCTCGGTGCGACCCATATCGACAGGCTGCTGTCGCTGCCGGGGCTGCCCGAGCCGACCAGCCCCGCGGTGCCCGTCGATGCGACGGTCCGCTTCGATCACGTCGACTTCGGCTACGTCGACGACGTCCCGGTGCTGCGCGACATCTCCTTCACGCTCACGCCCGGTACGGTCACGGCGCTGGTGGGTCCCTCCGGGTCGGGCAAGACCACGATCGCGCGGCTGGTCCCCCGGTTCTGGGACGTCACCGGTGGTGCGGTCACCGTCGGAGGCGTGGATGTGCGGCAGATCCCGACCCCCGATCTGCTCGGCCGGATCGCGATCGTGTTCCAGGACGCGGTGGTCCTCACCGACTCGGTGCGTGAGAACATCCGGCTCGGCCGTCGCAGCGCGTCCGACGCCGAGGTGGAGGAGGCGGCGCGGAACGCCCAGATCCACGACCGGATCCTGGCCCTGCCGCGCGGCTACGACACGGTGCTGGGTTCCGCCGAGGGCCATCTGTCGGGCGGGGAGCTGCAACGGGTGACGATCGCCCGCGCCTTCCTGCAGGATGCTCCGATCGTCCTGCTCGACGAGGCCACCGCGCACGCCGATCCACACGGCGAGGTCCAGATCCAGCAGGCGCTCACGAAGCTCGGTGCGGGTCGCAGCGTGTTGGTGATCGCGCATCGGCTGTCGACCATCGTCCACACCGATCAGATCCTCGTGCTCGACGGCGGCCGGATCGTCGAACGCGGGCATCACGACCACCTCGTCGCCGCCGGCGAGCGATACGCACGCATGTGGGCCGCGCAGAACTCGGCGGTCGTCAGGGCAGGAGCGACACGATGAGCACCACGATCCGATCCGATCGCGACCATTCCGCGAACAGCCTGTTCGGCCGGATCGACGAGGCCATAGACGGCCGGAGCGGACTGACGTCACAGACTGTCGGCTACGGCGTGGTCGGAGTTCTCCAGGGCATCGCGTTCGCCCTGCTGGTCCCGGCCCTGACACGATTCCTCGACGGGGACGTGGCGGGCTCGGTGCCGTGGATCGTCGGCATCGCGGTGGTCGCGGCGGCGGCGGCCGTCGTGCTGTGGGTGCTGACGGAGCGCGGCTACCATCTGTCGATCGAGCGACTCCACGACGGCTTGATCCGGGCGCTGGGAGCCAAGGTCGCGCGGTTGCCGCTGGGGTGGTTCGACTCCGAGCGGGCCGGACAGGTCACCACGTTGGTCACCACCGGCGCGCAGAACGTCATGAACGTCCCCAGCGTGTTCCTCCAGCAGCTCACGGTCGCGCTGGCGACGCCGGCCACGGTGATCGTCATCACGCTCGCCGTCGACTGGCGGATGGCCGTGGCCCTGGCGGCGATGACGCCGGTGGCCTGGCTGGTCTACGTGTGGGGACAGCGTGCCGTCGTACAGGAGCAACGTCATGAAGCGGCCTCGCGTGCCGCGGTCTCCTCGGCCGTGATCGAGTTCGCCCAGGCGCAGCAGGTGCTGCGCGCCACCGGCAGCCTGGCGGGGCAGCACCTCCACGTCGACGACGTCCTCGCCCGGAACCATCACGACGGTCGGGCCAAGCTGGCCAAGCAGTCCCTGCCCGTGAGCACCTTCACCTTCACCGTGGAACTCGGGTTCGCCCTGACGTTCGCGCTCGGCACGTATCTGGCGCTGGCCGGCGAGCTCTCGGTCGGTACGCTGGCCGCCCTGCTGGTGCTCGCAGCCCGGTTCGTCGAGCCTCTCACCCAGGTCGGGGTCTATGGGGTGGCGCTCCGACAGGCCCGCACCAGTCTGGCCGGGATCGACGAGGTGCTGTCGGCACCGACGCTGCCCGAATCGGACACTCCTCGCACACCTCAGGAGACCGACATCACCTTGTCGGATGTGAGCTTCGGCTACCTCGACACGCCGGTCCTGAGCAATCTCGACCTGCACGTTCCGGCGCGCAGCATGACGGCACTGGTCGGACCGTCGGGAGGCGGGAAGTCCACGGTGCTGCGCCTGATCGCGCGGTTCTGGGACGTCGGGTCCGGGTCGGTGCGGATCGACGGGGTCGACGTGCGCGAGATGGCGACGACCGACCTGATGAGCCGCATCGCCATGGTCTTCCAGCACGTCTACCTGTTCGACGACACGATCGTCGCCAATGTGCGGTTCGCCCGGCCGGACGCGACCGATGCGCAGGTCGCCGATGCCATCGCGGCCGCGGGGCTGGACGACGTGGTCGCGACCTTCCCCGATGGCCTGGAAACCCGCGTCGGCGAAGGCGGCGCCTTGCTGTCGGGAGGGGAGCGTCAGCGGGTCGCCATCGCCCGGGCCTTCCTCAAGGACGCGCCGATCCTCTTGGTCGACGAGGCCACCAGCGCGCTCGACGGCGAGAAGGAGGCTGCTGTGACCGGGTCCCTGGAGCGCCTGGCCCGCGACCGCACGGTCCTGGTGATCGCGCACCGGCTGACCACCATCGCCAACGCCGACCAGATCGCGGTGCTGGAGGACGGACGAATCACCGAACTGGGCAGCCACAGCGAACTGCTTGCCCGTGGCGGCACCTATCAGCAGTTCTGGAACGATCGCCAGAGCGCCGCGGGGTGGTCCATTCGCGCCGGATCCCAGCACTGATCGCTGCGGGCGCGGGAGCCTCCTCGTCGAGGATGGGGACAGGTCCGGATGCTGGGCCGTGGGCCGAGCGGGTGGGGGGTCGAGTACATCTGTGGCTCAGTGCAGCCCGGCACGCCGTGTGCCGAGCCAGGGGTCTCAGGAGGTTGCGATGAAGGTCGTGAAGGCGAAGACGTCGAATGCCACGGAGGCCTCCGGCCACTATTCCCGGGCGATCGCCGTCGGTGACTGGATCCTCGTGTCGAACACGGCGGGCAGGGATCCTCGCACCGGCGAGTTCCCCGCCGACGCAGGTGCGCAGGCCGAGGTCGTCTTCGAGATCGCGAGCGCCGCGCTGGCGGCGCTCGGATCGAGCTTGAAGGACGTCGTCCGGGCACAGATCGCTGTCCCGGACCCGGCGGACGTGCCCGCGGTCATGCGTGTCTTCTCTGCCCGTTTCGACGGTGTGGAGCCTGCTCTGACGCTGACCTCCGCGCCCTTGGCGAGCGCCGCGTACAAGGTGGAGATCGAGTTCACGGCCTATCGTGGGGCGGGTAGCGCCGAGACGGAGACCGTCGCGGTCGTCTTCTCCTGAGCGCCCGACGGCGTGGAGCGATCTGCGGCTCCTCGGCCGTCGCGGGACCCGTCAGAGTCCGTCTCGGCCTCGGCCCGTGTGACGTTCCTGGAAGCCCGGTCCCCGGACCGGGCCGTCGGTCGACACAAGCTCGTCACTGTCGTCGGTGAACACCGTCCTCAATCCGCGAATAGCGGAAAAGGAGCGAAGGTCGGTCATTCCGCGGACGTTCGTGAATCGCAGCTCGGTGACACCATCGACTCCTTCGGCCTTCCACCCGCGAGGCCACGGGGAGACATAGGAGATCTCAAGGGATCGAAGGCCGGCCGGGAATGCTCGTGGCAGTTCGTGGGGGCCCAGCAGCACGAGTGACCGGAGATGCGGAAGCGATGGCAGGATGTCGTTCCACGACGGTCCGGGCCGGGACAGGAACAGGTACTCCAGTGTCTTTCCGCCGCCCGCCGCCGTGATGTCGACGTGTCCTTCGACCGCCAGATGCCGCAGTCGCGGCAGTCGTCCCAGATCGATGGTCCCTCCGCACGGCGCGCGCGCTCCCAACGACAGCTCCTCCAGATCGACCAGCTCATTGACCGAGGAGAGGTCCCGGACGGGAGCATCGATGCGAAGACGACGAAGATGCGCCCGCTGTGAGACGAGGGATCCGATGTCCGGCCACACATCGTCGCCGAGCAGGTGAATGCTGCGGTGTGGGAGCACCAATCGTGTTCTCGGGTTCGCCACTGTCCTGGGTGCCGGTCCGCCTCGGCTGGGGGAATCGGCTCTCCATAGCCACTCTCGTCGGCGCCGGGCCATGCTCCGGTTCTTCCGCAGACTGTCCCGATCGTGAGGGCTGGAAACGGCGAGTCTCCGGTAGTTCTCCCGCCCCTGGTTCAGCGAGATTCCGTTGGCCCGCCGGCCGAGGGACGGGTGGTCGCGGTCACCCGGGTCGTCCTCCCACAGGCAGATCGGACACCACTCGTACTGTCCGCTTTCAGAAAGCGTCGTTCTCTCGCAGCACGGGCAACGAACGATGCCTCGCGTCATCCGGTCACGCATCGCGCTCCCGCCTTTCGCGGCGATCCTGCTGGCTTCGGCACGAGAGTACAGCTCCGACCCGGGTGCGGACTCCGGCGCGAAGCGGCCGGAGAGCCGGGAATATTCGATACCATCGGGAGCTGTCGCGCGAACAGCTCGGGCCCGGTGTCAGCGTCCGAACCCGCAGCGGGATCGCGATCCGGAGGAGAAGAAGATGGTCGTTGTCCCGGCGTCGACGCCTGCGCGGCTCAGCCCAGGGCGGCATCACATCGCTCTGCTCTTCGACTGGGACGGGACCGTCGCGAACAGCCAGCAGGTCAACTTCGAATCACTGCGCGCCGCGCTGCGTGACGTGCACCTCGATCTCGAGAAGAGCTGGTTCGATGCCCGGACTGGCGTCTCCACGCGGGAGATGGTGCGCATGATCGCCGACCTCGCGCGGGCAGAGGTGGATGTCGACGCTGTCGCCGCGGCTCGTGACCGCGCGTATCTCGAGCGTGTCGGGCAGGTCGGCGAGGTCCGCTTCGTGGTCGACCTGCTCCGTGCCGAGCGCACGCGGCGCGGGACCGCGCTCGCCACCGGCGGGGGAGCGGAGACCGTTCTCCCCACTGTGGACGCGCTGGGTCTTCGTCCTCTCTTCGACGTGATCGTCACCAGGAACGACGTCGCCCGTGGGAAGCCTGCGCCCGACATCTTCCTCAGGGCGGCCGACCTCCTGCAGGCCGAGCCGTCACGTTGCCTCGTCTACGAGGACAGCGACGAAGGACTGGAGGCGGCTGCCGCCGCGGGCATGGACGCCATCGACGTCCGCCCGCTGCGCGCGTTCGGAGATCGCCGCGACGCGTGACCGACGGGGAGGAGGCTCGTCGCGGTCAGGCGTGCACCCGGTGTCCGGCCCGGCGTCATCCGGTGACCGTCCAGCCGCGCGCCCTCGTCTGGGCCGCCCACATCGCGGCGTAGCGGCCGTCGGCGGCCAGCAGTGACTCGTGGTCGCCCTTCTCGACGATACCGCCGCCGTCGAGCACGATGATCTGGTCGGCCGCCACGATCGTCGACAGCCTGTGTGCGA
Source organism: Propionicicella superfundia DSM 22317 (assembly GCF_000423465.1). Lineage (GTDB taxonomy): Bacteria > Actinomycetota > Actinomycetes > Propionibacteriales > Propionibacteriaceae > Propionicicella > Propionicicella superfundia. Next base: position 825,496 of record NZ_KE384020.1, on the reverse strand, counting down.
TCACGGCTACTGTCTTGTCGGCGACGAGGCGGTCGATCGCCTCCTGAACCATCACCTCGGACTCGGTGTCGAGCGCCGAGGTCGGCTCGTCCAGCACGACGATAGGCGCGTCCTTCAGCAGAGCCCTGGCGATCGCGACGCGCTGGCGCTCACCGCCGGAGAGCTGGCTTCCGATCTCGCCGACCCGCGTCTGGGCGCGCTGCGGCAGCCTCGCGAGCAGATCACCGCAGTTGGCGGCCTCCAGCGCGGCCAGCACCTCGTCGTGGCCTGCGCCGGGGCGGGCCATCGCCACGTTCTCGTAGATGGTGGTGTCGAACAGGTACACGTCCTGGAAGACCGCCGCGATGCTGCGCATCAGGTCACGCTCCGTGACGTCGCGGATGTCGATGCCGCCGATCCTCACGGATCCCTCCTGGGGATCGGCGAACCGCGTGATCATGCGCGTCACGGTGGTCTTGCCTCCGCCCGATGGGCCGACGAACGCCGTGAGCGTCCCGCTGCGCAGCGTCATGTCGACACCGCGGAGCGCCGGCGCTGCGGCTCCGTGGTAGGTGAAGGTGACGTGGTCGAGGATCACATCGTGGCGTTCGAGGGCCTTCGGTTCACGCGGTTCGGGCAGCGGCGCGATCTCAAGCACGGCGTTCACCCGCTCCATGGCCGCCTCGGACGCCTCGAACACCGCGGTCAGCGACGCGGCCCGGGCGAGCGGCTCGGCGAGCCCGGCGGCTGCGACGACGATGGCGGCGGCGGTCAGCGGCGAGAGCTGGGCACCGAGCACCAGCGCGGCGCCGACCGCCACGACCCCCGCGACCGCCAGGTTCGCGCCGATGGCGGCACCGGTGAGGGAGAAGGTCGTCTCGTCGATCGAGGACCGCAGCACCCTGCCCTGGTTGTGCATGGCCGCCACCAGTCGCTCCGACCGCTCGCCGACCTGGCCGGCGGCCTTGAGGACCGGCAGCCCCTGGACGTACTCGACGAGTCGATCGGCTGTCTCGGCATCGGCCGAGCCCACCTCGCGCTGGGTTCTGAGCATCGTGGCGTTCTGCCGGGCGAGAGCGAGGGCCGCGATCGCCGCGCCGACGAGGGCACCGAGCAGGAGCCGCCAGTCGATGACGATCAAGGAGATCACGAACCCGATCGGGATCACGATGAGCCGCAGGAACATGGAGGCCACGTCGCTCACGGCGAGCAGACCGGAGGTGACGTCCTGGTTCAGCACCGCGGACAACTCGCCTGACCGGCGCCGTGCGAGCTCTTCGGCAGGGACGCGGCGAAGGTGCTGCCCGAGCCTCAGCCGCAGGTCGGCCATGACGTCGGGATACAGGTTGTAGGCGAACCCGAGCTCGCCGAGGCGGAGGATCGACTCGGTCACCAGCAGTGCGGCGAGGCCGAGCAGCAGCCACCAGCCCGTCCGGTGGTCGCCGGACAGCAGCGCCGTCACGAGGGGGAGCAGCAGGACGAGAGCCACGCCGTTGCACAGGGCGCCGAGCACCGTGATCCGTACGCTGCGGGCCCACTGCGGCTTGAACGGGCCCGCGGCGACGCCCATCATCTCGATGATCCGCCTCATGCGTTCTGCTCCCGTCGCCCCGTGGCCGGGGCGTTCCCGGCTGCGCTCGTCGCGTCTGGTCCGTGATGGCCTCGCAGTCCCCAGCCCTGCGCACGACGGTGGCGGTCCCAGAGCCGCGCGTACGTCCCGGCATTGGCGACGAGTTCGTCGTGAGTGCCCGACTCCGCCACGCGTCCCTGGTCGAGCACGACGATCTGGTCGGCATCGACGATCGTGCTCAGACGATGCGCGACCATGATCACCGTGCGGCCCGTGGTGAGTTCCGCGATGGCGTCCTGGATCGCGGCCTCGTTCTCGGGGTCCGCGAAGGCCGTCGCCTCGTCGAGGATGACGACGTCCGCGTCGGACAGGAGGGCCCTCGCGATCGTGACGCGCTGCCGTTGCCCGCCCGACAGGCTTGCGCCCCGCTCACCGACCACCGTGTCGTACCCGTCGGGGAGGGCCAGGAGCTCGTCGTGGATGCGAGCCGCTCTGCAGGCACGTTCGATCTGCTCCGGTGTCGCATTCCTGGCACCGATGGTGAGGTTCTCGCGAATGCTCGCGTGCAGCAGGAACGGCTCCTGGAAGACGAGCGCGATGTGACGCAGCAGTTCGGCAGGATCGATCCGCCGGACGTCGACGCCGCCGACGCTGATCGATCCCTCGTCCACATCGAAGTAGCGCGGCACGAGGCGCGCGACCGTCGATTTGCCGGATCCGGACGGTCCCACCAGCGCGCAGACGCTCCCGGCGGGGATGTCGATGGTGACGTCGCTTAACGCCGGGGCGCGATCGGCCGCATAGCTGAAGGTGACTCTCTCGAGGTGAACAGCCCCTCCTCTGGGGAGCTCGGGGTGCGGCGTCTCGGGGAGTTCGGGCTCCTGGAGGACCTGCGTGATGCGCAGTGCCGCGGCCATCGCCTTGTTGTTGTGTTCGGTCATGTACATCAAGGGCATGAACGAATCGACGGGCATGGACGCGATCAGCAGTGCCACCACGACGGCGATCGGGTCGATCCAGCCGGCGACGGCCATCGCGAAGCCGCCGATCGCGACGAGGACCGTCACCGGGAGGGGAGCGACGAGCAGCCGCGTGGCCAGCGCTCCCGGCTTGCTCCGGTCGTTCCATGTGCGCAGACGTTCGGTGAAGTCGATCACCCGCTGGGCGTAGCGCCCGAACGACTCCGAACCGCCGTCGAACATGCGCACCTCCTGCATGCCCTGCACGTACTCGATGCTCGATGCATCGATGGCCTCGAGCGATCGGTCGTAGGCTTCACGCTCCGCCGCGTAGTCCTTCATCGCGATCTTCATGACGATCGCCACGATGGGCAGGATGGCCAGCACGACGAGCAGCAGTCGCCACTCGATGACACCCAGCGCGATCAGCGACGACACCAGGCCGCCGAGACCGGCGCCCAGCAGCGATGGCGAGTCGGCGATCGCGGAGTGCATCGCTCGGACGTCTCCTTGCACGATCTTCTTCACTCCGCCGGCACCGATCCGCTGCACGGCACCGAGCGGCATCCGGCCGAGGTGTGTGGTGATCGCGCGCCGCATCATGGTCTCGTGGTCGAAGGCGGCCTGGTGCGACACGACGCTGCCCAGGGTGGTGGCGACGGCCGATCCCACCATGGTCCCGATGATCGCGACCAGCCACCACGTGACCGTCTGCCAGCCGGGACCGGTGAGCAGATGCTGGACGAGGAGCCCGCACGCCACGAGGGACACGACGCGTAGCGCCGCTCCGAGAGCCCCCAGCGCCAAGGAGCCGATCAGGCGCCCCTGCACGGGGCGGATGACCTGCATCAGGGCTTGGCGCGGGGTGAACTCCGTGCTGGGTGTCGCGGGCCGCCGCTGGCCCTCTTCGGCTGGCGAATCCGCTTCGACAAGGGCTGTCATGCCTCTCCTCACGCTGGACGCGGGCGCCGCAATGCCCCGCACGTAACAGCGTACACATATGTAAGGCGAGCCTTGCCTAAATACCGCGGGGCGGACGCTCGCCCTCGTGCGGCAGCACGCAGTCCAGGAGGAGATCGAGGCTGTCCTCGACGGCATCGGAGTGCGGCCGTGGTTCGCTCTGCGCGAGCCGGGCCAGCGAGGGCATCTGCGTGAGGTCCATCGACCGGATCAGCGTCTGGGCGTAGGTGGGGCCGGTGCGGTGCGTGAAGAGCGTCTCGCCCACGAGGTGGTGGAAGAGGATGCCCCACCCGCGCGCCGCCTCCTTCTCGGGGAGCCCGGCTCGCAGCAGGCATCCGAGGGCCTGATCGATCAGCGGCATGATGTGCTCGCTCGCGAGGCCGTCGTTGGCGAGCACGCCGATCACCCAGGGATGCGTCCGGAAGGTGTCGTGGAGCGAGCGCAGGATCTCGCCGATCTCTCCTCTCGGTGACGACCCGCGCGGGACGGGCCGCACGGCGAGCGCGACCGCGTCGAGCATGCCGACGAGGAGGGCCTGCCGGTCCTTCACGTGCCGGTACAAGGACATGGGCGCGACGTCGAGTTCGTCCGCGACTCGCCGCATGGTCAGGGCTCCGAGACCCTCGGCGTCCACCAGTTCCAGCGACGCCGAGACGATGGCGTCCTTGCTCAGCGGCGGTCTGTTCCACCTGCGACGTGCCGGGGTCATCTCCTCATCGTGCCGCATTCCGGACCGCCCCTCCGGATTGGGTATGGTTAGGCTTCCCTAAGTGTACTTAGTTACGTCCAGATTGGATTCCCATGGCTTCTCCCTTGTCCAGACGCCCTGCGCGGCGCCTGCTCGCCGCCTCGCTGGCCACCGCCCTCCTGGGCCTGGCGGCGTGCGGCGCCGGTCCCGACACGACGCCGGCCACGACCGGCGCGTCTCCTGTCGAGGGCGGGACGGTGCGCGTCGCGATCCTCGGCGGCCAGACCGACACGCTCGACGTCACGAAGGCCTCGTCCTTCCTCGTCTACGGCGTCGCCCTGAACATCTACGACTCGCTGGTGCTCGTCGTGGACGGCAAGCCCGAACTGCAGTTGGCCGAGTCGATCACGCCGGACGCCGGCGCGACCCGGTGGACCATCAAGATCCGCGACGGCGTGACCTTCCATGACGGCAGCCCGGTGACGGCGGACGACGTGCTGTCCTCCTTGAAGTACCTCGGTACGGCGCCGAACTACGGTTCGATGTTCGCCGACGTCGACTTCGACCAGGCGACGAGCGACGGCAAGCTGACGGTCACCCTCGCGCTGAGCAAGCCGCGCGCCGACCTGATCGAGTCCGTCCTGTCCCAGATCAGCGTCGTGTTCCCGGCCGGCACGACCGACTTCAGCAAGCCGATCGGCTCCGGGCCGTTCAAGGTCGAGTCGTACTCGGCGGGAACCGGCGCCGTCCTGGTACGCAACGACGACTACTGGGGTGGCGCCCCGAAGCTCGAGCGACTGGAGTTCATCCCGATCGCCGACGCCACCGCACGCATGTCGGCGATCACCGGAGACCAGGTCGACTACGCGACGGGCGTCACCCCCACCGGGATCGAGACCATCCAAGAGGGTTCCGGGATCGTCGTGCAGGATCCGGGCGCGGCAGAGTCCAGTGCGTTCGAGTTCATGATGAACCAGGCGAAGGCGCCCTTCGACGATCCCGAGGTGCGCGAGGCGTTCCGGCTCGCGATCGATCGGGAGGCACTCGTCAATGTGGTGTTCCGCGGGAAGGGCACCGTCGGCAACGACGTCGTGGGCCAGGGCATGGTGGGCTACGACGATGCCCTGAAACAGCGCGAGCGCGACGTCGAGAAGGCCAAGCAGATCTTCGCCGCGAAGGGGGTCACCACGCTCGATGCGCTCGCCTCGGAGATGACACCGGGCATCACCGACGCCGCGAAGCTGATGGCCCAGCAACTGAAGGAGGCAGGAGTCGAGGTCACGATCCACGAGGCCGACCCGACGACGCTCTTCAACGATCTCAGCGTGGTGCGCGCCAACGACCTGTTCTCCTTCTACGCGATCAACCGGGCGTTCGCGGCACACGCCACGATGTTCCTGACCGACGGCGCTCCCGGCAACTACTTCGGAAGCCAGGACGAGGAACTCACCACGCTCATCACCCAGGCGCAGGCGCAGACCGACGAGGCCAAGCGCTCCGAGCTGCTCAACAAGGCGCAGGAGCTGGTGTGGTCGAACGGAACCGATGCGGTCTGGGGCTTCCAGCCGGTGCTCGCCGCACACACCGAGAACCTGACCGGAGTGCGGATGACGATGAGCGTGCCCCTGTTCGCCCAGGCCGCCTACCAGCAGTGAGCCGATTCCGACGAGCGGCACGCACGGCGACGGCGTTCGCGGGGTGGCTGCTGGGCTGGGCCGCCTGGACGCTGGCCGCGCTCGTCGTCGTGTTCCTCGTGCTCGATCTGCTGCCCGGCGATGCCGCCAGCGCACGCCTCGGGCAGAACGCGACGCCCGAGGCCCTCGCGCAACTGCGCGCGCAGTACGGACTGGACCGTCCCGTGCTCGTGCGGCTGGGCGAGTGGCTTCGGGGGCTCGCGTCGGGCGACCTCGGGAACACCCTGCTGAGCAGCGCCCCGATCGGCCCGATGGTGGCCACCGCACTCGGGCGGACGGCCGTCCTGGCCGCGGTGGCCGCCATCGGCATCGCGATCCTCGGGTGGGGCGGCGCGATCCTGTCCGGGATCAGAGCCGGATCGCCGCTGGACCGGGTGCTGAGCTCGACGGCGCTCGCCGCGATCTGCACACCCGAGTTCGTCGTGGCGACGGTCGCCGTCGTCGTGTTCTCCTCGGCGCTGGGCTGGCTGCCGGCCGTGTCGCTGCTGCCGGCCGGCGGCGGGGTTCTCGATCGTCCGCAGATCCTGGTCCTGCCGGCGCTCAGCATCGCGATCGTCGGCAGTGGGACGCTGATGCGCCTCGTGCGTCCCATCGTGGCGCGCGAGGCCGCCAGCGCGCACGTCGAGGCGGCCCGCCTGGCCGGACTCGCTCCCTCGCGCGTCCTGGTGCGGCACCTGCTGCCGGGCGCCCTCGCCCCGGCGGCGCAGGCGAGCGCGATGCTGGTGCCCTACCTCATCGGCGGGACGGTCGTCGTCGAGCGCGCCTTCGCCTACCCAGGGCTCGGCAGTCTGCTCGTCCAGGCCGTCGCCAACCGGGAGCCCGGCCTGCTCATGGCGTGCGGAGGGATCGTCATCGCCGTCACGGTGTTCGCGTACCGGCTGGCCGACCTCTCGCAGACGGATCGCTCGTGAGAGGCCTCGGCCGGGTGTGGCTGATCCTGCTGGTGGGGGCCGTCGGATTCGCCTTCGTGGGCCCGCTGTTCGCGACCGGCTCCGAGACGGCGGTCGCGGCCGGGTACCTTCCGCCGGGGGAAGGAGGGCTGCTCGGAACCGACGGGCTCGGCCGTGACGTGTGGCAGCGGCTGGCGGCCGGAGGCGCGGGCCTCCTGCTGGTCGCGGCCCTCGCGACCGGTGTCGCGATGCTCGTCGGGATCAGCCTGGGACTGGTGCTCACCTCGCGGCGCCCGCTGGCGAGAGGCGTCGGGTTCGTCGTCGACCTGCTTCTCGTCGTGCCGTCGATGCTCACCATGATGGTGCTCGTCTTCGGCCTCGGCTCCGGCGTGCCGACCATGGTGCTCGTCATGACCGTCGCCAGTGTTCCCTTCGTGGCCCGCTTCACCCGCGCTGCGGCGCTGCCGGTCCTCCGCTCGGACTACGTGCTGGCGGCGCGGCTGGGCGGGGACGGCTGGCCGCGTGTGTTCGTCCGCGACGTGCTCCCGAACCTGGCCGGACCGCTGCTGGCCGATGCCGGAACGCGCTTCATCGGCGCGCTCTACCTCGTGGCGGCGGCCGGTTTCCTCGGATTCTCACCGCTGGGCGGCGACAGCGACTGGGCGACGATGGTGCAGGCGGGGCTGGAGGGCATCCGGCTCAACCCGTGGGCCAGCCTCGCCCCGGCGCTCGCGATCGCGGCGGTGACCGTCCCGGCCAACATCCTGGTGGACCGGGCCATGAGAAAGGTGACGCAGTGATCGAGATCGACGAGCTCGAAGTGGCCACCCGGACGGGGACGTCCGTCCTCGACGGCGTGAACCTCACGGTTCCTGCAGGGCGCGTGCATGCGCTCGTCGGCACGTCCGGATGCGGCAAGACGACACTTGGCCTGACGCTGTTCGGACGGTTGCGGCCCGGCCTCCTGCTCGCGGGAGGAAGGGTGCGCGTCGGCGGCGCCGAGCCGCTGCGACTGCACGGTGCCCGGCTGCGCCGCCTGCGGCGAGAGAGGCTCGCGTGGCTCGGTCAGGACCCGGCGCTGTCGCTCACCCCACATCTGACGATCGGAGAACTGCTGAACGAGGTGGCGCCGCGCGGTGCGTCCGACGAGGACCTGCTGCGGCTGACCTGCTCGCTCGGGCTCGGCGACGTGGACGATCTGCTGCGTCGGCGCCCGGCCCAGCTCTCCGGCGGGCAGCGGCGGCGTGCCGCCGTCGCCCGCGCCGTCGCGTCCTCGCCCGAACTGCTCGTGCTCGACGAGCCCACCAACGGCTTGGACCCCGCGGCGCTCGGGCAGGTCTGCGACATGATCGCCACCCTCAAGCGGGACCGCGCCCTGACCGTGCTGCTCATCACGCACGACCTCGCGTTCGCGGATCAGGTGGCCGATGTGATCTCTCTCATGCGGAAGGGACGCATCGTGGAGACCTCCGACGTCGGTGCCGCCGGGAGGCTGCTGCGGCACGCCCGGGCCGCGGCGTCGCTGGCCGATGCCCCGGAGGAGCCCGACGTCGCGGCGGTCGGCGCGCCGGCGTTGCGGGCGCGCGGCCTCCACGTCGACTCGCCGGCCGGACGCCCGGTCGTGGAGGATCTCGATCTGGACCTCCGTCGCGGGCAGAGCATCGCACTGCTCGGCGCCTCGGGCGTCGGCAAGACCACCTTGGCCCGGGCCTTCATCGGGACCACTCCCGTACGTTCCGGGACGTTGGACCTCCTGGGAGAACCGCTCGCACCGTGCCTCGGCGAGCGCACCCCGGCGCAGCGCCGTGCGTTGCAGTTCATCGGGCAGGATCCGGCCGGCAGCCTCAACCCGGCGGTGACCGTCGGGCGCCAGCTCGGGCGTGCCGTGCGCAGGGCACGTCCGGAGTTGACGCGCGAGGCGACGGCGGAGGCGGTGCGCGGCCTTCTGGGGTCGGTCGAGCTCGCGCCCGAGGTGGCCGGCGCGCTGCCGCGGACCTTGTCGGGCGGGCAGGCCCAACGGGTGGCGATCGCCCGCGCCCTCGCGCACGAGCCGGCCGTCCTGCTCTGCGACGAGGCGACCAGCTCGCTCGATCCGGAGACGCAGGAGTCCGTGCTCGACGTGCTCGCGGCGCTGCGTCGCGGCCGCGGGCTCGCGCTCGTGGTGATCACACACGACGCCGCGGTGGCCGAGTATGCCGCCCAGCGCGTGCTGCTTCTGACGGGCGACGGCGCATGGGACGCCGCCGCGGTCGACGAGACGACATCGTCGCGGGTCAGCGCGTGAACCGGCGCGCGGATCGTCGCAGCCAGGCAGGAGAGGGGAGCCTCGATCGCGGCCTTCGGTGACGGTCGTCGTGGCGCCCGGATGCGGGGGTCTGTCAGTACCCGGATCGGCAGGATCTCCCGCCCCGGCCGACGGCGGGGTCTACTGGTGTCGGTCCGGTAGGAGCCCGCGCGGTGTGCGCCGGCGTTCGGTCGTGTCGGGCCGTCCACCTCTTCCTGAACTGGAGTGACAAGGCTTCATGAGAGCAACCTTCATGTACGGCGCCGGCGACGTCCGCGTCGAGACTGTTCCGGATCCCGTGATCCGGCAGCCGACCGATGCGATTGTGCGCGTGGTGCGCGCGTGCATCTGCGGGTCGGACCTGCACCCGTACCATTCGATGCCTGCGGCGGTGCAGGGGACGCCGATGGGCCACGAGCTGATCGGCGTCGTCGAGGAGACCGGCGCGGCGGTGACCACCGTCGAGCGGGGCGACTTCGTCGTGGTGCCGTTCGCGTTCAGCGACAACACGTGCGTCTTCTGCCGAGAGGGCTTCCAGACCGCCTGCGTGCACGGTGGCTGGTACGGCACGCCCGACACCGGCGGGCTGCAGGCCGAGTTGGCGCGGATCCCGCTGGCCGACGGCAGCCTGGTCGTCGTCCCGGACGTGGACCCGGCCCATGCGGACGAGTCCCTGCTCGCCTCGCTGCTGACGCTGTCGGACGTCTACCTGACCGGCTACCACGCCGCCCACATGGGGCAGGTCGCGCCCGGCAGGACGGTGACCGTGATCGGTGACGGCGCCGTCGGACTGTCGGCGGTGCTGGCGTCGAAGCAGTTGGGCGCGGAGCGGATCATCCTCATGGGACGTCACCGGGCGCGCACTGATCTGGGTGTCGAGTTCGGGGCGACCGAGGTCGTGCCCGAGCGGGGCGCGGAAGGTGTTGCGAGAGTGCTCGACCTCACCGGTGGCGAGGGTTCGCACATCGTGGTGGAGGCGGTCGGTCACATGCCCGCGTACGAGCAGGCGTACGGGGTCGTCCGTCCGGGCGGGATCATCTCCCGGGTCGGCGTTCCCCAGTACGAGGCGGCGCCGATCGGCTTCGGCTCGTTGTTCGGGAAGAACGCCCGCCTCGCCGGGGGTCCGGCCCCGGTGCGGGCCTACCTGGAGCCGGCGATCCGGCAGGTCGTCGCCGGTGAGATCGACCCCGGACGGGTCTTCGATCGCCTCGTGTCGTTGGACGACGTCCCGGCCGGCTATGCCGCGATGAATGCCCGTGAGGCGCTCAAGGTCATGGTTCGGGTGTGATCGGACTCGGCCCACGCGGGGCGGGACGACTCCGGTTGTCCCGCCCCGCCGGCTTCGCCGCCGCGTCCGTCGCCCTGGCCATGGTGTTCCTGGCGTCGGGTACGCCGATCCCGCTGTACAACACGTTTCGGATGCAGGACGGCATCACGGACCGAGATCTGGCGATCACGACGGTGGCCTATCTCGCGATGACGGCCGTGTCATTGCTGGTGCTGGGGCGGCTGTCGGACCATCTGGGCCGCAAGCCGGTCGCATTGGCGGCGGTCGGTTCTGCGGTGGCGGGTCTTGTCGTGCTGATGAACGTTCACGGCGCCGGCCTCCTGATGCTCGGGCGGATGTTGCAGGGCGTCGCCTGCGGGCTCGCGTCGAGCGCGCTGGGGTCCTGGGCGATCGACCTGGCACCCGCGCGCCCACGCTGGCTCCCTGCGCTTGTCACCGGCGCCATTCCGCCGGCCGTGCTTCCGGTCGGAGCCCTCGTGTCCGGGGCGCTCGCCGAATACGGTCCTGCTCCCCGCACCCTGATGTTCACCGTTGTCGCTGTCGCCCTTGTCGCGGTGGCTGTTCCGCTGGCTCTCGGCCCACAGCCCGCCGCTCGAAGGCCGGGTGTCTTCGGGTCCCTCGTTCCGCGTCTGGTGTTCCCGCACGGTCAGGGCCGGCTGCTGTTCGCCGTCGGCGCGGCGCTGGTCGCGACCTGGTCGTTCTCGGGCTTCTACCAGGCGTTCTCGCCGGCCATCACCGCCGACCACCTCGGCACCGCCAACCGGCTCGTGATCGCCATCGTCTTCTCCTCCATCGTGGTTCTCGCTCCGATCGGCGGGCTGGTCGCGGGCCGGATGCGGGCGACCGCCGCCGTGCGCCTGGGTCTGATCGGATTCTCCCTCGCCGCGATCGTTGCCGTGATGAGCCTGCACGCGGCAGCCATGGTGCCGTTCCTGGCCGGGAGCTACCTGGGGGGCGTCGCCCTCGGCATGGTCGGCACCGGTGGCATGAGCGCCCTCTTGGCGCAGACGGCGGCCGCGGATCGTGCCGGCCTGCTGGCGAGCGTCTACCTCATCTCGTACACCGGGGCGGCGGTCCCCAACCTGGTCGGTGGCGAGTTGTCGGCAGTGGTCGACCTGCTGGATCTGGCCTCCGGGTACATCGGGCTCGTGGTGAGCGCGGCCGCGGTTTCGATCGTCCTGCTCACCCGGTCCCGTCCCGTCGCCGACGCCGCCGCGGACGCCGGTCGTGTCCCCGCCCGGCCGACTGCGGATCGATGCGGGAATCCGGGATGACGGCGCGCCGGGGGTACTGGCGTTACCCGTAAGCGCAGGGTCTCCCGCCCCGGCGTGGAACGCGATGTCCTGGAGTGAAGGACACGCGAGGTGTGGTCTCCGGCTGAGGATGCGCCCCGCCCCGCGACCGATCACCGACCCTCAGGGAGGACCTCGTATGAGCACACACCTGCAACTCAAGGGACCCACCGTCACGGGACCCGAACAGTGGTTCACCGGAGACGTGTACTTCAACGCCTACTACACCGGCCAGGAGCCGTCCCGGGCCCGCCTGAACCTCGTTCGGTTCACGCCGGGAGCGCACACCGCCTGGCACAGACATGCCGTCGGTCAGACGCTCCATGTCACCGACGGGGTCGGCTACGTCCAGACCCGCGGCGAGGAACTCATCGAGCTTCATCCCGGAGACACCGTGTACACCCCGGCGGGGGAGTGGCACTGGCACGGGGCCGCCCCCGACCAGTTCATGAGCCACCTTGCGCTGTGGGAGGCTCCCGGCCCCGCCTCGGGGGAGCCGGAGACGACCTGGGGTGACAAGCTCACGACGAGCGAGTACCCGGCCTGACCGGGTACCCAAGGGGTACTGACGGTGCCTCCCGGGGTATCGCCTCGCCGATCTAAGGTGGAGCAATGGCAGACGTGAGAGCCGAAGTCCGCGAGTTCCTGGTGACGCGGCGCGCCCGGCTGTCGCCCGAACAGGCCGGTGTGCCCGCCTACGGCGGCCGTCGCCGGGTCAAGGGCCTGCGACGCGAGGAGGTGGCGCTGCTCGCGGGGGTGTCGGTCGACTACTACGTCCGGCTCGAACGCGGCAACCTGGCCGGAGCCTCCGACAGCGTCCTCGACGCGCTGGCGACCACCCTGCAGCTCGACGACGCCGAGCGTCAGTACCTGTACGACCTCGCCCGGGCCGCCGGTCCCGCACCGCGACGCCAACGAACGCCGGCCACCACGGTTCGCCCTGCGGTGCGCCAGGTGCTGGACGCCATGGCGGACGCTCCCGCCTGGGTGCGCAACGGTCGCCACGACATCATCGCGGCCAACCGCATGGGCCGGGCGCTCTATGCTCCGGTGTTCGACGACCCCCACAGGCCGGTGAACACGACCCGGTTCACCTACCTCAATCCCGCGGCCCGCGAGTTCTGGCGCGACTACGACACGATCGCCCGCGATGCCGCCGCCATGCTCCGCCTCGAAGCCGGTCGCAACCCGCATGATCCCGAGCTGATCCGACTGGTCGGGGAACTCTCGACGCAAAGCGAGCTGTTCCGGGAACGCTGGGCGTCCCAGGATGTGAAGTTCCACCGCAGTGGTCTGAAGCGGATCCACCACCCGGTCGTCGGCGATCTCGACCTGATGTTCGAGTCGATGGAGTTGCCCAGCGAACCGGGTCTCGTTCTCAACGTGTACACGACGCCCGCCGGGTCGCCGACAGCGGACAGCCTCAAGCTGCTGGCATCCTGGGCCGCCACCCAGGATGAGAGGCAGGACGATGCGGATTCGGCCCGGCAGCCGTCGTGATCCATCACGAACCCGCCCGTGCTCTCCCGCGACGACGCGAAGCCGGCGAGGGCTGCGGGTTGCCGCGCCGGCTCACCGACCTTCGGTCCCGCGGGAAGAGGGAATCAACCGCCAGGCCAGCATCGCCGCGATCAAGGTGAGCCCGGCTGCGACCAGGGATGTGGTCTGCATCGCGGATACGAAGGCGTGTCTGGAGGCTTCGGCGAGTGGTGAGCCGGCGTCCAGCACGCTCAGCGCCGACCCGAGCGAGTCTCGCACCCGGGCCTCGATCTCGGGGGCGAGGTCGGCAGGGATGGCGCCGGCGATGCCGGCGCGATAGCGGCCGGTGAGGAACGACCCGAGCGCGGCGATACCGAGGACCACTCCGAGCTCCTGGGCCGTCTCGGTGATGGCGGAGACGGAGCCGGCCTTGTCCGGCGGGGCCGCGGAGATGATCGCGTCGCCAGTGAGGGTCGTTGCCAGCCCGACCCCGAAGCCGATCAGCGCCAGGCACAGCGCGAGCCAGAGGTAGCTGTCGGCGCCCTCGGCGAGGGCGATCAGGCCCAGCCCCACGGTCACCAGTGCCATGCCGAGGGCGATCGCGCGCCCTCGTCCCAGGCGACCCAGCAGGAATCCGACGAGGGCGACCACGACGACCGAGGCCAGGGTGGACGGCAGCTCGGCCAGCCCGGCCTGCAGCGGGCTGAACCCCCGGGCGAATTGCAGGTACTGGGAGAAGAAGAACATCAGGCCGCTGAGGGCGAAGATGGCGATCACGTTGGTGGCCACCGCGCCGGAGAAGGTCGGCCGGCGAAAGAGGTCGACGTCGATCATGGGGTTCGCCAGGCGCCGCTGGCGACGGACGAAGAGGATTCCGCCCGCCAGGCCGACGATCACGCAGGCTGCGATCGACGGGGTGATCCCGGAGCCCGCCACGTGGGTGATGGCGTACACGATCGGCACCACCGCGACCATGGACAACGCGGCTGAGGGCACGTCGAATCGGCCCGGTTCAGGATCTCGTGACTCCGGCAGCAGGAGGATCCCGGTGACGAGCACGACCAGCATCACAGGCACGTTGATCAAGAAGACCGAGCCCCACCAGAAATGCTCCAGCAGGAACCCGCCGACCAGTGGCCCGATGGCCGAGCCGGCGCCGAAGGCCATCGACCAGATGGCGATGGCACGGGTGCGCTCGCCGGCGTCGGGAAACATGTTGCGGATCAGCGACAGTGTGGACGGCATCAACGTCGCGCCCGCGGCGCCGAGGAGGAGGCGGGCGGCGATCAGTTGCTCGGGGGATGTGGCGAAGGCTGCGAGAACGGAGGCGAGGCCGAAGGCCGCCGAGCCGATCAGGAGCACTCGCTTGCGGCCGAAGCGATCGGCCAGGTTGCCCATCAGCACGAGCAGCCCGGCCAGCGCCAGTGAGTAGATGTCGGCGATCCACAGCACCTGCTCGGCTGTGGGCGCGAGCGCCGCGGTGAGGGCCGGGACGGCGAGCGACAGGACCGTTCCGTCGATGGCGAGCAGCAGCACGGCCAGCCCGAGCACCGCCAGCGCGGTCCACCGGCGCCGGTTCGACGGTGGCAGGGTGGTCGCGGGGATCGGCGAAGGGGAATGACTCACTCGATCAAGTATACCGGCCGGACGGTAAAGTTAAGAAGGGACCTCCGCCGGGGCGATCGGATCTGTCGTCCATGGGATCTGGGCTGAGCGCTCCGCCTGGCGGAGGACTGCGGTCATGGGTCTCTGCTCGGCGGCCTGGCGTTGGACCAGCAGGGGATTGCCGGTGTCCGCTCCGGAGAGCGTCTGATTGACGATCCAGGCCCACGGGCGAATGCCGGCGCGTTCGAGATCTGCCTGGAGTCGGCTCGCTTCGAGCACCGGCGTTGTCTCCGCGACGGTGACGATGATCACTTTGGTGTGGTCAGGGTCCTGCAGCCGCATGAGTGGTGTGGTGAAGCGCGTTCCGGCTGCCATGTTGCGAGCGATCTCGTTGTGGTAGGAGCCCGTGGCGTCCATCAGCAGGAGGGTGTGACCGGTGGGGGCGGTGTCCATGACGACGAACCGGTGCCGGGCTTCGGCCACGACCTGGGAGAAGGCCTGGAAGACCGCGACCTCTTCTGTGCAGGGCGAGCGTAGATCCTCGGCGAGGGCGGCGCGCCCCAGGTCGTCGAGCGCTGCGCCCTTGGTGGCCATGACGCGTGCGCGATAGTCGGCCGTGGCTTGTTCGGGGTCGATGCTGGACACGCGGAGCCGGTCGGATGCGAGAGAGCGGTCGAGGTGGGCGGCGGGGTCCGTGGTGGTGAGGTGGACGTCCCTTCCGGCCGCCACCATGGCGAGCGCGATCATGGTGGCGGTCGTGGTCTTGCCGACGCCGCCTTTGCCCATGCACATGACCAGGCCGTGGTCCTGTGACGCGAGTTCCGACAGCACGGTGTCGATTGCCGGCAGCGAGCCTGGCGTGTCCCCGGTGGCGGGAGCGGCTGCGGGCGTGCTCGTCGGCGCGAGGAGGCATGCCAGGGCGGGCACGCCGACCATGTCGACTCCACGCAGGGGGATGCGCTCGGTGACCAGTCCGACGAGTTGTGGGGGGAGGTCGGTGAGAGCGCGGGTCTCACGGGCGCGGATCGCCTCGGCGAGCGGGTCGTGGTCCGGGTCGGCCGGCATGACGCCGTTGACGACCAGGTGGGTGGCGGCGACGCCGGCCTCGGCGAGTTCGTCGACGGTACGAGCCGCTTCGATGAGGGCGCCCTGCTGCGCACGGGCGACCAGCACGAGCCGGGTGATGCCGGGGTCGGCGAGAGCGGCAAGGGCACGTCCATACGTGGATCGGGACTTCTCCAGGCCCGACATCGGGCCGAGGCACGATGTGTCGCCCCTGCCGTCGTCAATGAAGCGCGTCCATTCACCGGGCAGCTTGAGCAGCCGGATCGTGTGGCCCGTCGGTGCGGTGTCGAACACGACATGGTCGTAGTCGCAGGTCGTCTCGGTGTCGGCGAGCAGATCGGTGAACTCGTTGAACGAGGCGATCTCGGTGGTGCAGGCGCCGGACAGTTGTTCGGTCACCGAAGCCAGATCGGCTGCGGACAAGTAGTCGCGGATCGGCCGGAGGGTCCGTTCCCGGTACTCGGCGGCCGCCTGCTCGGGATCGATCTCAAGTCCGTCCAACCCCGCGACGGCGGCGATGGGGGTGACACTGTTCCCGATCTCCTGCCCGAAGACGTGGCCCACGTTGGACGCCGGATCTGTTGACACCAGAAGTACCCGCCTGCCGAGCCCGGCGAGGTGGACTGCGGCCGCGCATGCCACGCTCGTCTTGCCCACCCCTCCCTTGCCGGTGAAGAACACGTGCCGAGGCAGGTGATCGAGGAACCTCACCGGGGATTCCCACAGCAAGAGACGGACGACGTGACGAGCGGCAGCGGCTGCGGCGCAGGATCGCGGTGCCCGGTAGCGGGTGCTCGGGTGCCATCGTCGCGGTTCGCCGACTGCTCTGGATCGGCCGCGGCGATACCGGCATACCGGGCGAGCTCGGCGCGCGTGGGATAGCGGCCGGTCAGTGCAGTCAGCCCGTCGACGATCACCAACGGAAGCGCACCTGCGCCCGCTGTCTGCAGGAAGGCTCGAGCGAGGTCGTCCGTGGCGAAGGCAGCGGGGTCTTGGGCAAGGTTGGCCCGGGTGACGGCGGCTCCGAGTTCCGTGACCCAGCGGACGTCCGCAGTGAAGTCCACCAGTGCCTGAGCCGGATCGGGGCCGCATACGCCGGTGTTGCAGCACAGCGGGCCCTCGAAGACCTTGATCGTGACCATCACATCCACTCCCTTGTATCGATGGTTATCAATACGAGGAGTGAAGCATCCACATCGACGACTGTCAATGTGTCAGCAGCAGCGGGCGGCGTCCGTCGGTGCTCCCAGAAAGTCCCGGGCGACATCGAGGACCTCTGGTGCCAGGGTGTAGTGCGCCCATCGCCCACGCTGTTCTCGGGTCACCAAGCCGGCGTCGACCAGCTTCTTCATGTGGTGGGACAAGGTCGGCTGGCTGATTCCGAGCGCGTCGGGCATATGGCACGCGCACGCGGTGCCGTGCTCGGCCGCGGCGATATGCGCCAGCAGCCGAACTCGGGCCGGATCCGACAACGCCTTGAAGGTCTCCGCGAGGCACTCCGCCCGCTCGGCGGGCATCAGCGCACCGGCGTTCGCCGGGCACGCGTCGCCGGGGTTCGCCAGGTCAAGCGTGGCACGAGACATGCCCGCACTGTAACCAACGCATTGACGGATGTCGATGAGCGGCCTTCGCGTTGGCGCATGGGGGATGAGTTACCCCCGGACTGAGTTGGTGATCGCCGAACTCGCTCCGGGCCCCGGCGTGGGGCCAACGGGCTTGGATGCGTCGAATCGACTTCGAGTGTCGACCCAGGTGCCCCGCAAAGCGCACATCGCGGTGCCGCACCGTGCGCCGGGGTCAACGCACGACATCGACTTCTATGCGCGGCCAGCTCGCCATGCCCGCGTGGAGGCTGAGCTTGGCTCGGGCGAGGTCGCGTTGCTGGAGGCCCTTGCCCAGTGGGAGCGAACGGTCGAGGTGCCTCCGGGTGAGGCGTGGGAGCGGTTCCGTGAGTTGATCCGCAGCGGGCAGTTGCGTGCTGACCACCTGGCGCGCGGCTCAGAGACTGAGCCGGGCAAGGTGAGGGCACGGCTGCGGGCGCTCTTGGAGTCACTCGGCGAGCACGCTCTCGCCGAGCAGATCCCGATGCCTGACCGTCGCACCACCGACAGCGCTCTGGCAATTCTCGGGAGTGCCGCATGACCACACTGCCGAGTTGGCGCGCCTCCGATCCGGCTGGGTTCAGCGAGGTTGTCGTGACGGCTGCCCAGCAGCTTGGCGTCCGTCCGTTGGCGGTCGAGAAGGACTACTGGGCGTGCGAGGCGCTGCGAAGTCGATGGTCCAAGCCGCTGCAACTGCGACCGGCGGTGAGGCGTCGGGTGGGCGCAGCGGTGGCAAGCCCGGCAGCTTTCACCGCAGCGCCTACCTCGCACCTCCCCTCGCGCATTCGGGAGAGCCGGGTGCGATCGCCGACGCAGGCGCGATTCTGGTCGAACTCGGCCAGTCCGGTGGCCCGAACCCACACCGTGACCGGCAGGTCACCTCACTGCTGGCCCGCCAACTCGCGGACGCCGGTTTCGACACCTCGGCCTGGAGCGACCTGGCCGCGTTCGACGTCGCTGTCCTGCATCCAGGACGCACCCTCATCGAGAAACTGCTACGGGTGAACAACTTCGCCAGCTACCCAGCCGCCCAAGAAGGAGTACACGGCTGGCCACGCATCGGTCGCCAGTTCTACGACCTGTGGGCGCTCCTCGGCAACGACGAGGTGCTGGAGTTCCTCACCGACCGGCCAACGGTCACCGATGTGCTCACCAGTTGCTTCGAGATCTCCCAAGCGTTCACGCCGGACCTACCCGTGCCTGACGGAGGCTTCGCTGCCAGCCCAGCCTTCGATGCTGCCGGGCCGCTCGCGGTGCGCCTCCGCGCTGAGCATGACGCAGCGATGGAGGGCCTGTACTACGGCACTGACGAGCCGCCCACCTTCGACGAGGGGTATTGGAGCGGGTCCGCGCCCACACGCCCTGCTGGCCGTCAGCTAAGCAGAATCACCCTCGCCGTCAGGCTCCTTGGCGGCGCGGCGTGCGAGGGATTCCAGGATCTCGGCAGTCACGGGGTTCACAGTCTCGTCGGGCTCGATGTGGTGCTGCTTGGTGATCTTCGAGGACGTGTGGCCCAGCATGTCGGCTGTGAGGTCGGCGCCGCTGGCCCGATCCAGCACGGTTGCGACGGTGCGGCGGAACGCGTGGAGCGTGACGCCTTCGATGCCTGCTTCCTCGAGGATGGTCCGGAGGCGTCGGCGGACGTTGTTCGTCGTCAACGGAGTGTGGTTGCGGCTGAAAAACAACAGGTGGTCGTCCGGCTCGTCGGCCAGAACCACGAGCCGTTGGCGGATGACCTCGGCGGTGAAGCTGGGCACCGAGACCACACGGGTCGACTTCTCGGTCTTCGGGTGCGGCTGTCGGTAGGTCGGCTTCCCCGTCGGGGAAATGATCCTGCCGCAGATACGCACCCGTGCCGGGGTCACGGTGACGTCCACGTCGCACTTGCGGATCGCCAGCACTTCCCCGATGCGCCCGGAGGTGCCGAGCATGACCTCAATGATCTGCTCCAACTGCCCGTCCGGTTTCGGCCCCGACAAGCCCGTACTGCGTCGCCAACCCCGGACGGCAACTCTGATCGCGTCGACCTGGGCAGAGGTGAGTGCCATCGCCTGTGACGGTGGCTTGTGTAGCACCGCGATGCTGCGCACCGGGTTCTCCCGCAAGGCGTCGTACCTGACCGCCAGCCCCAGCGCGAGACTCAGCACGGTGCGAGCCTGCTTGGCCATGCTGTAGGACTTGTTCGCCGCCAGTGCCTTGATGAACTGGTCGACCTTGCGCACCGTGATCTCGCGCAACAGCAGATGCTCGAAGCGGGCATGACAAGTTGCCGCATGTTCCGCTCGTACAGTCCCCGCGTGCTCACCGCGAGCCTGCCGGTCAGATCGAGGTCGGCGAGCCAGACCTCTACAAAGGCGACTGAAGGTGCTGTCAGCCGACAGGTCACGGCTCCCGGCCGAGAAGTTGTCCCGGCGAGTCAGCTTCTTCTTCAACGCCCGCTCAGCAGCGGTGCGGGTGTCGCCGGTCGCCTGGACGAGCCGCAGCTGCCCGTCGTCGTCACGGAATCTCACTCGGGCTTTGATCTTGCCGTTGTGGGCGGCGATGTAGGTGAACTGGCCGAAGGTGCCGACATCGGTGCGTGGGCGTGCCATCTCAGATCACCGGCCCTCGCGTGGCTGACCGGGCCGGACCTCGCGCTGGGCGTCGATCCAGGCCAGCACGTCGGCTTGGGTGAACTTCACATGGCGTCCCACGCGGACGCCGCACGGACCCTTGCCGTCCACGCGCCAGTCGTAGATCGTCGCGACAGGCACGCCGAGAAACTCGGCAAGGTCCTCGATACTCATCAGCGGAACAAGGCCGCCGGCCGGTTGCAGTGTCGTCTTCATGCCAGACAGGTGCGCCGGGCAAACCACCCGGCTCCGAAGCGTCCCAAGACGCTCCATGCCAGCGCCCCGAACGGGACGCCGTGCACACCTGCTGTACGAGTAGGTGATGACTATGTGATGACCGAGTCAAGTCTAGAAAACTCTCAGGCTCGGTTCCCAGCGGGAACCGAGCCTGAAATTCGTAGCGGGGACAGGATTTGAACCTGTGACCTCTGGGTTATGAGCCCAGCGAGCTACCGAGCTGCTCCACCCCGCGTCAACCCGACCAACTATACCGAGGCTTCCGGGCGATACCAAATCGGCGTCCCGGAGCGGAAAGACCCCCGCGAGGTGCGGGGGCCGTCGCGCTCAGGAGTTGGGACGCTTGCCGTGGTTCGCCCGCGACTTCCTGCGCGCCCTGCGCTTGCGACCGCCCTTGCCCATGCTGGTTCCTCCTTGTGACGTGGTGCAGTCCGCCATTCTGTCACGGATCGGCCAGGTGTCGCGAACAGGCGCCCGATGCGCGCCCGGCCGGTCCTGATGACTACCCTGTGCAGCATGCTCACGACCGCTCAGGTGATCGCCGCCCACACCGATCTCGACGCCGAGGAATCAGCGCAACTGGAGCGGCTCGTCGACGAATGGGGGCTGCTTGCCGACCTGTCCTTCTCCGACCTCATCCTGTGGGTGCCGGACGTCGACGACAACGTGTTCTGGGCGGCCGCCCAGCTCCGGCCCAACACGGGTCCGACGGCCCTGGAGGACGACGTCGTCGGCGACGATATCTTCTACGATCCCGAGCACCTGGTGACAGAGGCGTATCTGAGCCGGGAGATCAGCCGGACCTCGGGCAACAAGCTCAACGCGGGCATCCCCGTCGACGTCGTCGCGATCCCGATCGTGCGAAGCGGGCGGTGCATCGGCGTGGTGGAGATGCACACCAACCGGATGGGCGTCCGCGCCCCTGGTGCGCTGGAGGATTCCTACCTGGACGCCGCGAACAAGATCGTCGACATGATGTTCCGCGGCGAGTACCCGATGGCCGGTGCACCAACGGTTCCGTGGCTCTCGCCGCGCGTGGGCGACGGCATGATCTACGCGGACAGGCGGGGTTTCGTCACCTTCGCCAGCCCCAACGCCCTGAGCGCGTTCCGGCACCTGGGCCTGAGCGGTGACCTGGAGGGAGAGTCCCTGACCGCGGTGGTGAGAGAGCTCATCCCGGGGCACAACCGGGCACCCGTGGAGCGACCGCTCCTCCAGCGCAAACTGGTGGCGCACGAGGTCGATCTGGAAGGGGAGGGCGAGATCAGCCTGCGGCTGCGTATCCTGCCGATCACCGATGAGAAGGGACCTGCCGGTCAACTGGTGCTGGTCCGGGACGTCTCGGAGTTGCGGGAGCGCGAGCGTCAGCTCGTCACGAAGGACGCCACGATTCGCGAGATCCACCACCGGGTCAAGAACAACCTCCAGACCGTCGCGGCTCTCCTGCGCCTGCAGAGCCGGCGCATCCAGTCGCCGCCCGCGAAGGAGGCCCTTCAAGACGCCATGAAACGCGTCCAGTCGATCGCGCTCGTCCACGAGATCCTGTCGCAGCAGTTCGACGGGGCGGTCGCGTTCGACGAGATCGCGGACCGCCTCATGGGGATGGTCGCCGAGGCGGCCGTCGTGGGGAACAGCGTGACGGTGAAACGGGAGGGATCCTTCGGCCGCGTCCCGGCCGAGGTCGCCACCAACCTGTCCCTCGTTCTCACGGAGCTGTGCCAGAACGCGGTCGAGCACGGATTCCCCGGGCGGCGCGGGCAGGTTCTCGTCGAACCGGTGCGCGAGGGCTCGGAACTGGTGGTGGAGGTGTCCAACGACGGGCTTCCCCTGCCGCTGGGATTCGACCTGAACAAGACCGACAGCCTCGGCCTGTCCATCGTCGTCACCCTGGTGCACGACATGGGGGGATCCTTCACACTCGCCACGCCACCCGGACGATGGACGGTCGCGACGGTGCGAATCCCGCTGGCCCCGCCCGAGGGGCACAGGCGGGGTTGATCAGACGACCGGCGACTCAGGCACGCACCCGAGACCTCGCGGCGCGCCGCCGCAGCGCACGGCGCTCATCCTCGCTCATGCCACCCCAGACGCCATGATCCTGGCCGGCGTCCAGAGCCCATTGCAGGCAGGGTTCGCGGACCGGGCAGGTGCGGCACACCTTCTTGGCCTCGGCGATCTGCATCAAGGCCGGACCCGTGTTACCGACGGGGAAGAACAGTTCCGGGTCCTCGTTGAGGCAGGCTGCCTGATGGCGCCAATCCATTCGATGATCACTTCCTAGCTGGAGGAGTCTTGCCGTCACACGTGTCCAGTTAAAGATCATGCCAACACAGGCCACACATTTCCAGCATGTGGGGCCTGTTACTCCATGGACGAGGCGGACGGCGCGTCTCCCGCGCAACGAGCAAGGCTTTAGGCTGAACGGGTGAAGTCTACGTCCGTACCTCGTCCTTGGGGAGTAGTTACCGCGTGTGTTCTCACATGGCTGACAGGACTTGCGGCGATCGTGCTCGCCGTGCTGTCCGGGCTCTCGGGGCACGGCTCCTTCAGCGGTGGGGTTGCCGCGATGCTCGCGGTGTACGGACTCGGGCTCCTCGCCGCCGGCTGGGGACTGTGGCGGCTGAGCATCTTCTCACGCGGCCCCGTGGTGGCGGCGGCTTTGCTGCACGTCGCGGTGATCGCCGGCTACTACCTGGCCGGCCCGTATCTGTGGGTCGCGATCGCGCTGTCCCTCGTGCCGATCGGCACGGTCGTCGCGGCGGTGTGGCCGAGCACCACACGAGCCCTGCAGGCACGACGCGCACAGGCCCGGTCCCATCTGGAGACCGGGCCCGCAGCCGGATCGGGTGACGAGCGCTAGTCGTCCTCGTCGTCACGCGCCAACCACGTCGCGAGACGCTCGACGGGTATCTCGTACTCGGGGTGCTGGTCGACGAACACCCGCAGTTGCTCCGCCAGCCAGGCCATGGTGACCGTCTCCTCACCCCGGCGCGACTCCAGCTCCTCGATGCCGCGATCGGTGAAGTACATGCCGACCTCCTAGTCGCCGACGACGGCCGCCTCCAGCAGTTCCCGCTCCTGGATCTCGTGGAGCTTGTGGGAACCGACCGACGGCGCCGACGCGGCCTCGCGGCTGATCCGGCGCATCGAGAGCTGATAGCCCCCCATCGCCTCGGCCAGCGGCTTCGCCAGCGCCGCGGACAGGAACGGCCACGCGCCCTGGTTGGACGGCTCGTCCTGCACGTAGCGCACATCCGTGACGTGACGGTACGGTGCCAACGCTTCCGCGAGTGCCTCGGTCGGCAGCGGGTACAGCCGCTCCAGCGAGATGATCGCGACATCCTCGGTCCGCTCGGCCTTCGCGCGCGCGGTCACCAGCTCCCAGCGGATCTTGCCGCTGCACAGCAGGACGCGCGTGACCTTCGACGGGTCGGTGATGGTCGGGTCTCCGATCGCGGGCAGCCACGTGCCGCTGGTGAACTCGCCGGGCATCGACGCCGCCTGCTTGTTGCGCAACATCGACTTCGGGGTGGCGATCACCACAGGGCGGTGCCAGTTGACGTACGCATGCTGCCGCAGCAGGTGGAAGTAGCTGGCCGGAGTGGACGGCTGGCAGACGGCCAGCGCGCCCTCGGAGCAGAGCTGCAGCCAGCGCTCGATGCGCGCCGACGAGTGGTCGGGACCCTGCCCCTCGAAGCCGTGGGGGAGAAGCAGGACGACGCCCGACTTCTGCGACCACTTCGCATCGCCGGACGAGATGAACTCGTCGGAGATGCTCTGGGCGCCGTTGGCGAAGTCCCCGAACTGTGCCTCCCACAGCACGAGCGCGTCGGGAGCGGCGACCGAGTAGCCGTACTCGAAACCCATCGCCGCGTACTCACTGAGCAGCGAGTCGAACACGTGGAAGCGTCCCTGATCCGAGGACAGGTGCTTGAGGGGGACGTACGGCTCGTTCGTCTTGCGGTCGATGACGGCCGCGAACCGCTGCGAGAACGTCCCGCGACGCGTGTCCTGCCCGACGAGCCGCACCGGGCGTCCCTCCATGAGCAGCGACCCGAACGCGAGCAGCTCGGCCGTCGCCCAGTCGATCGGGCCCTCCTGGATCGCCTTCGCCCGCCGCTCGAGCTGCTGGAGGACCTTCGGATGCACGGTGAAGCCGTCGGGGAACGTCACGTGGGCGTCGGCGACGGCCTGCATCTGGGCGGGCGTGATCGCGGTGCCCTCGGCGCCCGGACGCTTCGCCGGGTAGTACGGCGACTTGTGGTACTCGAACTCGACGTCGGTCTCTTCGCGAACCTCCTTGAACACCGCCTCCAGGCGGTCGCGGAACCGCGACGTCACCTCGTCGGCGTCCGCTGGGGAGATGTCGCCGCGACCGATGAGCTGCTCGGTGTACCGGCGTCGCGTGCTGCGCTTCTGCTCGATCAGGTTGTACATGAGCGGCTGGGTGAAGCTGGGGTCGTCGCCCTCGTTGTGACCACGCCGGCGGTAGCAGACGAGGTCGATGATGACGTCCTTGTGGAACGCCTCGCGGAAGTCGAAGGCCATCCGCGCGGTGCGGGCCACAGCCTCGGGATCGTCACCGTTCACGTGGAACACGGGGGACTGGATCGCCTTCGCCACGTCGGTGCAGTACACAGACGAGCGGGAATCGGCCGGGGCCGTGGTGAACCCGACCTGGTTGTTCACGACGACATGGATCGTGCCGCCCGTGCGGTAGGCGCGGAGCTGGCTCATCTGCAGCGTCTCGTACACGACGCCCTGCCCGGCGAACGCCGCGTCGCCGTGCAGCAGGACCGGCAGCACCGGGTACTCGTCGACGACGCCGAGCCGGTCCATCTTCGCGCGAGCGATCCCCTCGAGCACCGGATCGACGGCCTCGAGGTGGCTCGGGTTGGCGGCGACGGATGTCTTCACCGTCGCCCCCGACAGGGCCGTGAACTCGCCCTCGGCGCCCAGGTGGTACTTGACGTCGCCCGTGCCCTGGGAGTTGCGCGGGTCGAGGACGCCGTCGAACTCGCGGAAGATCTGGCTGTACGACTTGCCGACCACATTCGCCAGCACGTTGAGCCTGCCGCGGTGAGGCATCCCGATGCACACCTCGGACAACCCGGCATCGGCCGCCGAGTCGCAGATCTCGTCGAGCGCCACGATCGCCGACTCGCCGCCTTCGAGGCTGAACCGCTTCTGGCCGACGTACTTGGTCTGCAGGAACGTCTCGAAGACCTCGGCCTCGTTCAGCTTGTCGAGGATGCGCATGTGCTCGTCGCGGGTCCAGTTGACGTGAGGCTTCTCGAACCGCTCCTGGAACCAGCGGCGCTGCTCGTAGTCCTGGATGTGCATGAACTCCACGCCCATCGTCCGGCAGTACGACTCACGGAGCATCGACAAGATGTCGCGCAGGGCCAGCGTCTGGTTCTTCGCCTGCCCGAAGCTGCCGACCGCGAACTCGCGGTCGAGATCCCACAGGGTCAGCCCGTGATGCTCGATCTCCAGTTCGGGGTGCGTCCGCTGGCGGTACTCCAGGGGGTCGATGTCGGCCATCAGGTGCCCGAGCGAGCGGTAGGCGTTGATGAGCTCCACCACGCGTGCCTGCTTGGACAACTGATCGGGGCGGTGCGTGCTGATGTCGGTCGCCCACCGCACCGGGTTGTACGGGACTCGCAGCGAGTGGAAGATCTCGTCGTAGAAACCCTCCGATCCGATGAGGAGCTCGTGCATCCGGCGCAGGAACTCGCCGGACTGCGCACCCTGGATGACCCGGTGGTCATAGGTGGACGTGAGCGTCGTCACCTTGGACACGCCCAGCTCGTTCACCCGGTAGGGGCTCATGCCGGCGAACTCGGGCGGGTACTCGATGGAGCCCACGCCGAGGATGAGGCTCTGGCCGGGCATCAGCCGCGGGACGGAGTGGGACGTGCCGATGCCGCCGGGGTTGGTGAGGCTGACGGTCGTCCCGGCGAAGTCGTCGACGGTGAGCTGGCCGGAACGGGCCCGCTTCACGATGTCCTCGTAGGCGCGCCAGTACTGCGCGAAGTCCATGTCCTGCGCGTTCCGGATGCACGGCACGAACAACTGCCGCGTGCCGTCGGGCTTCTGCAGGTCGATGGCGATGCCGAGGTTGATGCCCGTCGGGGTCACGACGTTGGGCTTGCCGTCGATGCTCGCGTAGGAGTTGTTCATCTCGGGGATGGCCTTGATGGCCTGGACCATCGCGTACCCGATGAGGTGGGTGAACGAGATCTTGCCGCCGCTGGAACGGCGCAGGTACGCGTTGACGATCGTCCGCTGCTCGATCGCGAGCTTCATCGGGACGATGCGGACACTTGTGGCGGTCGGCATCGACAGCGACGAGTCCATGTTCTGGGCGGTGCGCATGGCGGCACCCCGCAGGACGGCGTGCGCAGGCTCGGGCCGGGGCTGCGCGGGCTGGGGCTTGGTCGGCGACTCCGTGGCGCGCGTGGGCGCAGCCGGGTGCCGTTCGGCGTCGCGGGCAACAGGCGTGGGGCGAGGGGGCGCTGCGGGAGGGGCCTGCACGTCGGGGGGAGCGGTCGCCGGCGCGGCCGGCGCCAGGATGACGGCCGGTTCGGGCTTGGGATGGGCGGGGACCGCAGCCGGCCCAACGGGGGTCGCGGGCGCGGGAGCCGCCACGGGCTCTGCGGCGGAGGCCGTGACCGGTGCCGCGGGAGCCGCCTCGCCCCCCGGTGCGGCCGGTGCAGGTGTCTCTGCGGCGAGTGATTCGGCGACCGAGCCGTCGGCGAAGTACTTCGCCCAGGCCGGGCCCACGGAGTCGGGGTCTTGCTGGTACCGAGCGAGCATCTCGGCGATGAGCCACTCGTTGGCGCCGAACTCTAGCTCGGCCCCTGACGAGTGTTCGAGGGCAGTCACTGCATTCCTCCCGCTGGCTAACGGCAACGCTGACGCCTTCGATGCTACTTCGCAACGCCTGCGAGGGCGACTCGCGCGCCGGGGCGAGTCACCCGTACCGCAAGGAAGGACGCGTATCCGGTGAGGCCGACGAGGATCGCATTCCGGGCGGCGAGCAGGCCGGTGATGCCGAGCGACGACGCGGAATGGCGGAAGAGGTGACCGTAGCTGAGCGGGAAGAAGACGTGTGTGAGCGTGGTCGCGACGAGGATGAGCAGCGTGAGGTGCCGCAGGGCGGCCGACGACAACTCCCGGCGGCTCGGCGCCGCCGCGGGTTCGTGGACGGCGAGCAGCGCGACGAGGACGGGCCCGAGCCACAGCATGTACTGCGGGCTGAGCACCTTGTTGGAGACCATCATGACGCTGGTGGTCACGAGCGCCAGCAGGGCGATCGCGGCCGGATCGGACACCGCAGCGCGAATGGCGCGGTACGCCAGCCATGCGATGAACAACAACGCGGCAGCGCTCGCGGCCGTGGACGCGGCCTCGAGCACCCCGACGTAGGGGCCGGTGATCTCGTAGGCGTGGTACGTCGTCAAGGCGACCTCGTACGACGTGGATCCCGCCGCCCACAGCAGCATGACGGGCGTCGCGAAGACCGATTCGATGTGCAGCCCGCGGTCGCTCTGATACCCCAGCGGCGACACGAGACGGGACAGCCCACCGGTCAGCACGCTCGCCACCGCCAGGCCGACGCCGGTGGCGAGGAACGCCACGAGCACGCGTCGGCGGGAGGCGCGGCGACCCACGAGCGGGAGGACCAGCAGGGCCGGCCAGAGCTTGACGGCGGCCCCGACACCCACCGCGGCCCCCGAGAGCGCCGGCCGGCGCGCGAACACCAGCACGGCCACCGCGGCGAGGACGGCCGGGACGAGGTCGAATCGCAGGTAGACGATGGCGCCGAGCAGCGGCGCGAAGAGGATCCACACCCCGACGGCCGACTGGCGATTGGCCGGTCTTGCGGTGCGCCACAGGACGATGGTGAACACGGTGTCGAGGAGGCCCATGACGCAGACGAACAGGACTCCGAAGGCGATACGGTGGCCGCCGCCCGCGAGCCAGAGGGCCCGGAACAGGTAGGCCGCGGGCGTGGGGTATTCGCGCAGCGCCCCCTGAATCCCGAGCGTGTCCCATCGCTGCATCACGGAGACGAAGTAGGACAGGTCCCCCGGCGGTACGATCCGGCGGATCGCCTCGGCGCCGAGCGCGACGCGCGTCCCGATCCAGGCCAGGACCATGGCTACCGACGGCACGGATCCGACCGCTGGGCGTCTCCGCACGCGCACCTCCTGTGTCGCCGGGGCGATCGGCCGCAGATCGGGCGGTCTGCCGCGAGGCACCCGGGTCGATGCGGTTCGGGCTGCCGACCAGAAAGTACTGTCCGTGGCTGGGAACGTGCTGTGACGGAGTGCGGCCGAGCGGCCGTCAGCCGGTGGCGGCCGGCTCGACGGTCACGGTGGGGATGAGGCCGCCCGACGGACGTCGCGTCACCCGGATCGCGAGCCACGCCGCCGCGCCCGCCCAGCCGAGCAGGAGGACGTTGCGCACCGACAGCACGAGAACCGCTCGCAATGCGAGAGGCGTGTGGCGGGTGATGTGCGCGTAC
This sequence comes from Propionicicella superfundia DSM 22317, assembly GCF_000423465.1. Classification (GTDB taxonomy): domain Bacteria; phylum Actinomycetota; class Actinomycetes; order Propionibacteriales; family Propionibacteriaceae; genus Propionicicella; species Propionicicella superfundia. The sequence continues at coordinate 796,760 of NZ_KE384020.1, read as the reverse complement.
GTGACGGGGTAGACGACCTGGGTCAGGACGGCGATCATGAGCATCCCGAGGATCAGGTTGCGCTCGGCGAACGGGGAGAGGGCCGGCCGGGGCGAGGCCGTCGGCTCCTGCAGGGCGACGAGGGCGGTCAGCGGTCCGGCCAGCCACAGCACGTATTGCGGGCTGAGCACCTTGTTCGTCACGATGAGAACCGCCACGGTGGCGAGGCTCACGAGCGCGACGGAGCCGGCATCGTCGATCCGGTGCCGCACGACGCGATACCCGAGCCAGGCGACGAAGACGAGGCCCGCCGCGAAGGCGACGGAACTGACCGTTCCCAGGGCACCGACGAGCGGCCCGGTGATCTCCCAGGCGTGGTGAGGGCTGATCGCCAGGCTGTACCGGCTCGATCCGGCCGCCCACACCAGCATCGGGACGGTCGCGGCGATCGACTCGATCTGCACGCCTCGGCCCGACTGGAACCCGAGCGGGGACACGAGGCGGTCCCACCCGCCGACGGCGAGGCCGAGGAGGGCCAGTCCACCGCCGACGGCCACGAAGCCGGTCAGCACCCGGCGCCGGTCGGCGCGTCGCCCGAGGAGCGGCAGGACCAGCAGCGCGGGGGTGAGCTTGATCGCGGCGCCGAGACCGACGAAGGCGCCCGCGGAGGAGGGACGTCGCCTCACGAGCAGGATCGCGGCGCCGGCGAGGACGGTCGGCACGAGATCGAAGCGGAGGTAGGCGAGCGAGCCGATGAGGGGAACGAGCAGGATCCAGAGGACGGTCGCCGCCACCCGTCTCGCCGGACGCGCATGCCGCCACAGGCCGACGGCGAACGCGGCGTCGAGGAGCACCATCACGGCGATGAACGCGAAGGTGAACACCACCTGGTCGCCGCCGGCCACGAGCCACAGACCGCGCAGGGCGGCCGCGACCGGCGTCGGGTACTCGGGAAGCAGGCTCGTGAGGTCCCCGCCGGTGCCGCGCTTCAGCGCCGAGACGTAGTAGGAGAGGTCGCCGGGCGGGAAGGTCGACCAGCGCACGAGCTTGAACAGGTAGGCCCTGCTCGCGATCCATGCGGCGGCGAGCGCGACGGGCACGATCCTGAGTCCTGCGGGACGCGGCACGTGATCCCCCATGCTCCGTTGGGCGAGAGGAGCGGGCGCCCCACATCGGGAGGTTGCGCCGGAACCTGCCTCGACGAAGCCGGGGGACAACCATCGGCAGGCTAGGGACGGCACCTGTGCGGGTCCGATGCCCGCGCTGTGCGCCGCATGAGTCTCGTAGGAAGAGGCGATGTCGTCGGCGCCCCCGGCAGGATTCGAACCTGCGCTCCCGCCTCCGGAGGGCGGTGCTCTATCCCCTGAGCTACGGGGGCCGATGGGCCGGAGGCCACTCTAGCGCATCGCGACGATCGTCGCCGATCGGTCGTCGGCCCCGGCGTCCGTGCCGCGGCGGTCGGTCCCGTCCGCCGCACACACACGGTCGACGGTTCGCACGGCGGGTCCAGTCGGTGAAAGCGGCCGGGGACGTGGAGAACAAGGTGGCACAGTACGGCGCATGACGCACATGCACGTGGCCGGGACCATCCACGCCGACGCGGTCTCCGCGGCTCCGGTGTGGCTGTCGAAGCCCGACGACGTGAACGACCTGGCCGACGGTCTGTGGAGCGCGGGGGTGCGCCGCGACAGCGACGGGATGATGTCGATCGGCGGCCTGCGCGTCGACGATCTCGTGGCGCGGACCGGAACGCCGGTGTACGTGATCGACAAGGCCGACTTCACCGATCGCGCGCGGCTGTGGCGTGACGCGTTCGGCCCGTGGCAGGTGTACTACGCGGGCAAGTCGCTCCTCACCCTCGACGTCGTGCGCTGGATCCGTGACGAAGGGCTCAACGTCGACGTGGCCTCGGAAGGGGAGCTCGCCGTCGCCCTGCTGGCGGGGATGCCTCCGGAGCGGATCGCCCTGCACGGCAACAACAAGTCCGTCTCGGAACTGCGTCTCGCGCTGACGGCCGGGGTGGGCCGGATCATCATCGACTCCGCCGACGAGATCACGCGGCTGGAGAAGCTGTGCCGTGAACTCGGGACCAGGGCCGAGGTCATGATCCGGGTCACGACCGGTGTCGAGGCCCACACCCACGAGTACATCGCGACGGCCCACGAGGATCAGAAGTTCGGCTTCTCCATCGCCGGGGGGCAGGCACTGGTCGGGATGGTGCGCTGCTTCCACAGCCGCGTCCTCGACCTGGTGGGAATCCACTCGCATATCGGGTCGCAGATCTTCGACACCAACGGGTTCGAGATCGCGGCCCGGCGGACGTTGCGCCTCATCTCGCAGTTCCGTGAGGCGACCGGCGTGGAGCTCCCCGAGCTGGTCCTCGGCGGCGGCTTCGGGATCGCCTACACACGTGCGGACACCCCCGAGCCCGTCACCGATCTGGCGGCGGGGCTGAAGGAGATCGTCGAGCACGAATGCCGCGGTTTCAACCTCTCCGTTCCGCTCGTCGCCGTCGAGCCGGGACGGGCGATCAGCGGGCCGCCCGGAACCGCCCTGTACACGGTCGGAACCGTGAAGCCGGTCGAGCTGGGCGGCGGCCAGTCGCGCCGCTACGTGTCGGTGGACGGCGGCATGAGCGACAACATCCGGCCCGCCCTCTACGCAGCCGAGTACTCGGCGGCGCTGGCGAACAGGGAGTCGGCGGCCGAGCCGGTCCTGTCGCGGGTCGTCGGTGTGCACTGCGAGGGCGGCGACATCCTCGTGCGTGACGACTTCCTTCCCGACGACGTCCAGCCCGGCGACCTCATCGCGGTCCCGGCATCGGGTGCCTACAGCCGGATGATGGCGTCGAACTACAACATGACCCCTCGTCCGCCTGTGGTGGCGGTCGAAGACGGTAACGTACAAGTGCTCCTGCGACGCGAGACGTTGGACGATCTCCTCGGGCTCGATCAGGGCGTACGCGAAGGGAATCTGCATGACACTCGATGAGTCCGCGCCGGTGCGCGTCGCCCTGCTGGGTGCCGGCGTCGTCGGCAGCCAGGTCGCCCGCCTGCTGACCGAGAACAGCGACGATCTGCGCGCCCGCGTGGGCCGCGCGATCGAACTGGTCGGGGTCGGTGTGCGTCGCACGGGCATCGAGCGTCCCGGCATCGACCCCGCCTTGTTCACCTCCGACCTGGAGTCGCTGGTGTCGCGGCCCGATGTGGACATCGTCATCGAACTCATCGGCGGCATCGAGCCCGCGCGGACGCTCCTGCTGGCGGCGCTGTCGGCGGGGAAATCCGTCGTCACCGCCAACAAGGCGTTGCTGGCCGACCACTCTCACGAGCTCTTCCAGGCGGCCGCCGCCGCCCGCGTCGACCTCTACTTCGAGGCCGCGGTCGCCGGAGCGATCCCGATCATCCGGCCGTTGCGCGAATCCCTCGTCGGCGACGAGATCACGACGATCATGGGCATCGTCAACGGGACGACGAACTACATCCTCGACCAGATGACGGCCGAGGGCACCGACTTCGCCGGCGCGCTCGCCGAGGCGCAGCGGCTCGGGTTCGCCGAGGCCGACCCGACCGCCGACGTGGAGGGCGACGACGCGGCGGCCAAGGCCGCCTTGCTGGCCAGCCTCGCGTTCCACACCCGGGTCCGGGGCAGCGACGTCCCCCGCGCGGGCATCAGCGACATCACGGCCGACGACGTCGCCGCCGCGAAGGCGCTGAACTGCACCATCAAGCTGGTGGCGGTGTGCTCGCTGTCCGAGGACGACCGCATCTCGCTGGGCGTCTACCCGGCACTCGTCCCGAACAGTCACCCGCTGGCCAGCATCCGGGGCGCCTACAACGCCGTGTTCATCGAATCGCGATCCGCCGGGCGCCTCATGTTCATGGGGCCCGGCGCCGGTGGCACGCCGACGGCGTCGGCCGTCCTGGGCGACCTGGTGACGGCGGCGCGCAACCGGCTCCGTGGCGTTCCCGGTCCCGGCGAGTCCACCTACGCCGCGCGATCGCTGATGCCGGCCGGAGAGGTGACGAGCCGCTTCTACGTCTCGCTGGAGGTCGTGGACGTGCCCGGTGTGCTCGCCAAGGTCGCCCGTGCGTTCGCCGATCATCAGGTCTCGTTGCAGATCGTCCGCCAGGAGGGCACGGGCGAGAGCGCCCGGCTCGGCATCATGACCCACGTCGCTGCGACCGCGGCGATCACGGCGACCGTCGCCGACCTGGAGGCGATGACGGACGTCCGCAGCCGAGTGAAGATTCTGCGCGTCGCAGGGATGTGACGCGTCACCGAGGAGGAACCATGCCCAGGCTCAACGTCGGCACGACAGCCAAGGTCCGCATGCCCGCCACGTCCGCCAACCTCGGGCCGGGGTTCGACAGTCTCGGCATCGCCCTCGACTGGACCGATGAGATCACCGTCGAGGTGACCGAGTCGGGCTTCGAGGTCGAGGTCGAGGGGGAGAGCGCCGACGTGGTGCCGACCGACGAATCCAACCTCATCCTCAATGCGGTGCTGCGCGGGCTGGAGGAACTCGACGCCTCCGTGCCCGGACTGAAGCTCACGGCCTACAACTCGATCCCGCACGGCCGCGGCCTCGGATCGTCGGCGGCCGCCGTGGTGGGCGGAGCGCTCGCCGCCTGGAAGCTGGCCCATCCCGTGCAGGAGCCCGACCGCCGCAGGCTCTCCCTGATGGCCGTCGACTTCGAAGGCCACGCCGACAACGCGACGGCCTGCATGTACGGCGGACTGACGCTGGCCTGGGGGCAGTACGAGAACCAGGCCCACGTCATGCTGCGCGTGCACCCGCGACTGCGGGTGATGATGTTCGTCCCCGAGACCCCCGTGTCGACCGCCCGCGCCCGCTCGATCCTGCCCGACCGGGTCCCGCGTGCCGACGCCATCGACAATGCGAGTCGCGCCGCGCTGCTCGTACATGCGGTGCAGGACGACCTCGGCCTGCTGTGGGCGGCCACCGCCGACAAACTCCACCAGGACTACCGCGCGGAGCTGATGCCCGAGTCGTACACGCTGATGAAGTCGTTGCGGTCCGAGGGCTATGCCGCGACGCTGTCCGGCGCGGGCCCCTCGGTGCTGGTGCTCGGGTCCGACCGCCACCTGGACGCGCTGTCGGATGTGAACGCCGAAGGCTTCCGCCGCCACGCGCTGCACGTCGGTGCCGCGGCGGCCGTGATCTGACCGGACGTCCGGCGCGCCACACCGCCACGCGAGGCCGTGTCGCGATTCCGGACCACGGCCTGCTACTCTGGGCCAAGCGCATGTGAAGCGCGGCCTCGGTGGCGAGGCAGGCTGCGATCCGCAGAAACCCAAATTCTTCCTCTCGCGGTGTGCAGGGAATCCAGAAGCCATGAACCCACCCTGGCGTGACACACGGACGGCGTCCGAAAGGAAATCAGTGACCGAAACGACAACCGCGACCTCTCGGCGTACGTCGAAGGGTTCCGGTCTCGAGGCCATGGTGCTGCCCGAGTTGAAGAAGCTCGCGGCCGAACTCGGTCTCAAAGGCACCGCAGCCATGCGCAAGGGCCAGCTCATCGAGGCGATCAGCACGGCCCGCGGACAGTCGCCCGCCCCGGCCGGGGCGCGGAACGGCGCCCGCGGCGAAGGCTCGAAGGACGGTGCCGACACCAGGGTCGTGCAGAGCAGAACCGAACCGGCCACGGCGACGCCGCCGGTTTCCGAGACGCCCGAAGCGCGAACCGCTGAGCAGCGCCCGGCGAACGACGGCGAGCGTCCCGCACGCAAGCGCTCCCGGCAGCAGGGGCAGCAATCCGGCGGCGAGACCCGCTCCGGAGGTGGCGACCGGGCGCACGCCGTCGCGGACGCCCCCGCCGACTCCGTCGTCGCGGACGATGTGGCGGCCCGGCTCGACGCGCTGAAGGGCGGCCAGGCCCGGCAGGGCGGCGAGACCGTCACCGAGGACGCCCCGCGCGAGACCCGTCCGGCGCCGTCCGACGACAACGACGAGTACTCCGGAGGGCGCCGCAACCGGCGCCGCCGCAACCGTGATCGCCAGAACCGCCGCAACCGTGGTGGCAACGGGGGGATGAGCGGCCTGGACGCCGAACCGGTCGTCGGAGAGGACGACGTCCTGCTGAACGTCTCCGGCATCCTGGACGTCCTCGACAACTACGCGTTCGTGCGGACGTCGGGCTACCTTCCCGGATCCGACGACGCGTACGTGTCGCTGTCGATGGTGAAGAAGTTCGGCCTCCGCAAGGGCGACGTGGTGACCGGTGCGATCCGGCAGCCGCGCGAGGGGGAGCGGCGCGAGAAGTTCAACCCGCTCGTCCGCCTCGACACGGTCAACGGCGACGCGCCCGAGAAGGCGCGCAATCGCCCCGACTTCAACAAGCTGACGCCGTTGTACCCGCAGGAGCGGCTGCGTCTCGAGACGACCCCCACGAACATGACGGGTCGGATCATCGACCTCGTCTCGCCGGTGGGCAAGGGGCAGCGCGGGCTCATCGTCTCCCCGCCGAAGGCGGGCAAGACGCTCATCATGCAGAACATCGCCAACGCGATCACGACCAACAACCCCGAGGTGCACCTCATGGTGGTGCTCGTCGACGAGCGTCCCGAAGAGGTCACCGACTTCCAGCGGACCGTGACCGGCGAGGTCATCGCGTCGACGTTCGACCGTCCCGCCGAGGACCACACGACGGTGGCCGAGCTGGCGATCGAGCGGGCCAAGCGGCTGGTCGAGCTGGGCCAGGACGTCGTGATCCTCCTCGACGGCATCACCCGTCTGGGCCGGGCCTACAACCTGGCGGCCCCCGCGTCGGGCCGGATCCTGTCCGGCGGCGTGGACTCCGCGGCGCTGTACCCGCCGAAGAAGTTCTTCGGCGCCGCCCGCAACATCGAGGACGGCGGTTCGCTGACGATCCTCGCGACGGCGCTCATCGAGACGGGCTCGAAGATGGACGAGGTCATCTTCGAGGAGTTCAAGGGCACCGGCAACATGGAGTTGCGGCTCCGCCGGGAGCTCGCCGACAAGCGCATCTTCCCGGCGATCGACGTGGACGCGTCGGGCACCCGGCGCGAGGAGCTGCTGCTCGGACGCGAAGAGGTGCAGATCATCTGGAAGCTGCGCCGTGTGCTGTCGGGGCTGGAGGATCAGCAGGCCCTGGAGACGCTGCTCAACCGGATGCGGAAGACGCAGAGCAACCACGAGTTCCTCATGGTGATCTCGCGGACCACGCCCTGATCCGGGGAAGTTTTGCGCGGCGGCGCGCGTTTGGCAGAATGGTCGGTCGGTGCCGGTTCACGCCGCCCTTCGGGGCTTCGATGGCGACCCGGCGCCTGAGATGAGGAGAGACGAATGAAGCAAGGGATCCATCCCGATTACGTGGAGACCACGGTGACCTGCACCTGTGGCAACACGTTCACCACGCGGAGCACCGCCAAGAGCGGCGTCATCAACGCCGACGTGTGCGCGGCCTGCCACCCCTTCTACACGGGTCGGCAGAAGATCCTCGACACGGGCGGTCGGGTGGCCCGCTTCGAGAAGCGGTACGCGAAGAAGAAGTAGCCGGCTTGGCACCGGGTCCCGGTCTCGGGGCCCGGTGTTGCCATGTCCGGGACGGGAACGGGTGAGGAGCTGGTCTGGTGTTCGAGGCAGCGGCGGGTCTGCGTGAAGAGTTCGCCGAGCTGGAGCGTGTCCTCGCCGACCCTCGGACGCACTCCGACATCGCCACGGCGCGGCGTGTGGGCCGCCGGTACGCCGAGCTGACGCCGGTCGTCGCGGCATTGAACGAGTACGACGCGGTGACCGGCGATCTGGGAGCGGCCCGAGAGCTGGCGTCCGAGGACCCGTCGTTCGCCGTGGAAGCCGCCGAACTGGAGGAGAGGCAGGGCGTCCTCATGGAGCGGCTCGCCCGGCTGCTCGCCCCGCGCGATCCCAACGACTCGGCCGACGCGATCGTCGAGATCAAGTCGGGCGAGGGCGGCGAGGAGTCGGCCTTGTTCGCCGGCGACCTGTTCCGGATGTACGCCAAGTACGCCGAGGCGCGCGGCTGGAAGGTCGAGGTGCTGGACTCGCAGGAGACCGACCTCGGCGGGTACAAGTCCGTCACGTTCGAGGTGACGTCGACGAAGGCGGGCGACCCCGACCAGATGCCGTACGGGGTCATGAAGTTCGAAGGCGGGGTGCACCGGGTGCAGCGGGTGCCCGTCACCGAGTCGCAGGGACGGATCCACACGTCCGCCGCCGGTGTGCTCGTCATGCCCGACGTCGAGGACGCCGAGGTCGAGATCAACGACGAGGACCTGCGCATCGACGTGTACCGGTCGTCCGGTCCGGGCGGCCAGGGTGTCAACACGACCGACTCGGCGGTGCGGATCACCCACCTGCCCACCGGCATCGTCGTCTCGTGCCAGAACGAGCGCAGCCAGCTCCAGAACAAGGAGCAGGCCATGCGGATGCTGCGCGCCCGGCTCGTCCAGGCCGCCGAGGAGGCCGCCGCCTCGGCCGCGGCCGAGGCCCGCCGGTCCCAGGTGCGCACGGTCGACCGGTCGGAACGCATCCGCACCTACAACTTCCCCGAGAACCGGATCGCCGACCACCGGATCGGGTTCAAGGCCTACAACCTCGACCAGGTCCTCGCCGGCGACATGAGCGCGATCGTCACCGCGCTGCAGGAGGCCGACCTCGCCGAGCGGCTCTCCCGTGCCCCGTCCTGATCGGCTGCTGCGGGACGCCGCGGCGTCGCTGGGCCATCTCGCGTCGCCGGGCGTCGACGCGCGGCTGCTCCTGGCGCATGTGCTGCGCATCCCACCGTCGCGGCTGCCGCTCGTCGAGGTGGTCGAAGCCGAGGCGGCGGCCCGGTTCGCCGTCCTCGTCGGACGGCGTGCGGCCGGGGAGCCCCTGCAGCACCTGACCGGCGAGGCGGCGTTCCGACACGTCGTCGTGCGCGTCGGTCCGGGAGTGTTCGTCCCGCGTCCGGAGACCGAGGTGATGACGGGATGGCTGATCGACCGGCTGCTCGGCGCGAGCGACGCGCGTGTGGTCGAACTGTGCGCCGGGAGCGGCGCCATCAGCCTGGCGCTGTCGGGTGAGCTTCCCGGGGCGCGGATCTGGGCCGTCGAGCAGGACGCGGCCGCTCTCGCGTGGGCGCGGCGCAACCTGGCGGGAACGCCGGTGACCCTCGTCGCTGCCGACATGTCCGTCGCGCTGCACGAGCTCGACGGCACGGTGGACGCCGTCGTCGTGAACCCGCCCTATGTGCCGCTCTCCAGCGCGAGCTCGATACCCGTCGAGGTGGCCCACGACCCGCCTCAGGCCGTGTTCTCGGGGATCGACGGGCTCGACGCGATCCGCAGCGTCGCCGATGTCTCGGCCCGGCTGCTGCGGCCCGGCGGGTGGCTGGCGTGCGAGCACGACGACGCGCAGGAGTCCTCGGCCCCGGCCGTGTTCGCTGCGACGAACGCGTTCACCGACATCTCCGACCACCGCGACCTCGCGGGGCGGCCCCGGTTCGTCACCGCGCGCCGATCCTGACCCGGCCAGGGCGGATCCCGTCGCGGCCGCTATCCTCGCCCATGTGACGAGAGACGCGCAGCCGGTGACGGTCGACGCTGCCGCCGACCCGGCTGCGGCGATCGCCGCCGCCGCCGCGGCCGTGGAGGCAGGGGAGTGCATCGTCCTGCCCACCGACACCGTCTACGGCATCGGCGCGAACGCGCTCGATGCCGAGGCCGTCCAGCGGCTCCTGGACGCGAAGCGCCGGGGTCGCGACATGCCCCCGCCGGTGCTGATCGCCGAGCCGGCGCTGCTGCCGTCCCTGACGGCCGAGATCAGTCCTGCCGCCGAGGCGCTGGCGGCGGCGTTCTGGCCGGGCGCGCTCACCCTGATCGTCCGCGCCCAGCACGCCCTGCGGATGGAGCTCGGAGACCGCGGGCAGACGATCGCGGTGCGCGTCCCCGACCACGACTTCACACGTCGCCTGCTGCGTCGGACCGGGCCGCTGGCGGTCTCCAGCGCCAATCTCAGCGGGCGGCCCGCCGCCCTGACCGCCGCCGCGGCCGCGGAACAGCTCGGCGTGAGCGTCGCGGTGTACATCGACGGCGGGGCGTGTGACGCTCAGACACCATCGACGATCGTCGACGTGAGCGGTGACGGCGCGGTCGTGCTGCGACCCGGGCGGCTCACTCCGGCCGAGCTGCGCACCGTGGTCCCCGGGATCGAGTTCCTCGACGACGTATCCGCCGCCGACGGCGAGGACGGCGCCTCGGGGACGGCCGGCGAGAAGGCGCCGGGCGAGGGCTGACGAATGCGCGAGTACCTGCTGGTGCTGCTCATCGCGGCGGCGACGACCTACCTGCTGAGCGGGCTGGCGCGCAAGGTCGCGGTCCGGTTCGGGGCGGTCGCGCTCGTCCGTGACCGGGACGTCCACACCGTTCCGATCCCGTACTTCGGCGGACTGGCGATGCTGGGCGGGCTGGTCGCGGCGTTCATCGCCGCCGAGGCGCTGCCGTGGCTGGGCCGCAACGAGATCGTCGCGCACGACACGAGGGCGGTCCTGCTCGGGGCCGCGGTCATCTGTGTGGTCGGCATCCTCGACGACATCTTCGACCTGCCGGCGGTCGCGAAGGCCTCCGGCCAGGTGCTGGCCGCCGGCGTCGTCGTCGTCAACGGCGTCCGCGTGTACTGGATCCCGCTGCCCGACTCGATCATCTCCCTCGACGACGGATCGGCGATCTTCCTCACCGTGGTGGTCGTCTTCGCGTGCGTCAACGCGATCAACCTCGTCGACGGACTCGACGGGCTCGCCGCAGGGGTGGTCGCCATCGGCGCCGGCGCGTTCTTCCTGTACGCCTATCTGCTGTCCTACGAGCAGGACCTCGTGCGCGCCACGCCGGCCAGCCTCATCTCGGTGGCCACGCTCGGCATCTGCATCGGGTTCGTGCCGCACAACTTCCACAAGGCGAAGATGTTCATGGGCGACTCGGGCTCGATGCTGCTCGGTCTGCTGATGGCCACCATGACCGTCACCCTGACCGGGCAGATCGACCCGTCGCAGTTGCATGCCGACGGCGGCAACCTGCTGCCCGCCTACACTCCGCTGATCCTGCCCTTCGCGGCTCTGGCGCTGCCGCTGGTCGACATGATCATGGCGTACACGCGGCGGATGCTGGCCGGGAAGCCCTGGTACAAGCCCGACAAACAGCACATCCACCACAGACTGCTTCGCGGGGGGCACTCCCACCGCTCGGCGGTGCTGCTGATGTGGCTGTGGTCGGCTGTCCTGGCCTACGGGGTGATCGTGCTCGTGCTGTGGCCCGGGTGGGTGTCCGGGGCGGTGGTCGCGGTGGCCCTGGTGCTCGCGCTCTGGCTCACGTTCCGCCCGCGCCGGGGTGTTCTCGATGACCGGTGAGCTGACCGACCGTGCACGCAGACTGCTCCGCGCGGGGATCGCCGGAGCGCACATCGTCGCGCTCGTGTGCGTGGTCGGCTTCGCGCTCGGGGGCGGGATGGGCCCGGCCGTCACCGCCGCCGTCTCCGCCGTGCTCGTGATCGCGTTCTTCACGATCGGCCAGGCCGTGCAGATCCGGGTCGCCGAGCGTCCGCCGAAGGTCGTCCTCGTGGCCGCGCTCGCGTCCTACACGGCACGTGTGACCCTGCTCGGGGCCGTGTTGTGGCTCGTGCTCGCGCAACGCGATCGGTTCGGCTGGATCGACCCGCCGGCGGCGATCGTGACAACGGTTCTCGTCGTCCACGGGTGGCTCCTGGCCGAGTTCCGCGCGTACCGGCGGCTGCGGATTCCGGCGTTCGACACGCCCCGTCCCCCGGGTGAGTGACAGGGGTGCCGCAGGTGGCTTGAGCCGTCCCGGACTGCTAAAGTCCGAACCGCGATGGACAAGCGGGATGGAATGGACCAGGGGATCCGGGTGCTGTCCTACCTCGTCTCCGGGATCGGCTTCTACGGCGCCCTCGGCTGGCTGGCGGACACGTGGTTCCACACGTCCTTCCTGCTGCCCGTGGGCATCATCTTCGGCACCATCGCGGCGATGTACATGATCATCAAGCGATACGGGCGGGTCACATGATTCCAGTACTGCTGCAGATCGTGACGCCCCTGGTACCGCTGCCCTTCGACGGCAGCGAGGAGGGCGGGGGCGACCATGGATGGCCGCCCAGCGTCGACAGCTTCAACTCCCGGCCGCTGTTCGACACCCCCGGTCTGGAGTGGCTCAACAACCACCTCGTCCAGGCGGTCATCGGCGCCGCCCTCGTGATCGTGTTCTGGCTGTGGATGGCTCACAATCAGAAGGTCGTCCCGACGAAGAAGCAGGCGGTCGGCGAGGCACTGTACAACCTGCTGCGCAACGGCATCGCGCGAGACATCCTCGGTCACGAGTACCGCCGCTATCTTCCCTACCTCGTCGCCTTGTTCTCGTTCATCCTCGTGAACAACCTGTTCGGCGAGTTCTTCCTGTTCATGTTCCCGACCTTCTCCAAGATCGGGTACGCGTACGGCCTGGCCCTGTGCACCTTCGTGCTGTACAACGCGGCCGGGATGATCAAGCACGGCCCGCTGCGGTACCTGAGGAACATGACGATCCCGCACGGGGTTCCGTGGGCCCTGTGGCCGGTCATCATCCCGTTGGAGTTCATCTCCAACTTCATCGCCCGGCCGGTCACGCTCGCGCTCCGTCTGTTCGCAAACCTGTTCGCAGGACACCTGGTCATCATGGTGTTCGTCGTCGGCGGTGGCATGCTGCTCACCTCCGGGGTCCTGTTCTACGGGATCGCGGGCGGCGTCTCGATCCTGTTCAGCTTCGCCATCTTCGCCCTGGAACTGCTCGTCGGGGCGCTGCAGGCCTACATCTTCACCGTCCTGACGGCCCAGTACGTCTCTTCCGCCATCGCCGACGAACACTGACACCAGCTCGACCTCGCACGGCACAGAATCCGAAAGGAAACGCAATGCTCCCCATCCTGGAGATCACCATCAACGGCTCGATCAACATGATCGGCTACGCCCTCGCCACCTTGGGCCCGGCCATCGGTGTGGCCTGGATCTTCTCGTCGGTGATCAACGGCACCGCGCGGCAGCCCGAGGCGCGGGGCGCCATGATGGGCACGGCCTGGATCGGTTTCGCCGTGGTCGAGGCGCTTGCCATCATCGGCATCGCCCTCGCCTTCGTCCTGAACTGAGGCCCGGGTCATGGTGCCGTTCGAGATCGATTTCGGACCGCTGGTGCCCGAGCACCTGTCCGAGATCATCGTTGGCATCGTCCTGTTCCTGCTCGTGTGGGCCGTCATGGCGTGGAAGGTCGTCCCGGCCTTCGAGAAGACCTATGCGGAACGCACGGCGGCGATTCAGGGCGGCATCGAAAGGGCCGAGGCGAAGCAGCGCGAGGCGCAGGACGCCCTCGACCGTTACAACGCGCAGCTCGCCGGAGCCCGGGAGGAGGCGGCCCGCATTCGCGAGGATGCCAAGAACCAGGGCTCGCAGATCGTCGCCGAGATGCGCGAGCAGGGAACGGTCGACGCGACGCGGCTGCGCGAGGCGGCGGCGGCCCAGATCACGGCCGAGCGGACGCAGGCGGTCACCGAACTGAAGAACGAGATCGGCGGTCTTGCCACGCAGCTCGCGGGTCAGATCGTCGGTGAGTCGCTCACCGACGACGAGCGCGCCAAGCGCAGCGTCGACCGGTTCATCAGCGAATTGGAAGGTCAGACCGGACGAGCATGAACGAGACGCAGACCGCCCGGTTGCGGGAGTTGGACGGCGCGGCGAATGCCGCCGGTGCCGATCCGCGCCTTGCCGACGACCTGTTCGCGCTGGTCGAGGTCATCGAGGCGGAGCCCGCTCTGCGCCGCCACCTGAGCGACCCGTCCAGTCCGGAGCAGTCCCGCAGGCAGCTCATCGACGGGCTGTTCGGCGGCAGGGTCGGCAGGGGTGCGCTGGCGGTGCTCGTCGCGGCGAGTTCGCTGCGGTGGGGCGACGGCGAGACGCTCGCCGGCGCCCTGGAACGGCAGGCGATCCGGGCGATCATGGCCGACGCGGACGAGGCCGGCCGGCTCGACGACCTCGAGGATCAGCTCTTCGGCGTCCTGCTGACCGTGCGGGGATCCACGGAGCTCAGCGCGGCGCTGGCCGACCGCTCCCGGTCGCTGGCCGATCGCAGGGCCCTCCTGCGCGGGCTGCTCGCCGACAGGGTCCTGCCCGTCGTCGGCACACTGGCCGAGCGCGCCGTGGCGGCCAGGCGGCGGACGTTCGAGCTCACAGTGGAGGGTTACCTCGGCCTCGCCGCCGCGCAACGGGAACGCGGGATCGCGCATGTCCGCGTCGCCAAACCGCTGAGCGAGGTGCAGTACGCGAGGCTGCGCGCAGCGCTCACGGCGCAGGCCGGACGTCCCCTCACGCTGGAAGTCACGGTCGACCCCGACGTCCTCGGCGGCGTCCGGGTCACCATCGGCGACGAGGTCATCGAGGGAACGGTGTCCTCCCGTCTGGAAGCGGCACGCCGCGCCTTCACCTAAGCACTGGTTCCCGGAGCACGAACCTCTCGACACCACTGGACACCTAGGAGCATCAATGACGGAACTGTCGATCAGGCCGGAGGAGATCCGGGCGGCACTGGATCAGTTCGTCGCGAACTTCGCCCCCGAGACCGCCGCCCGTGAGGAGATCGGGACGGTCGTGGTGTCGGGCGACGGGATCGCGCGCGTCGAGGGCCTGCCCTCGGCGATGGCGAACGAGTTGCTGGAGTTCGAGAACGGGACGCTGGGCATCGCGCTCAACCTCGACGTGCGCGAGATCGGCGTTGTCGTGCTCGGCGAGTCCGAGGGCATCGACGAGGGCTCGACGGTGAAGCGGACCGGCGAGGTGCTGTCGGTGCCGGTCGGTGACGGGTACCTGGGCCGTGTGGTGGATGCGATGGGGCGTCCGATCGACGGGCTGGGGGAGGTCGACGGCATGACCGAACGGCGGCCGCTGGAGTTGCAGGCCGCCGGCGTCATGGACCGCCAGGGCGTCAGCGAGCCGTTGCAGACAGGGCTCAAGGCGATCGACGCCATGATCCCGATCGGCCGCGGGCAGCGACAGCTCATCATCGGCGACCGCAAGACCGGGAAGACCGCCATCGCGATCGACACGATCATCAACCAGCGGGCGAACTGGAAGTCCGGCGATCCGACGAAGCAGGTGCGCTGCATCTATGTCGCCATCGGCCAGAAGGGCTCGACGATCGCGGCGCTCCGCTCGACGCTCGAGGACGCCGGGGCCATGGAGTACACCACGATCGTGCACGCACCGGCGTCCGACCCGGCCGGCTACAAGTACATCGCCCCGTACTCGGGTTCGGCCATCGGCCAGCACTGGATGTACCAGGGCAAACACGTGCTGATCGTCTTCGACGACCTCAGCAAGCAGGCCGAGGCGTACCGGGCGATGTCGCTGCTGCTCCGTCGGCCGCCGGGCCGGGAGGCGTACCCCGGCGACGTCTTCTACCTCCACAGTCGCCTGCTCGAACGCTGCGCCAAGCTGTCCGACGAGCTGGGAGCCGGGTCGATGACCGGCCTGCCGATCATCGAGACGAAGGCGAACGACGTATCGGCCTACATCCCGACCAACGTGATCTCCATCACCGACGGCCAGATCTTCCTCCAGTCCGACCTCTTCAACGCGAACCAGCGTCCCGCCATCGACGTCGGCATCTCGGTGTCCCGCGTCGGCGGCGCTGCGCAGGTGAAGGCCATGAAGAAGGTGTCGGGCTCGCTGAAGATCGGGCTGGCGCAGTACCGCGACATGCAGGCGTTCGCCATGTTCGCCTCCGACCTCGACGCCGCGTCGCGCCGCCAGCTCGAGCGGGGCTCGCGGCTCACGGAGCTGCTGCGCCAGCCGCAGTACTCGCCGTACCCGGTCGAGGAGCAGGTGGTGTCGGTGTGGGCGGGCACCAACGGCCACTTCGACGACGTTCCGGTCGAGGACGTCCTGCGGTTCGAGCGCGAGCTGCTCGATCACCTGCGACGTACCACCTCCGTGTTGGACACCATCGAGCAGACGGGCGCCTGGGACGACGACACGGCGGCGATCGTGGCCCGTGAGATCGAGGTCGTGAAGAAGTCGTTCAAGACGTCGGACGGGCGGGTGCTGCTCGGCACGCAGGCCAAGGTCGAGGCCATCGAGCGAGCCGACGTGGAGCACGACGCGATCGTGAAGCAGAAGCGGGGCTAGTCCATGCCGGCGAGTCTCCGCGAACTCCGCCAGCGACGACAGTCCGTCGCGGCGACGAAGAAGATCACGCGCGCGATGGAACTCATCGCGGCCTCGCGGATCATCAAGGCCCAGCAGGCCGCGTCCGCTGCGTTGCCGTTCACGCGTGAGCTGAACCGGGCGGTCTCCGCCCTGGCCACCCACGCCGAGGTGGACCATCCGCTCATCACCGACGCGGAGAACCCGAAGCGCGCCGCGCTCGTCATGCTGACGTCGGACCGCGGGCTCGCCGGGGCGTACTCGTCCAACGTGATCAAGATGGCTCAGCGGGTCACCGAGCGCCTCCACGAGGACGGGCTGGAGGTCGTCCGGTTCCCGATCGGGCGCAAGGGGATCAGTTGGCTGTCGTTCCGCGGTCTTCCCATCGAGCAGTCGTGGGAGGGTTTCTCGGACAAGCCCTCGTACGCACACGCCCACGAGATCGCGGACCGGCTCATCGAGGGCTTCCTCAGGCCCGACGACGAAGGCGGGTACTCGGCGATCTACGTCGTGTACACGCGGATGGAGTCGATGCTCAGCCAGGTGCCGCGGGTGCGGCGGATCCTGCCGCTGGAGGTCGTCGAGGGCGTCGCGCCCCCGTCGGAGGACGAGATCCTGCCGATCTACGAGTTCGAGCCCGACGTCGAGACGGTCCTCGACGATCTGCTGCCGCTGTACATTCGCAACCGCGTGTGGTTCTACCTGCTGCAGGCGTCGGCGTCACAGCTCGCGAGCCAGCAGAAGGCGATGAAGTCCGCGACCGACAACGCGGAACAGCTCATCCAGGAGCTCACACGCGAGGCAAACCAGGCCCGGCAGGCCGAGATCACCCAGGAAATCAGCGAGATCGTCGGCGGCGCCGGCGCGCTCGCCGAGAGCAGCGAGAGCGAGTAAGGACACTCCATGACCCAGACAACTACCGCTGTCGGCGTGGGACGCGTGGCGCGAGTCATCGGGCCCGTCATCGACATCGAGTTCCCGGCCGAACAGATGCCCGAGATCTACAACGCGCTGCTCATCGACATCGAGGCGGAAGGCGAGACGCGCACCATCACCGCCGAGGTCGCGCTGCACGTGGGCGACAACATGGTTCGGGCCATCTCGCTCAAGCCGACCGACGGCATGCGCCGCGGCACGGCCGTGCGCGACACGGGCGCCCCGATCTCGGTCCCCGTCGGGGACGTGACGAAGGGTCGCGTGTGGAACGTGACGGGGGACTGCCTGAACGACGACGGGGCATCGCTGGAGATCGCGGAGCGGTGGCCGATCCACCGCCAGCCGCCCAGCTTCGAGGCACTCGAACCGAAGACCGAGATGCTGGAGACCGGCATCAAGGTGCTGGATCTTCTCACGCCGTACGTGCAGGGCGGCAAGATCGGCCTGTTCGGCGGCGCAGGCGTCGGCAAGACCGTCCTCATCCAGGAGATGATCTACCGCATCGCCCACAACTTCGGCGGCACGTCGGTGTTCGCGGGCGTCGGCGAGCGCACGCGCGAGGGCAACGACCTCATCGTCGAGATGGAGGAGGCGGGCGTCTTCAAGGACACCGCGCTGGTGTTCGGCCAGATGGACGAGCCGCCCGGCACCCGGCTCAGGGTCGCGCTGTCGGCGCTCACCATGGCGGAGTACTTCCGCGACGTGCAGAACCAGGACGTGCTGCTGTTCATCGACAACATCTTCCGGTTCACGCAGGCCGGCTCCGAGGTCTCCACCCTGCTGGGCCGGATGCCCTCCGCGGTGGGCTACCAGCCGAACCTGGCTGACGAGATGGGCCAGTTGCAGGAGCGGATCACGTCGACGCGAGGCCATTCGATCACGTCGATGCAGGCCATCTACGTGCCGGCGGACGACTACACCGACCCGGCCCCGGCGACGACCTTCGCCCACCTCGACGCCACGACCGAGCTGTCGCGTGACATCGCATCCCGCGGCCTGTACCCGGCCGTCGACCCGCTGGCGTCGACGTCTCGGATCCTCGACCCTCAGTACATCGGCGAGACGCACTACAACGTCGCGATCCAGGTGAAGCAGATCCTGCAGCGCAACAAGGAACTGCAGGACATCATCGCCATCCTGGGCGTCGACGAGCTGTCCGAGGAGGACAAGATCATCGTCAACCGGGCCCGGCGGATCCAGCAGTTCCTCAGCCAGAACACCTACATGGCCGAGAAGTTCACCAACATCCCGGGGTCGACCGTTCCGCTGGCCGATACCATCGAAGCGTTCCAGATGATCTGCAACGGTGAGGTCGATCACGTCGCCGAGCAGGCCTTCTTCAACGTCGGCGGCATGGACATGGTGATGGAGAACTGGGCGAAGATCCAGAAGGAGGGCTGACATGGCGACCTTCCAGTTGGAGGTCGTCTCGGCCACCCGGATGGTGTGGGAGGGCCACGCCGAGCGCCTGATCGCCCGCACGACCGAGGGGGACATCGGCATCATGGCCAATCACGAGCCGCTGCTGGCGAGCCTCGTTCCGTGGGCCGCCGAGGCACTGGCCGAGGACGGTCGTGCGGAGATCTTCCTCGTCGACGGCGGTTTCCTCTCGGTGGCCGGCAACCGGGTGTCCCTGCTCAGCCAGTACGTGCAGTTGGGACATGAGATCAGCCTTGACGAGGCCGAACACGAACTGGCGGCGGTGAAGCGGATCGTCGACGCCGGGGACGCCGATGACGAGATCCTGCACCGCTACCACCGCGCGAAGGCGCAGGAGGCCGCGGCGCGGCGCTATCGCGAGGCCAACGGCGAGTAGGACGGGACGGTTCGCGGCCCGCCCCGGGAAGGATTAGAGTTTCGCGCATGGGCTGGTGGCCGGTCATCGATCTCGTGTTGCTGGTCGTCGTCCTCATCGCACCTCTGGCGTGGCTCCTCGGGCGGCGGCGATGGCTGACGCGGCAGGGCGGGCTCTTCGACTGCAGCATGCGCAGGAGCGGACGCGGTCCGTCCGGGTGGGTTCTGGGGGTCGCACGCTACACGGGCGAGTTCCTCGAGTGGTTTCCGGTCTTCAGCCTGTCGTTCCGGCCCCGGGTCCGCGTCTACCGTTCGGCGGCGCAGGTGCGCAGCCAGCGGCGTCCCGAGTACGACGAGGCGGCCTCTCTCTACGAGGGCTCGCAGATCGTCACGCTGCGGCTGAGCGCCGACGAGGACTGTGAGCTTGCCATGTCACGCCCGTCCCTCACCGGGCTGATGAGTTGGCTGGAGTCGGCACCTCCGGGCCTGCGTTATCAGCATTCCGCAGAGGACCACCGCTCCGAGTTCTGAGCCCGCCGGCCCCCGGCCGGTTTTTTTGTGCCCGGATTCAGGCGTCCTCGGGGGCGGGCTGCTCGGCCTGCTGCGCGACGATCCGCTCGCGTTGCCGTCTGGCCTTGGCCGTGGTGGGCTCGCGGTCCTTGCCGGGCACCCACAGCGTCTCGGCTCCGTCCGCCGCGACCCGCGCGAGGATGAACAGCAGGTCGGACAGTCGATTCAGGTATGCGATCGCGAGCACGCTGATCCCGCCCGGGACGTCGTCGGTGCCTTCGTCGGTGCCGTACACCTCGACTGCGGCCCAGGCGGCCCGCTCGGCTCTCCGGACGACCGTCCGGGCCAGGTGGAGGGTGGCGGCGGCGGGAGTGCCGCCCGGGAGGATGAACGAGGTGAGGGCCGGGAGTTCCTCGGCGAAGGAATCGCACCACGCCTCGAGCCGGTCGACGGAGGACTGCACGATGCGCAGCGGTTCCCACTTGGGCGCGCGCGCGAGTGGGTTCGAGAGGTCGGCACCCACGTCGAACAGCTCGTTTTGGATCTCGCGCAGCGTCGTGGCCATGTCCGCGCGGAGGTCGCCCGTGGCCAGGGCGAGGCCGATCACCGAGTTCGCCTCGTCGACGGCTCCGTAGGCCTCGACACGAGGATCGGTCTTGGAGGCGAGCGACATGTCGGACAGCCGGGTCTGCCCGGCGTCCCCGTTGCGGGTGTAGATGCGCGTCAGGGTCACCATGGCGCCCACCCTACCGCGCCGTTGCGGGCCTCCGGAGGGGCGCTGTGGGAGGGTAGGGGCATGCGACCGGTTCACATCGCCCCGTTCGTCCTGTTGGCGCTGCTCGGGACAGGTTGCGCCCGCTCCGCCTCGGTGGAGCCGTCCCCGACGGGCGGTGTGTCCTGCACCTACGACGTGACGGGCGCCGCCGCCACGCAGGTCGATCCGCCCCAGTCGGAGCACGTTCCCGACGAGGGGACCGTCCAGTTCGCGCTGGCTTTCTCCGGTGGCAAGGTCACGGTCACGATGGACCGGGCGAACGCGCCGTGCGCGGTGAACTCGTTCGAGTCGCTGGTGCAGCAGAACTACTTCGCAGACACGGCGTGCCACCGGCTCGTCGACTCGGGTGATTTCCTGCTCCAGTGCGGGGACCCGACCGGCACGGGCAACGGCGGGCCCGGCTACACCTTCCCCGACGAGCTGACCGGGCGGGAGACCTACCCCGAGGGCACGGTGGCCATGGCCAACGCCGGGCCGAACACGAACGGCTCGCAGTTCTTCCTGGTGTACCGCGACAGCGACCTGCCCGCGGAGTACACGATCCTGGGGACATTCGACGACGAGGGCCGACAGGTGGTGGAGGGCATCGCCTCCCAGGGCCAGGACGGGTCCTTCAGCGACGGTTCGGGCCGGCCGAACGCCGACGCCGAGATCCTCTCGGTCACGGCCGGCTGAGGTCCTCCACCGGCTCGGCCAGCAGGTCGGCGATCGCCTGGACGACGACCTGGGGGGCGTCGGCGTGCACCCAGTGGCCCGCCCCCGGCACGGTGAGCAGCCGGACGTTGGGAAAGCAGTCCCGCATGACCGGAAGGTCCTGATCGCTGACGTAGGGGGAGCGCTCACCGCGGATCCACGTGACGGGGCAGGTGTTCGGCGGCAGCCCCAGCTCCGGCCATCCACCGATGGCGGGGAGTTCGTCGGCGAGAAGGTCGAGGTTGGGCTGCCAGCGCCAGCCCGACCCGCTGTGTTGCAGGTTCTGCAGCAGGAAGGCGCGGGTCGCCGCGTCGGGGACGGCCCTGGCGAGGCGGGCATCGGCGTCGGCGCGGTCTCTCAGCGTCGTCAGGTCCATGGCCCGCAGGGCGGTCAGGAGCGGTTCGAAGCGGGGTCGCACGTCGCTGGCCCGCGGCGAGATGTCGATGACGCAGAGCCGGGCGACCGTGTCGGGGTGCCCGAGTGCGGTGAGCATGGCGACCTTGCCGCCCATGGAGTGCCCGACGAGTGTGACCGGTGCGTCGCAGGAGCGTGTGATCTCGGCGGCGACGGCGTCGGCCATGTCGAGGTAGTCGAAGGCCGACGTCCAGCCGCTGCGGCCGTGGTTGGGCAGGTCGAGAAGCAGGCTGGAGTGCGGCAGAAGCCCTTTGGCGATCGTGGTGAGATTGGCGCCGCGACCGAGCAGTCCGTGGCAGAAGACGATGTCGGCGGGCGGGTCGCCGAGGATGCGGTGAGCGAGTCTGTCGGTCATGGGCGGCGGCTCCAGCAGGTGGTGTGCCAGTGGCGGCGCTCCTCGACCGGGGACGACGAGCCGATCACGGGGTTGTGAGGCCACGCGACGATGTGCGGCGTCCCGGGCAGGATGGGCTGGTTGCAGCCGGGGCAGCGGTAGGTCTTCACGGCCTGGGGCGCGGGCACGTGGCGCACGACCCAGCGGCCGTCTGCCTTCGTCTCCGATTCGGCGTACCCGGCTCGCAGCGGCCGCGCGGGGCGCAGGTGCTTGCTGGGTCGACGAGCCATGCCCGACATCCTAGGTGCTTCCACACCGCCCTCCGCGCTGCGGTCACGGTCGCGGCGGCGGGAGGCTGAGGTATCGTGACGCCCGTGCGTTTGCTGATCGCCCGATGCCAGGTGGACTACGCGGGAAAGCTGACCGCGCACCTCCCGATGGCGGAGCGACTCATCATGGTGAAGGCCGACGGCTCGATCTCCATCCACGCCGACGGCGGCGCGTACAAGCCCCTGAACTGGATGACCCCGCCGTGCACGTTGCGCGTGTCGGAACCGCCCGCCGGCCTGGCCGCCACCATCGGTTCCGACGACGATCTGCTCGAGGTGTGGGAGGTCAGCAACAAGGACGGCGACACCCTGCAGATCGCCATCTCCGGCGTGCTGCACGATTCGCACCACGAGCTGGGTGTGGATCCGGGGCTGCAGAAGGACGGCGTCGAGGCCCACCTGCAGGTGCTGCTGGCGGAGCATCCCGAGGTCTTCGGCGATGCCTGGCGGCTGGTGCAGCGCGAGTACTACACGCCGATCGGCCCGGTCGATCTGCTGTTCCGCGACGATGCGGGTGCTCTGGTGGCGGTCGAGGTGAAGCGGCGGGGCGAGGTCGACGGCGTCGAGCAGCTCACCCGTTATCTCGATCTCATGAACGCGGATCCGCAGTTGTCGCCGGTGCGCGGCGTCTTCGCCGCGCAGCTCATCAAGCCGCAGGCCAAGGTGCTGGCGGCAACCCGGGGGATCGACTGCCTGGCGGTCGACTACGACGCATTGCGCGGGATGGACGATTCCGCAGACCGGCTGTTCTGATCGGCGGGCCCGTTCCGCACTCCCCGGACGACCCCGCTGACGAGTTCTGCGGCCAGCGTGTCGAGCGCGTCGCGCGGGTAGGTCCGGATGGGGCCGTGCACGGCGAGGGTCGCGAACCCGTGGACGGCGGACCAGCACAGGACGGTGGCGGGTTCGGCTCGCCCGGGGGAGAGGAGCCCTTCCGCGACGACGACGGCGATCGCGTCGGTCAGCAGTTGGTAGGGGGTGCGTCCCGAGGTGCCGGTGGAACCGTCGTCCTCGGCGTGCTCCATGGTCAGCAGGCCGGAGAGCGCCACGTCGAACGCACCGGGTTCGTCGAGTGCGAAGTCGATGTAGCCGAGGCCGACCGCCTCCAGCAGCCCGACCGCGCGGTCCGCCGGGTCGGTGGCGGTGACGAGGGCCTGCCGCCGTTCGATCGCGCGCGCGAGGTCACCCATGCCCAGGCTCGCGACGGCGAGCAGCAGATCGTCCAGGCCGTCGAAGTGCCGGTAGGCGGCGGCCGCCGTGACGCCGGCCCGGCGGGTCGTCTCCCGGAGCGTCACGGCCGGGAGCCCACCTTCGCGGGCGAGGGCGTACCCGGCGTGGCACAGGGCGCGGCGGAGATCGCCGTGGTGATACCCGCCCTTGGGGGTTGCGTCCTCCATGGCGGTAAGTTTACGGTGTTTACATCCCCCGAGGGTGCGAAACGACGAAAGGAACCGGCATGTCCATTCGGTTGAACCCCTATCTCAACTTCCCGGGCAACACGCGCGAGGCCATGACGTACTACCAGGGGGTCTTCGGCGGCGAGCTCACGATCAGCACGTACGGCGAGTACGGGATGGAGCCCCCCGAGGCCACCATGCACGCGTCGTTGGCCCATCCGGACTTCACCGTGATGGCCTCCGACGCGATGCCGGGAGCGGAGCAGACCTGGGGCGGGACCCGGGTCTACCTGGCGTTCACCGGTGACGACCTGGAGACCCTCACCGGCTGGTTCACCGCGCTGGCGGCGGAGGGCACGGTGGGGATGCCGTTGGAGAAACAGGTCTGGGGGGATGTCTACGGGATCCTCACCGACAAGTACGGGCTGGAGTGGATGTTCGACGTCGCGGCGGGAGAGTGATCTCCGCGCGCGTCGTCACCGCCGGTCGAGCGCGGGGATGACCACCTCGCGATACAGCAGGAGCAGGACGGCGGCCATCGGGACCGCGAGCAGTGCGCCCACGACACCGAGCAGCGTCCCACCCGCGAGGACCGCGATGATGACGAGCGGCCCGGGCACGTTCATCGACCGGGCGAACACGCGCGGCTGAATGAAGTAGGCGTCGAACTGCTGGTACAGCAGGAACACGATGATCGTCACCAGGCCCATCACGGGCGACTGCGAGAACGCGACGATCGAGATGACGATCATGGAGATCGTGTTGCCCACCAACGGGATGAGCGCGAAGATCGCGACGACGACCGTGAGCGCCAGCGCGTACCGCCCGAGGCCGATGATCGACATGTAGACGAACGCGAAGGCACTCACGCAGAGCACGACGATGAAGACCCCGCTGAGGTAGCCGCCCAGGCGCGCGAACATCTCGTCGGCGAGATAGCGGACGCGCGCGCGGCGCGAGGCCGGCGCCAGCCGGTAGACGACCTGCTTGACACTTGGCATGGAGGCGAGGAAGTAGATCGTCAGCACCATCGTGATGATGATCGACGCGAGCGCGTTGACGAGGATCTGGCTGGCGCCCAGGATGCCCCCGAAAAGGGAGGTGATGAGGCTGCTGGATGTGAGCAACGAGGTGAGCTGGGAGATGATGTGGTAGCGCTCGTCGAGGTCGGCGATCTGATCGTTGGCCCGTAGCTCGTTGAGATAGGTCGGCGCGTTGAGCATGAGGAGCTGGATCTGCTCGGCCGCGACCGGAGCGATCGCCCAGAGGCCCAGGCCGATGAGGATGATCATGCCGAGCACCACGATCAGCACGGCCACGGCACGGGGGAGTCGGTGCGACGCCAGCCACTCCACGGCCGGATTGAGCCCGAGCGCCACGAACAATGCGGCGACGATCATCAGTACGAGCTGCTGCAGGGAGTACGCCACGACACCGACGACCGCGGCGAGAAGGAGACCGATTCCGAGCCCGAAGCCGAGCTGCACGGTGGACCGCGGTCCGGGCGGAGGCGGCGGCTCGACATCGCCGGTGTCGTCGGGGGTCACGGCCGACGGGGTCTCGGGCCGTAGGAAGATCCGCCGGATGACCGCCCTCACATCACGTGCCGGCGGTTCGGTCATCCCCGATCCCGCGAGGCGGCGTCGGCGGTCCGGGCGGTGGCCGAGACGGGCTCGGCCCCGCTGGTCTGCGGCGTCGGTTCGGTGGTCTCGGCCGTGGCCGGTTCGGTCACGTCGGTCGCCTCGGCGATGGCCGGTTCGGCGGCAGCCTCGTCCGCCGCCGACTCCGGCTCGCCGATCTCGTCGTCGGTCGGGGCCGGGGTCACGGGCAGCGAGACCGTCGCGTCGGGGTCGACGGGCCGCGCGGAGGCGGGGACGAACGGCACCGCCGTCGTGGGCTCGTTGGCCGATGTGTCGGGGACCACGACCTCGGGTTCGGACGCCGCCAGCAGGTCGGGGAACTCCGCGAGGCTGTGTTCGGCCATGGCCGACAGATTCGCCAGTTGCGCCATGATCGCCTGCTTGCGGTGCAGCAACCGGTTCGTCTCGCGCTCCAACTGCTCCTTGCGCCACCCGAACTGCTCCTCGGCCCGGTCGCGCAGCAGGGATGCCTGGGCATGGGCCTTCGCGATCTGCACCTCGGCCTCGCGGACGGCGGTGACCTTGATCTCCTCGCCCTCGGCGAGCGCCTTGCGGCGCAGCTCGGCGGCCTGCGTCACCTCGTCCTGCAACCGCTGGGATGCCGACTCCGTCTCGGCACGGGAGTTCTCCAGCAGGGTGGCGATGCGGGTGCTGGCCGCCGTGTGCTCCTCGGCCAGCCGCGTGAGAAGCTCCTCGCGCTCCTGCTCGGCGGCGAGCTTCGTCCGCAGAGCCTGGGTCGTGGCGGCCTGCGCGATCCTGTCCGCCTCGACCCCCGCGCCTTCGGCCAGCGCCTTCGCGGCACGCTCCGCCTCGCCGAGCTGGTGGTCGACCTGAGCCTTGGCCGAGGCGAGGATGCTCGTCGCCTGGTCGCGTGCTCGGTCGAGCTCGCGGGCGCACTGAATGTCGACCTCGGCACGCATCTTCTTGAACGTGGCCTGTGCGTTGAGCCGGATGTCGTCGGCCTCCTGCTCACCGGACGCACGCGCCTCGGCCGCCAGCCGGCGTCCTTCGGCCTTGATGCGCTCGGCTTCCTGATTGGCCTGGTCGAGCAGCTCCCGACTCTGCGCCTCGGCAGCCTGCAGCATCTGCGTCGTGTGACCACCGAGCTTTGTGAAGTCGGACGCCTCCGAGAGGCGCTTGGCCTCCACGACCTCGCGTTGCATGTGCCGGATGAGCTGCTTCGCGGCGCTGAGCTGCTGCTCCAACTCCTGCACGTAGCTGTCGACGGTCTGCCGGTCGTAGCCCCACACGGAGTGCGGGAAGCTGCCCGCCGCGCTCGCTGTGTCGTGGATGAGGTTGAGGCCGGTTTCCTCGGTGCCGGGTTCGGTCATGGATCATTCCTCTCGCCACCCACGAAATTACCTTGACTCCAAAGGGCAACCGGTGAGGGCGCACCGGAAGCGGGACAACGAGGTCACAGCCGCTGCGTCGTGGGAAGTCCGGGGCGGGTGCGGGGCGTAGGGGCGGTGATGGGGCGGTGGCCGGAGGCCGGCGGATGGCTCCGCCGGCGCGGCCGGTCGTCAGTGAGCGGCGGGTTCGACCAACTCGAGGAGGACGCCGCCGGTGTCCTTCGGGTGGCAGAAGTTGATGCGCGAGCCTGCCGTGCCACGTCGCGGCTCCGGGTAGAGCAGGCGGACGCCGCGCTCCTTGAGGGTCGCCATGACCTTGTCCAGATCGCGCACGCGGTAGGCGAGCTGCTGCATGCCCGGGCCGTTGCGACCGATGAACTTCGCGATGGTGGACTCGTCGCTGAGGGGGGCGAGGAGCTGGATCTGAGCGTTCTCGGCGAGCTGATCGCCGGTGCCGATCATCGCCTCCTCGACGCCCTGCTCTTCGTTCTTCTCCCGATGCAGCACCCGCCAGCCCATCACCTTCGTGTGGAACTCGATGGCGTCGTCCAGGCTGGGAACCGCCAGGCCGACGTGATCGATGCAGATAAACAGATCGTCGTTCTCCATGCCTCCAGCCTGTCACACTCCGCCCTGCGGCGTTCCCGGCTTCGCGATCTGCGAACCCGCGCCTCGTGGGGCATGGTCGTTGTGCCAGGATGGGCGTGCTCCCGGCGCGCCGACCGGCGCCCGCAGACCCCGCGGTCCACAATGAGGTGTCGCATCTCGCGGGGAGGCAGTGCATGCAGAAGTGGATCAAGACGGCGATCCTGGTGCTCGTCATCGGGTTCGCGCTGTTCTACCTGTTCACGCAGCCCGAAGCGGCGGCCGCCGCCGTGAAGACCTTCTTCGGCGCGTTCGGCTCGATCTTCACCTTCTTCTCCTCGCTCGCCTCCTGATCCCCATGGCCGGGGTGCTCAGGCAGTTCGTCGCACCCGATGTGGAGCGGCGTCTGCTCGTCTCCGAGGGTGAGGTGGTGATCGACGAGGTCCGCAAGCACTGGGTGGTCAACGCCCTGCCGGTGTGCGTGATCTGCGTGGGCGCCGCGTTCTTTGTCTTCATCCCGTTCGCGGGAGCGCTGTTCTGGGTGCCGCTGCTGGCGGGGCTCTCGCTGTGGGTCTACGGCATGATCCGCATCCACCAGGAGTTCATGGACCGGTTCGTGATCACCAACATGCGGGTGTTCCGGGTGAACGGGATCCTCTCCCAGCACCTGGCGACGATGCCCATCGCGCGCATCCTCGACATCTCGGTCGATCGGCCGCTGGTGGGCCGTTTCCTCGGCTACGGGCATTTCGTGTTCGAGTCGGCTGCGCAGGACCAGGGGTTGCGTGTCATCCGGTTCGTCGGCGATCCCGAGGAGCGCGACCTCACCATCCAGCGGGTGATCCAGCGCTCCGGAATCCGGGCGCGGATGCCCGTCGACCCCGACTCCGGCGACGGCATCTGAGGGTCGTTCGCGCGTGTGAGCAACGTCCCCGCGGCGAACGGTCCGGCTCCTTGTCCGCCGGTAGAGTCGCCGTATACGAGTGGTCGCGGAACCCTCCGCCGCCGATCCGGCGCGCGCGGAGGACGCGCACGGTGCATGGGAGCAACGCATGTTGGCAGCTGTGATGAAGGGTCCTGGGCAACTGGACGTGATGGAGGTCCCGACTCCCGAACCGGGGCCGGGTGAGCTCTTGTTGAAGGTCGGATCCAACACCGTCTGCGGAACCGACCTGCGCATCCTCAAGGGTGAGAAGACCACGGGCGTGCGCCCCGGTGTCGTGCTCGGGCACGAGATCGCAGGGACGATCGCGGCCGTCGGCGAGGGCGTCACCGGGTACGCGGTGGGCGATCTCGCGGTGATCACGCCCGTCGTGACCTGCGGCAACTGCTGGTTCTGCCTGCGGGAGCTGGAGCACTTCTGCGAGAAGTCGATCTATTACGGCTACGCGCTCGACGGCGGTCTGGCCGAGTACTGCCTCGCCCCCGAGTTCGTGGTCAAGCGCAAGAACGTCACCGTCGCCAAGCCGGGGACGCCGCTCACGGCACTCTCCTTGGTGGAGCCGCTCGGCTGCGTCCTGAACGGTCTCACGAACTACAAGGTGTTCCTCGGCGACACGGCGGTCATCCTCGGCGCCGGTCCGATCGGCCTGCTCCACCTGACGGTCTGCCGGCTGGCGGGTGCGACGCAGATCATCATGTCCGATCCGTCCGAGAGCCGCCGCGCGACGGCGAAGGCGCTCGGCGCGGACATCGTCGTCGACCCGCTGAACGAAGACCTGTTGCAGGTCGTCAAGGATGCGACGTCCGGCCGCGGCGCCGATGTCTGCGTGATCGCCATCGGCCGGCTCGAGCTCTTCGCGCAGGCGCTCGACCTCGTGCGCCTGGGCGGGCGGGTCTGCGCGTTCGCGGGCTTCCCCAAGGGGGGCTCCACCGGCGTGGATCCCAACGTCATCCACTACAACGAGATCACCGTCACCGGGACGTCCAACTCGAAGCGGCGCCACACCGAGGAGGCGATTCACCTCATCGAGAGCGGGCTCATCCCCGCGGACGTGATCGTGAGTCATACCTTCCCGCTCGAGAAGGCGGTCGAGGCGATCGAGTTCGTCTCGTCGGGTGAGGGCATCAAGATCGCCGTCGTTCCCGAGTGAGCCTGCGGCGTGGGCGGTCCCGGATCGCCCACGCCGAACGCACTCGGACCGCACCGAGCGCTCCCGAACTGCCGAATTGGAGCGAGTTTCCGGCAGTTCTGGAGCGCTCGGCGCGTCTGCGGGGTCGAACGTGGTCAGCCGAGGGCGGCGTTCACCACCTCACGGGCGGCGTCCTGCACCTGCGCCAGGTGCTCGGGGCCCTTCAGCGACTCCGCGTAGATCTTGTAGACGTTCTCCGTCCCGGACGGACGTGCGGCGAACCAGGCGTGCTCGGTGACGACCTTCAGGCCTCCGATCGGCGCATTGTTCCCGGGGGCGTTGGTGAGGGTCTGGAGGATCGGCTCGCCGGCCAGCTCGGTGGCGGTGACGTCGCTGGGGGACAGCCGCGCCAGCGTCGCCTTCTGCTCGCGTGTCGCGGGGGCGTCCACCCGGGCGTAGGACGACCTGCCGTACCGTTCCTCCAACTCGGCGTACAGCTCACTGGGCGAACTGCCTGTGACGGCCTTGATCTCGGAGGCGAGCAGGGCCAGCAGGATGCCGTCCTTGTCGGTGGTCCACGTGGAGCCGTCCTTGGCGAGGAACGACGCGCCGGCCGACTCCTCGCCGCCGAACCCGAGATCGCCCGACATGAGACCCGGGACGAACCACTTGAAGCCGACGGGCACCTCCACGAGACGACGGCCGAGGTCGGCGGCGACCTTGTCGATCAGCGAACTCGACACGAGCGTCTTCCCGACGCCCGCGCCGGCCGGCCACCCATCGCGATGCCGGTACAGGTACGAGATGGCGACGGCCAGGTAGGCGTTCGGGTTCATGAGCCCGCAGTCCGGAGTCACGATGCCGTGCCTGTCGGAGTCGGCGTCGTTGCCCGTGGCGATGTCGTAGGAGGACTTGTTCGCGATCAGCCCGGCCATCGCATACGGCGACGAGCAGTCCATGCGGATCTTGCCGTCCCAGTCGAGCGTCATGAACGGCCACGCCGGATCGACCGTCGGGTTGATGACCGTGAGATCGAGCCCCAGGTGCTCGGAGATGTACTGCCAGTACTCGACGGAGGCGCCGCCGAGCGGATCGGCGCCGATGTGGACGCCGGCCTCGCGGATCGCCGCGAGATCGAGCGCGGTGGCGAGATCCTCGCAGTAGGCGCCGAGATAGTCGACCGTCGTCACCTCGGCGGCGGCCCTGTCGTACGCGGAACGGCGGATGCCGGACGGATCGGCCAGCAGCTCGTTGGCCCTGGCGGCGATGACCTTCGTCGCATCGGTGTCGGCCGGTCCGCCGTGGGGCGGGTTGTACTTGAAGCCGCCGTCGCGCGGCGGGTTGTGGGACGGCGTCACGACGATGCCGTCGGCCTCGTGATCGGCGGCCTGCCGGTTGTACACGATGATGGCCCTCGACACGGCCGGTGTGGGCGTGAACTGATCCTCCCGCTCGGCCCGGACCGCCACGCCGTTGGCGTGCAGCACCTCGATGGCGGTTCTCCACGCCGGGCCCGACAGTGCATGGGTGTCCTTGCCGATGAACAGCGGCCCCGTGATCCCCTGCGACGCGCGGTACTCGACGATCGCCTGCGTCGTCGCCGCGATGTGAGCGTCGTTGAAGGCGGCATCGAGACTGGACCCGCGGTGCCCGGAGGTGCCGAAGACGACCTGCTGATCGGGATTGTCCGGATCGGGCGTGAGGTCGTAATAGGCGTCGATGGTGGCGGAGACGTCGATGAGATCGGTGGGCAGTGCGCGCTGCCCTGCACGTTCGTGGACCATGCCTGACATCTTGCCGTGCCCGGGGGCACCGTGTAACCCCGGACGGGGCATCCGCGGTCAGCGCGTCCGCACGGCCCGCGGGTGTGGTGCGAACTGCCAGAATGGGGGCATGGCTTATCGCACTTCCGGCATCGTCGACCTCTCGACGCTGGCCCCGCGTCCTCCTGCGCCTCCAGGTACGTCGTTCGTCATGGCACTCACCGAACAGAACCTCGAGCAGGTCATCCAGAAGTCGATGCGACACCCGATCGTGGTCGAGTTCTGGTCGCCGCGCGTGGAGGACTCCACGATCTCCGACGACCTCGAGGGCCTTGCCGCCGAGGCCACCGGCGCCTTCCTGCTCGCGCGCGTGGACGTCGACGCGCAGCCCCAGATCGCCGCCGCGTTCGGCGTCCAGGCCGTGCCGACCGTCGTCGGGGTGATCGGCGGGCAGGTCGCCCCGCTGTTCCAGGGCACGCGTCCGCGGCCTGAGATCGCTGCCGTGATCGACCAGTTGGTCCAGTTGGCGGCCTCCAACGGCATCGTCGGTCGGGCCGAGCCTGTCGCGGTCACGCCCGAGGAGGGGAGCGAGGAGTCCCCGCCCGCAGACCCGCGCTTCGAGGCGGCGGACGCGTTGCTGGAGTCCGGGGACTTCGAGGGCGCCGTCACCGAGTTCGAGAAGGTGCTGCAGCAGACCCCGGGCGACCGCACGGCGCTCGCGGGCAAGGCGCAGGCAGGGCTGCTGGCCCGCGTGAGCAAGCTCGACCAGCAGGCTGTGATCGAAGGCATCCGATCGCATCCGGAGAGCGTCGACACCCAGTTGCAGGCCGCCGACATCGAGATGATGGCCGGTCAGATCGAGGCGGCGTTCGGACGCATCGTCGACCTCGTGCGCGCCACGGTGGGCGACGACCGGGAGCGTGTGCGCCTGCGGTTGCTCGAACTGTTCGACACCATGGACCCGGCCGACCCGCTCGTCCTGAAGGCCCGGCGGGACCTGGCCACTGCGCTGTACTGAGCCGCTGACGCCCGTCGCGGGAGCCGCGGGAGACATGCCGAGGGGCGGCCGGGAAAGCCCGGACCGCCCCTCGGCATGCTGCTGACCGTCTCAGACCAGCACGCCCGTCGGGCGGGGATGCTCGATCACCAGGGGCGACACCGGAGACGGAACCACCGTCTCGTCGGCTTCGTCGGCCGCCGCAGCGGCCGCGGCCAGTTCCTCGTCGGACGCCGGCCCCTCATAGCGGAACCACACCGACGACAACGGGGGAGCGACGACGGTCGCACTGGCCGGCTTGCCGAGGTACGGATCGGCGACGGCGACGATCCTGCCGAGGTTGCCGAACGCGCCCGACCCGTCGTACAGCGCCGAGTCCGTGTTCAGGATCTCGCTCCACACACCGGCCTTCGGCAGGCCGATACGCAGCTTCTCCCAGGGCTCGGACGAGAAGTTCGACACACACGCGATCATCTGCCCGGAGGCGTCCTTGCGCACGAACGAGAACGTGTTCTGCCCCGCATCGTCGGCGTTGATCCACTCGAAGCCGGCCGGATCGGAGTCGAGACTCCAGAGCGCGGGATGCGCGCGGTAGATCTCGTTGAGGTCGCGGACGAGGCTCTGGAGACCGTTGTGCCCCCACAGATCGCACACCCACCACTCCAGGCTCTCGGACTCGGTGAACTCGCGCCGCTGGCCGAAGTCGCAGCCCATGAACAGCAGGTTCTTGCCCGGGAAGCTCCACATGTACGAGTAGAAGGCCCGCAGCGTCGCGAACTTGCGCCAGTCGTCCTGCGGCACCTTGTTGATCATCGATCCCTTGCCGTGGACGACCTCGTCGTGGCTGATCGGGAGGATGAAGTTCTCGCTGTAGGCGTAGACCATCGCGAACGTCATCAGGTTGTGGTGATACTGGCGGTGGATCGGCTCGTGCTCGATGTAGCGCAGCGAGTCGTTCATCCACCCCATGTTCCATTTGAACCCGAAGCCGAGCCCGCCCGCGTCCACGGGCTTGGTGACACCGGCGAAGGACGTCGACTCCTCGGCGATCATGACGACGCCCGGGACCCGCGCGTACAGGTGGCGGTTGACGTACCGGAGGAAGTCGATGGCCTCGAGGTTCTCGCGACCGCCGTACACGTTGGGCACCCACTCTCCCTCCTCGCGGCTGTAGTCGAGGTAGAGCATGGAGGCCACGGCGTCGACCCGGAGCGCGTCGATGTGGAACTCGGTCACCCAGTAGAGGGCGTTGGACACGAGGAAGGACTTCACCTCGTTGCGGCCGTAGTTGAAGATGTAGGTGCCCCAGTCCTTGTGCTCGCCCTGACGGGGGTCGGCGTGCTCGTAGAGGGCGGTGCCGTCGAAGCGGCCCAGCGCCCAGTCGTCCTTCGGGAAATGCCCGGGGACCCAGTCGAGGATGACGCCGATGCCGGCCTGATGGAGCCGGTCGACGAGGTGACGGAACTCATCGGGACGGCCGAGGCGGCTCTGCGGGGCGAAGTAGTTGGTGACCTGGTAGCCCCAGGACGGCTCGAACGGATGCTCGGTGACGGGCAGGAGCTCGACGTGGGTGTAGCCCATGTAGGTCACGTACTCGACCAGCTCCTCGGCGAGCTCGAGGTAGGTCTTCCCCCGCTTCCACGAGCCGAGATGGACCTCGTAGACCGACATCGGTGAGGCGTGGGGCGTGGCCTCGGCGCGGCGCCGCATCCAGTCGTCGTCGCCCCACGCGTACCGGCTCGTGTACACGATGGACGCGTTGGACGGCGCCTGCTCGGCGAAGAACGCCATCGGGTCGACCTTCTCGTGCCACTCTCCGTTCTGGTCCTGGATCGAGAACTTGTACAGGGCGCCGTCACCCACGCCCTCGACGAACAGGCCCCAGACGCCCGAGCCTGCGATGAGCTCCATCTGATCGCCCGTCCACCAGTTGAAGTCGGCGTTCACGCGGACCTGGCGGGCGTTCGGTGCCCAGACGGCGAAGCGTGTGCCGGAGATGCTGCCCCGGTCGTCGTCCCACACGGTCACCCGGTGCGCCCCGAGTCGTCGCCAGCACTCCGTGTCGCCACCGTTGTGGAATCCCTCGAGGTCCCAGCCGGTGAGCCCCCCAGCTAGATCGTGTGCCATTTCCACTCCTGTCCCGGGGCGACCCACGCCGCCACGTCCACCGCGATGTCGACGACCGCCCCGAGCGGGATCGACGCCCACTCCGGACGGTACTTCCTCTCGTAGGCCACTTCATAGATGACCTTCTCCAGCTCGTACAACTGACCCAGTTCGGTGAGCCGGGACGATCCTCGGTAGCCCTCCAGGAATGCGTCCCTGCATTCCCCGATCCACGCCTTGGCGTCGCCTGCCGGTCCAGCGTGGGACGCGTAGTCAAATGATCGCAGCATTCCCGCGATGTCGCGCCACACCGAGTCTTCGACACGGCGATCATCCTCGCCGCGCAGGGGTTCACCCTCGAAATCGACGAAGACCCAGCCGCGGGGGCTCTCCAGGCACTGGCCGAGGTGGAGGTCGGCGTGGATGCGCTGGACGGCGATCGCAGGCCAGGTCCGTTCGCTCGCGGCGCGGACGAGCCGGGCGGCCGCTGCGGCGGGCTCGGTGTCCGCCGCCAGCCGGGTGGCCGATTCCGCCAGCTCGCCGACCAGGTCGGCACCTGCGACGGACGAGGTCGGGAAGGCCGTGGCGAGCTGGGCGTGGAGGGACCGCAGGTCGGTGCCGAGCTGCCGTGCCGCGGGGGCGAAGGACGTCCCCTCCGCCGCACAGGCGCGGGCGGCGTCCCAGCCGTCGCGAGCGGCCGGGACGTTCTCCACGATCATCGCGAGGTCCGTGGGGCCCAGTTCGGGGACGACGCAGGACACCGAGCCGTGGAGTCGCGGTACGCGCCCGGAGTCGTTCGCCGCGAGGGTACGCAGCAGGCTCACCTCGGCGTTGCCCTGCAACCGCCGGAAGAACTTGACCATCACCGTGTCGCCGAAGCGGACGCTCGAGTTGGACTGCTCCCCGGTGAACGGGGCGGCGGGCAGGTCCGCGGGCAGGTCGGTGTCCCAGTAGGGGGTCAGGGTGCCCGGTCCGTCCACGTGCCACGCCTGCCACAGCAGCCGCAGCAGGCCGGGATGCTGCGCGATGTCGCGTCCGGGGTCGGTGTCGTCGAGATAGCCGACGAGCAGGTGGTAGTACTCGCTGTCGCCCTCGGGGTAGCTCACGACCGCGACCTCGGAGCGGATCGCGGGCCAGACCCCCGGTCGGGTGTACCAGGGGAGCCGGTGAACGTCGGAGATGCGACCGTTGCGGCCGCGTCCCGTGAACCATCGTGCCTGGGTCACGAAGTTCCACCAGTGCTGTGGCATCGTGCGCCTACAGGACGTGCAGGATGTGGGCGGGCTGGCCCGGAGTCAGGCGGACGAAGTTCTGCTCCGACCACGTGAACGCCGCGCCGGTCAGCTCGTCCAGCACCCGCACCCGTTCGGTGGGGACTCCGAGGATGTCGGGCGGGAGGTCGACCTGGGTCTCGACGGTGCCGTACGGGTTGAGCGAGCAGATCACGATGACGCGGTCGTCGCCGTCGGTCTTGACGAAGGAGATGACCTCGGAATGCGGGTTGGGCAGGAGTTCGACCCGGCGGAGCTGTTGCAGGGCCGGATGCCGGCGGCGGATCCGGTTGAGTGTGGACAGCAACAGGTTGAGGTTCGGTTCGGCGTTGTAGTGGCGGGGGCGGTACTCGTACTTCTCGGAGTCGAGGTACTCCTCGCCGCCGGGCCGCAGGGGGACGTGCTCGAACAGCTCGAACCCGGAGTAGACGCCCCAGCTCGGAGACATCGTGGCGGCGAGGATCGCTCGGATGGCGAATGCGGCCGGCGTTCCCGACTGCAGGAAGGCCGGGTTGATGTCGGGCGTGTTGACGAAGAAGTTCGGGCGGAAGAACGCGTCGGTCTCGCTGCTGACCTCGGTGAGGTACTCCTCGAGCTCGGTGCGCGTGTTGCGCCACGTGAAGTAGGTGTAGCTCTGGTGGAAGCCGACCTTGCCGAGGGCGTGCATCATCTCGGGGCGGGTGAAGGCTTCGGCGAGGAGCAGCACGTCGGGGTCGGTCCGGCGCAGTTCGGCGATGAGCCGTTGCCAGAACGTCACGGGCTTGGTGTGCGGGTTGTCGACCCGGAAGATCGTGACCCCGTGGGACACCCACAGCCGGATGATCCGCAGCACCTCCTCGAAGATGCCGTCGGGGTCGTTGTCGAAGTTGAGGGGGTAGATGTCCTGGTACTTCTTCGGCGGGTTCTCG
Source organism: Propionicicella superfundia DSM 22317 (assembly GCF_000423465.1). Lineage (GTDB taxonomy): Bacteria > Actinomycetota > Actinomycetes > Propionibacteriales > Propionibacteriaceae > Propionicicella > Propionicicella superfundia. The sequence continues at coordinate 760,691 of NZ_KE384020.1, read as the reverse complement.
GCGTAGGCGATGGTGCCGTCCAGACGCGTGGTGAAGAACTGCGGGCATTCGGCGACCCAGGGGTGGTCGGGGGACGCCTGCAGTGCCAGGTCGAGTGCGATCTCCAGCCCCAGGTCGTGAGCGTGTGCGACGAGCCGGTCGAAGGAGTCCCAGTCGCCCAGGTCGGGATGGATCGCGTCGTGCCCGCCGTCGGCGGACCCGATCGCCCATGGTGAGCCGGGGTCCTCCGCCGACGCGGCCAGGGTGTTGTTGCGCCCTTTGCGGAACGACGAGCCGATGGGGTGGATCGGCGGGAAGTACACGACGTCGAAGCCCAGCTCCGCGACCTCGTCGAGGCGGTCGTGGCAGGTGTCGAACGTGCCCGAGACCCAATGCCCGGCGGCGTCCCGGTAGGCGCCCTGCGAGCGCGGGAAGAACTCGTACCAGGAGGAGAACAGGGCGCGCTTCCGATCGGCCCAGATCTCGTAGCTGCGTGTGGGCGTGACGAGTTCGCGCGGGCCGAAGACCTCCATGGCCTTGGCCACGCCCGTCTGCCGTGCGACCTCGGCGAGGTCGGCGCCGGGGCGTTCGGGGATGAGCAGCGCGGCGGTGGAGCGCAGGATGGACGCCGTGACCGGCTCCCCGGAGGATTCGGCGGTGCGGGCGCCCTCCTCCAGCAGCGCGCGGCCCTCGAGGCACACGAGCGGGACGTCCATCTCGGCGGGCAGCTTGACGGACGCGTTGTGCAGCCAGGTGCCCCAGGGATCGGACCACGCCTCGATGTGGAAGGTCCACAGCCCTTCCTCGTCGATCCGCGCCCAGGCGATCCACGGGTCGAGCCCGCGGGGCTCGATCGGCGCCATGTCGATGCGGGTGGTCGTACCGCTCGGGCTGGTGAGCACCACCGTCGCGTTCACCGCGTCGTGGCCCTCGCGGAACACGCGGGCGTGGAAGGGGACGAGTTCGCCCACGACGGCCTTGGCCGGGTAGGCACCCTCCTCCAGCACCGGCCGCACCCTGGTGACCGGGATGCGGCCGAATCCCGGCGGGGCGGTGGGGGCGGTCGAACGGACGGGCTTCTCGGCCGGCTGCGGGTCACTCACGCTCATAACCTAGCGAAGGCGTCGCGGCCGCGGAACCGCTGCGGCGGAGCCGCGTCGCTGCCTGCGGACGGACTGCGCGGCGGGCATGATGAGGCTGCACGCGACGCAGCGGCGCCAACGGGACAAAGGGGAACGGCATGCACGCCATCGGGGTGGACGTCGGCGGGACGAAGATCGCGGCCGGCGTGGTGGACGAGGAGGGCACGATCGTGCGGGCGGTCCGCCGCCCGACGCCGGCGGGGAACCCGACCCGCACGGCCGAGGTGATCGTGGAGGCGATCCAGACCCTCCGGGACGAGAGCGACGCCGAGGTGGGCGCGGTGGGAATCGGCGCCGCGGGGTTCGTCGACGCGGCGCGGACGACCGTCGTGTTCGCCCCCAACCTGGCCTGGCGCGACGAACCGTTGCGCGAGCGGGTGGAGGGGGTTGTCGGGATCCCGGTGCGCATCGAGAACGACGCGAACGCGGCGGCGTGGGCCGAGGCGCGGTTCGGTGCGGGCCACGGTGCGCGGTCCGTCGTCGTCGTGACGGTCGGCACGGGGATCGGTGGCGGCATCATCTTCGACGGGCGGCTGCTCCGCGGCGGCACGGGCATGGCGGGGGAGATCGGGCACCTCCGTCTCGTGCCGGGCGGGCACCTGTGCGGCTGCGGGCAGCGCGGCTGCTGGGAGCAGTACGCGAGCGGATCCGCGCTGGTGCGCGACGCGCGCGAGTTCGTGCAGACGTCCCCCGACCGGGCCCGGCGGCTTCTGCATCTGGCGGGGGGAGACCCGGCCGCGCTGACGGGGCAGCATGTGACGGTCGCCGCGCAGGAGGGCGACGCGGCGGCGCTCGGCTGCTTCGCCGATCTCGGGGAGCATCTGGGCGCGGGCATGGCGTCTCTGGCCGCCGTGCTGGACCCGGAGGTGTTCGTCCTGGCGGGCGGGGTGAGCGAGGCGGGCAAGCTGCTGCTGAAACCCGCGAAGGACTCGTTCCTGCGTCACCTCAGCCCGCGGGCGTTGCGCCCGCGGCCGCCGAAGGTCCGGCTGTCGGTCCTCGGTAACCCGGCGGGCATCATCGGGGCCGCCGATCTCGCCCGGGAGGGCTAGGAGACGGTCATGCGCCCCTCGTGGGTGGTCTCGGTTTGGTGACGATCCGCTGATTCGATTCGCCGTCGCTGGAGGTTCGCCACAGCTAGTGGCGCCTGCCCCCAAGGACGGGGCCCGTTCTGGTTGGGGTGTGACGTTGCCGGCGCCGTCGGTGGAGGGGGCGACGGCGACGTTCGCGGACAATGGAGAGACGCTCAAGACGAGAACGGAGCATTACGACAGTTCCAGGTTGTGGCTGGGCGCGACGTGCTGCTCGCGCCGCCGCCGGCGGGCCACGGTCGCCTTCAGGACGACGACGGTGCGACCCGGAATGGAGAACGTCGAGTCGGGAACCAGCCCGCGACGAAGGATCTCGCCCGAGTTCCCCGTGTGGGCCGAGACGGTGTAGGCGGTGCTCCAGGGGCGGCCCGGGAGCGTCACCTCGATCGGGTCGGCGTCGCCGTGGAAGTACATGAGGAACGCGTCGTTCACATCCGACACGTACATGCCGAGTGTGCGCAGCGCCCCGTTGTGCCAGTCCTCGACGCGCATCTGCTCGCCGGACGGGCGGAACCAGGCGATGTCCTTGCGGCCCAGACCCGCACCCGCGGCGTCGAGCACCTCGTCCCCGTGACGGTATTCGGCGGGGCGCAGCACCGGATGCTTCGCCCGCAGCCGGGTGATGGTGCGCACGAGCTTCCGGGTGTCGGCCCACTCCTGGTCCTCCGACCAGTCCAGCCACGAGATCGCGTTGTCCTGACAGTAGGCGTTGTTGTTGCCCCGCTGGGTGCGGCCACGCTCGTCGCCGGCGAGCATCATCGGCGTCCCCCAGGACAGCAACAGCGTCGCGAGCATGTTGCGGGCGGTACGGCGGCGGGCCGCGTTGACGGCGCGGTCGGTCGTCTCGCCCTCATAGCCGTGGTTCCACGACCGGTTGTCGTCGGTGCCGTCGCGGTTGCGCTCCCCGTTCGCCTCGTTGTGCTTGAGGTCGTAGGTGACGACGTCGCGCAGAGTGAACCCGTCGTGGGCGGTGATGAAGTTCACCGATGCCGTGATCGGACGGCCGTGGTCGTAGATGTCGGCCGACCCCGACAACCGGGTGGCGAGTTCCTGGACGCCGTGAGTGGCGCCGCGCCAGAAGTCGCGGACGTAGCCGCGGTAGTGGTCGTTCCACTCGGCCCAGCGGTCGCCCCACGCGCCCACCTGGTACCCGTACGGACCGAGATCCCACGGCTCGGCGATCATGGCGATCCCCTGGAGGACCGGGTCCTCGGCGATCGCCTGCTTGAACGCGTGGTTCTGGTCGACGTGGTGGGATCCGTCGCGAATGAGCGTCGTCGCGAGGTCGAAGCGGAAGCCGTCCACGCCCATCTCGGTGACCCAGTAGCGCAGCGAGTCCAGAACCAGCCGCAGCACTCCCGAACTGGCGGTGTTGACCGCGTTGCCGCATCCGGTGACGTCGTAGTCCTGCTGGTTGTCGTGGCTGAGACGGTAGTACGCGCCCTGGTCGATACCGCGGAAGCTCAGCGTCGGACCGTCACCGGCGCCCTCGGCGGTGTGGTTGTAGACGACGTCGAGGATCACCGCGACGCCCGCGTCGTGCAGTGCGCTCACCATGTGCTTGAACTCCGCGACCTGCTGGCCCGCGGTCCCACCGGCCGCGTAGTGCGCATGCGGGGCGAAGAAACCGAGGGTGTTGTATCCCCAGTAGTTGCTCATGCCCCGGCCGTGGACGAACGGCTCGGAACAGAAGTGTTGGACGGGCAGCAGTTCCACCGCGTTGACGCCGAGGTCCACCAGGGACTCGATGACGGCCGGGTACGCCAGGCCGGCGAACGTGCCGCGCAGATGCTCGGGGACGGCAGGGTGGGCCCGGGTGTACCCGCGCAGGTGGGTCTCGTAGATCACCCACTCGTCCAGCGGTCTGCGCCGCCTCAACGGCCGTGGCGGGGGAGTGTCGGCGACGACGACCGAGAGCGGGACGTACCCGAACGAGTCCTGGTCGTCGGGGCTGTTCTCCGACGCGGGGCTGTGGTCGCTCAGCGGGCCGCTGTAGTCGACGCCGCCGAAGATCGCGCGGGCGTAGGGATCGAGAAGGAGCTTGCGGGGATTGAAGCGTGCGCCGGCGCCAGGATCCCAGGACCCGCCGACCCGGTAACCGTAGAGCTGGCCGGCGGCGACCCCCGGGACGAACGCGTGCCAGACGCCGCCGTCCCCGGCGGTCAGCGGAAAGCTGCGCTGCGAGAGATCGGCCGTGACCAGCACGAGGTCTACGGATTCTGCGCGCGGGGCCCACACCGCGAATTCGGCGCCCCCACCGCGGAGCCGCGCCCCCAGCGACGGGGGCTGCGGAACTGGCGACATGTGTTGTTCTCTCCTGATGGCCTGAGTGGGTAACAACTATAGAGGTATCTGACAGCGATCCCGGGACACTACTCCCAGGTGATCCGCCAGTCACGATTCCGCAGGTCGACCTTCCCGGGCGACGTGAACGACACCTGCTCGGAGTGGTTCTTCCCGGTGGCGGCCACGACAGCGGTGAACCGCATCCGGCCACTGACCGTGATGTCGGCACTCGCCTCCGCGACCACCTCGGCCGAGACGCTCGGATCCGAGAGGCTCACCCACGTCGCGGTTCCGGAGCGGTACGTGGTCGAGTCGTCGGCGCTGAACGGGCATCCGGCCGGCGCGGGGTTCGAAACCTCGGCGCAGGCCGCGATCTGGGCCTGCGCGGCGCCGCGGATGGAGGTCAGACCCGAATCCGTCAGGGCGAGCTCCTGCGCCGGCGGCGCCGCCGTCCCCCCGACATCGACCGCCTTCACGTATCCGCCGGGCTTCAGCGCGAGCCGGCTGTCGCCGGTCGTCACGGGATAGATCCCCGGGAACACCGGGACGGCGTCGGCCGTCACCCCGCGCCCGCCGGCCTGGATGCCGACGCCCAGCGACCGGGCCTGCGTCAGATCGGCCGTGGCCAATCCCTGATCGACGAGGAACACACCCTCGACAGCCGTCACGGTGATGACCGTCTCGACGCGGGTCGTGCCGAGCAGGAAGCTGACGGGGACCCGGGGGCTGCGGGTCTGCGTCACCGCGATGCCCGACATGGGGTTGTCCAGGTGGGCGGAACGTAGCGCCTCGTCGGTCAGCAGGGAGGTGTCGGCGGGTCGGTGCGCGACCTCCTGCAGGGCGCGCACCGAGTCGTTCTGGGCGATGGCGAGCAGATAGCGCTGCACCGTCTCGGTGGGGCTGCCGGTCACGCCGATGAAGCGCAGTTGCACGTAGCCGAACCCGGTCGTGGCGCCGAGCAGGCATGACACGACCGCGACGATGAGCGTGGTCCTCCAGGACTGCCGGAACTCTTCCAGCAGCCCGGCGCTTTGCCTGCTCATCGGTCGCCTGTCAGGTGCCCAGATCCCCGCACCAGAAGCTCTCCCGTTCGCGCGATTCCTGATCAAGGGTAGCCGAATCGCTCACGACTAGGCTGTGTGCATATGGGGGACAACGCGCGACCGACCCGACGGGTCTACCTGGACCATGCCGCGACGACGCCGCTGCTCCCGGCCGCCCGGGCGGCGCTCCTCGACACCCTCGATCTCGTGGGGAATCCGCACGCGGTCCACACGGCCGGACGGCGTGCACGGGCAGTGGTCGACGAGGCCCGTGAGCTGCTGGCCGACGCGCTGGACGCCCACCCGATGGAGGTCGTGTTCACCGCGGGCGGGACCGAGGCGGACAACCTGGCCGTCCTCGGCGCCGCGGGACGAGAGGGACGCCCGCGCATCCTGACCTCGGCGATCGAACACCCCGCCGTGGCGCGGGCCTTCGAGCATGTGCGCGGCGATGCCGCGGCGACGGACATCCTGCCGGTGACACCGGGCGGGCACGTCGATCCGGCGGCCGTGGCCGCCACCGCCGGGCCCGACACCGCTCTCGTGACGGTGCAATGGGTCAACAACGAGGTCGGAACCGTGCAGCCGATCGGCGCGATCGCGTCCGCCGCGGCGGCAGTGGGGGCCTGGTCGCACAGCGACGCCGCCCAGGCCGTGGGGCACGTCCCGGTGTCGTTCGCCGCCAGCGGGCTCGACATGCTGACCGTCGCGGCCCACAAGGTCGGCGGACCGGTGGGCATCGGCGCCCTCCTCGTCTCGCGGGACATCGCGCCAGCCCCCTCGTCGTTCGGCGGCGGCCAGGAGCGCAGCCTCCGCTCGGGCACGCTGTCTGCGCCGCTGGCCGCCGCGTTCGCCGCGGCGGTCGCGCACGCGGTGCGCGGGCTCGACGCCGAGAGCGCCCGGCTGACGGCGCTGCGCACGGCCCTGGCGTCGGGCATCCTCACCTCGGTGCCGGGAACGCGCGTGAACGGCACCGACCCGGTCAGCCCCGGCGTCTGCAGCGTCACCTTCACCGGCCTGCGGGCATCCGACCTGCAGTTCCTGCTCGACCGGGAGGGGTTCGACTGCTCGACGGGATCGGCCTGCCACGCCGGCGTCGTGCAACCGAGCGACGTCCTGCTGGCGATGGGACGCTCGCGGGCCGACGCGAGCGCGACGCTGCGATTCTCGCTCGGATGGACCACGGCGCCCGACGATGTCACCGCTCTGCTGCGCGCCCTCCCCACCCTCGTGGAGCGCGCGCGCGACGCGGCCTGACGAACCACCCCGCTCCCGCCGCAGCACCTACAATGTCGGGGTGCGAGTCCTGGCAGCGATGTCGGGCGGGGTCGATTCCGCTGTCGCCGCCGCCCGGATGGTCGACGCCGGTCATGACGTGACCGGCGTCCATCTCGCGCTGTCGCGCAACCCCCGGACGTTCCGCAGCGGCGCGCGGGGATGCTGCTCCCTGGAGGACTCCCACGACGCGCGGAGAGCCGCCGACCGGCTCGGCATCCCCTTCTACGTGTGGGACTTCTCCGACCGGTTCGCCGCCGAGGTGGTCGACGACTTCGTGGCCGAGTACCGGGCGGGCCGGACGCCCAACCCCTGCCTGCGCTGCAACGAGCGCATCAAGTTCGCCGCCGTTCTCGACCGCGGCGTCGCCCTGGGCTTCGACGCGATCGCGACAGGTCACTACGCGCGCCTGGAGGACGGCCCCGCCGGTGTGGAGCTCCACCGGGCGGCCGACGACTCGAAGGACCAGTCGTACGTGCTCGGCGTCCTCACCGCCGGACAGGTCGCGCGATCCCTCTTCCCGCTGGGCGGCGACCTGAAGACGGACGTCCGCGCCGAGGCGGAGGCTCGCGGGCTCGGCGTGGCTCGCAAGCCCGACTCCCACGACATCTGCTTCATCCCCGACGGGGACACGGCCGGCTATCTCCGCTCGCACCTGGGTTCCACGCAGGGCCCGATCCTCGACGAGGACGGCACGGTCGTGGGCGAGCACGACGGCGCGCACCAGTTCACCGTCGGTCAGCGCCGCGGGCTGCGGCTGGGCCGCCCGGCCGACGACGGCCGCCCGCGCTACGTCCTGGACATCTCACCGGTGACGAACACCGTCACGGTCGGCCCGCACGATCATCTCCGCGTGTCGCGGCTGTCCTGCATCCGGCCCACCTGGGCCGGGCCGCGGCGAGACGGACCGTGGAGGGGCGCGGTGCAGGTGCGCGCCCACGGGGCTCCCGTCGGCGCGACGATCGAGATCGGTGCCGGGGCCGAGGTCGTGCTCGACGAGCCGCTCGTCGGGGTCGCGCCCGGACAAGGGGCCGTGTTCTACTCCGGGACGCGCGTGGTCGGGAGCGCGACGATCGCCGCGACGGACGCGATGGCGGTGCCCGCCTGATGGTCGCCGTGACCGGATTGGGCTCGCTGCCCGGCACCGACTACCCGGGTGCCGTCGCGATGACCTTCGAGGACGTGCCCGTCCCGTACCTCCCCGAACTGCCGGCCCGCGGACCGCACGCGACGATGATCGCGCGCGGAGCCGCCGTCCTCAGCGGGCTCGACGCCGAGCTCACCACGTCGGGCTGGCAGCTCTCCGCCACGCCCGGTCCCGACCTGCGTCGCGCCCGCGCGCTCCTGCGCGACGACCTGGACATGCTCGCGGAATCGGTCCCCGACTATGCCGGTCCGTTGCGCATCCCCGTGGCGGGGCCGTGGACACTGATCGCCTCCCTCGACCTTCCGCGCGGCGGGCGGGCACTGGCCGACTCGGGCGCACGTCGCGACGTGGCGGCGTCGCTGCGGCAGGGCACGGCCGACCTGTTGCGCGAGGTGGCCCGGCGCCTGCCCGGCGTCGAGCCGCGACTGCAGCTCGACGAGCCGTCGCTTCCGGCCGTGCTCGCCGGGGGGATCCCGACCCCGGGGGGCTTCTTCCGGGTGCGGGCCGTCGACCGATCCGAGGCGTTCGGCGTCCTGGCCACGTGGTCGGGCGGGGAGGACGCCGTGGCCACGGTCGTGCACTCCTGCGCGCCCGGACTGCCGATCTGGCCGCTGCTGCAGGCAACGGGTCTCACGGGCGTGTCGGTGGACGTCTCCACGCTGACGAGCAGTGACCTCGACGACCTGGCCGCCGCCGTCGACGCCGGGCGCGAGATGCTGCTCGGCGTGGTCGGCGACGCCGCCACCGATGTCCCCACGGCGGTCGCGCGCGCCTGGTCGGTGCTGCGCGAGCTCGGGGCCGGACCGGAGGCGGGGGAGCGTCTGGGGGTCACCCCCGCGTGCGGTCTCGCGTCGTGGCGCCCCGCCGACGTGCGGCAGGTCTGGCGGACGCTCCGCGAGGTTGCCAAGCACATGGAGGAACGCCTCGCCGGCTGAGCCGTACGCGCCACGCCGGTCCGTCGGCGACACCCGGTAGCGTGTGCGCGTGACCGATTCGTCTGCTGCTGCCCGTCATCGTCACGCCGAGCTGGCCGCCGAGGTCGCCGAGCATCGGTGGCGGTACTACGTCATGGACGCGCCGACCGTCTCCGACGGCGAGTTCGACGCCCTGCTGCGTGAACTGGAACTGCTGGAGAAGCAGTATCCGGACCTGCGCACCCCCGACTCTCCGACGCAGCAGGTCGGGGGCGCCGTCTCGACCACGTTCGCGGCGGTGCGGCACACGACGCGCATGGAGAGCCTCGACAACGCCTTCAGCGAGGCGGAGCTGGAGCGCTGGGCGACCCGGGTCGGGGAGGGCGAGCTGGTGTGCGAGCCGAAGATCGACGGGCTGGCGCTGAACCTCACCTACCGCCGCGGCCGCTTCGTCGGCGCCGCGACCCGCGGCGACGGCACCACCGGTGAGGACGTCACGGCGAACGTCCGCACCATCGCCGGGATCCCGGCACGGCTCGGCGACGGCGCCCCCGCCGAGGTCGAGGTGCGCGGCGAGGTGTACCTGCCCACCGCCGCCTTCGCCGAGCTGAACGAGGGGCTCGTCGCGGCCGGGAGGGCGCCGTTCGCCAACCCGCGCAACGCGGCCGCCGGCTCCCTGCGGCAGAAGGATCCGCGCGTCACCGCGACGCGCCCGCTCGCCTTCCTGTGCCACGGGTTCACAGGTCTCGACGTCGCCCGTCAGTCCGACGGATACGAGCTCCTGGCGTCATGGGGGTTCCCCGTGTCGACGGCCATCGCCGTCGTCCCCGATCTCGCGGGAGCGTGGGCCTACATCGAGCGCATCAGCAGGCAGCGGCACGACTTCCCCCACGACATCGACGGTGCCGTGGTGAAGGTGAACGACCGGGCGCGGCAGCGCGAGCTCGGGTCGACCTCCCGGGCACCGAGATGGGCCATCGCGTTCAAGTACCCGCCCGAAGAGGTCACGACCAAGCTCCTCGACATCCGCGTCAACGTCGGCCGCACCGGTCGCGTCACGCCGTATGCGGTGATGGAGCCGGTGACCGTCGCGGGCTCGACGGTCGAGCTGGCGACCCTGCACAACGCGTCCGAGGTCGTCCGCAAGGGCGTGCTGATCGGCGACACCGTCGTGCTGCGGAAGGCCGGTGACGTCATCCCCGAGGTGCTGGCCCCGGTCGTGGACCTGCGCGACGGCACCGAACGCGCCTTCGTCATGCCGGACCGCTGCCCGGCCTGTGGCGCCGAACTGCGGCCCGAGAAAGAGGGGGACGCCGACATCCGGTGCCCCAACAACCGGTCGTGCCCCGCCCAGTTGCGGGAGCGGATCTTCCACCTGGCCTCGCGGGACGCCCTCGACATCGAGGTGCTCGGCTGGCAGGCCGCCGACGCGCTGCTCGCAGCCGGGCTCATCACCGACGAGGGCGACATCTTCGAGCTCACCGCCGAGAGCCTGCTCGCCTCCGAGTTCTTCCGCAAGAAGGACGGCACGCTGTCGGCCAACGGCGCCAAACTGCTCGCCAACCTCGAGACCGCCAAGACCCGGCCGTTCGCGAAGTTCCTCGTCGCGCTGTCCATTCGCCATATCGGCAAAGGCGTCGCCCCTGACGTCGCCGCGGCGTTCGGGAGCATCGACGCCCTCGCGGCGGCGTCCGAGGAGGAGCTCTCGGCGGTGGAGGGGATCGGGCCCGTGCTCGCCGCGTCGATCGTGGAATGGTTCTCCGTCGACTGGCACCGCGACATCGTCGCGAAATGGCGGTCCCGCGGCTGCGTCATGGCCGACGAGAGCCGTCCCGCCTCGCCGGCCGTCGCGGGCGCCGACCTCACCGGGCTGTCGATCGTCATCACCGGCACCCTTCCCGGGTACACGCGCGAGGGCGCCGCCGACGCGGTCACTGCTCATGGCGGGAAGGTGGCCGGCAGCGTCTCGCGGCGGACGTCCTTCGTCGTGGTCGGCGACAACCCCGGCTCGAAGCACGCCAAGGCGGTCGCGCTGGGAGTGCCGATCCTGGACGCGGACGGATTCGCCGTCCTGCTGTCCGACGGCCCCGACGCAGCGTCGGCGACAGCGCGCACCGAGTAGAATCGTCCGCGATGAGCAAGCTCGACGGACTGTATTCCGGCCTCAACCTGGACGGGGGCGTCCCCGAGCGCGCCAAGGCGAAGACGTTTCGGCGGCGCAACCGCGAGTGGGGGCCCGAGCGTGTGCCCTCCACCTTTATGAAGAAGCTGATGCGGGTGCTCGTCCCGATCGGCTTCGTCATCATGGCGGCCGTCGTGATCTTTGTCGGCTACCAGTTCTTCATGGCGCTGAAAGGCTGACACCGGGTCGATCGCGCGAGGTCGCGTGGGCGCCCGGTCCGCCGGACCCGCGGTCCCGGCTCGCCCTCAGGCGATGGTGGCCAGATGACGCAGCCGGGCGAGTTCGGAGACCATGAACGGCGGGCCGCCCCGGCGGGCGGCGACGATCGTGTACCTCTCGCGCAGTGGCGCGAGCGCGATCTCCGTCTCGCTCCACCCGTCCAGCCATCCGTCGGGCAGGATGTCGATGCGGGCCGTCACCAGATCCCCGAACACGTCGCCGTGGTCGCCGTCCAGCACGGGGGCGACATCGGTGGCCCGGGCAACATGCCTCGTGTCGCGGTCGATGAGCAGCGCCCAATGGCAGCGGAAGGTGGCCGGCGTCGTGTCGGTGAGGATCTCGTGCGCCTCGGCGGGCGCCTCGCTCATGGCCTCGACGACCTCGATGTCGGAATGCAGCCCCCAGTGCTCGGGATAGTGGGAGACCCACAGCACCCGGACGCCCGGCAGCGCCGAGCAGGCGGTCACGAGCATGTCGGGCGGCGTCCCCGGCGGAACCTCGATCATGAAGTCGTCGACCACCAGGTCGTCGTGCTTCTCGACGATCTCCACGGCAGAGATGTCGGCGAAGATGGTGCCGAGAGCCGTCGCCACGGCACCGAGGGAGCCGGGGCGATCGGGGATGGCGACTCGTAGCAGGAACACACCTCATCATTTCTCATCGGCTGTTACGTCCGCATGTCAGTTCCACGAGCCAGGACGGCCCACCGGGAGGCGTGTCGGCGGCGGGCCCAATAGGATGGCCAGCGGTGTGGCAATCCTGAGGAGGGAACGTGACCCTGACCCCCGACGACGTCGCGCGGCTGGCGCGCCTGGCGCGAATCGACCTGACGGTCGAGGAACTGACCAAACTCGCCCCGCAGTTGGACGTCATCATCGCGTCGAACCGGCTGGTGTCCGAGGTCGCGACAGCCGACGTCACGCCGACGTCCCATCCGCTGCCGCTGACCAACGTCTTCCGCTCCGACGAGGTCGTCGCCTCCCTGCCGGTCGCCGATGCGCTGGCGATGGCACCGGCCGCCGAGGAGGACCGGTTCCGCGTGCCGCGCATCCTGGAGGAGGAGCAGTGAGCGCCGACATCCTGCGCGCCACCGCTGCGGAACTGAGCAGCGAGCTGGCTGCCGGCAATGTCAGTTCCGTCGAGGTCGTCACCGCACACCTGGACCAGATCACGCGGATCGACGAGGACGTCCACGCGTTCCTCAGCCTCGACGCCGGACGCGCGCTCGACCGGGCCCGGCACATCGACGCGGCCCGCGCGGCCGGCGAGGCGCTCGGTCCTCTGGCGGGCGTCCCGCTCGCGCTGAAGGACGTCTTCGCCTACCGGGGGCTGCCGACGACCTGCGGGTCGCGCACCCTGGAGAACTGGGTGCCGCCGTACGACGCGACCGTGACACGACGCCTCGCCGACGCCGGCCTGATCATCCTCGGCAAGACCAATATGGACGAGTTCGCCATGGGCTCGTCGACCGAGAACTCGGCGTTCGGGCCCACCCACAACCCGTGGGATCTCGACCGCATCCCCGGCGGCTCCGGCGGAGGGTCGGCCGCCGCGGTGGCGTCCTTCATGGCGCCGCTGGCCATGGGGACCGACACGGGCGGGTCGATCCGGCAGCCCGCGGCGGTCACCGGGACGGTCGGAGTCAAGCCGACGTACGGAGGGGTGTCCCGCTTCGGGCTGGTGGCGCTGGCCTCCAGCCTCGACCAGGGCGGTCCGTGCGCCCGCACCGTGCTCGACGCGGCGCTGCTCCACGAGGCGGTCGCGGGGCACGACCCGCGAGACTCGACCTCCATCCCGGCCCCGGTGCCGCCCGTGGTGGCGGCGGCTCGATCCGGTGACGTGTCGGGAATGCGGATCGGCGTCGTCTCCGAACTCGGCGGCGAGGGCTACCAGGACGGCGTGGAGGTGCGCTTCAACGAGGCGCTGGTGCTGCTGCAGAAGGCCGGTGCCGAGCTCGTCGAGGTGTCGTGTCCGCACTTCGCCTATGCGCTCGCGGCCTATTACCTCATCCTGCCCGCCGAGTGCAGCTCCAACCTGGCCCGGTTCGACGCCATGCGGTACGGGCTCAGGATCGGGGACGACGGGACGCACAGCGCCGAGGAGGTGATGTCGGCCTCGCGCGGGGCCGGGTTCGGCGAAGAGGTGAAGCGGCGGATCATCATCGGCACCTACGCTCTGTCCAGCGGGTACTACGACGCGTACTACGGGTCGGCGCAGAAGGTGCGCACCCTCATCAGGCAGGACTTCGAGCGGGCGTTCGCCGAGGCGGACGTCCTCGTGTCCCCGACGACGCCCACGACCGCGTTCCGGATCGGTGAGCGAATCGACGACCCGATGGCCATGTACAAGAACGACCTGTGCACGATCCCGAGCAACCTGGCGGGCAACGCCTCGGGATCGTTCCCGTGCGGCCTGGCCCCCGAGGACGGCCTGCCGGTCGGCCTGCAGGTGATGGCTCCGGCCATGGCCGACGACCGCGTGTACCGGGTCGGCGCGGCGCTGGAGCGGGAACTGTCGGCGATCTGGGGCGGGACGGTGATCGACCAGCTTGCGGACAGCACGGCGGGCGACTACTTGGGCGTCTCCCGGGAAGGGGTCCTGTGATGGACGAGCTGATGGACTTCGCCGAGGTCCTCGAACGGTTCGACCCGGTCCTCGGGCTGGAGGTCCACGTCGAGTTGAACACCGCGTCCAAGATGTTCTGCGGCTGCGCGACCGCCTTCGGTGCGGCGCCCAACACGCAGACCTGCCCGGTGTGCCTCGGCCTGCCGGGCACGCTGCCGGTGCTCAACGGGAAGGCGGTCGAGTCGGCGATCCGCATCGGGCTCGCACTCAACTGCGAGATCGCGTCCTGGTGCCGGTTCGCGCGGAAGAACTACTTCTACCCCGACATGACGAAGGACTTCCAGACGTCCCAGTACGACGAGCCGATCGCCTACGAGGGGCATGTGAGCGTGGAGACCGGGGGAGTCGTCTACGAGGTCCCGATCGAACGGGCGCACATGGAGGAGGATGCCGGGAAGCTCGTCCATGTGGGCGGGGCGACCGGCCGCATCGAGGGCGCGGAGTACTCGCTGCTCGACTACAACCGGGCCGGGGTGCCCCTCATCGAGATCGTCACCAAGCCCGTGTTCGGCACCGGCGACCGTGCCCCCGAGGTGGCCCGCGAGTACGTGGCCGATCTGCGGGACATGGTCCGGGCCCTGGGTGTCTCGGACGTCCGGATGGAACAGGGCTCGCTGCGGTGCGACGCGAACGTGTCGCTCATGCCGAAGGGGTCGGACACTCTCGGCACGCGGACGGAGACGAAGAACCTGAACTCGCTGCGGTCGATCGAGCGGGCGCTGCGGTACGAGATCCGCCGTCAGGGAGCCGTCCTGGCCGCCGGGGGCCGGGTCACGCAGGAGACGCGGCACTGGAACGAGGCCGGCGGGTACACGACGTCGGGCCGGAGCAAGGAACAGGCCGAGGACTACCGCTACTTCCCGGAGCCCGACCTCGTCCCGGTGGCGCCCAGCCGGGAATGGGTCGCCGAGTTGCGGGCGACCCTGCCCGAGCCACCGGCCGAGCGGCGCCGGCGCCTCACCACCGAGTGGGGCTTCACCGAGGCGGAGATGAGGGACGTCCAGGGTGCGGGCGCGCTCGACCTCGTGCTCGCCACCGTCGTGGCGGGTGCCCCGCCCGCGGCGGCCCGCAAGTGGTGGGTGGCCGAGTTGGCACGGCGGGCCAACGAGACGGGTACGGATCTGGACGGCCTGCCGATCACGCCCGCCCAGGTCGCGGCCGTGCAGGCGCTGGTCGACGCCGGGACGGTCAACGACAAGCTCGCCCGGCAGGTCATCGACGGCGTCCTGGCAGGGGAGGGCGATCCGGCGGCCGTGGTGGCGGCGCGGGGCCTCGCGGTCGTGTCGGACGACGGTGCGCTGGGCGTGGCCGTGGACGCCGCGATCGAGGCGAATCCCGACGTGGCCGACAAGATCCGCGCCGGCAAGGTGCAGGCAGCCGGGGCGTTGATCGGCGCGGTGATGCGGACGATGGGCGGCAAAGCCGACGCGGCGAAGGTGCGCGAGCTGATCCTGACGCGGCTGTCCTGACCGCTCCGGCCTGCGCCGAACGCTCCCCTTCCGCCGTCCGTTCGCGTCGAGTGCTCCGGTTCTGCCGGAATTCGGCGCGAATCCGGCGGTTTCGGAGCGTTCGGCGCGAGGTCACGGGCCGCTCGGCGGCGGCGCCGAGGACGGCGGCGATCCGCCGGATGTCGCGTCCGGGCTCGGCGTCGTCGCCTCCGGTGCGACCAGCAGGGCGACGCGCGTGCCGAGGCGCACGACGACGCCGGCCGCGGGCAGCGATCCGGTGACGGTTCGCGCGGCGGCGGCGTCCGGGGAATCGGGGACGGCGGTGAGCCCGGCCGATTCGACGACCGCGGTCGCGGCCGCGAGCGTGAGCCCGGCGACGCTGGGGACCGCATTGAAGCCGCTCGCCACCACGACGTCCACCGTGCTTCCCGGCGCGGCCGGTTCGCCGGCGTCCGGCGACTGGCCCAGCACCTGCCCCTCCGCACTCGCGGACTGGACACGGGACACCGCGCCGAGCGTCAGACCCGCCCGCCGCAGTGCCGCCTCTGCCTCGGCGAGCGAGCCTGCGAGGGAGGGAACTGCCACAGTGCGCACCGTCGGGGTCTGTGACGGCGACGGGGCGGACGTCCGCGACGCCGAGGGGGACGGTGCCGCGGCAGGCGACAGGCTCGCGGTCCGCGGAGCAGGCGCGGTGGGGAGCACGCTCGGCGCCGGGCTCGCGAACGCGGCCACGACGGCCCAGACCGCCAGCCCGGTGACGACGACGACCCCGGCCGCGACCAACCCTCCGGAACTGCGATCGTCCCCCCACTCCGACGCGAGCGGCTCCGCTGCGGACCGAGGCTCGACCGGCGGGCCGAGATAGCTCAACGGGGAACTCGTCGCTGCAGCCGGAGGCACGGCCGGCGAGACATCGGAGACGACGGGCGCGGCCGCGGAGGGTTGGTGGCCCGGTCCGGGGATGCTCGCGACCGCCTCGGTGGGCGCGCCGGTCCCGAGCGGCAGGACGCGCGTCCGGGGCGTCCCCGTCGCCGCCTCCAGCGCGTGGTGGAGGGCGTGGCGGAACTCGTCGGCGTCGCGGAACCGGCGGGAGGGATCCTTCGCCATCGCTGTCGTGACCACCCGGTCCAGGGGATGCGCGGCGGGAACGACCACCGACGGCACGGGAGGCGGTGCCGACAGGTGCGCCTGCAGCACCTGGTCGGCGGTGCCGCGCGGATAGGGCGGCTGTCCTGTCAGCAGGAAGTACAACAGGGCGCCCGCCTGGTAGAGGTCGCCGGACGCCGAGACCGGCCTGCCGCGGGCCTGCTCGGGGGACATGTACTGCGCGCTTCCCACCACGGTGTCCCCGCCGCCGTCGTGGGTCAACAGCACGTCACCGCCGACGGTGGTCCGCCCGGCGGCGTCGGCCAGCCCGAAGTCCACCAGCTTCGCACGGCCGGGAGACGCGCGTCCCCGGGGCAGAACGGCGGATGACCCCGCCAGCAGGACGTTGCGGGGCGACACGTCCCGGTGCACCAGGCCATGCGCGTGGGCTGCGGCCAATCCCGCCAGGACGCCGTCCATCACGCCCACCGCGACGGCCGGCGGCGCCGGTCCGGCCTTCCCGACCCATTCCGCGAGTGTCGGACCGGTGACGAGTTCGAGGGCGATCCAGGCGAGGGTCACGCCGCCCGCGTCGTACACGCCGGAGCCGCGTACCGCGACGACGTTGGGGTGGCGCAGCCCCTGCGCGAGCCGGGCCTCGCGGAGGAACGCCTCCCTGGTCTCGACCCGGGCGCACAACTGAGGGTGCAGCACCTTCACGGCCACCCGATCGTCCTCGGCAGGTGAGGCCTGCGCGTCCTCGGCCTCGTACACGGCCGCCGAGCCGCCGACTCCCAGCAGTCCGCCGATCACATAACGGCCGCCGAACAGCTCGCCCATCGGCTGCCGGACCGCGTCCGCCTCGTCCCGAGAGGGGTGCGGCGGCGGTCCCGGCGTCATCGGGGCGTCAGCGCCGCGTAGCGGTTGGCGATCGCCGCGACCTTGTCGACGTACGCGTCGGAGTGGTTGTAGGAGTACACGGCGGCCCTCCAGCCCGCGGGGCTCGTCACCGGCCCCGACGCGCACAGGTAGCGCGCGGCGGCGAGACCGGCGTCGTCGATCGAGTTGGGGTCCGCCGTGCCGTCGCCGTTTCCGTCCGCCGCCCACTGCCGCCACGTGGACGGGATGAACTGCATGGGCCCGACGGCCCTGTCCCAGGTGGTGTGGCCGTCCCAGACCCCGTCGTCGGTGTCCCTGATCGCGGCGAACCCCTGCCCGTCGAGGACGGGGCCGAGAATCGGCGTGTCGGTCGTGCCGGACTCCAGCAGGGTCGCGCCGCCCTCGCGCGCGTGGGACGACTCGACCTCGCCGATCGCCGCCAGCGTGTTCCACGAGAGGCCGCAGGAGGGTTGCTCGGCGGTGATGGTCAGATCGGCGGCCGCGTACGCGAGCAGCGCGCGCCGGGGGATGCCTGTCGCGTCGGCGGTGCGTCGCGCCCACGTCGGGTCGACGCGCCGGACGGGCGAGCCCGCCGAGCGGCTCGCGGCGCTCGTCGGGGCGGGCCCGGCTCGCTGCGTCCCGGCCGCCACCGGCGCGGCCTCGACGGTGCCCGTCTCGCCGTCGGCGGCGCGGGCACCGCTGACGGCGAGGACGACGACCGCGACCGCGGCGCAGGTCGCGAGGACCGCGAGACCCGACAGGACGTGTCCCCACGCCCGTCCGCGACGGGCGACCCGGCCGCCGGTGGGACCTGCCGGATCGGCGTCGGCGTAGCGCCGCCCCGGACCGGTGTCCTCCGCCGGGGACGGTGTGGGGGTGCCGGGCGCCGCGGCCGGAGACGCGGCCCGGATCGCGCCGGTCATCCGAACCGGCCGGTGACGTAGTCGTAGGTGCGCTGGTCCTGAGGGGAGTCGAACATCGCCGCCGTGTCGCCGTGCTCGACGATGATCCCCGGCGTGCCCTGGGAGGCCAGGAAGAAGGCGCACTGCTGGGACACCCGCTGCGCCTGCTGCATGTTGTGGGTCACGATGACGATGGTCACCTCGTGACGCAGCTCCAGCATCGTCTCCTCGATCACCCTGGTCGAGGTCGGGTCCAGCGCCGAGCAGGGTTCGTCCATCAGCAGGATCCGTGGCCTGACGGCGAGGGACCGCGCGATGCAGAGGCGTTGCTGCTGGCCGCCCGACAGGCCGCCGCCGGGCTCGCGGAGCCTGTTCTTGACCTCGGACCACAGACCGGCGCGTATCAGGCAGGACTCCACCAGTTCGTCCTTCTCCTGGCGGGCGGGCCTGACCCCGGTGAGCCTGAGTCCCGCGACCACGTTGTCGTAGATCGACATGGCCGGGAACGGATTCGGTTTCTGGAACACCATGCCGATCTTCTTGCGGGCGTCGACCAGCCGGTGGCTGCGGTCGTAGATGTCGTCGCCGTCGAGCAGCACCTCACCCGCCAGCGAGGCGGACGGCACGAGCTCGTGCATCCGGTTGAGGATCCGCAGGAAGGTCGACTTGCCGCACCCCGACGGCCCGATGAGCGAGGTGACGACGCCGGCCGGCATGGTCAGCGACACCCTGTCGAGAACCTTGTGATCCCCGAACCAGGCGGAGATGCTGCGGGCTTCGAGACCGGCCAGTGGGGGAGCGGCCTCAGGTGCCGGCCTGCGGGCGGTGTGCAGGACCTCTGTGGGGTCTTGCGGCTGGACGATGATGGCCATCGTTCCTCCTGTCATGTCGATGTCCGGGGCCTCGGACGCGTCAAGGTCACATGAGATTGGGCAGCAGTCGTGTCACCTGATCGGCCACGAGCAGTCCGCTGAGGACCAGCACGGGCACGAAGACGACCCAGGCCTTCGCGGCGCCGAAGGTGCGCAGCGAGTACACGCCGGCGATCTCGGCGATCACCAGGAACTGCAGGGCGAAGACCAACGCCCACACGGAGGTCGTGTCGCCGGCCAGTTCCTTGTCCTCGGGCGCGAGGGTGCGTCGCGTGGTCTCGCGCAGTCCCGCCGGCTGCGTCGTGGACACGAGTTGCGCGTCGACCCGCACCACGCCGTTCGGCATGTAGGGGAACCCCCGCGCGGTCTCGAGGACGAGGCGTCCTTCGCCCGCGGTGAGCGGTGCCGGCGAGGGATCTCCCGCGTAGCGGACGCCGATGACCTCGTAGATGTGCTCGCCCTGTCCGGTGACCACGCTGATGGTCTCTCCGGGCGCCAGTTCCTGGATCCGGCTGAACGGTCCTCCGTAGGCGGCAGCTCGCCCCATCAGGACGCTGGCGCCGGCCTGCCCCGGAAGCCCCGTGTCGCGGCGATGGCCGGGCCCCGCGGTGAGCGTGCCCGACGAGGTTCCCTCCACCACGATGGCGTCCACACCGATGGCGGGGATCTCGATGCGGGCGACGGGCTCGCCGTCCTGCAGCAGGACGTCCTCGAAGTTTCCCTCGCTGACCGGGGCGGTGCCGGCGGCCAGTTGGTCGGTGTAGGTCGCCCGCAACTGCTGTTGGGAGACGGCGTATTGGAGATGGCTGAGGATCAGCAGGTTCAGCAGGAACCCGGCCGCGATGACGCCGATCATCGTCAGGCTCCCGCGGATGAGGAGCAGGCGGGGGCTCAGGGGCACAGGAGGAGGGAGCGTGTGCGGGAGCCTTCCGGGCAGCCGCGGCGGACGCGGGGCCGCCGCGCCCGGGGAGCGGGACTTCTTGGGCGCTCTCGGTGGTTTTGGGGGCTTGGCTGTCTTCGGTGGTCCGGGCGTTCCCGGCGGTGCGGACGGCGGGGGTGGGCCGGTGCGGCCGAGGTCGCCGTCGGCCGTGGGAAGGCCGGGCCCCGCCAGGCGGCGGGGATCTGTGCCGGGGTGGGGCGATGGCCGGCCTGAGAGGTGAGTGCCATCGGTCACTTGGGCGTCCTGACCACGGCGGCGGGCTTGGAGGTGTGCGTACGCCGAGCGGACCTGCGCTGCCGGTGGACGAGGGCGGCGACACCGCCGAGTGCCGCGAGCACCAGGACGAACCACGGTGGGGTGAACGTCGCCATGTCACGGTTCACCGGTGCGACGGGCGTCTCACCGTCCCCGGTCTTCTTGGTGAGCGTGGCGTGGCCGGTGACGAAGGTCCACTGGCCGACGCCGTCGATCGTGACCTCGACGGGCCGCGTCTCGTCGGGCTGAAGACCCGGGATCTCGACGGTGATCGGCGAGCCGATCGTGCCCCCGAAGATCTGGGTCACCCAGAAGACGGCGGTCGCATCGGCGGGCTTGGCGCTGACGTTGCGAACGGTGAGGCGCAGCAGGAGCGTCCCGCGTAGCGGGTTCAGCGAGGCTTTGTGGACGAGGATCAGCCCGCTCACATAGAGCGTCCCGTCCTCCGACAGCCCCCCGGCGCCGTCGGGTTCGGCGACGGGCGTGGACGTCTGCGACGCCGACGGGTCGGGCGTGCTCGGCTGGCCGCCGCCCTGGTCGTTCTGGTTTCCGCCCTGGCTGTTGCCCCCCTGGCCGCCATTGCCCTGGTCGTCGTTGTCGTCGCCGTTCCCGGGCCGCGCGGACGATGTGCCCGGGCTCGGCCGGGGAGTGCCGGTCGCGGTGACGGTCGGCGTGGGGCTCGTGCTCGCGACGATCACCGAGACGCCGACGCCGCGACCGCCGCCTTCTCTGTCCGCCTCATCGGCCTGCGCCTTCGGTGCGAGGACCGGCAGCGCCGCGGCCACGAGAATGGCCAGCGACGCTGTCAGGGGCGCTGTCGTCCATCGGCGCGTCAACGCGTGCCCTCCCGGCCGCTTCCGTACGGGTCGGAAGGGATGTCGTGCGGGGACGGGGGCTGTCCGGTGTCCGGGGGACTCTGCCCCGGAGGTGCCTCGGGGGCGGCCGAGGCTGCCTGGGTTGCCTGCCGTCTCGCCTCGGCCTCGGTGTAGGCGAGCCATTCGGCGGCGCGCTTCGCGTCGCGGCGGCGACGCCAGCGCAGCACCAGCCATACGGCGACGGCCAGTGCCAGCACGCCGAGGACGATCCACGGTACGGCGAACACGAAGACGTCTCGTTCGACCACTGGGAGCGGCCCGGGGTCGGGGGCGTCTCCGGAGATGCCGGACTGGAGCAGCAGCTTGACCTGGGCGTAGCCGGCCTGTGGTACTCCGGCCAGTTCGACGACCACCGTTCTGGTGTTGCCGGGCAGGATCTCCGAGAGCGGCTGACGCGTGGTCTCCCCGACACCGATCCCGAACCAGGTGCTCGCCGACAGGGTGAGGACGCCTTCGAGCGCCACGTTGCCGCTGTTGGTGATGGTGGCGGTCACGGTCACCGAGCCGTCGGCGGGGTTGAGGCCGCTCTTGTGGGCGCCGGAGAGGCTGCTGATGGTGAGGTTGGGCTGGAGGTCGCCGGACACCCGCACGTACATCCGGTTCGCGATGCGCCGCTCGACGGTGATGTCGCCCACCTGGGTGGCCGATGCCACGACGCCGCCGGGGTGGTCACCGGGTGTCGCGTCCTTGGGCACGGTGACGGTGAACGGGATGACTCTGCTCTGGCCGCGGGTGAGGGTGAGCGTCAGCTTCGGCTTTCCGCCGAAGCTGACCCACGACCCGGCGCCGGTCGCCTTCTCGGCCGTGTCGCGCAGGGCGAAGTCGCCGTTGTCGGCGTTGTAGGCGTCCGTGGCGAAGACGGTGACCTTGATCGACGTCGTGCCGGCGTTGCTGACCCGGACGTGATCGGTGAGCTTCTGCCCGGGGTCGACCTGGTAGGTGAAGCGACTGCGTCCATCGGTCACGCCCTTGGCGCTGACCGGAGCGATGGCGATGCCGGTGGTGTCGTCGGCTCGCGCGGAGGCGGCCGGGAGCGCGACGACGGCGCACAGCACGAGGATCGCGGTGGTCAACAGCGTCCTGACAAGGCGGACGACACGCAGGAGGTTCATGGCTTCACCTTGTGGTCTCGAAGAGAGGAGCGGATGGTCGTTGGGTGGCCACCGGCTGAACAATGGCGAACGAGGAGGAGACGGCGTGATGACGGGACGGCGACGCAGATCGTTCGCGCCCGGGAGATGGTCCGGGCGCGAACGACCCTTGTCGATGGTCCGCTCAGCCGGATGCGGTCATGTGGTCGAGTGCGACGACCGGCACGAGTTCATCCGGCCCTGGCTCATTCGGAGATGAGCGTCAGCGTGAGCGTCGAGGTGTAGGTACCGGCCGGCTTGCCCTGCGGGGCGGTGAACTGCAGGTCGGCGTCGAACGTCGTCACGCCGGAGTACTTCCCCGCCGCCAGGGTGGCGAAGTTCCACGGGTAGGTGGCGCTCCCGGACACCTGCGCTGCGCTGAGCGCCGGAGCCTCGGCGGTGCCGCCCGACTGGTTGACGCTCTGCGGCGCAATGCCGAGGGCGCTGTTCTCGATGGTCTCGGTGCCACCGGACAGCGTGAACTGCTGCACGGTGGTGCCGAGCGTCCAGCCCGGCTTGGAGACCTGACGCAGGTCGGTGACCTTGAACTGACCCAGCGCACCGGAGGAGACGGACTGGCCGTTCACGATCGCCGGATCGGCGAGGGTCACGGTGTCGCCGCTGAGGTTGGTCAGCGAGAACTCGCCGTCGGCGGGCTCGAGCGCGGCGACCTCGGCGTTGATCTGCTTGGCGATGCTGGGCTGCACCGCGGCCGCGGTCTTGCTGAACGCCGCCCAGGCGAGGATGTCGCCCGAGGTCGGGTCGGTGATGGCGAGCTTGTGCTCACCGGGCTTCAAGACGGAGACATCCACCGTGAGCTGTCCGTCGGTGACGGTGGCCTCGCCGAGGAACGTCGCCGTGGAGTAGGCGAACACGTTGACGGTCGTGCCGTTGAGGCTCGCGGGGACCGTCAAGGTGACGGTGTTCTCGTTGATCGCGGCGGTCGCACCGTTCCGGGTGCCCTCGTTGAGAGCGCTCTCGGTGGGTGCGTTCGGGACGACCGGCGCCGTCGGCTCGGTGGCCGTCACGACGACGGCTGCGGACTCGGACGCCTTGAAGTCCGTGTTCTCCACGAACTTCGCGGTGTAGGAGTGCTCACCCTCCGGGCTGACCGTGACCGACTTCGTCGCCTGGCCGTTGGCCAGACCGACGCTGCCCAGGGACTTGGAGCCCTCGAAGAACTGCACGTTGCCCGTGACGGTCGCGTCGGTCGCGCTGACGTTGGCCGTGAGGGTCACGCTGCTGCCGGCCTCGACCGAGGTCTTGTCGGCCGACAGTGTCGTGGTGGTGTCCTTCTGCTCGACCGGAGCCTGCTCGACCTCGACCGCGCCGACGGTGTAGTCGCCCGACCCGGCCGTGATGTTGATCTCACGGTAGGTCGCGCCGACAGTCGTCACGCCGTTGTTGATGGTGTAGGCGATCCCGTACCAGTACGAGCCGCCCGCCGCGATCACGGCCGGGGCCTGCGGGCCGAACGACTCAAGCGACATGCTCGGCATCTGGGTGCCGCCATTCGGACCGGTTGCCGAGTCAACGGCCCACGCTTTCCAGGTGTTCTTGCCGCCCGCAACATCGGCGTCGTTCTTGAGGGAGATGAACCGGTAGACCTCGGTGAACGTGGCCGCCCCGCTGACGGGACGGTCCGGTGAGGGATTGATGTCAGCGAGGAAGTCGGTGGGGCTGGCCGCAGCGGTCAGAGTGTCGCCCTTATGAAAGACCGTGCTCAGGTTGGTGTCAGCGCGCTCGAAATCCCCGTTGTAGAGGAAGAACGAACTCTTGGAACCGTTGGACTGGACAGGGAGGGGGTCGCCTGGGGCGGCGTGGGCCATCCCCGCCCCGGTCGCCAGCAAGGCGAAGCTGAGGACGCCGACTGCTGCCGCGCGCCACTTCACGGTGGTCTTCACTATGGATTCCTTTCTGGTTCTCACGTGTGCTGGGCGTCAGTCAGCGAGCGGCGCGCGCAGCGGAGTGGTGCTTGACGGGGCGAGGAAGCCGAACTTCTTCTTCACCGATCCGGCCTGGCTCGGTGCGACAGTGCCCGTGTTGCCGAGCTTGTCGTTGCTGCTGCTCACGAGGTTCGCGAGGCCAGCGTCGTACTTCGCATCCCCCGAGGTCACGCGAGCGTTCTCGACGACGAGGTAGGTGTCGCGACCCCAGGTGGTGTCGTTGTAGAAGGCCTGGTTGGGCACCATGGCCGTGCCTTCACCGGTGACGGGCGCGATTCCGGTCGGCGAGCCGACCTTGACGCCGTTGCCGCGGCGGTCGATGCCCGCGCCCGTGTTCTGCGCAACCCACTGGGCGGCCGACATCGGCGTGACGGCGTTGGCCGGGAAGTCCGTGCCGTCGGCGAGATGCGACGTGTCGTGCTCCTGGCCGATCTTGACGCAGCTCGGCACGACGTCACTCGCGTAGGTGACCCCGATCTTGGCGAGGAAGTCCTTGCGGGTGCCGGATCCCGCCTGCGGGATCACCGGGGTGACGGTAACGCCGCCGATGGTGGTCTCGGTGCAGTCGAACAGGTTCTTGAGCGCAGCCGTGTCGATGTGATTGAACGCGGCGTTGTCGCCAGCCGAATGAGCGTACGTCAGCGCATCGCGGCCGAACGGAATGTAGCGCAGCGCGCCGTTCGCATCCTGCGTCTTCGGGCCCGACGAGGAGCGGGCGATGTCGACCTGGCCGGTGATGGTGACGTTGATCGGACCACCGACGGTGCCCGAGCTGTAGGCCCGCCCGTCGATGGAGCGGCTGAGCGCCGTGACGCCGTCGCCCGAACCGTTCGGACGGCCGAAGCGGACGCCGTTCGACTTCGTCTGGATCCAGTTGGAACCGGTGGCGTCGAACGAGCCGATGTAGGCGCCATTGGCAGTCGAACGAACGGTGGGCCCCGTGATGTTCGTGCCATTGGCGAGCGCGTTCATGACGTCCTGTAGCGTGTCGGAGCCGACAGCCACGAAGCTGTCGGACACCGGCTCGGCCGAGGCGGTGGGCGCACCGATACCGAATGCGCCGATGGCGAGCCCTGCGGCAACGCCCAGGGCGATGGGACGACTAAACTTCATTACAGATCCTTTCCGATCCGAGTGAAGGGGTTCTTGGTCGGGACGCAGTGAAACTGCGAACCAACCCCGCAGGCCGGTGGCACTCCACGCCCCGGCCTGTGGTCTGTGGGGCGACCGGACGCTTCACGGCGACCGCCGGAAACGCGAGATCGCGGGGACGCCCAGGGCGGCGGCCAGGCCGACGAGGCCTGTGGCCGGCACGGCGGCACCCAGTGCGCCTATGCCCGGGTCGTCGGGTGTGTCGGAGCCCCGCAGGCTGCCGCCGGGCGTGCCCTCTGCCGCCGGGTTGTCCCCGGTGGCGGGCTGCGCGGCGCTCGACGGTGCGCCTGCGGAGTCGGAGACCTGCGAGCCGGGAGAGGGCGTCGCGTCACCGCTCGACGTTCCCGAGGTCGTGTCACTGGGAGCGGCTTTCGACGGCGAGGTCGTGGTGGCGGGGCTCGGGGTGGAATCGCTGGGCCAGGCGCCTTTCCGGATCGCCTCGGCGGCCTTCAACGCCTGGGCTTGCCACGCCTTCGGGATCGGTGCGTACCCGGCCGGCAGTTTCCCCTCGTCGGTGCCCGGGCTCTGCCCGGTGGTGGCCGCGTAGCTGATGAGGTCGGCGTAGTCAGCGCGTGCCGCGGCGTCCGTCTGCTTGGGGTTCAGTGCCGCGTAGATCGGCATCGCCAGCGGGTAGGCGTCCTTCGCCGCCTTCGCCGTGGCCGAGGTCTGGTCGAAGGACACGACCTGCGCCTGCTCCTTCGTGGCGGTCATCGCCGCCGCGGCCG
Source organism: Propionicicella superfundia DSM 22317 (assembly GCF_000423465.1). Taxonomy (GTDB): domain Bacteria; phylum Actinomycetota; class Actinomycetes; order Propionibacteriales; family Propionibacteriaceae; genus Propionicicella; species Propionicicella superfundia. The sequence goes on along the minus strand of NZ_KE384020.1, from coordinate 734,581 downwards.
CTTGCAGCCCTGCTGTCGTCGGGCCGACGAACTCCCCGGCCGGGTTGCGCAACAGGGCGGTCGCCGTCTGGTACGCCTGCGCCGACGGTGACGTGCTGACTCCGATCACTTGTCGGCTGCCGAGCAATTGGCGCGACTGCGTGCCGAACTTGCCCGGTGTGAGGACGCTTCCCGTCTTGGGGTCCGTGACGGCCGGCGTCCACCCGCTGAGGATCATGCCGTCGCCGCGCAGCACCCGGTAGGCGCCGTCGGTGAAGCCACTGGTGTAGGGCCGCCACGTGACGAGATTGACCTCTCCGCTGCCGCCGACCTGGTCGGGGTTGATCTCCGGCTTGAAGGACGGGTCGGCCTTCGGGAAGTCGTCGCGCGGGAGCACCAGGGGCGCCGTGTCCGGCGCGTCGTCCTCGGTCTTGGGACATGTGGCGCTGACCTTCGCATTGGTCGAATAGCACGGGTTGACGACCATGCCCCACGGATCGGCCTTGCCGTTCAGCCACTCCCGGGCCTCCTTGTCGGCCAGCACGTACTCCCAGACCCGCTGCGCCAGATCGGAGCGGCCCAGCGGCTCCAGCGCGTCGGACACCGAAATGCCGCTGATGTTCTGCGCCGCCCACTCGGGGTCGTTGATCTCCTGGAAGTCCTTGTCGAGCACGATCGACAACGGGTTCTTGCCGGGTTCGGCAGCGCTCTTGTAGCCCAGGTGGCTGGCATCGGCGCCTGCGGGGATCGCGTTGCGGTAGGAGGCGGTGAGCAGTTTGGCGACCAGTCGGGGGGTGAGCTTCATGCTGGTGAGCGGCAGACCCCGGCGCGCTTGGTATTCGGGTTTCGCCGAACTCGCGGGCCAGGCGTCGATCGCGAAGGAGATCGTGACGCCGCCCAGGGCGACCGGAGCGTAAGCCAGCGGATCCTCGTCCACAGACACCCGCTCGAGGTCGAGAGGTCGGGAGGTCAATGCCAGCGGGCTCGGCGCCGTACCGGACGCGGCGGCAGCGGCGTCGGACTCGGGGATCCGTGCCAGGACGAACGGCGACGCGTCCTGGCACACGACCGGTTGCCACGAGCCGATCGCCTCGGCGATCAACTCGCTGCCGGCGAGCTGTCGCTCGGAGGCACCGAGCTCGCATCGCACTCCGAGCGGCTTGAACTGGAGCTTCACCGCGATGTGGTGCTCCCAGGAGTCCCACCACAGACCGGACGTCGTGATGTAGTTCGCACCGTTGTCGCTCGTGCCGCGCGGGATGACGACGAGCCAGCACGACTGCCCCTTCACCGAGCCGTCGGCCTGGGTGATGGGCGTTCCGCAACCCAGCCCGGGCGCCTGCATCGCGGTCTGCACTTCGAACGGCGCCGATCCCGTGCCGTCGGAGCCGAACGGCGCCCACGTGAGCTCATTGGTCGTGTTCGCGTTGAAGAACGTGTTGTTGTAGAGCTGCACGTAGTCGGACCCGGTCTTCATCACGACCTGCCCGGCGGTGTTCTTGGTGGTGTTGATGAGCACCTTGTCGTCGGGGGCTTTCGCTTCGTCGACGACAAGCCCGTCATTGTACCCCACGAAGGGGGTGTTGGTATAGGTGTATCCGCCCACATCGGCCGAGTACTGCGCGTCGTGGGTCGGGTCGACGCTCTCGGTGTCCCGGTAGCCGTCCCGCGTGGCGCCGCCGCCGTTCGTACCGCCGTACTGGCAGGTGCGTCTGTCGGGCCGCGTCCCGTTGCTGCCCGGCTCATCGCCCCAGCACTGCGCGACCTGGAGGAAACTCTCCCCGCCGACGACGGTGCCCTGCGGCTCGGTCGACTTCGTGCCGCCCGAGTAGCTGAGCGTGATGCCCTGCTGCATCAGGTCCTCGGTCTGGGAGATCGTGACCTTCAGGTCGGGGAACGGTGCACCGGTCTTGGCGGCTGTGCGCTCTGCGTCGGTGCTCCACGCGTTCTGGTAGTAGTCGGCGGCCGTGATGGTCTTCGCCGACGTGGTGGTGCCGTCCGCTGCCGCAGGCGTCGGGACGATGAAGCCGCCGAAGGCGCCGAGGGCACCCAGGGTCACCGCCAGTGCTGCGACCGTCGCAAGAGACCGTTTCGACAGGCGCCGTCCTGAGCCCGTCGAAGGGCTCAACGGTCGTTTCGACAGGTTCGATGATCCGGTGGCTGAGTTTGTCGAAGGGCTCAACGGTCGTTTCGACAGGTTCGATGATCCGGTGGCTGAGCTTGTCGAAGCCACAGAGACCGTTTCGACAGGCGCCGTCCTGAGCCCGTCGAAGGGCTCAACGGTCGCTTCGACAAGCTCAACGGTCGTTTGGGAGCTACGCACGTCCGCCACCCCCGTCCTTCTTCGATCCCGCTCTCAGGCGTTGAGAGACGAGCGGGGGAGCGACGACCGCTCCGACGAGCAGCATCGACGATCCGATCATCAGCCACTGAGCGGTGCCCATGCCGGGAGCGGCGAGGGTGAACGGGCTGGCGACGGCCGCGCCGCCCACGCCCGAGTCCCCGCCTGAGATCAGGTTCCCCTCCTCGTCGTAGACGGGCACATTCCCGCCCGAGCTCGCGCTGTCGTCGGTGCCGCTGCTGGTGCTACCGCCGGAGGTGCCGTTGTTCCCGGAGCCGTTGCCACCACCGGTGCTGCCCGTGGTGCTGCCACCGCTGCCCCCGTTGCCGGAGCTGCTGCCGGTGCTGGACACGCCTTTGCCCTTGCCGGTCACCGCCGTCTCCTGTTTCGCTCCGGCCGTGCCGCCGGTGCATTGGGTGTTCCCCGCCTTGTCACAGTCGGCCGGGTAGGCCGCGGTCTCCGCAAGACGGTTCTTGGTGGAGCTGTCGCCCTTCTTGAAGGTGGGGTTGTTGCAGGCGTCGGTGTCGATGCCGGTGTTCCCGGCGCCCGGGATGCGCTTGATCTGGTCGGAGCCGGCCTGCACGAGGTTGAGCGGCAGGGGGGAATACCCGAGAGTGTCGGCCTGTTGCTGCCCGTCGCACAGGACGTAGCGCATGAACGCGCCCAGCGTCTTTCCCTTGTCTGTGGTGAAGATGCCGCCCGTCTCGGTGGGCACGATCGCGTACGAGTAGCTCGACAACGGGTAGGCCCGCCTGTCGGTGCTGTTGTACACGCCGTCCAGGATCTGGGTGAGGTAGTTGGCCGAGCCCTTGGTGGTGTTGATGTCGGCCTTCATCAGCGCCACCGCGACCGACGACGCCGTCGGCTCGATGTAGTAGCCCGACTTGTTGAGCACCTTCGCCACCGGGAAGCCGGCCTTCTTCGCGTAGGAGTACTCGACGTACGTGATCGCTCCTTCGCCGTAGTTCTGCGACACGTAGCCTGCGACCCCGTCCGACCCCTTCTGGGCCTTGGCGTTGCCGCGCGACGGGAACTGCGACGTCATGCCCGTCTTCCACAGCGACGGGTACTGCTTGCTCATCCACAAGGTGAACTGGGCCGACGTGCCCGAGCCGTCGGAGCGGATCACGGGGACGATCTTCTTGTTCGGCATGGCCAGGGCGGGGTTGTCGGTCTGGATGGCCGCGTCGTTCCAGTTGGTGATGTCGCCGGTGAAGATCTTCGTGATCGTCTCGCCGGACAGCCGCAGGTTCGTCACCCGCTTGCCGTTGATCTTCAGGTTGTACATGAAGGACGTGCCGCCGGCCACGATCGGCATGTAGGCATAGCCGTGCGTGGGAACCTCGACGGACCCGTCCTCGGCGGGATTCTGGAACGGGATCTCGGAGATCGCGAAGTCGACGGTGCCCTGCTGGCCGTTGATCCCGAACTCCTTGCGTCCGGTCGAGGAGCCCACGCCGTTGTAGTTGACCGTCATGCCGTAGTTGCGGGCGACGTTGCTGCGCCACTGGTCGAGGGCGTTCTGCGACCAGGTCGAGCCGCTCCCGGTGATCGTGACGTAGCTCTCCGCTCGCGCCGGCGAGAGCCCGCCGGTGAGAGAGAACACCAGCGAGAGCACGGCCATCACCGTGAGACGGCTCGCGACATGACGTCGGATCATGAGGTCTCCTGCACCGAAGAGGGAAGGGACGAGGGCGGACGGGGTGCCGGCGGAACCGGGGCCGTAGGCGGGTTGCCGGCGGCGGCAGCGATCACGCGGCGGCGTTCGTAGCCCGCGAAGCGCTCCTCGTCGCGAGCCGAGGCTCTGCGCACGGCGCGACGCTGCCGGCTCGACAGGTCGCCCGGGGCCCGCCCACCGAGCGCCCGCGCCGCCATGAACAGGGCCAGGACGAGCACGAGCAGCACCGCGGCCGTGCCGAAACCGCGCGCGACCATGCCGGGCTCCGGCGAGCGGACGAAGTCGAACACCTGCAGCGGCAGCGAGATCATCGGCCCGGAGAACGGGTTCGTGTTCATCGCGCCGGTCACCCCCGAGGTCAGCAGCACCGGGCTGGTCTCGCCGATGCCGCGGGCCGTTCCGAGGATGACCGCCGTCACCAGGCCGGAACGGGCCGTGGGGAGCACCACGTGCCAGACCGTGCGCCACCGCGACGAGCCGAGGGCGTAGGACGCCTCCCGCAGGTTCTGCGGCACCAGTCGCAGGACGACATCGGCGGAGCGGATGACGATCGGCAGCATCATCACGGTGATGGCGAGCGCCGCGGCGAAACCCGACCGCTCGTGCGTGATGCCCTGGATGACGGCGGCGTAGACGAACAGCCCGGCCACGATCGAGGGCAGCGCCGTCATCGCGTCGGAGACGGTGCGTACGAACCGGGCGAAGCGACCGCCGACCTCGTTCAGGAACACGGCGGTGCCGATGCCCAGCGGCACGGTGATGAGCAGGGCGATGGAGATCTGGATCAGGGTGCCGACGATGGCATGCGCGATGCCGCCCGTGGAGAGGGGATCGAGCGGCCCGGCGAACTCCATCGTCTCGAAGAACAGGTTGGGGTGCGCCAGCGCCTCCAGCCCGCGCGTCAGCGTGTAGACGACGATGAACACCAGCGTGCCGAAGAGGATGACCCCGCTGCTCCCGAAGAGCACCGTGGCGAGCCGGTCCCGGACGTCTTGGCCGTCGGAGTCCAGCGAGACGAGCAGGACGTACAGGCCGAGGAACGCGAGGAAGGCGACGACCACCCAGCCGATCGCCCCCGACAAGGGGGCGAACCACCCGAACAGCAGTCCGGCGAGCGCAGCGCCGGCCACTCCGGCGCCGATCAGGTCGTACCGCTGTCGTGCGGTGGAGCCGCGCACGCCCCGGCGGGGCCCGTCCGGAGCCGTCCCGGCGTCGGTGTGAAGCGTGGTCCGCGGGCGCGTGTCGGGCTGCAGCAGGTCAGTCATCGCTCTCGGCCCCCGATCGGGACCGGGCGACGATCGACGACGCGGTGAAGTTGATGACCAGCGTCACCACGAACAGGACCAGTCCTGCCGCCATCAACGCGGACAGCCCGAACTCGCTGGCCTCGCCGTACCGCAGTGCGATGAGCGCCGAGACGGAGTTCGTGCCGGTCTTCAGCACCTGCCAGTTGACCGTGAAGATCGGCGAGATGATCATGTAGACGGCGATCGTCTCGCCGAGCGCGCGTCCCAGGCCGAGCATGGTGCCGCCGATGATCCCGCCCTTGCCGAACGGCAGGACGACGGTGCGGATCATGCCCAGGCGCGTCGCCCCCAGCGCGTAGGCGCCCTCCCGCTCCCCGATCGGAGCGCGCGAGAACGCCTCGCGCATGATCGAGGTCTGCGTGGGGACGACCATGAACCCGACGACGATCCCGGCGATGAACGCCGACGAGGTGAACGCACTGGCCTCGGTGAACGGCAGGCCGTCGGCATCGGTCACCGCGAAGATCGGGATCCACCCGAACGAGGTGGAGATCCACTCCGAGACCGGGATGATCGCGCCTTGGAGGAAGTAGACGCCCCACAGGCCGAAGACGATGCTCGGGACCGCCGCCATGAGGTCGACCAGCGAGACGAGGAAGCCCTTGACCTTGGCGCCGACGACCTCGGACAGGAGCAGCGCGGTGCCCAGCGAGAGCGGGACGCTCTCCACGAGCGCGATGAGAGCGATGGACACCGTTCCGAAGAGGATGGCGGCGACGCCGAACGTCGCGGTCTCCGGAGACCACTGCTGCTCGGTCAGGAAGGACCAGCCGGCGACGCGGAGGGCGTCGGTGGCCCGCAGCAGCAGGAACACCCCGACGGCGAGCATCAGGAGGACCGTGACGGAGCCGGCGCCGAACGCGGCGCGGCGGAAGATCCGATCGCCGAGGGAGTGGCGCGTGGAGAGCCGGCGTCTGTGCTCGACGGGCTCTTCGGGGGTACGCCGATCGGGCTCGAGCAGCCCTACCGGCGACCCACCTGCATTCATGTCCACACCTTCGGATCGGGTGCCGCCAGGGTCGTCCCCCGGGGCACGCTGACCAACTGTTCGTGCCACCAGGATTGAACACCGGTCACCCGGACCAGAGGTCAAAGGGTGGGTAAATACCCCCGGTGGCTAGGGTGAACAGTCGGATCGGGTGTGGAGCGACCCCGGAGGCGCCGGTGCCTCCTGTCGGGTTGCTGTATCGCCGCTGTGCAAAGGGCCCGCCCGCTCCGGGAGGCCGGCACGCCGCGTGGCGGGCCGAATAAGAGCGGACGGGCCGTGAAGACGGGGAGGGGGAAAGCGGTTCGCTCAGGCGCCGGGGACGGGGTCCCGCGGCACCCGGCGTCGCCGGTCGATCAGTTCGTCGGGGCGGTGTGCCCGTTGATGAGGCGAGCGGACAGCACGCCCTCGATCGCCCGGATGTGGTCGAGCAGGTCGGAGGACACCTCGCCCTCGATGTCGATGAGGGTGTAGGCGATCTCGCCCCGCGACTTGTTCAGCAGGTCCGCGATGTTGTGGCCCCGATCGGCCAGCAGCGTCGACATCTGGCCGACCATGTTCGGCACGTTGCTGTTGGCGATCGCGAGCCGGGTGGTGCCCTCGGCGCGCGGCAGGGACGCCGCGGGGAAGTTCACGCTGTTGACGATCGTCCCGTCGAGCAGGAACGCCGAGAGCGACTCGACGGCCATCACCGCGCAGTTCTCCTCGGCCTCGTTCGTCGAGGCGCCGAGATGCGGGAACGCGAGGACCTTGGGATGGGCGTTGAGCGCGGCGCTCGGGAAGTCGCACACGTACGCACGCAGCAGCCCTTCGTCGAGGGCCCGGAGCACGCCGGCCTCGTCGACGATCGGCCCTCGCGCGAAGTTGAGGAGGATGCGCGGCCGCTTGCGCAGGGCGAGCCGCTCGTAGGAGACCAGCCCCCGGGTGCCGTCGAGCAGCGGGACATGCGTCGTGACGACGTCGGCGCGCTTGAACACCTCGTCGAGCGAGGCCGCATGCTCGACGGAGGCGGAGAGCTGCCAGGCGCGCTCGACGGTGACCTTGGGGTCGTACCCGATGACGCGCATGCCGAGGGCCACGGCGGCATTGGCGACCAGGACGCCGATTGCGCCCAGCCCGATGACGCCCATCGTGCGGCCGGGCAGCTCGAAGCCGACGAACTGCTTCTTGCCCTTCTCGACGGCCGCCTCGATCTCGGCGTCGGAGCCCGCCAGCGAACGGGAATACGCGGCACCGGCCACGAGGGAGCGCGCCGCGGTGAGGAGACCGCCGATCACGAGCTCCTTCACTGCGTTGGCGTTCGCCCCCGGGGTGTTGAACACGGGCACGCCGCGCTCGGACATCGCGGGGATCGGGATGTTGTTGGTCCCGGCGCCGGCGCGGGCCACGGCGAGCACGGAGCCGGGGATCTCCAGCCCGTGCAGGTTGGCCGACCGGACGAGCAACGCCTCCGGATCGGCAACGTCGGGGCCGACCTCGAAGTCATGCGGGAACCGGTTGAGGCCCGACGGGCTGATGGCGTTCAGGGTGCGGATGCGGTGGATCATGTGCCTCTTCTTGTCGTGGGTCCGCGAGTCGTGGGTCCGCAGGAGAAACTGCAGGGACGGGTGTCAGGCGGAGGTCCGCTCGAACTCCCGCATGTAGTCGATGAGCGTCGTGACGCCCTCCATCGGCATCGCGTTGTAGATCGACGCCCGCATGCCGCCGACCGAGCGGTGACCCTTGAGGTTCGTCATGCCCGCGTCCTGGGCGCCGGCCAGGAATGCGGCGTCCAACGCGGGGTCGGCAAGGGTGAACGGTACGTTCATCCAGCTCCGCGCGTTCCGCGCGACCGGATTGGCGTAGAAGCTGGACGCGTCGACGTAGCCGTACAGCGCTTCGGCCTTCGCGGCGTTGCGGCGCTCCATCTCGGCGACTCCGCCCTCGGCGATGATCCAGTCGAGGATGAGCCCGAGCAGGTACCAGGTGAAGGTCGGCGGCGTGTTGGTCATCGAGTCGGACTTCGCCATGACGCCGTAGTCCCACACCGCGGGCGTGTCGGGTCGCGCCGAGCCGATGAGATCGTCGCGGACGATGACGACGGCGAGCCCGGCGGGCCCGAGGTTCTTCTGGGTGCCTGCGTACACGACGCCGAAGGAGGAGACATCGAGCGGACGCGACGCGATGGTCGAGGAGAAGTCCCCGACGAGCGGCACATCCGCCTCGGGCACGTAGTCGAACGCGACGCCGCCGATCGTCTCGTTGGGCGTGTAGTGCAGGTACGCCGCCGATGCGGGGACGGTGAACGAGCCGGCCTCGGGGACGGTCGTGTAGGAGCTCGCCGCCTCATCGGCGACGACGTCGACCGAGACGTACTTCCGGGCCTCGGCGATCGCCTTCTTCGACCACTGGCCGGTGTTGAGATACGCCGCCGAGCCGGTCGTGCCGATGTTCATCGGGACGGCCGCGAACTGCCCGGTGGCCCCGCCCTGCAGGAACAGGACGCGGTAGGTGTCGGGGATCGAGAGCACCTGGCGGAACTTCTCCTCGGCCGCGGCGGCGCAGGCGACGAACGCCTTGCCGCGGTGACTGTCCTCCATCACGGACATGCCGGAACCCTGCCAGTCGGTCAACTCGGCCTGGGCCTGTTCGAGGACGGGCAGGGGCAGCATCGCGGGACCCGCGGAGAAGTTGTAGACGCGCACGACGGTTATCGTCGCATCCCGCGCCGGACGCCGGGCGTGTCCGCCACGCTTCGGACGGAGATTTCTTGCACTTTGCACCAGAACTACTCCGCGCCCGGAATCGGGTCCCTGAGCCCATCGTCCGCCGGTCCTTGAGCCTGTCGAAGAGGCTTCGGTGGTTTCGACAAGCTCAGCCACCCTGCCGCCGGTCCTTGAGCTGATCGAAGGGACCTTCGGTCAGAGGCCCAGGCCGCCGGTGATGTCGGCGACGGCGACCTGCTCGCCGATCACCTCGACCTGCGCGGCGGTCGTCCGACCCGAGATGTAGAGGACGAGTTCGCCGGGCCGCCCCACGAGATGGACGATCGGGCTGCCGGGGCGGGCCCGCAGCGTCTCGCCGGTCTCGCGTTCGAGAACGACCCCGGCAGTCGCCTTGCGGAACATCATGCGCGACATCAGCCGCAACTGGCGCCACAGGAGGTCCTCGAACGCCGCGGGCAACACGCGTGGCGGCAGGGGATCGCCGCCGCCGCGGCGGACGTCCTCGAGGTGGATGAAGAACTCGGTCAGATTGGCCGCGGCGTCGACGGCGGGGATGCGGAACGGGGACAGCCCTCGCGGGCCCCGCCGAAGCCGTTCGACGAGATCGGGGTACGCGGTGCGGACGCTGAGCTCATAGGAGCGGCGTTTCAACAGCCCGGCGAACGGTGGCAGGAACATGCCGGCGGTGGCCACGGGGTCGGAGTCGCGCAGCACGAGATGGGTCACGAGGTCGCGCGTCGTCCACCCTTCGCACAAGGTGGGCGCGTTCGGCCCGGTGACGAGGAGCAGATCACAGAGGGCAGCGCGTTCGGACCGGGCGTCGTTCATGCAGCGAACTCTAGCCAGCGCCGAACAACAGGCCTCGCCGTGGCGGGGTCCATCGTGGCGGTCCTTGGGCCTGTCGTCACGGTCCTTGAGCTTGTGGTCCCGGTCCTTGAGCTTGTGGCCACGGTCCTTGAGCTTGTCGAAAGGACTTCGCCTCAAAAGAAAACCTGTGGACAACCTCGCGGAGGCCTCTGGAGTCAACGAGAATTTCGACGTGCCAGCAATGTATATCCTCCGCTGCGGCGACGGCTCCCTGTACGTGGGAAGCACGACGGACCTGAACGAGCGCCTCGCACAGCACGCGATGGGCCGGGGCTCCGTGTACACCAGCAGACGACTGCCCGTGGAACTCGTCTATGCAGCCGAGTTCGCGTCGATCGCGGAAGCCTATGCCCTCGAACGGAAGGTGCACGGTTGGGGACGAGCGAAGCGGCTCGCCCTCATCGAGGGGCGCCACGACGAGTTGCCGGCGCTGAGCCGCAGCCGCCCGCGGACGGATGCCGCGCAGCCCCGTCGAACAGACGGTCCGTGAGCTTGTCGAAAGGACCTCGTGCGGTTCGTGATCGTTTCGACAGGCTCAACGATCGGTTCCGTGAGCTTCCAGTCACCGGGTCCGTGAGCTTCCAGCCACCGGTCCGTGAGCTTGTCGAAGGGACTTCGTGCGGTTCGTGATCGTTTCGACAGGCTCAACGATCGGTTCCGTGAGCTTCCAGTCACCGGGTCCTGGAGCTTCCAGCCACCGGTCCTTGAGCTTGTCGAAGGGACTTCGTGCGGTTCGTGATCGTTTCGACAGGCTCAACGATCGGGTCCGTGAGCTTCCAGTCTGTCACCGGGTCCGTGAGCTTCCAGCCACCGGTCCTTGAGCTTGTCGAAAGGACTTCGTGCGGTTCGTGATCGTTTCGACAGGCTCAACGATCGGGTTGGTGCGCTTGTTGACGGGGCCTCGTGCGGTCTGTGATCGTTTCGACAGGCTCAACGATCGGGTCCGTGAGGACGTTCAGCTCGCCGGGTCGTGGCCCCGACGGGCTCCATCGGCATGATCGGCCACAATGTCTGGGTGACCACTCTCGATCCAGCCGTCTCCTCCCGTCTCAAGCTGACCTCCGACGGGCTCGTGCCGGTCGTCGTGCAGGACGCCACCAGCGGCGCCGTCCTCATGATGGCCTGGGCGAACGAGGACGCCCTCGCCCACACGCTGGCCTCCCGACAGGGGACGTACTGGTCGCGCAGCAGGCAGGAGCTGTGGATCAAGGGGCTCACCAGCGGCAATGTGCAACACGTGCGCGAGGTGCGGCTCGACTGCGATGGGGACACCGTTCTCTACCGGGTCGACCAGACCGGGCCCGCGTGCCACACGGGCACCGCCTCGTGCTTCACGGCCACCGTTCTCCTGGAGGACGCCGAATGACGACGATCTCCCCGACGCCCGCCGAGTTCCTGGAACTCGCCGCCCACCGTCGCGTCATCAGCGTCCGAACCCGCCTCGTCGCCGACGACCTCACGCCGGTCGGCCTGTACCACCGGCTGTGCGGGACGAGACCTGGCACGTTCCTGTTCGAGTCCGCCGACAACGGCGTGTGGTCGCGCTACTCGTTCATCGGCGTCGAGTCCGCGGCCATGCTCGGGGTGACGGACGGCGAGGCGACGTGGACCGGCGCCGCCGTGGCCGGCCTGCCCTCCGGCGGCGATCCGCTGCAGGTCCTGCGCGAGACCCTCGCCCTGCTGCACACCGAGCGCGACCCGGACCTGCCGCCGCTCACGTCGGGGATGGTGGGGTTCCTCGGGTACGACGCGGTGCGCAGGCTCGAAGTCCTGCCCGATACGACCGTCGACGACCTGCACCTGCCCGAGCTCGGGCTGCTGCTGGTGCGGGACATGGCCGTCGTCGACCACCATGCCGGCGAGGTGTGGCTGATCTCGAACGCGATCAACTACGACGGCTCGCCGGAACGGGCCGAAGCCGCCTACGCGGCGGCGGTCGATCGCGTGCGGGCCATGGTGGCGACGCTCGCCGCGCCGGCGACGCCACTCGCCGCGGAGCTGACCGGGGACTCCGCGGCCTGGCCGGTGACGCGACAGCGCACACCCGAGGAGTTCGCGCAGCTCGTGCGCGACGCCGTGGAGGAGATTCGGGCGGGGGAGGCCTTCCAGATCGTCCCCAGCCAGCGGTTCGAGGTCGCGTGCCCGGCCGATGCACTGGACGTGTACCGGATCCTGCGGCGCAAGAACCCCAGCCCGTACCTGTACCTGCTGCGGCACCCCGAGTTCGACATCGTCGGGTCGAGCCCCGAGGCCCTCGTCCAGGTCAGCCGCGGACGCGCCACCACCCACCCGATCGCGGGCACGAAGCCGCGCGGCGCGACGCCCGAGGAGGACGCCGCCTACGAGGCCGACCTGCTCGCCGACGAGAAGGAGGCCGCGGAGCACCTGATGCTGGTCGACCTCGGCCGCAACGACCTGGGCCGGGTGTGCGTTCCCGGGACGGTCGCGGTGACCGAGTTCATGAAGGTCCGCCGCTACAGCCATGTGATGCACCTGGAGGCCGCCGTGACCGGACGCCTCGCACCCGGCTGCACGGCCCTCGACGCGACGCTGGCCTGCTTCCCGGCCGGGACGTTGTCCGGGGCGCCGAAGGTGCGTGCGATGGAGATCATCGACCGCCTGGAGGCATCCCGACGCGGTGTCTACGGCGGTGTGGTGGGGTACTTCGACTTCGCCGGCGACTCCGACATGGCGATCGCCATCCGCACGGCCGTGCTGCGCGGCGGCGTCGCGTACGTGCAGGCGGGCGCGGGGATCGTCGCCGACTCCGACCCTGCCAGCGAGAACGCCGAATCGCAGAACAAGGCCGGGGCGGTGATCGAGGCGGTGCGTGAGGCGAACACGCTGCGCGCGGTGGCCCGGGGATGAGACGCGTCCTGCCGCTGCTCGGCGGCGTGCTCGCGCTCGTCGCGGTCAACCTGCCGTGGGCGAAGGTGTCCGGCGGGGGCTACGACCTGGACCTCAGCGGCGTCGACGTGACGGGCGGCCTGGGCCAGGCCCTCGCGCTGACGCTGCTGGCGGGCTGGCTCGCCCTGCTCGCCCTGCGACGCTGGGGCCGGGTGGCGATGGCGGTGCTCGTGGGTCTCCTCGGACTGTCCATGATCGCCCTCGCCGTCCTCGGTCACGACGTCGATGCCGAGACGGCGCGCGCCGAACTGCGCACGGTCAGCCTCGCGGAGCCGCTCGTGACCGTGCAGTGGTGGGCGCCCGCGCTGTTCGGAGTCGCCGGCGCGCTCGCCGTCGTCGGCGCGGCGCTGCTCGCGCGGACGGGGCCGGCCCCCCGGAGCTTCGAGCGCTCCGCCGGCACCGATCCGACGGCCTGGGAGCAACTGGACGCAGGAGACGATCCGACGACCGCGGGCGCGGACGACGGTGGCGCCTCGGACGCCGAGGAGACACAATGGGCGCAGGCAGAAGGAGAGGACGGCCGATGAGCGAGAAGCGCGAATACCACCACGGGAAATCGCCCGCCGCCATCTGGGGCTCGGCTCTCGCCGCCGTCGGCTTCGTCGTCGCCGCCGTCGGGTTCATGATGCCCCTCAACTGGGTGGTGGTCGGGATCGGAGGCGCCCTGGTGCTGTTCGCGATGATCGTCGGCGGCACCCTGCGCGCCGCCGGGTTCGGGCAGTAGATGGGGGTCCTCGACGAGATCGTCGCACGCACCCGGTCCGACCTCGCCGAGCGCCGCATCGCCGTCCCGGTCGGCACCTTGGAGGATCGGCTCGACGCCGTCGCGCCGCCACGGCCTCTCCTGCCGCGCCTGCGCGAGGGGTTCGGTGCGATCTGCGAGGTGAAGCGATCCAGCCCCAGCAAGGGCGCGCTCGCCCCGATCCCCGATCCTGCGGCGCTGGCCGGCGAGTACGCGGCGGGCGGAGCGGCCGCCATCAGCGTCCTGACCGAACCGCATCGGTTCGGGGGCTCCCTGGACGATCTGGTGGCCGTGCGGCGCGCGGTCGACGTGCCGGTCCTGCGCAAGGACTTCCTCGTCGACCCGTATCAGATCATCGAGGCGCGGGCCGCCGGTGCGGACATCGTCCTGCTCATCGTGGCGGCACTGTCCGACGCCGACCTGCGCGCGTTGTACGCGCTGGCCCGGTCGCTGGACCTGACCGTCCTGGTCGAGGCGCACACCGCCGCAGAGGTCGACACGGCGGTGGAACTCGGCGCCAGGCTCGTCGGCGTGAACAACCGCGATCTGCAGACCCTGCAGGTCGACCTCGCTCAGTTCGAGACGCTCGCCGGCCGGGTTCCGGCCGGCATTGTTAAGGTGGCGGAGTCCGGCATCTTCACCGCGGCCGACGTGGCGCGGCTCGTCTCCGCCGGGGCCGACGCGATCCTCGTGGGTGAGGCTCTCGTGAGACACGGCTCCCCGGCGCAGCAGGTCGCCACATTCACGGCCGCGGGACGCGCCGCGACCACCACACCCACCGCGTAGAAGGACGCACCGTGTCACTACCCGACGCACAGGGGCACTACGACCGCTTCGGCGGCAAGTACGTGCCCGAGGCGCTGTACGCAGCGCTCGCGCAATTGGAGTCCGAGTTCGAGCTGGCCCTCGTCGACGACGGGTTCTGGTCCGAGCTCGACGGGTTGCGCCGGGACTACAGCGGACGTCCGACGCCGATCACCGCCGTTCCGCGGTTCTCCGCGCACGCCGGAAACGCTGAGATCGTCCTGAAACGCGAGGACCTGAACCACACCGGGTCGCACAAGATCAACAACGTCCTGGGCCAGGCGCTGCTCACCCGCCGGATGGGCAAGACGCGGGTGATCGCCGAGACCGGCGCCGGACAGCATGGCGTGGCCACGGCGACGGCCGCCGCCCTGCTCGGCATGGAGTGCCGCGTCTACATGGGCAAGGTGGACACCGACCGGCAGGCCCTCAACGTGGCCCGCATGCAGCTCCTCGGCGCCGAGGTGATCGCCGTCGAGTCCGGCAGCCAGACGCTCAAGGACGCGATGAACGAGGCGATGCGGGAATGGGTCGCCACCGTGGACACGACGCACTACCTGATCGGCACCGTCGCGGGCCCGGCCCCGTTCCCCCGCATCGTCAAGGAGTTCCAGCGGGTCATCTCGACCGAGGCCCGGGCGCAACTGCTCGACCGGTACGGGCGGCTGCCCGACATCGTCGCGGCGTGCGTGGGCGGTGGCTCCAACGCCATGGGCAGTTTCGCCGACTTCATCGATGACCCGGGCGTCCGGCTGTGCGGCTTCGAGGCCGGCGGCGACGGGGTGGAGACCGGCCGCCACGCGGCGTCCATCACCGGCGGATCGGTCGGCGTGCTGCACGGCACGCGCACGTACATCCTGCAGGACGAGGACGGGCAGACGGTTGACTCGCACTCGATCTCGGCCGGTTTGGACTATCCCGGCGTCGGCCCCGAGCATGCCTGGCTCGCGGCGACCGGGCGTGCGGCCTACGAGCCGGTGACCGATGTCGAGGCGATGGACGCGCTGCGGCTGCTGTGCCGCACCGAGGGCATCCTGCCGGCGATCGAATCCGCACATGCCCTGGCCGGTGCGCTGCGGCTGGGGCGGACGCTCGCCGAGACCGACCCCGGCGCGCACCCCCTCGTGCTGGTGTGCCTGTCCGGGCGCGGGGACAAGGACGTGGACACCGCCATCAGGTGGTTCGGACTGACAGGCGAGGCCGACGCGACGAAGGGAGGACGTGGCGATGAGTGACGATCCCGGCATCTCCGGTCTGGCTTTGCAGACCGCTCGCGACGAGGACCGGGCAGCCCTGGTCGGATACCTGTCCGCGGGGTATCCCGACCTGGCGACGTCCGTTTCGGCGATGACGGCGCTGTGCAGACCGGGCGACGGCCCGGGGGTCGACCTGGTCGAGGTCGGCCTGCCGTACAGCGACCCGATGATGGACGGCGTCGCGATCCAGCGCGCGGGCGGCACGGCACTGGCACGGGGCTTCCGCACCCGTGACGTGTTCGGCATCGTCTCGGCCATCGCCGCGACCGGCACGCCGGCCGTCGTCATGACGTACTGGAACCTCGTCGACCGGTACGGGGTCGACGCGTTCTCCCGGGACCTGGCCAACGCCGGCGGGGCGGGCCTCATCACTCCCGATCTGGTTCCGGACGAGGCCGACGAGTGGATGGCGGCCTCCGACGCCCATGGCCTCGACCGCATCTTCCTCGTGTCGCCGTCGTCGACCGACGAGCGGATCGTCACCACGACCGCCAGTTGTCGCGGCTGGGTGTACGCGACCTCCGTCATGGGGGTGACGGGAACGCGCACACGGACGTCCTCGGCGGCTCCGGCGCTCGTGGCGCGGATCCGGGAACTCGCTCCCCAGACACTCGTCGGCGTCGGGCTCGGCGTGTCGGACGGTGCCCAGGCAGCCTCCGTCGCCGGATACGCCGATGCCGTGATCGTGGGCTCGGCGCTCATCAAGACCCTCCTGGCCGCCGAGGACGCGGGCCGCCCCGCCGATCTGGCGGCGCTGCGCGCCGTGGTCGCCGACCTCGCCGCGGGCGTCCGCTCGGCGCACTAGGCGCGTGTCGATCCGGCGGACGGAGAACCGGCGCGATCCGGCGGTTCCGTCCTGTCGTCCACCGGTTGCGCCGGCGGCCTCGCCCGCGACCACGAGAGACTGGTGACACAGTGATTGCGTTGTTCATCCCGAGCCCGTCCGTCAACGGCTTCGATCTCGGTCCGGTGAGGATCCACTTCTACGCGCTGTGCATCCTCGCCGGGATCCTCCTCGCGTGGTGGCTGTCGGCCCGCCGCTGGAGGGCGCGGGGCGGCCGCCCCGAGGCATTGGAGACGGTCGTGATGTGGGCGGTCCCGCTGGGGATCGTCGGCGCACGCGTCTACCACGTCGCGACGCATCTCGGCGACTACTTCGGCCCCGGACGCAACCCCGTCACCGCGCTCTACATCTGGGAGGGCGGGCTCGGCATCATGGGGGCCGTCGCGCTCGGCGCCGTGGGCGCGTGGATCGGTGCGCGGCACGAGAAGGTCTCGCTCGCCACCCTGGCCGATGTCATGGCGCCCGGCATCATCTTCGCCCAGGCCATCGGCCGGCTCGGGAACTACTTCAACCAGGAGCTCTTCGGCGCTCCGACGACGCTGCCGTGGGGGCTCGAGATCGACCTCGCGCACCGGCCGGCCGGGTTCGAGCAGTACGCCACCTTCCACCCGACATTCCTGTACGAGATGATCTGGAACGTCGCGGTCGGCCTGACGCTGCTGTGGCTGGATCGCCGGTTCAAGATGGGCTACGGCAAGCTCTTCTTCAGCTACGTCGCGCTCTACTGCATCGGCCGGCTGGGCACGGAGTCGCTGCGGATCGACCCCGCCGATCTCATCCTCGGCATCCGCAACCATCAGTTCATCACCGGAGTGCTGCTCGTCGGGGCGCTCGTCGTGCTGGCCTGGCTGTTCCGTTATCGTCCCGGGCGTGAGCCCGACATGACCGCTCCCGAGCCCGACGACGCCACCGGGGCGTCGCTGGACTCCGCGACCGGCATCGCCGACACTGGTCAGGCCGATGCGGACGAGGACGGAACGTCCGCGGCCGACGGGGAGGATCCTCCACGCAGGGGTGCGGACGGCGATCCCGACGCACCGACGGTCACCCCGGCCAGGCGCGTCCACGACGACGGCGGAGACCCCGCCTGACGCCGATCGGCCGGCGCGTCCGACGCGCCTGAGCGCGGCCGTCCATGATGCAACCTGCCCCGCCTGGCGGCGGAGGGTGCTCAAGTAAGCTCGCCCCGGGGTGGAGACAGCGTCCCCCCGTCTCGAAGAAGGAGTCCATCGATGGCGTTCGAACCCGCTCACGCAGCGACCGGTCTCTACGACCCCGCCTTCGAGCACGACGCCTGCGGCGTCGCGTTCGTGGCGCAGCTGAGCGGCGAGTCGTCCCACGAGATCGTCGAGATGGGGCTGACCGCCCTGGAGAACCTCGATCACCGCGGCGCGACCGGGGCCGACGAGGCCGCGGGCGACGGGGCGGGCATGCTCCTGCAGATTCCCGACGAGCTGTTCCGCGGCGTGTGCGACTTCCCGCTCCCGCCGAAGGGCCAGTACGCCGTCGGGATGGGATACCTGCCCGCCGAACCCATCAAGCGTGCGAGCGTGAAGCGCCGCATCGAGTACCTGGCGGTCGAAGAGGACATCGTCATCCACGGGTGGCGGGCGCTTCCTGTCCGCACCGGCACCCTGAGCCCGATCTCGCTCGAGGTCATGCCGCAGATGGAGCAGTTGTTCATCAGCGGCCAGAACGGTGAGACCGGCATCGCGCTCGACCGGCTCGCCTATCCGTTCCGCAAGCGCATCCAGCACGAGCTCGGCGTGTACTTCGCGTCGCTGTCCGCCCGGACCGTCGTGTACAAGGGCATGCTCACAACCGCCCAGCTCGCCGAGGTGTACCCCGACCTGAGCGACCTGCGGACGTCCAGCGCTCTGGCCCTCGTCCACTCGCGGTTCTCGACGAACACGTTCCCGTCGTGGGAGCTCGCCCATCCGTACCGGATGCTCGCGCACAACGGCGAGATCAACACCGTCCGGGGCAACCGCAACTGGATGCGGGCGCGCGAGTCGCTGCTGGAGACCGACCTCATCCCCGGCGACCTCGAGCGGGTCTTCCCGGTCTGCAGCCCCGGCGGATCCGACTCGGCGTCGTTCGACGAGGTGCTGGAGCTGCTGCACCTCGGGGGAAGGTCTCTGCCGCACGCCGTGCTGATGATGATCCCCGAGGCGTGGGAGAACCACGCCGAGATGGACGAGGCACGTCGCGACTTCTACGCCTACCACTCGACGATCATGGAGCCGTGGGACGGCCCGGCCGCGGTCACGTTCACCGACGGCACGATCATCGGCGCGACGCTGGACCGCAACGGCCTGCG
The DNA here is from genome assembly GCF_000423465.1 of Propionicicella superfundia DSM 22317. Lineage (GTDB taxonomy): Bacteria > Actinomycetota > Actinomycetes > Propionibacteriales > Propionibacteriaceae > Propionicicella > Propionicicella superfundia. The sequence goes on along the minus strand of NZ_KE384020.1, from coordinate 715,846 downwards.
GCCGGGGCGCTACTGGGTGGGCGCCGACGGGCTGGTGGTGTTCGCCTCCGAGGCGGGCGTCATCGACATGCCCAGTTCGCAGGTGATCGAGAAGGGGCGGCTGCAGCCGGGCCGCATGCTGCTCGTCGATCTCGAACAGCATCGCCTCGTCGGCGACGAGGAGGTGAAGGCGCAACTCGCCGCCGAGCACCCCTACGGGCAGTGGCTCACGCGGCGGGTGAGCCTCGACGACCTCCCGGAGCGCACCCACATCGTCCACAGCCACGCCTCGGTCACCCGCCGCCAGCAGGTCTTCGGGTACACCGAGGAAGAGCTGAAGATGATCGTCACCCCGATGGCCAACACCGGTGCCGAGCCGATCGGGTCGATGGGCACCGACACACCCGTCGCCGTTCTCAGCAACCGGCCCCGGCTGCTGTTCGACTACTTCGCCCAGTTGTTCGCTCAGGTCACCAATCCGCCGCTGGACGCGATCCGGGAAGAGCTCGTGACCTCGCTGCAGACCTCGATCGGTCCCGAGTCGAACCTGCTCGCCGGGACGGCCGCCGCCTGCAACCAGATCGTGATCCCCTTCCCGATCCTCGACTCCGACCAGCTCGCGAAGCTGGTCCGGATCAACCGGGACGGGCTGATGCCGCAGTTCGACGCCCACGTCGTCCGCGGCCTGTACGAGGTCAACGGGGGAGCCCGGGCCCTGGAGGCCCGGCTCGACGAGCTCTCCGCCGAGGTGGACGAGGCCATCGCGGCGGGCTCGCGGACGATCATCCTCTCCGACCGTCACAGCAATGCCGACCTGGCGCCCATCCCGTCGCTGCTGCTCACCGCCGCGATCCACCACCACCTCGTCCGCGAGAAGACCCGCACCCAGGTCGCGCTGATCGTCGAGGCGGGGGATGTCCGCGAGGTGCACCACGTCGCCCTGCTCATCGGCTACGGGGCCGCCGGCGTCAACCCCTACCTCGTGTTCGAGTCCGCCGAGGACCTCGCGCGGCGGGAGTTCTACGTGAAGGTCACGCCCGAGCAGGCCGTGAAGAACGTGCGCAAGGCGCTCGGCAAGGGCGTCTTGAAGGTCATGAGCAAGATGGGCGTGTCGACGATCGCCTCCTACACCGGAGCCGAGATCTTCGAGGCGCTGGGCCTGTCGAGCGACCTGGTGGCCAAGTACTTCTCCGGGACGACGAGCCGGGTCGAGGGCATCGGGCTCGACGTCCTCGCCGACGAGATCGCCGCCCGGCACAGCCTCGCGTACCCGCCGGACGGACGGCGGCTCCCGCACCGCCCGCTGGAGGTCGGCGGTGAGTACAAGTGGCGGCGCGAGGGTCCGCCGCACCTGTTCGACCCCGACACCGTGTTCCGGCTGCAGCACGCCACCCGCACGGGCCGCTACGACATCTTCAAGGACTACACGCAGCGCGTGAACGAGCACTCCGAGCGGCTGATGACGTTGCGCAGCCTGCTCCGGTTCGCCGACACGACGCCGATCCCGATCGAGGAGGTCGAGCCGGTCGCCGCGATCGTGAAGCGGTTCTCCACCGGCGCGATGAGCTACGGCTCCATCTCGCAGGAGGCGCACGAGACGCTGGCCGTCGCGATGAACCGGCTCGGTGCGCGCTCCAACACCGGTGAGGGCGGCGAGGATCCGGAGCGACTGCACGACCCGGCCCGGCGCAGCGCGATCAAGCAGGTCGCGTCGGGGCGGTTCGGCGTCACCAGCGACTACCTGGCGAATGCGACCGACCTGCAGATCAAGATGGCGCAGGGCGCCAAGCCCGGCGAGGGCGGTCAGCTCCCGGGGCCGAAGGTGTACCCGTGGGTCGCCCGGACGCGGCATTCGACGCCCGGTGTCGGTCTCATCTCGCCGCCGCCCCACCACGACATCTACTCGATCGAGGATCTCAAGCAGTTGATCCACGACCTGAAGTGCTCCAACCCGAGGGCGCGCGTCCACGTGAAGCTCGTCGCCGAGGTGGGCGTCGGGACGGTCGCCGCCGGCGTCAGCAAGGCGAAGGCCGACGTCGTGCTCATCTCGGGCCACGACGGCGGCACCGGCGCGGCACCGCTGACGTCCCTCAAGCACGCCGGGGGACCGTGGGAGCTCGGCCTGGCCGAGACCCAGCAGACGCTGCTGATGAACGGGCTGCGCGACCGCATCGTCGTCCAGGTGGACGGGCAGTTGAAGACCGGGCGGGATGTCGTCGTCGGCGCGCTGCTCGGGGCGGAGGAGTTCGGCTTCGCGACCGCTCCGCTCGTGGTGTCGGGCTGCGTCATGATGCGCGTGTGCCACCTCGACACCTGTCCCGTGGGCGTCGCGACCCAGAACCCCGAACTGCGGGCCAAGTTCGCCGGGCACGCCGACTACGTCGTGAACTTCATGGAGTTCATCGCCCAGGAGGTGCGTGAGATCCTCGCCTCGCTGGGGCTGCGCTCGATCGAGGAGGCCATCGGCCGTGTCGATCTGCTGCGCACCGAGGACGTCGTCGAGCACTGGAAGGCGAAGGGGCTGGACCTGAGCCCGATCCTCGCCGATCCGGAGGTCCCGGCCGGGACGCCGCGGCACTGCGTCGTGGCGCAGGACCACGGACTGGCCGACAAGTTGGATGTGAAGCTGATCGAGCTCGCCCGGCCGGCGCTCGCCGCGGGGACGCCGGTGAAGGCGACCCTGAACGTGCGCAACGTCGACCGGACCGTCGGGACGATGCTCGGCTACGAAGTCACGATGGCGACGCAGGGCAAGGGCCTGGCCCAGGACACGATCGACTTCACGCTCGAGGGCACCGGCGGGCAGAGCTTCGGCGCGTTCCTGCCCGAGGGCGTCACGCTGCGGCTCGTCGGCGACACGAACGACTACCTCGGCAAGGGGCTCTCGGGCGGCCGGATCACGGTGCGCCCGCCGGCCGACTCGCCGTTCGCCGCCGAGACGCAGATCATCGCGGGCAACGTCATCGGCTACGGCGCGACGGCCGGGCAACTGTTCGTGCGGGGCCGGGTGGGGGAGCGGTTCTGTGTCCGCAACTCCGGTGCCACCGCCGTCGTCGAGGGTGTCGGCGACCACGGGTGCGAGTACATGACGGGCGGAGAGGTGCTCGTCCTCGGAGGGACCGGTCGCAACTTCGCGGCCGGCATGTCGGGCGGGCTCGCGTACGTGCTCGACCTCGTCCCCGGACGGCTCAACACCGAGATGGCCGATCCCATGCCGCTGACGCGCACCGACGTGCTGCGGGTCCGTGAACTGCTCGACCTGCACGTGGTGGAGACCGGGTCGACGGTCGCCGCAGCGCTGCTCGGGCTGTCCGACGCCGACGTGACCGCTCGCTTCACGAAGATCCTGCCGCGCGACTACGCGCGCATCCTGCAGGCTCGGACCGATGCCGAGGCGGCGGGCCTCGACGAGGCCGCCACCACCCAGAAGATGATGGAGGCCGCTCATGGCTGATCCCCGAGGGTTCATCACGACCCCGCGCGAGCTGGCCTCGCGCCGGCCCGTGGCCGAGCGGGTCAACGACTGGCACGAGGTGTACCCCGGGACACCCGGCCTCGCCGTCCTCCCGATCATCGAGAAGCAGGCCGGCCGGTGCATGGACTGCGGCATCCCGTTCTGTCATCAGGGCTGCCCGCTCGGGAACCTCATCCCGGAGTGGAACGACCTGATCTGGCGCGACGACTGGCGAGGCGCGCTCGACCGCCTGCACGCGACCAACAACTTCCCCGAGTTCACCGGCCGGCTGTGCCCGGCGCCGTGCGAGACCGCGTGCGTGGTGGGCATCAACCGGGACCCGGTCACCATCAAGAACGTCGAGGTCGCGATCATCGACAAGGCGTGGCAGGATCGCCGCGTCATCCCGCAGGTGCCCGAATGGCACACGAACAAGACGGTCGCCGTGGTCGGCTCCGGGCCGTCCGGTCTAGCGGTCGCCCAGCAGTTGACGCGGGCCGGTCATACGGTCGTCGTGCACGAGCGGGCCGACGCGATCGGAGGGCTGATGCGCTATGGCATCCCCGAGTTCAAGATGGAGAAGTCCGTCCTGGACCGTCGCATCAAGCAGATGGAACTGGAGGGGACCGTCTTCGTTCCGAACGTGAACGTGGGCGTCGACATCACCGCCGAGCAGCTTCAGGAGCGGTTCGACGCGGTCGTGCTGGCCATGGGTTCGACGGTCGGCCGGGATCTGCCCGTCCCCGGGCGCGATCTCGGCGGGATCCACCAGGCCATGGAGTACCTGCCGCAGGCCAACCGGGTCGCCCGTGGGGAGGACCTGCCCGATCAGATCCTCGCGACCGGCAAGGACGTCGTGATCATCGGCGGCGGGGACACCGGCGCCGACTGCCTCGGTACGGCGATCCGGCAGGGCGCGAGGTCCATCACCCAGTTGGAGATCATGCCCAGGCCGAGCGAGGCCCGTCCGGCGCGGTCGCCGTGGCCCACCTATCCGATGGTCTTCCGCGTCTCGTCGGCGCACGAGGAGGGCGGCGAGCGGCTGTACGCCGTGTCCACCTCGGAGTTCGTCGGGCAGGACGGCGCCGTCAGCGGACTGCGCCTCAGCGAGGTCGAGTTCGTCGACCGCAGGTTCGTGCCCGTCGAGGGGACGGAGCGGATCCTGCCGGCACAACTGGTCCTGCTGGCGATGGGCTTCACCGGTCCGCAGCGCGAGGGCCTCGTGACCGAGCTCGGCGTGTCTCTCGACCCGCGCGGCAACATCGCCCGCGACACGGACTTCGCGACCGACGTCCCGGGCGTGTACGTGTGCGGCGACGCCGGCCGCGGCCAGTCGCTGATCGTGTGGGCGATCGCCGAGGGACGCAGTTGTGCGGCGGCGGTGGACGAGTACCTCAACGGCTCCGCGAGCAGGCTCCCGCGTCCCATCCGCCCGACCGATCGCCCGCTGGCGGTCTGAGCGGACCCCGGGGAGCGGTCCGGGTCCGTCCGGGGTCGACGGGTGGCCACCCGCCGGGGGACACTGGCGCCGTGTCCGAGTCCGGAAGCCGCCACGTCGCCCTGCTCCGGGGTGTGAACGTGGGCACGGGCCATCGCGTGCCCATGGAGCGCCTGCGGGAGGTCACGGCCGCGACCGGGGCGACCGGGGTGCGCACGCACCTGAACTCGGGCAACGTCCTGCTGACCAGCGGACTCCCCGCCGCGGAGCTGGAGGCGACCCTCACGGTGCGCTATGCCGAGGAGTTCGGCTTCGCCGTCCCGACGATCGTCCTCACCGCGACGGAGCTCCTCGCGATCGCAGCCGCGAACCCCTATCCCGACGCGGATCCCGCACGCGTCGGCGTGTGCTTCGTCCGCGGCGTCCCCGCCGACGGTCTGGGGGCGCGGATCGAACGGCTCGCCGCGCCCTCCGAGCGGTGGACGATCGGCGACGGGGCCGTGCACGTGGACTTCGCCGCCGGCATGGGCCGGTCGGCTCTGGCTGCGGGGCTGGCGGGGGTCTTCGCTCCGGCGACCGTGACCGTGCGCAACGCGCGGACGGTGGCCGCCCTGGCGGGGCTCGTGACCGGCGTGTGATGGCGAGCCGAACCCGAACGGTCGGCGTCGCCGACTAAGGTGTGTGGCGTTCGCTTTCCCGGCCGGCAGGAGGATGACGCACCGTCATGACCGCACGCGAGGGCTTCGTTCACCTGCACTGCCACACGGAGTTCTCCATGCTCGACGGTGCGGCCAAGATCCCCGGGCTGCTCAAGGCGGCCGAGTCGTACGGGATGCCGGCCCTCGCCATCACCGACCACGGCTTCCTGTTCGGCGCCTACGAGTTCTACGACGCGGCGCGCAAGACCTCGGTGAAGCCGATCATCGGGCTGGAGGCGTACCTGACGCCGAAGACGCACCGGTCGGAGCGCAAGCGCGTGCAGTTCGGGGACGGTTCGGGCGACGACGTCTCGTCCAAGGGCGCCTACACCCACATGACGATGTGGGCCGAGAACACCCCCGGCATGCACAACCTGTTCCGGCTCGCCTCGCGGGCGTCGCAGGAGGGGTTCTTCTACAAGCCCCGAGCCGACCGCGAGCTCCTCAACGAGTACCACCACGGACTGATCGCCACGACGGGCTGCCCCTCCGGGGAGGTGCAGACGCACCTGCGGCTGGGCCAGTACGAGCAGGCGCTCGCGTCGGCCGCCGAGTTCCGCGACATCTTCGGCGAGGGCAACTTCTTCGTCGAGCTGATGGACCACGGGCTGGCGATCGAGCGCTCCGTCCGCGAAGGGCTGCTGCGGGTCGCGAAGGACCTGCACCTGCCGCTCGTCGCGACCAACGACCTGCACTACGTCCACAAGGAGGACGCCGCCGCGCAGGACCTCCTGCTGTGCGTGTCCTCCGGATCGAACCTGGACACGCCGAACCGCTTCAAGTTCGACGGCGACGGCTACTACCTCAAGTCCCCCGAAGAGATGCGCGAGCTGTTCCGCGACGTCCCCGAGGCGTGCGACAACACGCTCGAGATCGCCGAGCGCTGCGAGATCGAGTTCCGCGAGGGCATGGGCACGTACATGGCCCGCTTCGACGTCCCGCCGGGCCACACCGAGGAGTCGTGGTTCCGTGCCGAGGTCGGGCGCGGGCTCGTCGAGCGCTACGGTGCGGTGACCGACGAGATCACCGAGCGCGCCGAGTACGAGATGGACATCATCGTCGGCAAGGGATATGCGGGGTACTTCCTCGTCGTCGCCGACTTCATCAACTGGGCGAAGAAGAACGGGATCCGCGTCGGCCCGGGCCGCGGCTCGGGCGCCGGGTCACTGTGTGCCTACGCGATGCGCATCACCGATCTCGACCCGTTGCGCTATCAGCTTCTGTTCGAGCGATTCCTCAACCCCGAGCGTCCGTCGATGCCCGACTTCGACATCGACTTCGACGAGCGCCGCCGGGGCGAGGTCATCGACTACGTGACCGCGAAGTACGGCGACGACCGGGTCTGCCAGATCGTGACGTACGGATCGATCAAGGCCAAGCAGGCGGTGAAGGACTCGGCCCGTGTCCTCGGACGCCCGTTCCAGGTCGGCGAGCAGATCAGCAAGGCGGTGCCCGCCCCGGTGCAGGGCAAGGATCTCTCGCTGGAGAAGATCTTCGACCCGTCCAACGACCGGTACGCCGAGGGCGGCGAGTTCCGCCAGCTCTACGAATCCGATCCCGAGGTCCGCGAGGTCGTCGACCGGGCGCGCGGGATCGAAGGGCTGAAGCGGCAGTGGGGCGTGCACGCCGCGGGCGTGATCATGAGCTCCGAGCCACTGCTCGACATCATCCCGGTGATGAAGCGCGAGCAGGACGGCGCGGTCATCACCCAGTTCGACTACCACGGCGCGGAGGCGCTGGGGCTGGTCAAGATGGACTTCCTGGGATTGCGCAATCTCACGATCCTGGACGATGCGCTGGCCAATGTCCGGGGCAACCGGGGCGTCGAGCTCGATCTGGAGGAGATCGCGCAGGATCCCAGCGACACGGCGTCCTACGAGTTGCTGGCCACCGGCGAGACCCTGGGCATCTTCCAGCTCGACGGTGGCGGCATGAGGTCGCTGCTGAAGCTCATGCAGCCCGACCAGTTCGAGGACATCTCAGCGGCTCTCGCGCTGTACCGCCCGGGTCCGATGGGCGCCAACAGCCACACCAACTACGCCCTCCGCAAGACGGGCCGGCAGAAGATCGAGCCGATCCACCCCGAGCTGGCCGAGCCGCTCGCCGACATCCTCGACACGACGTACGGCCTCATCGTGTACCAGGAGCAGGTGCAGCAGATCGCGCAGCGCGTGGCCGGTTACAGCCTCGGCCGGGCCGATCTGCTGCGACGGGCGATGGGCAAGAAGAAGCCGGAGGTGCTGAAGGCCGAGTTCGTCCCGTTCAGCTCCGGCATGAAGGCCGGCGGCTACAGCGACGGGGCGATCCACGCGCTGTGGGACGTCCTGATCCCCTTCTCGGCGTACGCGTTCAACAAGTCGCACACGGCGGCCTATGCGCTCGTCGCGTACTGGACGGCCTTCCTGAAGGCCAACTACCCGGTCGAGTTCATGGCCGCCCTGCTGCAGTCGGTGCGCGGCGACAAGGACAAGTCGGCGATCTACCTGGCCGAGTGCAGGCGGATGGGGATCGACGTCCTGCCTCCCGACGTGAACGAGTCCGAGGCGATGTTCACGCCGGTCGGGGACTCGATCCGCTACGGCCTGGCCGCGATCCGCAACGTGGGTGAGGCTGTCGTCCGGGACATCGTGGAGGCCCGCCGCGAACACGGGGCGGCGAAGGACTTCGACACGTTCCTCGACCAGGTGCCGCTGCCCGTGTGCAACAAACGGCTCATCGAGTCGCTCATCAAGGGGGGCGCGTTCACCTCGCTGGGGCACACCAGGCACGCCCTGATGCAGGTGTACGAGCAGAAGATCGACGAGGTCGTGCCCCTCAAACGCAACGAGGCCATCGGCCAGGACGACCTGTTCGGCGAGTTCGGCGGCGGGGACGACGAGCCGGTGTCGCTCACTCCCGTCCCCGACCTGCCGGAGTGGGACAAGCGCACCAAGCTCGGCTTCGAGCGCGAGATGCTCGGGCTGTACGTGAGCGACCATCCGCTGCTCGGCATCGAACACATCGTGCGCGCCAACCGGGACATCTCCATCGGAGAGCTCAGCGGTGAGGATGCGCCGAAGGACGCGATGGTGACGGTCTGCGGGCTGATCACGAACATCTCCCGCAAACAGAGCAAGAACGGAGACATCTGGGCGATCGTGACGCTGGAGGATCTCGAGAGCAGCGTCGAGGTGATGATGTACAGCCGCACCTACCAGGGGCTGGCCATGCAGTTGGCGCCCGACCGGCTGTGCAAGGTCGTCGGCAAGGTGCGCGAGCGGGACGACGCGCGGGACATCGTCGCGCAGGCGGTGACGTTCCCCGACGTCACGGAGGGCGCGGAGCATGGTCCTGTCGTGATCTCGCTGCCCGCGGTGCGGTGCACACCCCCGGTGGTGTCCCAGTTGCGGGAGGTGCTGCGAAGCCATCCCGGTGTCACCGAGGTCCATCTGCGCCTGGTGTCGGAATCACAGCGCGCGACGTTGTGGCGGCTCGACGACAAGCTGCGGGTCAGAGCCGAAGGGCCGCTGTTCGCCGACATCAAGGCGCTCTTGGGCGCCACGAGCGTCACGGTCTAGGCTGCCAAGGTGACCGCCTTCGAGCCGGACCCCGACCGCGCCGCGCCCACGTCGGCGGTGCGAAGGCGTCCTCGCGGGAGCATCCAGTGGATCGCGCTGTACATGCTGGCCGCCATCGTGCTCGGAGCGCTCGGCGCGGTCGTGTGGGTGCTGGTGGTCCGCCTTCCCGGCTACACCGTCGAGAGTGACGGGAAGGCCGTCATCACGCAGGCCGGCATGACGCAGGTCTTCCAGTCCGACGCCTGGTTCGCGGGGATCGGAGCGGTGGCGGGCCTGCTGCTGGGGCTGCTGGCCTGGAACTGGTTCCGGACGCTCGGATGGATCGCGCCGGTGCTCGCCGGGCTGGCGGCGCTGCTGGCCGGGGTGACCTGCTGGCAGTTGGGATCGCTGATGGGGCCCAGCCCCTTCGACCAGCGGCTTGCGACGGCCTCGGCGGGCGACGTGGTGTCGGTCAGTCTGGAGTTGCACGCTCCCGTCGCGCTGGCCCTGTGGGTGATGATGGCCGAGTTGCCCGTCCTCATCGCCGCGTCGTTGCTGCGCGACCCCGAGGATCCGCCGCTCACCGCCGACGGGACCGCCCGTGCGGCCGGGGCTGCGACCGAGGCGCCAGACGCCGCGGGCACCGGAGTCATCGCACCCTCCGCGACGGATCCCGTGGCCGGGGCGACCGCGGCCGATCCGGCCGGGGGCCAGGGCTCCGTGCCCGCCGCGCACGAGGCCGCGCCGCCGACCGGGGGATGACCATGGACGTCGCCGAGATCGAGCGCAAGTTCGATGCGCCGCCGGACGCCGTGCTTCCGCGGCTGCGAGCGGGGGCCTACGGGCCGGCCCGCGAGTTCGCGTTGCACGCCGTCTACTTCGACACGCCGGGGCTGATCCTGCTGCGCAGCGGCCGCGGCACGCTGCGCCGGCGCGAGGGCGGCCATGACGAGGGCTGGCACGTCAAGCTCGCCGTGCGGCCGGGGGAGCGGCTGGAGGTTCACGCCCCGCTCGGGCCGTTGATCCCCGACGAGCTGCGCGCCCGGCTCGCCGACCTGGTCGGCACCGAGCCGCTGATCCCTGTCGCCACGCTCCTCACGCGTCGCACCGAGACCGACGTCCTCGACGCGGCCGGTGGGATCGTCGGGACGGTCTTCCGCGACGAGGTCACCGCCGAGGCCGCGGGGACGGTCACGCGCTGGGCCGAGATCGAGGTCGAAGCGGTCGGGGCAGGGGCCGCATGGCTCGACGAGGTCACCGAGGAGTTCGCGGCGGCCGGGATCCACGTCTCGTCCAACGTCTCGAAGTACGCGGTCGCGGTCGCGCCGCTGGCGAACGCCCCTGCGGTCGCGGCCACCGCCGGATCCGTCATCGGCGACTACGTCCGCCTCCAGGTCGGTGCCGTGCAGGCCTACGCCGCCGGCGTGCGCGCCCGGACCGACGACGCCGTCCACAAGAGCCGGGTCGCGACGCGCCGCCTGCGGAGCGTCCTGCGTACCTTCGCACCCCTGTTCGGGCCGCTGCCCGGTCTGCGCCGGGAGGTGCGGTGGCACGCCGAGGAGCTCGGCGCCGTGCGGGACGCGGAGGTGTTGCAGGAGAGCCTCTCCGCTTTCCTCGCCGAGGTCCCTGCCGCGGACGTCCACGGGCCCGTCGCGGCACGCATTCTCGGATCGCTCGCGGCGACGCACGCGGAGGCCCGCGCCGGCCTCGTGCGGTCCATGGACACGCGGCGCTACACCGAGCTGCGCATCGCGCTGCGGAACCTCGCCGCCGCGCCCCCGCTCACCGCGCGGGCCGCCGCGGATCCGGACACCCTGGTCGGACTCGTGCGCCGGACGTCCGCCCGCGTCGCCCAGGCGGCCGCCGCGGCCGCGGACGATCCCGGGAACCCGGCCGGCTGGCACGACGTGCGCAAACTGGCCAAGGCGGCCCGGTACGCCAACGAGGCGATCGTGCCGTGGTCCGGCGCGCCGGCGGAGGAGGCTGCGGGCCGGTGGGAGGCGGTGACGGAGCTTCTCGGCACGCTCCAGGACACACAGGTGGCGCGGGAGCGGCTGCGCGAGCTGGCGCACGATGCCGCGCGGGCCGGAGAGCCGACCCACACCTACGAGGTTCTGCTCGAACGGGAACGCGCAGCCGGGGCCCGCGCGCTGGCCGAGGGACGCGACGCCCTGGCCGCCGCGCTGGAGCCCGGGCTCACCTCCTGAGGGAGGGTCGTCCGCCCTGCGGGCCGGGCGGTGCCCGCTCTCGGCTTCGGCGTTCCCTCAGCCGGTCGCGACCGCGGCGAAGGTCGCAGCGGTCAGCCGGGCCAGGTCTGCCGGCGCCAGTTCCACCTGGAGGCCTCGCTTGCCGGCCGACACGAGGATGGTCTCGAACTGTCTCGCCGACACGTCGATCACCGTGGGCAGCACCGTCCGCTGGCCGAGCGGCGAGATGCCTCCGACCACGTAGCCGGAGCTGCGCGCCGCGACCCGCGGGTCGGCGAGGGAGGCCTTCTTCGCGCCCCGTGCGGTGGCCATGGCCTTGAGGTCCAGGTGTCCGGCGACCGGGACGATCGCGACGGCCAGCTCGGGGCGCGACTGCCCCGTCTCGCACACGAGCGTCTTGAAGATCCGCGCCGGGTCGACGCCGAGCTCGGCGGCGGCCTCGTCGCCGAAGGCCCTCGTCTCGTCGCGGTGGGTGTAGGCGTGCAGCGTGAACGGGACGCCGGCGGCCGCAAGGACGGCCGTGGCGGGGGTTCCTCCGGACGACTTCCTGGCCACGACGTCAGGGTACGCTCGTCGGCCCCCGGGAACGGCGGTCAGACCACGAGCGAGAGTGCCCAGGTGAGCGTCGGTGCCACGAGCAGCGCCGGCAGCAGGTCCGCGACGCGGATGTGGAGCAGGTCCAGCAGGCGGAACGCCATGGCGAGCAGGATCACGCCGCCCGTGACGGTGAGGGCATCGACGGCCGCAGCGGGAAGGAAGCTGCCGAGCAGGAAGCCGAGCAGCGTGAGGCTCCCCTGGATCACGCCCACGGCGAGCGCCGAGGCGAGCACGCCGACGCCGAGCGTGGACGCGAACGCGATGGCGGCGAAACCGTCCATGACCGACTTCACGAGCAACTGGTCCGCGCCTTGGCCCAGACCGTCGGACAGCGACCCGAGGATCGTCAGCGGACCCACGCAGAAGACGATCGTCGCGGTCACGAAGCCCGTGACGAAGCGCTCCCTGTCGACCGAGGCGACGCCGCCCTGAAGCCGGCCCTGGAGCCATCCGGCGAGATCGTCCAGCCGCTGTTCCACGCGCAGCCACGTTCCGAGGAGCGCACCGGCGAGCAGCGATCCGAGGACCACGAGCTGTCCGGCACCCGCGACCGCGGCCGCGAGATCGGCCGACGAGATGCGGACGATCGACATCCCGGCGATCACGAGCGTGAACAGGCCGAGAACCTGCGTCACCAGGGTCCGGGTGCCTGCCGTCAGCCGGTCTCCGAGCCACAGACCGATCGCCGAGCCGACGACCACGGTGACCACATTGGTCACGGTGCCAACCCCGATGAACATGGGTCCATACAATCACCCTGTGCTGCGAATCCTTGACCTGCGCGATCTGACGGACGTCGACTACCGGGCGCTCATGCCCAGAGCGGAGTTCGACGTGGAGCAGGCGGTGGCCGCCGTCGCCCCGATCTGCGCGGCCGTGGCGGCCGAGGGGGAGGCGGCGCTGCGCCGGTTCAGCGAGCAATTCGACCATGTCGTCCCGGAGAGCCTCCGTGTCGATGCGGACACGCTCGCCCGCTGCGAGGCCGACCTGGAGCCGAACGTGCGAGCGGCGTTCCTGGAATCGATCCGCCGCCGGCGAGCGGTGTGCGAGGCGGAGGCGGCCCAGCCGCCGCGCCGGGTCGAACTCGCGCCCGGAGCCGTGGTCGAACAGCGGATGGTGCCGGTGTCCCGCGTCGGCCTGTATGTGCCGGGCGGCGTCGCGCCGCTGGCGTCGAGCGTGATCATGAACGTCGTCCCCGCCCAGGCGGCGGGTGTCGCCCAGATCGCCGTCGCGTCCCCCCCGCAGGCCGGCTTCGGCGGATTGCCGCACCCCAACATCCTGGGGCTGTGCCACATGCTGGGCGTCACCGAGGTGTACGCCGTCGGAGGCGCGCAGGCCATCGCGATGTTCGCGTACGGGGTCGCGGGGCTCTGTCCCCGGGTCGATCTGGTGACCGGACCGGGCAACATCTACGTGGTGGCCGCGAAGCGTCACCTGCGGGGGACCGTCGGGATCGACTCCGAGGCGGGACCCACCGAGATCCTCGTCCTCGCCGACGACACCGCCGATCCGCGGTTCGTCGCGGCCGACCTCATCTCGCAGGCCGAGCACGATCCGATGGCCGCCTCGGTGCTCGTGACCCCCTCGCCGGCCCTCGCCGCCGCCGTCGAGGAGGAACTGGCGGCCCAGACCGCGGCGCTGCCGAATGCCGACCGGATCAGGGCCGCGCTGACGGGTCCGCAGTCGGCGGTGGTGTTCGTCCGCGACGTGGAGCAGGGGCTCGAGGTCGCCGACGCGTACGCCGCCGAGCATCTGGAGATCCAGACCGCCGACGCCCGCGCGGTGGCCGACCGGGTCCGCAACGCGGGCGCGGTGTTCGTGGGGTCGTGGTCGCCGGTGTCGCTCGGCGACTACAGCGCGGGCTCGACGCACGTCCTGCCCACCGCCGGCTGCGCGGCCCACTCGTCCGGGCTCAGCGTGCAGAGCTTCCAGCGGGCCGTCCACCACATCGACTACACGGCCGCCGCACTGCAGGAGATCGCCGCGGGAGTCGAGGACTTCGCGGCGGCGGAGCACCTTCCCGCACACCGCGCGGCGATCAGCGTCAGGAGGACCCGATGAGCACCTTTCGCGAGCTGACCCTGGCCGACCTGCCGCTGCGGCCCGAACTCGTGGGCGAGGAGCCCTACGGCGCCCCGCAACTCGACGTGCCGGTGCCGTTGAACGTGAACGAGAACCCGTATCCGCCGAGCGCGGCGACACGGATCGACATGGCGGCGGCCGTCCTCGCGGCCGCGACCGGTGTGAACCGCTATCCCGACCGGGAGGCGGCGGCGCTGCGGGAGGCGCTGGCGGCGTACCTCGGGCACGGGCTGCGCGCCGACGAGGTCTGGGCCGCCAACGGGAGCAACGAGGTGATGACGCACGTCCTGGGCGCGTTCGGCGGTCCGGGACGGACGGTGCTCTCGTTCACGCCGACGTACTCCATGTACCCCGAGTACGCCCGCAACACGCACAGCACGTACGTGACGGCGCCCCGCAAGGACGATTTCACGCTCGACGCCGACCTCGTGGCGGCCGCTGTCGCCGAGCACGCTCCGAGCGTCGTCATCGTCACCACGCCCAACAACCCCACGGGCACGGCGACACCGCTGCCGGTGCTGGAGGAGATCTGCGATCATCTGCCGGACGGCACGCTGCTCGTCGTGGACGAGGCGTATCAGGAGTTCGCCCGCGATCCCGCCGCCACCGCCGTGGCCCTGCTGGAGACCTTCCCGAACCTCATCGTGTCCCGCACGATGAGCAAGGCGTTCGCATTCGCCGGCGGGCGTGTCGGCTACCTGGCGGCCGCGCCGGCGATCGTCGACGCGTGCCGTATCGTCCGCCTGCCGTACCACCTGTCGGCGCAGACGCAGGCGCTCGCGACGGTCGCGCTCGCCCACGCCGAAGAGATGCTCGCACAGGTCGACGTGCTGCGCCGTGAACGGGACCGACTGCTCGCGACCCTGCCCGAACTGGGGCTGGAGGTCGTCGACTCCGCGGCGAACTTCGTCCTCATGGGCCGGTTCGCCGACCGGCACGCCGCCTTCGCGGCGCTGCTCGACGAGGGGGTCCTCGTGCGGGAGACCGGTCCCGACGGATACCTGCGGGTGTCGGCGGGCACGCCGGAGGAGATGGACGCGTTCTACGCGGCCCTGGAGAAGGTTCTACCGACGCTGGAACGGAAGGAGTCCTGATGCGCACCGCCGAGATCCACCGCGCGACGAGCGAGTCCGACATCACCTGCTGGATCGACCTCGACGGCTCCGGCAGCTACGAGATCTCCACCGGCGTGGGGTTCTACGACCACATGCTGACCGCGCTGTCCAAGCACTCGCTGATCGACATGCGCATCCGGGCCACCGGCGATCTGCACATCGACGGTCATCACACGATCGAGGACACGGCCATCGTGCTGGGACAGTGCCTCGATCGCGCGCTCGGCGACAGGACGGGAATCCGCCGCTTCGGCGATGCGCTCGTCCCCCTGGACGAGTCCCTCGCCCAGGCGGTCGTGGACGTCTCGGGACGTCCGTACTTCGTGGGGGTGGGGGAGCCCGACGCGCAGGTGTACGCGCGGATCGGCGGCACCGGTGCGCCCTACGCGGGGTCGATGACCTACCACGCGATGGAGTCGCTGGCGCTGCACGCGCGCATGTGCCTGCACCTTCGGCTGCTGTCCGGGCGGGACCCGCATCACATCGTGGAGGCCCAGTTCAAGGCTGTCGCGCAGGCGCTGCGCCGCGCCGTCGAACTCGACCCGCGGACCGAGGGAACGATCCCGTCGACGAAGGGCGCCCTGTGACGCTCGTCGCCGTCCTCGACTACGGTTCGGGCAATCTGCACTCCGCCACCCGCGCCCTCACGGCGACGGGGGCGACGGTGCGGCTCACCAGCGACCCGGAGACGGTTGCCGAGGCCGACGGTCTCGTGGTTCCCGGCGTCGGGGCCTTCGCAGCGTGTGTGCAGGGGCTGCGGGCGGTCGGCGGCGACGCGATGGTGGCGCAGCGTGTGGCCGCAGGCGCCCCCGTGCTCGGGATCTGCGTCGGCCACCAGGTGTTGTTCGAGCGAGGCGTCGAGCACGGGACGCAGGAGCGGGGACTGGGCCTGTTCCCCGGAGTGGTCGAGCGGCTCACGGCGGATCGGCTGCCGCACATGGGCTGGAACACCGTGACGGCCCCGGCCGGGTCGGTGCTGTTCGCGGGCGTGGAGGCCGAGCGGTTCTACTTCGTCCATTCCTACGGCGTGCACGCCGACCCCGGCGCCGGGACGCTGGCGACCTGGGTGGAGCACGGCGGGGACCGGTTCCTGGCGGCCGTGGAACGCGGGCCGCTGGCCAGTACGCAGTTCCATCCCGAGAAGTCGGGAGCGGCCGGGGCGCGACTGCTGCGCAACTGGGTCGCGTCGGTCCGCTAGCCTTCGGGTCGTGAACGACACCTCTGCGCCCCTGGTCCTGCTTCCGGCCGTCGATGTGAAGGACGGCCGCGCCGTCCAGTTGCGCCAAGGCGTGGACGGTTCGGAGAGGGTCTTCGGCGATCCGCGGGACGCCGCGCGGAGGTGGGCGGAGGCGGGCGCGTCCTGGATCCACCTGGTCGATCTCGACGCCGCCTTCGGCCGCGGCTCCAACGCGGAGGTCATCGCGGAGGTGGTGGCCGAGGCGAAGGTGTCGGTCGAGCTGTCGGGCGGCATCCGCGACGACGCCGGCCTGGAGCGCGCCCTCGCGACGGGCTGCCGCCGGGTCAACATCGGAACCGCGGCGCTCGAGCGGCCGCAGTGGTGCGCCGAGGTGATCGCGGCGCACGGCGACCGGATCGCGATCGGGCTCGATGTGCGCGGAACCCGGCTTGCGGCCCGGGGATGGACGCAGGAGGGCGGCGAGCTGTACGAGACGCTGGCGCGGCTCGAAGAGGCGGGCTGCGCGCGGTACGTCGTCACGGACGTGGCCTCCGACGGCATGCTGAGCGGCCCCAACACGAGCCTGCTCGCCGACGTGTGCGCGCGGACCGACGCCGCGGTCGTGGCCAGCGGGGGCATCTCCAGCCTGGACGACCTGCGGGCGCTGCGCGCCCTCGTCCCCGCCGGTGTCGAGGGCGCGATCATCGGCACCGCCCTGTACGTCGGCAACTTCACGCTGCCCGAGGCGCTCGCCGTCGCCGAGGGGTGAGCCTGTGGCGCGTCCTCCGGTAAGCTGAGGAGTCGATCACAGTCGAACGATCACGGGGACGATGCATGAGCGGTCATTCCAAGTGGGCCACCACCAAGCACAAGAAGGCAGCCATCGATGCGAAGCGCGGCAAGCTGTTCGCCAAGCTGATCAAGAACATCGAGGTCGCCGCGCGCACCGGTGGCGGTGACCCCGGCGGGAACCCGACCCTCTACGACGCGATCCAGAAGGCACGCAAATCGTCGGTGCCGCTGGACAACATCGAGCGCGCCGTCAAGCGCGGATCGGGCGCCGAGTCCGGCGGTTCGGACTATCAGACGATCATGTACGAGGCCTACGGCCCCGCGGGCGTCGCGATCCTCATCGAGTGCCTCACCGACAACCGCAACCGGTCGGCGTCCGACGTGCGCGTCGCAGTGACCCGCAACGGCGGCACGCTGGCCGATGTCGGGTCGGTGCAGCGCATCTTCTCCCGCAAGGGCGTCGTCACCGTTCCGACGGAGCAGTCGGCGGGCGCGCTGACCGAGGACGACCTGCTGGAGGCCACGCTCGAGGCGGGGCCCGAGGAGATCACCGACCACGGCGAGAGCTTCGAGGTGCTGACCGAGCCCAACGACCTGGTCGCGGTGCGGCAGGCCGTCCAAGACGCCGGCTACGACTACGACTCGGCCGACGTGGCGTTCGTGCCGTCGTACACGCAGGCGCTGACGACGGTGGACGAGGCGCAGAAGCTGTTCCGGATCATCGACGCGCTCGAGGACTGCGACGACGTCCAGGAGGTCTACAGCAACGAGGACGTCCCCGACGAGATCGGGGCGCAGCTCGACGACTGAGTCACCGGCACGGCCCGGAAGCGGCGGGTCGCGGTCCGCACCGCGGCCCGCTGTCGTGTCCACGACGCCGACGTCGGTAGCGTGCGGCCATGCTTGAGATCGTCGCGCGGGCGCTGTCGCTGATCGCGATCGTCGCCATCGGGCTCGGGATCAAGCGACTGGGGTGGGCGACCACGGCCGATTTCGGGCTGCTGTCGCGGATCGTGCTGGGCGTCACGCTGCCGTGCGCGCTGTTCACGAGCTTCAACGACTATCACCTCGAGTACGCGCTGCTGGGCCTCACGGTGCTCGCCCTGGCGATCAACATCGGCCAGCAGGCCATCGGGTACCTGCTGGCGGCGCGGCGCGGGCGGGATGCGCAGGCGTTCGCCGTCTTCAACTCCGGCAGCTACAACATCGGTGCGTTCGCGACCCCGTACCTCGGCGGTTTCATGGGTCCGCACGCGATGATCTACTCCACCCTGTTCGACTTCGGGACGGCCTTCGCCTCGGCCGGGGTGGCGTACGCGTGGGGCATGTCGCTGGCGCGCGGCCCGGGCCGCCACGGAGGCCGGGGGCTCCTGCGCACACTCGCGACGTCGCCGGTGTTCGTGACCTATCTCGTGCTGCTGCTCATGCGGCTGCTCGATCTGCGGCTGCCGGATCAGGTCATCACGTTCACCTCCGTCGTGGGCGCCGCGAACCCGTTCCTGGCGATGCTCATGATCGGTGTCGGGCTGGAGGTGAGGCTGCCCCGCGAGAAGTACGGCGCCGCGGCGCGGCTGCTGGCCGTGCGGTATGCGTTCTCGCTCGTCGCGGCGGTCGCCTGCTGGTATCTCCTGCCGGTCCCGGGCGAGGCACGGCTGGTCGTCGTCATGCTGCTGTTCGCCCCGATCGCCGCGATGATGCCGATCTTCACGGCCCGGGCGGGGCTGGACGTGGAGCTGGCGACCTTCATGAACTCCGTCAGCATGCTCGTCGGCATCGTCGCCCTTCCGTCCATCTACCTCGCTCTGCATCAGATGGTCTGACGGCGTGGACGGGGCGCCGTGCGCGAAGCGGGTCCGCCCGGCGTGGAGAGCGGACAGCCTCGCGCGGCGCGGCCTATGATCCGAACAACTGTTCGTTTGGGAGGGGCTGACATGCGCATCCTCGGGGTCGACCCGGGCCTGACGCGGTGCGGGCTGGGGGCCGTCGCCGGCGAACTCGGACGTCCCCCGGTGCTGCTCGGCGTGGGTGTGATCCGCACCCCGGCGACCGCGGAGGTCCCGCAGCGTCTCGTGGCGCTGGAGGCCGGTCTGGAGGAGTGGCTGACCGAGTACCGCCCCGATGTGGTCGCGATCGAGCGCGTCTTCGCGCAGCACAACCTCAACACGGTGGCGGGAACCGCGCAGGCCGCCGGCGTCGCGATGCTCGTCGCCGCCCGCCGCGGGGTGCGGGTCGCGACGCACACCCCGAGCGAGGTGAAGGCGGCGATCACCGGCTCCGGACGCGCCGACAAGGCGCAGGTCGGGACCATGGTGGCCCGCGTCCTGCGACTCGCCGAGGTGCCGAAGCCCGCGGATGCCGCCGACGCATTGGCGCTCGCGATCTGCCATCTCTGGCGCGGCGCCGCGACGGATCGTATCGCCGCAGCCGTCGCCGCGGCCAAGGAGAGGACCGCATGATCTCGCAGCTCGCCGGCACCGTGGTCGATCTCGGCGTGAACTGGCTCGTCGTATCGGTCGGGGGACTGGGGCTGAAGGCATGGTGCCCGCCGCAGACGGTGATGGCGACCCGGCGCGGCTCGGAGACGGTGCTGGAGACGTCGCTCATCGTGCGCCAGGACGCGCTCACCCTCTACGGGTTCGCGGCGGTCGCCGAGCGGGACGCGTTCGAGTTGCTGCTGTCGGTGAGCGGGGTCGGTCCCAAGCTCGCCCTCGCCGTGATCTCGGTGATGAATGCCGACGAGCTCGCGGTCGCGGTCACCGGCGGCGACACGGGTGCCCTGACGAAGGTGCCGGGGATCGGCCCGAAGGCGGCGCAGCGGCTCATGCTCGAGTTGAAGGACAAGGTGCCGTCCCTGCTCGCGGCCGGCGGTGCGGCGCAGCCGGCGGGTGCCGCGGACGAGCTGTGGCGTGAGCAGGTGCGCGACGGCCTCGTCGGGCTGGGCTGGTCGGTGAAGGAGGCCGAGGCCGCCTGCGAGGCGGTGGCCGCCGACGCCGCCGAGGGGGCGTCGCTGGCGGTCCTGATGCGGGCGGCGCTGCAACGGCTGGCGAAGAAGTGACATGGACGTCGACCTCGTAGATCCGCATCCCGCGCCGGGCGAGTCGGCCGCCGAGGCGGCACTCCGGCCGACGACGCTCGCGGAGTTCCACGGCCAGCGCCGGGTCGCCGACCAGTTGGACCTCGTGCTCCACGCGGCGCGCCGGCGAGGCTCGGTGCCCGACCACGTCCTGCTGTCGGGCCCGCCCGGGCTCGGCAAGACGACGCTCGCGATGATCATCGCCGCCGAGATGGGTGTCCCGCTGCGGGTGTCGTCCGGGCCGGCCATTCAGCACGCGGGGGACCTGGCGGCGATCCTGTCCGGGCTGACCGAGGGAGAGGTCTTCTTCCTCGACGAGATCCATCGCATGTCCCGCCCCGCCGAGGAGATGCTCTACCTGGCGATGGAGGACTTCCGGGTCGACGTCGTCGTCGGAAAGGGTCCCGGCGCGACGGCGATCCCGCTGGAGATCCCGCCGTTCACGCTCGTCGGCGCGACCACCCGGGCGGGGCTGTTGCCCGGCCCGTTGCGCGACCGGTTCGGCTTCACCGGTCAGCTCGACTTCTACGAGGCCCCCGATCTGGAGACGATCCTGCGGCGATCCGCGGCGCTTCTGCAGGTCACACTCGCCGACGGTGCCGCCGACCTCATCGCCTCCCGGTCTCGCGGCACCCCCCGGATCGCGAACCGGCTGCTGCGACGGGTCCGCGACTACGCCGAGGTGAAGGCCGACGGCGTCGTGACCGCCTCGCTCGCCGCGGCGGCGCTCGACCTGTACGAGATCGATCCGCTGGGGCTGGACCGGCTCGACCGGGGCGTCCTGGAGGCGATCTGCGGCAAGTTCGGCGGTGGTCCCGTCGGCCTGTCCACGCTCGCGATCAGCGTGGGCGAGGAGATGGAGACGGTCGCCGAGGTGGCCGAGCCGTTCCTCGTCCGGCTCGGTTTCCTCATGCGCACCCCGCGCGGCCGGGTCGCGACGGCCGCCGCCTGGGAGCATCTCGGCCTGACGCCGCCGGCCGGAGCGACACAGTACGGGCTGTTCGACCCCGCTGATTAGTGTCGGGTCTGAGATACGCGGGTTGTCCGGCTAGTCTTGTCCTCTGGTGGGCCGGGACCGGTCCGCATCGACCGTCTACCTGGGATTCTCATGGATCAGTTCACGATGACCATCCTCATGCTCGCGGTGCTGGGCGTGGTGTTCTACTTCTTCCTGCTCCGTCCGCAGCAGAAGCGGATGAAGGAGCAGCAGCAGAAGATGAGCAGCATCGACGTCGGGACGCGGGTCATGCTGACCAGCGGCATCTTCGGCACGGTCCGCCACCGTGGCGAGAAGCAGCTCATCCTCGAAGTGGCGCCCGGCCTGGAGATCACGGTTGTGAAGCAGGCCATCATGAAGATCGTCGACCCCTCCGAAGAGGAGTTCGAGTACGAGGACGAGTCCGCCTCGGAGGCCGCGATCCCCGTTGCGGAGGATCAGGTGAGCGCGCCCACGAACGAAGAGATCGCCGCCTTCTTCGAGAAGGAGGCATCGGCCGAGAGCGGCGGTGACGAGGAGGGTCCGGCCGCCGACGCGCCCGGGCCCGACGACGCGCAGAGCAAGTGAGGCACCCCCGATAGTGGCTACCTCCAAGACACGAACGCACGGCCATCCTGTCCGTACCCTCGTCATCTTCCTCACCCTCACGGCCGCAGCCTTCGTGGTGATGGCCGCAACGGGTGCCTGGGCGCCGAAGCTCGGTCTCGACCTGCGCGGCGGGACGACCATCACGCTGACGGCCTCCAGCGACAACGGCACCGTCGACGCGGACCGGCTCGAACGTGCGCGGTCGATCATCCAGCAGCGCGTCGACAGCCTCGGTGTGGGCGAGTCCGAGGTGACGACGAGCGGCGACAGGCAGATCGTCGTGTCCGTCCCGAACGTCGAGCAGGAGCAGCTCATCGAGCTCGTCGGGCAGACCGCGCGGCTGACCTTCCGCGCGGTGTACCAGGTGGAATCGGTCACGCCGGTCGCGACGGCCTCCCCGACTGCGGCGTCCACCACGGCGACGTCCGAGACGAGCGCGTCCTCCACACAGGCCGCCGCGACCGCGTCGGCCTCGCCGAGCGCCCGCCGGCCGCTGCCGGCGCTGCCGACGGCTCCGCCGAGCACCCTCACCCCGCGTCCCACCGCGGCGGCCTCGCCGGCGGCCTCGGTCGATACGCTGCTCGCGTACACGCCGAGCTCTCAGGACTCCGACGAGTTCTCCGAGTTCAACTGCGGCGAGGAGTCTCCGACGCCCGATGTGACGGATCAGCCGCTCATCACCTGCAGCAAGGCCGGCACGGAGAAGTTCCTCCTCGGTCCTGTGCTCCTGGAGGGGACGCAGCTCACGAGCGCACAGGCCGGTGTGCCGCAGAACAGCCTCAACTGGGTCGTGAACCTGCAGTTCAACAGCGCGGGCGCGACCGACTTCGAGACCGTCACGGGGGAGCTGGCGACCCGCACCTCTCCCGAGAACTCGTTCGCGATCGTCCTCGACGGGGAGGTCATCAGCTATCCGAGTGTCAGTTCGTCCATCGCCGGAGGCGGGGCGGAGATCAGCGGCAGCTTCACCCAGCAGACGGCGACAGAGCTCGCCAACGTGCTGAAGTACGGTGCCCTGCCGCTGTCGTTCGAGGTGTCCTCGGTCGACACGGTGTCGCCGACGCTGGGCGGCGACCAGTTGCGCGCCGGCATCATCGCAGGCCTCATCGGCCTGGGACTGGTCGTGATCTTCGCGGTGACCTACTACCGCGGCCTCGCGATCGTCGTCGTGGCATCCCTCGCCCTCGCCGGGGTGCAGACCTGGGCACTGATGGCGCTGCTGGGGCAGTCGGTCGGGTTCGCTCTGAACCTGCCCGGCGTGGCCGGTGCGATCGTCGCGATCGGCGTCACAGCCGACTCGTTCATCATCTACTTCGAACGAATACGCGACGAGGTGCGCGAGGGCAGACCCCTGACGTCGGCCATCGAGACCGGCTGGATCCGCTCCCGCCACACGATCCTGGTCGCCGACGGGGTGTCGCTGCTGTCGGCCGTCGTCCTGTTCTTCCTCGCCGTGGGCAGCGTCAAGGGCTTCGCGTTCACGCTCGGGCTGACGACGCTGCTGGACATCCTCATCGTGTTCTTCTTCACCAAACCCCTGGTCTCCGTCCTGGGGCGTACGAAGTTCTTCGGCGGCGGGCACCCGATGTCCGGCTTCGGCGCCGAGCACATGGGCGTGTCCCTCGAGTCCCTCCTCGGGCGTCGGCGCACCGGGGTTCGCAGGAAGGCGGCGACATCGTGACCCCCAAGAAGGAAACCGGCCCTCTCGACGAGCTCGGCTCCACCCCGGTGGAGCCGGTCACCCAGGAGCGCTCGGCGACGGCGTCTCCCGCCGGGGCGAAAGCGGAGGAGCAGCGCAAGACGAGCCTGGCCCACAAGCTCTACACGGGTGCGCTGTCCTACGACTTCATCGGCCATCGTCGCTTGTGGTACTCGGTGTCGGCGGTCGTGCTCCTCATCTGCGTCGTCGCCTTCGCCGTTCGCGGCCTGAACCTGAGCATCGAGTTCCGGGGCGGCGCCGAGTTCACCGTGGCGACGCAGGCCACCGACGAGGCGGTCGCCAAGGTGCAGGACGCCGTGATCGGCCTCGACCTGCCCGACATGGCCGACGTCCCGGTGCAGAAGATCGGCGACGGCTCGATCCGCGTGCAGACCCGCAGCCTGGAGGTCGATGAGATCTCCCAGGTGAAGACGGCCATCGGCGATGCCGTGGGCGTCGACGGCAACGAGGTCGCCTACAGCCTCGTCGGCGCGAGTTGGGGCCAGCAGATCACGAACCAGGGGATCATCGCGCTGGTGGTGTTCCTCGCGCTGGTGTCGCTGCTCATCTGGATCTACTTCCGCGAGGCGAAGATGGCCATCTCGGCGCTGGTCGCGCTCGTGCACGACCTCGTCGTCACCATCGGCGTGTTCGCGATCGCGGGGTTCGCCTTCACCCCGGCGTCGCTCATCGGCATGCTGACGATCCTCGGGTATTCGCTGTACGACACGGTGGTGGTGTTCGACAAGGTCAGGGAGAACACGGCCGACCTGAAGAACACCAACCGGACGTACTCGGAGGCGGCCAACAACGCCGTCAACCAGGTGCTCGTGCGGTCGGTCAACACGACGATCATCGGCGTGCTGCCGGTCGCCGCGCTGCTGGTCACGGGTGTGTTCGTCCTCGGCACCGGGCCGCTGAAGGATGTCGGGCTGGTGCTGTTCGTGGGCATGCTCGCCGGCGCGTACTCGTCCATCTTCATCGCGACGCCGCTGCTGGCCCAGCTCAAGGAACGTGAGCCGGAGATGGTGGCGCAGCGCAACCGCGTCCGACGGCGTGCCGACCGCGAGGCCGCGCGCGTCGCCGTGACGATGACGACGACCGAGGCGATCGCGTCGCCCACGGCCGTGCCCGTGCGCGACAAGCGCGGGCCGGCGAAGAAGGGGTAGCGCCGTGTCGGACGGGGGCGTCATCGCGGGCCTCATCAGGGACGTGCCCGATTTTCCCGAGCCGGGCGTCGTGTTCAAGGACATCACGCCGCTGCTGCGCGACCCCGCGGGCTTCGGCGCGGCGGTCGGCGCGCTGGCGGCGTCGGCCCCGGACGGCATCGACGTTGTGATGGGCATGGAGGCACGGGGATTCATCTTCGCTGCCCCCGTCGCCCTGGCGCTGGGCGCCGGGTTCGTCCCGGTGCGCAAACCCGGCAAGCTTCCCGGGGCGACGCTGAGCGAGTCGTTCGCTCTCGAGTACGGCGAGGCGACGCTGACCGTTCACGAGGATGCGGTGGGCCCCGGGGCGCGGGTGATGATCGTCGACGACGTGCTCGCCACCGGCGGGACGATCGGCGCGACGGCCCTGCTGTGCCGACGCCTCGGCGCGGAGCTCGTGCACGTGGCGGTGCTGATGGAGCTGGGTTTCCTCGGGGGGCGGACGTACCTCGAGTCGCTCGGCGTCGCGGATCTCTCGGCGGTGGTGACGGTCTGATGGCGACGCCGACCGGCTGGGGGTACCAGACGCTCGTGCGATTGCCCGAGCGATCCCGCACGCCGCTGGGCGAGCTCGCGCGGCGAGGTCTGCTCGCGCTGGGGCTGCTGCTGGTGAGCACGCTGATCGTCTACCTCGATCGCGGCAGCTATTCCGACAACGTCGCGCACGACGGGGTGTCCTTCATCGACGCCCTGTACTACTCGACGGTCACCGTGACGACGACGGGCTACGGCGACATCACCCCGGTCGCTCCCCATGCGCGTCTGATCAACGCGCTCATCGTCACCCCGCTGCGCATCTCGTTCCTGGTGCTGTTGGTCGGCACCACGCTCGAGGTGCTGGCCAATCAGGGCCGCCGTGCCCTGCTCGACACCAGGTGGAGGAAACGGATGAGAGGCCACACCGTCGTGATGGGCTACGGCACGACGGGCCGTAGCGCCGTCGCGACTCTGCGCCGCCATGAGCGGCTGCCCGAGAAGATCGTCGTGCTCGACAGCAACCCGCGGGCCGTGGCCGAGGCGAACCGGGACGGCTACGCCGCCTTCGAGGGGGACGTCTCGTCCCGCACGCTGCTGCGGCGCGCCGAGATCTCGAAGGCCCGCGAGGTCATCATCGCCCTCGGCCGCGACGACACGGCCATCCTCACGACGCTCACGGTGCGCCAGCTCAATCCTGGGGCGCACATGACGGTGTCGGTGCGAGAGAGCGCCAACGTCGCGCTGGTGAGGCAGTCCGGTGCCGACTCGGTCATCACGTCCGCCGATGCCGTCGGCCGGCTCGTCGGCATCTCGTCGGTGAACCCGCATCTCGGCGCGGTGATCGAGGACCTCCTGTCGAGCGCCGAGGGGCTGGAGGTCGCCCAGCGGCTCATCACGGCCGCGGAGGTCGGCCTCGGGCCGGCCGACATCACCGGCGAACGGGTGCTCGGCGTCGTCCGCCATCAGTCGCTACGGCCGTTCTACGATCCGACGGTCGCGAAGCTCGACGTCGGCGACGAACTCGTCGTCGTGCGCAAGTCGACCGCGGCCGGGGCCCCGCATCGGCCTCGTCCGCCGCGGAACGAGGAGACCGGTCTGCCCTATCTCTGATCGGTGTTATCGTGCCCGCGAGAGGGCGGGCTACGATGGAACACCCAGCAGGTCCCCGCCCGTGAAGGAGGGATGGTGGAGGAGGCAGCCGCCGAGAACATGCCCGGAACCATCACTCCGATCGTGACGGAGGCTCCGCGGCTGCGCGTCCGGCACGCCCTTGCCCGCCTGGGGGCCCCTCGCGCGCAACCTCCCGCCGTGCTCGACCCGCTGCTGACCATCCTCAAGGAGCACAACCCGAAGGCCGATGTCGCGCTGATCGAGCGCGCCTATCGCACCGCCGACCACTACCACCAGGGCCAGACACGCAAGTCGGGCGCGGCGTACATCACGCATCCGCTGGCGGTGGCGACGATCCTGGCCGAGCTCGGGATGACCGACCCGACGATCTGCGCGGCGCTGCTGCACGACACGGTCGAGGACACCTCCTACACCATGGAGCAGCTCACCGCCGACTTCGGGCAGGAGGTCGCCGACATGGTCGACGGCGTCACGAAGCTCGACAAGGTGCAGTACGGCGAGACCGCGAAGGCCGAGACCATCCGCAAGATGGTGATGGCGATGAGCAAGGACATCCGCGTGCTCGTCATCAAGCTCGCCGATCGGCTGCACAACCTGCGGACGATTCACTTCCTGCGCCAGGACAAGCAGAATCGCATCGCGAAGGACACGCTGGAGATCTTCGCGCCGCTCGCCCATCGCCTCGGCATGAACGCCCTCAAGTGGGAGTTGGAGGACCTGTCGTTCGCCACGCTGGAGCCGAAGGTGTACGACGAGATCGTGCGTCTGGTCGCCGCGGAGGCACCGCGCCGCGACGAGTACATCACCGGCGTCACCGAACTGGTGAAGAACGACCTCGAACGGGCCAAGATCAAGGCCATAGTGGTCGGGAGGCCGAAGCACTACTACTCGATCTATCAGAAGATGATCGTGCGCGGCCGCGAGTTCGCCGAGATCTACGACCTCGTGGGGCTGCGCATCCTCGTGGACTCCCAGAAGGACTGCTATGCGGCCCTCGGCGTCCTGCACGAGCGGTGGAGTCCGTTGCCGGGGCGCATCAAGGACTACATCGCGATGCCGAAGTTCAACCTCTACCAGTCCCTGCACACGACGGTGCTGGGCCCGGGCGGCAAGCCGGTAGAGTTCCAGATCCGTACGCATGAGATGCACCGCCGGGCCGAGTACGGCGTCGCCGCGCACTGGAAGTACAAGGAGATGCAGCGCGACGTCGGCGACTTCAACTGGGTCAAGCAGATCACCCAGTGGGGCCGTGAGACCGAGGATCCGAGCGAGTTCCTCGACTCGCTGCGATTCGAGATCAACTCCACCGAGGTGTACGTGTTCACCCCGAAGGGTGACATCCACGGGCTGGTGCAGGGGGCGACGCCGGTCGACTTCGCGTATGCCGTCCACACCGAGGTCGGGCACCGATGTATCGGGGCGCGGGTCAATGGCCGGCTGGTGCCGCTCCAGTCGACGTTGTCGAGCGGGGACGTCGTCGAGATCCTGACGTCCAAGTCGCCTACCGCGGGCCCGAGCCGCGACTGGCTCCACTTCGTGAAGAGCCCGCGTGCGCGTGCGAAGATCCGCCAGTTCTTCACCCGCGAGCGCCGCGAGGAGTCCATCGAGGCCGGCAAGGAACTGCTCGGCAAGCAGTTGCGACGCGCCGGGGTGTCGGCCCAGAAGCAGGTGACGCACGAGTTGCTCACCGAACTGGCCGACTACTTCCGGCTGGCCGATGTCAACGCCCTGTACGCGGCGGTCGGC
The DNA here is from genome assembly GCF_000423465.1 of Propionicicella superfundia DSM 22317. Lineage (GTDB taxonomy): Bacteria > Actinomycetota > Actinomycetes > Propionibacteriales > Propionibacteriaceae > Propionicicella > Propionicicella superfundia. The sequence goes on along the minus strand of NZ_KE384020.1, from coordinate 687,852 downwards.
GAGGGGACGGTCAGCGCCCAGGCGGCCGTGCAGCGGCTGGTGACGATCATCGGCGGTCCCGAGGAGGCCGCCGACGACTCGATGGAGGACGAGTCGATCCTCGTCCATCACGGACGGCCGGCGAGCCGCGGCCGCAACGAGAGCGGTGTCGTGGTCGAGGGCGACGCGGCGGTGTATGTCAAGCTCGCGAAGTGCTGCACGCCCGTGTTCGGGGACGAGATCATCGGCTTCGTCACCCGCGGCGAAGGGGTGTCGGTGCACCGGCGCGACTGTACGAATGCCGCGCACCTGCTGTCGACGCCGGAACGGATCGTGCAGGTGGCGTGGGGCAAGCCGTCGGTCGAGACGTCCTACCTCGTGGCCGTGCAGGTGGACGGGCTCGACCGCACCGGTCTGCTGAGCGATGTCACGCGCGTGCTGTCCGACCAGCACCTCAACATCCTGTCCGCCGCGATGAACGCGACGAAGGACAGAGTGTTCCGCGTCCGCCTCACGTTCGAGACGCCCGATCCGACCCATCTGGAGCACGTGCTGACGTCGATCCGACGGGTCTCCGGCGTCTACGACGTCTACCGCATCAAGCAGTAGCGCGGACCGCCGGCCGCGGCGGGGCGTAGAACCACGCCCGGGCGGAGCTCAGGAGAACTCGGCCAGCGCCTTCTGCGCCTGTTCGAGCCAGGTCTGGTACGTGGCGATCGAATCCATGGCCTTGGCTGCAGCCTGGGAGTCGCCACGGTCCTCGGCCTTGGCCGCCTTGGTGCGCAGCCGCTCGATCTCGGTCTCGAGCATGGAGACGGTGTCTGCGGCCCTGGCGCGTGCCTCGGGGTCGGTGCGTCGCCACTCCTCGTCGGATGCCTTCTGAATGGCGCTGTCCAATGCCCTGATGCGGTTGTCGAGCCCGCGGATCGCCTCGCGAGGCACCTTGCCGAGCGCGTTGAACTGCTCGAGGAATGTCCGATGCGCCGCGCGGGCGACCTGGACATCGGTGACCGGCAGGATCTCGGCCTCGGCACGCGCGAGCAGTTCCTCCTTGGCGGCGAGGTTGTCGGCGAACTCGGCCGACTGCTCCCGCTGGGCCGACTGGCGTGCGGAGAAGAACTGGTCCTGCAGGCCGCGGAAGCGGGCCCACAGGGCATCGTCCACGTCGCGCGGCGCGGGCCCCGCGGCCTTCCACCGGGCCATGAGGTCACGGAACTCCGCGGACGTCAGACCCCAGTCCGTCGAGTCGGCGATCTGTTCGGCCTCGGCGATGATCTCTTCCTTGGCCTTGCGCGCGGTCTCGCGACGTTGTGCCTGTTCGGCGAACTGCACCTTGCGGCGGCGCGTGTAGGTCGTGCGTGCTGCGGAGAACCGGTGCCACAGCGCGTCGTCGGTCGCCCGGTCGATGCGGGGGAGCGCCTTCCATCCCTCCAGGAGGGTGCGGAAGCGGTTGACCCCGCCGCGCCAGTCGGTGCCGGCGGCCAGTTCCTCCGCCTCGGCGACCATGGCCTCCTTCGCGGCCCGCGTCTCCTCGTTCTGCTGCGCCCGCTGCGCCCGGCGAGCCTCGGCCTGCTGGCTCAGGACCGGCGCCAGCGCGTCCAGGCGGGTCAGCAGCCCGGCGAGGTCCCCGACGGCATTCGCCTGCTCGATGTTGCCGCGCGCGGTCGCGATGGCGCGACGCGCGTCCTCGGGCCCGAGCGCGCCGTTGCCGACCCGTTGTTCCAGCAGCGACACCTCGACGTCGAGGGCTTCGAAACGGCGGACGAAGATGGCGAGAGCGGCATCCGAGGTGGCATCGGGGACCTGGCCGACCACGCGCTCCCCGTCGGAGGTGATCACGTAGACGGTTCCGTCCTCGGCGACACGGCCGAAGTCGGCCGGACGTGCGGGCTGAGTCATACCGCACATCTTGCCCGACCGTGCCCCCGGTCGGCACCTATCTCTCGGTTCCGGGGTGTGGATGCGCGTGTCGGGCGGAGCCACGGGGGCCCGACCGGGGCCCGGGCACGGCGCGGGCAGGCGTGCCCCGGACTGTAGGCTGGGCCGGTGTTCATCACGTCGTTCGCCAGCGGCCAGTGGCAGTCCAACTGCTACCTCGTCGCCGGATCGGCGGCACCCGGGACCGACTGCGTGATCGTCGACCCCGGCTGGGGCGCCGATGAGATGGCGCGGCGGCTCGTCGAGCGGCATCGGCTCCGCCCCGTGGCGATCCTTCTGACGCACGGCCATCTCGACCACATCGGTGCCGCGCACGGCCTGGCCGCCGAGTACGAGATCGAGACCTGGATCCACCCGGCCGACCGTCGCCTGCTGCGGGAGCCGGGGGCGGGGCTGCCGCCGGACTGGGCCCCGATGCTGCGGGCGCTCGCCGGGAGTGAGACCCTTCCCGAGCCGTGGCTGGTGAGGGAGCTGGACGACCTGATGGAACTCGACCTCGGAGGACTCGGGTTGCGGATCCGCCACGCGCCCGGGCACACGGGGGGCAGCGTGTTGGCGCTGTGCGACTACCCCGACGATCCCGAGGTGTCGGCTGTGATGTTCAGCGGCGACGTCCTGTTCGCCGGATCCATCGGGCGCACCGATCTGCCGGGTAGCGACCACGACGCGATGCGCCGGTCGCTGGAGGTGCAGATCCTGTCGCTGCCCGACGACGTCGTGGCGCTGCCCGGGCACGGTGCGCAGACCAGCATCGGCTACGAGCGGGTCACGAACCCCTATCTGCAATCGGACTATTGGAGGAATCAGTCGTAATGGCACGACCCAAGGCACTGTCCGGTTTCCCCGAGTTCCTGCCGGCCGGCCGGATCGTCGAACTGGCCGTCCTGGACAGCCTGCGGCGCACCTTCGAGCTGCACGGTTTCGCGTCGGTCGAGACACGGGCGGTCGAGCCGCTCGATCAGCTCGCGCGCAAGGGCGAGATCGACAAGGAGGTGTACGTCGTGCGGCGGCTTCACGCGGCCGACGACGCCGCCGACGAGCTGGGCCTCCACTACGACCTCACGGTGCCGTTCGCCCGGTATGTGCTGGAGAACGCCGGGCACCTCGCGTTCCCGTTCCGCCGGTACCAGATCCAGAAGGCCTGGCGGGGGGAGCGGCCTCAGGAGGGCCGGTACCGGGAGTTCCTGCAGGCCGACGTCGACATCGTCGGGGCGGACGTCCTCGCCGCGCACCACGACGTCGAGCTTCCCCTGGTGGTCCTCGACGCGCTGGAACGGCTGCACGCCGACTTCGGCGTCCCGCGCGTACAGATGCACGTGAACAACCGGCAGCTCTCCGAGGGCTTCTACCGGGGGCTGGGCGTCGAGGATCCGATGGCGGTCCTGCAACGTGTCGACAAGCTCGACAAGGTGGGCCCGGCGGTGGTCGCCGGCCTGCTGCGCGACGAGGTCGGACTGTCGTCCGCAGCGGCGGAGCGCTGTCTGGAACTGGCGCAGATCACGGCGCCGGACACGTCCTTCGTCGGACGAGTGCGGGCGCTGGGCGTCGAGCACCCGTTGCTGGACGCCGGGCTCGACCAGCTCGCGGGCCTCGTCGAGGCGGCGGCAGCGGCCGTCCCGGGCCGGGTCGTGGCCGACCTCAAGATCGCCCGCGGCCTCGACTACTACACCGGCGCCGTGTACGAGACCACGATGGAGGGCTACGAGTCGATGGGGTCGATCTCGTCCGGCGGGCGCTACGACTCCCTGGCCAGCGATGGCCGTGCGACCTATCCCGGCGTCGGCCTGTCGATCGGCGTGTCGCGGATCCTCGTCCCGCTCATCGGCAAACAGCGGCTGACGTCCACCAGGCCGGTGCCGACCTGCGTGCTCGTCGCGGTCGACGCGGAGGAGACGCGATCCGACGCCATGTCGGTCGCCCGTGCCCTGCGCGCTCGCGGGATCCCGGTCGAGGTGGCGCCGAAGGCGGACAAGTACGGCAAGCAGATCCGCTACGCAGACCGGCGCGGCATCCCGTTCGTGTGGTTCGGAGGTCACACGGGCGAGGTGAAGGACATCCGCACCGGCGACCAGGTGCCCGCGGACGCGGGAGCATGGGATCCGCCCGCCGACGACCTGTACCCGCGCGTCGTCACCGCGTGACGGACGTCCGCGCGGGGGCGATTCCCCGTCGGCCGCCGCGACCGCATAGCATCGAGCCGTTCACGAGAGGATGAGAGTGATCCGCACACATCACGCAGGACAGCTACGCGCCGGTGACATCGGCGCGTCCGTCACCCTGGCCGGCTGGGTGGCCCGCCGCCGCGACCACGGGGGCGTGGCCTTCATCGACCTCCGCGACGCGAGCGGCATCGTCCAGGTCGTCATCCGCGACGAGCTCATCGCCGCGTCGGGCGCCCACGACCTGCGCAACGAGTACTGCATCCGCGTCGCCGGGGTCGTGGAACGGCGCCCCGACGGCAACGAGAACTCCGAGCTGCCGACCGGGGCGGTCGAGGTGGCGGTGTCGGAGCTGACGGTGCTCAATCCGTCCGCTCCGCTGCCCTTCCAGTTGGACGATCGCATCGAGGTCGGCGAGGAGGCGCGGCTGCGGTACCGCTACCTGGACCTGCGCCGGCCGCAGCAGGCCGCGGTCCTGAAGCTCCGCAGCGAGGTGTCGCGGGTCGCGCGGGAGGTCCTGGCGGCGCGCGATTTCGTGGAGGTCGAGACGCCGACGCTGACGCACTCCACGCCGGAGGGCGCGCGCGACTTCCTCGTTCCCGCTCGGCTCAGTCCCGGCAGTTGGTACGCCCTGCCGCAGAGCCCCCAGTTGTTCAAGCAGTTGCTGATGGTGGCGGGTCTGGAGCGCTACTACCAGATCGCCCGCTGCTACCGCGACGAGGACTTCCGCGCGGATCGCCAGCCCGAGTTCACCCAGCTCGACATCGAGCAGAGCTTCGTGGATCAGGAAGACGTCATCGAACTCACCGAGGAGCTCCTCACCCGGATCTGGGCGCTCATCGGCTATGACCTGGTGACGCCGCTGCCGCGGCTGACGTACGCGGAGGCGATGAACAGGTACGGGAGCGACAAGCCCGATCTGCGGTTCGGCATCGAGCTCACCGACCTCACGGAGTTCTTCTCCGCGACTCCGTTCCGCGTCTTCCAGGCCGCCTACGTCGGGGCGATCGTCATGCCCGGTGGCGGCGATCAGCCGAGGCGGACGTTCGACGCCTGGCAGGACTGGGCCCGGCAACGCGGTGCGCGGGGCCTTGCCTACGTGACGATCTCGCCCGATGGCGAGCTCGGCGGGCCCGTCGCGAAGAACATCTCCGACGCCGAGCGTGCGGGCCTGGCCGCCGCGGTGGGCGCGAACCCGGGCGACTGCGTCTTCTTCGCCGCCGGGGAGCGGACGGCGTCGCAGGCTCTGCTGGGGGCCGCGCGCAACGAGGTCGCCGAGCGACTGGGCCTGGTCCGCGCCGGGACGTGGTCGCTCGCGTGGGTCGTGGACGCCCCGCTGTTCAAGCCGACGAGCGAAGCCCGGGCCGAGGGCGATGTCGCGGTCGGCGAGGGGAAGTGGACCGCTGTCCACCACGCGTTCACGTCGCCGAAGCCCGAGTGGCTCGACACTTTCGACACCGACCCGGGCAACGCCCTGGCCTATGCCTACGACATCGTCTGCAACGGCAATGAGATCGGCGGCGGGTCGATCCGGATCCACCGCCGCGACATCCAGGAGCGGGTCTTCGCGGTCATGGGGATCGGGCCCGAAGAGGCGCAGGAGAAGTTCGGCTTCCTGCTGAACGCCTTCGCCTACGGCGCGCCGCCCCATGGCGGCATTGCGTTCGGCTGGGACCGGATCGTCATGCTGCTCGCCGGCGCGGACTCCATCCGGGACACGATCGCCTTCCCGAAGAGCGGGAACGGCTTCGATCCCCTCACAGGTGCGCCCGCGCCGATCACGGCGCAGCAGCGGCGGGAGGCCGGCGTGGACGCCGTGAAGGCATCCTCGACCACGTAGCGATCCGCCGTGGGCAGACGCGACGGGGGTGCGGGACATCGTCCCGCACCCCCGTGGCGTCGGAGAGGCCGCGCCGGGCGTCACACGTCGGAGTCGGCCTCGGCGTCGATGTCGGCGTCGGCGAGCAGCCGGTACAGATCTCGCCGGGCAGCGGTCAGGATGTCGACCGCACCCGTGGAGACCGCACTGTTGCCGGAGCGGGCGGCCGCCTGGAGGGCAAGTCCGAGCTGCCCGAACTCCTTGAACATGGCGCGGTGCGTCTCGGGGAAGGCCTCCTCCCGGGTGGCGAACTCCCAGGGCTTGGGCTTGTCGGCCTGCGCCCTCACGGCCTCCTCACCGGCCGGCGTGAGCTGGAATGCCTTCTGCCCGTCGAGGTCGATCGGCCCGACGAGCCGTTCGTCCTCCAACTGGGACAGGGCGGGGTAGACGGCACCGGGGCTCGGCCGCCACTGCCCGTCGGTCTTGGCTTCGATGAAGCCGATGATCTGGTACCCGTTCATGGGGGTCTCGGCGAGGGCGTGGAGGATGGCCATGCGAACGTTGCCGCGACGGGCTCGTCCGCCGTGCTTGCCGCGCGGTCCTCCGGGTCCGAAGGCTCCGCCGGGCCCGAACGGTCCGCGCGGTCCGAAGGGACCGCCGGGGCCGAAGCCCATGCCCGGGGCGTCCGCCCGCCCCGGGTCCATGGCGAACAGGAATGGGGCCATGTCCCTGGCCAGGTTGCGATGGTGGTGATGATGGGTATGCATGAGGTGCTCCTTCAAGCAGTGGTGTTCGTGATAGGTCGCGGTGAAGATCGCGATATGTAAACGATATATCGTTAACTCGGATCAAGCAAGCCCTTCCCGTTCGCTCTCGGCGGATGTCGCGATCCGGGGACACGGCGGTTCGGTGTAGGTTCGCCGTGATGACTGAGGACCTGTTCGGCAACGTCACGGCGGAGCCTCGCGCCCCGCTGGGCGGGACGCTCGGCGACGGCGGACACGGGCAGGCACCGCTCGCCGTCCGGTTGCGGCCGCGCACGCTGGAGGAGATCGTCGGACAGCGTCACCTGTTGGCGCCGGGTTCGCCGTTGCGGCGGCTGACGGCCGGACAGCCCATGTCGGTGTTCCTGTGGGGCCCGCCCGGGGTGGGAAAGACCACGATCGCCTCGGTCGTGTCGCGCGCCGTCGACAACCGGTTCGTGGAACTGTCCGCGGTCACCGCCGGCGTGAAGGAGGTGCGGGCAGAACTGGCGACGGCGAAGGCGGAGCTGGCCCGGGGGCGCGGCACCGTGCTGTTCATCGACGAGGTCCACCGGTTCAGCCGCAGCCAGCAGGACGTCTTGTTGCCGGCGGTCGAGAACCGTCTGGTCACCCTGATCGCGGCGACGACCGAGAATCCCTCCTTCTCCGTCATCTCGCCCCTGCTCTCGCGATCGCTGCTGCTCACGCTGCAGCCGCTGACCGACGACGACCTGGCCGTCCTGGTCGAGCGAGCGCTCACCGACGAGCGCGGGTTGCGGACACCCGGCGGTGAGCCCTTCACCCTGGCCGACGACGCACGGGCCGACGTCGTCGCGCTCGCGGGCGGCGATGCCCGGCGGGTGCTGACGTTCCTGGAGGAGGCCGCCGCCGTGGCGGCGGCTCAGGACCGAGCCGAGATCGGCTCGGCCGATGTCACGACCGCGGTCGACCGTGCCGCGGTGCGGTACGACAAGTCCGGCGACCAGCACTACGACGTGATCAGCGCGTTCATCAAGTCGATGCGCGGATCCGACGTCCAGGCGTCCCTGCACTACCTCGCCCGCATGCTGGAGGCGGGGGAGGATCCCAGGTTCATCGCGCGGCGGCTCATCGTCCTCGCCTCGGAGGACATCGGCATGGCGGCCCCCGCCGTCCTGCAGACATGCGTCGCCGCGGCGCAGGCCGTCGCCCTCATCGGCATGCCCGAAGCCCGCATCACCCTCGCGCATGCGACCGTCGCCTGCGCACTGGCGCCCAAGTCCAACGCCGTGATCCGGGCGATCGACGCCGCCGTGGCCGACATCCGCGCCGGGCGCGTGGGCGCGGTTCCGCCGCACCTGCGCGACGCCCACTACGCCGGTGCACGCGGACTCGGACACGGACGGGGCTACCAGTACGCCCATGACCATCCGCACGGGGTCGCGGCGCAGCAGTACCTGCCCGACGACCTGGACGGCGTGCGCTACTACGAGCCCACCGAGCACGGTGCGGAGGCCGCGATGGCCGAGCGGGTCCGGATCCTCGACGAACTGCTGGGCAGGGACGCCGGACAGTGACGCCGCACGGCTCGCGGGCCGCCGGACGTGCACTAGGCTGGCTGCCGTTGCCTACCGATGGGGGAGAGATGAGCGTCGGAGAGATCGCCGGACTCATCGCGGCGCTGGCCGCTGTCGTCTTCGTCGCGCTGTGCGCGGTGCCGCTGTTCAAGACCGGTCGCGTGCTGGAGGAACTGCGCCTCACCATTCGCGACGTCGGCCACAACACCGTGCCGATCCTGCAAGAGCTCAAGGGCACGGTCACCGCGACCAACGACGAGATCTCGAAGGTCGCGGTCGTCACCGAGGACGTGACGGCCGTCACCCGGAACGTCACCGTCGTCACCGACAACGCCGCGAAGCTCGCGACCGTCGTCAACGCAACCCTCGGCGGGCCGCTCGTCAAGGGCGCCGCGTTCGTGTACGGGGTCCGCAGCGCCGTGTCGGGCAAGAAGCCGGCGAAGCGGAGCGCCAAGTGAAGAAGCTCTTCTGGGTCGCCGTCGGCGTCGGGATCACGGTCCTTGTCGTCGTCAAGGGCAAGGAACTGCTGAAGATGGCCACGCCCCAGGGGGTGGCCGACCAGGCCGTCAAGGTGGGGCGTAGTCTTGAAACTCGGATAGCGGACTTCGTGGACACGGTCTCGGAGAACATGGCCGCCCGTGAAGCGGAGATCCGTGAGGCCCTCGACATGGACGCGCCGGAGCGCTGACCCGCATCCATCCCAGGCAGTTAGGACACCACATGAAGACCGCCGAGATCCGGCGCCGATTCCTCGATTTCTTCGCGGCGCGCGGGCACGCCATCGTGCCGTCCGCACCTCTCGTGTACAACGACCCGACCCTGCTGTTCGTGAACGCGGGCATGGTGCCGTTCAAGCCGTACTTCACCGGTGCCGAGGATCCGCCGTGGGCACGGGCCGCCAGCGTGCAGAAGTGCGTCCGCACCCTCGACATCGAGGACGTCGGCAAGACGACGCGTCACGGGACCTTCTTCCAGATGCCGGGGAATTTCTCCTTCGGCGACTACTTCAAGGCCGAAGCGATCGAGTACGCCTGGGAACTCGTCACCGGCAGCCCCGACGACGGCAACTACGGCTTCGACCCGGCCCGGGTGTGGGTCACCGTCTACCTCGACGACGACGAGGCGGCGGGCCTGTGGCGCGGTGTGGGCGTTCCGCCCGAGCGCATCCAGCGCCGAGGCCTGAAGGACAACTACTGGCACATGGGCATCCCCGGTCCGGGCGGGCCGTGCAGTGAGATCTACATCGATCGCGGGCCGGAGTTCGGTCCCGACGGCGGGCCCGTCGTCGACGAGGACCGGTTCCTGGAGATCTGGAACCTCGTCTTCCAGACGGAGGAACTGTCCGAGGTCCGGGCCAAGGAGGACTTCGACGTCGCCGGGCCCCTGCCCAGCAAGAACATCGACACCGGCATGGGTCTTGAGCGTGTGGCGTTCCTGCTGCAGGGCAAGGACAACATGTACGAGATCGACGAGATCTACCCCGTGATCGCTCGCGCCGCGGAGCTGTCCGGGAAGCGCTACGGCGCGGACCGGCGAGACGACGTGCGGATGCGCGTCGTGGGGGATCACACCCGATCCGCGCTCATGCTCATGACCGACGGCGTGGCCCCGGGCAACGAGGCACGCGGGTACGTCCTGCGGCGCCTCCTGCGACGCGTCATCCGGTCCATGCGTCTGCTCGGCGTCGAGGATCCCGTCCTGCCCGAGCTGCTGCCGGTGAGCCGCGACCTGATGAGCCGGTCGTACGCGGAGGTGGCGTCCGAATGGACCCGCGTGAGCCAGAACGCCTATGCGGAGGAGGAGGCGTTCCGCCGTACTCTCGCGGCCGGGACGCAGATCTTCGATCTGGCGGCCACCGCCGCCAAGAACGAGCAGCAGAGCGTCCTGTCCGGCGAACGGGCGTTCCAGCTCCACGACACCTACGGCTTCCCGATCGACCTGACCCTCGAGATGGCCGCGGAGCAGGGCCTGAGCGTCGACCGCGACGAGTTCACACGCCTGATGGCCGAGCAACGTGCCCGGGCCAAGGCCGACGCGAAGGCGAAGAAGGGCGGGCAGCTCGCGATCGAGGCGTACCGCGAGTTGCGCTCGGTGGGGGAGACGCGCTTCCTGGGGTACACCGATCTGGCGTCCGACGCGAAGATCCTCGGGATCGTGTCCGACGGTGAGCTCGTCACGAAGGCGGGGCCCGGTGATGTCGTCGAGGTCGTCCTCGACCAGACGCCGTTCTACGCCGAGTCGGGTGGACAGGACGCCGACGCGGGCCGGATCACCGGGAACGGGCTGGTGCTCGACGTCCTGGACGTGCAGCGGCCGGTGCAGGGACTGATCGTCCACAAGGTGCGCGTGTCCGACGGGGAGCTCGTCACCGGGGGCGCCGTGACCGGCGAGGTCAGCGGGGTGGACCGACTCGGCGCGTGCCAGGCGCACTCCGCGACGCATGTCGTCCACGCGATCCTGCGCGAGATCCTCGGTCCGACAGCCGTGCAGGCGGGCTCGTACAACAAGCCCGGCTATCTGCGGTTCGACTTCAGCTCCACGGTGGCTCTCGACGAGACGCTGCGACAGGAGCTCGAAGGCCGCGCCAACGAGGCGATCAAGGCGGACCTGGAGGTCAGCGCGACCCAACTGCCGCTGGCCGACGCGAAGGCGCTCGGCGCGATGGCGATGTTCGGCGAGAAGTATCCCGAGATCGTCCGGATGGTCGAGATGGGCGGGCCGTGGTCGCGCGAGTTGTGCGGCGGCACCCATGTCGAGCGTTCGTCCCAGATCGGGCTGCTCACCTTGCTCGGCGAGTCGTCCGTCGGTTCGGGCGTGCGCCGGGTGGAGGCCCTCGTCAGCACCGATGCGTTCTCGCACCTGGCCGCCGAACGCGCGCTCGTGACAAATCTCGCGGAGCTGCTGAAGGTGCAGCCCGGCCAGCTCACCGACCGGGTGGGCGCGCTGGTCGCCGAGCTGAAGGATGCGCACCGGACCATCGCCGACCTGAAACGGCGCGAACTCGCCGCGCGGATCCCGCAACTGCTCGCCGACGGCCGTGTGATCGCGGACGTCCGGCTCGTCACCGCAGAGGTGGCGGATGCCGACGCGGCGCAGTTGCGCGACCTCGCGCTGGACGTCCGCGACCGGCTCGGCGCGCAGGCCGGAGTGGTCGCGCTCTTCGGCGGCGCGAGCGGCAAGCCGTCCGTCGTCGTGGCCACCACGGCGGCTGCGCGGGCGCAGGGCCGCAAGGCAGGGACGCTGGTCGGAGCGGCCGTCGCCGAACTCGGCGGGCGTGGCGGCGGGCGCGACGACATCGCGCAGGGAGGCGGCACCGATGCGGCCGGCATCCCCGCGGCCGTCGCGGCGGTCGAGCGAGCCCTGTCCGCCCCGTAGATGGAGCCGGGCGTCCGGATCGCCGTCGACTGGGGGAAAGTCCGCATCGGCGTGGCGGCCACCGACCCGACCGCGACGCTGTGCGTCCCGGTGGACACGTTCGACCCGTCGCCGGCCGGGCTGGACCGGCTCTTCGCGGCGATCGCCGAGCGGGAGCCGGTCGTGGTGTACATGGGACTGCCGCGCACGCTACGCGGAGACGAGGGCCCGGCGGCGATCGCCATCCGGGAGGCCGCCGACACGGTGGCGTCGCGGCTGGCTCCCGTGCCGCTGCGTCTGGTGGACGAGCGGCTCACCACCGCCGTCGCGCACAAGGCGCTGGCGGAGGCCGGAAGATCGGCTCGCCGTCGGCGTCGCGTGATCGATCAGGCCGCGGCGGTTGCGATACTGGAGCAGGCCGTCGAGTTGGAGCGCCGGTCGGGGTCGTTGCCCGGTGAGCTCGTGGAAGGGAAGGCGTTGTGAGCCCGAAGGAGCCGACGGAGGTCGAGAAGGGAGCGCTCGGCCGCCGGCTGAAGAGCGCGTTCGCGATCGTGCTGTCCCTGGGGATCCTGATCGGCGGTGGCGTCTTCGCCGCGGTCAAGGTGAACGAGGCCTACTACGCGATCCGCACCGTGGAGGACTACATCGGCGACGGCAAGGACGACATCGAGGTCACCGTCCCCAAAGGCATGTCCCTGGGCGGGATCGGGACGCTGCTGGTGAAGGCCGACGTCGTGAAGACGACCCGGGCCTTCAGCCAGGCCGTCAACGACGAACCCGACGCCAGCAAGATCCAGGCCGGCAAGTACCGGCTGAAGACGCAGTTGCCCGCCAAGACCGCCTTGTCGATGCTGCTGGACTCCAACAACCTCGTCCGCACCAAGATGACGCTGCAGGAGGGTCTGACCGTGACCCAGAGCGTCGCGATCATGGCCAAGGCCGGGGGGCTCGAGCAGTCCGAGATCACCACGGCGCTCAAGGACGCGAGCAAGATCGGGCTTCCGTCCTGGGCGAACAAGAACCCCGAGGGGTTCCTCTTCCCCGAGACCTACGAGCTCCCGCAGGACCCGACCGCGGTGCAGATCGTGTCGCTCACGACCAAGCAGTTCACGAAGGTCACGAACTCGATCAACTTCTCCGGCCGGGCCGGCGAGAACAAGGTCTCGGCCTACCAGGCGCTCATCATCGCCTCCCTGATCGAGGGCGAGGTCCACACGTCGGAGTACCAGACGAAGGTGGCCCGCGTCATCTACAACAGGCTCGCCAAAGGCATGAACCTCCAGCTCGACTCGACCGTCCACTACGCGGTCGGCAAGAGCGGGACGGTCACGACGACCGACGAGGACCGCAAGAACTCGTCCCCGTACAACACCTACGTCCACAAGGGTCTCCCGCCCGGCCCGATCGGTTCGCCGGGCCAGTCGGCGCTGGAGGCCGCGATCGCGCCCGACAGCGGCGACTGGCTGTACTTCGTGACCGTCGATCTCGACACGGGCGAGACCCTCTTCACGAGCTCCTACGAGGAGCACGAGGCGAACGTCAAGAAGTTCCAGGACTGGTGCAATGCCCATTCCGGACGTTGCTGACGGAGCCGACCGCTCCACCGGTCCGGCTCCGGGCCAGCACCGCGTCGCCGTCCTCGGATACCCGGCCGCGCACTCCCTGTCGCCGGTGATCCACCGCCGTGGCTACGAGCTCTGTGGGCTGGAGGACTGGCGGTACGACGTGGTCGAGCTGCGTCCCGCCGAGGTCGAGGGCTTCCTCCGGTCGAGGGACGCGTCGTGGCGGGGGTTCAGCGTCACCATGCCCTTGAAGGAGACCGTCGCCGCGCTGGGCGTGCCCGACCCTCTCGTGGAGCGCATGCACGTCGCGAACACGCTCGTGATCGAGCCGCACCCCGGCGGCCCGGTGCGGCGCGTGTACAACACCGACGTCGGCGGTCTGGTGGACGCGGTGACCGGGACGGGTCTGCCGGCTCCCCGCTCGGCCGTCGTGATCGGCTCCGGCGCGACGGCCCTGTCGGCGGTGGTCGCGCTCGGCTCGCTCGGGGCGCGCGTTGTGGTGGCGGCGCGCGACGAACGGAAGGCGGCCCTGCTCGCGGCCCGCGGCGACGATCTCGGCGTCGCGACCGACACGACCGTCTGGGGGACCTTCCCGTCCTGCGACACGGTCGTCTCGACGGTTCCGTCGGCCGGGGTCGGGCCGCATGTCCGGGCCGTTCTGGACGCGGGCCCGCGGCTCGTGTTCGACGTGATCTACGACCCCTGGCCGACGCCGCTGGCCACGGCGGCCGCGCAGGCGGGCGCCGCGGTGCTGTCGGGGCTGGATCTCCTCGTCCACCAGGCGACCGCGCAGTTCCGCCTGTTCACCGGGCGCAGCGTCCCCGCCGCGCCGCTACTTCTTGCCGTGCGGGCGGAGGCAGCACGGCGGACGGCGACGTGACAGACTGCCCCCTATGCTCCGTTTCCTCACCGCCGGCGAGTCCCACGGGCCCGCGTTGTTCGTGACGCTCGAAGGGATCCCGGCCCACGTTGAGGTGGGCACCGCCGACATCGCGGCCGCGCTGGCCCGGCGTCGTCTCGGAGCGGGCCGGGGGGCACGGATGGCGTTCGAGGCCGACGAGGTCACGATCGTCGGGGGCGTGCGGCACGGTCGCACGCTGGGCTCTCCGGTGGGGATCATGATCGGCAACACCGAGTGGCCGAAATGGCAGCAGGTGATGGCGGCCGATCCCGTCCCGGAGGCCGATCTCGCTCGGCTGTCCCGGAACGCGCCCCTGACGCGGCCGCGCCCGGGCCACGCGGATCTGGCGGGCATGCAGAAGTACGACTTCGCCGAGGCGCGCCCGCTGCTGGAGCGCGCGTCGGCGCGCGAGACCGCCGCCCGCGTCGCGATGGGAGAGGTGGCGAGACGTTTCCTGCTCCAGGCCTGCGGCATCACCGTCCTGAGCCATGTCGTCGAACTCGGCGCCGCCCGCGTCCCGGCCGCCACGCGCCCGGTCTACGCGGACCTGGCGCGGATCGACGCCGACCCCGTGCGCTGCGCCGATCCGGCCGGGAGCGAGGCGATGCAGGACGAGATCGCCCGGGCGCACAAGGAGGGCGACACCCTCGGGGGCGTGGTCGAGGTGATCGCCGAGGGCCTCCCGCCGGGACTGGGCTCGCACGTCCACTGGGATCGCCGGCTCGACGCCCGGCTCGCGGGCGCGCTGATGTCCATCCAGGCGATCAAGGGCGTCGAGGTCGGGGACGGGTTCGACCTCGCCCGCACCCGTGGTTCCCTCGCCCACGACGAGATCTTCAAGGACGCCGAGGGCATCGTGCGTCATTCGAACAGGTCCGGAGGCACCGAGGGGGGGATGAGCACCGGCGCCTCGCTGCGGGTCCGGGCCGCCATGAAGCCGATCGCCACCGTGCCGCGGGCGCTGGCCACGTTCGACACGGTGACCGGCGAGGCGACGACGGCGCACCATCAGCGATCCGACGTGTGCGCCGTCCCGGCGGCCGGCGTGGTGGCCGAGGCCATGGTCGCCTATGTCCTGGCGGACGCGGCACTGGAGAAGTTCGGCGGGGACTCCGTGGCCGAGACCGCGCGCAATCACCGGGCGTACCTGGATTCGCTGCGATCGCGAGACCTCCTGTGACGACCATCGCGGTGGTGGGGGCGCCGGGCGCCGGGAAGACGACCATCGGTCGCGCGTTGGCCACGGCGCTCGGCCTGTCGTTCGTGGACGTGGACGCCCGCGTCGAGGAGGTCGCCGGAAAGCCGATCGCCGAGATCTTCGTGACCGACGGCGAGCCGCACTTCCGCGCGCTCGAGGTCGAACAGACGCTCGCCGCGCTCACCGGGCCCGGAGTCGTCTCGCTGGGCGGTGGCGCCGTCGTCAGCGCCGAGATCCGCCGGGCGCTGGCCGGACACACCGTCGTGTGGCTCAGGGTCTCCGCCGCCCAGGCGGCACGGCGCGCCGGGCTCAACGCGAGCCGCCCGCTGCTGTGGGGCAACCTGCGGAGCCGGTTGCAGACGCTGCTGGCCGAACGCACCCCGCTGTACGAGGAGGTGGCGACCATCGCCGTCGACACCGATCACACCGATCCGGCCGACGTGGTCGCCTCGATCCTGTCCGCCGTGAAGGAGGAGCCATGACGCACCGCGATGTGATCGATGTCCACGGGGAACGCCCCTATCAGGTCCGGATCGGACGCGGGCTGATCGACGAGGTCGTCACGTTCACCGATCACAGGGCTCGCGTCGCCGTCCTCCATCCGCCCACGCTGACCGCGCAGGCGGCCGAGTTCGCCGCGGTGTCGCTCGCCGAGGAGACGATCCTGGTCGAACTCCCCGACGGGGAGGCCGCGAAGACCGCCGGAGTCGTCGCCGCGTGCTGGGAGCGCCTCGCGGGGCACGGCTTCACCCGTTCGGACCTGCTGATCGGGCTCGGGGGTGGAGCCACGACCGATGTCGCGGGATTCGTCGCGGCGACCTGGCTGCGCGGCATCGACTACATGGCGGTGCCGACCACGCTGCTCGGCATGGTGGATGCGGCGGTGGGCGGGAAGACGGGCATCAATCTTCCGGCGGGCAAGAACCTCGTCGGGTCCTTCTACCACCCGATCGCGGTGAGCTGCGACCTGGACTTTCTCTCCAGCCTGCCCGACGCCGACCTGCGCGCCGGCATGGCCGAGGTCGTGAAGTGCGGGTTCATCTCCGACCCGGTGATCCTCGACACGATCGAGTCCCAGCCGGAGGCGTGCCTCGACTGCCGATCGCCCGTGCTGGCCGACCTGGTCCGCCGGGCGGTCACGGTGAAGGCGCAGGTCGTGTCGCAGGACTTCCGCGAGTACACGTCGCACGGGGACATGGTCGGGCGGGAGATCCTGAACTACGGGCACACCCTGGGGCACGCCATCGAACGGGTCGAGGGGTACACCTGGCGCCACGGCGAGGCGATCAGCGTCGGCATGGCCTGGATGGCCGAGGTCGCCCTGATGCTCGGGCTGCTCGACCCGCAGACATCCGCGCGGCACGGCGACGTGCTCCGCTCGCTCCACCTGCCGACGTCCTACCGCAGCGACCGGTGGGAGACGCTTCGCGAGGTGATGGCGGTCGACAAGAAGGCGCGAGGACGGTCACTGCGGCTCATCTCCCTCACCGGGATCGGTCATGCGCGCGTGCTGGAGGATCCGCCGGAGGCCGTCCTCAGCGTAGCCTTCGCGGCTCTGGCAGAGTGAGCACGGACGTCTTCTTCAGGACAGAGGTGGAGTGATCGTGTACGTGCCCCGGCAGTACGAGATGGATGACGAGCATCTGCGACGATTCCTGGCGCAGCCGCGGGCCGGCGATCTCGTGACGGTGACCCCGCACGGTCCCGAGGCGACCCTGCTGCCGGTCGTGTACCACCCCGACGACGGTCCGCACGGATCGTTCATCGCACACATGTCGCGGGTCAACCCGCAGTGGCGCGCCGAGATCATCGGCGAGGCGCTCCTGATCCTCACCGGTCCGCATGCCTTCATGACGACCCGGTGGATGCCGGACGTCTTGGCCGCGGGCACGGCGATCCCGACCTGGAATTACCTGTCGGTCCACGCATACGGCCGCCTCGTGATCCACGACGACGAGCAGTGGGCGTGCCGTGCCGCCGCCGAACTGGCGGAGCTGCTGGAACCGGGGTACGACGTGGACGCCCTGCCCGAGCCGTACCGCAGCGGTCAGTTGCGCGCCATCGTCGGGATCGAGCTCCAGGTGACCCGGGTCGTGGCGAAGGCGAAGCTCAGCCAGAACCGGTCGCTGTCCGACCTGGCGGAGATCGTCGCCGGGCTGCGCGACGCCGGGCTCGACGAGCTCGCGACCGAGACCGAGCAGATCGCCTGCCCGTACGCCGCCCGGCGCGACGAGGTCGTGACCCAGGCGGCCGCGAACCGCGACCGGCCTGCCCGAACCTGACGCCCAGGGTCGCGGAGACCGCTACACTGGCCTGCGGTTTCTCGCGCGAAAGGCAGCTAATGGGCACCTCCTCGACCAACGACCTCAAGAACGGCATGGTCCTGAACCTCGACGGTCAGCTCTGGACCGTCATCTGGTTCCAGCACCACAAGCCAGGCAAGGGCAACACCGTCGTCCGGTCGAAGCTCAAGCATGTGCTGAGCGGCAAGGTGGTCGACAAGACGTTCAACTCCGACACGAAGGTCGAGACCGCGAACGTCGACCGCCGCGAGATGCAGTACCTCTACCACGACGGCGCGTCCTTCGTCTTCATGGACACCGCGACGTACGACCAGCTCAACATCCCCGACGATGTGGTGGGCGATGCGAAGGACTACCTGCTGGAGAACGCGCTCGCGACCGTCGCGCTGCACGAGGAGAACCCGCTCTACATCGACCTGCCGGCCAGCGTCGAGCTGGAGGTGACCTACACCGAGCCGGGCCTGCAGGGCGATCGTTCCACCGGCGGCACGAAGCCCGCGACGGTCGAGACCGGCCTGCAGATCCAGGTGCCGCTGTTCATCGTCACCGGTGAGCGTGTGAAGGTCGACACCCGCACCGGTGAGTACCTGGGCCGGGTCAGTTAGGTGGCGCACGACCCGGGCGCTCCCCGCACGTCGGCGCGCGGCAAGGCGCGCAAACGCGCTCTCGACATCCTGTTCGAGGCGGAGCTGCGCGGCAACGACCCGCTCTCGACGCTGAGCGAACGGACCGCGGACGCCGACCCGCCGGTGCGCGTGTACACCACCGAGCTCGTGCAGGGCGTGGTGGCGCACGCCGACGAGATCGACCGTCGCATCGTCGACAGCCTGCGGGAGGGGTGGACCCTGACCCGCATGCCCCGGGTGGATCGCAACCTCGCACGCATCGCCGTGTACGAGTCGGTCTACGGCGGACTCCCGGCCCAGGTCGCCGTGTCCGAGGCGGTGGGCCTTGCCGGCGAGCTGTCGACCGACGAGTCGCCGGCCTTCCTCAACGGCGTGCTGACACGAATCACGGGCACCTGACACCGGCCGGGCGACACCCGGGGCGGGCCGTGTCCTTTGCTAGTGTCGGGGCGAACTCAAGGAGAATCCGATGACGATTGGCGGACTGACACCCGGCGCTCCTGCATTGCTGGTTCTCGAGGACGGGCGATCGTTCCGCGGCGAGTCCATGGGCGCCCAGGGCGAGACGTTCGGCGAGGCCGTGTTCGCGACGGGGATGTCCGGCTACCAGGAGACCCTGACCGACCCCAGCTACCATCGCCAGGTCGTCGTCGCGACGGCCCCCCACATCGGCAACACCGGGTGGAACGACGAGGACGACGAGTCGTCGCGGATCTGGGTGGCGGGCTATGTCGTACGGGACGTGTCCCGCGTCCGCTCGAACTGGCGGAGCGACCGCGACCTGCCCTCGGAACTCGCGCGACAGGGCGTCGTCGGGATCACGGGCATCGACACACGCGCGCTCACGCGGCATCTGCGCGAACGCGGCGTGATGCGGGTCGGCATCTCGACGGTCGATCTCGACCCGGCGTCGCTGCGCGCCAAGGTGCTGCAGCAGCCGTCGATGGCCGGCGCCGATCTCGTCGGGGACGTGACGACGAGCCACGAGGTGATCGTCCCGCCCGCCGGGGAGAGGCGCTTCACCGTCGCCGCCGTCGACCTCGGGATCAAGGACATGACGCCCCACCGCATGGCCGAGCGCGGTATCGAGGTGCACGTCCTGCCGGCCTCGGTGTCCTTCGAGGATCTGAGGAGCCTGCGGCCCGACGGGGTGTTCTTCTCCAACGGGCCCGGCGATCCGGCCGCCGCGACGGCCTCGGTGGACCTGCTGCGGCAGGTCCTCGACGACGGCATGCCGTTCTTCGGGATCTGCTTCGGCAACCAGTTGTTCGGCCGGGCGCTCGGATTCCCGACCTACAAGCTCAAGTACGGCCACCGCGGGATCAACCAGCCGGTGATGGACCGCACCACGCGCAAGGTCGAGATCACGGCCCACAATCACGGCTTCGCGGTCGACGCGCCGCGCGACGAGGTGATCGACACCCCGTGGGGTGCCGCGACCGTCAGCCATGTGTGTCTCAACGACGACGTCGTGGAGGGACTCGAACTGCACGACGCCGACGGCGAGCTCGTCGCGTTCAGCGTCCAGTACCACCCCGAGGCGGCCGCCGGCCCGCACGATTCCGCCTATCTGTTCGACCGGTTCACCGACATGCTCGCCCACCGGGCGGGGAAGGACGCCTGATGCCCCGCCGGACCGACATCTCCTCCATCCTCGTCATCGGTTCCGGCCCGATCGTCATCGGCCAGGCCGCCGAGTTCGACTACTCTGGGACGCAGGCATGCCGCATCCTGCGGCAGGAGGGGTTCCGGGTGATCCTCGTGAACTCGAATCCGGCGACGATCATGACCGACCCCGAGTTCGCCGACGCGACGTACATCGAACCGATCACGCCCACCTACCTCGAGAAGATCATTGCCGCCGAGCGTCCCGACGCCCTGCTGGCCACGCTCGGGGGACAGACCGCGCTCAACACGGCCGTCGCCCTCCACGAGTCGGGCGTGCTGGACGCCTACGGCGTCGAGCTCATCGGCGCGTCCGTGGAGGCGATCCAACGCGGCGAGGACCGGGAGCAGTTCAAGCACATCGTCGAGGCTCTCGACGTCGCCGGCGGACCAGCCGAGGTCGCGCGCTCGGTCATCTGCCACAGCATCGAGGAGGTGATGGCCGCCGCCGGGCAGTTGGGATACCCGGTCGTCGTGCGGCCCTCCTTCACGATGGGCGGTATCGGCTCCGGCCACGCCTCCACCGAGGAGGAACTGCGGCGGATCGCCGGCATCGGTCTCGCCGCCAGCCCCGTGACCGAGGTCCTCATCGAGGAGTCGGTCGTGGGCTGGAAGGAGTACGAGCTGGAGGTCATGCGCGACAAGGCCGACAACGTGGTCGTCGTGTGCTCCATCGAGAACCTCGACCCGATGGGCGTCCACACGGGCGATTCGATCACGGTCGCGCCCGCGATGACGCTCACCGACCGCGAGTACCAGCGGATGCGCGATGTGGGCATCGGCATCATCCGTGCGGTGGGGGTGGACACGGGCGGGTGCAACATCCAGTTCGCGATCAACCCGGCCGACGGGCGCATGGTCGTCATCGAGATGAACCCGCGGGTGTCGCGGTCCTCGGCGCTGGCGTCGAAGGCCACGGGCTTCCCGATCGCGAAGATCGCGGCCCGGGTTGCGGTCGGCTACACGCTCGACGAGATCCCCAACGACATCACGGCCGAGACGCCGGCGTCGTTCGAGCCGACCCTCGACTACGTCGTGGTGAAGGTGCCGCGCTTCGCCTTCGAGAAGTTCCCGTTCGCCGACTCGACGCTCACCACCCACATGAAGTCGGTCGGCGAGGCGATGGCCATCGGACGCAACTTCACCGAGGCGCTCGGCAAGGCGCTGCGCTCCTTGGAGGATGCGAAGGCCCCGTTCGACTTCGCGGCGCCGCTCGACGCCACGCGCGAGGAGACGCTCGCCCGGGCGGCACGACCGCACGACGGGCGGCTGTCGGCGGTCGTCGCGGCGCTGCGGATGGGCGTCTCGACCGCGGAGGTGCACGAGGTCACCCGGATCGATCCGTGGTTCCTGGACCAGTTGCTCCTGCTCGTGCAGGTCGCGGAGACCGTGCGCACCGCGCCCGAGCTCACCGCCGACGTGCTGCGCCTGGCCAAGCGCCACGGACTGTCCGACCGGCAGGTCGGGGCGGTGCGCGGCCTCAGCCCGGCCGTCGTGCGGGAGCGCCGCTGGGCGCTCGGGGTGCGGCCGGTCTACAAGACGGTCGACACGTGCGCCGCGGAGTTCGCGGCGCGGACGCCGTACATGTACTCGTCCTACGACGAGGAGACCGAGGTGGCGCCTCGGGAACGCGAGGCCGTGATCATCCTCGGCAGCGGTCCGAACCGCATCGGGCAGGGCATCGAGTTCGACTACTCGTGCGTCCATGCGGCGATGAGCCTGCGCGACGCGGGGTACGAGACCATCATGGTCAACTGCAACCCCGAGACGGTCTCCACCGACTACGACACCTCGGACCGGCTGTACTTCGAGCCGCTGACGCTGGAGGACGTCCTCGAGATCGTCCACGCCGAGCAGGCCGTCGGCCCGGTCCGCGGGGTCATCGTGCAGCTCGGCGGGCAGACGCCGCTCGGGCTGTCCACGGGGCTGAAGAAGGCCGGCGTCCCCATCGTCGGCACGTCGCCGGAGTCCATCTTCCTGGCCGAGGACCGCGGCGCCTTCGGGGGCGTGCTCGCGGCGGCGGACCTGCCTGCGCCCGCGTACGGGACGGCGCTCTCGGTCGACGAGGCCAAGCGGATCGCCGCCGAGATCGGCTACCCCGTGCTCGTGCGGCCGTCGTACGTGCTCGGCGGGCGGGGCATGGAGATCGTCTACGACGAGGAGTCGCTGGCGGCCTACATCCAGCGCGCCACGCTCATCACACCCGACCGGCCCGTTCTCGTCGACCGCTTCCTCGATGACGCGATCGAGATCGACGTGGACGCCCTGTACGACGGGCAGGAGCTGTATCTCGGCGGCGTCATGGAGCACATCGAGGAGGCCGGCATCCACTCGGGCGACTCGGCGTGCTCGCTGCCGCCGATCACGCTCGGCGCGGAGGTCATCGACAAGATCCGCGAGTCCACGAGGCTGATCGCCGACGGGATCGGCGTCCGGGGGCTCCTCAACATCCAATACGCGTTGCTGTCCGACACGCTGTACGTGCTGGAGGCGAATCCCCGCGCGTCGCGCACGGTGCCGTTCGTGTCGAAGGCCACCGGCACGCAGCTCGCCAAGGCTGCGGCGCGCATCATGCTGGGTCTCAGCGTGGCCGATCTGCGCGCGGAGGGGATGCTGCGCGCCGAGGGCGACGGCGCGGCGAACCTGGACTCGGCGCCCATCTCGGTGAAGGAGGCGGTCATGCCGTGGAACCGCTTCCGGACGCCCGAGGGTGTGTCGGTGGACACCGTCCTCGGTCCCGAGATGAAGTCCACGGGCGAGGTGATGGGCATCGACTCGAGCTTCGGGAAGGCGTTCGCGAAGACGGCGTCGGCGTCCTACGGAGACCTGCCGACGTCGGGGCGCGTGTTCGTCTCCGTGGCCAACCAGGACAAGCGCAACGCGATCTTCGCCGTGAAGCGGCTGGCCGACATGGGCTTCGAGCTGTGGGCGACGGCCGGCACGGCGCAGGTGCTGCGTCGTCACGGCGTCTCGGTGCGGACCGTGCGGAAGGTGAGCCAGGGCCCCGGCCCCGACGGCGAACCGACGATCGCCCAGCGGATCGCCGACGGCGATGTCGATCTCGTCTTCAACACGCCCCACGGGCACAGCGCCCACGGCAGTCCGCGCAAGGACGGCTGGGAGATCCGCACCGCGGCCGTCCTGCGCGACGTGGCCTGCATCACGACGGGTGCCGGGCTGCAGGCGGCGGTGCAGGGAATCGAGTCTCTCCGCAAGGGCGAGCTCGGAGTGCGTCCGCTGCAGGCGTGGAGCGCCGACATGGACGCCGAACTGCGCGCGGGCCTGCGGTGACCGCGCGGGCGGTGCTGCTGCGCACGGGCTACCGGACGTTCCTGCGTCCTCTGCTCTTCCGGGCCCATCACGGTGATCCCGAGGCGATCCACGAGGACATGATCACCTGGCTCGAGCGGCTCGGCGCCAGCCCTGCCGTGCGCGGGCTGCTCCGGCTGCTGCACGGCGGTGCGGCGAATCCGGTGAGCGTGGCAGGCGTCGCGTTCCCGGGCCGCGTCGGCGTGGCGGCGGGTCTCGACAAGGACGGCCGCGCGGCTCTCGCGTGGCAGGCGTTCGGGTTCGGCTTCGCCGAGCTGGGCACGGTCACGGGGCTCGCGCAGCCCGGGAACGACCGGCCGCGCGTCTTCCGGCTCCGCGAGAGCTCCGCGATCATCAACCGGATGGGCTTCAACAACCTCGGTGCGCGGGCCATGGCCGAGCGACTGGACGGCCTCGGCGTCCGGCGGGGCAACCTGCAGGTCGGCGTCCCGCTGGGGATCTCGCTCGGGAAGACGAAGGCCGTCCCGCTCGACGCCGCCGCCGAGGACTACCTGACGTCGCTGCGGGCGCTCGCGCCGTTCGCCGACTACATCGCGGTCAACGTGTCGAGTCCGAACACGCCCGGATTGCGGAGCCTGCAGGGGGCGGACCATCTGGGCGCCCTGCTGGGCGCGCTGACGCGCGAGGCCGAGCACCTGGCGGCGGCCGAGCCGCTGGGCGCGGTGCCGATCTTCCTCAAGATCGCCCCCGACCTGTCCTGGAATGAGGTCGACGCGGTCCTGGAGACCGCCTGCGAGCAGAACGTCCGGGGCGTGATCGCGACCAACACCACGCTCACCCGGCACGGGCTGGCACCGGCCGACGAGGCCCGCGCGGCGGAGGCGGGCGGGCTGTCCGGCGTGCCCCTGACGGCGCGGGCGCGGGAGGTCGTGACCTACATCACCGCGCACAGCCCGTTGCCGGTGATCGCGTCGGGCGGAATCATGAGCGCCACCGATGCGGAAGCCATGTTCGACGCCGGCGCTCGGCTCGTGGAGCTCTACACTGGCTTCATCTACGAAGGGTCGGGCCTGATCGCAGCGATCAACGCCCTGCCGCCGACGAGGAGGACGGCATGACCGCGACATATCAGGGGCGACTCGCCGCCGTGACCGAGGCCCGTGGATCCCTGTGCGTCGGCATCGACCCGCACGCCAGTGTCCTGGAGGCCTGGCGGCTGCCCGCGAACGCGGTGGGCCTTGAGAAGTGCGCCCGCGCGGTCGTCGAGGCCGTCGGCGACAAGGTCGCGGTGTTCAAGCCGCAGTCGGCCTTCTTCGAGCGGTTCGGAGCGGCCGGCATCGCCGTCCTGGAACGGGTGCTGGCCGACATCCGCGCAGCGGGTGCGCTGAGCATCCTCGACGTGAAGCGCGGTGACATCGGTTCGACGATGGCCGGGTATGCGGCGGCCTACCTCGCCGACGACGCGCCTCTGCGGGCCGACGCGATCACGGTGTCGCCCTATCTGGGCTTCGGCTCGCTGATGCCGGCGTTCGACCAGGCGCACGACACCGGGCGCGGCGTCTATGTCCTGGCCCGGACGTCCAACCCCGAGGGTGCCGAGATCCAGCTCGCGATGGGGGAGGACTCCTCGGTCGCGCAGCGGATCATCGACGAGAGCGCCCGCCTCAACCGCCGCAGCGGCCAGGGGGCGATCGGTCTCGTCGTGGGGGGCACCCACGACTCGATCGGGTGCGATCTGTCGGGGTTCAACGGGTCGATCCTCGTCCCGGGGATCGGGTTCCAGGGCGGTCGCATCGACGACCTCCCGCGGCTGTTCGGCGACGCGCTCGACCGCGTTCTGCCGGTCGTGAGCCGCGGGGTCCTGGCGGCCGGTCCGAGCGTGTTCGCGCTCACGGCGAAGGTGGAGCAGTTCCTCGGCGTCTGATCGCCGGAACGTCAGCAGGACAAGGAGAAGCGGCGAGCCGGGGGCCGAGTTCCTCGCAGGGGGGACCAAAAGCCATTCTCCTCCCGTACCAGGGGTGTCTTGCCCCCCGAATGCCGCTATCTTGGGGCGCAGACATCAACCGTGGAGGCGAACCAGTGAGCATCCCATCTCTCACCCCGGAGCAGTTGGAGGGAGCCCGGGCGGCCGCAACCGCCGCCCGTCGTCAGCGAGCCGCCCTCAAGGAGCAGCTGCGCTCCGGCGAACTGACGCTCGGCGAGGCGCTCGACAAGGCGACCGAGGACGAGGTCCTCGCGCATGTGAAGGTCATCGACCTGCTGAAGGCGCTCCCGCGCGTCGGCGAGAAGCGGGCCGCCCGGATCATGGAGAAGCTGGAGATCGCGCCGAACAGGCGGATCCGCGGGCTCGGCAGGCACCAGACGGCCGCGTTGCGCGCCGAGTTCTCGTGACAGGCTCCGTCACCGTCATCTCCGGTCCTACGGCCGTGGGCAAAGGGACGGTCGTGAAGCGGCTGAAGGCCGAGCATCCCGACGTGTGGGTCTCGGTGTCGGTGACGACCAGACCGCCGCGGCCGCTCGAGGTCGACGGCGTCGACTACCACTTCGTGACCGACGAGCAGTTCGACGAGCTGATCGCCACCGACGGGCTGCTCGAGTGGGCCGAGGTCCACGGTGCCCACCGGTACGGCACACCGGCCGCGCCGGTGGAGCGGGCCGTGGCGGCCGGACGCACCGTGATCTTGGAGATCGACCTGCAGGGTGCGCTCCAGGTGCGCGAGCATCTTCCCGGATGCCGGCTGGTGTTCCTCGCCCCGCCGAGCTGGGACGCGCTGGTGGAGCGGCTTGTGGGCCGGGGGACCGAGAGCCACGAGATGCAGCAGCGCCGGTTGGAGACCGCCAAGGGCGAGCTCGCCGCCGCCGAGGCGTTCGATGCCGTGGTGGTGAACGACGAGATACCGCAGACCGTGGAGCGTTTGGTAGGCTTACTGGGCCTGTGAAGAATGGCGCGTCTTGCGCTGCCCGAGCGAAGGTTTGCATTGACCAATCACATTGCCGAAGGCATCACCCATCCCTCGATCGACGAGTTGCTCGACAAGGTCGACTCCAAGTACCGGCTGGTTCTGTTCGCTGCAAAGCGAGCACGTCAGATCAACGCCTACTACTCCCAGCTCGGCGAAGGCCTGCTGGAGAGCGTCGGACCGCTGGTCGAGACGTCGGTGCAGGAGAAGCCGCTGTCGATCGCGTTGCGCGAGATCGAGGCAGGCGTCCTGGAGTGCAACGAGTTCGACCCCGAGGCCGAGGCCGCCGCGGCTGCTGAGGCCGAGGCCGCCGAGCCCGACTTCTCACTCGACCCGTTCGGCGACCCCGGTCTCGCCTGACCCGCCGTGAGTCGCGTCGTCCTCGGCGTGGGTGGCGGGATCGCTGCCTACAAGGCGTGTGAGCTCGTCCGCCGGTTCACCGAGGCCGGCGATGACGTGACGGTCGTTCCGACCGCGGCCGCACTGCGGTTCGTTGGCGCGCCCACATGGGAGGCGCTGTCCGGACACCCCGTGACCAGTGAGGTCTGGGATGACGTGGCAGAGGTCCGGCACGTGCGGCTGGGCAAGAGCGCCGACCTCGTCGTGGTCGCTCCCGCGACGGCCGACCTCCTGGCGCGGGCCGCGGCCGGTCGTGCCGACGACCTGCTCACCGCGACACTGCTGACGGCCCGCTGCCCGGTGCTGTTCGTCCCCGCGATGCACACCGAGATGTGGCTGCATCCTGCGACCGGCGCGAACGTCCGCACGCTCCGCGACCGCGGAGCGGTGGTCATGGAGCCCGCGAGTGGTCGCCTCACCGGTGCCGATTCCGGGCCGGGCCGGCTGCCCGAGCCCGAAGACATCCACGCCGTGGCGACCGGCCTGCGGGACGACGCGGCGACGGCGGCGATCGTGAGCCGAGATCTCGAAGGGTTGCGCGTCGTCGTCAGCGCCGGGGGAACGCGGGAGGTCCTCGACCCTGTGCGCTACCTGTCCAACGCATCGTCGGGGCGCATGGGGATCGGCATCGCGCGCGCCGCCGCCCTGCGGGGGGCGGCCGTGACTCTGGTGCGGGCCACGATCGGAGCACCCGTCCCGAGCGGGATCGAGGTGGTCGATGTCGTGTCGACCGCCGACCTGGCGGACGCGATGACGGCTCTCGCCCCGGACGCCGACATCGTCGTCATGGCCGCCGCTCCCGCCGACTTCACGCCGGCGACCCGCAGCGACGCGAAGATCAAGAAGGACGGGACGGGCGGGATGACGCTCGCGCTCGTCCAGACCCCCGACGTCCTCGCGGGCCTCGCGGCGGCGTCCCCGCGGGCGCGGGTGATCGTCGGCTTCGCCGCCGAGACCGCCGAGGGCGACGAGCTTCTGCGGCTGGGCACCGAGAAGCTCCGCCGCAAGGGCTGCGACCTGCTCGTCCTCAACGACGTCACCGCCGGCCGGGTCTTCGGCTCGCGTGACAACAGCGTCGTGATCATCGACCGTCAGGGGATCGTCGCGCGCGCCGCCGGCCCCAAGGACACGGTCGCCCACCACATCCTGTCCGCGGCGCGAGCCGAGATCGAGGGGGAGCATTGAAGCGTTTGTTCACGTCCGAATCCGTCACCGAAGGACACCCCGACAAGCTCGCCGACGCGATCTCCGACGCGGTCCTCGACGCTCTGCTCACCGAGGACCACGACGCGCGGGTCGCCGTCGAGACCCTCGTGACGACAGGGACGGTGATCGTCGCCGGGGAGGTGACGACAACCGCCTACGCCGACATCTCCCGGATCGCGCGGGACCGGATTCTCGCGGTCGGCTACGACGACGACGAGAAGAGCTTCGACGGTCGCTCCTGCGGTGTTCTCGTCTCGCTCGGTGCCCAGTCGCCTGACATCGCGCAGGGGGTCGACACGGCCGAGGAGGCGCGCAACGAGGGCTCGTCGGACGCCTACGACCGGCAGGGGGCCGGCGACCAGGGGCTCATGTTCGGCTATGCGGCCAACGAGACGTCGACGCTCATGCCGATGCCGATCGACATCGCCCATCGACTGGCCGAGCGCCTCACCGAGGTGCGCAAGTCCGGCGAACTGGAGTGGGTGCGTCCCGACGGCAAGACCCAGGTGACCGTCGAGTACGAGGGTGACCGTCCGGTCCGCGTCGATACGGTCGTCGTGTCGACGCAGCACGCGGCGGAGATCGAGCACGGAGACTTGGCCGCGGCGATCCGGGACCGGGTGATCGCCCCCGTGCTCGGTCGCTATGCGGTGTCGACCGAGGGCCTGCGCACCTTCGTGAACCCCACGGGCACCTTCGTCGTCGGCGGCCCGATGGGCGACGCCGGCGTGACGGGACGCAAGATCATCGTCGACACCTACGGCGGCATGGCCCGGCACGGCGGTGGGGCGTTCTCGGGGAAGGATCCGTCGAAGGTCGACCGGTCCGCCGCGTATGCGCTGCGCTGGGTCGCCAAGAACGTCGTGGCCGCCGGGCTGGCCGACCGCTGCGAGGTACAGGCCGCCTACGCCATCGGCCGCGCACATCCCGTGGGCTTCTATGCGGAGTGCTTCGGCACCGAGAAGGTGCCGCTGGAGCGGATCGTCGCGGCCGTGGACGAGGTCTTCGACCTGCGTCCTGCGGCGATCATCGACGACCTCGACCTGCTGCGGCCGATCTACTCCCAGGTGACGTGCTACGGGCACTTCGGCCGGGAGCTGCCGGTCATGACCTGGGAGCGCACCGACCGCGCCGAGGCGCTGCGCGAGGCCGTGTCGCGCCCGGTCCGCTCGGTGCTGTGAGGACGACGTCGTAGACCGATCGGGGCACGGGCTGGGGTCGTGTCCGGGGGAGCGCTGACTTAACCCGAGGAGGACCCCGAACGGGGAGCGGGCCGGCGCGCGGCGTCGTAGCTTCGACGCGTGAGCATCCTTGCTGCCGACCCGGTGGTCATCGGCCGGCCCGCGCGTGCCGGCGACATCACGATCGCCCGCTACACGTCCATCGTGGACGTCCCCGTCGCCGTGTGGGACGGGCTTGCCTCGACGACCGCGGTCGGTCTCGAGTCGGGGCACCTCCGTGCTGTCGAGGCGTCCGGCATCAACGACCTGCACCCTCACTATCTGATCGGTTCCTGCGCCGGCGAGGCGGTGGGCATCGCCTCGTGCTTCGCGTTCGACATGGACCTCACGAAGCTCACGACCGCGACGTCGCCCGAGGTGCTGGCCGCCGTGAAGGAATGGCGACCGGACTTCATGAGGTTCCGGCTGCTGGAGGTGGGGCACCTGGCGTCGCTCGGTGCGACGATCGAGGCGCCCGGCGAGCATCGCGAGGCGTTCCTGGGCGCTCTCGGGCCGACGCTCGACGAGCTCGCCCGGATCGAGGGCGCCGACCTGATCGTCGTGCGGGACATTCCGGTCGAGCGGTATCCGGACTTCCACGCCGTCCGGGCGGCGGGCTACCAGCCGGTGCTCGGTTTCCCGATCGCCCGTCTCGCCCTGCGGTGGCCGGATTTCGACGGGTACCTCGCCGCGCTGAAGCACAAGAAGCGACAGCGCATCCGTCGGGTGCAGGACGCCCTGCACGCGCCGGGCATCAGCGTCGAGGTGATCGACGACTACGCACCTCATGCCGACCGGCTGGCGGCGCTGTGGCGGCAGGTCGCCGAGCGGCACGGCGAGTACGAGCACGAGGTCCTCACCCCGGCCTACTTCGAGGCGATGGCGCGGCACCTGCCCGGACGCAGTCACGTCGTCGCGATCAAGCTGGACGGCGAGATCGTCGCGTTCGGCCTGGGCCTGGTCGGCGACGGGGACTACTTCGGCGTGGCGGAGGGAATCGACGGCAGCGTCCGAGACGACTACGCGCTGTACCCGAACCTGTTCCTGGAGGTGATCCGGGTGGCCTGTGACCTCGGCAAGACGTCGCTGAACCTCGGCATCACCACCTACGATGCCAAGACGTCGCTGGGCGCCGAGCTGCACCCGGTCGTGTTCCTGGTCAAGGCCGTCCGCGACCCGGATCACAGCGCGGCCTACGCGGAGCTCTTCCGCACCGGCATCCCCCAGCCGGAGAACCGCCACCGCGCCTTCGCGAGCTCCGACCCGGCGACCGTGGCCGCCCGCCCGCAGCCTGCCGACGCGGCCCGGCTGTTCGCCGACCCGGCGGATCCTGCCGACCCGTTCGTGAGGCCGTGCGGCTACACCCGCGCGGACGTCGCACGCGTCGCCGGCCTGTATCCGTTCCGCCCGGTGTTCGAAAGCGCGCAGGAGCCGGTCGTGGTCCACGACGGACGCCCGGTGGTGATGCTCGGAACCAACTGCTACCTCGGCCTCGCGACCCACCCGCGGATCACGGCGGCGGCGAGCGCGGCGCTCGCCCGGTACGGCAGCGGGTGCTCGGGGTCTCCGATGCTGAACGGCACGCTGGACCTGCACGTCGACCTCGCGGATCGACTGGCCCGGTTCCTCGGCAAGGACGACGCGCTGGTCTGCTCGACCGGGTATCAGACGAATGTGGGGGTCGTCTCGGCGCTCGCCGGGAGGGACGGCGTCGTCGTGATGGACGAGCGCAGCCACGCCAGCCTGATCGACGGGGCACGCCTGGCGGGTGCCACGGTGGTGCGCTACCGCCATGCCGACACCGCGGCGCTCGCGGAGGCGCTCGAGCGGCGGCCGGGCCGGCGGACGCTGGTCGTCACCGATTCGCTGTTCAGCATGGAGGGCACGGTGGTCGACCTTCCCGAGATCGTGCGGCTCGTCCGGGCCCGCCATGCGCGACTGCTGCTGGACGAGTCCCACGCGATCGGCGTGATGGGGCCGGGAGGACGCGGCGTGGCCGAGCATTTCGGGATGCTCGATCAGGTCGATCTCGTGATGGGCACGATGAGCAAGTCCTTGGCGTCGATCGGCGGCTTCGTGGCGGGCGACCGCAAGGTGATCGACACGCTGCGGCACACCGCGCGTGCCCATCTGTTCTCGGCGAGCCTGCCCCCGGCGTCGGTTGCGGCGGCGCTCGCGGCGCTGGGAGTCGTCGAGGCCGAGCCCGAGCGGCGCCGGCGCCTGCTCGCGAACGCCCGGTTCCTGGCGGCCGGCCTGCGAGACCTGGGGTACCGGGTGGACGACCACGGCAATGCCATCCTGCCGGTCTTCTGCGGCGACGAGCTGCTCACCCTCGCGGCGTATCACCGGCTGCTCGACGGCGGTGTCTTCGTCAACCCGGTCACCCACCCGGCGGTCCCGAGGAACCAGGAACTGTTGCGGGTCTCGCTGATGGCGACGCACACCGAGGAGATGCTGCGCCACGCCCTCGACGTTTTCGCCGCGGCACGCACCCCGACCTGGCCGGCGGGGGAGGCCCGGCCATGATCCCCGACGGGCTGTTCGCCGACCTGATCGCGGCCGCGCGACGCGCTCCGTCTCCGGACAACATGCAGGCATGGGTGTTCGCCCGGGCGGGGGACGCGATCGAGGCACGGCTGGAGCCGAGCCGTGTGCTCCCGACGGATGTGAACGCGATGTTCGCCTGGGTCGGCCTCGGCGCTGCGGTCGAGAACCTCGTGATCGCCGCCCGCCACGCGGGCCGCGACCCGGAGGTCGAGCCCGGAGCGCTCGGCCGCGACACGCCCGTGATCGTCCGGCTGGGGCGGGCCGGCGAGGGCGACGCGCTGGCGTCGGTGCTCCACGAGCGCCGGACCGACCGGGGCGCCTTCGAGGACCGACCGCTCGATACCGGGATTGTGGCGGCACTCACCGGTGCAGCCGCCGGGCTTGCTGCGGGCGTCCACTGGGCCGCCGGGCGCGGCGCACTCGACCGGATGGCCACGATGGACGCCGCTTCGACCTACATCCGGCTGGAGCACAGACCGCTGCACGACGAGCTCTTCGAGATCCTGCGGTTCACCCGGCACGACATCGAGACCACCGGGTTCGGGCTGGAGTTCGAAGCGCTCGGGGTGCCCGGCGTTCTCGTCTGGATGGGCCGATTGATGAGGCACGCCCCTGTCGTCGGGCTCGTGAGCAGGCTGGGAATCGGGCGGCTGGTCGCGCGCCGTCTGGCCGACCGGCTGCGGCATGCGGGCGCCCTGTGTCTGGTCACCGCACGACGCGCGGATGCCGCCGGCTACGTCGAGGCCGGGCGGGCGATGGAGCGGATCTGGCTCGCCGCGACCGCTCGGGGGCTGGCTGTCCAGCCGCACGGAGTCATGCCGCAGTACCTCACGAAGGCGGCCGTCGAGCCGGAGACCTTCGGCCGCTACGCAGAGGTGATCCGCGCGCAGCAGGACGACTTCGACGCCGTCTTCCCGGCGGCGGTCGGTGAGCATCCTGCCATCGTCTTGCGGATCGGCTGGGCCTCGGAGGCCACGGCGCGGCGCAGTGTGCGCCTGCCGGCCGATCGGCTGATCCGGGAGGGCCGTCGTCTCGACGAGACCGGGTAGGAGCCGCGCGCCGGACGACGTCCACAGTCAGCGCGCAGGGCTGTGGGTCGCGGGATCGGCATGACTAAACTGGGCTATACATGTACAGGCAACGAGCGACGGACACGCAGAGTGGCGTCTCCGCCGGCCATCGCAGGCCGCGCGTCCGTCTCGGGAGAGACACCGACATCAGAGGAGAGTGGTACCCATGCCCGCGCCGATCCACGTGAAGGACCTTGATCTCTCGAAGGAGGGGCTTGCCCAGGCGATGGACTTCTCGGTCCTGAACTCCGACGCGAGCCAGGACGACATCGACCACGGTATCGAGATCGCCAAGCAGTACGGATTCAAGGGATTCCACACCAATACCTTCTGGGCCCCCTACGTCTCGGAGCAGCTCGCAGGGACGGGCATCGAGACCGGGTGGGTGCTGGCCTTCCCGTTCGGTGCGGTCTCCACGGCCATGAAGGTCGCGGAAGCGAAGGAGGGTGTCACGGCGCTGAGCGGGAAGCCGTGGGTGGTGGACATGGTCGCCAACCACGGCGCGCTCAAGAGCGGCGACTACGACCTCTACAAGAAGGACATCGCCGAGGTCGTGAAGGTCGCTCACGACGGCGGGGCGGAGTGCAAGGCGATCCTCGAGGTGCAGTTGCTGACCGACGACCAGATCAAGACGGCGGTGGAACTGGCCAGCGAGGCGGGCGCCGACTGGGTCAAGTCGTCCACCGGACGCCACGGCGGCCCGCAGTTCAGCCAGGTCAAGATCATGTGCGAGACCGCACCCGAGCCGGTGAAGGTCAAGGTCGCCGGCACCGGGAGCTTCTGGACGCCGATGGTCGCGCTGGGATGCCTGCTGCTGGGCGTCGCGCGCATCGGCACCCGCAACGCGCCGTGGATCTGCGACGAGCTCTCCGGGGAGATCGCGCACCTCCTGAAGTAGCGCTCAGCCCAGCACCTGCGGGTCGACGCGGATCCGGAGCGCGCCCGTGTCCTTTCGCGCGGTGCGGACCGCGGCGGCGGACCTGACCTCGGCCGTCAGCGCCCGACCGGCGTGCCGTGCGGAGCGCAGCGTCAGCCGTTCGAGGTCGTCGGACGACGAGGCCGGCACCGGGGTGCGGGCGAGGATCGCCGCGCCGTCGGGAAGGCGGAGTTCGGCGGCGAACTCGGCGACGGCGTTCGGCGGCCCCTCGACCGTGATGAGCTTCGCCGCCGGCGGGAACCCCGCCGCACGCCGGTCGGCGAGCTCGCGGGTGGCGAACCCGACGGGGTCGGTCCGCACGAGGGCCCGCAGCGCTCCGGACGTGCTCGGGCCGACCGCCAGCACCGTGCCGCCGTCGGCCGCGGGGCGGACCAGCGCCACAGCATTGAGCCAGCGCCGGAGCGACTCCTCGGCGGCGCGCAGGTCGGGGCGGTTGAGGGCCGCGAGCGTGTCGAGCAGAACGGCGGCCGCATAGCCGTGCGCGGCACGCGGTTCGGCTCCCGGCGTGGCCACGACGAGCGCCACCTCGTCGGAGGTCTCGTCGACGATCCGATCCCCGGAGGACGTGATCACCCTGGTGCCGGGGAAGGCGCGTCCCAGCTCCTCGGCGGTGCGCGCCGATCCCACACCGGACGTCCGCAGGTCGCGCCCGCCGCATTCGCGGCACGCCCACCGGGTCTGCGGGGGCCCGCACCATGCGCAGGT
Organism: Propionicicella superfundia DSM 22317; assembly: GCF_000423465.1. Taxonomy (GTDB): domain Bacteria; phylum Actinomycetota; class Actinomycetes; order Propionibacteriales; family Propionibacteriaceae; genus Propionicicella; species Propionicicella superfundia. The sequence goes on along the minus strand of NZ_KE384020.1, from coordinate 653,735 downwards.
GAGCCGGATTCCGGCCGCCCAGGGCTCGCCCTGCAGGCGCCCGCCGCACCGCGGACAGGCGGCCGGGGTCCCGCACGCGGAGCAGACGACGCCCCGCACGTAGCCGGCCAGCGGAACCTGCACGAGCACCGGCCCGGCCGCAAGACCCGCGCGAACCGTGTCGAAGACCTCCCGCGGCAGCCGTGCGGAGCGGGCGTGCGGGTCCCGGGTGAGCGCGAAGTCGGTGGACGCGGCGATGTGCACCACGGGCGTGCGCTCGCGCAGGGCGGCCGGCCGGACGGCGATGTCGTGGAGCCAGCCCGCCTCGACCCACGCCTGCGCCTCCAGACTGCGGGAGTGGGACGCGAGCAGGATGCCCGCTCCCTGCTGGGCGACGCGGATCGCGGCGACCTCCCGCGCGTTCGGGTACGGGGCGTGCGGCTCGGCGTAGTCGTCGGAGCCGTCGTCCCAGATGCCCACGAGGCCGAGCTCACGCACGGGCGCGAACACGGCGTTGCGCGTCCCGATCACCAGACGCTGCTGCCCCCGCACAACCGAAAGGAAATGCCGGTAGCGGACCGACGGCCCGAGGTCGGCAGCGAGCACCGCGAAGGAGTTGGGCCCGCACCTGGCCGTGACCTCGGCGGCGAGCCGGTCGAGATCGCGTCGGTGACCCACGAGCAGGATTGCGCCCCGGCCGCTGCGCAGCGTCTCCTGCGCCGCGGTCACCATGGCGCCGAACGGCTCGCCGAGCGGAGCGTGCACGGCGGCGACCTGCCACGCGGCGCGGGGGCTGCGGCCGTCCCGGAGAGCGGTGAGGAAGGACGCGCCCGCCGGGTACGCCGCGAGTGCGTTCTCGGAGATGTCGAGCACGGGCGCCGGCGGGGCGGCACGGTCGGCCCGCTCCGTGGCGGCATGCCGCGGCGGGACGGCGAAGCGCAGCAGATCGGCCACGGTGCCCGCGTAGTGGTCCGCCACCGCGCGCAGCAGCCGGAGTGTCTCTGGCAGCAGGACGGGCTCGGGCGAGACGACCTTGTGAAGCGGGGCGAGATGGCCCTCGTGACGGGGTGTGGCGCGGCGGTCCGCGATGAAGCCGTCCACGAGACGGCCGGCGAAGCGCACCCGCACCCGCGCGCCGGCGACGGCCGCATCGGCCAGGTCGGCCGGAACCGCGTACTCGAACTCCCGGTCGAGGTGGGGGAGGTTCAGGTCGAGCACCACGCTCGCCACGGGATCGACCACGCCCTGCCCTTCCATGCGCCGCACTCTAGCCGCCGGCCCCGACGATCCGCCGTGCGGCGACGCCCTAAGCTGAGAGGATGCGTGTGGTCTTCGCCGGGACGCCCGACGTGGCGTTGCCGTCCCTGGACGCCCTGCTCTCGTCGTCCCACGAGGTGGTGGCCGTCCTCACCAGGCCCGATGCCGCGAAGGGACGCAGCAAGCGGCTCGTCCCGTCCCCGGTCGGGCGCCGCGCGCTGGACCTCGGACTGCCGCTGCTGCGACCCGGCCACCCGCGCGATCCCGTATTCCAGGCACAGTTGCGGGAGCTGGCGCCGGATTGCGTTCCCGTCGTGGCCTACGGCGCGCTGCTGCCGCCCGGCGCGCTGGAGATCCCGGCTCGCGGATGGGTGAACCTCCATTTCTCGCTGCTGCCCGCCTGGCGGGGCGCGGCACCGGTGCAGCGTGCGCTCATGGCCGGCGCGAAGACCACCGGGGCCACGACCTTCCTCATCGACGCGGGCCTCGACTCCGGGCCGGTGTATCGCACGCTCACGACACGGATCGACCCCGCCGAAACGGCCGGTGAGGTGCTCGCGCGACTGGCCGTCGACGGGGCCGGGCTGCTCGTCGACACCCTCGATGCCGTCGCCGCCGGAGCCGAGCCCGAGCCGCAGCCCGACACCGGGATCTCTCTCGCCCCGAAGGTGACCGTCGCCGACGCCAGGCTGGACTGGACGGCCTCCGCCGCACGGCTGCACGATCTGGTCCGCGGGTGCAGCCCGCATCCGGGAGCCTGGACGACCTATGGGGGCGATCGGTTCAAGATCCTGCGGAGCCGGATCGCCGACCCGGCGGACCTCGCACCGGGACGGCTACGGGTGGGGAGGCTCGGGGTGTGGGCGGGAACCGGTGCCGGCACGCTCGAGCTCGTCACGGTGCAGCCGATCGGAAAGCGGCCCATGGACGCGGCGGCCTGGGGACGCGGGCTGCGAGACGACGACCCGTGGCTGCGGTGAGACGCCGCGCGGACCTCCCGCGGGTCACGGCGTTCGCGGTCCTGCGCGCGGTCACCGGGGACGGGGCGTACCCGAACATCGAGCTGTCCCACGCGCTCCGGTCGGCCGGGCTGACGGGTCGCGACGCCGCGTTCGCGACCGAGCTCGTGAACGGTACCTGTCGGTTCCAGGGCACCTACGACCGGATCCTCGCGGTGGCGGGGCGGAGACCCCTCACCACGCTCCAGCCGGCCGTCGTCGACCTGCTCCGGCTCGGCACGCACCAGCTCCTCGCCATGCGGATTCCGGTGCACGCGGCGGTCGCCGCGACCGTCGACCTGGCCCGGGAGCGGGTCGGGGAGCGCGTCACGGGGCTGGTCAACGCCATCCTGCGAAAGGTCGCCGCGAAGGAGCTGTCCGACTGGATGGAGGTGCTGGTCGCCGGCGAGACCGACCCGCTCGTCGTGCTCGCCACCCGCCTTCATCACCCCGAGTGGATCGTGCGGGCCTATGCGGACGTCCTGCCCGCGGACGAGGTGGAGGCGGCGCTCGCGGCCAACAACGAGCCCGCCGCCCCGACGCTGGTGTGCCGCCCCGGAATCACCGACCGGCGGGATCTCCTCGCCCTCGGCGCCGAGCCGTGCCGCTGGTCGCCGGTCGGCGCGCGCTACGACGGTGTGCCGGGCGAGCTGGAGGACGTGCGCAGCGCCCGCGTCGGCGTCCAGGACGAGGGCAGTCAGCTCGTCGCGCTCGCGTTGTCGCGGGCCGTCGAGGTCGCAGGCCCCTGGCTCGACCTGTGCGCCGGCCCCGGCGGCAAGGCGGCGCTGCTCCACGGTCTGGCCCGGGAGCGCGGAGTGCCCCTCGTCGCCGCCGAGGTGGCCCCGCACCGGGCGCGCCTGATCGACAGGGCGATGGCCGCCTATCCCGGGCCGCACACCGTGATCTGTGCCGACGGGACGCGGCCGGCCTGGGCGCCGGGCTCGTTCGCGGCCGTCCTCGCCGACGTCCCCTGCACGGGGCTCGGGGCGCTGCGCCGCCGGCCCGAGAGCCGCTGGCGCCGCGATCCCGCCTCGCTCGGCGACCTGGTGCCGCTCCAACGGGCGCTGCTGCGCAGCGCTCTCGCCGCCGCGCGCCCGGGCGGCGTCGTGGCCTACGTGACGTGCTCGCCGCACGCGGCCGAGACGACCGAGGTCGTGGACGCCGTGCTCGCCGATCACCCGCACACGCGGCTGCTCAGCGCCCCGCAGTATCTGCCGGGTGTGCCGGGCCTGCGTGGCGACACCGCGCAACTGTGGCCCCATCGCCACGGCACGGACGCGATGTTCCTCGCGCTCGTGGCGGTGGCGTAGGCGCCGCGGCGGGTGGGCGGGGCCGCTCGGCGGGCGGGAATTGTCGATAGAGTCTGCCCGTGGGCATGAAAATCACACCGAGCATCCTGAACGCCGACTTCACGAACATCGCGACCGAGATCTCGCGCATCAGCAGCGCCGACGGTGTGCACATCGACGTCATGGACTACCACTTCGTCCCGAACATGACCTTCGGCCTGCCGATGGTGAAGGCCATCCGGAGCGCGACCGACGCCTTCTTGGACATCCACCTGATGATCGACGACCCCGACCGATGGGCGACGTCGTACGCGGAGGCGGGCGCCGAGTCGGTCACGTTCCACGTCGAGGCATGCTCGGCGCCCGTCCGCCTCGCCCGGGAGCTGCGCGCCGCGGGTGCGCGTGCCTCCATGGCGCTGCGGCCCGCGACGCCGATCGAGCCCTACGCCGACATGCTCGGCGAGCTCGACATGGTGCTGATCATGACCGTCGAGCCCGGGTTCGGGGGGCAGAGGTTCCTCGACCTCACGCTGCCGAAGATCCGCCGCACGCGCGAGCTCGTGTCCCGTCTCGGCAAGGACATCTGGGTGCAGGTCGACGGAGGCGTCTCGGGGGAGACGATCGAGCGTTGCGTCGAGGCGGGGGCGGACGTGTTCGTCGCCGGCTCCGCGGTGTACTCGGCCGACAACCCCGACGAGATGGTGCGTGCGCTCCGCGCGCAGGCCGAGGCAGCGACGGCGCGATGACCGGTTCCGGCGGCCCGACGCCCTCGTCCGGGGCATCGACCGGATGGTTCCAGACCGGTGTCGGCATGGCCGCGCTGGGGCTGATCGTGATCGCGACCAACCTGTACTACTGGATCCTGCTGCTCGGCCGCGGCGACTCCCGGGGAATCCTGTGGTCGAACGCGGCCCTGCTGCTGGCCGTGCCGACGGTCCTCGCGATCCTCGCGATCGTGCTCCTGTGGCGTCGCCGGCGGCGGGGATTCTGGGTCGTGGTGGCCGAGTTCGCCGTCCTGCTGGTCACAGGTTTCGGCGACACCACCCTCCAGACCTCGACGTTCGTGGTGCAGATCCTCCTCGTCGTCGGCATCGTCGCGGCCGTCGTCGGGTTCTTCCGTACCCGCTGAGCGTCTGGTTCCCCTCGCTACCGCAGGGCGCGGGCGGCGGTCGCGATCGCCGCGGCGGCGGCATCCAAGGACGGCGTCCGGACACCCCACTGCTGCCAGTACAGGGCGACGTCCACCCCGCCGTCGTCGTCCAGCAGCACGACCTCGTCGCCGAGCGGCTCGGCCTGGAGAGCGGGCAGCATTCCCCACCCGTACCCGAGCCGGACCGCCTCGGCGAAGTCCCCGGCGCCCGGCACCTGGTGCCGGGGCGGCTCCGCCCCCGGGGCGTGTGCGGTCAGGTAGCGACGCTGCAGCTCGTCGGCCTGGTCGAACTCGATCATCGGCGCGGCCGCCAGTGCCGCGGCTGTCATCCCGTCACCGAACCAGCGGACCGCGGCCGCGCGCGACACGTACGGCCGGTAGCGCATCACGCCCAGAGGTGTGACCGTGCACCCCTGGACGGCCTGCCCGTCGGAGGTGATGGCTGCCAGCACCGTTCCGTCGCGCAGCAGGCCGATGGTGCGCTCCTGATCCTCGCGGTGGAACTCGAAGGCGATCTCGCCCGCCAGGGGAGCCAGCGCCGGCAGCACCCAGGTCGACAGCGAGTCGGCGTTCACGGCGAGCGGAAGACGAACCCCGCCGGCGAGGCTCATCTCGCGCGCGGTGTCGGCCGACAGAGCGGCCACCTGCCGGGCGAGGCGCAGCAGCGGAGCGCCCGCGCGGGTGGCCGTCACCGGCCGCGTGCGGACGACGAGAACGCGTCGTGTGGCCACTTCGAGCGCGCGGATGCGCTGGCTGACGGCCGATGGCGTCACATGCAGCGCCCGGGCGGCCGCATCGAAGCTCCCATGCTCGATCACCGCCGAAAGCGCCTGCAGATGTGCGAGGTCGAAGTCCATTGCCAGCCCGTTCATTAGCCATGCTGTTGCTACCACAGAAACATTAGCTTGTCTCAACAACGATCTCTCCGTACGTTCGACGTATGCCCACGTCGTCCGTTCTCGCCGCCGCCATCGCGGGTCTTGGCTTCGGCCTGTCGCTCATCGTCGCCATCGGCGCCCAGAACGCCTTCGTCCTGCGGCAGGGGCTGCGGCGCGAGAACGTCCTCCCCGTCGTGGCGATCTGCGCGGTCTCGGACGCCGTTCTCATCGCAGCGGGCATCGCCGGGGTCGGAGCGGTCGTCGCGGCGGCTCCGGCCGTCCTGACCGGGATCCGCTGGGGAGGCGCCCTGTTCGTGGCCGCCTACGGGGTCCTGGCCGCACGGCGCGCGCTGCGGCCCGGTGCGCTGCAGGCCGATCCGGCGGGCTCTCCGTCGACCCTCGGCTCGGCGGTCGCGGCATGCCTGGCGTTCACCTGGCTGAACCCCCACGTGTATCTCGACACCGTCGTCCTGCTCGGGTCGGTCGCCACCACGCACGGCGAGGCACGCTGGTGGTTCGGGGCGGGCGCCGTGACCGGCAGCCTCGCCTGGTTCTCGGCGCTCGGGTTCGGGGCGCGCTTCCTTCGACCCCTGTTCCGGTCACCGCTGGCCTGGCGCGTCCTCGACGGGCTCATCGCCGTCGTCATGTTCGCCGTGGCCGCGTCGCTCGTCCTCTAGCCCGCTCGCCGCACCCGCCACAGAGGCCCGGTGCCGTCGGAGGCCGCGGTCACTCCACGGTGACGGACTTGGCGAGGTTGCGGGGCTGGTCGACGTCGTAGCCCTTGAGGGTCGCGAGCTCGCACGCGAAGAACTGCAGCGGGACGATCGCCAGGAGCGGCTGCAGCAGCGTCGAGACGCGGGGGAGCCGGAAGAGGATGTCGGCGTACGGATCGACCTCGGTATCGTCCTCCTCGGCGAGCACGATGGTGTACGCACCTCGGGCCCGGACCTCTTGGATGTTGGAGACGACCTTGTCGTGGAGCTGATCCCGTCCTTGCGGCGGGACGATGACGAAGATGGGAATGCCCTCCTCGACGAGCGCGATGGGACCGTGCTTCAACTCACCGGCCGGGAACCCCTCGGCGTGGAGGTAGGCGATCTCCTTGAGCTTCAGCGCCCCCTCGAGGGCGACGGGATAGCCGACGTGCCGACCGAGGAACAGGACAGAGCGCTGGTCGACGAGACGCCGGGCGAGCTCGCGCATCGGCTCCAGCCGGTCCAGCACCTTCTGGATGAGCGGGGGCGTCGCGGCGAGCTCGTGCATCACGGCGGCGATCTCGTCGCCGAACTTGGTGCCGAGGACCTGGGCGAGATACAGCCCCAGGAGGTAACAGGCGGCCACCTGGGTGAGGAAGCCCTTGGTGGATGCGACGCCGATCTCGGGACCGGCGTAGGTGTAGATGACGGCGTCGGACTCGCGGGGGATGGTCGCGCCGTTGGTGTTGCAGATCGCGATCACCTTCGCGTGCTGTTCGCGCGCATGGCGGATGGCCATGAGCGTGTCGGCGGTCTCCCCGGACTGGCTGATGGTCACGACCAGGGTCGTGCGGGTGATGATGGGGTCCCGGTAACGGAACTCGCTCGCGATCTCGACCTCGCAGGCGACGCGGGTCCAATGCTCGATCGCGTACTTCGCGACCAGACCGGCGTAGTAGGCGCTGCCGCAGGCGACGATGATGATCTTGTCGATCCGGCGCAACTCGTCCTCGGGGATGTGGAGCTCGTCCAGCTTGAGGGCGCCGTCGGGGGTGAACCGTCCCAGCAGGGTGTCCGCCACGGCCTTGGGCTGTTCGAAGATCTCCTTGCGCATGAACCAGTCGTAGCCGGCCTTCTCGGCGGCCGACAGATCCCAGGTCACCTCGAAGGGATGGGTCTCGGCCGGCTGTCCCTGGAAGTCGGTCACGGTGACGCCGTCGCGGGTGACGTCGACGACCTGATCCTGGCCGAGCTCGATCGCCGACCGGGTGAACTCGATGAACGCCGACACGTCGGACGCCACGAAGAACTCGCCCTCTCCGACGCCGACGACCAGGGGCGAGTTGCGGCGTGCCGCGACGAGCCGGTCGGGCTGGGTGGGATCGATGGCGACGAGGGTGAAGGCCCCTTCGAGACGGCGGCAGACCGCGCGCATCGCGTCGGCCAGGTCGGTGCCGCGGGCGACCTCGAGCCCGAGGTACTGCGCGGCGGTCTCGGTGTCGGTCTGGGACGAGAACACGACGTCCTGCGCCTCCAGCTCGGTGCGCAGCGCCGCGAAGTTCTCGATGATGCCGTTGTGGATGAGCGCGATCCGGCCGTTGCCCGACACGTGAGGGTGCGCATTCACGTCCGATGGGACGCCGTGCGTCGCCCAGCGGGTGTGCCCGATCCCGATCTCGGTGTCCGGCAGAGGCTCTGCCGCGAGCGCGCTCTCCAGGTTCGCGATCTTGCCTGCCCGCTTCCGGACAAGGATCCGGCCGTGATCGATCACCGCCAGCCCGGCCGAGTCGTACCCCCGGTACTCCATCCGGCGCAACCCCGCCACCACCACGTCACGGGCGGGCCGCGGCCCCAGATAGCCGATGATTCCACACATGCCCGTCACTATAGAGCGTGGATTCCGGGCGCGGGCCGTGCGGAGCGGCGGCGGCGCGGCCCCTACTCTTGTCCGCATGACCAGCAGCCTGCGCACCGCCTTGTCCCGTCGCGTCGTCGTCGCCGACGGAGCGATGGGGACGATGCTGCAGGCCTCGCGGGTGACGATGGAGGACTTCGCCGGGCTCGACGGCTGCAACGAGATCCTCAACGTGACGCGCCCCGACATCGTGGCCGACATCCACCGGGCGTACCTGGCGGCCGGTTCCGACTGCGTCGGGACGAACACGTTCGGCGCCAACGTCGCCGCGCTCGCCGAATACGACATCCCGGCCCGCGTGCGGGAGCTCGCGCTCGCCGGTGCGCGCATCGCCCGGGGCGTGGCCGACGAGGTCTCCACACCGGACCGTCCCCGCTGGGTGCTCGGGTCCATGGGCCCCGGCACGAAGCTCCCGACCTTGCGGCAGATCTCGTTCGGAACTCTCCGCGACGGATACCAGGAGTGCGCCGAGGGCCTCATCGAAGGCGGCGCGGACGCCATTCTCATCGAGACGTCCCAGGACCTGCTGCAGGTCAAGGGCGCCGTGCTCGGCGCGCGGCGCGGGCTCACCGCGCTGGGCGCCGACCTGCCTGTGATCGTGAGCGTGACGATCGAGACGACCGGGACGATGCTGCTCGGGACCGAGATCGGCGCGGCGCTGACGTCCATCGAGCCTCTCGGGGTCGACATCATCGGGCTCAACTGCGCCACGGGCCCCGACGAGATGGGCGAGCACCTGCGGCACCTGTCCCGCTATGCCCGCGTGGGGCTGTCCTGCATGCCCAACGCGGGCCTCCCGGAGCTCACCTCCGAGGGCGCGCGCTACCCCTTGTCGCCCGACGGGCTCGCCACCGCCCTGGACCGCTACATCGCGGAATTCGGGCTGTCGCTGGTCGGCGGGTGCTGCGGGACGACCCCTGCCCACATCGCCGCGCTCGCGGCGGTGGCGAGGGGGCGGGACGTCCCGTCGCGCGACGTCCCGGACGGTGCCTCGGTGGCGTCCCTGTACGCGGAGGTCCCGCTGCGGCAGGACACCAGCTATCTGTCGGTCGGCGAACGCACGAACGCCAACGGCTCGAAGGCGTTCCGCGAGGCGATGCTGGCCGGCGACTGGGACGAGTGCGTGGACATCGCGAAGGCGCAGAGCCGCGAGGGCGCGCACGTCCTCGACGTGTGCGTCGACTACGTCGGGCGCGCCGGCGCCGCCGACATGGACGAGCTGGCGTCCCGCCTGGCGACCGCGGTCCCGCTGCCGGTCATGCTGGACTCGACGGAGCCCGCCGTGCTGCGGGCCGGCCTGGAGGCGCTCGCGGGCCGCTCGATCATCAACTCGGTGAACTACGAGGACGGCGACGGGCCCGGCTCGCGCTTCGCCCGTGTCATGGAGCTGGTGCGCGAGCACGGCGCCGCCGTGGTCGCGCTGACGATCGACGAGGAGGGGCAGGCGCGGACCGCCGAGTGGAAGCTGCGGGTGGCCGAGCGGCTCATCGCCGACCTGACCGGCACCTACGGCCTGCGTCCCGGCGACATCATCGTCGACTGTCTCACCTTCCCGATCGCCACCGGCCAGGAGGAGACCCGCCGCGACGGGATGGAGACGATCGAGGCCATTCGGGAGCTCAAGCGGCGCCACCCGGGGGTCCTCACGACGCTGGGCCTGTCGAACGTCTCCTTCGGCCTCAACCCTGCAGCGCGAATCGTGCTGAACTCGGTGTTCCTGCACGAGTGCGTGGAAGCCGGGCTGGACTCCGCGATCGCCAATGCGGCGAAGATCCTGCCGATGGCCCGGATCCCCGCCGAGCAGCGGGAGGTCGCACTCGACCTGGTCTACGACAGGCGCACGGCCGACTACGATCCGCTGGCCCGGTTCCTGGAGTTGTTCGAGGGCGTGACGACGGCGGCGTCCAGACAGGCCCGTGCCGAGGAGCTCGCCGCGCTGCCGATCGGGGAGCGTCTCGCCCGGCGCATCGTCGACGGCGAGGCGAAGGGCCTTCCCGGCGACCTGGACGAGGCGCTGCAGCACAAGTCGGCGCTCGACGTCATCAACGAGGACCTGCTCACCGGCATGAAGACCGTCGGCGAGCTGTTCGGGTCGGGACAGATGCAGTTGCCGTTCGTCCTCGCGTCCGCCGAGGTCATGAAGCAGGCGGTGCGGCATCTGGAGCCGCACCTGGACCGCACCGACGAACTCGGCAAGGGGACGATCGTCCTCGCGACCGTGACCGGCGACGTCCACGACATCGGCAAGAATCTCGTGGACATCATCCTGGCGAACAACGGGTACAACGTCGTCAACATCGGCATCAAGCAGCCCCTCAGCAACATCGTGGAGGCGGCCGAGGAGCATGCGGCGGACGCGATCGGCATGAGCGGTCTGCTCGTGAAGTCGACCGTCGTGATGCGGGACAACCTGGCCGAGCTCAACAAGCGCGGCCTGGCGCGCTATCCGGTGCTTCTCGGCGGGGCGGCCCTCACGCGGTCGTACGTGGAGGACGACCTGCACGAGCTGTACGACGGGGAGGTCCGGTACGCGCAGGACGCGTTCGAAGGGCTCTTCCTGATGGACACGCTGATGGCGGTCAAGCGGGGAGTCCCCGGGGCCGAGCTGCCGCCGTTGCGCGGGCGACGGTCGAAGCGGACGGCGCCGGCGAAGGTGGAGCCGGCACGGGCCGGTGAACGATCGAGCCACGTCCGCCGGGACGTCACCCGGCCCGTCCCGCCGTTCTGGGGATCGCGGATGGTGCGCGGCGTGCCGCTGGCCGACGTGGCCCAGTGGCTGGACCACAAGGCGACGTTCATGGGCCGATGGGGGTTGCGGCCCGAACGCGGGGGCCGCTCCTACGAGGAGCTCGTCGAGACCGAGGGGATGCCGCGGCTGCGCGCGCTGCTGCACGACGTGCAGACCCGGGGGCTGGCCGAGTTCGGCGTCGTCTACGGGTACTGGCCGTGCTACTCCGACGGGGACGATCTCGTCGTCCTGGACCCCGAGACCCATCGCCGCGAGGTGCAGCGGTTCACGTTCCCGCGGCAGGCACGGGACCGGCGGCTCTGCCTGGCGGACTTCTTCGCCGACGAGGCCGAGACACGCGAACTGGGCCACCCCGACGTCATCGGGCTGCAACTCGTCACGATGGGGTCGCGGATCGGGCAGGCGACGGCCGAGCTCTTCGCCGCCGACCGCTACCGCGACTATCTGGAGCTCCACGGCCTGTCCGTCCAGCTCACCGAGGCGCTCGCCGAGCTGTGGCACGCCCGGATCCGCCGGGAGCTCGGACTGGAGCCGGACGGGCCGATGCTCGACATGCTGACCAATCAGGCCTACCAGGGCTCGCGGTACTCCTTCGGGTACCCGGCCTGCCCCGACCTGACTGATCGGGCGAAGCTCGTCGCGCTGGTCGACGCCGCGCGGATCGGCGTCGAGCTGTCGCCGGAGTTCCAGCTCCACCCGGAGCAGGCGACCGATGCCCTCGTCGTCCATCACCCGCAGGCGCGGTATTTCTCGGCGTGAGACCCGCGAACGTGCGGACGGCTCGTCTGTGCGACTTCCGAGGGCGATTGGTCAGCGTTCGCCGGGCGTTGCCAGAATGGCGCCATGACTCCTGAACGCTCTCCGCAGGCCGTGCTGTGGGACTTCGACGGGACGCTCGTCGACACCGCGTCCGTGTGGCGGGGGGCCGAGGGAGCTCTTCTGGCTGCGCTCGGCGGGGCCGGGTGGACGCCGGAGCAGTCGGCCAGGATCCATGGGTTCTCCATGCGGGACGGCGCGTCGGCGATCATCGAGTACGCGGGCCGGACGGGGGAGGTCGACCCCGACTGGGGAGTCGAGTTCATGGAGCGGCATGTGCTGGACGTCCTGCCGCGGACCGAGGTCGAGTGGCGGCCGGGGGCGCTGGCGCTGGTCTCCGACCTCGAGCGGCGCGGCATCCCGCAGGCGCTCGTGTCGATGTCGACCGAGGCGATCCTGCGGGCGGCCATGAGCGGGCTCGACCGGATTCCGTTCGCCGAGATCGTCGGCGGCGATCAGGTCGCCAACGGCAAGCCGCATCCCGAGCCCTACCTCACCGCGGCCGCGCGCCTGCGAGTCGATCCCACGTGCTGCGTCGCGTTCGAGGATTCGCGGGAGGGGCGTGCATCCGCCGAAGCGGCGGGCTGTTTCGTGGTCGCGATCCACTTTCACTACCCTCACGATTCGGCCCACGGTCGGATGCCGGTGAGCACTCTGGAGGCTCTACCCTGGGAAGGTGTCCTTGGTGAGTACGAGCGCTGGGTGGCGTCGCGCTAGCTGGGTGCTCGCGCTCCTCGTCCTCCTCGGCATCGTGGTCGGCTGCACCGAGGACACGCCCGCGCCCGCACCATCGACGGCCACCACCGTTCGCCCGTTCACCGTCGCGACGACGCAACGGGTGCGCCAGCTCGACCCTGCCTATGTCACCACGGACATGGGCGCGATGGTCGCGACGGCCGTCTACCAGCGGCTGCTCACGTACAACGCCGACACCCACGAGCTGAAGCCGGACGCGGCCAGCGACTGCCTCTTCCGGCAGGCGCTGGTGTACGAGTGCACTCTGCGCTCGAACCTCGTCTTCCACAACGGCAATGCGCTCACCTCCCGCGACGTCAAGCACAGCATCGAACGCGCCCTGACGCTGGGGGTGCAGGCCGGGACGGCCGTGCTGTTCTCATCCCTGAGCGAGATCCGGACCCCGGACGCCAAGACGGTCCAGTTCGTGCTCACGTGGGAGGACAACCAGTTCGCCCAGGCCCTTGCCAGCCCCGCCGCGTCGATCGTCGACGAGCCGAGCTACGCCGCGACGTCGGTGCGCTCCGACGACCAGTTGCCGATCGGGTCCGGTCCGTACGAGCTGGTGCGCCGGTCGAACGGCGAGGCCGTCTTCAGCCGCTCCGCGAGCTACGAGGGGGCGACGCCGGGGAGCATCTCGACGATCCGCGTACAGACGCTCGACGACACGTCCGCGGTCGAGCAGGCGGTGATCGCCGGGACGGCCGAGGTCGCGTGGCAGGGGCTCGACGAGCCCGCCGTCACCCGGCTGCAGCAGCAGATCGATGCGAGCAGTTCCCACACGACCGACTCGGGGTGGTCGCGCGTGGCGCGGAGCGGGATGCTGGTCCGGCGGCTGATCTGGAGCCCGTCCAGCAGCCATCGGCTCGATGCGGCGCTGCGCGGCCGGATCAGCCTCGCGCTGCAGTCGGAGCGGACGCTCGACTCGATCGTGCCGCGTGGGGTCGACGGGTATGCGGCGGCGTTCTCGCAGGGCGGCATCGCCACCGTGCCGACCACGGACACCAGCGGGATCACACTGGTCCTCGGGTACGACTCGGGGGCGCCGGGCGCCGCGCAGCTCGCGCAGGTCATCGAGAACCGGCTGCAGTCGTCCGCGGGGCTCGACGTCGTCGTGCGGGCCGATGCCGACCAGGCCGATCTCCAGCTCTCGGACGCCCTGCCGGCGCTGGCCACGGCGACGGGGTGGATGCTGCCGTATCTCACCAATCCGCTGCCGGGCAGCGCCGCGAAGGTCGAGCAACTCGACCAGCGGGCCCGGACGACCGACGACGGCAACGCGCGGACGGTCGCCCTGTCGGAGTTGCAGCAGCAGGCGGCTGCTGACAATGTGGTCATCCCCGTGTCGCAGACCGACGGTGCGCTGTTCGTCGGGCCCGGGGTGAGCATCGCAGACGGTGGCTTCGGGCCCGGTGGGCAACTGGCCTTGTGGGGATTGGAACAGTAGATGGGCAGTGCCGAGGAGCGACCGGTCGACGGCGCCACGGGGTCGTTGCGCGAAGGCGAGCGGGTGACGCTCTCGGATCCCAAGGGGCGGCGCCACTCGGTGCGGCTGCAGCAGGGTGCCGTGTTCCACACCACCAAGGGAGGGATTGCGCACGACGACCTCATCGGCGGTCCGGAAGGGGTGGTCGTGCGGTCGGCCGGCGGCGTGGAGTACCTCGCGCTCCGGCCCTTGCTGCACGATTTCGTCGTGTCCATGCCGCGCGAGGCGGCGGTGATCTATCCGAAGGACGCCGCTCAGATCCTCATGTGGGGAGACGTCTTTCCCGGCGCCCGCGTGCTGGAGGCCGGTGTCGGATCGGGGGCGCTGACGATCAGCCTGCTGCGCGCGCTCGGGCCCGCCGGCACACTCGTCTCGTACGAGCGGCGTGAGGAGTTCGCCCGTCGCGCGGCGGCCAACGTCGAGAGCTTCTACGGGGAGCGCCCGCCGGGCTGGACGCTGGTGGTGGGCGACCTGGTCGAGACGATCTCCGACGGCGAGATCGACCGGGCGATCCTCGACATGCTCGCGCCGTGGGAGTGCGTGGACGCGGTCGCGGAACGGCTTGTCGGCGGCGGGGTGCTGTGCTGCTACGTGGCGACGACGACGCAGCTCGGACGCACCATGGACACGCTGCGGGCCCATGGCGGGTTCACCGAGCCGCAGGCGACCGAGACGACGATCCGGGAATGGCATGCCGAGGGGCTGGCGATCCGGCCGGGGCACGGGACGTCCGGGCACACCGGCTTCCTTGTGATCGCGCGCCGGCTGGCGCCTGGCGTGGTCGCGCCGCGGCGGAGCCGACGTCCGGCGCCGGGTGCGTACGGGGCCGACTATGCCGGGCCGCGTCCCTCGTGGGTCGAGCCGGTCGCGGGGCAGCCGTCCGGCGCCGACGCGACCTGATCGCGGTCGGGGCTCAGACCGCCTCGGCCGGGCGGGCGCGCAGGATGAGTCCGGCGACGAGACGCCATCCGATGAGCAGGATGCCGGTGAACAGCGCGGTCGTGAGGATGAAGGTGGGCTGCACGCCGCCGCCGTTCATGACGCGGAAGACCAGGCCCAGGACCACCACGGACGCCCACACGATCGCGCCCGAGCTGAGCAGCTTGTAGTACTGCTTCAGGATCAGGCCGGCCCAGGCCAGGAACCCGGCGAGCATGAACGGGAAGGCCGTTCCGAAGAGCTGGAAGACGCCCTGCCACGTGAGGATGGACACGAGCGGCATGCTCTCGTGGAAGACGAGACCGACCAGGATGAACACCAAGATGAGCACCTGATCGAGAAGAATGGCGCCCACCGGTGGAAACGTGCGGTTCACGCGCCCACCCTACCGACCGCGACCATCGCAGGCGGCGGTGCCACCTGATTGCCCGCATCCGGGCGGCACGGCGGCGGGCGGCGGCCGCGCCGGAGAGCCTTCCACGGGGGCGAAAGTGGCGGAAACCGTCGCAGCGACTGGCTAGGCTTCGGTCGACAGGAGGTCGCGATGGCGTGGAGTTCGACCGGTTGGGGCCGGCCCGGGCGCGAGCCCGACGCGGGCGCGACGGCGGCGCGGGCGTCCTTCGTCGACTACCTTCGAGCGGTCGCCCCCGAGGCGCTGCCGCATCCCGGCGGCGCCGATCTCGCGATGCCGCACGGCACCACGATCGTCGCGGCCGTCCACGCCGACGGCGTCGTGATGGCCGCCGACCGGCGCGCGACGGTCGGGAACCTCGTGGCGCAGCGGGACATCCGCAAGGTGTTCGCGGCCGATGACCACTGCCTCGTCGGGATCGCGGGCGCTGCGGGCGTGGCCGCCGAGGTCGCCCGTCTGCTCCAGGTCGAGCTGGTCCACTACGAGAAGGTCGAAGGGTCGCCGCTGTCCCTCGACGGCAAGGCCAACCGGCTCGGCGGCATGATCCGCGGCAATCTCGATCTCGCGATGCAGGGGCTCATCGCCCTGCCCGTGATGGCCGGGTACGACCTCGCCACGGGTGGGGGCCGGATCTTCTCCTACGACGCGGCCGGAGGGCGCTACGAGGAGACGGGGTTCTTCAGCGTCGGTTCCGGAGCTCCGTTCGCCCGCGGTGCCCTCAAGAAGCTCTACCGCCCGGCCATGTCCGAGGACGACGCGGTCGTCGCGTTGATCCAGGCCCTGGTCGATTCCGCCGACGACGACACGGCCACCGCAGGCCCCGACCCGTACCGGCGGATCTATCCCAGCGTCTCGTCCGCGTCGGCTGCCGGCATCCGGGTCTGGGACGACGACGAGCTCGCTCCGCGCGTCGACGCCGTCCTCGCGGGTCGCCGCGATCGTCCCGATGGTCCGGAGGCCCCGCTGCTATGAGCATGCCGTTCTACGTCTCGCCCGAACAGCAGATGGCCGACCGGGCGGAGTATGCCCGCAAGGGCATCGCACGCGGACGCTCGGTGGCGGTGTTCCGGTACGACACCGGCATCTGCATGGTGGCCGAGAACCCGTCGCAGAGCCTGCACAAGCTCTCCGAGATCCACGACCGGCTGGGCTTCGCCGGGGTCGGCCGGTACAACGAGTTCGAGAGCCTGCGGATCGCGGGGATCCAGCACGCGGATCTGCGGGGCTACACCTACGACCGGTCCGACGTCACGGGGCGGAGTCTGGCCAACACCTACGCGCAGGTGCTCGGGCAGACCTTCGCGAACGCGGCCGAGAAGCCGTTCGAGGTCGAGCTCGTCGTCGCCGAGCTGGGGCGGATGCCGGAGCAGGATCAGCTCTATCGGCTGATGTACGACGGCAGCGTCGTCGACGAGCACGACGTGGCGGTGATCGGCGGGGCCGCCGAGGCGGTCGTGGCCGCTCTCGTGCCCGGCTTCCGCCACGACGCGCCGCTGGAGGAGTCCTTCCGCGAGGTCGTGGCTGCGCTGCGCGTGACGCGCGGCTCCGAGGCGAGCGGCGATGCGTGGGAGGTCGCGGTGCTGGATCGGCTGCGTCCACAGCTTCGCACCTTCCGCCGGATCGTCGGCGGCGAGCTGGCGGGGCTGCTCGGTGAGTGAACCTGAGCTGTCGCCCGCCGTCGTCGTGGGCGCGGGGCTGATCGGCGCGTCCATCGGCCGGGCGCTGACCGTCGCGGGGGTGGAGGTGCACCTCACCGATCGGGTGCCCAGCCATGCCGTCGTCGCGGCGACGATCGGGGCGGGGACGACCGATCCTGTCGACCCGGCCGATGTGCGGCTCGTCGTTGTCGCGGTCCCGCCGGCCGCTTTGGTGAGGGTGGTCGCGAAGACCTTGCGGACCTACCCGAACGCGACCGTCACCGACGTCGGGTCGGTGAAGAGCAAGGTCCTCGACGAGTTGTGGGAGATCGACGGTCTCGACCTGGGCCGGTACGTCGGCTCGCATCCGATGGCCGGCACGCAGCACACCGGCCCGTTGACGGCGTCCCCGACGCTGTTCACCGACCGCACGTGGGTGATCGCTCCGCACCGGGCGTCCTCGCCCGATGCGACGGCCGATGTCCGCCGTCTCGCCGAGGTGTGCGGCGCGACGATCGTCACGTTCGACGTCGCCGATCACGACCGCGCGGTGGCGACCGTGTCGCATGTGCCGTACATCATGTCGGTGCTCACCGCGGGGCAGTTGCTCGATCACACGGCCGAGGATCTGCGGCTCGCGGGCCCTGGCGTGCGGGATGTGACGCGCGTGGCGGCGTCCGATCCGGGGCTGTGGCGGCAGATCATCGCGGCGAATGCCGGGGCGGTCCGGGTCGAGCTGGAGCAGATCTCGGCGCGGCTGGGCGAGCTTCTGGCGGATCTGGACGACGAGGAGGCGGTCGAGCGGATCCTCGCCGAGGGGCGGGACGGGACGCGGGTCCTGCCGGGCAAGCACGGGCTTGCGCCCGCCGACTTCGGGCAGGTCGTCGTGGAGCTGCCGGACACGCCTGGCTCGCTGTCGCGGCTGTTCCGCGACGTGGACGCGCTGGGCGTGAACGTGGAGGATCTGGACATCGATCACGACCCTGTGCGGCAGGTGGGGTACCTGGCGATCTCGGTCGTGTGGGATCAGGTGGAGGAGTTGACGCGGCGGATCCGCGAGGCCGGCTGGACGGTCCGCGGGGGCTGACGGGCAGGAGGGGTTGTGGGAAACGTGGTCGTCGCCATCGACGGGCCGAGTGGGTCGGGCAAGTCGTCCACCGCGCGGGGGGTGGCGCTGGCGCTGGGGTACGCCTATCTCGACACGGGTGCGATGTACCGGGCTGTCGCGACGGAGTTCCTCGTGCAGGGCGTGGCGCCCGGCGACGCGGACGCGATCGCGCGGATCACGCGCGATGCGGACCTGCGGATCTCGACCGATCCTGCGGACCAGTGGGTGCGGATCAACGGACGGGATGTGACGACCCGCATCCGCGAGCCCGAGGTGTCGGCGGTGGTGAGCGCCGTCGCCACGAACCCGGCCTGCCGGGCCGAGCTGGTCCGTCGGCAGCAGGGGATCATCGCGACGGCCGCGCCGGGGATCGTCGCGGAGGGGCGCGACATCACGACGGTGGTCGCGCCGGACGCCGCGGTGCGGCTGCTGCTGGTCGCCGATCCGCAGGCGCGGGTCGCGCGCCGGGCGGCCGAGCTCGGCGACGGGGTGAGCGCCGACGACGTCACCGATCAGGTGATCCGGCGCGACCGGGACGACTCGCGGCTGGTCGAGTTCCAGAAGCCCGCGCCCGGGGTCGACCTGCTGGATTCGACGTACCTGTCGCTCGACGAGGTCGTCGCCGACATCGTCGCCCGGGTGCGTGCGGTAGTCTGACGTCCTTTGGGTCGGGCACGGAAGGGGGCGCGATGGAGGATCCGGTGAAGGTGAAGCCGGTGGTCGCCGTGGTCGGTCGTCCCAATGTCGGCAAGTCGCTGCTGGTCAACCGCATCCTCGGCCGCCGCGAGGCCGTCGTACAGGATCTGCCGGGTGTCACCCGCGACCGGGTCTCCTACGACGCGGAGTGGAGCGGGCGGGAGTTCCTCGTCGTGGACACCGGCGGCTGGGCTCCCGATGCGCAGGGCATGGCCGCGCAGATCGCCGCGCAGGCCGAGCTCGCGATCGAGGCCGCCGACGCGGTCATCTTCGTCGTCGACGCGACCGTCGGCATTCAGGATGTCGACGAGGCGGTCGTCCAGGTGCTGCGACGGAGCCGCAAGCCGGTCGTGCTGGCCGCCAACAAGGTGGACGACGCCCGGCACGAGGCCGACGCGGCGCTGATGTGGAATCTCGGGCTGGGAGAGCCGTGGCCGGTGTCGGCGCTGCACGGGCGGGGGAGCGGTGACCTCTTGGACGCCGTCCTGGCCGTGCTGCCGGAGGCGCCGGTCGCGGGGGAGGCCGTCGAGGGCGGTCCTCGTCGCGTGGCCATCGTGGGCAAGCCGAACGTCGGGAAATCGTCCCTGCTGAACAAGCTGTCGGGCCGGCAGCGGTCGGTCGTGGACAACGTCGCGGGAACGACCGTCGACCCGGTGGACGAGCTCGTGGAGATCGGCGGCGAGGTGTACCAGCTCATCGACACGGCCGGCATCCGGCGGCGGGTGCGCGAGGCGTCCGGGCACGAGTACTACGCGTCGCTGCGTACCCAGACCGCCATCGACCGCGCCGAGGTGTGCCTCGTCGTCGTCGACGCGTCCGAGCCGATCACCGACCAAGACCTGCGGATCCTCAACATGGTGGAGGAGGCCGGCCGGGCGCTGGTCGTCGTCTTCAACAAGTGGGATCTCACCGACGAGGAGCGACGGCGGTACCTGGAGCGGGAGATCGAGCAGAGCCTCGTCGCGTACCGGTGGGCGCCGCGCGTGAACCTGTCCGCATTGACAGGTCGGCATGTCGACAAAGTTCAGGCCGCGATCAACGAGGCCCTGGAAGGGTGGGAGACGCGGATCTCCACCGGTCGGCTCAACGCGTTCCTCGGGCGTATCGTCGCGGCGCATCCGCACCCGGTGCGCGGGGGGAAGCAGCCGCGCATCCTGTTCGGCACCCAGGCTGCCTCGTGCCCGCCCACCTTCGCGCTGTTCACCACGGGGAACCTGGACGACGGGTACGTGCGGTTCGTCACCCGGCGGCTACGGGAGGACTTCGGGTTCGCCGGGACGCCCGTCCACGTACAGGTGCGCCCCCGCGCGAAACGCAAGGACCGCTGAGCAGGTCCTGCCAGTGGATATGTCGATATGTACCCAACTTGGGCGCGCGGGCGCCACGCGGCACACGATATGACCGGCAAGGCCTCGATCTAGTACAGTGAACCCTCGGTGCTGGGCACCATCGGGCTGTGGCGCAGTTTGGTAGCGCACTTGACTGGGGGTCAAGGGGTCGCAGGTTCAAATCCTGTCAGCCCGACAGAAAAGCCCTGGTGAGAGACAACTTTCGCCAGGGCTTCGTCGTTTCTGGGAGTGCTCACTGGCACCATGCGTCACAGTATCTCGAAACGCGTTGCGTCTTGGTTGAGTGACGCTACTGGGGCCGCCGATCGTGGGTGCCTTCGTTTGGGCGGTCTCCTCAGAGGCTTGGCGCACAGACGCGATAGGCCCCGACCGAGCTAGCTGCCGATCAGTGGCTCGGGCCCAAATCAGACTGACGACGCCTCGGCATCGCCCGGCTGTCCGCCCGCCCACAGACCTTCCAACCATGCCTCCAGAAGTCCGGCGCGGGTTCCCCTCCAGACCAACCGCACGGTGCGCTGACTCTGGGTCGCTACCTGGAGGACCCGCGGGACGCGGTCATTGGTGACGCAAGCGATGCCTCGACGTCCGAGCCGGTACGCGCCGGCCAGCTCATGATCGAAGTCGGTCGCCGCCATAGCGACTTCGTCGTCCCACGTCTCGTCCCCGTAGATGCCCTCCGAGGCAGCGCGAAGCACAGTAAGGAGATCGTCGGCATCCTTGGTCTCGGCGGGCTGACGTCCGGCGAACGCGATGAGCTTCAGCACGGCGATGAGTTCGAGGGGAGCGACGGGCAGCAGTCTTCCGGACGGCAGAGTGACGAGATCAGCGTTGGCGGCTGCTTCGGCGCAGCCGAGAACGCTGACGCTGGACTCGTGGATAACGACGTCCCCGTCGCGTTCCAGGTCGCCGAATGGCACCACGTCGACGTGCTGCCCGAGCAGCCTCCTGCGCTGCCAGGCTCGTGTCGGCTCGCCAATGGTCGCCAGCAGCGCGTCGAAGTCGCCGGCGTCGTGGGCGGCCACTGCGATGTCGACGTCGTTGGTTGCTCGTCGGGGGAGCGTGACTCCTCCGAGGATGAGTGCAAGGTCGCGGGCGGTGGCGCCGATGAGTACCCACGGCCCGGGAGGCCCGAGAGTATCGACGAGGGCATCCAGCAGCTCGCCGGGAACGGGCAGGTCGCGGTCAGCCAAGGGCGCGAAGGTGCGCATCGCTCCTCCTGAGATTGGCGGCGATATCAAGTGAGCGGGCGTCGCCCTCGCGAAGCAGGTCCCCGTAGATCAGGACTGACGGCACCAATCTGGGCTGCGGCGTCGGCAGGCCGTCTCCCCAGAAGCGCTCACGCACCTCAACGCGGAACGGAGTCGGGTCGGTCGTCAGGCGCAGCAGAGTCACGGCAGGGCCGAGAGTTGCGGCGTAGACGATGCCATCCGTGGCCCGAACCTGATCGTCGAGAACTGCAGCTGCGGAGATTCCGCCGAGGAGGACGACGGCCTGGACTTCTGCTCGCACCTTGTGTGACCAGTGATCGTCGGCGGCGTACAGCGCTCGGGGGGCGAGCGGACGCACGGCTAGCCTTCGATAGGATTCCGCCCACGTGTCGAGCAGCCGGCCGGGGTCGTGGAGTCGGCCGTCCAGCAGAAGCCCGGCATCGGTGAGCTGGGCGAGGGTGTTGTGGACGGTGCCGACCGAAGCCCCTGCGGCCGCGGCCAGTGCGCGCACCGTGTCGTCCGCCAGCTCAGGCTTGCACAGCAGCGCGAACGCCACCCGGTGGCTGGTGCGGTTGAGCGCCAAGGCGCCTGGAGCCCGCTTCGCCTGTGCTCGCGGGCCCGCCAACCTGGTGTGGATCCCCTTGCGGGCGGGTTCGTTAGCTCGTGCGAACAGCAGGGTGCGCCCGCCCAGTGACAGGTGAGCGTTGCCCCGCTCATCCAGGAAGCTGGCGCCCGCGTCAGCGAGGCGATGGATGGTGGCGTTGTCGAAGCCGCTGCTCACCAGCAGGGGCAACCATCCGGGCTCTTCGACGGGCGTTCGCGGGTGGCGGCCGACGGGCAGGACCTGAACCCGATGCAGCGCCGACCCATAACGTAGGACGAGCCGGCGGCCGCTGGAGGGCTGCATCGACAGGACGGTGACGTCCTTCATCCCTGCGCGCACCAGACCCCGTTGGACGAGACGCGCCAACGCTTCGCCTCGCGTGTTCAAAAGGCTCACGTGTTCAATATAGCTGAACAAAGCCTCTTTTTGAACAGAGCGTGCGGCCCTCACCACTCCCTGGGGGCCGTCCGCGCCGCGCGCGAGATCTTGGGTCGCAAGACCTGGGCGACGCCCCGTTCGCGCGGTGCCCGCGAAGGACTACGAACGCTCATCACGGCCCGTTACAGCGCGAAACTCGCGCAGGTCGCTGCGATCAACGTCCTCAAAGCCCTCGTCGTCACCGCACCCGCCGACTTGCGCGAGGAGCTGCGCGGCCGTCCGCTGATGGAGTTGGTCGGCGTTGTGTTGCCAACGTCTGCGTCCGGACACCGCTACCGATCCCGAGTACGCAGCGACGAAGCTGTCGCTGCGCAGTACCGCGAACCGGATCCGGCACCTCACCGATGAGTGCCGCGAGCTCGAGCTGGCGATGATTCCCCTGGTGCGCGCGATAGCGCCAGCGCTGCTCGACGAACCCGGCATCGGTATGCTCATGGCCGCTCAGATCCTGGTCTCGTGGCCACACCCCGGCCGCTGCCGCGACGAAGCCGCCTTCGCCAGGCTCGGTGGCGGTCGCGCCGCTGGAAGCGACCTCAGGACAAACCCAAACCCGCCACCGACTCTCACGCGGCGGTGACCGCCAGCTCAACCGGGCGTTGCACACCGTGATCCTGGCGCGCGCGAAGCACCATCAGCCGACCAAGGAGTACCTCGCTCGCCGGATCACCGAAGGCAAGACCAAGAGCACGGCAGGCTGATCAGGTGCGGTCCACTCGAGTTGATCGAGGTCTGTGGCGCGCAGCCATAGCAGCCGATCATGATCGGAGCTATCGATCGGCCGGGCACCTTCGAGGTGTGCACGCAGACAAACGAGTTCGATCGATCCGCCGACGACTGGCGTCACGTCCGTCGTCAGCTCATCATCGACGACAATCGACACGTCGAACTCTTCCCGGATCTCCCGGATGAGCGCAGATTCGGGAGTTTCACCCGGCTCAATCTTCCCTCCGGGAAACTCCCAGAACCCGCCTGCGGCCTTGTCCGCCTTCCGGCGGCAAGCGAGGATTTCATCCCCGTCGAACATGACTGCGGCGACGACACGAAGCGGGGTTGGCTCCGTGGCCGGCTTGAGTCCGGGATCGTCCACAGTGATCAGAGTAGTTCGCCGTACGGTCGCGCATCTGTGTCCTTACACCCATTGAAGGCAGTATGCGACAGATGGAACTGCGTGCCGCCATCGGTACTCTCAAGGCCTCTCAGCCGGTGCAGCTTTGAAGCGAAACTGACGTGATCGGGCCCGCTGGGCTCCCTGCTCGGGCTTCGAGGCAGGCCACGTATCGGGGCCGAACATCGACACTGTTGTCGGCGGGGTTGTCGGTGTCGTCCCATTCGAAGAGGCGTACCCGCAGCGTGTTGCTGAGGCGTCCGATGAGGACGGCAAGACCGAAGGGTACGGCGAGCAGCAGATCGACGCTAGCGTTCGAGTGAGCGCCGGAGAGTTGGCGGATCAGACCTGCGACCTCTGAAGCGACGGCACCGGCGTTTGCGGGATCGAGCAATCCGCGCTGCGGAGATCGGATGACCCCGTGCGCGTTCAGAGTTTCGCCGCGCTCGTCGAGGTACCGTTCGAAGGCGGCGTCGCTCTGCGTAGACAGAAGGTCGACGTAGACCGCGACGCGGGGCCGGTCACCCGGCACTGTCGGGTGTTCGGTCACATCGAAGTGGAGTGTGGGTGGCGTCGGGACGGCGGCTTCGGGTCCGCTTGCCCAGACGTCGGATCGTTGGTCGATGACCTCGAGTTGCCCGATCCGCGATGACGGCAGCGCGATGCCGAGCGCGAAGGCGACAGACAGGTGTGCGCCGCCTCCGACTCGGACCTTGCGCGCTCCGGTGCTCGTGATCGCATCCGGCAGCAGTCCCAGCGTGCGACGCAGGTCCTCGAGCCCGGCCGAGTCGGGCAGCTTTTCGTGGTTGGAGCGGCGAACGCGAATGTCGAGCTGGGCGCCGGTGCGGTCGTAGACCTGACCGACGTTGCGTGTCTGGATCGTGAGCTCGAAGACCCCGTTTGCCTCGACCGCTGCACGGTGCTGCACCATCCGGTGCGTCAACGCCTTCTGCGTCAACGCAAGCAACTCTTCCGCACTCGTTGCCGACTGGTCCACGCCCTTCAGGTCATCCTTGACACGTCCGAGCAGCCTGTCAGGGGCCGTGTAGTCAGGAGAACCGGTGTCCTTTGCGATGTCGTTGGCAATCAGGAGCTGGAATCGCGGGTCGTCGCGGTGCAGGTCGATCAGCTTCGGGGCCTCGATGCTGCGAACGATAGCGCTGTTGACGATGTCCTCGGTGATCACGAAGGTCGCCCCGGACAGCCCACCATCGATCGCCTCGCTGAGCCGGTTCGCAGTATCTCCGGGAGGGAGGTCGTCCTTGTCGCGCCAGACCGGGATGCCCGCGGCGCGCAGCAGCCAGGCCAACTCCGCGACGATCTCCGACCCGTCGTTCTGTCGGTACGAGAGAAACAGCGGACCGAAGACGTCGACAGCGGTGCTCATTCGGGACTCCTTATCGTTGGCGATGGTCGCCTGGAGTGAGTATGCCGCGAGCCTCCGACACGCGGTGTCACGCGCCGGCGCGGATGGATGTCGGTGGTCGTGTCTACCCTTGGTTGCAGGCAGGCCGGACGCGGTCCGTCGCATCTGCCCGAGTGCGGCTGGGAGGCCTTCATGACAGTTCTGGACTCGTTCGACTCGCTCCAACGGGAGCTCGACGCCGCCGTCGAAGTCGTGCGGGTCGCGCGGCAGAGGCGCGACACGTTCAAGGCCGCCCTTGCCACCGCGCCGGATGTCAAGGTCGTGTGGGGGTCGGGATCGCTGGCGCGGAGCACCCAGCTACAGCCGGTGCACGATGTCGACCTCGTTATCGAGTTCGATCCCGACCAGCATCCCGAGTGGGGACAGGACGGCGACTCGGCCGAGGAAGCGATCGAGCGGTGCCGCGACCTCGTGCACGAGCTGCTCTCGGTCGAGAGCGGGACGTACGCGCATCTGGTGCGCCAGGTAAACACTGCGGGACGGAACCGGGCTGCGAAGTGCTTCATCGACCCGCCCGATGCGGACAACGCATTCACGGTAGACGTAATGCCTGCCCTGCGACGCACGGATGGGATCCTCATCGCCTTCAAGAGCGAGCGCCGCTGGATGCTCGCTGACCCGGAGTACCTGATCGATCAGGTCGCGGACCGCCAGCGGGAGTGGGCACAGTTTCGTCCGCTGGTGCGCATGCTGAAGTACTGGGCGCGGCAGCACACGACCGAGACCGGGCGAGTGAAGTCGCTCGTCATGGAGGTGCTCGCCCTGGACTGCCTCCATGAGGGGAACCGGCCTGAGGCCATCAAGAACTTCTTCGTCGAGGCGTCCACACACAGCCTTCAGGTCGAGGATCCGGCCCGGCTATCCGGGGCGATACAGCCGGACCTCGACATTGCCGGGCTCCGCCGCGCACTGGAGGACTCGGCCCTTGCCGCGACCGCAGCGGTGCGGGCCGTGGCCAACAACAACCAGGCCGGTGCGACTGGGCATTGGCAGGACGTCTTCGGGGATGCGTTCCCGCTTGTACTTCCTCCGGCCGGGGAGCCCGATCCGGGGCCGCGCCCGATTCGGAACTCGCCCCAGGGATGACTGTCGCCGCGCGCACCTGGTGGGAGGACGATCCGGCACGACTCCAGCAGGAGATCTCCGACGTTCAGGCGGTCGCGCCCCTGCTCAACTGGACCGCGGAGAGTGCCGGCCGGTTCGAAGGACCGCTCCCGCTGTGGCCATTCTCACGCCCCGCCCCCAAGAACATCAGCGACCTACTAGACCCGCTCGTCGTCCGCGTCGAGTACAGCCACGCCTTCCCCGCTGCGCCACCACAGGTTCTGCCGTTGGCGCCGCAGCCGGTTCCTACACTCCGCGGCTTCACGCAGTTTCACGTCCTACCCAGCGGACGCCTGTGCCTGCTGCGCGACGCTGACCAGTGGTATCCGTGGTCCAAGACCAGTGAGCTGCTGCTGAAGGCGTCCGGTTGGGCGATCGAACTCGCACTCCTCGAAGCCCGTGCGATCACACAGATGTCCGTGAATGGCATCGTCAACGATGCCATTCACGACGAGCTCATCGCCGCGACGATCCAGGTTCTGGACTCATGAGCGACTCAGACTGGCTGGTCCTCCTACCACAGGAGGCGAAGGAAGTGATCGAGAAAAGCGACGGGTGGGGACGCCTGACCTGCCGGATCTCCGGCCCCGATCGCGCAGCGCTCGTCGTCGCCCTCTCCAACGAGGACTCCGACAGGGTCCCCGTCGCCACCGATCCAGGGCACTTCCTCATGACCGCCGGCTTCCAGCCTGTGGGCCACTGGTATGCCGTACCGGAGGAACTCGTGCTCACGGAGTACTTCCTCGTCCGCCAGTCGGCAACCTTGTCCTTCGACGAGTTTCATAGGCTCGTCCCGAAAGCGGAGTGCCCGGTCTCGGGGAAGTGGGCGATCGCAGTCACGTACTGCGCCCAGCCACCAGCGATCTCGGAGGACGAGACGCTCCCTGCATGGTCCGCCTGGATCGTCACCGACTCCAGCGTCCAGCCCATGCTCCTTGATATCCGCGATGGCAATGAACTCATGGATGCTCTGGAAGGGCTCTGGCCCACCAGAGCGCTCGCCAGCAAGCGTGTCCTCCTGTTCGGGGCCGGCAGCATTGGCGGTGCGACGGCCGAGTCACTTGCGAGTTACGGCGCGGGCCAGATCGACATCGTCGACCCCGACCGGCTGCTATTCCACAACATTCCCCGCCACGTCCTGACCACCAAACACGTCGGCAGGACCAAGGTCAACGCGCTCACCCAGACGCTCGGCAGCGCTTGGCCAGAGTGTCACGTCACGCCGTGGCCCATTGACCTCGTCGCCAATGCCGACCTCGTCCGACCGTTGCTCGACGAATCCGACATCATCGTCTGCACCGTCGACGGCGTAGAGCCAAGGCGTGTGGCGAACTACCTCGCCCGGCGCGCCGGCAAACCGATCGTGTTCGCCTGCGTCCTCGGCGACGGCCGGTACGGGGAGATCCTGCGGATCAGAGCTCTGCCCGAGGTCGGATGCCTCGAGTGCCAACGCCGACGTCTGCGCGAGGAGGGACGCATCGATCTCGAAACCACGCTCGACCGCGGATACGGCACCGGCACTCGCCACAACCCCATGACCGCCGTCGGCGGCGACCTTCACCTGATCGGACAGCTCACGGCCAAGATCACCGTCGCCACCCTCCTGCGCGCCCAAGGGGAACTCGATCAGACCCTCGTTGACGACAACCTGGTGATTGCCCTGCGCCCAACTCCCGGTTACACCGACCCGTTCGATGCCACCAGGATGCTCGATCAGAAGTGGTACCGAGCGGGCCGCCCCTACGATGATTGCCCGGCATGCAACGCGACGTGAGACTCCCGATCCACGCCGCGGCACTCGATTCCATCGTCTCAACGATCCGCTCCAGCGATTCACGATTGGAGACAGGCGGAGCGCTGTTCGGCCCACCCGATGGCAGTAGGGTTCTACACGCAGTCGGGCCGGCTCCGAACGCAGAGCGCGGTCCTCGCTCCTTCCGGCGGGATCTCGCCTTCACTCAGTACGAAGCCGTGCGTCTCTACCAAGCCGACCGCTCCCACTGGATCGGCGAATGGCACACCCAGATCGACGTGCCTGCGTCGCCAAGTGAACTCGATCTCCACACCTACGCGAAACACATCGCTGACCCCGACCTGGGGTTCGACCGATTCCTGGCCCTCATCATCGCGACCTCGGGGTCTCAGCCGTTGCTTGCTGCATGGATGCGTGGAACTCGATCAAGCTGACCCTCAACGGGCCGATCACCGTCATTCCTGCTCATCCGTGCCCGCACCCGAGAAGCCGTCGCCCGGGATCGCGCTCGCCGGGCCGAGTACGAGCGGCCGCATGAGTACGCCGAAGTCCATCCCTGGCCGCTTGAGGCGGGAGGAGTGGGAACTATCCGCGATCGCCAAGTGCCTGGCGAAAGAGAGCGGTGGTGTCGGGCGCGTCGACGGCAAGGCTGTCGAGGACATCGTCGGACGTCGCGCCGTCGCTCCAAGCGCGGGCGATCGCCGCGACGATCCTGCCGAGAGCATCCGGGTGGTCCTGATGCAGCCCGGTGAGGAAGTCGTCCGGATGCTGTGCGTGCACGCCCCACGTACTCAGGCGGTCGGCGGGGAAGTCGCGGAGGTTCCGGGTGACGATCACCTGGGCTTCGGCGTGGATCGCGGCGGCCAGGACGTGCCGATCGTCCGGGTCGGGGAGGTCGAGCTGATCGATCAGGTGCTCGTGGCCGGTCACGGTCACGTCACGGATCGCGTCGTTCATCAGCCGGCGAGTGCGATCCAGCCGCACGGGGTCGGGGCGGTTGGCGCGAAGGTTGCGGAACATCTCATCGAGGATCTGATCCGTCCACTTCGGCTGCACCAAATGGGCGAGCCCGACGCGGATCAGTACATCCCGCAGGGTGGAGGGGTAGAGCACGTTGGCGTCGTAGACGACGACCTGCATCAGGCGAATCCGA
This sequence comes from Propionicicella superfundia DSM 22317, assembly GCF_000423465.1. Lineage (GTDB taxonomy): Bacteria > Actinomycetota > Actinomycetes > Propionibacteriales > Propionibacteriaceae > Propionicicella > Propionicicella superfundia. Next base: position 624,856 of record NZ_KE384020.1, on the reverse strand, counting down.
GCTCGCGAGTCTCCGCGGTCAGCGCATCGACAGCAGACTGGCGGCGCTCGTCGTCTTCACGCAGGTATCGGATCAGCGACGCGGCCTTGATGCGCCGGTGGGTGCCGACCGTGCGGTACTCGATCTGTCCTGCGTCGAGCAGGCCGATCAGGAACGGGCGCGATACATGCAGCGCATCGGCGGCCTGCTGGGTCGTCAGCTCCGCCTGCGAGGGAAGAACGGTCACGCCCTCGCCGTGCGCGAAGCTGTCGAGCACCTGCGCCAGCGCGGCGAGCGCAGACCGCGGAACCTCCACCTCGCCGACCTGCCCAGCCAGGCGTAGTCGCACCGGACCCTCGGCGTCGAGTGCGGCGTCGATCCCGCGCAGAGCGGAGGCCGCCAACTCAGTGTCTGCTGGCTCGGGAACCAGCGTCGCGATGTCGCTCATCAGCCCATCCTCCTAATCGAAACAATCGAAACAATCGTAGCGCGCGGATCCTCCCGTCAGCAGCAGCCGATCGCCGGGATCCAGGTCGAAGGTGGCGTCCCACGCCCGCCACTTCACGGCGTGTCCGTCGTCGGTCCGCATCAGCAGGATCGTGTCGGTCCTGTTTCGGTGGTAGGTGGCGCCGTCCACCTCGATCGGCCGTTCCCTCGATCGGTCGTTCCACGGTCACCTCCAGTCCGGATCGGTCGTCGGTGGTCGTCATCGTCTTGACCGGCGTGCCGGGGGCGCGATCCACCCCCTGGGCCCGGCGTGCGGACGCTCGCGCCTGCTCGCCGCGACGGGCCCGGACTCCTCGCCGACGTGGACGCTCTGGCCGGAGTCGCCCAGCCGCCTGATCCAATCGGTTGCGGCAAACTGGCACCGTGACGAACCTTGATGGCCGAACCTGGCCGGCGACCGCGGAAGGCCTGATGCGATCACGGTTCGACGCCTTCCGAGACGGCGACGCCGACTGGCTCCTCGCGTCCTGGCACCCGTCGACCCGTCCCCGGTCGCTCGACCTGAGCGGCAACCCGAGATGGCGTGGACTCCAGATCGTCGACACCGTCGCCGGCGGGCCTGACGACGACACCGGGATCGTCGAGTTCCGCGCCACCTACCTGGCGCCGCGCGGGGGAGTGGATGTGCAGCAGGAACGGTCACGGTTCGTCCGCGAGGGCGGCCGCTGGTTCTACCTCGACGCGATCGGGTAGCTCACGCGCCCGGGTCCACGCGCACGGCGACGCCCGTGGTTCCCTCGTTGCGGAACTCGTAGCCCGGCAGGGCCTTGAGCACCTTGGTCCAGGACGCCTTTCCATGGTCCTTCGACGATTGCCCGTAGTGCTGGCGCATGTAGTTCGCGACGGCGTTGACCCGGGCCCAGCCGTGTTTGTCGGCGTTCTTTGTGATCGCGTCGGCGAGCATCTCCGCCAGGGTGGGCTGGCGTTTGGGCTCGGCTTTCGGCTTGGATGCGGCAGCGTCGTTGCCCTGGATCGCGGTGAACGTCGTGCACGCGGCCTGGAAGGACGCCGGTGTCGTGGGGCGGCCGAACCCGAGAACCTTGGCGCCGCGCTCGCGAAGGAAGTGGGCCAGCGGGGTGAAGTCGCTGTCGCTGGACACCAGCGCGAACACGTCCGGCCCGATGGTGTGGTGGAGATCGACGGCATCGATCACCAGCGCGAGGTCGGTGGCGTTCTTGCCCTTCACCGGGTCGGACTGCTGGACGGCGCGGAATCCGCGCCGGCTCAGCTCGGCGTCCCAGCTTCGCAGCCCCGTCTTGAACCAGTTGCCGTACGCGCGGCGAATCCGAGCGTCACCCTGTTTCGCCAGGGCGGCGAGCACCTGGTCGAGGCTGCCCAGCGCAGCGTTGTCGGCATCGACGAGGAGAGCGATCGTCGGCGGGATCTCTGTCACACCTGAACACTAGTCCCGGGCACCTCGCCGGGGCTGCCCGCTCGCAGCCGACGGTCGGGGAACGACCGGCCGCGAACAGGTGGAGCGCCCGAGACGCTCCGCAGCACTCAGATCAGGCGGCCGGCGCGGCCTCGACGCTTCCCGCGGGGACAAAGAGTCTGAGCTGGCTGCCTGCGGTCGCCATGAGTACTCGTCCCCGCCAACTGTGCAGGGCGATCTTTCCTGGCCGGAGCTGTCGGGACGCCGGCTCCCGAGCATACGGCGCCGCTGGGTCTGACCCGGTCCCGGCCCTACCGCTCCGCCGAGCGCCGCTCCCGGTGCCGACCGGGCTCGGCGACGGAGCGCTGTCAGGCCGGGGGATCGGTCGCCGCCGCGAGCCAGTCGCGGGCGGAGCGGATGAAATCACGGACGAGGGCTGTCCGCGGCGCGAGGTTCTCGAAGCCGTGGGGGGCGCCCCGGAGCACGTCGAGGCGCACGCGGACACCGGCGTCGCGGAGCCGTCGAGCGTAGGCCGCGTCCTCGTCGTGGAAGAGGTCGATGTCGCCGACCCCGATCCACGTCGGGGGGAGACCGGTGAGGTCCTCGCGGCGCGCTGGAGCCGCCTCGGCCGGAACATCCGCAGCACCGGGAACCGCCGTGCCGCGCAGGAGAGCCGACCAGCCGACGCGGTTGGCGGTGTTGTTCCAGACAAAATGATCCAGGTCGTCGAGGCTTGTGTCAGCGGCGGTGCGGTCATCGAGCATCGGGTACAGCAGCCATTGCGCGACCGGTCGCGGCCCGTCCTGATCGCGGAGGGTGTGGACGAGCGACGCGGCCAGCCCCGCTCCGGCACTGCCGCCGCCGATCGCGATCCGATCCGGCCGGATCCGCAGGCCGGCGGCGTTGTCGTGCAGCCATCCCCACACGGCCATGCAGTCCTGGTGCGGGATCGGGTAGGGGTACTCCGGAGCCAGACGGTAATCGGCCGAGGCGATCGTGATCCCCAGTTCCCGGGCGGTCTCGGCGCAGAAGCGGTCGTCCTGCCGGGGCGCGCCGATCACCATCCCACCGCCGTGGATCCACAACAGCGCCGATCCGTTCGGGCGCGTCGGGGCGTAGAGCCGGAGTCGTGCCGGCCCGGAGCGCACGTTGCGGACGGCGACGCCGTCCACCTTCGCTCGCGGCAGCAGGTGACGACTGCCGAGACGAGCGATGCGTCGCAGGACAGGCCTGCGGACATCGACACGCGGCGAGTGGAGAGCCATGTCCACGAGTTGCGGGTCCACTCGTTCGATGTCCACGTGTTCCCCCGACCGCTCGCGTCCGTCTCGGTAGAGACTCCTCACCGAAGCCTCGCACGCGGCGGCCTGCCGTGGCCGACGAACGACAGGGGCGCTCGACGGAACGACGCGCTGTGGCGGGCCTGGGGGTCGGCGGCCGGCCGTGGACGGACAGATCGCCGCGTTCCCGGTCTGGCCCGCGAGTCGGGGTGCTGCCCGGTGTGGGCCGCGTCAGCGGCTCTCCGGACGGCGACGGTCGACTACACGTCGATCCGCCGGACGCGGGCCACCGCGGCTGCGGCGAATCCCGCCAGGTAGACCAGGACGACGAGCAGCCCCTGCCAGGGCGCCAGGTGCAGGCCGCCGGCCGGTGTCATGGCGGCGAGGATGTCGAACTCACCGGCGTCGAAGCCGGAGGAGTAGAGCGAAGCGCCGGCCGATGCGGGCAGGAACGCGACCACATCGGCCGCCCAGGTCCCGGGCAGCAGGACGGCGGTACCGGGCACCGCCCACAGCACCAGGAGCACGACGGTGACGGCACCCGCCGTCCGGCGGAGGACGGTGCCCGCGGCCAGGGCTGTGAGCGCGACGAAGGCCATGTAGGCCGCGGCTCCGAACAAGATGCGCACGACCCCCGGGGCGAACAGGGTGGTCGCACCGTGTCCGATGATCGCCAGGAGAACGTGCGCCAGGACGAAACACGCCAGCGAGGCCGCCAGGGTGGTGAGGAAGCTCGCCCCGGCGACGACGATCGCCTTGGCGGCCAGGACCCGCGTGCGTCCGGGGTCGGCGGCGAACGTGCTCTGGATGCGGCCCGTGCGGAACTCGGTCGTGATGGTGAGGACGCCGAGAGCGATCGCGGCGAACTGGGCTCCGGTGACCCCACCGGTGGCCACGCCGGCGACGGCAGTCGCGTCGAGCGGACTTCCCGGTGCGGCGCTCAGCGCCATCGTGACCGCCATCGCGACCATCATGGCGACGGTGGTGCCGGCCGCCCACCACGAGGAGCGGGCGGCGCCCAGCTTGATGAGTTCACCCCGGACCAGTCCGCCGAGGCTGAGCCGGGTGGCGCCGACCCGGGGCAGGGTGAGCGCGGCGCTCATGCGGCGATCCCCGTCCGGTACTCCACCGCATCTGCGGTGAGATCGAGATAGGCATCCTCCAACGAGGAGCGAAGGGGCGACAGCTCGAACAGGACGAGCCTGTGCCGTGCAGCGACCCGGCCGATCTCCTCGGCGCCCACACCGCTGACGATCCGGGTGAGGGGATCGACGGTCTCGACCTGGACGTCGCGCTCCGCCAGACGACCCATCAGGTCATCCACCTGCGGGCTCCGCACCCGGGTCGCACCGCCGCCCGCGTTCGCGACGATCTCGGCGACGGGGGCGTCGGCGAGAATGCGGCCACGCCCGATGACGATGATGTGGTCGGCGGTCTGGGCCATCTCACCCATCAGGTGACTGGAGAGCAGCACCGTGCGCCCCTCAGCGGCGAGTCCGCGGACGGTGTCACGCACCCACCGCACGCCTTCGGGATCGAGACCGTTGATCGGCTCGTCCAGCAGAAGGATCTGCGGGTCGCCGACAAGCGCGTTCGCGATCCCGAGCCGCTGGCTCATGCCGAGGGAGAAGGTGCCGATCGGCTTGCCCGCCACGCCCGCCAAACCCGTGACGGCGAGGAGCTCCTCGACCCGGGGCAGCCCGAGACCGTGCGTCGCGGCCTGGGCGAGCAGGTGCTGCAGCGGGGTGTTGCGGGGATTGAACGCCTTCGCGTCCAGCACACTGCCCACGACCTGGAGGGGGTTGGGGTAGGCCGCCAGCGGCCGGTCGTCGACCAGGACCCGGCCGGCGTCAGGACGGTGAAGTCCCAGCAACAGGCGCAGGGTCGTGGACTTGCCCGCGCCGTTGGGACCCAGGAAGCCGGTGACCTGCCCCTCACGCACGGTGAAGGACACGTCGTCGACGGCGACTTTGCTGCCGTATCGCTTTGTGAGGTTCCTCGCTGTGATCTGCATGCGTCCCATCCTCGGGACGCGACGGGGGAGACGAAACCTCCAGCCGGACCCCGCATCTACTGCATTCGGCGTGGCCGATCTCATCCGTGCGGACGACGACAACCGGCCGGTCGCCGCCCGCTGCCCACGAGCACCGGCATCGGCGGTAGGCGGGGCTACTGCCGACGCGGTACAAGGTCGCTCCCTGCAGACGACGCCACACCGCTTGGGACTTGGAAGGCTCGAAACAGGCACAGAAAGCAGACCTCGCAACGACCTCTCGGAGATGTGACGTCAGCGCTTTCGGCTCCTGGAAACACGACCATTCACATTCACCACACACCTCACGGAGGGATCCATCATGGCCACCTGGCTCATCTGGGGAATCGCCATCGTCGCCGTCGTCATCGTCGCCGCGCTCGTCACGGCGGTCGTGAAGCGCGGGAAGTGACCGATGCTCGCGATCGCCGGGATCATCGTCGCGGTCGTGGCCGTCGTCGCGGCCACCAGGAACCGACGACTCTGACACCTGCCTCGCCGACCGTCGAATCCCGGCTGCATCACCCGCAGAAGGCCGGCTCGACTCGGCTCGGAGGCCCGCGCCCGACGTCGTCCTCACAGGACCGATGGGCACCACATCGCACAACGACAAGGACAGACGGATCATGAACATCTCGACCGCCACCACCTACGAATACGCCACCATCCGTGTCGACCGCGACCGGGAGGGACTCTACGCAGACACGTACCGCACCTTCGGCTGGACGGTGGAGGTGCGCGAGGACCCGCTCGATGCCGATACGCCCCGGCCGCTGCCCGACAGCCTCGCTCGCAGCGTCCCCCTCGTGGGCCGGATGTACCGCGCGGTGGAGGACTCGACCCCACAGGCCAACACCATCACGTTGCGGCTCAAGCGCGACCGCCACATCGCCAACCGCGCCGAGGTCGTCGGGCTGCAGCACCAGGCCGAGGCCGCTCTCGCCGACATCGACCGCCTCGAACGCTCCGCGCACAACCGTGCGAACGCCGCGAGCCTGGGGCTGGGCCTGATCGGTGCCGCGCTGCTGGCGGGCTCGGTCTTCTCGCTGACCGCGGGCCTGACCATCGTGATGGTCGTCCTCGGCGCTCTCGGCCTGCTCACCTGGCTCGGCGCCTTCCTGGCCAATGCCGCCGTCAGGCGCACTCGCACCGGGAAGGTCGCGCCCGCCCTCGAGGCCGCCTACGCGACCGTGTACGCCGCCAGCGAGCGCGGTGCCCACCTGCTGTACGCCTAGCCCCCGCCCGGCGGGGAAAGAACGCCATCGGAGCGAGGCGCCACAACCTCCCCCATCCACAACGAAGAGAAGGAGAACACAATGATCGTCGATGATCCCAAGGTCACTTTGGACTGGGAGGGCCACGGCATTCCCGCCGACGCGCGCGACGCGCCGTTCCTGGACTGGCTGTGCTCCGTGGTCGCCCGCGGCGACGACGGCAACACCTACTGGTTCGGGACGTCCCCACTCATCCTCGGGCTGGAAGGCGTCGACATGTGGAACATCGAGGCGAGCTGGGAGACCGGCACCGTGCGGCAGCTTCCCGGTTCGATCTTCAAGGTCGCGGACTTCCCGTCGGTCGGCGTGGCCGCGCGCCACACCCACCCTGCGGGGACGCTGCAGGTCGAACGCTCCGACCACGAGGTCACGGTGAGGCTGCCCGGCTTCCAGGTGATCTGCCGGGACGACCACAGTTGGCACTACACCATCGAGGACGCCGAGAAGGGCATCAGGGCCGAGTTCGTGCACCAGGGCACGGGCTACCCGACGTGGTACGGCAAGGAGACGCCGTCCTACCTCACCCCGCATTCCATCGCCTACGGGTACAACTGGTCCGGCAGGGTCGAGGGCAAGCTCACGATCGCGGGCCGCGAGGTGGACATCGTCGGCACGGGCATTCGCGAACGCTATGTCGCGGTGGACTCCTCGGCGGCGGAGATCGGCGGCTGGGAGGACTGGGCGTGGTTCCACTTCGACGAGGCCCACGGGTCGATGTACGACATGAAACTCGGCCAGAAGGACTTCTCGATCAACCTGCCCGGCGACGGCCTGTACCTGCCTGCGGGTGACTTCGCCATCGAGCACGAGGAGTGGGCCTGGCTGCCGCAGCTCGGCGCGTTCATCCCGACCCGCTACCGCGTCCGCTTCGAGACCGAGGCCGGCGTCCTCGAACTCTCCTCCGACGTCGTCGGAGCCACGGTGTGGGGAGTCACCGGCAAAGCACCCAGCACCCCGGTCGCAACCCTCAACTGGGACAACGTCCAGGGCGCCTTCACCTACACCGACGGCCGGAGGAGGACGCTGACCAATGGCATGGGCGGCGTCTCCATCCGCCAGATCAAGCCGTACCCGGATGTCCTCGGGGCGGTGCTCGGTGCCCACGGCGCCGTCGAGGCCGACGGCCGCATGACGACGCTGTAGGACCACGCGCCCAGCGGCCCCGCCGCGACGGCCGACGGCAGCAGCACCGGGTCGTGCGCGTTGGCGAGCGTGAGTACGGCGTCACCCGGAGGACCGGTCCAGGGACTAATACGTTCGTACAGCTTCATCGGCTACCATCGTCCGATGGCACAACAGGCGAAGGTCGAGCAGGAGCGTGCGATTCGCCGACGGGGAGCAATCCTCGACGCCGCGATCCGGCTCCTGGTGCGCTCCGGAATGGCTGCGGTGAGCCATCGCTCGGTGGCCGCCGAGGCGGGGGTCGCGCTCGGTGCGATCCGCTATTACTACGAGACCCGCGAAGCACTGTTGCTCGCGTGCGTGGACCGTCTCGACCAGGACCGGTCTGCGTCCGCACAGGCGGCGATCCAGGAGGCTCGGGAGCGTCGCCCCGGCCGGGAGGATCTCGCCAGGCTCCTGCTGCTGGCCTGCGACGGCCCGCGGCTCGACGACGACGCCCTTCGCGGCACGATCGGCTGGGTCGCGGATTGCGGCCGCGAAAGCCCGGCGCTGTCGGATCGGCTGGTCCAGTTGCGCCACGGCGTCGATCGGCAGGTCCGCGAGCTGCTGGATGGGGGAGGGCACGCCGACATCTCGGCGACGCTGGTCGCCGCGGTGATCGACGGAAGCGTGTTCACCTCCACCGCCGAGCGGAAGATCGGGATCGCGGGGATCGCGATCGCCGACGTCACCGAGTTCCTCACCCTCGCCTCGGCGTCTCGGCCCCAAGGGCGCTGAGTCGTCCGCCCGCGTTCGCACGGCAGGCACCCGGACGGATCCGGCCCGGGTGGCCCCAGGATCCACTCGTTCAGCGGCGGGAGCGGCCGCATCCGGCACGATCTCGCGTGGGTCTACACCGGGAGTCGTGGCCGCCGCACCGGTGGAGCGCCCGGCGCTCTGCCGGCGACGCGGCCCGGTGGCGGTCGCCGCCAAGACCCCCGTGCTTCTCACCCCTCGGGGAGGTCGGTGGGCCGGGATCCGCGGAATTGTGTACCTTCTGGCCACCATCCAGGCCGGAACGGAGCTCGACCGCGGAGTTCTGTACCCGATGCGGGGGCTCAACAGGCTCAATGGGTGCATAACTCCGCAGCCAGGCGGCCAGGTCGCTCCGATCGGCGGCATTCGGTACAAAAGACCGCGCAACGCGGCGCACAGCCCCGGCGGAACCGGATCGACCCGGTTGCGCGAACGACCGGCGTCGGCGCGGGTGGCACCCGGCCTCGGCGGAGGGCGTTGCCGGTGTCGGCGGAACGCTGCACGCTGTAAGCCTCGACCGGACGGAGGGTTCCATGGGCACGCTGATCTACGCGGCCAACATCTCACTCGACGGCTTCCTCGAGGACGAGACCGGTTCGTTCGACTGGTCCGTGCCCGACGAGGACGTGCACGCGTTCTGGAACGAACACGAGCGCCGCATCGGCACCTCGCTCTACGGACGGCGCATGTACGAGACGATGCGGGTGTGGGAGAGCGATGACTGGTTGACGAACGAGCCCGCGGTGGTCCGCGAGTACGCCGGGATCTGGCGTGACACCGACAAGGTCGTCTACTCCTCGTCGCTCGCCGACGTCTCGACCGCGCGCACCACCATCCAGCGGCGGTTCGACCCCGCCGCGGTGCGATGGCTCAAGGAGACCTCCAGCTCGGACCTGAGCATCGGCGGCGCGGGGATCGCGGCGGAGGCATTCCGGCACGGCCTGGTGGACGAGTGCGTGCTGCTGCTGTGCCCGGTCGTCGTCGGTGGCGGTAAGCCCGCTCTGCCTCGGGGCATGCGACTCGACCTCGAGTTGCTGGACCACCGACGGTTCGGCAACGGCGTGATCTACATCCGCCACGCTGTCCGACAGGCATGACCGAGGGGCGCGCGCTGCGGGAACACCGGTGCAGATCGCGCCCTGGCGGTGATGGCCCGTAGGAATCGTGACGCCGGAGCGGGACGTTGCCTGCGGTGGACGCCGGACCGTCACGTCATGATGCGTCGGATGCGGCGTGGGTCACGAATCACCGACGCCGCTAATCGTCGCGGTTGCGTCCCCGCCTCACGGAGCGCAATCGCTCCCGATTGACGCCGGCGATCGCCGTCAGGGGGATGCCTGCCGGGCACACCGCCACGCACTCCCCGTACACCGAACACGGGCCGAACTCCTTCTCGGAGGCTTCGACCATGTCCGCCGCACGGCGGGCGCGCTCCTGCCCCGTCGTGGGCACCGTGGCCAGATGCAGGAGCTTGGCTCCCGTGAACAGGCTCACCGAGGCGTTGGGGCACGCCGCGACGCAGGCGCCGCAGCCGATGCAGGCCGCCATGTCGAGCGCCCATTCCGCCCGCTGATGGGCGAACTGATGTGCGTCGGCGTCGGCCGCCGTGCCCGCGTCGACGGAGACGAAACCGCCCGCCGTGATGATGCGATCGAGCCCCGAGCGGTCGACCGCGAGATCGCGCACGACCGGGTAGGAGCGTGCGCGAAAAGGCTCGAGGACGACCGTCTGCCCGTCCTGGAAGCTCCGCAGATGCTGCCGGCAGGACGGCGTGTTGGGCTTCGGCCCGTGCGGCACCCCGTCCACGGCGATCCCGCAGGATCCGCAGATCCCTTCGCGGCAGTCGGAGTCGAACACGATCGGATCCCGGCCCCGGGCCACGAGATCGTCGTTGAGCTTGTCGAGGGCTTCGAGCAGCGAGAACTCCGGAGTGACCTCGTCGAGTTCGTAGTCGGCGAACGCGCCCTCGCTGTCGGTGGACGCCTGCCGCCAGATCCTGAGGGTGAGCTTCACTTGTAACTCCTCGTCGCGAGGGGAACCGAGACGTACGAGAGCGGCTCCTGGTGTCGCACGTAGCCGCCCGCCGGCGTGCGTTCCCACGCGGAGGCGAACATCCAGTGCTCGTCATCCCGGCTGGCCTCGCCGTCGGGCGTCTGATGCTCGACACGGAAGTGCGCACCACACGACTCGTCACGATCCAGGGCATCGATGCACATGAGCTCGGCAAGGTCGAGGTAGTCGGCCACGCGCCCGGCGCGCTCGAGTTCCTGATTGAGGGATTCGCCATCGCCCTGGACACGAAGGTCGGCGGTGAACTCCCGCCGCAGTTCCTGGATGCCGCGGATCCCCGCGGTGAGCTGCTGACCCGAACGGCTCACACCGCACACGTCGTAGAGGAGTTCTCCCAGGCGCCGATGGAAGCGGTCGGGGCCTTGAGTCCCCCCGATGTCGACGAGCGCCTGGATCGTCGTGCGCACCTCGTCGACGGCCGCGAGCGCCGCCGCATCGTCAGCGGCGAGCCGGGGACTGCCCAGCAGCCCGGCCAAGTAGTCCGGCACCGAGTAGGGCAGCGTGAACCAGCCGTCCACGCACGCCGACAGCAGCGAGTTGGCACCGAGCCGGTTCGCCCCGTGATAGCCCCACCCGGCCTCGCCGCCGACGAACAGACCCGGGATGGAGGTCATCATGTCGTAGTCGGACCACAGTCCGCCCATCGCGAAATGCGCTCCGGGCGCGATGCGCATCGGAACCTCGTACGGGTTCTCGCCCGTCGCGTCCTCGTACATCTCGAAGAGGTTGCCGTAGCGCTCGGCGATGGTCTTCGCACCCAGCCGGGCGACGGCGTCGTGGAAGTCGAGATAGACCGAGTTGCGCAGCGGGCCGACGCCCCGCCCGGCGACGATCTCGGTGCGGGCGGCCCGGCTCGCGACGTCGCGGGGGGCGAGGTTTCCGTAGGCCGGGTACCGCCGCTCGAGGTAGTAGTCGCGCTCGTCCTGCGGGATCTGATCCGGCGGGCGGGTGTCGCCGGCGCGCACCGGCACCCAGATGCGTCCGTCGTTGCGCAGCGACTCGCTCATCAGGATGGTCTTCGACTGCCACGGGCCCGACATGGGCAGCGCGGTCGGATGGAACTGGATGAAGGCGGGGTTCGCGAAGTAGGCGCCGCGCCGGTGCGCCCGGAAGGCGGCGGTGGCGTTCGAGTTCTTCGCGAGCGTCGACTTGAAGAAGACGTTCCCGTACCCCCCGGTGGCGAGCACCACGGCGTGAGCGGTGTGCGCGGTGATGGCACCCGTGACGAGATCCCGCACGACGATGCCCTGTGCTCGTCCGTCGACGACGATCAGGTCGAGCATCTCCGAGCGGGTGTGCAGCGTCACACGACCCGCCGCCACCTGCCGCAGGAGCGCCTGGGACGACGCGACCTGCAACTGCTGGCCGGTCTGGCCGCGTGTGTAGTAGGTGCGTGAGACCTGGACACCGCCGAAGGATCGGGTGGCGAGCTGACCGCCGTACTCCCGGGCGAAGGGCGCGCCGAGCGCGTCGAGATGGTCGATGACGCGAACGCTCTCCTCGCCGAGCCGCCACGCATCGGCCTCACGCCCGCGGAAGTCGCCCCCTTTGACGGTGTCCTTCACGAAGCGCGCAAGGGAGTCGTTGTCGATCTTGCGCCCGCGGGCCGCGTTGATGCCACCCTGGGCGGCGACCGAGTGGGCACGGCGCGGCGCGTCGTGGAAGGTGAACGCGGAGACGTCGTACCCGAGCTCACCGAGCGCGGCCGCACAGCCGGCACCTGCAAGTCCGGTGCCGACGACGATGACGGTGAACGTACGTCGGTTCAGGGGCGAGACGAGCCGGTAGGCGAGCTTGCGCTCGTCCCAGACCTGGGCCGGGGGCACATCGCTCGGACCGATGCCGGAGATGTCCCCACCGATCGAGCGCAGGGCGTCGAGCACCTTCTCCTCGTCGGCCCGTGATCGTTGCGACGCGACGTCGAAGGTCATCGGACTACTCCCAGCAGGATGAACAGAGGGATGGACGTGTTGCCCACGGCGACGACGAGCGCGACCGCGAAGCCGAGCACCTTCCAGACGGCACGCACGCGTTTTCCGGTCACTCCGAGGTCGTGGGCGGAAAGCCACAGCCCGTGCACGAGGTGCAGGACCAGCGCGAGCATCGCGGCGATGTAGACCGCGGCCGCCCACGGCCGCCGGAAGCTCGCGACCAGGTTCGCGTAGGCATCCCCGTGCTCGAACACGTCGGTCGCCGCCGGCGGCGCACCGATCGTCAGGTCGAGGAGGTGGAAGACGAGGAACAGGAAGAGCACGATCCCGGTGACGAGCATCGTCCTGGTGCCGAAGGTGCGCAGCGGCAGTGCCCGGCGGCGGTGGGGGCCGCGGGCCCGGCGGCCACGGATCGCGACGAGGATCGCGCAGCCCACGTGTGCGACGAGGGCGGCGAGCAGCACGGCTCGCAGGATCCACAACAGACCTTCGTGGGGGAGCAGGGGTGTGAACGCGTCACGCAGCCAGGCGGCGTACTCGTTGAAGTGGTCGGCGCCGAAGAACACCTTGAGATTGCCGACCATGTGCACGAACACGAATGCCGCGAAGACGATGCCGGTGACGGCCATCACCACCTTGGCCGCGAAGGTCGACAGAGGGAACCTGCGTTTCGGCGTGGTCGGCGCTGCCTTCTCCAGTGAGACCGTCATGCGTGCTGCCCTCCGGCTTGCCGTCGGATCCCGACTGCCGTTCGACGATCCGGTGCCACCGCCCTGCGCCCGGAGCGGCTGCGCTGCTGCTCTGACTCCACCTGCCGTGGCATGACCTCATCGTAACAGGCAAGTTGTACGGTCATATCAGTTCGAGGAAGTCCGGTTCCTGCCACGGTGGACGAGAATGGCGCTGGCAGCGCGGCCGCTCCGGACGCAGGCGCGGCGGCCGGACGGCATGTGGAGGAGAACCATGACGACAGCAAGGCCCGGTCCCGGACCAGGTCGAGCGACCGCACTCATCGACACGACCTTCGACTTTCGCATCGACACTCCACCGGGTCGAGATCCCGACGCGTTCAGCCCGACGCTGCGCCGCTACCACCGGTTGCTGTGGAGCAAGCCACTGCCGTCGGGACACGTGTTCGACCTCGATCAGTCGGTGCCGGGCCGCTACCTCTCCCACAGCTCGGAACTTGGCGATTTCACCCTTTCGAGCGACTCGGTGATCCCCACCTACACCCGCTGGGTTCGAATGCAGGCCATCGTGGGCCAACTGCCGGAATCGGAGCGAGAGGAATTCCGCTCGCTCGGGTACACGATGGGCGGCATGATGATCTGGCCCGGAGTTCCGGCCGGCGGGCGAAGGACAATCAACGTCGAACGAGGGTTCAACGCCCGCATCGCTGACCGCATGGATCTCACCTTGGAGTGCATCCGCCGTCACTACCGGGGTCTCGACAGCCCTATGGCTTCCACGCTGATCGCGTACGCGAAGTTCTTTTCGCTCTTCGAGAGCTTTGAAGGATTTATAGATTTTTTCCTGCTCGGAGATCTTGTTGATAGCAGTGGTGCGGTGCGGTTCTTTCTTCCCTGTGACGACTTCAGCACCAAGGCGACTCCCGGAGACATCAAAAGCTACCGCGACTACAAACGATGCACACTCGCCTTCGTGGCAGCCCGCAACTCGCGGATCGATGAGTTCTCCGAGAGGAGCCTCATGACCGTTGACGTCGATGGTCTTGGCGTCTCGCGCGGGAACCCGAAGCTCCCGAGGCGCGGGACGCCGCCGTCTTGACGGAATCGAACAGTCGTTCGATTATGGATGGGTGTCCTTCCGATCCGTGACCGCAGCATCTCCGACCCCGGAACTGATGCGGCAGTTGCGCGCCCAGGCGGACAGCCAGGCCGAGGACGCCCGGCCGCGGAGGCTCCCCGTGCCCCCCGGGCTGGCCGGGTTGCTGCCGGACGCCGGTCTGCGGCCGGGATCCGCCTACACCCTGGACACGGCCGGCGTCTTGTTGCTCGCCCTGCTGGCCGAACCGTCCAGGGCGGGATCCTGGTGCGGAGCGGTGGGCCTGCCGGAACTGGGAGCGGAGGCCGCCGGTCAGGCGGGGGTGGCGCTGGACCGGCTGGTGCTGGTCCCCGCACCGGGGCGGCGGTGGCTGTCGGTGGTCGCCGCGCTGGCCGAAGTGCTGAGCGTGATCGCCGTGCATCCCGGCAACGCGGTGAGCCCGGCGGACGCGGCCCGGCTGGCGGCCCGGCTCCGGGACCGTGGGGCCGCCTTGCTGGTGGTCGGGGAATGGCCACGCGCCGAGGCGGCGCTGCGCGTGGATGCGCCGCGCTGGTCCGGTGTGGGTGCCGGCCACGGCCACCTGACCGGACGTGAGGCGACGCTGACCATCACCTCCCGGCGCGATCCCCGGCCGCGTAGCGCCCGGTTGCTGCTGCCCGGCGCCGACGGGCGGCTGAACGTGGTGGCACCGCTTGCCCCCGCCGCCGGGCGGCTGAGGGCGGTGGGGTGATGGCCGGGTCGACCCAGCCGGCGCGCTGCTGCGTGCTGTGGTTTCCCGAATGGCCGGTGACCGCCTGGGCACAGGCCGAAGGCGGCAGCGTCGGCGACCCGGTCGCCGTGGTCGAGGCCAACCGCGTGGTCTCCTGCTCCGCGTCCGCCCACGCCGAGGGGGTGCGCAGCGGCCAGCGACGACGAGAGGCGCAAACCTGCTGCCCGGCGCTGCAGGTGGTTCCTGCGGACACCGACCGCGACCACCGGCTGTTCACGCCACTGGTGGACCGGCTGGAGCAGGTGAGCCCCGGCATCCAGGTGATCCGTCCAGGGCTCGTCGCGCTCCGGATGCGAGGTCCTGCCCGGTATTACGGCGGCGAGAAGCCGGCGGTTGCGGCCCTTCTCGCTGCCATGACGGACGCCGGAGTGACCGAACTCCGGGCCGGGATCGCCGATGGGGTGTTCACCGCTGAACAGGCCGCCTACGACCCCGAGCCGGTCCGAGTCGTCCCCCCGGGCATGGCTGCCGACTTCCTGGCGCCCCTGCCGGTGAGCCGGCTCGGTGACGCCGAGCTGGCCGATCTGCTGCCGCGCCTCGGCGTCCACCGGCTGGGGGAGTTCGCCACGCTCGACGCGGAGCTGGTGCGGGATCGCTTCGGCGAACGCGGCGCCCGGCTGCACGACCTGGCCGGAGGGCGGGATTCCCGCCCCATACAGCCGCGCGTCCCGCCCCTCGATCTGGCTCGGCAGGTCGAGTTCTCCCCGCCGCTGGATCTGGTCGACCAGGTCGCGTTCGCCGTGCGGGCAACCGCCGAGAGCTTCACCGCAGGGCTGGCCGAGCACCACCTGGTGTGCACCGAGATGCGGGTGGGGCTGGTGGCCGAGGAGGGCGAGCGCTCCGAGCGGGTGTGGCTGCATCCCGCCGCGTTCGACCCCGCAGCCATTGTCGACCGGGTGCGCTGGCAGGTACAGGCCGTCGGCAGCCAGATCGGCAGCGGCGTGGTGCGGGTACGACTGGAGCCGGTCGCGGTGGACGCCGTCGCCCACCACACCCCGGGGCTGTTCGGCACCGGTCCCGACGAGCGGGTGCACCACGCCCTGTCCCGGGTACAGGCGATGCTGGGTGCGGACGGCGTGGCCACCGCGGTGATCGGCGGCGGTCGGTGGCTGGCCGAACGCCAGGTGCTCGTCCCGTGGGGGGACCGAGTGGTGTCGTCGCTGCCGCCGGACCGTCCCTGGCCCGGTCACGTGCCGGCGCCGTTGCCGGCGACCGTGTTCGGCGACCCCCGGGACATGGCCGTCCTCGCCGCCGACGGGTCCGGTGTCTGCGTGGACGGTCGCGGCGTCCTCTCGGCTCCGCCCGCCGTACTGGTCGACGCCGGACGGCACCGGCCGATCACCGCCTGGGCAGGGCCTTGGCCGATGGACGAGCACACCTGGGATCCCGCCCGGCGACGCCGAGCGCACCGGTTCCAGGTGATCGACGACGCCCAGACCGCCTGGCTGCTGCTGTGCGACGACGCCGGCAGGTGGCGTGCCGAAGGGAGGTACGACTGATGGGCTTCCACAACCCGCCGATGCCCTGGTCCGAGCTGCGACGCACGCTGACCGGTCCGCGTCCGCCCTCGGGGCCCGAGGCGGACGTCCCCTTCTCCCGCAAACGCGGCCCCTATCTCCCGCCGCCGGTCGTGCGGCCGCAGGACGCCGTCCCGTATGCCGAACTGCACGCGCATTCCTCCTTCTCCTTCCTCGACGGCGCCTCCTCGCCGGCCGACCTGATCGTCGAGGCCGAACGGCTCGGACTGCACGCGCTGGCGCTCACCGACCACGACGGGCTCTACGGGGTCGCCCGGTTCGCCGAGGCCGCCGAGCCCACCGGGGTGAAGACGGTCTTCGGAGCCGAACTGTCGTTGGGCCTGTCTGCCCCGCAGACCGGCCGCCCCGACCCGGAGGGCACCCATCTGCTGGTGCTGGCCGCCGGAGAGGAGGGCTACCACCGGCTCGCCGGGGCGATCACCACCGCCCAGCTCGCCGGGGCCGAGAAAGGGCGGCCGGTCTACGATCCGGCCGGGCTGGCCAGTGCCGCCGACGGGCACTGGGCGGTGCTGACCGGCTGCCGCAAGGGTGCGGTACGCCAACGGCTGCTCGCCGGCGACACCGAGGGGGCAGGGCAGGAGCTGGACGCCCTGGTCGATCTCTTCGGCCGTCGGCAGGTGTACGTGGAGCTGACCGACCACGGCCACCCCGTGGATTCGTCCCACAACGATGCGCTGGCCGCGCTTGCCGACACTCGCGGACTGCCCGCCCTCGCGACCGGGAACGTGCACTACGCCACCCCCGCACAGCACCCGCTCGCCCAGACCGTCGCGGCGATCCGGGCGAACCGGAGCCTGGACGACCTGGACGGCTGGCTGCCGGCCGCCGGGACGGCCTTCCTGCGCTCAGGCGCCGAGATGCGCCGGCTGTTCTCCCGCTATCCGGGCGCCGTGGAGCGCACCGTCGAACTCGCCGACGAACTGGCCTTCCCGCTGCGCCGGGCCAGGCCCGCACTGCCGAAGCAGGAGGTGCCGGAAGGACACACCCCGATGTCCTGGCTGCGGGAGCTGGTCCGACGGGCGATCCCCGAGAAGTATCCGCGACTGGACGACGCCGGCCGGGCGCGGATCGAACGCGAGCTGACGGTGATTGAGACCAAGGATTTCCCCGGCTACTTCCTGATCGTGCACGACATCGTCGCCGAGGCCCAGCGGCGCGGCATCCTGTGCCAGGGCCGGGGGTCTGCCGCCAACTCGGCGATCTGCTACCTGCTGGGCATCACGGCGGTGGACTCCATCCGCTATGGCCTGCCCTTCGAGCGCTTCCTGTCGGCGCTGCGCGACGAGGAGCCCGACATCGACGTGGACTTCGACTCCGACCGTCGCGAGGAGATCATCCAGTGGGTGTTCGAGCGCTACGGGCGCACGCGCGCCGCCCAGGTCTGCAACGTCATCCAGTACCGGCCGAAGAACGCCGTCCGCGATGTCGCCAAGGCACTCGGCTACTCACCCGGTCAGCAGGACGCCTTCGCGCGCCGGGTCGAGCACTGGACGCTGCCGGAGCCCTCCGACGGGACAGGGCAGCCGCCGGACGTCCCGCCGGACGTGGTCGAGCTGGCCGCCCAGTTGCTGAAGGCCCCCCGCCATCTGGGCATCCACTCCGGCGGCATGGTGCTCACCGAACGCCCGGTGGGGGAGGTGGTGCCGATCGAGCACGCCCGGATGGCCGACCGGACGGTGATCCAATGGGACAAGGACGATGCCGCCTGGATGGGGCTGGTGAAGTTCGACCTGCTCGGTCTGGGCATGCTCGCCGCGCTGCAGCACTGCTTCACCATCGTCCGCGACGGCACCGGCGAGGCCTGGAACCTGGCGAACATCCCCAAGGAGGAGGGGGCCGTCTACGACATGCTCTGCCGGGCCGATGCGATCGGGGTGTTCCAGGTGGAGTCCCGCGCCCAGATGGGGTTGCTGCCCCGGCTCCGGCCCCGGGCGTTCTACGACCTGGTCATCGAGATCGCCCTGATCCGGCCGGGCCCGATCCAGGGCGGGGCGGTGCACCCGTTCGTCCGCCGCAGGCTCGGCCAGGAGCCGGTCGCCTACCCCCACCCCAAGCTGGAGCCGGTTCTGAAGCGCACCCTCGGCGTGCCGATCTTCCAGGAACAACTGATGCAGATGGCGATGGCGGTGGGGGAGTGCAGCGGTGAAGACGCCGATCTGCTGCGCCGGGCGATGGGTTCCAAGCGAGGGATCGAGCGCATCGAGTCCTTGGAGCAGAAACTCTTCGCGGGGATGGCTCGCAACGGACTGACCGGCGAGGCCGCCGAGCAGCTCTACGCCCAGATCAAGGCGTTCGCGAACTTCGGATTCGCCGAGTCCCACTCACTGAGCTTCGCGTTGCTGGTGTACGCCAGTTCCTGGCTGAAGCTGCACTATCCGGCCGCTTTTCTGGCCGGGCTGCTGCGCGCCCAGCCGATGGGGTTCTACTCACCGGCCACGCTGACGGCCGACGCCCGCCGCCACGGCGTCGAGGTGCACAGACCCGACCTGCAGCGTTCGGGGGTCGATGCCGGTCTGGAGGCGTTCGACGAATGCCGGGCCCCCACCGGCCTCGACTCGTGTCTGGATTCCGAGCAGCCGCCGGTGGGGGAGTACGACCCCGCAGCCCCCGATGTCGCGGCGACGCATCGCCGCGACGGCCGGTTCGCCGTCCGGCTCGGCCTGTCCGGTGTCCGGGGGATCGGGCTGAAGGTGGCCGGGCGCATCGTCGCCGAGCGAGGGGCCGGCGGGTCGTACACCTCGTTGGAGGATCTTGCCCGGCGTGCCGGGCTGTCCGAGGAGCAGTTGTCGGCGTTGGCCACCGCCGGCGCTTTCGACGGGCTCGGCCTGAGTCGTCGGCAGGCGCTGTGGCGAGCCGGTACCGCCGCGCTGGACCAGGCCGGAAGCCTGCCGGGCATGGTCGCGCCGCTGCAACCGCCGCTGTTCGACGACCCGACCGGCTTCGAGGTCCTTGCCGACGACCTCTGGGCGACCGGGATCGCGACGTCCGACCACCTGCTCGCCCACCTCCGGCAGAGCCTCGACGCTCGCGGCGTGCTGACCTCGGCTGCGCTGCGGACCGTCGAGCCCGGACGCCGGATCCGCGTCGCCGGGCTGGTCACCCACCGGCAACGACCGTCCACCGCCTCGGGGGTCACCTTCGTCAACCTCGAGGACGAGCACGGCCTGGTCAATGTCATCTGCACCGCCGGGGTCTGGACGCGCTATCGGCGGTTCATCCGTGAGGCCCCGGGCCTCATCGTCCGCGGCATCCTCGAACGCTCGCCCGAGGGGGTCACGAACCTCCTCGCCGATCTCGTCGAGCCGCTGCCCGTCACCGTCCGTCACACCTCGCGTGATTTCCACTGACGGTGGCAGCACTCGGTCGCCTTCTGCGCCCGACCTACTGCAAGAGGGTCGCGTCGGACAGTTCGGCGTCCTTGATCTTCTCGAACTCGGCCATCAGATCGGCCACCTCCATGGACGCCTTGCGGTCGCCCGCGACGTCGAGGACGATCCGGCCGGCGTGCATCATGATGAGCCGATTGCCGGTGCGCAAGGCCTGCCGCATGTTGTGGGTGACCATGAGCGCGGTCAGTCGATGCTCTTCGACCAGTTCGCTCGTCAGACGGTTGACCAGCGCTGCGCGCTGCGGGTCGAGGGCGGCCGTGTGCTCGTCCAGCAGGAGGATCTTCGGATGCGAGAGAGTGGCCATCAGCAGCGACAGCGACTGCCGCTGGCCGCCCGACAGCAGCCCCACCCAGTCGGTGAGCCGGTTCTCCAGCCCCTGTTCGAGCACGGTCAGCTCCTCGCGGAAGCGCTGGCGCTTGGCCTTCGTGACCGCCTGGCGCAACAGCCTGCGCCGTCCTCGGCCCATCGCCATCGCGAGGTTCTCCTCGATCGTCATGTGCGGGGCGGTGCCCATGGAGGGGTTCTGGAAGACCCTCCCGATCGCGGCGGCGCGGCGGAAGTCGGTGAGCCGGGTCACGTCCCGGCCGTCGATCATCACCGTCCCCTCGTCGGGACGGATCGAGCCCGAGACGACGTTCAGCAGGGTCGACTTCCCGGCGCCGTTGGAGCCGATCACGGTGACGAAGTCCTGGGGTGCCAGGTGCAGGTCGACGTCCTCCAGCGCCCGGCGCTCGTTCACGGTTCCCGGGAAGAAGGTCTTGGTGATCCCCGTGAGCTGCAGCATCAGCGTCCCTCTCCGCCCGTGGAGGCGTCGACCGGCGCGGGGCGATCCGCCGCACCGGGGTCTCCCGCATCGCCGTCGTGGCGCCGGAACCGGGCCGGCACCTTTTTGAGCCCCTTCATCTGCGGCACGAGCAGGGCGAGCACCACCAGGACGGCGGAGATGAGCTTCATGTCGTTGGGATTGAACCCGACGAGCAGCGCCACCTGGATGACCACCCGGTACAGGATGGAACCCAGCACGACCGCGGTCGCTGCTCGCAGGATCGTCAGGCGGCCCAGGACGGCCTGGCCGATGATCACCGAGGCGAGCCCCGCCACGATCATGCCGATGCCCATGCCGACATCCGCGAAGCCCTGGTACTGGGCGACCAGTGAGCCCGCGATCGCGACCAGCCCGTTCGACAGCGCCAGACCGAGGATCTGCTGAGCGTCGGTGGACACGCCGAAGGACCGGATCATCTCCGGGCTGTCGCCGGTGGCGCGCATGGCCAGGCCCAGATCGGTGTGCAGGAACCAGACGATCAGAGCCAGCGTGACCACGGCGACCGGAAGGAGGATCGCCGGCCCGACCCACGTGCCGAGCAGCTTGTCGGCCCGCAGTCCCGAGAAGAACGTGTCCGCCCGCAGGAGGGAGACGTTCGACGTGCCCATGATGCGCAGGTTGATCGAGTAGAGCGCGATCTGGGTGAGGATGCCGGCGAGCAACCCGTCGATCTTGCCCTTGGTGTGGAGCAGCCCTGTGACGACTCCTGCGGCCAGTCCCGAACCGAAGGCGAGGGTGGTCGCGACCAGCGGGTTCAGACCGCCGGTGATCCCAATGGCCGCGACCGCCGCGCCCGTGGTGAAGCTGCCATCGACCGTGAGGTCGGGGAACTCCAGGATCCGGAAGGTGATGTACACCCCCAGCGCCATGATCGCGTAGATCAGACCCAGCTCGACCGCCGTGATCATCCTGGCCCCTCCATCGAGAAGGCGGGGTTGCCCCCACCTCGTGCGGACACTACTTGGTGACGTTCTCCGGATCGGCCTTGTCGATGAGGTTCTGCGGCAAAGTGACGCCCATCCGCTGAGCCGCGCCGAGATTGAGGTAGAGCGCCAGATCCTCCTGCGTCTCCACCGGCATGGTCGCCGGGTTCGCGCCCTCGGTGAGAATGCGGGCGGCTTGCTTGCCGGTCTGGTAGCCGAGGTCGTAGTAGGAGATGCCGTAGGTCGCGATCGCACCGGCCGCCACCGTGTTGCCCTCGGCGGCGAAGACGGGGATCTGCTTGGTCTCGCCGACCTGGACCACCGAGCCGACAGCCGACACCACCGTGTTGTCGGTGGGGATGTACACCGCGTCGACGTCGAGGGACTCCGCGGCCTGCTGAACCTCGCCGGTGGTGGTGGCCGTCGCCTCCTTGACCTCCAGGCCGAGCTCGGCCGCAGCCGACTTGACCCACTCCACCTGCGTGACGGAGTTGGCCTCGCCGCTGTTGTAGATCACGCCGATCGTGTGGGCCTCGGGAACGACCTGGACGATGAGCTCGAGCTGCTCCTTGACCGGGTTGGCATCCGACGTCCCGGTGACGTTGCCGCCAGGAGCATCCAGGGAGGACACCAGTTGGGCGCCCACCGGATCGGTGACCGCGGTGAAGAGGACCGGCGTGTCGGTCACCGCCTGGGCGACCGCCTGCGCGGCGGGCGTGGCGATGGCCAGGATCAGGTCGTGGTCGGCGGCGGCGAACGTGCCGGCGATCGAGGCGGCCACGGACTGATCGCCGTTGGCGTTCTGCTCGTCGTAGGTGACGTTGAGACCCGCATCGGCGAGCGCCTTCTTGAAGCCCTCGCGGGAGGAGTCGAGCGCGTCGTGGCTGATGATCTGGACGATTCCGATCGAGTAGGAGGCGCCGTCGGCGCTCGGGCTCGACCCGGTCTGCGCGCTCGCGCAGGCAGTCAGAGCGAGGCTGGCCGCGGCCGCGACGGCGGCAATCCTGAGTCTCTTGTTCACAGTGATGATGTCCTTCCCCGGCAGCGACGAATCGTGCGCATCCTTGTGCCCGACCGGAGTGCTGGCATGCGCTCCGCGCGTCCTGGCTTTCGTGGGCGAGTGTAGGGTCCGCGGCGACGCACGGGCCCCCGATCCCACTGACCGGGAACGCCGATCGCCGCAGGTCAGCGCGCGAGGAGGCCGTCCAGCCGGGCGTAGCTGGTCTCCATGCCGTCGGTCATGCCGGTGCCGAGCACCAGATCGCGCGTGGTCTTGTCGGGGTACGCGATGAGCAGCGTGATCAGCGTCGCGCCGTCCTCTTCGAACAAGGACAGATCGTTGGTGGTCGAGGGAAGGTCGGTGCCGGTCATGTGCTCGGTCGTGACCGCGCGGCGCGGCGGGTCGGAGAACAGGGTCTCGCCGTCGAACCCGAACGGCTGCCCGCTCGTGCTCTCATCCGGCTCCCAGGCGTAGCGGTAGCGGCCCCCGACATTCGCGTCGACCTCGCACACCGTCATGCGCCAGCCCTCGGGCCCGAGCAGCCACTGCCGCAGCAGTCCGGGCTCGTGGTGCGCCTGCCAGACCAGCTCGCGCGGCCCCTCGATGAGCCGCGTGATCCGCACGTGCGTGTCGTCGAGGATCTCCGTCCGCGTGCCCTTGCCCTGGGCGTAGGCCCGCAGGCCCTCCAACACGTGGTCGAGCTGGCTCATGGCGAGCGTCGACCCTTCGACCGCGCCCATCGCGACAACCTGCTCCAAGGCGTCGGGGGAGGTGAAGAACGTGACGTTCGTCATCCGCGATCCCTGACCGGTGGCTTCGAACGCGAAGGTCATGCGCATCGAGGGCATGCCCTCGATGGGCTTCCCGTCCTCGCCGAGGAACGAGTCGACCACCTCGAATCCGTTCGGCTCGTCGATCCGGAGGAACTCCCAGCCCCCGCGCGACAGGTCGCCGGTGGGGCTCGTCATGTGGTACTCGGCGCGACCGCCGACGCGGAGATCGAACACGGTGAAGGTCGCGGGCCAGCCCGGAGGGCCCCAGAAGCGTTCGAGCCGGCGCGGCTCGGTGAACGCCCACCACAGGCGTGAGACCGGAGCGGTGAAGTCGGCGACGAGCGTCATCGTGAGCGCGTCGGCATCGGTGGTCACAGCAGTGACGGGCATGTCAGGCTCCTCGGTGGTCGGATCGGGTCGGCTCGGCCAGCAGGGCGTCGAGGCGGTCCACTCGCGCTCGCCACATGTCCTCGTAGCGGTCGAGCAGGCGGCGAACGCGGACGATCGTGGTCGGGTCGGCCCGCACCAGCCGTTCCCGCCCCTGTGCCCGTTTGACGACGAGGTGCGCGGCCTCCAGGACAGACACGTGCTTCTGCACCGCGGCGAACGACATCCGGTAGGCCGCCGCGAGCGCCGACACGGACTGTTCCGCGGCGATCGTGCGGCGCAGGATGTCACGCCGTGTCGTGTCGGCGAGCGCCCGGAAGACCCGGTCCACCTCGTCGTCGCTGAGCTCGTTAACTACAACCATTTGGTTGCATGTTAATGCACGCCGACTCGTCTGACCACCCTCGAACACCGCCGTTCGGCCCAGCGGCCCGTGTCAGCGTCGCCGGGCGCCCACGGCGAGCTCGGTCTGTCCGTAGCTGTTGTCGTCGGGGTTGATCGTCACCCCCGGGGCGACGAGCTCGTCGATCCTGTCCAGGACGTCGGCCGGAAGCACGATGTCGGCCGCGGGGAGCTGCGACTCGAGCTGTTCCATCGTGCGCGGACCGATGATCGCCGAGGTGACGGCAGGATGAGTGAGAACGAAGGCGAGCGCGAGCTCGATGAGAGTCCGTCCGGCCTCGTCGGCCAGCAGGGCGAGGCTCTCGACGACGTCGAGCTTGCGCTGATTCGCCGGGCTCGTCATGTCGAACCGGGCAGGAGGACGGGCGGTCGACGTGGGTGTCCCCGCGGCGTCCTTGCGCCACCGGCCCGAGAGCCACCCGCCGCCGAGCGGGCTGTACGTCAGGATGCCCATGCCGTGGCGCTGCGCGGTGGGCAGGACGTCGGCCTCGATGCCGCGCACCAGGATCGAGTACGGCGGCTGCTCGGTGCGGAACCGCTCCAGGCCGCGCTCCCGCGCGACCCATTGCGCTTCGACGATCTGGCTCGCGGCGTACGAGGACGAGCCGATCGAGCGCACCTTGCCCTGCCGCACCAGATCGGTGAGGGCGCCGAGAGTCTCCTCCACATCGGTGTCGGGGCTGGGCCGGTGCACCTGGTACAGATCGATGTGATCGGTGTCCAGCCGGCGCAGCGAATCCTCGACAGCGCGCATGATCCACCTGCGGGATCCGCCACGCCGGTTGGGATCCTCTCCCATCGGCATGAAGAACTTGGTGGCCAGGACCACGTCGTCGCGGTGTCCCTTCAACGCCTTCCCGACGATCTGCTCGCAGGCGCCGGCGGAGTACACGTCGGCCGTGTCGACGACGTTCACGCCAGCGTCCAGCGCCCGGTGGATGACGCGGATCGAGTCGGCCTCGTCCGCATTGCCCCACGGACCGAACATCATCGTGCCCAGGCACAGCGGGCTGACCGACATGCCGGTCCGGCCCAGACGGCGGTAGTCCATGCTCATGCCTCCGGGATCTCGCGGGCCCACGCGGCCAGGGTGATCGTCGCCGGATCGGGGCCGCCGCGGACGCCGGTGTCGAGGACGTCGACGGCCGCCAGATCGGCATCGGACAGGGTGAAGTCGAACACGTCGAGGTTCTCCGCGATCCGCGCGGGCGTGACCGACTTCGGGATCGCCTGCCTGCCTTGCTGCATGTGCCAGCGCAGCATCACCTGCGCCGGAGTCCTGCCGTGCGCGTCCCCGATCCGCCGCAGGACGGGATCGTCCAGTGTGCTCCGGCGGTCCTGCCCGCCCCACCCCGGATAGAAGGTGATGCCACCGATCGGCGACCACGCCTGCGACAGGATGCCCAGCGCGGCGTGCTTCTCCAGCAGCTCGGTGTTGCGGAAGTAGGGGTGGATCTCGACCTGGTTCACAGCGGGCACGACCGAACTCGCGGCCAGCAGCCGATCGAGGTGATCGGGCAGGAAGTTGCTGACGCCGATCGCGCGGACCCTCCCGTCGGCCAGCAACGTCTCGAGCGCCCGATAGGCGTCCACCACGAGCCCGAACTCGGCCGGCAGGGGCTGGTGGAGGATCAGCAGGTCGAGCACGTCGACGCCGAGCTTCCCCGTGGCCTTGTCGAAGGCGTGGAGCGTCTTGTCGTACCCGTAGTCGCTCACCCATACCTTCGTCTCGACGAAGACGTCCTCCCGGGCCATCCCGGAACGATGCAGCGCCTCGCCCACCTGCCGCTCGTTGCCGTAGGCCGCGGCGGTGTCGATGTGCCGGTATCCCACCCGGAGCGCGGTCTCGACCGCGGCCACCGTCTCCTCGGGCGGGGTCTGGAAGACGCCGAATCCGAGGGCCGGGATGCGGACGCCGTTGTTCAACGTGAAGCTCATCGTCATGCGGCCAGGCTAGGTCCGTGACCACGGACGAGGCAGGCCCTGCCGGTACCGGGAACACCGGTCGCTCCCGGCCGCCCAGAGTCGGCACGCGGGCACAGCCGGGGGACGTCTATGCGAGGGCGTCCCAGAGTTCGGGGCGCAGCGTCAGGGCGATCAGGCGCTCCCCGAGATCGCGGTACCGATCCTCCAGACCGGTCATCCCCCACAGTGGCGCCGTGCTCACGCCGTCGGCGGAGGTCGCGACCATCATCAGCACGTGTTCGGGAAGCCCGTCGGCATCGAGCTCGGCGTACAGCTCCTCCGAGTCGGCCCGGGCCAGCTCGGCAACGGCACCCACCGTCATGAGCTGGCCGATCAGCATGATGGCGTCCCGCACCGACGCCTCGTCTCCCATCGGGACCAGCAACGCCCGCACGTAGGCCCGGGTCAGGCGCCCGGGCCGGTCGTCGGCGGGGTCGATCCGGGAGTACATGGCGTGCCGGAACTCCGCCAGGTGGTGCTGTGCGAGGGCGACGAGCAGGTCGTCCTTGCTGGCGAAGTGGTACAGCAGTCCGCCCTTGGACACGCCCGCCTCGTGCGCGATCTCGTCCAGGGACGCGTGGATGCCGTTTCTCCGGATCGCTGCGGCGGCCGCGTCCAGCAGCGCCCGTCTGGTGTCCTCAGGCGATCTGCCCGCTCTGCGTCCCACGTCCGACCTTCCGCCCAGCCGCTCCCGTCGCCCTGGAAGCCCGCGCTTCGGTCACACCGGACACCGTGGCGGAATCCGGGATGACCACAGTGGCACGCTACACGGCTGACGGCAGCGCGGTCGTGCCGGGCGGCGGGGGAACGCGCATGGTCCCCTCCTCGGGCGCCCCGCCCTGGATGATCACGGTCTCCGCAACAGCGACAGCAGCCTCTTCACCTGACCGGTGTGACGCGGCGCCCGCTGTTCGGTGTCGGCGCGGCACCCCGCAGAGCTGTCATCGCGATGGCGTAGGGTGGCGAGTCCGCGCCGATCGCCCGAGGGGAACGGAGGTCTCTTGCCCAACCCGGCAGCACTGGACCACCTCTCACCGGCGTATCCGGGTCGCGCACCCTGGGGCACCGCCGCGCGGCTCCGAGCCTGGCAGGCCGAGGCCCTCCAGGTGTATCGCGACCGGTCCGAACGGGACTTCCTCGCCGTCGCCACCCCCGGCGCGGGCAAGACGACCTTCGCGTTGCGCATCGCCAGCGACCTGCTGGCCGAGAGGATCGTGAAACGCGTCATCGTCGTGACCCCCACCGAGCACCTGAAGGTGCAGTGGGCCGACGCAGCGGCGCGGGCGGGCGTCCACCTCGACCCGGGTCTCGGAGGCGGGCGCGGCCGGTCCCGGCACTATCACGGCAAGGTCGTCACCTACGCCGGGGTCGCCGCCGCCCCGTACTTCTACGAGACGCTCACCGCCGATCAGCCCACCCTGGTCGTGTTCGACGAGATCCACCACGCCGGCGACTCGCTGGCGTGGGGCGACGGGGTCGCCCAGGCATTCGGCCCCGCGACCCGCCGGCTGGCGCTCACCGGTACCCCGTTCCGCTGCGACGACCACCCGATCCCGTTCGTCCGCTATCACGACGAGCCCGACGGCTCGCGACGCTCGGCCGCCGACTACGTCTACAGCTACGCGGAGGGCCTGCGGGACAACGTGGTGCGTCCCGTCGTCTTCTTCGCCTACGGGGGCGGCATGCGGTGGCGCACCCGCGCGGGCGACGAGCTGGAGGCCGATCTCACCGAGCCGCTCACCAAGGACCTCACCGCGCAGGCCTGGCGCACCGCGCTCGATCCCCACGGGCAGTGGATCGCGTCGGTGCTGACCGCGGCGGACCGGCGCCTCACCGAGGTGCGACGACACGTGCCGGACGCCGGTGGGCTGGTCATCGCCGGCAATCAGAAGAACGCGCGCGCCTATGCGAAGCTGCTGCACGACATCACCGGCGAGCCCGCGTCCGTCGTGCTGTCCGACGACCCGAGCTCGTCGGACCGCATCGACACCTTCGCCGCATCCGCCCAGCGGTGGATGGTCGCCGTACGGATGGTGTCGGAGGGCGTGGACGTCCCCCGGCTCGCGGTCGGGGTGTACGCGACGTCCGTCTCGACACCCCTGTTCTTCGCCCAGGCGATCGGGCGCTTCGTCCGCAGCCGGCGCCGTGGCGAGCTGGCCAGCGTCTTCCTCCCCACCGTCCCGCACCTGCTGCTCCATGCCCGTTCCATCGAACGACAGCGCGACCACGTCCTGGGCCGCCCGAAGAGCGAGGACGACGGCGACGGCCTGTGGAGCCCCGAGGAGCGCCTTCTCGCCGATGCGAACCGCGAGCAGTCGGCGTCCGACCTGCTCGGCGAGCAGGAGGCGCTGGACTCCTACTCCACCTTCGATCACATCCTGTTCGACGCCCAGGAGTACGGACTGCCCGCCGAGTACTCCAGCCGCGAAGAGGCCGAGTACCTGGGGCTTCCGGGCCTGCTGGAACCCGAACAGGTGCGTGTCGTCCTGCGCGAGCGCCAGCGCCGCCAGCTTGCGCGGCAGGAGCGGCAGGAGCGGCGCGACAAGGTCCCCGAGCCGGTCAGCCTCCACCGCGCGCTGAAGGCCAAACGCTCCGAGCTGAACCGCCTGGTCTCGCAGTTGGCCCGCGTCCGCGGCATCCCGCACAGCCATGTCCACGCCGCCCTGCGGCGCGAGGCGGGCGGACCGGCCCTCGCCCAGGCGAGCGCGGCCGACGTGGACCGCCGCATCGCCCTCGCCGGTCGCTGGCTGGCGCAGGGGTGAACGCCGCCGCACCGGGTGGGACGGGGCATCGTCCGCAGCTCGCGCGTTCCACGTGCGCAGGCCCGCGCACGGTGCGACGCTGACCGCATGGAACGGGTCGACGCGGTCGTGATCGGAGCGGGGGTCATCGGGCTCGCCGTGGCGCGGGCGCTGGCCCTCGCCGGTCGGGAGGTTCTCGTCCTGGAGGCCGCCGACCGCATCGGGACCGGCACGAGCTCGCGCAACTCCGAGGTGATTCACGCCGGGATCCACTATGAGCCCGGCAGCCTGAAGGCCCGCACCTGCCGCACCGGCGGGGCGGCGCTGTACCAGTACTGCGCCGACAGGGCAGTGGCGCACCGGCGGATCGGAAAGCTGGTCGTCGCCGCCACGGCCGACCAGCGTCCCCGACTGGACGCGATCCTCGCCCGCGCGCACGCCAACGGCGCGACCGAGGTGCGTGCCGTGTCCTCCGGTGAGCTGCGCGAACTGGAACCGGATCTCGTGGGGCACGCCGCGCTGCTGTCACCGGCGACGGGCATCGTGGACGGCGACGGGCTCCTGCGCGCGCTGCGCCGCGACGCGGAGGACCTCGGGGCGGTCGTCGTGTGCCGCAGCCCGGTCTCCGGCGGGGACGTCGGCGGCGACCCGCTCATCCTCGACGTCGCCGGTGCGGGCACTCTCGGCGCGGGCATCGTGGTCAACTGCGCAGGCCTCGACGCCTGGCGGGTCGCCCGATCACTGACCGGGTTCCCCGCGCACCGACTCCCTCCGCGCCGTCTCGCCAAGGGCACCTATTTCACCCTCGCGGCCGGATCGCCGCCGTTTCGCCGTCTGATCTACCCCGTTCCCGAGGACGGAGGCCTCGGCATCCATCTCACGCTCGACCTCGCCGGCGCCGCCCGCTTCGGGCCGGACGTCGAGTGGGTCGAGCACGTCTCCTACGACGTGGATGCGTCCCGCGCCCCGGCGTTCGCCCAGGCGATCGCCCGGTACTGGCCCGCAGTCGCCGACCACGAACTGGTTCCCGCCTACGCCGGGATCCGCCCGAAACTCGCCGGCCCGGCCGAACCGGCCGCCGACTTCTGCGTGCAGGGCCCGGCCGACCACGGCGCGAACGGCCTCGTCAATCTGTTCGGCATCGAATCGCCCGGGCTCACCGCGTCGCTCGCTCTGGCCGACGAGGTGGTCGCCGTGCTGACCCGCTGACCGGCTCCGGCCGCGCCGGGCCCTGCCGGTCACCAGCCGTTGACACGAGCCCATTCCGCCACGATCTCGGTGCCACCGGCCACGACGTGGTAGCGGTCGAACTGCGCCGCCGTCGCACACGCGTGGTTGGGGAGCACCCGCAACCGCGTGCCGATCGGCAGCGCCGGGAGCGAACGGGCGCTTCCCGGGCGCAGCGCGAGAACGCCGTGCTCCTGGGTGACACCGGCCACGAGGAGATCCGGGACGACGGCCCCGCCGAGATCGGTCACCACGCCGTATCCCTGGTCGACCTGCTGCTCCGCGGTGCCCCGGTCCCTCGACAACGCCATCCAGCCGCCGTCGGTCAGGATCCAGCCCTTTGCGGGCTGGTGGCCGATCACGGTCACGACGACCGACAGCGCGATGTCCTCCAGGGAGCACACACCCAGCCCCGCCATCACGAGGTCCTGGAAGACGTAGACACCCGCGCGCACCTCGGTGATCCCCCGCAGGTCGTCCGCGGAGCTCGCCGTCGGGGTGGAGCCGAGACTGACGACGGGGGAGGGCAGACCCGCCTCCCGAAGCGTCCGCGCGGCCGCCAGAACGCCGTCGCGCTCGCGTCGAGCCGCGGCCCGCACCTGCTCGTCGGTGCGGGCGTGATAGGAGCCGCCGTTGTGGGTGAGGACGCCCGCCAGCAGCCCCGCGTCCGCGAGCCTCCGTCCGATCTCCCCCAGGAGGGGATCGTGCGGAGCCAGCCCGGCACGCTGCCCGTCGGTGTCGATCTCGACGACCGCGGCTATCGCGGCGTCCTCTCGCGCCGCCGCCACGAGCGCCTCGGCCTGCGCGGGACTGTCGAGCAGCACGGTCACGGCGACGCCGCGGCGCGCGAGGCGCACCACGCGCGGCAGCTTGTGGGGATCGATGCCCACGGCGTACAGGATGTCTCTGTACCCGGCGTCCGCGAAGAACTCTGCTTCCGCGAGGGTCGAGACCGTGATCGGACCGGGCCCGCCCGGGAACACCCGGGAGGCGACCTCGACGGCCTTGGCCGTCTTCACGTGGTAGCGCAGCGGGACTCCCAGGCCGGCGAGCCGCTCCCGGAGGCGCGTGATGTTGCGATCCAGCCGTCCCGCGTCGACCGCGGCGAACGGGGTATCGGGATCGGCCAGGGTCGTCATCGTGCCTCCGGAGGTCGGCGGTGTCGGGCTGCCCTCAAGTCTGCACCCGTCGCACGCGGGTCCGGCGCGGCCCATCGGCACGGATGCGCGGAAGACGGTGCATGTGGCCCGTGTACCCCCGCCGGCGGCCCGTTGTTGGCACGATGATCGTCATGAGACTCCTCATCCGGATCGGCATCAGCCTCGCGACCTCCGCGCTGGGCCTCCTCCTCGCGGCACTCCTCGTGGCGGGCTTCCACGTGCAGATCGGCGGATTCCTCGCCGCCGTCGTCGTCCTCACCGTCGCGCAGGCCGCCCTGGCCCCCCTCGCGACCAAGATCGGGCAGCGCTACGCGCCCGCGCTGATGGGCGGGATCGGGATCATCTCCACTCTCGTGGCCCTGCTGATCGCATCGCTGATCCCGGGCGGCATCGCCGCCTCCGGCGTCACGACGTGGATCCTGGCGGCGGTCGTCGTCTGGATCTGCACGGCGGCAGGAGGCTGGATCCTCGTGGCCCTGCTGCTCCGCAAACGCCGCGCCGCCGCGAGCTGAGCAGCCTCGCCGGAGCCGGTCGACGCACCGGGTGAACACCGCGTGCGGGCATCTGGCACGCTAGCTGTCATGAGTGGTCTCTTCGCAGCGCGTGGTCCGTCGAGCGAGCCCTGGTTCCGTGTCGGACGGTTCGAGGTGACCACCACGCTCGCGGTCGTGGTCCTCGTCGTCGCGTCCTGGATCGTCTGGGCCGCGACCCCCGATCTCGTCTTCTCCCTGTACTACTCGCCGGAGACGATGGGGGTCGAGCTCTGGCGCCTCGTGACCTGGCCGCTGGCGAACCAGCCGTCCCTGTGGGGAATCCTCAACCTGTTCTTCTTCTGGTACTTCGCGACGAACCTCGAGAACACCATCGGGCGGACCCGCATGCTGCGGCTCCTGCTCGGCATCTGGGCGAGCCTGACCGTCGCGGCCACGGTCGTCGGGCTGACGATCGGCGGCGGCGCGCTCGCCGGGATCGGCATGATCCAGTTGGTGATCCTGCTCATCTGGATCGCGGAGTACCCCACGATGCGGTTCTTCTTCAACATCCCGGCGTGGGTCATCGGCGTGGTGCTCGTCGCCCTGCAGGTTCTCATGCTGATCGCGGCACGCAGCCCCGAGGGCCTGCTCAGCCTGGCCCTCAGCCTTGTGCTCGTCGCCGTCGTCGCGCGGATGGTGGGCCTGCTCACGGCGTACCCGTGGATCCCCGGCGGGCGTCGCGCCGGACGTCCGAGGAGCCCCCGCCCGTCCCGGGCGCAGCGCAGCCAGGCGAAGAACGAGCAGCGCCGGATGACCGATCGGGAACGGCTCGACCTGCTGCTCGACCAGATCGGCGAGCAGGGCATCCACAGCCTCAGCAGCAGCCAGCGGCGTGAACTCCTGCGCCTGCGGGACCGCCTGCGCGGGCAGTGAGCCGTTCCCGGGCCACCGCGACCACAGGGAACAGGCGGGTCAACGACGCACCCAGACGGTCGCCTCGCCGGCCAGGCGGCCCGCGTCGAGGGGCGCGCTCGTCATCACCACCTCGCCCTGCGGCAGAGCGACGGGGGCCTCGCCGAAGTTCGCGACGATCCGCCACTCGTCGCCGCGCGAGAACCGCAGCACGCCCGGCGAACCGTCTTCCCAGGCGAACACGCCCGTGATCTCGCGCCGCGCACGGAGCGCGTTCCTGTAGAACCACAGCGTGGAGTCGGGATCGGCCTCCTCGACGTCCACCGCGTACCGGGCGAACCACGATGGCTGCGGCAGGTGGGCGCCTCCGGCACCGAACCCGAAGGAGGGGCCGGTGGACGTCCAGGGCAGCGGGACGCGGCAGCCGTCGCGGCCCACGTCGGCACCCCGGCTGCGGAAGAAGACCGGATCCTGCCGCTCGGCGGCGGGAATGCTCCCGACCTCCTGCAGCCCGAGTTCTTCCCCCTGGTAGAGGTAGGCCGACCCGGGCAGCGCCAGCATGAGCAGCGTGGCCGCCCGGGCACGACGCAGCCCGCGGGCGGCGTCCACCGCCGCCGGGTCGCCGCCGGAGCGCAGCCAGTCCCCTCCGTCGTCGCCGGCGGGCCCTGGCAGCCCGTACCGCGTCGCGTGCCGCACGACGTCGTGATTCGAGAACACCCAGGTCGACGACGTGCCGGACGCGGTCGCATCGGCGACATTGCGTTCGATGATCTCCCGGAAGGCCACCGCGTCGAAGCCCGCCTCCAGCAGGTCGAAGTTGAACGCCTGACCGAGGCTCGCGGGCGACGCGTACCGCACGCGCCGGTGGGCCGGCACCCACGCCTCCGCGACAGCGGTCCGCGGCGGGTCGTAGTCGTCGAACACCCGGCGCCACTCGGCGTAGACGTCCTGCACGTCGTCGCGGTCGAACAGCGGGTGATGCCCCTCGGGGAACATCTGCTCGGTCCCGTGGACGTCGGGAAGGGCGTCGTGGGCCGGATCCAGGTCCTTGGTGAGCATGAACGCGACGTCGATGCGAAAACCGTCGACGCCACGGTCGGCCCAGAACCGGATCGTTCGCAGGAAGTCGTCGCGGACGTCCCGCCGGTCCCAGTTCAGGTCGGGCTGTTCGGCGGCGAAATAGTGGAAGTACCACTGGCCCGGGGTTCCGTCGGGCTCGACGACCCGCGTCCACGCCGGGCCGCCGAAGATGGATGTCCAGCCGTTCGGCGGCGACGCACCGTCGTCGCCACGGCCCTCGCGGAAGTGGTAGCGCCCGCGCGCATCCGAACCCCGTCCGGTCGCCAGCGCCTCGCGGAACCAGGCATGCCGGTCGGACGTGTGGTTGGGGACGATGTCCACGATCACCTTGATCCCGGCGCCGTGGAGGGCGGCGATCAGCGCATCGATGTCCGCGAGCGTGCCCAGCCGCGGATCGACATCGCGGTAGTCGTCCACGTCGTACCCGCCGTCGGCAAGGGCGGACGGATAGAACGGGCTCAGCCAGACGGCGTCGACGCCCAGGTCGGCGAGGTATCCGACGCGCCCGGTGATCCCGGCGAGATCGCCGATCCCGTCGCCGTTGCCGTCGGCGAAGCT
Source organism: Propionicicella superfundia DSM 22317 (assembly GCF_000423465.1). Taxonomy (GTDB): domain Bacteria; phylum Actinomycetota; class Actinomycetes; order Propionibacteriales; family Propionibacteriaceae; genus Propionicicella; species Propionicicella superfundia. The sequence continues at coordinate 590,586 of NZ_KE384020.1, read as the reverse complement.
GCGCGGATAGATCTGGTACACCACGGCCTCGCGCCACCAGTCGGCCGGCGACGGGTCGTGCTTCGCGGGGGTCATGGATCTCCTCGGGACATCGGGATGCGTCCGGGCGCGCGCCGGGTCACCCCGACCCTACTGAGTTCCAGGGCGCCGTCGACCTCTCCGCGGCGCCCCTGGAGCCGGCACGTCGTCCCGCCCAGCGGCACCGCGACGACACCGGGGCGGGCCCGGCCCAGGATGGAGGGCGTCCCGACGATCATCGAGGAGCCGTGATGAACAGCGCAGGCAGTCCCGTGAGCCCGGACCGCGTCCTGGCCGAGAAGTCCGACGCCGTCTGCCGGATGGGTTCCCTGATGCTGAGCTCGGGAACCGGCTCGTACCGGGTGAAGGCGGCGATGGGACGCGTCGCCGAGGCCCTCGGCATCGACCAGTTGGAGGCCCAGGTCAGCCTCACCGAGATCGTCGCCACGACGCGCGCGCACGGCACGTTCCGCACGCAGGTCGTCGAGGTGCCCGCCCCGGTGGTCAACGCGGACCGCATCGAGGAGCTCATGCGGGTGTCGCTGCGAGCGAGCCCGGGACTGACCGCCGCCGGGCTGCAGGGCAAGCTCGACGACGTGGAGGCGCGCCGAGGGCTGTACCCGCCGGTCGCCGTCGTGACGGGCGCCGCGGTCGCCTGCGCCGCGTTCGCATTCCTGAACAACGGCGGCTGGCTGGAGTGCGTCGCGGCCGGGCTCGCGGCCGGGCTGGGCAAGTCCGTCCACCTGGCCGTGCGCCGGCTGCGCCTGAACCAGCTCGCCACGGTGGCGATCGCCGCGGTGACGGCGTGTGCGCTCTTCCTGCTCGTCTCGCAGGCGATCCCCTGGCTGTTCCCGGGCGTCACGACGACGGCCCACGAGGCGGCCTTCATCTCCGCGGTGCTGTTCCTCGTCCCGGGATTCCCGCTGCTGACCGCCGCGCTCGACCTGGCGCGCTTCGACTTCACGTCCGGCGTCTCGCGACTGCTGTACGCGGGCATGATCACGCTGGCCGCCTCCCTGGGCGTGTGGCTGGTGGCCTGGGCGTTCACGATCGACCCCGCGGAACTCCCCGCGGCCGCTCTGCCGCTGTGGCTGCTGCTTCCCCTGCACCTGCTCACAAGCTTCCTGGGCGTGTTCGGCTTCGCCGTCACGTTCAACACGCCGCCCCGGGCGGGGCTCGCCGCGGGCGCCATCGGGGCGGTCGCGAACACGGCGCGCCTGGCCGCGGTCGACGCCGGGTGGAACCCGCTGCTGTGCGCGCTCGTCGCGACCACCGTCATCGGGTTGCTCGCCGGCTGGGCGAGTCAGCGCATCCTGTCGCCGCGGATCATCCTGTCCGTCCCGGCGGTGCTGATCATGATCCCCGGCGTCAGCACCTACCGTGCGGTCGTCTCCAGCATCGACCGCGATCCCGTGAACGCCCTCACCTACGCGATGACGAGCATCGCGGTGCTGACCGCGCTCGCGGGCGGACTCGCGGTCGCGCGGATGCTCACCGATCCCGCGTGGATCGCGGCCAACCCGACCTGGACGCGGATGCCCCGCACGCGAGCGCAGCGCACGCTGCGGGACGACGACCGGTAGTCGGCGCCGACCCGGCTCAGCGCCCGGTGAGATCGAGGGCGGCCTCGACGACGGACATGGTGTCGATGCCGTGGAGCCGGTATGCCTCCTCGACCGACGAACACTGACCGACCTGGGTGACGCCGAGATTGCGGCATCGGTCGCCCCGAGCACCTGCGAGGAAGGACAACGTGTGGGGGTGTCCGTCCAGCACCGTCACGAGGGGAGCGGGGCAGCCGCCCGGGAACAGGACGTCCACGATGTCCGACCGTGGCTCGCCGTCACGCCCGCCCCGGTCCTGGAGCGACCGGAAGACCTTGCTCGCACTCGTGAGACAGACCACGCCGGCGTCGACGCCGAGTCCGGCGAGAACGTCCCGCGCGGCGCACACCTCGGTCATGATGGCGCCGGCCGCGACGAGCGTCACCTGATCCGTCTCCGGGCGACCCGCCAGCCGGTAGCCACCCGCCAGGACCTGCCGGCGGCGCCGTTCCCGCAGCAGTGGATCGGCCGGCACCCGGGCGAGTTCCTGGTTCACGGGTCGCGTACTGAGCCGGAAGTACGCCGACTCGCCGCCGGCCCGCCCGACATGACGCATCGCCTCCAGCAGGGTCCACTCCAGGTCCTGGGCGAAGGCGGGCTCCCAGCTCGTCAGCCCCGGGATCTCCAGTGTGATGGACGGCGTGTTGAACGACTGGTGCGCGCCGCCCTCGGGAGCGAGGCTCACACCCGAGGGCGTCCCGACCACGATGGACTGGCCACCGGCGTACATCCCGAAGGTCCACGGCTCCAGCGCCCGGTTGATGAAGGGGTCGTACAGCGTCGCCAGCGGGATCAGCGGGCGGCCCCAGCGACTGAAGGTCGAGCCGAGCTCGCCCGCGAGGCCGACGAGGTTCACCTCGGCGATGCCGAGCTCGATGTGGCGTCCCTGCGACCGCTCCCGCCACCGCATGACCCGTTCCGGGTCGTCGGCGAACCAGTCCGTGCGGCCGGCCGGTGACCAGACGCCCGTCTTGTTGATCCATCCGGCGAGATTCGTCGACGTCGCCACGTCGGGGCTGAGGGTGACGACATGCTCGGCCACGTCCGGGGCGGTGTGGAGCAGATCGAGCAGGAAGCGTCCCAGCGCGGTCTGGGTCGAGGTGACGGCCTTCGGCCGGTAGCCGAGCTCATCGGGCACCGCCGGTGCCGGATGGGAGGGGAGCGGTTCCCGGCGCAGGCGTTCGGCGGTCTGTTCGCACAGCTCGGCGGCCGGGGTTCCCGGGGCGAACCGGGCCCACGGATCCTCCATGTTCACTCCCGAGATCTCGGCGAGTTCGGCCAGTTGGGCCGCGGTGAGCTGCGCCGAGTGATTTCCGGGATGCCCTTCTGTCGCGAGTCCGCGGCCCTTGATCGTGTAGGCGAAGACGACCGTCGGCCGCGTATCGTCGATCCGGCCGAGGGTCTCGATCAGCCGGCCGATGTCATGGCCTCCGAGATCGCGGATGGCTCCGGCCAGTTCCAGCGGGCCGAGGGTGTCGAGCAGGGCGGCCAGCGCGGGCTGGTCGACCTCGGGCACGCCGGTCATCACCCGCTCGTGGAGTTCCCCCGGGTGGGAGCGCAGCAGCCGCTGGAACTCCTCGTTCGGCATTCCCCGCAGCCGTCGCTCGAACGCGTCGCCGCCGGGCCGGGCGAAGAGCGCGTCGAGGCGTGATCCCCACGGGCAGGTGAGAACCTGCCAGTCGGCCGCCGCGAACATCCCCTGCAGCCTGCTCACCTGCACGTCGGGAATCACCCTGTCGAGGGACTGACGGTTGAGATCGACGATCCACACCACCTCCCCGAGATGGCGTACCTCGGGGTCGATGATCGCCTCCCACACGGCGCCCTCGTCCATCTCGGCGTCGCCCAGCAGCGAGTAGAAGCGGCCCGCAGCAGGCGTGCCGGGGAAGCGATCGCGCAGATGGCGGTGGGCCAGCGCAGCCCACACCGGTGCGGTGGCGCCGATGCCCACCGACCCTGTCGAGAAGTCGATCTCGTCGGGGTCCTTCGTCCGGGAGGGGTAGGCCTGCAACCCGCCCAAGGAGCGCAGCCGGGACAGGTAGGACGCGTCCAGCCTGCCGAGCAGGTAGCTGATGGCGTGCAGCACGGGCGACGCGTGCGGCTTCACCGACACGCGATCCTGTGCCCGCAGCGCCGAGAACCACAACGCCGTCATGATGGCGACCATCGACGCGGAGGACGCCTGGTGGCCACCGACCTTCACACCGTCGGGGTTGGCGCGGCCGCGATTGGCCGCGTCGATCATCGCCGTGGACAGCCACAGCAGGCGCTGCGCCACCTCGTCGAGGACCGACGCGTCGGCCGTCCCCGCCAGCGACAAGGGCCGGGAGTTGACGGTCGGCGGGTCGAGCTGGACGGAGGTCTCGTACTGGTGTCGTTCGTCGTCGTGGCGTTGGTCCGGCATTGGTCCTCCCGAGGGCGGGGACGGAGGCGGCCCCCGTCCGTCTGCTGGTGGGCCTGATCAGTCGAAGATACCGCTGTAGGCGTTGAGGGCGAGCTGTCCGCCCAGATGCGCGTAGAGGACGTTCGACTCGCGGCCGATCTCGCCGCCGTGGACGAGATCGATCAGGCCGGCCATCGACTTGCCTTCGTACACCGGGTCGAGGATCACGCCCTCGAGCCGACCGGTGGTGCGGATGGCGTCGACGGTCGAGTCGACGGGAACGCCGTAGGCGTCTCCGGCCCATCCCTCCAGCACGGTGATCTCGTCGTCCCGCAGGTCGCGGTCGACGCCGATCTTGCGGGCGGTGTCTCGCGCGATCCGCTCCACCTGGTCGCGGGTCTGCGCGAGCGTCGCGGACGCATCGATGCCGAGGACGCGACGCGGCCGTCCGCCGGCGTCCTCCAGCGCCGCGAACCCGGCGATCATGCCGGCGTGCGTCGAACCGGTGACCGTGCAGACGACGATGGTGTCGAAGAAGACGCCCAGCTCCGCCTCCTGCGCGGCGACCTCGTAGGCCCAGTTCGCGAAGCCGAGGCCGCCCAGGGGATGCTCCGAGGCGCCGGCGGGGATCGGGTACGGCCGGCCGCCGTGTGCCTCCACGTCGGCGAGCGCCTCCTCCCAGCTCGACCGGATGCCGATGTCGAAGCCGCCCGGGTCGAGTCGGACGTCGGCGCCCATGATCCGCGACAGCTCGATGTTGCCCACCTTGTCGTAGACCGGGTCGCTCCAGTCGACCCAGTGCTCCTGGACCAGCCGGGCCTTGAGACCGAGGTGCGCGGCGACGGCCGCGACCTGGCGTGTGTGGTTGGACTGGTAGCCGCCGATGGACACGAGGGTGTCGGCGCCGCTGGCCAGGACGTCGGGGACGATGTACTCGAGCTTGCGGACCTTGTTGCCCCCGAAGGCCAGACCGGAGTTGCAGTCCTCGCGTTTCGCCCAGATCTGCGCACCCCCCAGGTGACGCGAGAGGTTGCGCAACGGATGGACGGGGCTCGGACCGAACGTCAGAGGGTAGCGGTCGAAGTCGGACAATGGCATGGAGATCTCCTCGGTCGGATCGACAACATGCAATATATTGCATTCACCAGATCCAACGCACCGGTCGATCGCGGATCGGCCCGCTGACCGAGGAGGCACCGTGCCCGTTCCCGCCGCGCGTGACGTCCATCGCCGTCGTCCGCTTCGCGACGACGTCTATCGCACGCTGCGCGATGCGATCGTCCGCGGCGAACTCGCCCCGGGGGAACAACTGCGCGACGCCGATCTCGGTGCGTGGCTCGGCGTATCCCGCACACCGGTCCGCGAGGCGCTGCTCCGGCTGCAGCGTGTCGGCCTGGTGCACAGCTCTCCGGGCCGCATGACGATCGTGGCTCCCGAGGATCCCACGGCGCTGCAGCACGCCCAGGTGGTGGCTGCCGAACTACACGCCCTGGCGGTCCGGCTCGCGACCCCGCACCTGGCGCCGGCCGACCTGGCCGCCATGGAAGCCGCGAACGACCGGCTCACGGCCGCCCTGGCGGTCGATGACGCCGAGGCCGCGATCGAGGCCGACGACGCCTTCCACCGCGTCGCGGTGGCAGCGAGCGGCAACCCGCTCCTGGCGCGCCTGCTGGAGGAGGTCACCGGGACCCTGCGCCGCGCGGAGTTCCTGCACTTCGGATCCCTCACCGGTGCGGCCTCGCCCGCGCAGCACACCGCGATCATCGCCGCCGCGGCCGGGCAGGACTCCGCTCGCGCTGCCGACCTGACCCGCGAGAACTGGGCGCGCCTCGCCCGATGACCGCTCAGTCCTCGGGCCGCAGCCGCGCATCCTGGCGCGGGATGTACACATTGCGCAGGATGATCAGCAGCGAGGCGGCGACCGGCACGGCCACGAGGGCGCCGAGCAGGCCGAGCAGGCTCGCCCCCACCATCGCGCCGATGAGCACGAGCGACCCGGGGACGTCCACCGCCCGCGTCATGACACGCGGTGTGAGGACGTACGCCTCGACCTCCATGTACGCGAAGTAGGCGATGGCGAAGATCAGCCCCGTGACCGGCGCATGGAACAGGCAGATGATCGTCGCGATGATCAGGAAGAGGAACGGCCCGATCATGGGGATCATCGTGATGAGCAGGGCGAGCAGCGCCAGCAGCGGCGCGAACGGGATGCCGAGGATCGTGAGCAGGAGGAACGCGAACACGGCATTGCAGAACGCGAGCACCACCATGCCGGCGACGTAGCTGCCGACGGCCTCGGTCACCTTCTCGGTGAGTTCGGCCAGCCGCGGCCGCGCGTAGGCCGGCGCCAGGCTGTACAGGGCGCGCTTCATGCTGCCCAGCGTCGCGAGGAAGTACAGGGTCAGCACGATCACGATCAAAGTGCCCGAGAAGGCGTTGATGGCGCCGGTGCCCACCGCGACCGCACCGCCGCCGAGGGCGAGCAGGTTCGCCGGGTCGGCCAGCCACGCCGACGCCTGGTCGAGAATGCCGGCGTAGACGTCGCCGCCCTGGCCGAACAGTTCGAGCGCCCGCTTGAACCAGTCGGCGTTCTCGACCTGGATCACATACCCCGGCATGTTGCCGGCCAACTGGGCGATCTGCGTGATGGCCACCGGGATGAGCCACGCCAGCACGCCCGCGACGACCACGGCGAAGCCCACGAACACGATGGCGATGCTCAACCCCCTCGACATCCCGTGCGACTGCAGCCACCGGACGACCGGATCGAGCGCCAGCGCGATGAACAACGCGACGCCGATCGAGATCAGCACCGTCGACAGGGACGAGAGGCCGCCCGCGATGGCCAGCGCGACGAGTGCCCCCGCGGTCACGACGAAACCCCAGCGGAACGGATGGCTGATGTCGATCAGCACCCGTGACCGGCGTCGGGACCGCGGCGCGTCGGCTGCGGCGGACGTGTCCGGAACGGGCCCCAGGGGGACGGCGTCGGGCTCGGCCGCGGCACCGGGGGCGCCGTCCGATTCCTCCGCGACGGCCGGCGCGACGGTGTCCTGCGTCTCGGCGGTACCCTCTGCGGGCAGATCCTGGTCGGTCATCGTGGTCTCCTTCTGATCGCGATCAGCGCCCCATCGTGCGCACGACGTGCTGGACGGCCTGGGCGACGGGCGTCGGTCCGTCGGTCAACTCCACGATCGCCCGGCTCAGGCGCGGCGCGTGCAGGGCGGCCGCGAGGAATGCGGCGACGTTGTCCCGCGACACCGCTCCGTAGACGAGTGCCAGTCCGGCCCGCACCGCCCCGGTCCCCGCGCTGTCGGTGAGCGTCCCGGGGCGCACGATGAGCCAGTCCAGGGGAGTGGTGACGAGGAACGCATCGGCACGCTTCTTGACGGCCATGTAGTGCTCGAAGCGCTCGACCGGCTGGCCGCCGCGACCGGCCTCGGGCATGGCCGACACGAGCACGAAGCGCCGAACCCCCGCCTCGACCGCGGCACGTGCCGCCTTCTCGAGCCCGTCTCCGTCGATGGCCGTCGTCTGGCTGATCCCGGTGCCGTGCGCTCCGGCGGAGAACACGATGGCATCGTGTCCACGCACGCGCCCCGCGAGTTCGGAGACGGAGTCGGCGACGAGACCGCCCGCGACGGGTGACCCTCCCGCCGCCCGGATGTCGCTGGCCTGCTCGGGCCGTCGGTGCATTCCGCTGACCCGGTCGCCGGACTCGGTGAGGAACGCGGTCAGTCTCCGTCCGACGCCCCCGGCGGCTCCGATCACGAAGATGCGCATGTCGTCCTCCCAGGTGGTCGGCGGGGCCTCGGCCGCGTCCGGCCGGTCGGTGAGGCGCTCCGCCTGTCGTGCACACACTTCACCATGCCGACCCGCTCCCCGGCGTGATGTCCACGCCGGCGAGCCGATCCGGTCGGACGGCGCGGACGCGGCGTCATCGCGAGCGGTCTGCGGACCGTCCGTATTCCTCCAGCCACCGCAGCCACACCTCGCTGACGGTCGGGTAGGGCGGTACCGCGTGCCACAGCCGCTCGAGCGGCACCTCCGCGACGACCGCGATCGTCGCGGCGTGTACCAACTCGGCGACCTCGGGACCGACGAACGTCGCTCCCACCAGGACCTCGCGATCGGTGTCGACGACGGCCCGCGCGCGTCCGCGGTAGTCATCGGACCAGGTGGCTGCTCCGGCGATCCAGGACAGGTCGTGGTCGAGCACCCGGACCGGCAGCCCCTTCTCGCGCGCCTGCGCCTCCGTGAGCCCGACAGCCGCGATCTCGGGGTCCGTGAAGATCGCCTGCGGCACTGCGGCATGATCAGCGGTGGCGACATGTGCGCCCCACGGCCGGTCGTCGACCGGCCGGCCGAAGGCCCGCGCGACGATCACGTCCCCTGCGGCCCGGGCCTGGTACTTGCCCTGGTGCGTGAGGGCCGCGCGGTGGTTGACATCCCCCACGGCATAGAGCCAGTCGCTGCCCCGGACGCGCTGGGTGTCGTCGACGTCGAGCCACGCTCCGGGCACGAGGCCCACCGCGTCGACACCCAGGTCGGTCGTGCGGGGCAGGCGTCCGGTCGCGCACAGGACCTCGTCACCGGTCACCGTCCGGCCGTCGGCGAGCATCACGTGGACGGAGCCGCCGATCCGTCGGGCGGCCGCCACGGCGATGCCCTCGCGGATGTCCACGCCCCGGTGGGTGAGCGACGCCCGTACGGCGTCGGCCGCGAACGGCTCCACGCCGCGCAGGAGACGGGAGCGCACGACCATCGTCACCGCGGAGCCGAGGTCGGTGAAGACCGTCGCCATCTCGGCAGCGACGACGCCTCCGCCGAGAATGACGAGCGAGGCGGGGATGTCCTGCACCCCGGTCGCGTCCCGGTTGGTCCACGGGCCGGCCTCGCTCAGCCCGGGGATGTCGGGGATGAGCGCGGCCGATCCCGGGCACACCGCCACGGCGTGCCGCGCGGTGAGCGTCACGGCCCGTCCGTCGCCGGCCGTGACCTGCACGATCCGCTCGCCCGCGAGGCGGCCGTGCCCGCGGATGAGCTCGATCCCCGCCGATGCCACCCACTCGACCTGGGACGTGTCGTCCCCGCCGTGAGTGAGGCGATCGCGGCGTGCGAGGACCGCGCCGACATCGAGGTCGCCGGTCACGGCCTGGGCCGCACCGCCCACGGCCCGGGCGGCCCGCAGCGCGGCACCGCTGCGCAGCAGCGCCTTCGAGGGCATGCATGCCCAGTAGGAGCACTCGCCACCGACCCGCTCACCCTCCACGAGGGCGGTGCGCAGGCCCCCGCGGGTCGTGCGATCCGCCACGTTCTCGCCGACCGGGCCGGCGCCGACGACGATCACGTCGTACATGGTGTCCATCGCCCCACGCTAGCGAGGCGGCCCGCGGAGCGGGAGTGCCGCGGGTCAGGTGTGCTGCCAGACCAGGCCCACGCCGAATGCGATGAGCACGCCCCCGGTGACCCTGTCCACGGCTCGCAGGGCCCGAGGATCGGCCAGCCGGCGCCGAGCCCAGCCGGACGCGAGGATGAGCGAGCCCAGCCACAGGAGACCGAGCGTCACGTGGACGAGGGCGAGCATGAGGCCGACCCCGAGCGGGGGGTAGCCGGAGGGGACGAACTGGGGGATCGTCGCGACGTAGAAGACCCCGATCTTCGGGTTGAGGACGTTGGTCGTCAACCCCGTCAGATACGAGCGGCGCAGCGTCGCGGCCGGAGCGGCGGGCAGGACGTCGTGCCCGCCGCGTCGCCCGATGGTGCGCAGGATCATGCGGACCCCGAGGAACACCAGGTACGCGCACCGGCGAAGGACACGACACTGTAGGCGAGGCGGGAGGTCGCCAGCAGCAGCGCCCCGCCGAGCGCGGCAGCGGCTCCCCACAGAAGCAGGCCGGAACTGATGCCGAGGGCGGTCACGAGCCCCGCGCGACGTCCCGCGGTCAGGGTGGATCGCAGCACCAGGGCGGTGTCGAGCCCCGGGGTGACCGTGACGAGCGCGGCCAGAACGGTGAAGCCGAGGACGGCCTGCAGCAGGCTCACGCGGCAAGGCTAGGGGCATTCGCCCGCGCCCCCTGCGTCATCTTGTGCCCGTGCCGCGGCAATACCCCGGCGGAAGAGGTCCGGGCATCGGGTGCCGGCCGGGCACGCCCGCCACGCCGCAGCGGCCGTTTCCCTAGGATGTGCGTGTGCACATCGCTCCGATCACCGCCGCCGCCGTGCTTCGGCGGGCGTACGACCGTGTGCTCGTGCCCACGTTCCCGGCCGCGGAGCTGGGTCCCTACGAGACGCTCGAGCCGCACTGGCGATCGGGACGCAGCCTCGCCTGGGCCGCCCTGTCGGACGACGAGGAGGTGCTCGGCGTCGCGGTGTGCGATCGGTACGCGGAGTCGTCCACCGCGCTGCTGACCTACCTCGCGCTGGCCCCTGGCCGGCGGGGCGGGGGAGTGGGCGGCGCACTCTACCGCCACGCGGTGGACGCCACGATCCAGGGTGACGACGTCGACCTGCTCGTCGGCGAGTTCGAGCATCCCGCGCTGCACGGTGGCAGCGAATCCGGCGGCGACCCCGTCGCGCGACTGCGCTTCTACGACCGCCACGGCGCCCGCGGTCTCGCCCTGCCGTACTTCCAGCCCGGCATCGCCGGACAGCCCCGGGTGCCCGGCTTCATCCTGGGCGTGCTCGCGGTGCGGCCGCGTCTCGCCGGGCCCGACGGCGTCGCGGGGCCGACCGTCCACGCCTTCCTCACCGAGAATCTCCGCGTCCACGAGGGCGCGGTCGCCGACGATCCGGCGGCGCGGCGGCTGCTCGCCGCCGCGGCCGTCCCCGACGTGGCCACCGTCGCGTTGACCGACCCCGACCGCATTCCCCTGTGCCAGGAGGCCTGATGCCATCCGCGACCGCCGACCGACGGCATCCGAGCCCGTCTCCGACCGAGAACGGGATGTCGAGCGCGCCCGATCCGCGGCCCGAGCTCGTCTGTCTCGACCTGGAGGGCGTCCTGGTTCCGGAGATCTGGATCAACGTCGCCGAGCGCACGGGCATCGAGGCGCTGCGGCGCACCACCCGGGACGAACCGGACTACGACGTGCTCATGCGCTACCGGCTCGATGTCCTCGACCGCCACGGATTGCGGCTTTCCGACATCCAGGACGTCATCGCGACGATGGCGCCCCTGCCCGGAGCGATCGAGTTCCTCGGCTGGGCGCGCGAGCGGTTCGGCGTGGTGATCCTGTCCGACACGTTCGCGGAGTTCGCCCGGCCCCTGATGCGCCAGCTCGGCTGGCCCACGCTGTTCTGCCACTCCCTCATGGTGGACGGCGACGGCCGGATCACCGGCTACCGGCTGCGGCTGCCCGACCAGAAGCGGGCGGCCGTTCGTGCGTTCGGAGACCTCGGGTTCCGCATCATCGCCGCGGGGGACTCCCACAACGACACCGCGATGCTCCTCGCGGCCGACGCCGGCATCCTGTTCGACCCGCCGCAGAGCGTCGTGGACGCCTTCGGTCAGCTTCCCGTCACTCGTGGCTACGACGAGTTGAGAGCCGCGATCTCGGCCGCGTCCACGCGGCGTGCGGGATCCGGGTGCGACGACGAGCCGCGAGCCTGAGCGTCGGGTCTCAGTCGGCCTCCCACCGGGCGAGCCTGTCGATGGCGGCGTTGACGTCGGCGGTCGACCCGGCGAACGACATCCGCACGAACCGGTGCCCCGTCACGGTGTCGAAGTCGATGCCCGGGGTGAGGGCCACGCCGGTCGCGGCGAGTGCCTCCGCGCACCACCGCGTCGAGTCCGCGGTGAGGTGGGAGACGTCGCACCAGGCGTAGAACGCCCCGTCGGGTGGCGCATAGTCGGTGATCCCGAGCTCGGGCAGCCGCCGCAGCAGCAGCTCCCGGGTGCGGGCGTACCGGTCCACGTGCCCGTCGAGCTCGGCGCGGGACCGGCGCGAGAACGCCTCCACGGCGGCGTACTGGCTGACTGCCGGCGGGCAGATCGACAGGTTGCCGCTCAGCACGTCGACCGGTCGCCGCAGCCACTGCGGCAGGAGCATCCAGCCGATCCGGTAGCCGGTCATCGAGAAGTACTTGCTGACCGAGCCGATGACGACCGCGTCCCGACCGGTCGCCCACGCGCTGCGCGTCGGACGCCCGTAGGAGATGCCGTGATAGATCTCGTCGCTCACCAGCAGGCAGTCGTGGGCGCGGCACCAGCCCGCGATGGCGTCCAGTTCGGCCGGATCGATGATCGTTCCCGTGGGGTTCGCCGGGCTCGCGACGATCACGCCGGCGGGCGGTTCGGACAGCGCGTCGAGCTGGGCGACGGAGGGCTGGAACCGGGTCGCGGCACCGTCGAGCTCGACCACCCGGCAGCCGAGGGCCGTCAGCGTGTTGCGATACGCGGGGTATCCGGGCCGGGTCATCGCGATCGTGTCCCCGGGGTCGAACGCCGCCAGGAAGAGGGCGACGAAAGCGCCCGACGATCCCGTCGTGACGTATACCTCGGTGGCATCGACGTCGATCCCGTCGCGCTCGCGGTGGTGACGGGCGATCGCCTCGCGCAGGGGCAGGATGCCGGGGGTCTCGGTGTAGCCGAGGACATCGGTGCGCAGGGCCTCGCGAGCGGCCTCCAGGACCGGCCGCGGCGCCGCCGAGGACGGCTGGCCCGCGCACAGGAGGAGAGCGTCGCCGTGGGTGCGCTGCCGCTCGGTCGCGGCCTGCAGCACCTGCATGACGTGGAACGGCTCGACCTGGCTGCGGTGTGCGGGTCCTCGCATGACCGCGACCTTACCCAACACGACGGGGGTCGCCGCGCCACGGAGCGTTCCGCGAACCGACCGCGGTCGACGCCCTTCGCCGGGCCGTCAGGCTCCGGCGAGGATGCGCTGTTTGGCCGTCTCGAACTCGACGGGGGAGAGCACGCCGCTGTCGCGCAGCGCGGCGAGCTGGGTGAGCTGATCCACCAGGCCGGGCTGCGGAGCCGGGCCGCCCGCGGGCGGCGGGGGGACCGGAGGTCCACCCTGCGGGGGCTGACCGGGCGCGGGTGCGGCTGCCGGTTGCCTCGCCGCCGCCTGCGTGGCGGCGTCCTGCGCGGCCCATCGCTGCTGTTGCCTGCGATGTGTGCGTCCGATCACGCTCGCGGCCACGTGAGCGCGAGCAGCCGTGCGCAACAGGCTCATCGCCCCACCGCCTCGGTGACGTCCAGGGAGTGCTCGAGTTCGTCGATCTCGATCCCGCCGGACATCAGCAGCCGTCCGCCCTCCGTGGCCCAGGCCTCCGCGGTGGTGGCGAGGCTGCGTTCCTCGTACACCACGGCCAGCGCCCGCGAACCAGGGGGCAGTGCGCCGGTGATCGTCGCCAGGTCCTCGGAGTCGAGGATGTCGCTCGCCACGCCGTCGAAGGCTGCGGCGGTCTCCGCGGTGGCCACCTCGCCGAGGGGCAGCCGGACGGGCGATCCGTCCGGTCCCGCAGCGACGCATTCCACATCGAGGATCTCGATGAGTCCGGCATCGACACGGCCGAGCAGTTCCTTCAGTCCGGCGTCCGCGCGGGCCTCCTCGGGGAAGGAGAACACCAGGTAGTCCACCGGTCCGGCATACAGATCCGTTGCCACGCCGCCAGCCTAGCCGCAGGTGCCCGGGCGGGCCGGGTCGATGTCCACGTCGGTGTCAGTCAGGGACCGGGCCGGAGGTGTCGTCGCGCGTGCGGCCCATCGCCCTGCCACGGATCCAGTACGCCTGCAGATAGGTGTTGGCCTTGGTCCCGCCGGGACGGCCGCGCAGCGCACGCAACGCCCTCAGGGCCGCGGACTCGCCGGCGGCCCACACCTGCCAGTTCGCCCAGTCACGCGAACCGATGGAGCCTGCGAGGGCTCCGGGGGAGTGCGGCACCCGCGTGACGTGCAGCGACGGGTGGGGTGCCAGCGGGATGTCCCTCTCGTGGTCGTGGTGCTGTTCGAGGAACAGCTCGACCGGCACGTCCGGCACGGCCCGTAGGATCCCGTTGACCGCCGGGACGGCCGACGGGTCGCCCACCAGGAGCAGTCCACGCGCAGCCGGATCCGCCACGAACGGCTCCGAGCCGTACGACTGCGCCATCACCGTCGCTCCCGGCACGGCCGTCGTCGCCCACGCCGACGCAGGGCCCGCCGGCTCGTGGATCACCACGTCGATGTCGAGTTCGCCGGTCTCCGGGTCGGCCTCGGCGATGGTGTACCCCCGCTGGACCTCCCGGCCGGGGTGCGCGGGGTCGGGGAACCAGATCCGCACCCACGCGGCCGGCTCAGGGGCGACCTCGGCGAGCAGCGTCGGCGACGAGAAGCGCAGCCGCCGGAATCCGGTGCAGACGTCGTGGGCGGAGAGGAGGGTGAGTTCGTGGTCGCGCGCTCCGAGCACCCGCATGACCGCCCCTTGCCAGCCCCGACCCATGCCGCCTCCGTCCGAATCGTCAGTTGGTTAGGTGTGCCTACCCAAAGTTAGGACGGCCGAAGAGTGCGGTCAAGCGCGCCGGGTCCCGGCGAACGCTCCGAAGTTGCCGGGTTTTCTCGCTTTTCCGCACGAACCAGAGCGTTCGATGTGGGGGTGCCACGACGTGACGAGCCGGAAGGGGATCGTCACGCGAACACTAGGCTGCCACCAGCGATGGAGAGAGGTCCGATGAGCATGTCCCTGCCCGCATCCGCCCAGAAGGTGGCCGACGCGCTGGCCGCCGCCGGCATCACCGGCGCCGTGCGCATTCTGCCCGACTCCGCACGGACCGCCGCGGAGGCGGCGACGGCGATCGGCTGCGACGTCGGCGCCATCGCGAACAGCCTCGTGTTCCTCGCCGACGGCGAGCCGCTTCTGGTGATGACGAGCGGGGCGCACCGCGTCGACGTGGTCGCGCTCGCAACCCGGCTCGGAAAGCAGAAGATCTCGCGCGCGTCCGCCGACCAGGTGCGCGCCGCCACGGGCCAGGCGATCGGGGGTGTCGCCCCGGTCGGGCATCCCGCCCCGATCGAGACCGTCGTCGATGTCGACCTGGCCGAGTTCGACGAGATCTGGGCCGCGGGAGGAACCCCGCACGCGCTCTTCCCGACGACCTACGACGACCTTCTGCGGATCACCGACGGCGCGCCCGTCTCGGTCGTGGCCTGACTGTGAGGATCTCGACGCAGTGCGGTCAAGCGCGCCGGGTCCCGGTGAACGCTCCGGAACTGCCGGATTTTCTCGCTTTTCCGCACGAACCAGAGCGCTCGATGGAACCTACGACCGTCGTGCCGACAGGTGCGCCGTCCCGAGGCGCACGTCACCTGTTGCGTTCGGCCGCCGCGAACAGCGCGGCCCCGGCGATGCCCGCACCGTTGCGCAGCTCCGCCGGGACGATCGGCGTTCGCAGCTTCAGCAGGGGCAGGAACCTGTCGGCCTTGCGCGACACACCGCCCCCGACGATGAACAGGTCCGGCCACAGCAGGAACTCGACCTGCGAGAAGTACCGCTGCAGGCGTGCGGCCCACTGCGGGTACGAGAGCCCCTCGCGCTCACGCGCCGCGGCCGAGACGCGCGTCTCGGCATCCACCCCGTCCAGCTCGATGTGCCCCAGCTCGGCGTTCGGGATCAGAACGCCGTCGTGCACGATCGCCACGCCCACTCCGGTGCCGAGCGTGACGACGAGGATCAGCCCGTCACGACCCTTCGCCGCGCCGTAGCGCACTTCGGCCAGCCCTGCCGCATCGGCATCGTTGACGAGGGAGATCGGACGGCCGACCGCCTCCGCGATGATCTGCTGTCCGGGCGCGTCGATCCACTCGTCGTCGATGTTCGCCGCCGTCTTCACGACCCCGTGCTGCACCACGGTCGGGATCGTCACGCCGATGGGGGAGTCGGGCGGAAGCTCGTCGGCGAAGTTCCTCGCGATCTGGCGCACCACCTTGGCGACCGCCTTCGGCGTCGAGCGCGCCGGGGTCTCGATCCGGAGGCGCTCACCGGTCATCTTGCCGGTGCGCAGGTCGACGGGCGCGCCCTTGATCCCGGAGCCGCCGATGTCGATGCCCAGTGCCACGTTCGCGCCCATGCTGTCTCCTTCCGGCCGAGGTCGTCCCGGCGATCGCCCGTCACCAATGATGCGATATCGCCTGCAGCGCGAGGCTGCTGGCGGCCACCACAACCCACAGCATGCCGCCCAGCAGCAGCGGACGCAG
Organism: Propionicicella superfundia DSM 22317; assembly: GCF_000423465.1. Taxonomy (GTDB): domain Bacteria; phylum Actinomycetota; class Actinomycetes; order Propionibacteriales; family Propionibacteriaceae; genus Propionicicella; species Propionicicella superfundia. The sequence goes on along the minus strand of NZ_KE384020.1, from coordinate 574,406 downwards.
CCCCGTGGCCCGCAATTCCTTCAGCGAGGCGGACAACCCGACCCCGGCCATGGCGATCGTGGTGCCCACCGTCGCCGCCGTCCTGATCGGCTCGTGCGCCGCATCGGGGATGACTCCCAACGAGTTCACCCCCGCCGCGAGCAGGAAGAAGACCAGGAACGCGGGCACCAGCCGCCACCACACGATCCGCCTCCCGCCGGACTGCGCGTCCTTGCGCTGTCGGCGCCAGGACTCCACCAGTGCGAGCGGGACGATCGCCAGCGTCCGGGTCAGCTTCACCACGACCGCCGCCGCCGCGACCGCCGCACCCCCGTAGGCCGTCGCCGCGGCCACGACCGACGAGGTGTCGTTGACCGCCGTGCCCGCCCACAGCGCGAAGGCCTGTCCCGAGAGGCCCAGGGCGTGGCCGATGACGGGGAAGAGCAGAGCGCCCAGCACGTTGAAGACCACGATCACGGTGATCGCATACGCGACGGTCGCGCCGCTCGCCCCGATGACCGCGCTCATCGTCGCGATCGCGGACGCCCCGCAGATGGCCGTCCCGTAGGTCACGAGGGCCCCGACGTCGGGCTCCACCCGCAGCAGCCGTCCCAGGACGTACCCACCGCACAGTGCAATCGCCAGCGTGCCCAGCATCACCGGCAGCCCGTCGGCACCGACCTCCGCGATCTGCCGCAGCGACATCCCGGCGCCGAACAGCACGATCGACGCCTGGAGGACCGGCTTGGCGGCGAAGGCCACGCCGGCCGCCCACGACGGACGCAGTCCGGCCACCTGCCGGACGATCAGACCGACGAGGATCGCCACGACGGGTGCGCCGAGCACGGGCGCCAGCACGCCGATGCCGAGCGCGGCCGCCGCGATCAGGACGCTGACCGCGAGCCCCGGAAGGAGCGCGAGGGGTCTCACGCGGCCCGTCATCCGACGACCACGGCGCGACGCGCCCCCACCACGACCTCGCCACGAGCGGACACCAGCGGCGTGCGGAACATCAGTCCTCCTTCGACACGTACCCGGTCAGCCTCCCATCGGCCCGCACGCCCGGCGGAGCCTCGGGACGTCGTTGGACACGTTCGCGCCCCTCAGCGCGGACGCGGTAGCTTCGTGCCGATCACGGCTCGCTCGTCCCGCACGGCGGTCCGGAACCGGAACAGCTCGGCGGGCCGCCCGCCGGTGTCGTTGCTCATCCGGCCGGTCGGTTCGACGAGTTGCTGACCGGTCACGAGGCGGCGGAAATTCTGCTTGTGGACGGTCTGGCCGGCAATGGCCTCCACGGCCTGCTGCAGTTGTCCGAGCGTGAACAGGCCGGGCATCGCCTCGAAGATGACCGGCCGGTACTGGATCTTCGACCGCAGCCGGGAGATGCCGGTCGCGACGATGCGCCGATGGTCGCGCATCATCGCAGGCCCCGAGCCGGGCAGACCGCCTCCGGACTCGGCGACCAGGCCCGCCTCGTACACCGTCTCGTACCGTTGCAGCGCCAACTCGGGCAGCCAGGGGCGCTCGTCCCATCCGAAGAGGATCTGCACCCGCAACAGCCGGTCACCCGTGGCGTCCCGCGCGGCCCAGTCCAGCAGCCGTCCGGCGAGGTCGGGGGACAGGCCGGGCCGGTCGCGCCGGTCCTCCCAGGGGAACAGGTCGTACCATGCGAGCCAGCCGGGCGCCGCCTGCGGGAGCCGCGTGAGCGCCAGGTAGGAGATCGACAGCGACCGCTGCGACGTCCTGTCGGTCCGGTCGAGGTCGGCGAAGGTGTACAACTGCTCGACGAAACCGAGCTGCAGCCCGGTCTGGTCCTCGACCCACGTGCGCAACGCCTGCTGCAGGGAGCGGTGGTCGGTCAGCAGCGGCCCGGCGGGCAACGCCGGGGGAGTGTGCTCCGATGCGAGAACGTACGGTTCGGCCCCGACCGTGCCCGCGACCACGGCGATGAGCTCGACTTCCGGCGGAAGGCCGGACGTCATCTGCGCCGGCACCTCAGACGGAGTCCAGGTACCCGTCCCGGGTCGCCTCGCGCACCGAGCCGTAGACGTTCCCGACCTCACGGCCCAACTGTGCGTACCGCTGCGCGATCCGGGTGAAATAGGTGTTCACGGTGCTCGCCAGCACGGGCGGTTCCATCTGCCGGCCGATGGCCTTCTTCGGGACGCCCTGGGCCAGCAGTTCGAGGGCCTCCACCTCACGGCGAGCCAGCTTCGGCGTGAGCTGCGGATCGGTGGCGAGGACGTAGGCCAGCTCGCTCGTCACGGCGAACTCACCTGTCGCCACCGTCTCGATCGCCTGCAGGACCTTCTCGTCGGGATCGGACTTGAGCGCGATCCCGGCCGCGCCGGCCGTCATCGCCTGGCGCACGGGAACAGGGCGCACGTCGGAGGTGAACACGAGCACTTTCGCACCGGTGGCCAAGATGGCGGGGATGGACTCGGTGATGACCGAGCCGTCGGCCAGGTGCAGGTCGAACAGCACCACGTCGACGCCCGTCACGGCGAGCTTGGCCAGCAGTCCGGCCACGGTCGTGGATTCGGCGACGAGAGCGAGGCGGTCGGGGAAGGTCGCCGCGAGCCCTGCGACGCCGCGCAGCACGATCTCATGGTCGTCGACCGCGCCGACGCGGACCGGGTGGGTGTCCATAGCGGGATTCTAACCATCCGGTAGCCGCGGCGAGGGCGATGGTTACGTTCCGGTCCACCCGTCGTCCCGCCGATCCCGGGAGCCACGGGTCGCCGGGGGCCGCTCAGTCCGCCTCGGCGACCAGATCCAGCGGCGTCTCCACAGGGGTGAGCGGCAGCGTCAGCCGCAGGAAGTCGTCTGCGGCGAGGACGTCTCCTCCCCGCCGAACCCATTCCCGTGCCAGGCCGGCGACCGTCTCGGGCGGGAGGCCTTCCAGCACCGCGACGAGGTGATCGGTGGACGAGGTGATCACCAGGCTCGCGCCCTGGGCGGTATCGGGCAGCGCGAGGACGAGGTCCAGCAGGGCGTCGCCGCGGCTGCGGACGCCGGCCGTCGACATGCGGACGTCCACCTCCCAGCCACCGCGCCGCAGCGCGGTGAGCTGGCGCCGGAACGCGGGAGATCCGCCCCCGAACCGGATGTCGTCGCGGACGAGCGCCTCCAGCACGGCCGCGTCACGGCGCACGTCGGCGGAGTCGGGATCGAGCGCTCCGTCGCCGACCGCATACAGGAACGGCCCGATCTCCTCCCGGATCCGGGCCAGCCGGCGCTCGGAGATCTCCGCCCGCGCAGCCAGGTGGTGGGCGTGGGAGTCGCTGCGTGCCGCGGCCTCCCATGCCTCCAGCGCGCGCCGGGAGAGCCGGTCGATCATCATCTGCATGGCCAGCACCCCGAGCCACGCGCTCGGAATGACCAGCACCAGGATGAAGTGGGTGACGGTGGCCTCGCCGCCGAAATGCGTCCATGCGGCGGCGAAACCCGTCACGACGACGCTGACGACGACGGCCAGTCCCCAGCCGAACGTGGTCGACACGATCAGCAGCAGCACCAGCGGGGTGACGCCGTTGATGAGCCACAGATGCTGTCCCTGCGGGTCCGCCGGGTCGAGGGCCAGCACGTTCACGATGATGGCTCCGTGCGCGCAGCACAGCATCGCCGCCTGGTACCACAGACTCATCCGGCCGCGCCGGACGAGCTGGACGCCGATCGCCCCCACGACGATGACGACGGCCGTCGCCGCCAGCGCCGGCCACGGCCGCGCGATGGAGGCCGCCAGCAGTGCCGCCACGACCACGGTTCCCACAAGCGAGGGGACAGCGGCCAGGGCCATCCGGCCGGGGACGACGGCGGCGGGGTTGGTGTCGGGCATGCGCGGCACCCACGACACCTCGACGCGGGTTCCGTCGCCGTCCGACGCGATCGTCGCGGACCCGCCGACCGCCTCCATCCGCTCGACGATGGACGACTGGGCGCCTCGCAACCGTGTGCCGCTCGTGTCGAAACCCCGTCCGTGATCGACGACCGCGACGACGACGCCGCGGCCCCGGCCCGCCACCACGACCTCCGCGCGGGCCGAGCCGGAGTGGAGCAGGACGTTGCGGACGGCCTCGGCCGCGGCGAGCCAGACCGCCTCCACGACATCGGGCGGAAGAGCCGGTGCCGTGCCTCGCAGTTCGACCTCGCACGGAGAATCGAGGGCGAGTCGTTCCAGCGCGGTCATCAGGTCGCGGGACGCCACGGGCGGCTCGCGTTCCGGTTTCAGCTTCTGCCACGCGTCGGCCGCCGCCCGGACCGCGTCCTCGGCGGGCACCCGCTCACGGTCCATCGCGATCGCGCGCAGCGCGTGCACGACCTCGTCGTGCAGGAATCGTTCGACCTCGCGCAACTGATCGCGATACACGCTCGCGGCGGCGCGCTGCGACTTCGCGCCGCGCCGCTCCGCCAGGGCCGCATCCGTCGCGGCGGCCGAGTCGCGGAAGACATCGGAGATGATGGCCGACATCACGACCACCTCCAGCATCAGGATCGCCTCAGCGACCGCCTCCTCCAGCGGCTCGTTCACGAGGACCACGACGCCGAACCGGCACAGTCCGAGCAGAAGGATCGCGGGCAGCACCACCAGCACCCGCCGGGTCGAGGTCGTCCACACGGCGAGGGCGCACGCCAGCACGATGGCCCCGCCGGTCGGCCACCAGGTCACGGGCGGGCGATCCCAGATGATCGCGTCGGCCAGGCCCCACGCCTGACCGCAGAAGAGGAGCACGACCACGATCCACAGCCGGGTGACCGTCTGCAGGCCCGTCGCCAGCAGTCCCAGCAGGATCACCAGCCCGGCCATCGTGATGACCATGCCGCCCACCTGGACCCCGGCGAGGGTCTGCGTCACGACGACGATCCGCGGCAGGTCGGCCGCGATCGCGGCCAGCAGCGGCACGGTCAGGGCGAGCCGGAGGCCGCTGTCCAGCGGATGTCTCCAGGAGCCGGGCTCCTCGCGGGCCATGGCTAGGAGAGCGTGCGCTTCACCTTGGCGGCCACCTCCGCGCCGGGAGCGCGCCCGGAGACCCTGGCGGTCACGGCCTTCATGATGCGGCCCATGTCTCGCATCGTGGGCACCGCGCCGGACTCCTCGGCCGCACGAGCGACCTCCTCGCTCACGATGGCCTCGACCTCGGCGTCCGTGAGGGGCGCCGGAAGATAGTCGAGGAGGATCTCCACCTCGGCCAGTTCGCGCTCGGCGAGTTCGGGGCGACCTCCGGCCGTGTACGCCTCGGCGGAGTCGCGCCTGCTGGTGACCTGGCCGTTCACGACCGCCAGTTCTTCGTCCTCGCTCAGATCCCGGGCGGTGTCTCCGGCCACTTCGGCGTTCTGGATGGCCGCGATCGCACTTCTCAGTGTCGTCTTCGCGATCTCGTCCTTCGCGCGCATGGCGGCCACGAGATCGGTCCGCAGGCGATCCTTCAACGCTCCCATGTTCTTCCTTCCCCTCCCCGCCATCCTTCCACGGACGCACAGGACGGGGTGCATCAAACACCACGAGCCTGCCCGCGTCCACAGGCCCGGGACGTGTCGGCCGCGCCGCCGGTACGCTCGGGCGGACGGAGAGGAGGACCCCGTGACCGACCAGCAGCCCCCTCGCACACCCGATCCTCGACCCGCCGCCGCGTCCCGGCGGGGCAGGCGCCGCGCCATCCTCGTCGCCGCGGCCGTCGGAGGCGTCGTCATCCTCGTCGCCGGGATCGCGCTCGCGCTGCAGCCGCGCCCGCAGACCCACCCGTCGCAGGCCCCCTCCACCGTGACGCCGGTCGAGAGCCCGACGCCGCCGATCGCCGACGAGAGCATCCCCCCGGCGGGCCCCACGACCCCCGTCGGCACCGTGTTCCCGACCTACAACGGAAACGGTGCCGAGGACAACGTCCTGTACAACATCTCGTGGCCGCACGACGCGGCCACGGCCGGTTGTCCGGCGCTCGGCGCCTACCGGCCCGGAGGCGCCGACGCGGAGACGAAGTCCGCGATCACCGCCATCCTCGACTGCCTCCACAGGCTCAACGAGCCGCGTCTGGCCGAGTACGAGATCCAGGTCGCGTCGCCGCCGGTCGTCTTCTCCTCCGACTCCGTCGGCACCGGGTGCGGCAGCGCGATCACCGCCGATTCCCTCGGCGACTACTGCGGGGCGGACGGCACCCTGTACTTCTCCCTCACGGCCCTCCGCTCCCGGCAGGCGGTCACCGGCAACCCGCTCGCCCTGTACTGGATCGCTGCGCACGAGTACGGGCACTACCTCCAGCACGCGACGAACATCGCCGGCACGGGCGCGACCTCGACGGCCGACAGCCGACGGCTGGAGTTGCAGGCCACCTGCATGGCCGGCATGTTCTTCAACGCGGCATGGACGCGCATGGGCGCGACCGACGACATGCTCACACAGACACACGCGATGTTCACGGAGCTCTATTCCGGACAGACTCCCGGGAGCGGGACCCACGGCACGGCGGCGAGCACGCAGGCATGGTTCGACAGAGGACTCGCGGCCACCACATCCGGCTATGCGGCGTGCAACACCTTCGCCGCCGGGCCCGCCGAGGTCCGGTGACCCCCCGACAGGCCCGTGCCTCAGCCGAGGGATCCTGTCGGGCGCAACGCCACCGGCGCCGCCGCGGACGGGGCGAACGCCACCGGCGCCGAGTCGATACCCCTGTACCCGGCGAGCAACGTCAGCAGCGTCTGGAAGACGTGTCTGCGCGCGTCGCCCGGCACCGAGCCCGGAGTGGACAGGCTGACGAACACCACGGCGCCCCACAGGGACGCGGCCAGGCTCTCCAGATGGGACGCGGGCACCTCGCGCCCGATCTCTCCGGCGACGCTCAGCTCCTCCACATACTCGGTGAGCGCCGTCACGAGCGGTTCGAGGATCTTCGTCCGCAGCGCGGGGACCCGTGCCGACCACGGCCGGCCGGTCCGGATCAACTCGCTCGACAGGACCTGCACGGCCGCCCGGTACTGCTCGGCCAGGCGGAACAGCGCGGCCAGGATCCGCTCCAGAGCCTGACCACCGGAGGTGCCGCCCCGCGCGTCCTCCATCCGGCCGGCGAGGAGATCCGCGCACGAGCGGACCGCATCCTCGAACAGGTCCTCCTTCGCGCCGAAGTTGTAGAACACACTGCCCTTGCTGACACCGGCCAGTTCGGCGATCTCTTCGATGGACGTCTCCGCGTAGCCCTTCGCCGCGAGGAGATCGATCGTCGCCGCCACCAGCCGGGCCCGGGTCTGGTCGCGGCGGGCCACCCTGCCGTCGCGCGCCCGCATGGTGTTCCGCTCCGTGCGCCCGCCAGAGTCGTGAGACAGCATCTCGCATCCTTCCGTCACCGGTCATCGACATCTCCGGCCCGCGTGGGCGGGCCCGCCGATCGACCCGGGCGGCCCCCTGACGTCCGGATGGCGATCAGTTCGCCGGTGCCAGGTGGCGCCCCCTACCGTGACGACATCCCGAGAGGAGAACTATGACGTACAGTCCAGAAACTCTTTCCGTCCATGCCGGGCAGGAAGAGGCGGACCCGACAACGCATGCGCGGGCGGTGCCGATCTACCAGACCACCTCGTATGTCTTCGACGACACCGAGCAGGCAGCCGATCTGTTCGCGCTGCGGACGCCCGGCAACATCTACTCCCGGATCATGAACCCCACCAACGACGTGTTCGAGAAGCGGATCAACGCGCTCGAGGGCGGCGTGGGCGCGCTCGCCACGGCCTCCGGAGCGTCGGCGATCAGCTTCGCGGTGCTCAACCTCGCCACGGCGGGCGACAACATCGTGTCCCACTCGACTCTGTACGGCGGGACGTTCGCGCTCTTCGCCCACACACTGAAGCAGTACGGGATCGAGGTTCGCTTCGTCGACCCGGGCGACCCTGCGGCCCTCGCCGCCCAGGTCGACGACCGGACGCGGCTCCTCTTCAGCGAGACGATCGGCAACCCGCTCGTGAACGTCGTCGACCTCGATGCCTGGTCGGAGGCCGCCCACGCGCTCGGCCTTCCCTTCATCGTCGACAACACGCTGCCCACCCCGTACCTGTGCAGGGTGTTCGACCACGGTGTCGACATCGCCGTCCACTCCGCGACGAAGTACCTCGGCGGCCACGGCACGACCCTCGGCGGGGTGATCGTCGACTCCGGCCGGTTCGACTGGGCGGCGACGGACCGGTTCGCCAACCTCTCCGGGCCCGACAGCGCCTACCACGGCGTCGTCTGGACCGAGGCCGCGGGCGAGGCCGCGTACATCATCCGTGCCCGCACCGTCCTGCTGCGCAACATCGGCGCCTCGATGGCGCCCATGAGCGCCTTCCAACTCCTGCAGGGGGTCGAGACGCTGCACCTGCGCATGGAACGGCACAGCAGCAACGCGCTCACAGCCGCGCGGCACCTCGCCGAGCATCCGGCTGTGGCGTGGGTCAACTACCCGGGCCTGGAATCCAGCCCGTGGCACGCGATCGCGGACCGCGTTCTCACCGGCAAGGGGTACAGCGGCATCCTCTCGTTCGGGTTGAAGGCCGGGCGCGAGGCGGGAGCACGGTTCGTGGAGGGACTGAACCTCTTCAGCCACCTGGCGAATGTCGGAGACGCCAAGTCGCTGGCCATCCACAATGCGAGCACGACGCATTCGCAACTCACCGAGGACGAGTTGCGGGCGGCCGGGGTCGCGCCGGAGATGGTCCGCCTGTCCATCGGCATCGAGGCCGTCGAGGACATCCTCACCGATCTCGATCAGTCGCTGGGGGCGCTCTGACCGTGGCCACGCTGCCCGAAGCCGGATCGGTGGGTCTCGTCGAGACGCAGTCCGTCCGGCTGTTCACCGAGTCCGACCCGCTGCACCTCGCGGCGGGTCAGACCCTCGGTCCTGTGGACGTCGCCTACGAGACCTACGGAACGCTGTCCCCGGCCGCCGACAACGCCGTGTTCATCTGTCACGCGCTCACCGGCGACGCCCATGCGGCCGGGTTCCACGAGGGTTCCAGCCGGCCCGGCTGGTGGGACAACCTCATCGGCCCCGGAAAGGTGCTGGACACCCGCCGGCTGTTCGTCGTGTCGGCGAACCTGCTCGGCGGCTGCCAGGGGACGACCGGCCCGTCGTCGGTCGACCCCGCGACCGGCCGGCCGTACGGTCTGGACTTCCCGCTGCTGCGGATGCACGACTTCGTGACCGTGCACCGGCGCCTCGTCGAGAGACTCGGCATCCGGCGACTGCTCGCCGTCGTCGGCGGATCCCTCGGCGGGATGCAGGCGCTCGAGTGGGCCCTGAAGCACCCCGCCGACATGGCCAACACGGTCATGATCGCCGCCTCCAGCCGCCTCACCGCGATGAACATCGCGTTCTCCGCCGTGGCGCGCCGGGCGATCATGACCGATCCGGACTTCCACGGCGGTCAGTACGCCGCCGCGGGCGTCTCTCCGCGCATCGGCCTCGCCATCGCGCGGATGATGGCCCACATCACCTACATGTCCGAGGAGGCGTTGACCGAGAAGTTCGGTCGCCAGCCCTCCGGACGCGACGCCCCGCTCGGGTTCGGTGTGGACTTCGCCATCGAGAGCTATCTCGAACACCAGGGAAGCACGTTCCTGGAGCGTTTCGACGCATTGAGCTACCTCTACCTCACACGCGTCATGGACTACTTCGACCCGTTCGCCGACGTGGACGCGTGCGCGGCGGCGCGGACCGCCGCACACCTGCGCTTCCTCGTGATGAGCTTCGAGTCGGACTGGCGTTTCAGCATCGACCATTCGCGCCGCATCGTCCGGCATCTGGAGCAGGAGCGACTGCGGGTGAGTTCCCGCGAGATCGGCTCGACCTGGGGGCACGACTCGTTCCTGCTGGACCTGCCCGAGTACCACCAGACGCTACGCGCCTTCATGGAACGCGCGATCGAGGAGGGGATCTGAGGTGCGTGCCGATCTCGACCTGATCGCGAACTTCGTGCCGCACGGCTCGCGGGTGCTCGACCTGGGCTGCGGATCGGGGGCCCTGATGCGTTATCTCTCGGAGGAGCGGGGCTGCACGGGGACGGGCGTCGAGATCGACGGCACGCTCGTGCGGCAGGCGATCCGGAGCGGCGTCCCGGTTCTGCAGCTCGATGTCGACAACGGTCTCGACAGCTTCGCCGACACGTCCTACGACGTCGTCGTCCTGTCCCGCACGATTCAGACCATCCTCCGCCCGGAACGCGTCCTGCAGGACATGGCCCGCATCGGGACGACCTGCATCGTGTCCGTGCCGAACTTCGGTCTGTGGCGCAACCGGATGCGGCTGCTGCGCGGCCACGTGCCGATGTCGAAGGATCTGCCGTATCGCTGGTACGAGTCGCCCAACCTGCGCTTCACCACGCTCATGGACCTGGAGCGGCTGTTCGCGACGGTCGGCCTGCGCGTCGAGGAGCGGGTGGTCATCACCGAGCGCGGCCGGAGGCTCCGGGCCGCCAGCCCCCTGTACAACCTCATCGGCAGCATGGGGGTCTACCTCATGCGGCCCGAGGAGTGCTGAGCCCGGATCACCGCCGGCTCGCAGCCCGGCCCGTCGACCGGGGCTGCGAGCCGCCACAGTCAGGCCAGCGGGCTGGATCCCATCGTCACCGTCGCGGTCTTGGTGGTGCCGGTGGACGAATCGATCCAGCTCACCTTCACCTTCTGGCCCGGTTCGGTCTCGCGGATGATCTCGGCGGCGTTGGTGGTCGACGTGATCTGCGTCCCGTTGAAGCTGACCAGCACGTCACCGGCGGCGATACCGGCGGCCGCGGCCGGGCCGTCGGTCGCGACGCTGGAGATGACCAGCCCTCCGCTGCGGGACGAGGTCGTGTTGTTGGTGCTGATCCCCAGGTACCCGGCCGGGCCGATCCTGACCGTGCCCGACTCGTCCCCGGAGGTGATCTGGTTCACGATCTTCATGGCCGTGGCGATCGGCACGGCGTAGCTGACGCCCTCGCTGGTGGAGCCGGCCGTCGTGATGCCGATGACCTCGCCCTCGTCGTCGTACATCGGCCCGCCGGAGTCGCCCGGCACCGCGCCGGCGTTCGTCTCGATCATGCCGGACAGGTTCTCGGTGGTGCCCCAGGGGGATTCGGAGGACACCTGCAGCGACTGGTCGAGCCCGGTGACCGAGCCGGCCGCCGGCACGAGTGCCTTCTCCCCGTTCGCGTTGCCCAGTGCCACGACGGTGTCGCCGACGCCGACGGCGTCGTCGTCGATCGTGACGGTCTGCAGACCGGAGGCGCCCGAGAGTTTCAGCAGGGCCACGTCGCGCGTCGAGTCGTCGCCCACGACCGCGGCGGTGTACGTCGTGCCGGTGTCGGCGATCGTCACCTGCACGGCGCTGGAACCCGCGACGACGTGGTAGTTGGTGAGGACGTACCCGTCGCTGGTCAGGACCATCCCCGTGCCGGCGGCCGCCCCTTCGGAGGTCGTGGCCTCGATGAAGACGACGCCTTCGCTCGGCGCGTCGACCTCGAGCTTCGTCTGGGTCCCCGTGTCCGAGCCCGAACCCGAGGACGAGCCGGTCCCGGAGTCGTTGCCGCCGACCTGTCCCGACCCGGTGTCCGGTTGCCGCTGGGTGCCGTCGACCGGTGAGGACGTCTGTGGCTGCTCGACCTGAGCGATGAGGCCGGGGAGGGTCACGGCGACGCCGGCGACGGCCGCTCCGCCGCCGACCAGCGCCACCCAGACGGCGAGCACGAGGGCCACGACCTTCGCGGTGCTGCGGCGGCGGGAACCAGGAGGCACCTGTGCCGACGGTGGGGCGGTCGGCGACGTGAACGGTTGCATAGCGTCCTCCTTCGATCGGTTCGCCACCGATCCAACGCCCCCTCCTCATCCGAGGGCTGTGGGCTCCCTGTGTTCTTCCTGTCGGTGCCCGGACCGCCTGCCGAGGCGGCCCCGCCGGCGGGGGAGAGGGATGCGGTGTCCGATGCGGACGCCGTGCCCTGAAGAGTAGTCGACCGGTCCGCGCTCGGCCTGCGACCGGCTCTCTCCCCGGCGTCGTCCGACCGCGATCGTGTGCCGCTTTCGGGCGACCCTCGACGAAAACTGATATCATAATGACATCATTCATCGACCAAGGAGGAACCGTGACGTCGCTCTCGTCGCCCACCGAGCCCGGTGTGGCCCAACTCCGCTCCACGATCGCCGAACGTCCCGCGTGGACGTCCGGCCCCGGCGTCGCGGCCGCGGCGTTCGCAGGGTCCATCGCCCTTGTCGTCGCGGCCACCGCCCTCGTGTTCGTCGCGGTCGACCGGGGCGACGACCTCCTCGGGTGGATCACGTTCGTCCTGATCCTCCTGGCGATACTGGTCGCGAGCGGACTGACGGTGATCAGCCCCGGGCACACCCGCGTCGTCCAGTTCTTCGGCCAGTACGTCGGAACCGTGCGGAGGACGGGCCTGGTGTACACCGTTCCCCTGACCACGCGCCGCAACGTCTCGGCGCGAGTCCGCAACTTCGAGACGAGTGAGCTCAAGGTCAACGACGCCGAAGGCAACCCCGTCAACATCGCCGCGATCATCGTCTGGCAGGTGGAGGACACGGCCAAGGCCCGATTCGGGGTCGAGGACTTCGAGGACTTCGTGCGGGTGCAGTCGGAGGCGGCGCTGCGACATGTCGCACGCTCCCATCCCTACGACGACCCCGACGACGGAAAGTCCAGCCTGCGAGGCGCCACCGAGGTGATCTCCAACGAGATCGAGGAGCAGGTGGCCGAACGCGTGGCCGTCGCCGGCATCAAGGTCATCGAAGCCCGCATCTCGAACCTCGCGTACGCCCCCGAGATCGCCCAGGCGATGCTCCAGCGGCAGCAGGCCGGCGCCATCATCGCTGCCCGGGCGCGCATCGTCGAGGGAGCCGTCACCATGGTCGAGGACGCCCTCACCCGACTGGAGGAGAGCGGGGTCGTCGCGCTCGACGACGAACGTCGCGCGGCGATGGTGTCCAACCTGCTCGTCGTCCTGTGCGGCGAGGCCCGCGCCACACCCGTCGTCAACACGGGGTCCCTGTACACGTGACCCCGCAGCGACCGGACGGCGACCGGCGCTCCCCGGAGCGCCGGTCCGTGCTGCTTCGGATCGATCCCGCCGTTCACGAGGCACTCGCGCGGTGGGCCGCCGACGACCTGCGGTCCGTCAACGCCCAGATCGAGATCATCCTGCGCGACGCCCTGCGCAAGGCCGGGCGGGCACCCGAGAAGCTGGCCCCGCTGCGCCCGCGCGGACGTCCCCGCACGCAGCCCTCGCCCGGGGAGCGCTCCGACGGAACCTGATCACGGAGGTTCGGCCGCCGAGCGGGTGCACGCGGCGACGTGTTCGCGCGGTGTCGGCCGCGGGCGTGCCCGCGGCCGACACCTGAGGCGCACCCCGTCGTGCGCCTACCCGCGGAAGGTGATGGCCTTGAAGTCCTCGGTCTGCTTGCGGATGCCGACCTCGGTCGGAAGGCGCTCGATCGACGACGCTCCGTAGAACCCGACGACGCCCTCGGTGTTGTCGAGGATGTACTGGGCGTCCTCGGGCTCGGCGATCGGGCCGCCATGGCACAGGCAGATGATGTCGGGGTTCACGCGCTTCGCCGCATCGGCGTAGGACTGGACGCGTGCGGCGCACTCCTCCAGCGTGAGGGCCGTGTGCGCCCCGATCGTCCCCTTGGTGGTGAGACCCATGTGCGGGACCAGGATGTCCGCTCCGGCCTCCGCCATCGCGACGGCCTGATCCTCGTCGAACACGTACGGCGTCGTCACGAGATCGAGCTCGTGCGCCATGCGGATCATGTCGACCTCCAGCCCGTACCCCATGCCGGTCTCCTCGAGGTTGGCCCGGAAGGTGCCGTCGATGAGGCCCACCGTCGGGAAGTTCTGCACACCGCTGAACCCGACGCGCTTGATCTCCCGGAGGAACACGGGCATCAGCCGGAACGGATCGGTGCCGTTCACACCGGCCATGACCGGCGTGTGCTTCACGACCGGTAGGACCTCGTCGGCCATCTCCATCACGATGGCGTTCGCGTCGCCGTAGGCGAGCAGGCCCGACAGCGAGCCGCGCCCGGCCATGCGGAATCGCCCGGAGTTGTAGATCACGAGCAGATCGATGCCGCCCGCCTCGGCGAACTTCGCCGTGATGCCCGTTCCGGCGCCCCCGCCGATGATCGGATGGCCCGCCTCGACCTGGGCGCGGAGCCTGCCCAGTACCTCACTGCGTTTCATGTCAGTTCTTTCCTTCCTTCGTGATGAATGCGTGCAGGGCGTCGGCCATCTCGCTCCCGAACCCGGGATCGTTGATGGCCATGTCCCGCTCGATGACGGTGACCGCGCTGCCGGCGAGTCCCTCCCGGAGCGCCGCGAAGCACGCCTGGTCGGCGACCGCGTCGTAGAACGGCGCCCCTTCGACCGCGATCGCGGACACGCCCTTCAGCGGGACGTACAGCGCCGTCGGCCCGGTGGCGGCTCGCAGCTTGGTCGCGATCTGCCTCCCCAGCTCGCCCATCTCCTCGGGCGTCGTGCGCATGAGCGTCACCGTCGGGTTGTGGACGAACAGCGTGCGGTCGCGATATTTCTCGGGCACGGTGTCCATCGGGCCGAAGTTGACCATGTCGAGGGCTCCGAGGCTGACCACCTGCGGGGTGCCGAGCCTGCCGGCCATCTCCAGCCGGTCCGGGCCTGCCGAGAGGACGCCACCGGCCAACTCGTCGCACAGCTCGGTCGTCGTGAGATCGAGGACCCCCGTCAGCAGGCCGGACTCGACGAGCTTCTCCATCGCCCGGCCCCCGGTGCCGGTCGCGTGGAACACGAGGACCTCGTACCCGAGCTCGGTGAGCCGCTTGCGCGCCTCGTCGGCCGCCGGCGTCGTCACGCCGAACATCGTGACGCCGATCACCGGGCGGTGCTCGTCCGCGGCGCCCTGTCGCGTCTCGTACGCCTCCGCCATGCCCGCGATCCCGGCCGCCGCGTTGCCCAGCACCTGGGCCGAGACGGAGTTGATGCCCGCCACGTCGACCACCGAGTACATCAGCGTGGTGTCCACCTCGCCGACGTACGGCTTGACGTTGCCGCTCGCCATCGTCGAGACGAGGAGCTTCGGGAACCCGATCGGCAGGGCCTGCATGGCGGGGGCCGCCACCGAGGACCCGCCCGAGCCGCCCATCGCGAACACCCCGTGGATCTTCCCCTCCGCCGCCAGCCCGCGAACGATCACGGCCGCGCCGTCACCCATCACCTTCATCATCTCGCCGCGGTCGCGTCGTCCGCGCACCGCCGCCGCGTCCGCCCCGGCGGCCGCGATCACCTCGTCGGACGTCACATCTGCCAGTTCGCTGTGGGAGAAGGACCCCACGTCGATCATGAGGACGTCGACACCGCAATCCCGCAGCCGCTCCGCCACCCACGCGTAGTCATCACCCTTCGTATCGAGGGTTCCCATCACTCCTACAGTCGCCATGAATCACTCCTTTGTGTGGCTGACTACCGACGTTAGTCGGCGGACCGGCGAGCGACTGGACCAATTCGAGCGAATTGACATCGGCTGCCCGCGGGACGTGCAACGCTCGTCGTCATGACCACGGTCGTCGGGGCGCCGCAGCTCGCCAACCTGCTCGGAGAGTGGGCGGGAGACGGCGTGCTGCCCGATTCGCTCGCAACCTCCATCGCCCAGCTCATCGACTCGGGACTCATCGCGGCAGGCTCCCTGCTCCCGCCGCAGCGCCGGCTCGGCGAGGCCCTGGGCGTGTCCCGCGGAACCGTCGCGTCGGCCTACGGCCGGCTCGAGGCGGAGGGGTACCTCATCGCGCGCCAGGGCTCCGGTTGCCGCGTCCGGTCCCGTGGACGGCACCGCCTGGCCTCCGACGGACGCATGTTCTCGTTCACCCAGGCCGAACTGCAGGACCTCTCCAGCGGGGCGCTGCCCGCCTCGCATGTCGCTCGCGCCGTCCTCCAGGAGACGCGCGGGGACGTTCTCGGCCCGTACCTGGAGACCGACGGCTACTTCCCGGCCGGACTGCCCGTGCTGCGGTCGGCCATCGCCGACAGGCTCACCCGCGACGGCATCCCGACATCGCCCCGCGAGATCCTCGTCACCTCCGGAGCGCAGCAGGGGACCTGGCTGTCGTTCCTGTCCACCCTCACGGCCGGAGATCTCGTCCTCGTCGAAGAGCCCACCTATCGGGGTGCGCTGTCGGCGCTGGCGGCGGTCGGAGCCCGGGTCGAGGGCGTCCGGCTGTCGGCCGACGGCATCGACGCCGATCTGGTGGGGCGGGGCGCCGCCCGCGGCGCCACCCTCCTGTACTGCCAGACCTCGGTCCACAACCCGACGGGGATCTCGCACACCGCGTCGGCCCGCGCCGCGCTCGCCGACGTCGCGGTGCGCACGGGGATGACGGTGGTCGAGGACTGCTGCAGCCACGACCTCACCCTGCACGGCCGTCCGACCGCCCCGACCCTCGCGGCGCTCGTGCCACCGTCCCAGCTCGTCCTGGTCGGGACCCTGTCGAAGCTGTTCTGGGGAGGTCTCCGGGTCGGGTGGATCAGGGCCGATCGCGACCGCATCCGCGGCCTCGTGCAGTTGCGGAAAGCCACCGATCTCGCCGTCGGCGTGCTCAACCAGTTGCAGGCGACGACGCTGCTCGGCGTGGCCGAGGAGGCGCGCATCGAACGGCGTGCCTTCCTGGGCAGCGCCCTCGCGACCACCGAGGATCTGGTCCGCAGCGCCTTCCCCTCATGGCAGTGGCGTCCTGTCCGCGGCGGGCCGGGGCTGTGGATCGAGACCGGCCAGGACACCGTCGCGCTCACCGAGGCCGGGAAGCGGGCCGGGATCAAGCTCGCGCCGGGGCCCAGCTTCTCGGTGTACGAAGGGTTCCGCACCCATCTCCGGCTGCCGGTGTGGCACGAGCGAGCACCCATGGAACACGCCCTGCAGACGCTCGCCGCGCTGCGTGTGTGAGCCTCAGGCGGCGAGCACCTGCGCGCGCGTGGGAGCGTAGGCGGGCAGACGCAACTCCATCCCGGCCTCCTCGGGCGTCCGGTCCGCCTTTCGCGCATTGCACGCGGCGCAGGCCGCGACCGTGTTCGTCCACGTGTTCTGCCCACCCCGCGACAGCGGCAGGATGTGGTCGACCGTCGCCGCGTGCCCCCCGCAGTACCCGCACAGGTGCCGGTCGCGACGCAGGACGCCCCGCTTCGTCCAGCCGGGAGCTCTGGAATAGAGAAAACCCGTCTTCACGTAGCGGACGAGGCGCAGGACCTCGGGCAGCGGGTACGGACCGAACTGCTCACCGTCACGCGCCGCCTCGACGATGGCGACCTCGCGGACGAGCATGCCGACGGCATGCTGCAGCGACACCGTGTGCAGCGCCGTGTCGTCGGTGTTCAGCACCAGCACTCCGCTCATGGACGCCTCCGGTGGACTCGGGACCGGGAAAGAAAAGACCGCCCTGCGCATGGCAGGACGGTCGCGACGGCAGGCCGGGGCAGGGCACTGCGACTCCCACTCTGTATCGCATGCCGCGCGGCGTACCGCAGCGGCATGACCGCACGGATCGCCATCGTGAACCCCTCCCGGCAGGCAACTGTCACAAGAGTAGACACGCCGGCCCCGTGCTGCGAGCGGATTTCACTCAAGACACGCGGAACGCGGGCCACAGGGCGCCGCGGATGCGATCAGCGGCCGATCCGAGTTTCAACGTCTCGGTGAGCAGGGCGAACTCCTCCTCCGACGCCGGAGCCTGCGGTCGGAGAAGGTCGGTCGGCGCCGGCAGGCCGGGCAGGTCCCGGCGCACCCTGACGACCTCCCGCGCCGCGCCGAGGTAGTCGGTCGCTGCGGCGAGCTTGGCGGTCACCCCCGGCGACACGAGTCCCGCGGTGGCGGCCGCCAGGATGTGGTCCAGATCCCCGTGGGCCGCCACCAACGCTGCCGCGGTCTTCTCTCCGATACCGGCAACCCCCGGCAGTCCGTCCGACGCGTCCCCGCGCAGCAGCGCGAAGTCCGCGTACCCGTCGCCGGTGATCCCGTACCTGGCCAGCAGCCGGCCGTCGGTCACCACCTCGGAACGCTTCATGCCGGCACCCACGTACCGGACGGCGACACCCTGCGCGTCCGACACGAGCTGGAACAGGTCGCGATCGCCGGTGACGATCTCGGTGGGCATCCCGGCGGTCGCGGTGAGGGTGGCGATCACGTCGTCGGCCTCGGCGTCCGGCGCCCCGATCACCGGGATGCCCAGGGCGGCCAGAACCTCCCGGATCCATCCCACCTGATGATCGAGCCCGGCGGGCGTCTGCTCGACCGCACCGGAGGGTGTCTCGGCCAGCACCCGGTGGCTCTTGTACGTCGGCACCAGCGCGACGCGCCACTGCGGGCGCCAGGCCACATCCCAGCAGCAGGCCAGATGGGTCGGCTCGGCCTCGGCGACGAATCGAGCGAGAAACTCCAGTAAACCGCGCACCGCGTTGACGGATCTCCCGTCCTGCGCGCGCAGAGAGTCCGGCAACGCGAAGAACGCCCGAAAGTACAGCGAGGCGGTATCGAATAAAAGCAATTTGGACGAACCCACGCTCAAATGCTGCCACGATGACGGCATGGAGAGCTTGGACCAACAGATCCTCGGCCTGCTGATCGGCGACGGGCGCATGTCGTACACCGATATCGGGCGAGCCACAGGCCTCTCCACCTCGGCCGTCCAGCAGCGCGTGCGCAAGCTCGAGAACCGTGGCGTCATCACGGGGTACAGGGCCGTCGTGAGCAACGAGGCACTCGGGCTCATGATCACCGCGTTCGTTCGCTGTCGCGCGGTCGATCCCATGACCGAGGACGAGTTGCCCGGGCGTATCGCCGACCTGCCCGAGGTCGTCGCCTGCTACTCGGTGGCCGGAGACGCCAGCGTCCTCCTCCGGGTGCTCGTCCCGACCCCGGCCGCGCTGGCCGAACTGCTGAGCCGGCTCCGCCTCGTCGGCTGCTCCACGGTGACCGAGTTGGTGCTCGCGGTCCCGTTCGAGGAGCGTTCTCCGCTGGCGGCCATGCCCGGAGCGGTGTGACGCGGGCCGCCGATCCGGTCCGCGTATTGTGAGGTTCGTGCTCCGCTGGTCCTCGTCGCTGCGCCCGTGGCCGCGGCGCGTGCTCATCCTCGCCTCGGGCGTCCTCGTCGGGTTGGCCTTCCAGCCGTTCGACATCGTGCCCGCACTGTTCGTCGGCGTGCCGCTGCTCACGATCCTCCTGGTGACCACCCCGGATCGGCCGTCGCCGGCCGCCACGACAGCGGTCCGGCGGATGCGCCGCCGGCTCCACTGGCCGGGGTTCGGTGCCGGATACCTGTTCGGGCTCGGATTCCTCACGGTCACCGTGTCCTGGGTGCGTGCCATTCATCCGCTCGTCCCGATCCCCCTCATCGCCTTCGAGGCTCTCTGGTTCGGGGGGCTCGGCGTCGCGATCCGCCTGCTGCACCGCCTGCCCGCGTGGCCACTGTGGACCGCCGGGGCCTGGTCCCTGGTGGAGTTCGGGTACTCGCGCTTCCCGTTCGGCGGGTTCGGCTGGGTCCGTCTCGCGTACGCCGTCGTCGACACCCCGCTGTCGGGGTTCCTGCCGCTCGTGGGCGTGGCGGGAGTCAGCTACCTCGCCGCTCTGAGCTGCCAGGTGCTCGCCTGGGCCGCGCTGGCGACCCGGGGCGCCCTGCTCCGGGTCGCGGCCGTGGCGGCCGCCCTCGCGCTGTTCCTCACCGGGCTCGCGGGACGTCTGTACCAGCCCGCCGCGACCTCGGAGACCGTCGACGTCGGATTCGTCCAGGGCAATGTCGACGGTGCCGGCATCGAGGCCCTCGGACGCGCGCGATCGGTGACCAACAACCACCTGTCCGAGACCATCACTCTCATCGCCCGGTCCCGGACCGGCGAGCAGCCGCAGCCCGACTTCATCCTGTGGCCCGAGAACTCGACGGACATCGACCCCACCACCGATCCGGTGACCGAAGGCGTCGTCGAGACCGCCGTCCGGCTCGCGGGCGTCCCGATCCTGGTGGGCGCGGTCACCGACGGTCCCGGGGCCGACCAGCGGCAGACGGTGGGGATCTGGTGGGACCCCGAGGACGGGCCGACGGCCACCCACTACAAGCGCAACCTCGTCCCCTTCGGCGAGTACATCCCGTTCCGCTCGCTCCTGCTGCCGGTCTTCCCGATCCTGCAACGGGTGGGCCGGGACTCCGTGCCCGGGACCGACTCGGGCATCCTCGACGTGACGCTGCCCGACGGGCGACGGCTCGCCATCGGGGACGCCATCTGCTTCGAACTCGCCTACGACGACACCATGTACGCGCTCGGCCGCGAGGCCGACATCCTCGTCGTCCAGAGCAACAACGCCACCTACCGGGGGACGGGACAGCCCGAGCAGCAGTTCGCGATCACCCGCGCCCGCGCGATGGAGTCGCGTCACGAGATCCTCGTCGCCACGACCAACAGCCTCTCGGGCTTCATCGGGGCCGACGGGACCGTGCACGCCATCACGTCCGAGGGGACGGCCGCCTCCGGCGTGTTCACCATGCCGGTGCGCGACACCGTGACCCCGGCCGTCGTCGTCGCGCCGTGGATCGACCTCGGCCTCGCCGTCGCGACTGTGGCGGGGCTGTGCGTCGCCGTCGCGGTCGGCGCCGCCCGCCGACGGGCTGGCACAATGGACCACGCCACGCCGAGAACCCCTGATTGAACGGAAGAACACATGGTCGAGCGGACTGCTTCACTGGAGAAGGTCCTCGTCATCGTCCCCACGTACAACGAAGCCGAGAACGTCGAGATGATCACCGGTCGCCTGCGCGCGTCGGTCCCCGCGGCGCACATCCTCGTCGCCGACGACAACTCGCCCGACGGCACGGGGGACATCGCCGACCGGCTGGCGGCTGCCGACGACCACATCCACGTCCTGCACCGCCAGGGCAAGGAGGGGCTGGGCGCCGCCTACCTCGCCGGGTTCCGGTGGGGCCTCGATCGCGGCTACGACGTCCTCGTCGAGCACGACGCCGACGGATCCCACCAGCCCGAGCAGCTTCCGCTGCTGCTCGACGCGCTTCGCGACGCCGACATGGTCAAGGGCTCCCGCTGGGTGCGCGGTGGCACGGTCGTCAACTGGCCGAAGTCCCGCGAGCTCCTCTCGCGCGGCGGGAACCTGTGGACGCGTTTCTGGCTCGGGATCACGGTGAAGGACGCCACGGGAGGCCTGAACGCCTTCCGCGCCGGCACGCTGGAGACGATCGGGCTCGACACGATCGAGGCGGCCGGCTACGGGTTCCAGGTGAACATGACGTGGAACGTGCTGCAGCACGGCCTGAAGGTCGCGGAGGTGCCGATCGAGTTCGCCGAACGCGAACGCGGGCAGTCGAAGATGAGCTCCAAGATCATCCTCGAGGCCGCTCTCCTCACCGCACGGTGGGGGATCAAGCATCGCGCCGAGCAGCTCCGATCGCTCGTCGGCCCGAAGCGCCCCAAGGCGGCCGTCGGCGGGCAGGGCTAGCCGGGCTCGCCGATGACGCCCTCGCCGTCGCCGGCCTCCGGGGGGTTCTCCTGGCGGGCGCTCCTGCGCGTGCTGGCGATCGTCGCGTATCCGTTCGCCGAACTGGCCGTGTTCTTGTGGGTCGGGAATCTGATCGGCGTCTGGTGGTCGCTCGCGGTCATCCTCGGCACGGCCGTCCTCGGCGGCTGGCTGGTCGGCCTGGAGAGCCGCGCGTCCGCGGCCGCATACCGGCAGCTCCGCGAGGCCGGACGCTCGCCCGAGGGCGAGATCCTCGACGTCCTGCTGATCATGCTGGGCGGCATTCTGCTGTTCCTGCCCGGCTACATCGGCGATGTCGTCGGCCTGCTCGCCATCCTGCCGTTCACCCGGCCGCTGCTGCGCTCCGGCGCATCCGCGCTCGTCGACCGCTGGTTGCGTCGGCGCGGGGTGGACGTCACACGGCTGCGCATGGTGACGAACGCGAGCACTGTGATCGAGGGGGAGACCGTCGCCGACGCGGCCGGCGGAGCGGCCTCGACGGAGGAGCGCGGACCGGACACGCCTCGGACACCGGGCGACGACCCCGACGATCCGCTCGTCATTCGCGGCGAGATCGAGCCCTGACGCGGACCCGACACCGTCACTTGTCGGGGTTGCGGATCTCGTCCAGACGCTCGGCCAGAAGCTCCTCGAGCTCGGGGATCGAACGCCGCTCCCGCAGCATGTCCCAGTGCGTGCGTGGCGGCTTCGTCTCCTTCTCCTCGGCGACCACGCCGTCGGTACGCCCGGCGATCTGCCCGCACCGGGGGCACTCCCACTGCGTGGGGAGCTCCGCCTCCTCAGCGAAGACCAGATCGAAATGGTGCCCGTTGGGGCAGTCGAACCCGACCTCCTGACGCGCTGCGAACTCGATGCCGGTCTCGTCCTCGAAACTCTTCGAACCCAAGCCCGAACCGCGCAATGCTCGATCAGCCATCGGTGATCACCCTCCTCCACCAGATCGGAACGCCGCACACCGCGAACGTGTTCCACCGTAGCCGCCCGCCGGTCACGCGAAAAGGCCGCGCCCGGCGGGTCAGTAGACCTTGGGCAACTCGTTGCCCGCGTCCAGGATGCCCTTGCGCATGTCGACCCGTGACAACAGCAGGCCGCCCACGACGAAGAAGACGATCAGGGCCACGATCGACGCACGGTAGGTCCCGGTCAGGCTGAAGACGAGGCCGAAGACGAGCGTGCCGGTCCAGCTCGTGCCGCGTTCCATCGCCTGATAGAGACTGAAGTACTCCGACTCCCGCCCCACCGGCACGAGCTGGCTGTACAGCGAGCGTGACAGCGCCTGGGTGCCGCCCATGACGACCGCGATCGCCACGCCCAGGCCGGCGAACGCCGCGAACACTCCTCCGGGGATGAAGAACGCGACGACAACGACCCCGAGCCAGATGCCGATCCCCACCAGCACCGTCAGCTTGGCGCCGCGCCGCGCCGCGATCGCGCCGAACCCCAGCGCGCCGAAGAACGCGGTGAACTGGATCAGCAGGAACACGATCATGACCTGACTGGTCGTCATGCCCAGCTCGGCCTGCGCGTACAGGCTGGACTGCCCGATGACGGTCTGGATGCCGTCGTTGAAGAACAGGTACGCGACGAGGAACAGGAGCGTCTGCGGATAGTGGCGCAGGTCGCGAAACGTGTCGGCGAGCTGCGTGAACGCGGCACGGACGCGTCCTTCCCCGGGCGCCGGGGCCAGCTCGTCCAGCGCGGTCCGCGGCAGGCGGCGCAGACCGAGGACGGGGATGACCGTGAAGATGCCCCACCACAGGCCCGCCGACAGCAGGCTGATCCGGATCGCCAGCTCGTAGGACAGTCCGACCGACGCGTGCAGGGTCATCAGCGCGAGGTTCCCGGCCAGCAGCAGCCCGCCGCCGATATAGCCCCAGGCCCAGCCGCGACTCGACACCCGGTCGCGCTCGTCCGGGGTCGCTATGCGGCACAGCACGGCGTCGTAGATCACCAGCGATGCGCCCATACAGAAGTTCGCGATGAGGAACAGCACCACGCCGAGCTGCCAGTTCGTGCCGCCGAGGAAGAACAGCAGCGAACCGGCGGCCGCACCCACCCAGGCGAACCCGCCGAGCAGCCGCTGGGGATGGGGCGAGCGATCGGCGATGGCCCCGATGATGATCAGCAGGATCGCCGAGGTCAGCGTCGAGAAGGTCACCATGTACGGGTGGAGTGCCCCGGGCAGGACGGGAATGAAGCCGAGCACCTGCAGCGGGGTCGTGCAGTCGGCGGTCTCGACATCGGGGCCGCAGGCGGCCGTGGTCGCGATCGACGTCAGGTACGGCCCGATGATGACCGTCGAGGTCGTGGTGATGAAGGCCGAATTGGCCCAGTCGTACCAGTACCAGGAGCGCTGCTGGCGTCGTCGGGCAGCCGTCGGGAGCCGCTCGGCTCCGCTGACGTCAACGGTCATGCTTCCTCCCACAGGCCGCGCTGCTGGAGGACGTCCCGCGCGACGTCGATGGCGTCGGTGACGATCCCGTCCACGCCGAGGTCCAGCACCCGGTTCATCTCGCTTCGGTCGTTGATGGTCCAAACATGCACGACCGCGCCTCTCGCATGGGCACGGGCGATGAACGAGGAGGTCAACACTTCGTGACGAAAGGGTCCGAACCGCCACGTCGTCGGGATCTGGAACGCGGCCGGTGCGGGCAGCATGCGTCCCGGGACCGCGAGGTGGGCGACGACCGCCAGCGGATCGGCGACCGTGGTCGCGCGGGCACCCGACAGCCGACGGAAGCGCGCCAGGCGGGCGGCACCGAAGGACCCCACACTGACCCGGTGCCACGCATCGTGGCGGGTGAGGCCGGCGATGAGCGGCGAGACGCCGGCGGCATCCTTGATGTCGATCAGGAAGCGACGGTCGGGGAACGACTCCAGCGCCTCGTCGAGCGTCGGGATCTCATCGATCCCGCCGACGCGGGCACGCCGCACCTCGGCGAGGGAGAGGTCCCCGATCCGCCCGGAGCGGTCCGTCGTCCGGGCGAGGTCGGCATCGTGGTGGATCACGAGGTGACCGTCGGCGGTCGTGTGGACGTCGGTCTCCAGGTACCGGTAGCCGAGGCGGACGGCCTCGGCGAACGCGTGGAGCGTGTTCTCCCGGCCGAGATTGGGGCGGTACAGGGAGCCGCCGCGATGAGCCGCAGCGATGAAGCCCGTGAACATCCCGGGCGCCGAGGATGGCATTGGCTCAGTATGGGCCACCGGCGCGCCCCGGGGCGAGCCGGCGCACCGCGGTCTCATCGACGCGCCGGTCGCGCTCGCGGGCCGCCGAGCGCGGCAGGATGGCGCGATGACCACGATCTTGTCGATTCAGTCGTCGGTGGCGTACGGCCACGTCGGGAACAGCGCCGCAACCTTCCCGCTGATGCGCATGGGGGTGGAGGTGTGGCCGATCCTCACCGTTCACTTCTCCAACACCACGGCCTACGAGACCTGTCGCGGACCGGTGCTGTCGGCCGACGACCTGCGTGAGGTGCTGCTCGGTGTCACCGAGCGCGGCGTGCTGGGGGAGGCCGACGCCGTCCTGAGCGGCTTCCAGGGCGACGCGTCCATCGGTGCGGTCACGCTGGAGGCCGTGGCGGCCGTCAAGCAGGCCAACCCGGCGGCGATCTACTGCTGCGACCCCGTGATGGGCGACGTCGGGCGCGGGTTCTTCGTCCGCCCCGGCATCCCGGAGTACCTGCGCGACGAGGTCGTGCCGTACGCCGACATCATCACGCCGAACCTGTTCGAGCTGAGCTTCCTCACCGGCACCGAGGCCACCACGACCGGCGAACTGCTCGCGGCCTGCGACACCGTCCGCTCTCGGGGGCCTCAGGTGGTGCTGGTCACCAGCGCCGTCCTCCCGGACGACTCCCAGGACGTGGTGGGCATGGTCCTGTCGACGCCCGAGGGCGCCTGGCGGGTCGAGACGCCCCACCTCAACCGGACCTTCGGTGGTTCCGGCGACCTGACCGCGGCGACGTTCCTGGCGCAGTGGCTGCGCCTGGGGGATCCGGCTGCCGCGCTCGCCGAGACAGCGGCCGTCGTCTACGCGGTCCTGAAGGCGACGGCGGACTCCGGGAAGCGCGAACTCCAACTCGTCGCCGCCCAGGACGAACTGGTCACCCCGCGGACGCGATTCGACGTGACGCGGCTGGCCTGACGCGCGAGGGCGCGCCCGCGCCCGTGCCGTTCAGTCGTGCGTGACGACGATCTTCGCACCCAGCGCGTTGAGCCTGTTGGGCAGATCCTCGTAGCCGCGGTTGATGACGTACACGTCGCGCAGGGTGCTGGTTCCCTTGGCCGCCAGCGCGGCGAGCAGCAGGCAGACCGCCGGGCGCAGCGCCGGGGGGCACATCGTCTCGGTGCCGCGCCACTTCGTCGGACCCGTCACGTGGATGCGGTGAGGGTCGAGCAGTTGCACGTTCGCACCGAGCTTGCTCAGCTCGAGAAGGTGGATCGCACGGTTCTCGTACACCCAGTCGTGGATCATCGTCGACCCCTCCGCCGTCGCGGCGATGACCGCGAAGAACGGCAGGTTGTCGATGTTCAGGCCCGGGAACGGCATCGGGTGGATCTTGTCGACCGCCGCGCGCAGATGCGACGGGTACACGGTGATGTCGACCAGCCGGGTGTGCCCGTTGTAGGACAGGTACTCGTCGCTCAGGTCGTATCGCAGGCCCATCTCGGCGAGCACGGCCAGCTCGATCTCGAGGAACTCGATCGGGGCGCGGGTGATCGTGAGCTCGGAGTGGGTCACCACCGCCGCGGTGATCAGGGACATCGCCTCGATCGGATCCTCGGACGGCGAGAAGGTGATGTCGGTGTCGATCTCGGACAGTCCGCGCACCCGCAGCGTGGTCGTCCCGATTCCCTCGATCTCGACGCCGAGCGCCATCAGGTAGAAGCACAGGTCCTGCACCATGTAGTTGCTGCTGGCGTTGCGGATGACCGTCAGGTCGGCGTGCTGGGCCGCGGCCATCAGGACGTTCTCGGTGACGGTGTCGCCACGCTCGGTGAGGGTGATGCTGCGCACCCGCTCGCCGGTGGGCGGGTGCACCTGCGCGCGGTAGAACCCCTCGGTCGCGCGCACCGTGAGGCCGAAGTTCTTCAGGGCCTGCAGGTGGGGCTCGATCGTGCGGGCGCCGAGGTTGCACCCGCCGGCGTAGGGGAGCGAGAAGGCATCGTGGGACGACAGCAGCGGGCCGAAGAACATGAGCACGCTACGGGTGCGCCGCGCCGCCTCCTCGTCCATCGCCTCCAGATCGAGCTGGTCGGGACGCACGATCGACAGCTCCGAGCGGTCCTCGGACCACTCGACGCTGACACCCATGCTCGTGAGGACCTCGATGATCCGGTTGACCTCTTCGATCTGCGCGACCCCGCGCAGCACCGTCCGGCCCCGGTTCAGCAGGGACGCGCAGAGCAGGGCGACGGCCGCGTTCTTCGACGAGCGGACCTCGATCGAGCCCGAGAGCGGAGCCTCGCCCTCGATCCGGTAATTGGTCTGCCGCTTGGGCTCCTGCGTGACCTGCAGGACCCCCGCGACGTCGCGCAGGGTGTCGAGGGACGGGGGCACGGCTCCGGCTTCGATTTCGGCGAGGTGTTGAGGGGATGTCCCGACCCCCGCCGCCAGTTCCTCCAGGGAGAGCCCGTGGAGTGACCTGGCGTCTCGGATCAGCCCGCCGACGTTTCCGCTCTGATGCACCCGACCACGATACCTGACCAGCTCATGCGCACGGAGTGACCAGGGCCGCCCGCGTCCTCCCACATCCTCTACAGTCGGAACATGAGCTCACACTTCGACGTCGTGGTCCTGGGGGCTGGACCGGGCGGCTATGTTGCCGCGATCCGGGCAGCTCAACTGGGACTCAACACCGCAATCATCGAGAAGCAGTGGTGGGGCGGTGTGTGCCTGAACGTCGGGTGCATCCCGACCAAGGCCCTGCTCCGCAATGCCGAGATCGCCCACGTCTTCACGCACGAGAAGGACACCTTCGGCATCCAGGGAGATGTCACCTTCGACTTCGGCAAGGCCTTCACGCGCAGCCGGGCCGTCTCGGAGCGCATGGTCAAGGGCATCCACTTCCTGATGAAGAAGAACAAGATCACCGAGCTCAACGGCTGGGGCGAGTTCGTCGACGCGAAGTCCATCAAGGTGTCCGGGGAGACCGGCGAGCAGGTCGTGACCTTCGACAACTGCATCATCGCCGCCGGGTCGACGACGAAGATGCTGCCCGGGACGTCCCGGTCGGCCAAGGTGTACACCTACGAGGAGCAGATCCTCGACGACACGCTGCCTCGATCGATCATCATCTGCGGCGCCGGCGCGATCGGCACCGAGTTCGCCTACGTCCTCAACAACTACGGCGTGGACGTCACGATCGTCGAGTTCCTCGACCGGATCGTCCCGAACGAGGATCCCGAGATCTCCGCCGAACTCGCGAAGGCGTACAAGAAGCTCGGCATCAAGGTGCTGGCGTCGACCGCCGTCACGAACATCGACGAATCCGGCGAGGGTGTGGCCGTGACGGTGAAGCCCGCCGCGGGCGGCGCCGAGCAGGTGCTCCACGCCGACCGTGTGCTGCAGTCCATCGGCTTCGCCCCCCGCACCCAGGGCTACGGCCTGGAGCGGACCGGGGTCCAGCTCACCGACCGCGGAGCGATCCAGATCGACGAGTACATGCGCACGAACGTCCCCGGCCTCTACGCGATCGGCGACGTCACGATGAAGCTCGCCCTCGCTCACACGGCGGAGGCGATGGGCGTGGTCGCGGCCGAGACGATCGCCGGCGCCGAGACCATGCCGATCAACTACGACATGATCCCGCGTGCGACGTACTGCCAGCCGCAGATCGGTTCCTTCGGCTACACCGAGGAGCAGGCCCGTGAGCGCGGATACGACGTGAAGGTGGCCAAGTTCCCGTTCCAGGCCAACGGCAAGGCCTGGGGGCTCGGGGATGCGACCGGCTTCGTCAAGATCGTCGCGGATGCGAAGTACAACGAGATCCTCGGCGCGCACATGATCGGTCCCGATGTGACGGAGCTGCTGCCCGAGCTGACGCTCGCCCAGCAGTGGGACCTGACCGCCGAGGAGGTCGGGCGCAACATCCACGCGCACCCCACTCTGTCGGAGGCGCTGAAGGAGACCGTCGAAGGCATCTCGGGCCACATGATCAACTTCTGAGATCCGGCACGCGACAGGGCCCGCCAGTGAGGCGGGCCCTGTCGCGTCTCGCCCGCGGTCCCGCGGCGCTCGTCGCCCGGACCGTGCGCGAGACGAGCCGGGCCGGTCAGTGCGTGACCGGCCCGGCTCCGGGATCAGATCTCCCCGGTCGCCGTCTTCGAGTGCCGCAGCCCGAGCAGGCCGAGGGCGAGCAGCACGGCGGCACCGACGAAGGCCGCGATGGCCGCGTACCCCGCGATCTTCGCCATCGTCCCGAACGCGTACGCGTTCAGCAGCAGGCCCCGCAGGGTGTTGCCCATGAACAGCGTCTGGCGCAGTTGCGCGAGGCTGTCCAGCTCGTCCAGCGTCGTCTGCGAGATCTCCTTGCCCGCGGCCCTGTCCGCCTTGATCTGGGCGTTGAGCGACGTGTACTCGCCGGAGACCTCCTCATAGGTCCTCCCGCCTCCGGCCGACTCCATGTGCACCGCGATGTAGTGCTCGGCGAAGGCATATGCCTGGTCGCCGGTCGTCATCTCCTGACCGGCGTACTGCTCCAGGTACGGTTTGATCCGCTCATCGGCGATGGCGTCGCCCGACGGCATCGTGATCCGTTGGTTCGAGAGCTGGGTTTTCACCTGCTCCGTGATGTAAATGTTGGCGTACGTCAACAGGCCTCCGGCGACCGCGAGGACGACGGCGAGGGCAAGTCCCACAGCCGAAACCAACTTGTCAAGCGCGCTTCTTCGCATGCATGCCACCCTTTCGAGAAGAGAACGTCGATGAGGCACACTACCGGCCATTCCCGCTCCGAGGAGGTATTTTGTCCAGAGTTGAAGCCAAGAAGTCAGGTTTGCCTCAGCGCCTGGTCTTCGCGCGACAATCGACGTGATGAGACTCTTCGCTGCGCTCCGCCCCGACCCACGGGTCGTCGAGCATCTCGTCTCCGCGCTCCGCCCCATCCGCGACACCGCCACGGCCTCCCTGCGGTGGCCCGACCCCGACCAGTGGCACGTCACCTGCGCGTTCTACGGGGAGGTGCCGGACGGCTCGCTCGACGCCCACGCGACCCGCGTCGCCGCCGCGGCCCGGCGGGTCGATGCCCTCGGGCTCTCGCTTCGCGGCGCCGGCTCTTTCGCGGATCGCACGTTGTGGATCGGTGTGGGCGGCGATCTCACCGCGTTGCGCATGCTGATGGAGGCGTGCTCCGACCACGAGACCGCACAGCACCGGCGCGCCCATCTCACGGTGGCCCGGGCCCGCCCGCGTCCGGATCCGCGCACGGGCGGACGACGAGCGTCGGGGCGTCGGCTGCGCGACGGGGGCGATCTGCCGTCGATCGTCCGCGCTCTGTCGGTCTACACGGGTCCGACCTGGATCGCGCGCGAGGTCGAACTCGTACGATCCGAGCTCGGAAAAGGACGATCGGGAGGGCCCCGGCATACCGTCGTCGGCTCGTTCCCCTTCGGTCCCACGATCTGAAACGCCTTCGGCGTCCCGAAACGGCCCGGCCACGCGGTCGCCAGAACGGGGGTGGCCGTTCCGGCGACAGCCCGGAAATGGGGGAGGCATGACGGAAATCTCCGCATTCCGGAAGGCTGTTCCCTGCCCGTTCATCCTCGCCTGCACGCCCACCGCGGTCTCGCCCTCTGGACCAGCGTGGCCCTTGCCCTGCCTCCCGTCGTGAGCCGCCGCATTCGGTGGCGAAGGCCGGCCGGACAGGTGGATGGGGGAGCGGGCCGGGCTCCCCGATGACAACGATTCGGTAACGGACGTTCACATGGCCCGGCTGTAACACGTATGAGACAAACGGGTGTTCAAATGATGCCCGGCTCCCGTAGCCTTGCCCGACCGTGCGGGTGGCGGGACTGCCACCGTCCACAAGGAGGAAGTGTGAACAAACGTATCGTCAAGCTGGCGGCGGTTGCCTTTGTGGCGACGTCGCTGGCTTTTGCAGGGTGCGGCTCCCGAACCGAATCCACCTCCGGATCGTCCGGTTCGACGAAGGTCGCCAAGATCGGCGTCATCGCACCGTTGTCGGGTGACCTGTCGGCCCTCGGCCTCGGCATCCGCAACTCCGTCGACCTCGCCATCCGGCAGGCCAACGAGTCCAACGCCATCCCGGGCTGGACCCTGGAGCTGGCCGCCGAGGACGACCAGGCGACTCCCGACGTCGGCAAGAACGCGGCGACGAAGCTCGCGTCCGACGACGCGGTCGTCGGTGTCGTGGGCACTCTCAACTCGTCGGTCGCCCAGAGCGTGATCCCGGTGCTGCAGCCGGCGCAGATCGTTCAGGTGTCGCCGGCGAACACCAGCCCCACGCTCACCCGGGGCAGCGACCTCAGCAACCCGAAGCGGGCCTACGACAACTACTTCCGGACGTGCACCACCGACGACGTCCAGGGCCCGGTCGCCGCGCAGTACCTGCTCGATGCCGGCATCAAGAAGGTTGCGACCATCCACGACAAGAAGTCGTACGGCCAGGGCCTCGCCGAGGCCTTCGCCGCGGCCTTCAAGGCAGGCGGCGGCACCGTCGTCGCCGGTGAGACCATCAATCCCGACGACAAGGACTTCAACGCGGTCATCACCAAGGTGAAGAGCGCCGGTCCTGAGGTCGTCTACTACGGCGGCGAGTACCCGCAGGCCGGGCCGCTGTCCAAGCAGATGAAGGCCGCCGGCCTCAACGTCCCGCTGATGGGCGGCGACGGCATCTACGACCCGACCTTCATCGAGCTCGCCGGTTCGGCGGCGAACGGCGATCTCGCCACCTCCGTCGGCGCCCCGGTCGAGACCCTGGAGTCCGCCAAGAGCTTCGTCGAGGCGTACAGCAACGCCGGATTCTCCGATCCGATGGGTGCCTACGGTGCGCAGTCCTACGACGCGGCCAACGCCATCATCGACGCCCTCAAGGTGTCCCTGAAGGACGCGACCGACGCGAAGAGCGCCCGCGCGGCGACGATCACGGCGATGGCCGATGTCAGCTTCGACGGCGCGACCGGCAAGGTGGCGTTCGACGAGTGGGGTGACACGGTGACCCGCGTCATCACCGTCTACAAGGTGACCGACGGCAAGTGGGGCACCGAGAAGACGCTGACGGCCGAATAGTCGCTTCGACCGACGCGGTTGGCATCCGGAACACCGGGTGCCAACCGCGTCGCTCGGGTACCCGCGCTTCGATGGAGGGCTCGTGGAATTCTTCTTTCAGCAATTGATCAACGGTCTGTCGCTCGGTGCGCTGTACGCGTTGATCGCCGTCGGCTACACGGTCGTCTACGGGATCGTGCAGTTGATCAACTTCGCCCATGGTGAGATCTTCATGGTCGGCGCGTTCGGCGCCTTCGCCACCTGGGTACTGCTCGGTTCGCCGACGACCTGGTCTCTGGCCGCGGCGTTGTTCGTCCTGCTGCCGGCCATGATCCTCGGCGGCGTCGTGGTGTCGGTGGCCGTCGCCCTCCTCACCGAGCGCCTCGCGTACAGACCGTTGCGGACCGCCCCGAGACTGGCGCCCCTGATCTCGGCGATCGGCGTGTCCGTGTTCCTGCAGGAGTTCATCCGTCTCTTCTTCGGGTACATCCCCGGGATGCCGGACTCGAAGCGGGCGATCCCGTTCCCCAGCGTGGAGGGCATCTCCGGAGCCTCCTTCCAGATCGGCCAGGTGACCGTGCAGATGCCGGCCGTTTTCACGATCGTCGCGCTCGTCGTCTGCACCCTGTTCCTCTGGTTCTACGTGAACCGCACCAAGACCGGCCGGGCGATGATCGCCACATCGCAGGACCCCGACACCGCTCGACTCATGGGCATCAACGTCGACCGGGTCATCATGGCCGCATTCGCGGTCGGTGCCGCGCTGGCCGCCGTCGCCGGCGTCGCGCACGGCCTGCGCTACGGCAACATCGACTTCCGCATGGGCTTCCTGTCCGGCCTGAAGGCGTTCACGGCCGCGGTCCTCGGCGGGATCGGCAACATCAACGGAGCGGTCGTCGGCGGGCTCGTCCTCGGCGTGGTCGAATCCCTCGCCACGTCCTTCATCCCGGGCCAGTTCGGCAGTACGGCGTGGAAGGACGTGTGGGCCTTCGCGCTTCTCATCCTCGTCCTCGTCTTCCGTCCCCAGGGCCTCCTCGGCGCGAAGGTGGTGGACCGCGCATGATGACGATCGGCTCCGAAAGCAGACAGCGCTTCGAACTCCCCGCGCGCATCGTCGGCGGCGTCGCGGCGGTCGTGGCCGCGGCCTCGGTCCTGCTGTCCTGGTCCTACGACCCGGCCGCCCTCGACGACATGTCGTTCTGGGGTGCCCCGTCCCCGCTGCAGTTCCACTATCTGGCGCTCGGCGCGCTCGCGGCGATCCTGTACCTCCTCCCGATCGCCCTGCGGCCGCGCAACGGCTCCTGGACGAACTGGGTGGCGTGGAACACGGCCGCCCGGTTCGCCTCGTTCACGCTCCTGGGCTTCCCGGTCATCGCCGTCATCGCCATCGCGCTGGAGGCGGGCGGCCTCATCAACGTCGATCCCGGTGCGTGGCTCGCCCTCGGAGCCGGCGTCGTGGCGACCCTCGCCGGGGTCCTCCTGCCCACCTCGCCCGAGCCGGCGATGCACCGGATCAAGACGCATCCGGTCATCCAGATCCTCGCCATCGCCGCCGGTATGGGCGCGCTGCTCTTCGCGGCGGTGTTCGCCCTCGGGCTGCAGGACGCCGGCGCGTTCCTGCTGTACGCGGGCTTCGCGGCCGGTCTCGTCCTGACGCTCCTCCGGCTCGGCGTGTTTGGCTGGCTGGCAGTGTGCGCGGCCGCGAACAAGCGCGTGCTGGTCCTCGCCGCCTTCTTCGTCGCCTTCGCCTTCCCGTTCACCCAGAACGGCTCCGAGGCCAACATGTCGATCGCCACCCAGGTGCTGATCTTCGGCGCCACGGCCCTCGGCCTCAACATCGTCGTCGGCCTGGTCGGCCTGCTCGACCTCGGCTACATCGCCTTCCTCGGCGCCGGCGCGTTCACCTCGGCCGTGCTGTCCGGGTCGGCCTTCGCGACGATCAACTGGACGCCCCCCTTCTGGCTGACCGTTCTCATCAGCGGCACGGTCGCGTCCCTGCTCGGCCTTCTCATCGGCTCGCCGACACTGCGTGTGTCGGGCGACTATCTCGCGATCGTCACGCTCGCCTTCGGCGAGATCTTCCGCATCACGATGAACAACCTGGACGGCAGCGACGGACCGAACGTCACCAACGGATCCGACGGCATCCCCGGGATCCCCGATCTCAACTTCTTCGGATTCGACTTCGGCGCGACCCATGTGATCTTCGGCGTCACGATCGGCCGCTTCGCGAACTACTTCTGGCTGATGCTGCTGATCCTGGCGCTGATCATCGTCGTCTTCACGAATCTGAACCGGTCGCGCATCGGCCGCGGCTGGGTCGCGATCCGCGAGGACGAACTGGCCGCCGAGGCGATGGGTGTCAACACGTTCGCGCTGAAGCTGCTCGCCTTCGCGACCGGCGCGTTCCTCGCCGGCGTCGCGGGCGCGGTCAAGGCGCACCACGACGTGTCCGTCACACCCGACCAGTACGTCTTCCTGGAATCGGCCTTCCTGCTCGCGGCCGTGGTGCTCGGCGGCATGGGCACCGTGATGGGCGTTCTCATCGGCGCGACCATCCTGAAGCTCCTGCCCGAGAAGCTGCGCTTCTTCTCCGACTACCGGCTGCTGCTGTTCGGTCTGCTGCTCGTCTTCATGATGCGGTTCCGCCCCGAGGGCATCATCGCCGACGAGCGACGGCAACTGGAGTTCCACGCGACCGATGAGGAGTTGGCCGAGGAGGTCGAGGAGGAGCTCGTCACCTACCACGCCCATTACAATCCCGACCCGAAGGGACAGAAGTGATGGATGCCGCCACCGCGACCACGGTCGACGCCGCACCCGGCTCGGGCAAGGACCTCCTCCTGTCGGCCACCGACGTCACGATGCAGTTCGGCGGTCTCAAGGCCGTCAACGACGTCAGCATGCAGATCCACACCGGAGAGATCGTCGGGCTCATCGGCCCCAACGGCGCTGGGAAGACGACCTTCTTCAACTGCCTCACGGGTCTGTACAAGCCGACGTCCGGCAGTGTGGAGTTCATCGGCCGGCCGCTCCCGCCACGTCCGCGCAAGGTCGTCCGGGAAGGCATGGCGCGGACGTTCCAGAACATCCGCCTGTTCCACAACATGACGGCGCTCGAGAACGTCATGGTGGGGCGCTACTGCCGCACGAAGACCAACGCCATCGACGCGATCTTCCGGCTCCCGCGGCATCGCCGCGAAGAGCGCGAGGCCACCGCGCGCAGCCGCGAGCTGCTGGCCTTCGTCGGCCTGGAGAAGCACGCCGACACACTGTCGCGCAACCTGCCCTACGGCGATCAGCGGCGGCTGGAGATCGCCCGCGCCCTCGCGACCGACCCGAAGCTGCTCCTGCTCGACGAGCCCACCGCGGGCATGAACCCGCAGGAGACCCGCGAGGCGGAGGACCTCATCTTCCGGATCCGCGATCTCGGCCTCGCGATCCTCGTCATCGAGCACGACATGCGGTTCATCTTCAACCTGTGCGACCGCGTGTACTGCCTGGTGCGGGGCGAGGTGCTCGTCGAAGGCCCCGGGGAGGTCGTCCAGAACGACCCGCGGGTGATCGAGGCGTACATCGGTACTCCGCAGATCGTCGAGGAGGAGGGGAACGCCGATGCTTGAGGTCAAGGACATGGTCGTGGCCTACGGCCGGGTCAACGCCGTCAAGGGCATCACCTTCGAGGTGGGCGCCGGTCAGATCGTCACGATGCTCGGGACGAACGGCGCCGGCAAGTCGACGACGCTGCGAGCCATCTCCGGCCTGCTGAAGCTCGTGTCGGGGGAGATCTGGTTCGAGGGGGAGCGGCTCGACGGAGTGGCGGCCCACCGCGTCGTCCAGCGCGGCATCGCGCAGTCTCCCGAGGGGCGGCGCCTGTTCCCGAAGATGTCGGTCGAGGACAACCTCAGGCTGGGCGCCTATGCGCGCAAGGATCCGTCGGGCGTCAAGAAGGACATGGACAACGTCTACGACCTGTTCCCGGTGCTGGGTGAACGACGGCAGCAACCGGCCGGGCTGTTCTCCGGAGGGGAGCAGCAGATGCTGGCCATCGGCCGGGCCATGATGAGCCGCCCGAAGCTGCTGATGCTGGACGAGCCGTCCATGGGGCTGAGCCCGATCATGACGCAGACGATCATGCGGACGATCCGCGAACTGCGCGACGAGGGCGTCACGATCCTGCTGGTGGAGCAGAACGCGCAGGCCGCCCTGTCGCTGGCCGACAAGGGCTATGTCCTGGAGGTCGGCCAGATCATGTTCTCCGATTCGGGCCGCAACCTGCTCGGCGACGACCGGGTGAAGCGGGCCTACCTCGGCGCCGACTGACTCGACGCGTACGCTGAGCGGATGGACGGTTCCCCGGACATCCGCCCGGCGTCCCGCTTCGCCGATGTCGCGGCGATCCTCGCGCCGCGCAAGCCCGGCGCGCAGGGCTGCTGGTGCCTGTCGTACCGGCTCGGGCCCGCTGCGGCCGCCGAACTCGTCGGCGAGGCGCGCGGCCGCCATGTCGCCGACCTGTGCGCCCGCCCGTCCCGTGCCCCCGGTGTCCTCGCCTACGACGGGGACGAGCCGATCGGGTGGGCCGGCATCGCACCCACCTCCGAGGTGCGGGGGCTCGTGCAGTCGGCGAGGTACCCCACCGCGGAGGGCGACGTGTGGACGCTGTTCTGCTTCCGCGTGCGGGCCGGCCGAACGCGCGGAGGCGTGGCGCGGGCGCTGCTTCACGGCGCCGTCGCGTACGCCGCGTCGCAGGGAGCCTGTGCCGTCGACGCGTATCCGGTCGACAACCACGGCGAGCGAGTGGACCGCACGCTCGCGTCCTTCGGCTTCCGCGCCCTGTTCGAGGAGGCAGGATTCTCACTCCGGGAACGGCTCGATGTGCGGCGGGGCGGCTTCCAGGTCGTCGCGATGCGCCGTTCGCTGGTGTGACTTTGGGCCGGTGTGCAAGTCTGGCGGCGATGAAGACGACGCGCGCGGCCAGGCCGCTGCTCATTCTGCTCCACGGCACCTGGTCCAGCGGAGCCGAGATGGCTCCGGTGGGTGAATCGCTCGGCGCCGAGGTCGACGTGGTGGTGCCCGATCTTCCCGGCCATGGCACCCGGCGTGCCGAGCCGTACAGCCTCGCCCGATCGGCAGCCGTGGTGGACGCCATCGTGA
Organism: Propionicicella superfundia DSM 22317; assembly: GCF_000423465.1. GTDB lineage: Bacteria > Actinomycetota > Actinomycetes > Propionibacteriales > Propionibacteriaceae > Propionicicella > Propionicicella superfundia. The sequence goes on along the minus strand of NZ_KE384020.1, from coordinate 537,535 downwards.
CGGCAGCGGGGGAGAGGGACGTCGTGGTCGCCGGCCACTCGCTCGGCGGGTTCGCGGCGCTGACCTACGCCGAACGGAACCCCGGCCGAATGGCCGGGCTCGCCCTCCTGGGATGCGCGACCGAGCCGCGCGGAGCGGGCGCCGCCGCCTACCGGGCCGCGGGGCGTGCGTTCGATCTGTTCGGGCCACTGCGGATGCGCTCGATGTTCCGCGGCGAACGGTTCCTGCCCGTCGCCCCGTTGTGGGACGAGGTGATCGACCGCTGCGGTTCGCGGCAGTTGCGCGAGGTCTCCTGTCCGGTCCTGCTCCTGGGCGGACGTTTCGATCAGCTCCACCTCGGTGCCCGTTCGTTCTCCCGGGCGGCCCGCCACGCCACGGTGGTCACGCGATCCTCCCGCTCACACGTCTGGCCGTACCGGCGTCCCCACGAGGTCGCCGCCGAACTGCGCCTGTGGCTGCGCACCGAGGTGCTGCCGCGCCTCGCCGTGTCCGCCGCTCGGTGAGGAACCCGCCCATGGACGAGATCGTCGGCCTGGTCGCCCGTGACGGCACGGTCGTCGGCACCGCGCCGCGGTCGCGCGTCCGCCGCGAGAACCTCCGCCACGCGGCCACCGCCGTCCTGGTGCGCAACACGCCGGGCGACATCTACGTCCAGATGCGCTCCCCGGAGAAGGACTGGTGCCCGTCCTGCCATGACGCCGCCGCCGGGGGAGTGCTGCGAGCGGGGGAGGATCCCGCCGCCAACGCGGCCCGGGAGCTCGGCGAGGAACTCGCAATCGCCCCCGAGAGCCTGCGTCCCCTCGGGACGTCCCTGTTCGAGGACGACACGGTCCGCGTCTTCGAACACGTCTTCGAAACGGTCTGGGACGGCGCGATCCGGTTCGCCGACGGGGAGGTCGTCGCGGGTGGCTGGGTCTCGCTGGAGGACCTGCGACGCAGGCTCGCCGACCCCGGCTGGCCGTTCGTGCCCGACACCCGGCTGCTCCTGCTGCGGCTCGCGCGGCGCGGGGTGGGGGACTACGCGCGACTCCTCGCCGATTGAGCGGCGCTCGCGCAGAGCATCGTGGCTCAGGACCCCTCGGCGGGGGAGAACCGGGCGACGATCTCTCCCGACTCGACGATCTGCGTCCCGATCAGTCGTGCGTCGGCCAGCCGTTCGGGGGTGACCTGCGACGTCACGTCGGGCACGAGCACCGTGCGGTAGTCGCGCGCGCTGGCGTCGAAGAGGGTCGCCCGCGGGCAGTTCGGCAGGTTGCAGCCCGCCACGACGACGGTGGTCACGTCCTGCTGTCGTAGCCAGTCGTGCAGTCCTGTCCGGTAGAAGGCGCTCCACCGCGGTTTGAACGCGATGTACTCGGTGGGCCCGATCTGCTGGAACTCGCCCCGCAGGAGCGCCGTGGTGTCCAGGTCGACGTCGCCCTCGGGAAACAGGACGCCCGGCACCGACGCGCCGGGCGAGCCGGGTGCGACCAGGGAGACGCCCGAGGCGACGAGCTGGCGGCGTGGCAGGTCGACGTCCTCGCCCCGGTACAGCCGGATGACGTGCACGATCGGCCGCCCGGCCACCCGGAAAGCGGTCACGAGGCGACCGAGCCGTGGGACGATGTCAGCCGTCCCCGGAACGTGGGCAGAGCCGTCGTCATCGATGAAGTCACGCTGCACATCGATGACGAGCAAAGCGCTACGGTCCCACTCGGGGCTTGTCAGATCCATCTGGTCCACCTCTGGTCCTTCGTCCTTGGCAGTCTTGCAGCGATGCCCGGCGTCGTGGCCGATTGGCCCGAATACACGGGCTCACCACAGTCGCGAGCCCGGGTGCGGCGGCTCCCCGGGACCACCTCCTAGTTGTCCGATAAGCGACATTATGTCATTTCGTCGGGACTCCGGGGTGTCTCGGCCCAGCCTCGGCCGGCGTGCCGCACTCACCCTCCCCTCTGCGCGAAAGCGCCTTCTCGCCGAATCCACTCACGCGAGGAATTCGGACCAAAATGCATCGCGCGCCGATTCTCCGCTGTAATGTGCGATCCCAACATGACCCGCGTGCGACATCGATGCACACGCGGACTCCATGCACATTTCCCACTGCCGGACCACCGAAAGGAACCGACAGCGATGTCCGAAACAATGAAAGCCGCAGTGGTTCATGCCTATGGCGAACCGCTCACCATCGAAGAGGTCCCCGTCCCCGACGTCGGACCCGATCAGGTCCTTGTGAAGGTCGAGGCCTCAGGGATCTGCCACACCGACCTGCACGCCGCCGACGGCGACTGGCCGGTCAGACCACCGCTCCCCTTCATCCCCGGCCACGAGGGCGTCGGCTACGTCGCCAAGGCCGGATCCCGCGTCACCTGGGTCGCCGAAGGCGATCGGGTCGGCATCCCGTGGCTTCACACGGCCTGCGGACGCTGCACCCACTGCATCACGGGCTGGGAGACGCTGTGCGACTCCCAGCAGATGACCGGATACACCGTCAACGGCGGGTACGCCGAGTACGTGCTCGCCGATCCCGGCTACGTCGGGCGGCTGCCCGGCGGCCTCGACTTCGCCGAGGCCGCTCCCCTGCTGTGCGCCGGTGTCACGGTCTACAAGGGCCTCAAGGTGCTCGACTGCAAGCCGGGCGACTGGGTCGCCATCTCGGGAATCGGGGGCCTGGGACATATGGCGGTCCAGTACGCGAAGGCCATGGGCTTCCGCGTGATCGCCGTCTCCCGCACCCGCTCGAAGCTGGACCTGGCCGAGTCCCTCGGGGCCGACCTCGTGGTGGACGCCACCGACGGCAACCCCGGCGCCACCGTCAAGAAGGAGGTGGGCGGCGCGGCGGGCGTTCTCGTCACCGCGGCGTCCAAGCCCGCATTCGAGCAGGCGCTCGGCATGCTCGCCAAGCGCGGCACGATGTCGCTGGTCGGCCTGCCGCCCGGTGGCTTCGAGCTGCCGATCTTCGACCTCGTGCTGAACGGCCAGACCGTGCGCGGTTCGATCGTGGGCACCAGAAAGGACCTCGAAGAGACTCTGGAATTCGCTGCCGCCGGTCAGGTCAAGGCGCATTACACGATGGATAGACTGGACAATATCAACGGCATCTTCGAGCGCATGAAGAACGGCAGCATCGACGGCCGCGTTGTCGTGACCATCTGAGTCATAACCCTTTTTCCCGGAGATTCCTGCGGTGTGCCCGTCGTGACGATCGGGCACACCGCGCCACCTCCGGGTCCCGGCGAGCGCCCAGCCCGCGGGGACCATCCCACTCCCGCCGCGGCGGCACTCCCTCGGCGCAGCCGGGCCATGCCCGGGTACATCTTCTCCCTCGCGCCCTTCCTGGCTAGATTCTCCCCAGCGATCCGCGCAGGCACGCCGGAGACAGGGAGACGAACTGCCATGACGATCACCCCGCCAGCGGCGGACAGCCACGACCTCATCCGGGTCAGCGGCGCCCGCGAGAACAACCTCAAGGACGTCACCGTCGAACTCCCGAAACGGCGGCTGACGGTTTTCACCGGAGTGTCCGGATCGGGCAAGAGCTCACTGGTGTTCGACACCATCGCCGCCGAATCCCAGCGGCTCATCAACGAGACCTACAGCACGTTCGTCCAGGGGTTCATGCCCACGCTTCCCCGGCCGGACGTCGACGTCCTGGAGGGCCTGACCACGGCCATCATCGTCGACCAGCGGCCCATGGGCACAGACCCCCGCTCCACCGTCGGCACGGCCACCGACGCCAACGCGATGCTGCGCATCCTGTTCAGCCGGCTCGGCGAGCCGCACATCGGCCCGGCGAAGGCGTTCTCGTTCAACGTCGCGACGATGAGCGGAAAAGGCGCTGTCACGCTGGAACGCGGCACGGGCAAAAGCACCGAGGTGCGCAGCTTCAGCGTCCAGGGCGGCATGTGCCCCCGATGCGAGGGGCGCGGCTCCGTGACCGACTACGACCTGAGGGTTCTCTACGACGACAGCCTGTCCCTCAACGAGGGCGCCCTGCTGATCCCCGGATACAGCCGGGACGGCTGGTACGGCCGCATCTATGCCGGCAGCGGGTTCTTCGACCCCGACAAGCCGATCCGCGATTTCAGCGCCGCCGAGGTGCAGAACCTGCTGTACAAGGAGCCCACGCGGATCAAGGCCGAGGGCATCAACGTCACCTACGAGGGGCTGATCCCCCGGATCGAGAAGTCCTTCCTGTCCAAGGATGTCGACGCGATGCAGCCCCACATCCGGGCGTTCGTCGAGCGGGCGATCACCTTCACCACCTGTCCCGCCTGCGAGGGCACACGGCTCAACGAGGCGGCCCGCTCGTCGCGTATCGGGGCTCTGAACATCGCCGACGCGTGCGCGATGCAGATCAGCGACCTCGCCGAGTGGACCCGCAGCCTCGACGCCCCGTCCGTCGCCCCCCTGCTCGGGAAGCTCCAGGAGACCCTCGACTCGTTCGTCGCGATCGGACTCGGGTATCTCGCGCTCGCCCGGCCGGCCGGAACGCTGTCCGGCGGCGAGGCGCAGCGGGCGCGGATGATCCGTCACCTCGGGTCGCCCCTCACCGACGTCACCTACGTCTTCGACGAGCCGAGCATCGGCCTGCACCCCCATGACATCCGGCGCATGAACGACCTGCTGCTGCGACTGCGCGACAAGGGCAACACGGTGCTCGTCGTCGAGCACAAACCCGAGGTGATCGTCATCGCCGACCATGTCGTCGATCTCGGTCCGGGCGCAGGGATCGACGGAGGCGTCGTCTGCTTCGAGGGCACGGTCGACGGACTGCGCGCCGCGGGCACGATCACAGGCCGCCACGTCGACGACAGGGCCTCGCTCAAGTCGGCGGTGAGGACGCCGACCGGCAGGCTGGAGATCCGCGACGCGACGACGAACAACCTCGCCGGCGTGGACGTGGACATCCCCCTCGGCGTGCTCGTGGCCGTCACGGGAGTGGCGGGCTCCGGCAAGAGCTCCCTCGTGCACGGCTCGATCCCTCCCGGGGCGGGCGTCGTCGCGGTCGACCAGAGCGCGATCCGCGGCTCGCGGCGCAGCAACCCGGCGACGTACACGGGCCTCCTCGACCCGATCCGCAAGGCGTTCGCCAAGGCCAACGGCGTGAAACCGGCGCTGTTCAGCCCCAACTCCGAGGGCGCCTGCCCCACCTGCAACGGCGCCGGCGTCGTGTACACCGACCTGGCCATGATGGCGGGCGTCGCCACCACGTGCGAGGACTGCGAGGGCAGGCGGTTCCAGGCATCGGTTCTCGGATACCGCCTGGGCGACCGGGACATCAGCCAGGTCCTCACCATGCCGGTGGCCGAGGCGGTGGAGTTCTTCGGCGCCGGCGAGGCGCGGATACCCGCCGCTCACCGGATCCTCACCCGGCTCGCCGATGTCGGACTCGGCTACGTGACACTCGGGCAGCCGCTCACGACCCTGTCCGGCGGCGAACGTCAACGGCTCAAGCTGGCCACCCGCATGGCGGAGAAGGGCGGCATCTATCTCCTCGACGAACCCACGACAGGACTTCACCTCGCCGACGTCGAACACCTGCTGGCGCTGCTCGATCGGCTCGTGGACGGCGGTGTCTCGGTGATCGTCGTCGAGCATCACCAGGCCGTGATGGCGCACGCCGACTGGATCATCGACCTCGGCCCGGGCGCCGGCCACGACGGGGGGCGCGTCGTGTTCGAGGGCACGCCGGCCGACCTCGTCGCCACCCGCGCGACCCTGACAGGGCAGCATCTGGCGGAGTACGTCCGCGCCTGACGCCGCACCGCCCTGCGGATCAGCGGTGCTGCTGCGGATCGTCGTGGTGGGCGTACATCCGCCGCGTCGACAGATCCGCTCCCGTCAGCACCGCGGCCCGGCCGAGCAGCCGGCCGCGCTCCCAGTTGGACAGCCCCAGCTCCGGCTGGTTCAACGTGTACTGACCGTCCACCCAGCGGGTGAATCCATCCCCCACGAACGGGGCGTTCACCCGGTCACGGAAGTCGGCGAACGCCTCGGGGTCGGTCGTGATGAGCGAGGCGATGAACTGCGGGCTGTGCTCGTTGAACGCATCGGCGGCGGCGGTCACGTCGTCCACGACGAGCAGCGAGAGCTCCGGGGTGTTCTCCCACTCCCACTCGCGGCCGAGCGCTGTCACGGGCAGGACGTCGGCCCGCGGCTCGCGTTTCACGCCCTCGGCCCGCGCCACGTCGATCAGCCGGTCGAACTCCCCCGCGTCCACCCACTCCTGGCTCCCGTCGGCCACATGCAGCCGGGCCGCCTCGCCGCCCCGCGCCGCCGCGGCCTCATCGGCGGCCGCCACGACGACGGGCAGCAGGACGTCGGCGGCCGACCGCGGCAGGACGACGACGTTCACCGTGTTGCACACCTTGCGGTCCAGGGACCACCGCACGGCACCGGAGAGCCGTTCGAGCGGAGCGTCGCCGGCGGCGACGATCCACGCGCCACCGGTGCCGTGAGCGCTCACCGGCACGCCCGTCTGGCGCGCAATGCTGCTCAACTGCATCACCGCGGCCCCGGAGCCGCGCACCACCGCGAGCGCCAGTCGCGGATCGCTGAACAGGGCCCACCCGGCCGAGCGTTCCCGCACGGGCACGAGGGACAGTGCCCCCGCCGGCAGGCCGCACGCCGTCAGCGCCGGCGTGATCGCCCCGTCGACGATCGCCTGGGCGGTGCCGAGCGCATCGCCACCGATGCGCAGCACTGCCGCGTTGCCCGTCGCCAACACGCCCGCAGCGTCCACGAGGACGTTCGGACGGCCCTCGAAGACGAACGCCACGACGCCCAGCGGGGCGCTGCGCACGTCGACACCCCAGTCGCCGTGGCCGACCCGCGCGACGAGATCGTGCTCCGGGTCGGCGAGCTGTGCGTCGATGAGCTCGGCCCACTCCCGCAGGCCCGAGATCATGTCGGCGCGCATCCTGTCCGAGACGACGAGCCGCGTCGTCGACCGGCCGAGCCGCTCGGCGCGCGCCACGTCGTCGGCGTTGGCCGCGGCCACGCCGTCCCAGGCCGCCTCCAGATGTGTCGCGAACGCGCGGTAGAAGTCGCGGATCCGTGGCCGCGGCACGCCGCGCAGCGCGGTGAACGCGTCGAGCGCCGCATCCACGCTGCGGGTGACCTGCGTCGCCACGCGCTCGGGCACGTGGATCAGGTCACCGGAGTCCTGGACGACGAACAGCCGGTCTCCGGCCGAGAACGCTGCGGCGAGGTCCTCGCCCACGGTGACGTAACGATCGCCGCCGTAGGGGATCCTCATGCCCGCGACGAGTTCGGTGAGCTGTCCGTGAGCCATCTGCGGTGTCCTCTCGTTCCCGCCGGGGCCGCCACCGCCCCGGAATGCTGGGATGTCGTTCGTGCCGAGCCTATCCGGCCGCTGCGACCACGGCACCGGGGTCCGCGCAGGGACGTCCACCAAGCCGTCTGCCGTCACAGCACGGTGAACTCCGTCGACAACCCCGCCCGCCCGGTCAGGGCACGCAATACCGGGGCGGCGGTCCCGCCGTCGACGGCCAGGTCGGCCGCGAGCCGGACCGCCGCCCCGGCCGCGACCGGGGGCACCTGCGCCTCCACCCCCAGCGCGTCGCACAGGTCGACGGTATGCACGACGAGTTCGAAGGTCCGCGTCGGCAGGTAGTCGATCAGGCGCATCCCGCCGAGCAGACACGCGACGAACTCGTCGCCCGTCATCGCGTCCACGAGTCCCACGACGCGCCGGGCGGCGGCGCCGACCGTGCCCGCCGGATCGACGCCCAGCGCCTCGCCGGCGACCCTCCCGCGCCGGGCGACCTCGTGACCTCCGGCCGCGCGACGGGCGGCGACGTAGTAGGCCGTCGCCGTCGGAATCTCCACCGCGACCGCAGGGCGCGCGGCGTACTGCTCCACGGTGAGCAGCGCACGACTCGTGTGCCCGACGAGGGCGCGGACATCCCACTCCCCCAGCGCGGGTGCCTCCCATCGGTCGTCGATCCACGTCGTCGCCTCACAGAACCAGCCCGCCGCATCCGCGAACGCCCGTCGTACCGAGTTCCACTCCGAGGTGCCCATCCGGCAAACCTACGGCCGCTCGACCGGTCCGCAAAGGCCACCGGCCCCGGTACGCTGGCCTCGACCCGCGTCGCCCGGCCGGGAACGAGGCTCTGCGAAAGGAGCCGGTCATGCGCAGACTCGCGGGCCTGGCCGTCGTCCTCCTCGCGGCCTTCACCGGCTGCGCCTCCCCGTCTGCGACCCCGTCGCCGAACGACCCCGTGCTCGACGGGACATCCTGGGTGGTGACCCGCATCGGCGGTGCCGAGACGATCTCCGCCGCCAGGCCCAGCCTGAGCGTGTCCGACGGCACCGTGCACGGGAGCGCGGGCTGCAACTCCTACGTCGCGGAATTCGCACAGACCGGGAGCTCCATCCGTGTCTCCGAGGTCGCGCTCACCGCGATGGCCTGCCTGGACGACGGCGTCATGGAGCAGGAGACCGCCTTCGTCACCGCTCTGGCCGAGGTCACCGGCGTGCGCTCCCAGGGTGCCGGGCTCGAGCTCGTGAACGCGAAGGACGACGCGGTGCTGACGCTCGCCGCGGCGCCGACGGCGACCCCCGAACCCCTCGTCGGAACCGTGTGGACGCTGGAGGGCATCGTGTCCGGCGACAGTGTCTCCTCCCCGCTCGCCGGCACCACGGTGAGCTTGTCCTTCACCGCCGACACGGTGAGCGGAACCGCCTGCAACACCTTCCGCGGCGAGGTGAGCATCGACGACGGCTCCCTGAGCGTCGGGCCTCTCGTCGCGACCAGGGCCCTCTGTCCCACCGAACAGGAGACCGCGCAGGAGGCCACCGTGCTCGCGCTCCTCCAGCAGGCGGCCTCCTACACCGTCGCGGGTGACACCTTGACCCTCTCGACCCCCGCGCGGAAGGGACTGGTCTTCACCGCGACGTGAGCACGGCGGCCCCCGATATCGGTGCCGACGCCGTGCGGCCCCTGCCATGAGGGCCGTCCGCGACGTACAGTGCCCCATGCGGATTCGGGACACGCGGCAGACCCGGCGCACTGCCCGCGCCCGGCCGCTCTGCGTCCTGGCCGCCGTGCTCTGCGTCGTCGCAGCCTGTTCGGCGACGCCCCGCAGCGCCGCATCCCGCGCGGCGAGGACGGACCTCTCCTGGGCGGAGGTTCCCGTGTTCGGCCTCGCGCCCGAAACGATCGCGGTCATCGACGGGGACGTCTTCGTCGGCGGGGCGACCGCCGACGGCAGCGGACCGGCACTCGACAGGATCGGTGGAGCGTTGTCCGCCGTGCCGATCCGGCTCGCCCCGTCCGAGCCCTACGCGCGAACGGGGCGGTTGACGTCCATCGCCGGCGACGGCACCCGTCTGTACCTGATCGGTGTTCGCACCGGCGGTGCGCACGACAACCCGCGCTGGACGGTCTGGGACGGCCCGGAGGGCGGTCCCGTGACGAGTCGGCCGCAGGAGTTCTTCACCTTCGGCGGCCACGATGCAGGCCCGCTGCTGGCGACGGTCGTGGTGGACGGCTCACCCGTCGTCGTCGGAAGTCGTGGCGGACAGCACGGATCCGACGCGGCGATCTACACACGATCCGGGACCACCTGGACCGCCGCCGCCGACGTCGACCAGCGGGCGCGGTCGCGGGCGAGCGCCGTCCTCGGGTTCGGTGCGGTCACCGCCCATGCGTCGCGGATCCTCATCGCCGGAGACGCCGTCGACACGACGGACGGCATCCGGCAGGCACCCGTCCTCTTCATCGGCCGCGTCGGCGGGCCGTGGCAGATGGTCGTCCTGCCGGTGCCGCCCAGTACCGCGCGCGGCCATCTGTCGCGTGCGACCTCCGTCTCGTGTGCCGACGACGTGTGCTGGGTGGCCGGCTGGTCGGGAGGCCGCCCCATGGCGTGGTCGGTCGCCGTCACGGACGAGCCGGTGTCCGTCGTCCTCGATGCGCACATCCTGCCCGGCGAGGAGCCGACCGGCACCGATCCCGTCGCGGTCGTCACCGTCGCCGGTGGCGTACCCGTCGTCTTTCCCAATGCGCGCGAGCCCGGAACCGTCGTCGGGTGCCCCGACGGCTGGCGGACGGGCGGCTCTCCGGCCGAGCCCGTCACCGCCGCGGCTGCCGCAGGGCAGACCCTGTATGCGATCTCGGGCCACCCCGGCCGGATCTCGGCGGCCGCTCTGGCCGGTTGCTGACGATCGCCGCGCCTCGGCCCATGCCCGGACGACACGCCCGCCCGCCACGGGTCACCGTTCGACGACGATCCCCACCTCGTGGTGGATGGGGACGTCGACCGATCGCGCGATGAAGCAGTACTCCCCCACCCTGTCGTGGAGGGCGCGCGCCGTCTCGGGATCGCTCTCGGCCGAGACCGTGACCTGCGGCCGGAGCAGGACGGACTCGAACCGGCCACTGCCGTCGGGCCGGGTACGCAGCACCCCGGTCGGCGCGTCCCGGTAGGCGGTCACGACGACTCCCGCCCGGACGCACAGCCACAGGTAGGTGAGCAGGTGACACTGAGCGATCGAGGCGAGGAACAACTGTTCGGGGTTCCAGCGACCGGGAACACCCCGGAACGCCACGTCGGCGGTCCCGGCCAGGGTGCCGGGGCCCTCGGCGCTGATCAGATGGTCCCGGCTGTACCCGCGGTAGCTGCGCGTCCCATCGCCGGTGTTGCCCGTCCAGGTGAGCTCGAGTTCGTATCCGTGTTCGTCCGGCATCGAGCTCTCCTCACGTCTCGGGAAGCCATGCCGGATACTCCGGGTAGAGCTCCTCGACCTCGCTGCAGAACTGACCGGTCGTCCCGACCGCGCACGTGAGCTGCTGCACGATCCAGGCATCGGTCACGCCGCCCTCGCAGTCGACGTTGAGCTCGGCGCGCACCCGCACCGCGTCGTCGTCGGCGATCGCGTAGACCTTCGGCCAGCGCTTCTCCGCGTTCCAGGTGTTGCACACCTCGACGAACCGGCCGAGCAACTCGACCGGGGGGCGCGGCGTCCAGCCACCCCAGATCTGCAGGATGTCCGCCTGGGAGCCCACGACCATGAACCCCATGACGAGGGTGTCGCCCCACCAACCGATGAACTCGCCGTCGTCGTCGACGCGATACCTGGTGCCGATGCTGTCGAGCGCATCCCGCAACCGCGCCATATCGATCGGACCGGCATTCGTCACGCGCACACATTAGCCCATCGGCAGAGCGAACCCCGGGCCGGGAAGGACCGCTCGCGGACCGCTCATCGGCCCGCTTCCCCGCCGGGCCGATAATGGAGGCGTGCAGAACGTCGTCACGCTGGAGTTCCTTGCGCGGCTCCATCCCGCCGCCGATCCCGAACGGCGCGTCTGGTGGGTGCACGAACCCGGGACGGGCACGAGCCACGAGTCGATGCCGGGTGTCTGCCTCCTGCCGTTCTGGCAGCTCGTCGCGCGGCTGTCGACGATCGTCGCCCGCGGACTTGAGCACGACCGCGTGGCCCGCGGACGCCCGGCGCGACAGCTCGAGGGGATCGGGCAGCTCGACGCCGACGACGTGGCGTGGTTGCAGACCTCCGGCGCCCTCGCCGTCTCGGCCGACTCCGGTCTCCTCGCGATCCGTACGGTGCTGGACCGGCTCGTCGAGGTCCAGCCCGGGCTCGTGGAGATCGCCGAGCAGTGGCGCGACTGGCTGGCCGACGAGAGCGCGCAGTGGCTCCCCGGCAGCCGTTTCGAGCTTCGGTGGGGCGCGTTGTTCACCGAGGGCGCGGTCTTCGAACGGGTTCTCAGCTACCGCGTGTTCGACGCCGCCCGCTTCTTCCTCACCTGTGAGGGCGCCGCCGCCGCGGCCGCACTACGGTCCGACATGACGCTGTTGCTGGGTGCGATCGGTCACATTCCCGGTGACGACGATCCGGACGCCGAGCACCTCGCCACGCTGCGGCGTGCCGTGACCCACAACAAGCTGGACGAGTTCCTCGCCCTCGCGGACCCCGCACGAGAGGCCGATGCACGGCTCATCGTCCCGGCATTCGGAGCGGCCATCGCGGCGGCTCCGGAGCGCCGGCGCGACCTCGTGCTCCGCCGCGCGCAGATGGCGGCCCGGTGCCCGCTCGCCGACGTGCGGCTGACGTGCCTCACGGACGCGATCGACGTCATCCACGAGATCCGCGCCGCCGAACGCCTCGACGACGCGGTCCGCGAGTACCGTCGCCTGCTGGACGACTTCGCCGGCGATTTCCTCGAGGACAACGACTTCCTCGAGGCGTGGCTCCGCCTGCTCGCAAACCTGTCGTTCCTCCTGATCGAGAGGCTCGACGAGCCGCAGTCCGGGCTCGACCTCCTGCTCCCCCGAGTGCAGGCGCTCGATGCGCGCGAGCCTTCCGCCGCCCGAGGCAGGGCACCTGTGGACACCGCCCTCGCCCGCGTGCGCGCCAATCTGGACGCGGCGGTCGCGCGGCTGCAGGAGCGCGGTATGGCGACCCCTCCGGGCGTCGGGACGACGCTGAGCACGGCGGACCGGGCCTCGCTGGAGCGGGCGACCGAGGACTTCAACACGGCGTTGGGCGCACCCGACCCCGACCGGGCGGTCGAGGTCGCCGAGTGGGCGCTCGACCTTCTCGACCGGCGCGGAGCGAGCCGCGACGCCCTCCGCTACACCGAATGGCGCATCGACCGCGCCCGTGCGGTCCGCGACCGCGGCGACCTGGAGCGCGCGGCCACCGCCCTGCGGGAGATCATCGACACCTGTGCCGCAGCTCCCTCGACCGCGCTGGGAAGCAGTGGCGGCAGGGCGACCGTCGCTCTCGGGGTGACCTACCGCCGGCTCGGCCGGGCCGCCGACGAGATTGCCGCCTACGAGGCGTTCCTGGCGTCACCGGCCGCCGCCGAGCCGACCCGTGCCACGCTCCTCCAGGTCACGGTGGCCCATGCCAACCTCGCTGATGCCCTCGCCCGGACGGGGGACCCGACGCAGGCCGTCGGGCAGTACCTCGCAGCGGCCCGCGCCGCGGAGCGCCTCGGCGACGACGACCGGCGCACCTCTCTGCTCACCCGGGCCGCGGATGCGGCCCGCATCGCCGGAGACGAGGCGGGAGAGAAGACGATCAGGGCGCGGCTCACGCCCGAGCCCCCGCACGATCGTCGGCAGGGGGCGTCACGAGGGCTTCTCGGCTGGTTCCGGGGGCGTTCCTGACCCGAGCCTCGTCCGCCGGCCCGTGAGAACACAGGACGGGGGCGCGGGAGCGTTGCCGCTCCTGCGCCCCCGTCCTTGTGCGTCGGGAGAGCTGTGTCAGCTCGGGATCCTGCCGCCCGCGTTCTCCAGGTGGGCCCGCACGAACCACTGGAACTTCTCCAACTCGCCCGTCTGCCCGATGAGGAGGTCCTGCGTCACGAGGTCGAGATCCTCGACCTCGTCGATGGCCTGACGGTTGTCGGCGATCACGATGTCGTACACCTTGTCGAGGGCCGCGAGATGCTCCAGTGCGGTGTTGCGGCCCAACGGGTATTCGACCAGCGCACGGTCCTTCACGATCGCCCCGACCGTGCCGGACGGGGACCCGCCGAGAGCGGCGATCCGCTCCGCGACGGCATCGGCGTACAACCGCACCAGGTCGACCTGCGGGTCGATCATCTCGTGCACGCCGATGAAGTTCGGCCCCACGACGTTCCAGTGCACATGCTTGAGCGTCAACTGCAGGTCGTTGTACTCGCTCAGCCGCCGCTGCAGGACGACGATGACCTCGGCGGCCTTCTCCGTGGCCAGGCCCGGGACCGTGTAGGGGGTTCGTGCGGTTGCCATGATCTTCTCCTTCGGAAAAACGGGTCGTTGCGCGCGACAGGACTGCGCGGCCCTGCGATCCATGCTATCCACGCGACGCCTCGCCCACAGCCCCGGACGCTCGCTCCTCACGCGGTGGTCACGGCAGCCACCCGAGCGCGACGGGATCGAGGGAGGGGCGCGTGTCGGCGTCCGTGAACGGTGCCGCGCCCCCGATCCAGGAGCGCAGCCGCGTCCCCTCGAAGAGCCGATAGCCGAAAGCGGCACGGGCGAGGGCCTGCGCCCACCCGTCGACGGGCAGCGGCGCGCCCGCGGCGGCCACCACGAGGTTCCCGTAGCGGCGTCCCTTCCACACCGGGAGCTCCGCGGTGACCGCAATGTGACCGAAGGACGCGGCGACACCGGCGACACACCGTCGTCCCCAGTCGAACGGGGACCGGTCGCCGAGGTTCATCACGACCATCCCGCCCGGGCGCAGAAGCGCGGCGATCCGCGCGAAGCACTCGGCGGTCGCCAGATCGGCAGGGACCTGCGCCCCGTCGAACGCGTCGACGACGACAAGATCGGCGCTGCCGTCGCTCAGCTCCGCCAAGCCGGTACGGCCGTCGGTGGGCCGGATCCGGATCCCGCTGCCCTTCGGCAGCGGCAGCCTGTCGCGCACCTGCTCGACGAGGTCGGCGTCCGGCTCCAGGACGATCTGCACCGTCCCCGGGCGCCGGGCCGCGACATAGCGGGGGATGCTCAACCCTCCCCCGCCGACATGGACACACCGCAGCCTCTCGCCGGGTGGACGGGCGAGCACCCCGAGCTCGAGAATCTCGACGATCCGCTGCACGTACTCGAACTCGACGCGCAGCGGATCGGCGAGGTCGACCCAGGACTGCTCGGTCGCGCCGGTGCGGACGACGAACGCCTCGCGATGGATGTGGTCGGGAACGATCTCGCTCACTGCGGGGTCACGCAAGCTCGATCTCGGTGCGGTCACCGGTCCACAAGGTGTGGAACACGCCGGGCCTGTCGACCCGCTGGTAGGTGTGCGCGCCGAACAGGTCACGCTGGCCCTGGATCAGGGCGGCGGTCGAGCGCTCGGTCACCAGCCCGTCGTAGTAGGCCAGCGAGGACGCGAACGCGGGCGTCGGGACGCCGTGCAGCGCCGCCTGGGCGACGACCCGGCGCCAGGCGGACAGGCCGCGTCCGACGATGTCGGCGAAGTACGGGTCGGCGAGGAGCAACGTGAGCCCGGGGTCGCGCTCGTAGGCCTCGGTGATGCGGTTGAGGAACTGGGCGCGGATGATGCAGCCGCCGCGCCAGATGCGCGCCATCGCGCCCCGGTCGATGTCCCAGCCGTGCTCCGCGCTGGCGGCGGCGATCTCGTCGAAGCCCTGCGAGTACGCCACGACCTTCGACGCGTACAGGGCCTGACGGACGTCGGTGACGAACGCATCGCGGTCGGTGACGTCCCACGGCTCCGCGTCGCGGGGCAGCACCTCGCGGGCGACCTCGCGCTGGGTGGACTGGCTCGACAGCGCCCGGGCGAAGGTCGCCTCGGCGATGCCGGTGACCGGGACGCCGAGGTCGAGGGCGGTCTGCACCGTCCATTTCCCGGTGCCCTTCTGCCCCGCCCGGTCGAGGACGACGTCCACGAACGGCCGGCCCGTGCCGGCGTCGACGTGGCGCAGCACCTCGGCCGTGATCTCGATGAGGAACGATTCCAGATCGCCCGCATTCCACTGCGCGAAGACGTCGGCCAGCTCGGCCGGCGAGGCGCCCAGGCCGCGGCGCAGCAGGTCGTACGACTCGCCGATGAGTTGCATGTCGGCGTACTCGATCCCGTTGTGCACCATCTTCACGAAGTGACCGGCGCCGTCGGGCCCGACATGCGTGCAGCACGGGACGCCGTCCACATGAGCCGAGATGGTCTCCAGCATCGGCCCGAGCGAGGCATAGGCCTCGGCGGTCCCCCCCGGCATGATCGACGGGCCGGTGAGCGCCCCTTCCTCACCGCCGGAGATGCCCGAGCCGACGAAGTGCAGTCCCCGCGCCGACAGCTCGCCCTCGCGCCGGATGGTGTCCAGGAAGTGGGAGTTGCCGCCGTCCATCACGATGTCGCCGGCCTCCAGGTGCGGCAGCACCGACTGGATCGTCGCATCGGTCGCCGCCCCGGCCTTCACCATCAGGATGATCCGCCGCGGCCGCTTCAGGCTCTCCACGAACGACCCGACATCGGCGGCAGGGACGAATCTCCCTTCCCCGCCATGGTCGCGGACGACCTCCTCGGTGCGAGCCCGGGTCCGGTTGTACACCGCGACGGTGTAGCCATGGTGCGCCAGATTGCGAGCCAGGTTGGAGCCCATCACGGCCATGCCGACGACCCCGATGTCGGCCGTGGCCACCGGAGAGGGCTCACTGCGACCTGCGGACATGCTGCCTCCTGTGTGCGGTGGATCGACGAGTCCCACTCAACCAGTCTGCGCCCCCGTGGACAACGCCCTGGGCGCGCCGGCCTGCCCGTGGTCAGGTGCCGAAGAGGATCTCCGCGGCCGGAACGGCGTGACCGCGCCGGCCCGGGTAGGCGCTGCCCCACTCGACCACGCAGTTGATGACGTTGATCTTGGTACGGGCCGAGATCGGCTCACCGCCGGTGAACTCGGGCGGGAACTCCCCGGTGGTGTGCGCGTCGGCCGCGAGCGTCACCTCGTATCCGCGGACGAGCGCCCCCTGCACGGTCGCCCGGATGCAGGCATCGGTCTGCGCGCCGGCCACGACCAGGTGGTGCACGTCGCCGAGAGTCTCGGCGAGCGTCGTCTCCTCGAAGGCGTCCGGATAGCGCTTGTGGACGACCGGCTCGGCCTCGTCCCGGCCGAGGCCCGGTGCGAACTCCCACGCGGGGCTGCCGTCGGCCAACTCATCGCTCGCGTGCTGCACCCAGATCACGGGAACGTTCGCGCGACGTGCCCGACGCGCCAACTCGGCTGCCCGGGCTACGACACCCTCGGCGTCCCAGGTGCCGGGCTCCGCCAGGACTCCCTGTTGCAGATCGATGATCACCAGTGCCTGCGTCATGACCCTCCCCGCGTTGTGTGCCGGCCCCGCGCGGCTCGCCGGAACGCCCCGCGGTCATCACGAACCCGGCGGCGACAACGCTACCTCCGCCCGCCGACAACGCCGGGGTGGAAGCCTCCGTCTCGCCGACAGGTCAGCGGATCACCGCCAGGACGACGTCGGTGTGGCTGACGTCGCCGTCGGACCAGGCTCCGGTGAGCGTGCCGAGCACCGGGGGCGCGGGCACGTGCTCCCCGTCGAGGATGCGAATCAGCCGGACGGCCTCTCCGGCCGCATTGGAGACACGGACGATGCCGCTGCCGGCGACCGTCATGTTCTTCTCTCCCCGGGAGAGGTCGGCCTCGGTGTCGCCCTCATGGATGACACGGAACAACTCCGCCGCGTAGACGGGGTCGCCGGGCGCGTCGTAGCAGTACCGGTGGCCGAGGACGGAATGCTCCAACTCGCCGATGAGGAACTCCTCGGCGCCCTCCAGCGGCTCGGCGCGCCAGGTCGTGGGAACGTGATAGGAGACCCCGGCGGATCCGATGACATGGGTCTCGATCCCGACCTCGCCGTCAGGGTCGACGAAGCGGTACCGGGCGATGAGCCGGATGTCGGCCGGGTCCCCGTCGAACCAGGGCTGCTTCGGGACCCACGCGCTCAGGAGCTCCTGCTTCGACGGTGTCAGGGTCGCTGGGTAGATCTTGGCGGTTCCGCTCATGGCCAAAGCCTAGACAACCCGGCCGTGCCGTCCGCTCCTCCGCACAGACCTGCACGAATGCGCGCAGCCGCTGCGGTCGCCCGATCCCGGCGAGGTGTCGCCCAGCGGACACCCCGCGGTCACCTGTCGTTTCCCCTCCGTACGTACCCTGGCGTGCGACCACGATCCCGGAGGTGCCGTGAGCAACGAGCTGGAGTTCATCAGGGGAGTCGACAAGCTCCACGCGTTCTACACCGAGAACGTGCGGATGCTGGCCCACGCCTACGATCTGAGCGACGAGCAGGCCGCTCGGGTGCTGGAGAACTTCGACTTCCGCAACGTCGCCCGCAGCATCCTCCGCCCGCCGCGCGTCGACGTTCTCGACGAGCGCCCCAACGGCCTGATCTGAGCCCGCCGAGCGCATCGCCCAGGGTCGACGCCGACCTCAGGTCCGGATGCTATCGCCGCGGAAAGCGTGACGCGGGCGCCTGGCTGCGGCACGATGTGGCCATGTCGAAGAAGAAGCGCATGAACCGTGAGCTCTACGAGGCCGAGTTGCTGCGCCTCCAGGCCGAACTGGTGGAGATGCAGGAATGGGTGAAGGCCACGGGACAGCGGATCGTGGTCGTCTTCGAGGGTCGCGATGCCGCGGGCAAGGGCGGCGCGATCAAACGCATCACCGAATACCTCAACCCTCGCGTCGCGCGCATCGTCGCCTTGCCGGCGCCGACGGAGCGCGAACGCACGCAGTGGTACTTCCAGCGCTACATCGAGCACCTTCCGGCGGCGGGCGAGATCCGGCTCTTCGATCGTTCCTGGTACAACCGCGCCGGCGTCGAGCGCGTCATGGGCTACTGCACCACCGAGGAGCACCGCCGCTTCCTGCGCCAGTGCCCCATCTTCGAGCGCATGCTCATCGAGGACGGGATTCTGCTGCGGAAGTACTGGTTCTCGGTGTCCGACAAGGAGCAGGAGAAGCGCTTCAGGTCGCGCCTCACCGATCCGATGCGGCGCTGGAAGCTGTCCCCCACCGACCTGGAGTCCCTCACCCGCTGGGAGGAGTACTCGCGCGCCAAGGACGAGATGTTCGTCCACACCGACATCGAGGAAGCGCGCTGGAACGTCGTCGAGTCCGAGGACAAGCGCAAGGCCCGGATCAACATGATCCACCATCTGCTGTCCTCCATCCCCTACCAGCACGTCGAGCGCCCAGAGCTCAGGCTGCCGGAGCGCCCGCCGTCGACCGGGTACCGCCGCACCGACCGTGCGCTCCAGTTCGAGGTGCCCGATCACGCCGCCACGCTGACCGAGGACGCGGCTCCCGAGAAGTACGTGGACGTGGAGGACGAAGGCTGATCCTCAGCGCGACCGCCCGCGGGAGCGGACGGCGCGCACCAGCCCCGCTGCACCGGCCAGCCCGGCGGAGACGGCCAGGACCAGCAGGCCGGCGACGGTCGCACCGATCCGGAACCCGCGGCGCAGCCGGGGATCCGGCGCCGGCACGACGGCGGGTTCGGTGGTGTCCGGGCCCACCGGTCCCGGCGCGCCCGCCGGCCGCTCCTCGTCGAAGGTGGCGATCCACGCGGCGATCATGAGAACGAGCGTCGCGAAGATGTTGAGGAACAGCATCAAGACGATGACCGGCCCGAACAGGGACGCCGCGGCATTGTTCGAGAACGCCCCCAGGATGATCGCCCCCAGATACTGCAGAGCCGCCATGCCGATCGCACCCACCAGTGATCCGAGCGCGACCGCCTTGCGCGGCTGGGAGCGCCCCGGGACGACACCGGTGAGGAACCAGAAGAGGGCGAACCCGGCGGCGAGGGAGACGGCCAGGCTCGTGGCACTCAGGATGAACCCGCTGACCGGGTCGTGCAGCCCCAGCCAGCCGAGCACCTGCGACGACAGGGACGTCACGACCGAGGAAAGCCCGAGGGTCACGCCCAGCGCGATGAGCAGCACGAGCGCGATGCCGAGGTTGGTCAGCATGTCGAGGACGAACATCCTGTCGTCATCGCCCGCGTCGTAGTCCTCCCGCATCTGAGCGCGGATCGCGCGCTTGAGGTTCTTCGCCCAGTTCGCTCCCGACCACATGCCGGTTCCGAGGCCGACGATGCCGACGGCGCGCCAGTTCTCCAGCGCCTGCACGACCACGGCCTGCACGCGGCCGCCGAGGTCGTCGGACGCCGGCAGGTACACCGCGATCAGGTCCTGCAGCTCGGCGAGCAGGTCCGGGCGGAAGACGGTGAGCGTCGCGCCCACGACCGCGAAGGCGAACATCAGGATCGGCACCATCGACAAGACCGAGAAGTACGCGATCGCAGCCGCGGACTGGTTTCCGAGCCGGGTGATGAAGCGCTCGTTCGCTCGCCTGACGTGAGCCACGACGGGGTTGGCCAGAACCCGCTCCACGAACTCGCGCACGAGTCACTCCTGGAAGGGTTCAGGGTCCCCCGCGCCGATCCGGAGCACCACCGGCTCCTCGCCGGTGAGGTCGACCACGGTCGTCGGCTCCACGCCGCAGTCGCCGGAGTCGAGGACGGCGTCCACGAGATGGTCGAGCTCCTCCTTGATCGCCCATCCGTCGGTCATGGGCTCCTCGTTGCCCGGCAGCAGCACCGTGCTCGACATCAGCGGCTCGCCGAGCCGTTCGAGGAATGCGCGAGCCGTGCGGTGGTCGGGGACCCGGACCCCGATCGTGTGCAGCTTCGCGTTCTGCATGGCCTTCGGCGCTTCCCGGGTGGCCCGCAGGATGAAGGTGTACTGCCCGGGCGTCACCGCTTTGATGGCCCGGAAGACACGGTTGTTCATCTCCACGTACTGACCGAGCTGCGCGAATCCGGAGCACACGAGGGTGTAGTGGTGTTTGGGCGACAGATGACGGACGGCCGCGATGCGCTCCAGTCCGCGCTTGTTTCCGAGCCGGCACCCGAAGGCGTAGCAGGAGTCGGTCGGGTAGACGACCAGGCCACCGGCGGTCACGATGTCGACCATCTGGTCGAGAGAGTGTGGCTGCGGGTTCAGGGGGTGAACGTCGAAGTAGCGAGCCATGCGCGGCAGTCTACTCAGGCTCCGTCGGCGAACCGGGTGGCGCGGCCCGTGTCCCGCGGCTCCGGGTGCGGCGCGCCGCTCTGCGCGATCGGGGGGCGATCACGCCCGGAGGACGCCGGAGGCGGACGCCTCCGCCGCCACGGTGCGGATCCCCACCAGGGACAGGAACACGGTGGTCCGTGTCGCACGAACCTCGACCGAGACGACGCCTCCGGCAACCTGCACCTCGCCCGTCACGTCGGGCTGTGCGGCGAGGTACTCCTCCGCCGCGCGGCGACCGAGCGCCGCGCCGCCCGCCCCACCGTCCACCCCGGACGCCGCCGACGCGTCCGCCGCGAGCCGGACGGCCGCCGCCGCGACGGCATCGGCACGCGCCACCGCCGCGAGCCGTCCGCCGCCGTCCACCACGAGGCCCGCGACGAGGAACAGTGCGACCGCCACGACGGCCACGAACGCGGAGGCCGACTGCCCCGACTCCGAACGCATGGATCGTCCTTTCCGAAGGGTGGCACCAGTGTGCCCGACGGCCGGTGCATGGCCCTGCTCCGCGCTTCGGCGATCTCCGCCGACCCTCAGCCAGTAGGCTTGCGAGGTACGAAATCACCGTTCCCGGTTCGCGGAAAGGACTGTCCTCGAATGGTCAAGAAGGTCGCAATTCTCACGGCCGGAGGCTTCGCGCCATGCCTGTCGTCGGCGATGGGCGGGCTGATCAGCCGCTACACAGAGCTCGCCCCCGAGGTCGAGATCATCGCGTACAGGTATGGCTACCAGGGACTCCTCACCGGCGACTCGATTCCCGTCACCGACGCGGTGCGCGCCCACGCAGAGGTCCTCCACCGATACGGCGGCTCGCCGATCGGCAACTCGCGGGTGAAGCTCACCAACGTGGCCGACTGCGTGAGGCGCGGGCTTGTCGTCGAGGGCCAGGTGCCCCTGCAGGTCGCGGCGGACCAGCTCGTCGCCGACGGGGTGGACGTCCTGCACACCATCGGCGGCGACGACACGAACACCACCGCGGCCGATCTCGCCGCGTACCTGGCCACCAACGACTACGGCCTGACGGTCGTCGGCCTGCCGAAGACGATCGACAACGACGTCTTCCCGATCGTCCAGACGCTGGGGGCGGACACCGCGGCCGAGTACACCTCGCAGTTCGCGCAGAACGTCTTCTCCGAGCACAACGCCGGCAAGCGGATCCTCATCGTCCACGAGGTGATGGGCCGCAACTGCGGGTGGCTCACCGCCGCCGGCGCGCACCGCTATCGCACCTGGCTGAAGGCTCAGGAGTGGCTGCCGGAGATCGGCCTGTCGAGCGCCGCCTGGGACGTCCATGCCGTGTTCGTCCCCGAGATCGAGATCGACATCGAGACACAGGCGGAGCGGCTGCGCCAGGTGATGGACGAGGTCGGCAACGTCAACATCTTCCTCTCCGAGGGCGCGGGCGTCTCCTCCATCGTCGCCGAGATGGAGAAGGAGGGCCGCGAGGTCGCGCGCGACGCCTTCGGCCATATCCGGCTCGAACGGATCAACCCCGGGCAGTGGTTCGGCGATCAGTTCGCGAAGATGCTCTCGGCCGAGAAGGTGCTCGTCCAGAAGTCGGGCTACTACGCCCGGTCGGCCCCCGCGAACCAGTTCGACCTGGACCTCATCCGGACGATGACCGACCACGCCGTCGACTGCGGCCTGCGTCGCGAGTCCGGCGTCATCGGACACGACGAGGACCAGGACGGCGCGCTGCGGGCGATCGAGTTCGAGCGGATCAAGGGCGGCAAGCCGTTCGACATCACCCAGCAGTGGTTCGTCGACCTGCTGGCCGAGATCGGTCAGGGCGCCCCCGTTCCCGCGGCGGCCGCGGCGCACTGAGCACCAGTCCGATGTGCGCCCGTGCGGGTGCGCGTGCGACGGGCCCGGCCGATCGGCCGGGCCCGTCGCCGCTTCCGCCGCGCGTATCGCTAGCCGGTCCGGCGGGCACGCCGGCGCTCTGCCAGCTCGTCGCCTGCCCGCGTCGTGGCGGCGTCCTCGTCGGCCCGCTCGGACGGCAGGTGCAGGAGACCGCCCTCCAGGTCCCGCCACACTCCGCCCAGAGCGATCCCGAACATGCCCTGCCCGCCCTTCAGCAGGTCGATCACCTCGTCGTCGGAGGTGCACTCGTACACCGACACCCCGTCGCTCATCAGCGTCACCCCCGTGAGATCGTCGACCCCCCGGGTTCGTAGATGGTCGATCGCGGTCCGCACCTGCTGCAGCGAGATGCCCGCGTCGATGAGCCGCTTGATGACCTTCAACAGCAGGATGTCGCGGAAGCTGTAGAGACGTTGCGTGCCCGAGCCGCCGGCAGGACGGATCCCCGGCACGACCAGGCCCGTTCGGGCCCAGTAGTCGAGCTGCCGGTAGGTGATCCCCGCGGCGCTGCACGCGACCGGACCGCGGAACCCCAGATCCTCCGGGAGGGGCGCGAAGTCGCCGTCGAAGAGCATGTCCTGTGCGGCCCGCGGATCGGGGGCCTGGTCACCCTGAGGTGCCGTACCGTTCACATCTACCTCGCTTCGCATGCTGGCCGAACCACCGCCCATTGGCTCTCGAACGTATCGGCGACCCTCCGTGCCGAGCCAAGGACACGCCCGAGCCTCTCACAACCCTGAAGGGGGCCCTAAGAGTTGGTTTCGCCGGGATCGGGCGCGCCGCCCTCCCCCAGCTCGAAGTCGTCGGGATTGACCGAATCGAGGAACTCGCGGAACTTCTCCACCTCGTCCTCGGTCTTCTCGGGGAGCTCCACCCCCACATCGTCGATGATCGCGTCCGCACACATGACAGGGACGCCCAGTCGGACGGCGACCGCCACGGCGTCGGAGGGTCGAGCGCTGACGATGTGACCGTCCACCTGCAGTTCGGCGTAGTAGGTGCCGTCCACCAGTTCGGTGATGCGCACTTCGAACACCTCATGGCCGAGGTCGGTGACGAGATCGCAGAGCAGGTCGTGGGTCAGCGGGCGGGAGGGCTGGACGCCTTCCATGGCGTTCGCTATCGCGGACGCCTCGGCCGCACCGATCCAGATGGGGACGCAGCGGGTTCCCCCCAGCTCCCGCAGAAGCAGCAACGGCGCGTTGCCGGGCAGTTCGACCCGGACCCCGAGTACCTCCATCTCGCGCATGCCCCCAGCCTAACCCGCGACGTCACGGTGTCAGCGACGAGCGCATCACGGCCGCGTGCGCGTACAGGACCAATTGCATCACCTCGGTGGTGACCTGCCGGGTCGAACTGCTGCGGCGGGTGTAGGGGGCGATCGCCTGCTCCAGCAGTCCCACCTCCCGCTCGGCGGCCTGTTTGATGACGCGCAGATGCCGGACGTCCATGCCGTAGGGAAGCAGCTTGCGCGCCACGACCGCGATGGTGAGGGCGTCCCTGCTGTAGTAGGCGGTCCCGCGGCGCGGCGCGATGAGCTGCTGCCGCTCGAGCTCGGCGAGCACGCTCTCGGACAGCCCACTCATCCGCAGCAGCTCCCGCCGGGTCAGGCGCAGCGGGCGGCGCGGTGGCCGGGGTGTCTGCAGCGGCTGTGTCGCGATCTCCTCCGACACCGGCGGCGGAGGTGTCGCCGGGACGTCCGCCGACGGCGGCGGCTCACCGCGGTCGATCTTGTCGAGATGCTCCCGGATCACCTTCAGCGGCAGATAGTGATCCCGCTGCATGGTGAGGATGTAGTGAAGCCGGTCGATATCGGCCTGCGAATAACGGCGATACCCGGAGGGCGCGCGCAACGGCGCCAGCAGCCCTTCGCTTTCCAGGAATCTGATCTTCGAGATCGAGATGTCGGGGAAGTCGGGTTTCAGGGTGGCGAGGACCTGCCCGATGCTCCGCAGATTGTCAGGCATCTATCCACGGGCGCCGTTGTCGAAGTAGACCATGCGGTACTTGCCGATCTGCACCTCGTCCCCACGCTTCAGCGCGACCTCCTGGTCGAGGAGTTGACGGTTGACGTAGGTCCCGTTGAGGCTTCCGAGATCGCTGAGGTAGGTGACGTCGTCGCGACGGCTGAACTTCGCGTGGTGCCGCGACACGGTGACGTCGTCGAGGAAGATGTCGCAATTCGGACTCCGCCCTGCAGTGACCTCGGGGGCGTCGAGCAGGTAGCGCGCGCCCAGGTTCGGGCCGCGCTGCACGATGAGAAGCGCCGAACCCTTCGGCAGGGACTCGACGGCTTCCAGCTCGTCGGCGCTGAGCTCTTCGCTGACGACATCCTGGATACCCGTGATGACGCGCGTGGATTCACCGGGAACGATCACGGAGCCGCTCCCCAGCGCTTCGCCGCAGTTCGCACAGAAATTGGATCCTTCCGGATTCAGGTGGCCGCAAGCCTCACATTGCATTGTGCGTCATCTCTCCCGTTGAACGATTCGCTCAGTGTACGTGTCGTGCAGTCAGGACTCCGAGAAGTGCTCCGCGTACCCGTCGGAGTCGAGCAACTGCTCCAGTTCCTCGGGATCGTCGGACTCCATCTCGAACAGCCAGCCGTCTCCGTAGCAGTCGGTCTGCACCAGATCGGGCGTGGTGGCGAGCAGCGGGTTCGTCGCGGTGACGACTCCCGACACGGGGGCGAGAACGTCCCACAGCCCGTCCAGCCCGGTGGACTCCACCTGCGCGCAGGTGTCCTCGACGACGAGGTCCTCGCCGACCTGCGGCAGCGAGACGTACACGACGTCGGCGAGCTGCTCCACGCGCACCGCCGTCAGGCCGACCCGGACGGTGTCGGCGTTGCCTTCACGCAGCCACACGTCGTGTGGGGTGTACCTCAGCCCTTCGGGCACTTCAGGCACTGTTCGCTCCTCGCCTCGGGTCATGCTGGCTCCACCTTAGTGGGCCGACACCGCGATCACGCCGGGCGAGCGTACTGATTGGTCGGTGCCGTGTGCAGCGACGCGATCGTCACTTTCTCGGATCGGGTGATGGTCACCGAGCCGTTGACCCGCTGGCCCTCGACCTCGCTGACCAGCCCTCCGCGGAACCGGGCGCCCTCCTCCAGGGAGTGGGGGTCGCCGATCGCCTCGATGGTGATCGGGGTCCGCACGAGCCTGCCGTCGACCAGGATGCCGTCGGAGCCCGTGGTGACCCACGTGGACGCGACCACCCGGATCGAGTCGTTGATCTCGATCACCTCGGCGCCTGCGTCGCGGAGTTCCTCGATGGCGTTGAGGAGGATGTCGGCGGTCATCCTGCCCTCCGGATCCTGGATCACCATCACGATGCCGGTTCCGGTCGCGGGGGCTGTGCCGGCGAGGATCCGGAGGGTCTCGAGGCGCGCCTGCGCCTCCTTCCGGGCGACCTCCTCCTGGCCCGCCCCGGACTCGAGTTGCTGCTTGAGCTCGTTCTGCTCGGTGATCTCCTCGGAGAGCCGGCGGGACTCCTGGTTCAGATTGTCGAGAAGCTGGACGAGATCGCTGCGGCGGAGGCTCTCGTACGGCGCTGCAGCCGTGTTGGTCCGGAACTGCATCACGAGCGCCATGCCGACGACCAGCAGGATCGCAGCCAGGACGACCTGCCCGCGCCCAGGCCGGATGAAGTCGTGGCCGAGTTCGCGCCACGTGACGGGGCCGCGTTCGGCCGACCCGCTCGCATCCGCGCTCGTCTCGGGCGCGGCATCGTCCGCGACGGGCGGGACGTCGTCGGCCGCACCGGTCGCGACGCCGGGTTCGACATCGTCAGGCATGCACCAGCACCCTTCTGATCGCCGCGGCATTGGTGAAGATCCTGATGCCGAGCACCACCACGACCGCCGTCGACAGTTGCGCCCCGACGCCGATGAGGTCGCCGACCCACACGATCACGGCGGCGATCAGGACGTTGGAGAAGAACGACACCACGAACACCTTGTCGCTGAACGTCCGCTCGAGATAGGCCCTGGCGCCGCCGAACAGCGCATCCATCGCCGCGACGATGGCGATCGGCAGATACGGCTGGAGGACGCTGGGCACGGCGGGCTGCAGGACGATGCCGAGAACGATGCCGACGATCAGTCCGAGAATTGCGAGCACCTGGCTACTCCCTTCACTTCTTCGGGACGGACGCGTGGGTGAGGGCCAGGCCCGGGTCTGCGGACAGCCGCAGGCCCGTGGCGGTGGCGATCTCGTAGGTGACGTGCTGGGTGTCGCGGAGGTAGGACAGCCATGTCCCGCCCGACGACTGTTCGAACCGCGGGCGCAGCGCCGTGGGGTCGCCGATGGCCTCGATCCGGTACGGAGCGGTGATGGACCGGTAGTCGACGGTGATCGCGCTGCCTGCGGCCCGGATCGCCGTCCGGGAGGACAGCCTGTGCCCGTTCACCGCGATCGCCTCGGCGCCGGCGGACCACAGCCCGTTCGCGGCCTGCCGGATGTCGAGGTCGAGGATGGTCCCCGACGCCGACGTCCCGGCCGCGTCGTCGAGCGTGACGACGACCCCGTCGCCGGTCACCGCGCGCCCTCCCGCCGAGACCTCGAGCTGCTCGATCTCCGCCGCCATCGACGTGTCGGTGGCGCTGGAGCCGAGCTGCCGCTCGCGCAGCGCCCTGTTGTCGGCCTCCAGGCTCTCGACCTCGCCGCGCGCCGCATCCACCGCGGTGTTCTGCTGCTGGATGAGCGAGATGAGCTCCGCGCGCTCGGCCGCTGCCGCGGGCGCCCCCTGCGCGGTCTGGACGGCACCGCCGGACACGAGCGCTGCCGCGACGATGAACACCAGCGCCGTGGCCCAGCGGTTGCGGTTCTTCGGGTTGCGGGCGGACTGTGCCGTGTAGTCGGGATCGAGGGGCTGCCGGAGGATGTTGTTCAGCAGGTCCATGCTGGCGTCGGGGCGCCGGGGTGGGGGCGAACTCGTCATCGCCGGCTGCTGTTCGGTATCGACGCGGGCGGGGCGGAGCCGTCCGGGGACGGGCCCGCCACGGCGTCGTCCGCGCCGCGACCCCTGTCGTTCGATGTCGGCGTCTCGGCGGCGAGCTCGGGGCGCCTCGTCGAACGGAGCAGGGAGAGCGTCTGCCCGACGTACAGCAGGCCCGCCCACCAGTACAGTCCGGCACCCCAGAGGGCGAAGGCCCACCCCGCGACCCGTGCCACCGTTCCCGCGGGCCCGGGCACCGAGCCGAGGAGGATCAGAGGGAAGGCGTACAGCAGGCAGAAGGTGGCCCATTTGCCGATGAAGTGGACCGGAAGGCTCGTGTAGCCGCGGGTGCGCAGGAGCGGCACCATCGCCACGAGCATGATGTCGCGCAGCACCAGCAGCACGACGAGCCACCACGGGATGACACCGCGGATGGCGAGGCACAGCAACGTGGCGAGGATGTACAGCCTGTCGGCGATGGGATCGAGCACCTGCCCGACCCTCGACCGCTGGTTCCAGCGTCGCGCCAGGAAGCCGTCGAGCCAGTCCGTGATCCCGCCGACGGCCAGCACGGCGACCGCCAGCAGGTCGGCTCGCGGACCGAGGAGCAGCCAGACGAACAACGGGACGCCGAGCAGCCGCACCGCGCTCAGCAGGTTCGGCACGGTGACAACCCGATCGGTGTCGTACGATTCGCCGGCCACGGAGACAGCCTAGGCGATTCGGCTGACGCCGCCGCCCGCGACAGCCGCAGTGAAGACGGCCAGATAGGCAGGACCGACGCGGTCCCAGTCGAAGGTGCGGGCACGCGCCTCGCGTGCGATCTCGTCCGCTTCGGTGTCCCGCCGCAGAGCGGTCGTCACGGCGCGGGCGAGCGCCGCCGCGTCGCCCGGCGGGAACAACTCCCCCACCGGGCCGGCAGGGCCGGTGAGCACGTCACGGAATGCCGGCAGGTCGCTCGCGACCACCGCGGCGCCCGCCGCCAGCGCCTCGACGAGGATGAGTCCGAAACTCTCCCTTCCCGTGTTGGGCGCCACGAGGACGTCGGTCTGGCGCAGCAACCGGTTCCGCGCCGTGTCGGACACCGCGCCCGCCGCCTCCACCCAGCTCGGCAGCCGGGCCGTTCCGGTGCCCGCGACGGTCACGGTCACGTCGGGCCGCGCGGCTCGGATCAGCGGACCGGCCGCCAGGAACACGTCCAGGCCCTTGCGTGGCTCGTCCAGCCGGCCCAGGAACGTCACGCGTGGACGGCTCCGGCCCGGGTCGGCGTCGCCGCCCGGCGGGGCGAAGTCGGCGGTTCGCAGACCGTTGGGGACGACGCTCGCCGCGAGGCCGAGACCGACGTCCACCTGCGCCGCGGCCGTGGCGGACACCGCGGTGGCCGTGCTCATCCGCCGTAGCGGCGCTCGCGCGAGCGACCGGGCCGCCCGGAGGGCGCCTCTCCCCGGGCCGGAGGCGTGGAACGTCCCGACGGTCGGCACCCGCGCGAATCTCAGGGCGGCCTGGGCCGTGAGCGGCACGAGCGGCTCGTGGACGTTGACGACGTCGGGCCGCGTCTCCCGCAGCCAGCGTGCGACGCGGGCGGGGACGGCCGGTGCGAGGGCGACACGCGCGACGGACCGGTTGAACCGGATGGGGGTCGCCGCCCCGACCGTCGTCACCCGGTCCGGATGCAGACCGTGGAGGTCGTGCTCGGGGCCGGGGTGCCCGGGCGCGAGCACGAAAGGCTCGTGCCCCGTCTCCCGCAGCCAGGCCGCGAGCCCGAGCACCTGGTTCTGCACGCCGCCGGGCACGTCCAGGGCGTACGGGCAGACGAGCCCCACGCGCATTCGGTCACCCGCCCGTCGCGAAGAACGGCTGGAAGAGGTGCCAGTCGGCGGGGTGCGCGACGACGGCGGCGGCGAAGTAGGCCGCCACGTCCTGTGTCATGGCCGCCAGCCCGGCGGGCCCCGGGCGATGCTCGATGGGCTCGGAGAAGGAGATCTCCATGCCGTCGGCGGTGTAGTGACAGGCGATGGCCATCAGCAGCGCCCCCGTGGAACGCGCGACGAGCGCCGGCCCGGCCGGCATGGTCACGGGCTGCCCACCGCCCGGCGTCGGCCACGTGACGGGGACGCCGCGGCCGGGAAGGTCCCGGTCGGCGACCAGGCACACGAGCCTCCCGGCCCGCGCGTCCCGCACGAGACCCCGCAACGCGTGCGGGTCGCGATGCGAGTACACGGCCATGCCGAGCCCCTCGCGGAATCTCGTGAACGCCGTGTACTCCGCATCGCCGAGCCGCTCGGCGACCGTCGACACGGGCAGACCCGTGGCGCACGCCCATGCGCCGGCGAGATCCCAGTTGGCCATGTGCGGCAGGGCGAGAACGACTCCGCGCCCGGCGATCGCCTCCCGCATCCGTCGTTCTCCGGCAGGATCGGGACGGACGGTCGCGACGATCCTGGCGTGCCGCCAGCCGGGCAGAGCAAGCACCTCGCCGAACATCCGCAGGTAGCTCTCCACGCCCTGCGCGGTAAGCCTGCGGTCGGGGAACGCACCGGTCGCCAGCCCGATCGTCGCCTGCCAGCGCTGGAGATGAGGCCCGGGCCGCCGGGCCGCAAAGCGCCCTCCCGCGGCCGCGATGCTGCGCAACGCGCGGGTCGGCAGGTGGGGTGCCACGCGCCAGCCGACCCGGTACAACCCGCGATTGAGAGCGTCCCGGAGAGCGGCGGCGTCCGTCACTCGTCCCACGCCGCCTGCAGCAACTGCCGGCCGTCCTCGAGCAACTGCGGCAGGGCTCGCGTCTGCCCCACGACCGGCAGGAAGTTCATGTCACCGCGCCAGCGCGGCACGATGTGCTGGTGGAGATGCGCCTCGATCCCCGCTCCGGCGACGGCTCCGAGGTTCACGCCGAGGTTGAAGCCGCCCGGGTCGGACACACGATGAAGCACGTCGAGAGACTGCTGGGTGAGAGCGCCGATCTCGGCGATCTCGTCACCGGTCAGATCCGTGTAGGCGGCGACGTGCCGGTACGGGCAGACGAGCAGGTGCCCGGGTGAGTACGGATAGAGGTTCATGACGACGAACGCGAGCGCGCCACGGTGGACGATGAGGCCGTCCGCGTCCTGCTTGCCCGGTGCCGTGCAGAACGGGCATCGCGGGCCGCTCTTGTCGACGGTCTTGTTCTCGCCGATGTAGGCCATCCGGTGCGGCACCCACAGGCGACCGAACGCATCGGGAACACCGGCGAAGTCGGAGGCGGCCTCCACCGTCGGCTCTTCGCTCATGAGGGACAGCCTAGGCCGTCGCCCCGCCGCGGATGTCCGGGCGGGCGGAATCCCCCCGATCCGGGAACCGTGCGGCGAAAGAGCACTGGTGGCCACACCGTCGACAGCCCCCGTGGCCCCGCAGCCCCCACGCCACGGCCCGACCTCGCCCCCCGCCCGAGCTCCGTGCACGCGCCCGGTCGGCCATCCTCGGTCGCGGACACCACGCGACCGCCACCCCATGCCCGCCCCGATGACATCGTGGAGGGCCCTCCGCGGAGCGTGGGGTTCGTTCGGGTGCCCGATCCGGCCGCAAAAGCACGTCTTTCCTACTCAGAGGGTTATTCACGTTTCTCTTCACGGATCGCGCTGCCCGGCGACGGGCAAGCGGTTCGGCCGCGTCTGCGTCCAGACCCCTCCAATGAACCAACGCGGCCGTGTTGCCGCAAGATCCCTGTTCGCGTAGCATCGCCTTCGCCATTACCCCAATGGAAGGAGAACGCACCGATGGGTTCTCGAAGAAAGTCTCTCCTCGCCGCGATCGAGAGCCGCCGGATCCTGCTCGGCGTTCATGACAGCGGCCGGGGCCGCTGGATGGCAGACCGCCACCGCTCGCGACGCATCGGAACCGCAGACCGCGACCGGGTGAAGACCTCATCGTCTTTCGAGGAACGGGCCGCGGCTCGCGGCGCAGGTGGTATTCGCGATCGACGACACATGGAGGGAATGACGCATGAATGATGCGTTGCAGCGCACGGCGCGATTTGTCTTGACGACCGGAGCGGTCCTGCTGCTCCTGAGTATCGGATTGCAGGCTCTCGTCCCGGACTGGATAGCCGGATATCTTCTCCCCCCAAGCCTGCCCGCGCTTCCGGCTAATGCGATCAGCGCGATCGTCGGCTCATTCTCCGACTTCAGCGCCTTCTTCTTTGCCGCCGGCGTCGTCCTTGGCGTCTATTGTCGTTTCAGGAATCGCGCCGCTTCGGATCATCCGGCCGGCGCAGCGCATGACGACGTGGTCGAAACCGGAACACAGCCTCGGTAGGGCCCGCGCACCTTCGCCGGGCACAGGGCTCGGCGAAGGTGTCGGCGCGGACGTCCGTCAGGCGCGCTCGCGGATGGTCGTGACGATCTCGGCGATCGCATCGGCCACCGCGACGCCGTTGCGCTGCGACCCGTCGCGATAGCGGAACGACACCGCTCCGGCGGCCCGGTCCTGTTCACCGGCGATGAGCATGAACGGCGCCTTCTGCTGCTGGGCGTTGCGGATCTTCTTGCCGAAGCGGTCGTCGGACTTGTCGACCACCACTCGCACATCCTGGGCGGCGAGCTGATCGGCGATGTCCTGCAGGTATGCGTCGAACTCCTCGGCCACCGGGATCCCGATGACCTGTACGGGGGCGAGCCACGCGGGGAACGCGCCGCCGTAGTGCTCGGTGAGGACGCCGATGAACCGCTCGACGGAGCCGAACAGTGCCCGGTGGATCATGATCGGCCGCTGCCGGGTCCCGTCCGACGCCGTGTACTCGAGACCGAACAGCTCCGGCAGGTTGAAGTCGAGCTGGATGGTCGACATCTGCCAGGTCCGACCGAGCGCGTCCTTGGCCTGGACCGAGATCTTCGGGCCGTAGAACGCCGCGCCGCCCGGATCGTCCACGAGGTCCAACCCGGACTCGACGGCGACCTGGCGCAACGTCTCGGTGGCCTCCTCCCACACCTCGTCGGATCCGACGGACTTCTCCGGGTTCTTCGTGGACAGCTCCAGGTAGAAGTCGTCCAGCCCGTAGTCGGCGAGGAGGTCCAGGACGAACTGCAGCAGGCTCGCCAGTTCGCCCTTCATCTGCTCCTTGGCGGCGTAGATGTGGGCATCGTCCTGGGTGAACCCGCGTGCCCGCGTCAGGCCGTGGATGACGCCGGACTTCTCATAGCGATACACCGTGCCGAACTCGAACAACCGCAGCGGCAGCTCACGGTAGCTGCGACCTCTGGCGCGGAAGATGAGGCAGTGGAACGGGCAGTTCATCGGCTTCAGGTAATAGTCCTGCCCCGGCTTGCGGACCGAGCCGTCCTCGTTGTACTCCGCGTCGACGTGCATCGGCGGGAACATGCCGTCGGAATACCAGTCGAGATGGCCCGACACCTTGAAGAGCTCGCCCTTGGTGATGTGGGGGGAGTTCACGAACGAGTATCCGTGCTGGACGTGCTTGGCACGGGAGTAGTCCTCCATGACCCTGCGCAGCGTGCCACCGTTGGGGTGGAAGACCGCCAACCCCGATCCGATCTCATCGGGGAAGCTGAACAGATCCAGTTCGGTGCCCAGCTTGCGGTGATCCCGCTTGGCCGCCAGGGAAAGACGCTCCTGGTACGCCGTCAGCGCCTCCTTGCTCGGCCAGGCCGTGCCGTAGAGGCGTTGCAGGCTGGCGTTCCTCTGATCGCCCCGCCAGTACGCCGCCGACGACCGAGTGAGCGCGAACGCCTTCAGATAGCCGGTGTGCGGGACGTGCGGGCCGCGGCACAGGTCTCTCCATGCCACGTCCCCGTTGCGGCGGACGTTGTCGTAGATCGTCAGGTCGCCGACGCCGACCTCGACGGACGCCCCCTCGGTGTCCCCGGCGCTCGACTTCAGACCGATCAGCTCCAGTTTGAACGGCTCGTCGGCCAGTTCCGCCCGCGCCTCGTCGTCGGTCACGACCCGCCGGACGAATCGCTGCCGCTCCTTCACGATCTGCTGCATCCTCTTCTCGATGCGCTTCAGCACCTCGGGAGTGAGCGGCTCGGGCACCTGGAAGTCGTAGTAGAAGCCGTCGGTGATGGGCGGGCCGATCCCCAGCTTCGCCTCGGGGATCAGCGCCTGGAGCGCCTGCGCGGAGACGTGCGCCGCCGAGTGCCGCAGGATCGCCAGACCCTCGGGCGACTCGGCCGGGACCGCCTCGACGACATCCCCCTCGTGCAAAGGCGTGGCGAGGTCGACGATCACGCCGTTGACGCGCACGGCCACGACCGTCTGGTCGTCGCCGAAGAGGTCGAGCCCGGTCGTCGTTGTCGCGTCGAGCTCCCTCACCTGCTCGGATTCGGCGGTCAGGACGGTGATCGAGGCGGACAACGCGGTTCCTTTCGGGAGGAGGGTGGAAGACAGCCTCACCATTGTGCCCCAGTCGCGCCGCCGCTCGGGGATCTACTCACCGGGCGACCCGACCCACACGGGAACGGGAAACACGAAGCTGCCGGGGACGAACCCCGGCAGCTTCGTGTTGCGATGTGTCAGGCCGCTGCGGCGGCGTCGGCTGCCGCACGCAGAACGTACGCCGTCGACTGGGCGCCCGGGTCACGATGCCCGGCCGACCGCTCGCCGAGGTAGCTCGCACGTCCCTTGGTCGCCACGAGAGGCTCGGTCGCGACCGCACCCTCCTGAGCTGCGACGGCCATCGCGTCGAGGACCTCGGCGGGGGACTTGCCCGCCGCCACGGCCTCGTTGCCCGCGGCCAGCGCCGGAGTCCACGCATCGACCATCGTCTTCTCGCCGACGCTCGCCTTGCCGCGCTGGACGATGCCGTCCACACCGGCCTGGAGCAGCGCGACCACCCCGGCCGCGTCGAGGTCGCTGTCGCCCAGCTTGGACGCCCGCAGGAACGCGGTTCCGTACAGGGCGCCCGAGGCGCCGCCCACGGTCGAGATGAGCGTCGTCGCCACGGTCTTCAGGACCTCGCCCGCGGTCGCGGGCGTGGCACCGTCCAACTTGACCAGGACGGCCTGGAACCCACGGTCGAGGTTCGCCCCGTGGTCACCGTCGCCGATCGCCCTGTCGAGGTCGGTCAGTTCCTCGCGCTGAGCATTGACGACGGCCGCCGTCTTCTTGATCCAGTCGAGGGCCCAGCCGGCCCCCAATGTGTCTGCCATGTCTTCCTCACACCTGATTGTCTGTTGACGAACGCTCCGTACAGCCTCACACGCCCTTGCGCCAGCCGGCGGTATGGACAGGCGCGTCGTACAGCTTGGTGAGTTCCTCATCGAGCCGCATGATCGTCACGGAGGCGCCGGCCATCTCGAGCGACGTGAAGTAGTTGCCCACCTGGCTGCGGGTCACGTTGACGCCCAGGGCGTCCAGCTTGTCCCAGGCGTGGTTGTACATGATGTACTGCTCCGACAGCGGCGTGGCGCCGAGACCGTTGATGTAGAGGAGCACGTTCTCGCCCCGCTCGAACTTCAGGTCCTTGACGACCGCGTCGACGAGGACGTCCACGATCTCGTCCACCTGCATCATCGGCACGCGCTTCACGCCCGGCTCGCCGTGAACGCCGATGCCCAGCTCGATCTCGTCCGGCCCGAGGTCGAACGACGGCTTGCCGGCGGTGGGGACGGTGCAGGCGGTCAGGGCCAGGCCCATGGTGCCCATCGAATCGTTGATCTTCGTGCAGACCTCGGCGGTCTTCGCCAGGTCGTACCCGAGATCGGTGGCGGCGCCCGTCATCTTCATGGCGGCGATGGCCCCGGCCACGCCACGACGACCCGCGGTCCACGTGGAGTTCTCGACGGCGACGTCGTCGTCGATGACGACGGTTGCGACCTCGATGTCCTCGGCGGCGGCGAGCTCGGCGGCCATTTCGAAGTTCAGGATGTCGCCCGTGTAGTTGAGGACGAGGTGCAGCACGCCGGCGCCGCCGTTCGCGGCCTCGGTGGCTGCGAGGATCTGGTCAGGCGTGGGCGAGCTGAAGAACGCACCCGGGGCGACGGCGTCCAGCATCCCGGCACCGACATACCCGCCGCCCAGCGGCTCATGGCCGGAGCCGCCGCCGGACACGAGGCCGGTCTTGCCCTGAACA
Organism: Propionicicella superfundia DSM 22317; assembly: GCF_000423465.1. GTDB lineage: Bacteria > Actinomycetota > Actinomycetes > Propionibacteriales > Propionibacteriaceae > Propionicicella > Propionicicella superfundia. The sequence continues at coordinate 502,104 of NZ_KE384020.1, read as the reverse complement.
GCCCCACCGGCGCGATGGAAATGCACGGGATCGGTCTTGTACTCGACGATGTCCTTGTGCGCGATGCTGAAGCCGCGCATGAATTCGGAGAGTACGTCTTCCGGGTCGTTGATGAGCTTCTTCATTGATTACTCCATTCGGACCGAGCCTGCACCGACCCCCGATGGACGGTCAGGCTGAGCACACTCTAGTGGTATAGACATGTGCGACCAAGTGATTGGGACAAGTTCCACGCGCACAGTCTCCCTCCGGACATCGTGGCGCATCACGACCCGGTTTGCACAGGGTTCGTCACCGAGAGTTCTCGATCACCACGGTCCGTCGGCGTCGCAACGCCCCGGGTCGAGGCACCACGGAGCGCGCCCGGAATCCTCCCGGTGCGCCGGCGCCGCCCGCTATGCCTGCGGGCCTTGGTCCACGCGGATGAGGTTGCCCGACGGATCGCGGAATGCGGCGTCGCGAGCGCCCCATGGCTGGGACGTCGGTTCGGAGACGATCTCGGTGCCGGCGTCCCGTACCTTCGCGAACAGCCCGTCGAGATCGTCGGTGCGGAAGTGGACCCCGTTGAGCGCCCCCTTGGCGACCAGTCCCTCGATCGCGTCGATGTCGGCCGGAGAGCCCTGCAGGAAGTTGGTGAGGACGATGTCGACGCCGGGCTGGGATCCTCCGCCGACGGTGATCCAGCGGAACGCACCGCGGGCGACGTCGTTGCGGACCTCGAGCCCCAGAGTGTCCCGGTAGAAGCCGAGCGCCGACTCGGGGTCATGGACGATGACGAAGCAGCGGGCCAGTTCGAGGTTCATCGTTTCTCCTGTCGTCACGCAGCGACCGCTCGTTCAGCGGTGCCTGCTCTGGTCGGTGGTCGCGTGGCCGGTCACGACTCGCGCACGGTCTCGTCGTGGGTGCGACCGGGATCTCACGCTAGGCGGAGCGGAGCCATGCCTGCTTCTTCGATCCTGCTCGATCGGGTGAGTTCGCGGGCGATGCACCCCGGGACGCCCGCCAGCGCGCCATGGTCGCGGCTGCGATACGACGACGGGGTCTCCCCCACGACCTGGGCGAAGCGGGCGCTGAACGAGCCGAGCGACGTGCAGCCGACGGCCAGGCAGACCGCGGTCACCGTGAGGTCGCCACGCAGCAGCGCCTTGGCCCGTTCGATGCGGCGCGACATGAGGTAGGCGTACGGGGTCTCTCCGTAGACGGCGCGAAACCGCCGGGAGAAATGGGCGGGCGACATCAGCGCCGCGCGGGCCACCTCGGCCACGCTCAGCACCCGCACGTACTCGCGGTCCATGAGGTCGCGGGCCCGGCGCAGGGAGGCCAGTTCGGCGCGGTCCTGGGGCGTCATCGGATCAGGGTAGGCGCGGCGCACCCGACAGTGGAAGACGACCGGCGGCGCCGAAAGGCCGGCATCCGGGAAAGGAACAGGGAAAAGTCGTCGGTTCTCGCTCATCCGCCGCTCGTCCGTGGTTACTGTGAAGAGAGCCCACAAGGAGGTGGACATGACCAACCGCTCCGTGGTCATCAACAGGGAGTTCGGCAGCGGCGGCAGGGAGATCGGAAAGCTGGTCGCCGAGCGTTCCGGCATGGAGTTCTACGACACCCGGATCCTCCAGGAGGCCGCGACACGACGTGGCCTGCCGCAGGACCTGCTGGAACAGTTCGACGAGCGTCTGCAGGCGAGCACCTTCTTCGACCTGTCGTTCTTCACCGGCGTCGAGTCCCAGACCGCAACGCTCCCCTACCGCATGCACCAGGCGATCTCCGACGTGATCGTCGCGGCCGCGCAGCGCGCTCCCGCCGTCTTCATCGGACGCTGCGCCGACACGATCCTCGAGGGCGCCGACCTGCCTCTGCGCAGCGTCTTCGTCTACGGCACCGACCTCGACCGCAAGATCGCCCGGGCCATCGAGGTCGACGGGGTCGACCCGAAGTACGCCGAGGGCTATATCGCCAAGATGGACAAGACACGGCGCCGATACCAGGAGTTCTTCACCGACACGACGTTCGGCGACCGGCGCAACTACGACCTCTGCCTCAACAGCGCACGTCTCGACTACGAGCAGTGCGCCGGCCTGATCCTTGCGTCCCTCGACGAGACCGCCGGGGCGTAACCGCTCAGCGCTCCGCGTCCGATGCCGGGTCGCGGGGCCCGGCGGTCCGTTGCGCGGCCGCCGGGGACCCGGTCAGGTCATTCATCGGCCTCGCCGTTCAGGGCGTCGGCTGCCGCGGCAAGCCCGTCCAGGACGGTGAGCCCGACGGCGGGCAGGCCGCTCAGGCACGCCGACAACACCTCTTCCCGGCTGGCTCCGGACTCCCGCGCCAGCCGGACGTGGAACGGGATGCCACCGGACATCCCCGTGGCGGCCAGCACCGCCAGGTAGGCCAGGTGGCCGGTCTTCTCATCGAGGGCCGACTCCTGCGCCTCCGCCTGGACGAAGGCCATGTGGGCCTGCGCCGTCTGCGGGAACTGCTCGCCGAACAGCAGGAAACCGTTGCTGACACTCATGTTCGCTCCTTGCCTGATGTGTCGATGGTGGCCGGGTCGTCGGCCCACGGTGACAGGCCGAAGACCTCCACGGCCCGGGTGAAGGCCGCCGCCAGAGCCGCCAGGTCGACCGGGTCGGCGGTCACCGTGCGCAGCCGGACCGGACCGACGACGGGAATCCTGGCGAGCACGTCGCGCCCCCGTTGCGTCATCGTGACGAGACGACGGCGTCCGTCCGTGCCGTCAGGACGTGTCTCGACGCAGCCCCGCCCCTCCAGCCTGGCCAGCGCCTGCCCCAGCGTGGCCGGGTGCATCGTCAGGCGATCCCGCAACTCCGACATCGACCACGACTCCCGCTCGGCGACGATGCGACAGAGGGCGACCTGCTCCCCGGTCAGCCCGTGGGCGAGCCGCATATCCCGGCTCGCCGCCGCGAACGCACGGTCCAGGCGGTACCACGCCCGAATCGCCGCGATCGCCTGCGGAGTCGGCTGGGTCACGAAAGTTATTATGCTTCACATAACACTTCCGCGGCAACACCTCCCGACGCCTGCAGGACCGGGTGAACCGCCTCGGGCCGCAACGCGCAGTGCTGCCGGCCGCCCCCGAAGCGGCGTCAGCGCGAGGCGACCGCGTCGACGGGCTTCTTGGCCTGCCCCATCTTCGTACGGTCCGGACTCACCCAGGTCCCCTCGGCGCTGAACCCGAGCACGCCCCTGATCGCGGGCACGAACGTCGTGGCCACTGTGATGGCGTTCATCTGCCAGTACCAGGCCATGTACGCAGGGGCGAAGAAGAGGTACTTGAGCTTGGCGCCATGATTGTCGAGCCACAGCGCCGCGACGATCTGCCAGGAACCGACGACGGTGATGAACGCACTGAAGACGAAGACCATGTCGAGGGTGTGCTCGAACTGCTCGGCGTCCCCTGTCAGGACGAAGAAGACGATCCGCAACGCGAGCCACAGCGTGAAGGCGAGGTAGTAGAAGCTCCACGTGATCGACCCGGTCTGGTCGAGGAGCATGACGACCTTCGGGAGGTTGAGCAGCGGGTGCTTGGCGACGCGCTTGAAGTTCGTCACCCACGACTCGGTGCCGCCCTTCGCCCACCGTTTGCGCTGGGTGTAGAGCATGGAGAACGTGTTGGGCACGTTCATGTAGAACATGATGTCCGGCGCGAAGTCGGCCTTCCATCCGGCGTACTGCTGGTCCCAGCAGATGGAGATGTCCTCGGTCGCGCGATCCTGCCGGAACAGCCCGACGTCGATCAGGGCGTCCTTTCGGTACATCGTGTTGGCGCCCGAATAGGCGTACATGTTGCCGAGCACGCCGATCTGGGATCGCTTGATGATCCCGACGATGGAGGAGAACTCGACGGTCTGCGACTTCTCGACGATGAGGGAGCGGTTCTGCACATCCATGTTCGCGGTGACGGCCGCGGTGTTCTGCCCTCCGGGGGCCAGGAAGTAGTTCATGTACTTCCACAGCGCGTCGGGCTCGGGCACGGTGTCGGCATCGTTGGAGAGGATGAACTCCCCGCGCGCGAACCCCACGCCGATGTTGAAGGCGTGAGCCTTGCCCTTGTTCTTGTCGATCCGCAGCACGCGCAGCCGGTCGTACTTCACTGACAGGCGGGCGAGGATGTCCGGTGTCGTGTCCTTCGACCCGTCATCGCAGACCAGCACCTCGTAGTTGTCGTACCTGATCTCGTTCATCAGGTAGTCGATGGTCTCCTCGATCATGACTTCCTCGTTGTGCGCGGGAACCATGATCGTGATGAAGGGCTGTTCCTCCGGCGGCACCGGCCGGAAGCTCTTCTCGGTGAACTTGCCGACGTAGAAGAAGCGGTAGAACCACCCGCCGACCGTCCAGGCGATCGCTCCCATGATGGGGAACAGCGACAGGACGACGGCCAGTGGGGTGAAGAAGAATGTCTGCGCCCAGGCCATGAACGCGGCGATGGCGTCGCCGATCACCCGTGCACCTCCTCACCGACGTCGGTCTGACCCTGGTGGAAGAGTTCCTGCACGTACCCGGTGTCGAGGTTCTGCTCGGGCGCGACCACGTAGTAGCGGGTGCCGTGCCGTGCGTCGTCGGCGCCGAAGCGCTCGGCGTACATGGCCTCGAGGATCGCCTTGCGCTTGGCGAGACCCGCCTCGTCATACGTCTTGCGGTATGGGTAGACCTTCTTCTCACGGTGGTTGTTGCGCAGCAGCAGGTAGATGCTGAAGCCGAGGACGACCACGAAGATGACCGCGATCGCGAGAAGCAGGAACCGGACCAGTTCGTAGCCGTCGGCGTAGGACCAGCGATAGATGCCCTCCCACCTGGCCTCGCGACTCACGGAGTTGATGAGGACGACGATGGGCGCGAGCAGCACGAACCAGAACACGAGGGCCACCAAGGTCTGGCGAACCTTGAGCCACCCGTGGCCGCGCTCGTAGTACGCGTCGTGGACGAAACCCTCGACCGCCACGTCTTTGGCACCCAGATCGGGCGCGGCCTGTTCGGCGCCGGCACCGTCGACCGGGGACCCATCGGAGGACGTCGTGAGGTCGTCAGTCATGGTCGGCCCCCTCCTGCCGATTGGCGGCGATACGCGCCCGTTCACGGTCGGCCGGCGTCTCGCCCGGCACGATATGGCTGTAGTAGGCCGTGTTCGCCATCTCCTGGCCGAGCATGTAGAGCGCGGCGTCGAGGAAGGTGGCCTGCCCGGAGTCGAAGAGCCGCAGGAGCAGCGTGACGGTGTGCGGGTGGATGAGGTTCGCCGGGATCCGCGGATCGGCGAAGACGGGCTCGGCGAGGATCGCCTCCGACCGTGCGTCGAGCGCGTCGCGGCGGCGCAGGTACTCCGCGCGCACCGGCTTCTCGACGAACGTCCGCAGCCGCCCCGTGGCAGTCGAGCGCCACAGCCGGTTGCAGCCGATGTACACGACGAGGAAAAGCAGCACGGTCGCTCCGACGAGGCCCATGGACCGCACCACGAGCAGATTCAGGCTCTCGACGAGGTCGCGCGAGGCGCCGACCTGGGTCGCGAGGAAGAACGCCCAGGTGCCGATCGGGATGATCGAGGCGACCAGCGCGGACAGGAGCGTGCGGCGGTGCTGCGAGCGACGGACGAACTCGCGCTCCAGATCGCCCCGCGCCTTGCCTGCGTCCTCAAGCCGTCGCAGCGCGTCCAGGGTCGCGACCAGGTAGTCGCGGTCGGTGCTGGAGGTCGGTGCCGTGGCCGTCGCGATCACCCCCGGGGATCCTGCTGGCGGACGACCGCGGCGAGGTACTTCGAGAAGGACCGCGGGTTCGCGTACCCCTGCTTGAAGTAGAAGTCGACGAACTCCAGATCCTCGACGGTCAGGCCGCGCTCGATGGCCAGCGACATGAGATCGGCATACAGCGACAGGTCGGTCGCCGTCCCTCGAAGCTGGAACCCGAGGATCTTGTGCGTGCCTCTCTCGTAGATGAGCCAGATCTTGTAGTAGGGGTCCTCGTCGTTGTCCTCGCGCGGCAGGAGACCGTCGAGGTCGAGGAACTCGTTGCGGTAGGAGGCGATCCCGGAGTCGAAACCCTCCTCGACCGCGCGCTTGAATGTCATCCCGGAGATGCACATCGTGCGAGTGCCGATGTTGAGGTTGTAGGTGCCTTGCGACGGGTTGATCCTCTGGCGCGGCCCGACCAGGTTGATCGCGGCGATCTCACCTTGACGGAAGGCGTCGGAGGCGTGCGGGATGTATACCGGCCGGGCGACGTTGGTGAGGGTGGTGGTCGAGCAGTCGCCGACGGCGAACACGTCCGGGATCGAGGTGCGCATGTAGTCGTCGACGACGATCGCTCCCTTGTCACCCAGTTCCGCCTTGCCCCCGATGAGGAAGGAGTTCGGGCGGAAGCCCGTGGCATAGATGATCCCGTCTCCGCTGAACGTCCGGCCGTCGGCGGTCTTTGCGACGGCCTGGCGCCGGCCGTCCGGCCCCAGCACCTCTTCGAGCTCGGTGACGAGGGCCTCCGTGTAGACGTCGAGCCCCGCGTCGCGCAGCGAGTCGATGATCTCGGAGCTCACCTCGTCGTCGACGTAACGGTCCAGGATCGTCGCGTGGGATTGCAGGAGCGTCGTCGGCACGTCCTTGTAGCGCATCGCCCGGGCGATCTCGACGCCGATGGCCCCGCCGCCGATGATCACGATGCGCTTCGCCGTCTCCATGAGTTCCTTGATGCGCACGGCGTGCTCGTAGCTCTTCACCAGATACAGCGAATCGCCGTAAGAGCCGAAAGCCAGCGGAATCGACGGGTAGGATCCGGTCGCCAGGACGAGGTGGTCGTAGTGGTCGACGAGCGGCACACCGCCGGCCGGGACGATCTCGAGCGTCTTTGCGTCGGTGTCGACACGACGGACTTCGGTGTTGATCCGGACGACGATGCCCTGCCGCTCCAAGGCCGGGACGTCGGTGTAGCTCTTGAGCTCCTCGTAGTGCCGGTCCCCCCGCAGGTACAGCGGGATCGACTGCGCGATGAAACCGACCGAACCCTGCCTTTCGTAAATGACGACCTCGGCATCGGGATACTCCTCACGCGCGCGCAGCGCGCAGGCGATCCCCGCATGAGAGCCACCGACGATCACGACCCGCATGTGCTTCTCCTGTCCTCGGGAGTGGGCACGTCACTGACACCGTAATGCCTAGTGGGCGAGCCGGGCTAGCAGTTGAGGACAGGACTGCGCAGAGGTCGTTGCGGGGCTCCGGACGGCACCTCGACCCGGTGGCGAAATGGCTCACGGGTTGTTGTCGGATGGTCCGCAGGAAATCGATCCGGCATCGCGTCATCCGGCCCGAATCACGAATCCCACGCAGGTCCCACGACACCCGGCGAACATCCCCTGGAAACGCCGATGCCCCTTATCTCTAAGGGGCACCATCTGTGGGCGATACTGGGTTCGAACGTATTCCTGTGTCGCAGGTCGTGCAGTGACATCGCAGGCCAGAGGGCATATAGAGGCTCAGTCCTTCTCTGTCAGACACGGGCAGGCGTCCGGCCGCTACCGGGCGGCCTACATCCACCCGCCTTCGGCGACCAGCGGATCGACCGGATCACTCCCGAGGCGGTCAACGACGGGGTGCGACGCGCTGGCGCCGGGCGAGGAGACCATCGTCGAGGAACTGCCCGAGCGCGACAAGTTCATGGCCCTGCTTGCTGCGTGGTGTGCGCTGCGCTTCGGCGAGCTGACCGAGTTACGCCGCAAGGACATCGACCTGCGCAACAAGCGGGCCAAGGTCACCCGCGGCGTCTGCGCGCGGGAGGAGTGGACGCCTCGGACACTCGACGCCCGGTGCCGCCATGCGCTACCAGCACGCCGCTGCCGACCGCGACGCCGAGATCGCGAAGCGGCTCTCGAGGTCGGCTCAACGGTCATAGGCGTAAGAAGAACGGGCTAAGCCATGTTTGGTGTGATTCCGAATCAGTTACTTACACCTAGGAGGCGCCCACGCGATGAGGTCGTGGGCCGGGGCATCAGCGCGTTGACGCTCGACCAGGTCGTCGACCTGACGGGACTCTCTCGTGGTGCAGCCCGAGAGGCGATGAGGCGTGCCCGCGGAGCCGGTCACTTCTTTGCCCCTGCACCCGGCCTCTACGTCCCCATCCCGTCGGAGTTCTCATCGTGGGGCGTGGTCCCGGCGATGGACTTCATCGACCAACTGATGAGGTTCCTCGGCAGGTCCTACTACGTAGGGTTGCTGTCGGCAGCGGAATTGCACGGCGCGGCACATCAACGCCCGCAGGTCTTCCAGGTCATGGTCGACCGTCCGCTCTCCGACCGGGACATCGAGCGTGTGCGGCTGCGCTTCTACGAGCGCGCACGTGTTGAAGAGATCCCGGTCCTCTCCAAGAACTCGCGCACGGCAGCAGGGCATGTGTCATCTCCGGAGGCCACGGTGTTCGACCTGGTGGAACGCCCGAACGACTCCGGCTCCCTGTTCAACGTGGCGACGATCATCGGCGAGCTGGCCAAGTAACAGAAGATCGACGCCGCCAAGCTCGTCGCAGTGGCTTCGGCTGATGAGTGCGGAGGGGGCGACGTTGCAGTCCGAGACGATGACAGTCGCGCTGTTGCCAGCCGCGTAGCGCCGGATGATGACGTCGATCTGCTCATGCTCAGACGAGCCGACAGGCGGTGTACCGAGAACGTCCCATCAAAGGCGGAAGCCGCGTTGCGCGCCTTCTTTCGTTCCGAATGCGAGCCGCCGGCAACACCAACAGAGAGATCGGCGAGGCCCAGGCGCGCGTCGCGCTCGCTGCCGCGATCATGCCGATAGACGAGACATGCGACCTCCCTGGACGTCACAACCTGTTCGAGCAGGCCGCCGTCGGAAGGGCCACGGACACCTACGCGCAGGCGCTGACGAACCTGATCAGAGGAGATGAATGAGGCACATCACCAACGAGAACACCGACATCCTCGCCCCGCCGCCGCTGTCCGCGACCGAACAGCAGGCGATCCGTTATCAGCAGATCGTCACGGCCTATGATCCGGCGGCCGGCTGCACCTGCACCGCATGCCGCACGATCGCTGTGCTCATCCGGATCCCGATCAACACATAGAACACCCCCCGCAGCAGTGCGTCACGCACGAGCTGCGGGGGTTGTTTTCCTGCTCACTCCCCCACCAGAGTCACGGCTCGCGTCGCGAGGCGCCCGGCGCGGTCGAACGCCGAGCCCACAGCTCCAGGGCGATGAAGCTCGACGGAGTCAAACGGCCGAGAACCTGCGATCTCCCGCTCAGGAGATCACCGGCGTCGTGGAACACGATCGGCTCGCGCGAGTCGCCATCGGCCCGCCACTCGAAGTTCGGCTTGGCCGCCCGGCGAACCGCCAGGTAGAACTCAGGATCGGTGAAGCGAGCATCCAGCAAGATCGTCAGCGTCCCATCGGTCAGCTCCCCGCTGATGCCCGCGATCTCCAGGCGCGCCCGCCCGTCCGCGAACTGGGCGAGCAACAGCTCCCCCATGGGATTGCCGAAGATCGCATCGGGATCGAGACGCCCCGAGTCCGCCTCGTGGATCAGCGGCTCGTAGCCGAACATCTCCTCCATGAACTCCTTGAGGAAGTTGTAGGTCAGGACATCGAACCGGCTCGCCTGCCCGGCCTTCACGTTGCTCTCGAGGCCGAATGTCGGGATCAGGCCGGCTCTCCCCATTCCGTTCACGACCGCCTCGGAGCGCGTCGCGACGGGGATCCTCAAACCGTCCCCCGTCTCGAACACGCACACCGCGACAGCGGCGATGGCCAGCGGCATCGGCGGATCGGCCAGTAGCGAGAGGAGGCTCCGATACGGGCTGCCGTGCAGCCAGTCCGAACCACGACACGTCATGCGCGACTTCCACGCGTTCGAGACCGTCACGTACGAGAAATAGTTCGCGACCCCGACACGCAGGGAACGCACGACGTGGCCGGCCCCCGCCTCGTCGATCGCGGCGCTCACCAGATACAGGACGTCCCCGTCCCAGAGCTCTGCGCCGCTGGCCCGCTTCGCGCGGATCACACCGCGATCGACGGGGAACTCGCGTCTGACCGGATCGTCGATCAGGACGAAGGGGACCCGGCCCGTGGCCGCGTCGGCGCTCACGGACAGGCTCTCGTCGAAGAGCATCGGCATGTCGAGAGACGGAAGGGCCGATGCCCGGATCAGGCTGTCCCCGAGACCGGCGCTTCTATAGGCCTGCGGGACCGTCGCGTGAATCGTGGCGTCGGTTCGCACGCGACCGGCCGACCGCCTGCGACGAAGGGTGCCCGCGAACCGCTGCCAGACCGGATCCCATACCCGGTCGAGTGCGACGCCCAGGACCGCTCCGGCGAACAGCCACAGCAGGTTCTCCAGCATCTCCCAAGCGTATCGACGCGGAGGACGCACCCGCCCCGCGATCCACGCGGAGTCCCCCGCCCCCGGCACCCACGCACCCCGTGCACACCGCTTCAGGACCCGGCAGCCACCGCTGCCGGGTTTCTCTGTCTGTGTCCGCACGAACAGATCGGCAATCGGGCGGCACGCCGTCGCTGGCTGCGCAGGCATCGCGCACTCTACGAGCACCGACAGCGCAACGAGAGATGCGGTACGACCCCGCAGCAGCGATCCGTCACCGGATCCCGGGCACCTTCGCGCCCTCGACCTTGTCGTCACCCAGGGCGATGAACTCGCTGCTCGCCCGCGTGGCCTTGAAGGCCAGGACCGCGTAGTCCTCGACGGTGCCCTTCTTGCTGAACCGGGACACATGGCCCTCGCGCATCCGTCGCTCGAACGTACCGAAACCCGTCAGCTTGACGCGATACCCGTCACGGACACGAGCACCGTCGTGATGAACGCGTTGTAGGCGCGCTCGGCATCGTTGTACTGCAGCTCCGCCTCAACGGCCATCTCCCGGATGAAGTCCCGCTTCGCAAGCCGGAGTTGTTTCTCACGATCTGACCCGTTGTCGGCCGGAGAGTTCATATTGCCCACTGGTCGTCCCTTCGTTCACTACGCTCAACGCGCACACCTCGTCCGACGAGAAGGCGCGCAGCAGATCCCCGTGTCACGGGTGGCGGCAGACATGGGATGTGCTGATAACGGGATACGGGGACGCACATGTCCCCACGGGACGACGCCCGCCCGAGACGGCGACCTCGGTCGCACACAACCACTCCCGAGCCATCCGGACCCCCGGCACGAGTCCCACGCAGGCCCCACGACACCCGGCGAACATTCCCCGGAAACGCTGAGACCCCTTATTCCTAAGGGGTCTCACGGGTGGGCGATACTGGGTTCGAACCAGTGACCTCTTCGGTGTGAACGAAGCGCGCTACCACTGCGCCAATCGCCCGGGCGACGCCCCACTGTAGCCGAACCGCATCGCTCGCGTCACATCAGGACGCTCGCGAGGGCCGGTGCCGTGTGCCCCGGCGGCTACCGCGGCAGGTTCTTGGCACGGATCGCCGCCTCGATCGCCGAGAAGTCCCTCGTGAAGTCCTGCCCCAGCGCCGCCGCCCAGACCGGCACGAGATCCTCGTGGTAGGTATGCCCGTGGCCGGGCGCGGCGTTCTGCGCGATGGCCATGTCGGCGGCGAGCTGCCAGAAACTCGCCCAGGATCGCCACGACATGGCCGGGACGACGTCCGACCCGAGCGGTTCCCGCAGCCAGTCGGGCTCCCTCCACAGCAGGTCCCAGCTCCACCACACGATGGGGTCCGACGGGTGCTGCACGAAGATCACCCGTTTGCTCCCCCAGTCGTCGTAGGGCGCACCGTAGATGTCGTGACTCAGTTGCGAGGCGTCGTTCACGAACCGCACGACCCGACCGTTGTCGATCACGGGTGCGATCTCAGGACTCCCCGTGCGCCGCTTGGCCGTCAGGTCCTGCCACAGCGCCGTGAAGCTGGGCGTCCCCACCCACACCGCGCCGTCCACCTTCGACGTCATGTCTTCCAGGGACTCGAACGCGGCGGTTCCGCCGTAGGCGCCCAGCGACTCGCCACCGACGACGAGCTTCGGGCGTTGGTCGACAGGCAGCTTCAGCCACTCGGCGTACACCTTGTCGAACAGCAGCTTGCCTGCCTCCTTCGGCTTTTCGGGATCGGACACGTAGGTGAACGGGCTCAGCGTGTAGCTGTACTGCATGGACGCGGTCGCGCAGTCCCCGTTCGTCAGGTACTCCACCGACGCGACGTTCCATTCCTGGATCCACCCCTTGCCCGCCCCGGTCATCACGGCGAGCACCGCGCGGTCGAACGCCTTCGTCCGGTACAGCTCGGCGACGACCGCGGCTGCGGTCTCCTCCAGGCTGTCGTTGTGGTTGACCAGGCCGGCGTACACACGGATCGGCGTCTTCGCCGGTGCTCCGGTGACGGCCGTGATGTCGGCGGCGCGTGGCCCGTCCGACACGACGGCCTGGCCCTGAGCACCCAGACCGCTCCAGTGCTCCGGCGAGTCGGGCGACCCGGAACGCTCGGGCTCGGTCGGTTGCGACCGGCCCGGCAGCGTCTCCTCGTTCGCGATCTGCGCCTGCCGGAACACGAGCTGGAGCCCGGCTGAGACCGCACCGCCGGCCGACAGCGCCAGGACGAGGGTGATGAGGAGCGTCCCCACGATGGCGGCCGACGCGGGCGAGATGTACCGGCCGCCGAGTTTCACGAGGCGACCCCACAGGCGCGCCACGAGACGCCCGAAGCCGAGCAGAACGACGAACAGGACGACCCCGGCAATCGTGCCGATGGTGCTCTCGACGGGGATGTTCAACGTCATCCCGACGAGCCGCGCGGTCTCCTGCTGCTGGAGGACGCTCTGCACCACCACGACGAGCGTGATGATCGCGAGTGTCAGGTTCCAGAGGAACTCGATCCGCTTGGCGAGTCCGGGCCGGAGGGTGATCCTGAATCCCGCCCACCGCCCGGCCGCCAGGGCCACGCGCTCCACGATCACGCCGAGCAGATAGCCGTAGCTCATGCAGAGGGCGACGTTCGCCATCGTCATCCACCACTCGCGCGCGATGAGGCTCGGCGCCAGAGCCACCCACAGCAGCCACAGCGAGAAGGTGAGGCCGGTCGGACTCAGGCGTTCGAGTACCGACTCAAGCCATTCGGGCTTGTGAATGTTCATGGGCGGGACCTCCCTGACGGCTCAGGGTAGTGCCCCGGCCGACCCGGCGGCCGCGTCGCTCAGCGCCGAGCGCGTCGTGCCTGCGCCGCGGCCACCAGCACGCGCACGGCCTCCCGCACGGCCGGGACCTGGTCGGCGCCCGCGCGGTGGATCAGATTCACCTGCCGGCTCTCCGCCGGCCGGGTCGGATGGACGCCGACCCCAGGCGGCACGTCCAGCGGGAGCAGTGCGAGATCGGGCAGGAGCGCCACGCCGAGACCGGCCTGCACGAGCCCCAGCACGGCGACGACGTTGTCCGTGGCGTGCGCGACGTGCGGGGTGAAACCGGATGCGGTGCAGGCGGCCAGCAGATGCCCCCGGCACAGCGGGCATCCGGCGATCCACCTCGCCTCGCTGAGCTCGTCGAGCGCCACCGCGTCCCGGCCGTCGAGCGGGTGCGTTCGGGGCAGCGCCACGACGACAGGATCGTCGAACAGGGCGAGGGTCGCCATGCCGGTCAGGCCCGTGTGGGGGTCGGACCCGTCTCCTGGGTAGCGGAAGGTGATCGCCAGGTCGATCCGGCCGTCGGCGAGCATCTCCAGCGCCTCGGGCGGCTCCGCCTCCGTGTAGGCGATCTGGACGTCGGGGCATTCCCCGGCAAGGCGGGCCATGAACCGCGGCACGATCGTCGACGACACGCTCGGGAAGCCTGCGACCCGGACCGTCCCAGCGGCCCGGTCGACCATCCGCGACAACTCGTCCGCCGCGGCCTCCAGCCCGGCCAGGATCGTCCTGGCGTGCCGCGCCAGCACCTGTCCGGGCTCGGTGAGTCGCACTCCGCGTCCGTCGCGCAGCACCAGAGGCGTTCCGAGTCGTCGCTCGGCGCGGCGCAGATGCTGACTCACCGCCGGCTGGCTGTAGCCGAGGGCGGCCGCTGCCGCCGTCACCGATCCGTGGTCGGCGATCGCGCGCGTGACGCGCAGCGTGTGCAGGTCGATCGGAGTCTCGGCGTTCATGCCCTGATGTTATGCATACGAGACGAAACATGCACTGGTGTCATATGTGCTCGTCGAGGATGCTCGACGTGTGTCTGTCGCCGACCTGCTGACTGTCCCCTCCCTTGCCGCCGAGTTCGAGGCCGATCGCGGATACCTCGCCGCGGCCACATGCGGTATCGCCCCGCGCCGCGCCGCCGACGCGCTCGCGGCCGACCTCGACCGGTGGCGCCACGGGCGCGTGGACGCCGCCGGCTACGACGCGCCCGTCAGCGCCGCTCGATCCCACTACGCCAGGCTTGTCGGCATGCCCGCCGCCCGGGTGGCGATCGGGTCGCAGACCTCGTCGCTGGTGGCGGCGGTCGCCGCCGCCCTGCCCGCCGGCGCCGAGGTGCTCGTCCCGGACGAGGACTTCACGTCCGTCATCTACCCGTTCCTCGCGAGGGGGCTGACGGTGCGCTCGGCACCGCTGCCCGCCCTGGCCGACGCGATCACCGGTCGCACCGCCCTCGTCTCGTACTCGGTGGTCCAATCCGCCACCGGCGAGGTCGCCGACGCCGCAGCGATCGCGGCGACCGCGACGCGACACGGAGCCCTGACGCTCGCGGATCTCACACAGGCCGCGGGTGTCCTGCCGATCGACGCGAACCTGTTCGACGTGACCGTGTGCCATGCGTACAAATGGCTGTGCGCCCCGCGCGGCGTCGCCTTCCTGACCGTCCGCTCCGAGGCCCAGGACCGTCTCCTGCCGATCTCCGCCGGATGGTACGCCGGGGACGATCCGTGGGCTCGCTGCTACGGCCCCGGCATGGTGCTGGCCGACGATGCGCGCCGCTTCGACGTGTCGCCGGCCTGGCAGGCGTTCGTGGGGGCGGAGCAGTCCCTCGCCCTGTTCGCCCGAGCAGATGTCGAAGCTCTCTGGAAGCATGCATCCGCTCTGGGCGATGCCGTCTGCAGGGAACTCCACGTTTCCGAGCAGCACCGTGCGATCGTCACGGTGGACGACCCCGACGGCTCCCTGCTCCAGCGCCTGCAGGCGGTCGGAGTCCGCGCGTCCGGCAGAGCGGGACGGCTCCGCCTGGCGTTCCACGTCTGGAACACGCCCGCCGACGTGGACCTCGTGACCTCCACGCTGCGTGGGCACAGCCCGCGCTAGGTGGCTTCTAGGCCGGCGTCCGCAACCGGTAGACCAGAGCCCCCCGGCTGGGATCGCCATACGTGCGCTCGGCGAGCGCGTCCAAGGCGCGCCAGTCGACCTCTGACGCCCGCTGATCGGCCAGAAGGTAGCGGACGCCCTTCCCGTACAACTCATCGAGGCGATCCCGGGTCGGCTCGGTGAACGCCGCATCGTTCAGCGCGAGCAGGGCCGGATCCGAGAAGTCCGCCGTGAAGTAGCCGTGTCCTCCGCGGCCGTGCGCCTCGCGCCCCGCAACGGTGTAGGGCCATCCCTCGACCAGGACGCGCCGCCCCCCGAGGCCGGAGACCCAGAAGGACCGCGCGTCGCACGATGGCGTCGTCTTCACCTGTAGGCAATGCGCGTTCGTGGCGACGAGGTCGAACTCGGCGACGTTCGCCGCGATCCACCGCGCCGCCCCGAGTTCGGCGTCGGTGAGGGTGCTCTTCGACCTGGCGCGCGCCGTGTCCAGCCTGTCGGCGTACCCGACGACCGGGAGGAGCAGCGCGACGGTGGCCGCGCAAGCCGCCACCAGGGCGATCGCCGCACGCACGGGGCGCCGAGCGGGCAGCCGTGTCGGCCCGGACCAGACCGCCAGGCCGGCCCCGACCGCGGCCACGAGGAGCGCCACGAGGAGCCCATGGGCACCGCTCAGCAGAGGGTGGGCCGGCCCCTGCAGCGACGGCAGGACCGCCGCGCCCAGTACGGCGCCCGCGCCGGCGAACACGGCCCATCGGTGTCCGCGGCGCTGCGCGATCACCCCGCCGACGACGGAGACGACTGTCAGGGCCGCGAAGACGCCCATCGAGCGCCCCAGGCTGCCGAGCGCCTCTCCGTGATCGGGTCGCGGGCCCCCTGCCCATTGCGCGGCGAAGGCGACCGCACCGCCCCATCCCGCCCCCGCCAGGACGACGCACCAGCGGCGCCAGGGCGAGACGGCGGCGACTCGACCTCGCATCAGGTCGGCGATCCCGATCGCGGCCAGCAGGTTGAGCGCGACCATCGCCCCGCGCATGAAATAGACCTGCGACAGGCTCGCCTGGCTGATGATCATCATCGCCGCGAACCCGGCGATGCCGATCCCGAGGAGGAACCAGGCGGCACCGTCGCCCGCCCGCAGGCGCGGCCCGGCGAGGACGACCCAGGCCAGCGCGATCGCGTACAGGATCAGCAGCAGACCGACGAACAGCAGCCCCGCAGGGCTGTCCAGGCCGGGGAGGATCGGGTCGTGGAAGGCGTCGATGCCAGGAGAGCCGAACTGCACCTCCCAGGGCTTCGTCCTGCCCATGGTCGCCAGGAGTTGCACGGTCGAGCCGGCGCCGCCCGTGCTGGCCAGGGGAATCGACACGCACACGACCCCGAGCAGCGTCAGGCCGAGGGTCACGATCTGCGCCCGGACGGCGCGCCGGCGCACGAGGGCCACCGCGATCACGAGCGCCGCACCGCAGACCATGACCGGCAGGGCCGAGGACTTCGCACCGCCCAGCACCGCGAGACCTATCGCGGCTGTCGCCCACCGTCCGCGCATCGCCTGCCCGCGTACTGCGGGAACGAGCGCCTCGATCGCGAAGACCATCAGCGGCGCCGCGTACTGGTGGGAGGGGCTGAGGAATGCCATCGACTCCAGCCCGGGCATGCGGAACCACTGCGCCACCTGGATCTGGGCGCTGGGAACGTCAAGGCGGCCGCGACCACGCCCGGCCACGAGCGTCCGACCAGCGTGTCGGCGGCGGCCAGCAGCATGCCGAGGGTCACGACCGCGATGACGGGCATCCACAGTCTGCCGACGACGAGAATGGGATCGATCCCCGTCGTGAGCGACATCGCCGCGAAGTGGGCGTTGGCGAACCAGTGGTAGGTGAGGGATTCGCCGGCCACCTGGGGCGCGAGGGGCGCGACTGTCCGCATCAGCTCGTGGGTGTTCCCGAGATGCCAGTACATGTCCGGATACCACCGGCTGGGCGGCAGCCCGGTGGCGCCGAAGGTGTTCACAAGCGGAACCATCGCCGCAGCGAAGGCGGCGACGCTCGCCCACGCGGTGGCCGGGTGCAGTCGGCGCTCGTAGGGTGCCAGGCTCCACACCCGGCGGCGCAGCGGCCCCACGGCGACGCACAGGACGACGACCGGGATCGGCCAGAGCACGAGAAAACCCCCGGCGCCCAGCCCTGTGAAGACGAACCACGCGGCGAGTTGCAGGGCGAGTCCGGTGACGAAGCCGAGCGACAGATCGGCGACAAGGGTGCGCGGCCGGGAGCGCAGTGCCCGCGACACGAGCATCCCGGGCAGGAGCACCGACCACACCGACCCCACCGCGTACAGGGCCGTCGCTCTCAGCGGTGTGCCCGTCAGTTTCAACACCACCACGCAGGCCACCGCGACCACGACGCCCGGCAGCCAGCGCGTCAACCGACGAGCCGGCATAGCTCCCTTCCCGCGCCCCACCGTCGCGGGGTGCTGGCCGATTGTTGCAGATTTCTGTGAATGACGGCCGATCGACGCGGCGGGTCAGCCTGCACGCTCGGCGCGGACCCGCACCACGTCACAGTCCTCCGGTTGCAGCGCGATGCGCTGCCCGGCCACGGCGACCTCTTTCGAGGCGCCGGGTGAGGACAGCACCTCCACCGGCTGGTGCGGCACGAGGCCGTGGCGAGCGAAACGCGCCAGCCGCTCCGGGTCGGAGTCGGCGACGCGGATGATCCGGTACCGCCCCGGTGCGGCGTCCGACAGACGCTCGACGCCGGTCGGCGGGACCCACTCCCCCGCGGGCCCCGGTATCTGGTCTCCGTGAGGGTCGTAACGAGGGTGTCCGAGCAGGCGATCGATCCGGTCCAGGAAGGAGGCGGACGCCGCGTGCTCCAGCCGCTCCGCTTCGTCGTGGACCTCGTCCCAGGCATACCCGAGCGTCTCGGCGAGGAAGGTCTCGATGAGCCGGTGCCGTCGCACCATCGCGATCGCCAGTTCCGCGCCGAGCGGGGTCAGCCTCACCGGCCGGTACGGCGTGTACTCGACGAGGCCCTGCGCCTGAAGGCGACGCATCGTGTCGGACACGTTGGCCTGCGTCGTGGCGAACCGCTCCGCGAGTCGTTTCGTCGTGATGGGAGGATCGCCCCATTCGGTCGCCGACCAGATCACCTTCAGGTAGTCCTGCACGACCGGCGTCAGCGCCTCGACAGCGTCCATCACGACTCCCCCGTCATCGTGAGCCAGACGAGAACCAGGTTCAGCGCCACGATCAGGCCCACGACCACCCACGCGACGACGCGCAGCGCGAGCGAGTTCGCAAACCGCCCCATGACCGTGGGCCGACCGGTGAGCCAGACAAGGGGCGCGAGCGCGAAGGGGATGCCCACGCTGAGGAGGACCTGGCTGAGCACGAGGGCCCAGGTCGGGTTCACTCCCGAACCGAGGATGAGCAGGGCGGGGATCAAGGTCACGGCCCTGCGGACGACCATCGGGACGCGAATCCGCAGCAGCCCCGACATGATCGCTGCGCCGGCGTAGCAGCCCACGGATGTCGACGCGAGGCCGGATGCCAGCAGTCCGATCCCGAACAGGACGCCGACCGCGGGGCCCAGCGCGGTGGAGATCGCCGCGTGGGCGCCCTGGATCGAGTCGGTGCCGCCGACGCCCTGGAGACTTGCCGCCGCCAGCAGCAGCATCGCGATGTTCACGGCGCCGGCGACCACCATCGACACGACGACATCCCAGCGCGTGGCGCGCAGCAGCCGTCCGAGGTCGGTTCCTCCTCCGCCGTGGCGGTCCCGCGCCAGCGCCGAGTGCACGTAGATCGCGTGCGGCATCACCGTCGCGCCGAGCATTCCTGCCGCGATGAGCACCGAGTCGGCTCCGGCGAACCGGGGCAGCAACCCGGCGCCGGCCTCCCCCCACGAGACGTCGCTGAAGAACAGCCCGGTCATGAAACCGATCGTGACAACGAGCAGCAGGCCCATGACGACGAACTCGAACGGCCGCTGCCCCCGGCGGGTCTGGATGGACAGCAACGCCATCGAGACGACCCCGATCACGATCCCGCCCACGACCAGCGGGAGTCCGAACAGGATCTGCAGCGCGATCGCCCCACCGATGACCTCGGCAAGATCGGTGGCTGCGGCCACGACCTCCGCCTGCAGCCAGTAGGCGATGCGAGGCCCGCGGCGCAGCCGGTCGCCGAGGATCTCGGGCAGGCTGTGTCCCGTGACGAGACCGACCTTCGCCGAGAGGTACTGCACGAGGACGGCCATCGCGTTCGCCAGCACGAGGACCCAGACGAGGAGGTATCCGTAGCGCGACCCTGCCGTGAGGTTCGCCGCCACGTTTCCGGGGTCGACGTAGGCGATCGCCGCGACGAAGGCGGGCCCCCACAACCAGGAGAGCCGGTGGCGCGGCCGTGGCGCCGTCACCTCCGTCGTCGTGGGGTTCTCGGCCCCGGGAGCCACACCCCTGTCCATGGAAGTTAAGCTACCCGAACTTTCGGGTCACGCGTCGCGATTCCCGAAGACCGCGGACCCGGTCGCCCCGCGCGGATGGGCCGAGCGTTCCGCGTCGCCGGACCGGCCGGAATCGGACGCGGGCCTCCCGCGAACGCGATGTCCCTCAAGCCATGGCCCCGCGCGCCTCGGCATCCGCATCGCGAGACGGCGGTCTCCCCAGCCCTACCCCATCGCTGGGACCGCCATCCCACAGCGAATCCTGGGCATCTGTGCAATAAACAAGGGGCGGCGTGGCGCACGTGCAATTCGAACCGAATCGGGAATATATCCTTCAGAAACCGATGGACTCGATTTCACTTCACCCGGACGTCACGTTCGCAGAATACGTCGGCATCTCGGCGGAACACGACAGTCGATACCGGGGGGCGGAAGGGGCGCACGCGACATCGTGACGGAGGACCTGCACTCGGGCGGCATGGGACTCCGTCTCGGTCCCGCCGCCGATCCCGGGAAGCCCCGCCGCCCCGGAGAAGTCCCAGCAGGCAGCGCTCATGGGCATCCGGGACGGTGGGCTAGCTCGCGAGCCGCTCCGGTTGGCTCCGCTTGAGGCCGGCGAGGACGCGGTCGATGCGCTGTGCGTCGACCTGATAGCTCTCCGCCAACGCGGCCCTCCCACTCGTGCGGAAATCGTCCGCGCACTTCCGATAAATCCGCCCGGCGTGCTCCAGGGCATCTTCCATCGCCGACTTCTCCTGATCTGTGACAGTGATTGTGTATGTCATGGCTCCTGTCTATCAACCGAAACTCACGGGGTCCATATGGAAAATATTGTCGATAGACACCCCGCTCCTGAGGCGGTGGCGGATCACACCCGGTCGTCGACCACGCGGACGTCCCACCATGTGCCTGATCACCGCCCGCAACCCGGCGGTTCGTGCGTCACCCGAAGACAGGACACACGAGATCTTCCGAAAGCCCTGTTGGATCCCTCGTACGCACGTAGTTTGAGACGCAGGGTTCCATCTCGCGACGACGATCCCCCTTGTCGTCCGTCGCGATTGAGGCTCTCGCGCGCATTCCCCCCGTGTGCGAGAGCCTCAACGGGGCACGGCCCTCGCAGTTCGGCCAGTTCGGTGGTGGGTCGCCACACACGGCGGCAGGGCAGACGCGGCCCTCATAACACTGAAGCCCCTTATCTCTAAGGGGCTTCGCTGGTGGGCGATACTGGGTTTGAACCAGTGACCTCTTCCGTGTCAGGGAAAATCACGTCCCGTAGCGCCACATGAGACGGCATAGCCTCGCGTAGCAAGGCATGCGCAACCCCTTACCAGGTGGAGTTTTGCGCGTGACACGACATAACTTGACGCAGCGTCAAGTAGTAGCGTGCTGCTCCATGTCTGCTCCACGCCCGGTCACTTGACGACGCGCAACTGCGGGCGCCCGCGGGGCGCCTCCGCGATGGCCGGCTCCCGCAAAGCCGAAGCCACGTCCGCCGCCCTCGCGGGCGCGAAGTGCGTGTAGATCTCGGTCGTCTTGGCGCTGGCGTGGCCGAGCAGCTCGGCGACGCGGCTCAGCGGGACGCCGTCGGCGACCAGCCAGGATGCGTAGGTGTGGCGCAGGTCATGCAGGCCGAGCCCGAGCGAGCCGAGGCCGGCGGCCTTCGCGGCCGGCTGCAGCACCCGCCGGCTGAAATTCCGGTCGTCCCACGCGCCGCCCCGCGGGGCCGGGAACAGCAGGCCCGAGCGGCACGTCTCGCGCCGGTGCGGAATGCCGCATCGTTCGGCCTCCGGGATCTCGACATGCTCGACGACCCACTGCAGCAGCGGCACGGTCCGCCGCCGTCCGCCCTTCGGGTACGGCTTGACCTCACGGCCGTCGTCCGACAGGACCTCCGCGATCCGAGCCTGCGCGTGGACGAGATCGAGGCGGTGCGCATGGAAGCCGGCAGCCTCGCCCCAGCGGGCGCCGGTGCCCACCAGGAAGTCCAGCAGCCCACGACTCGGACCAGTGCCCACCCGCGCGGCGAGCGCTGCGTACTGCTCGCGATCCAGGAAGACGGGATCCTTGGGCACGATCCGCTCGAGCGTGACCCCGAGCGCGGGATTCGCCGGCAGGACCTGCGCGCGCACCGCGGCCGACAGCGAGCTGACGAGGATCGTCAGCACCCGCCTGGCCGTCGCCGGCTTCCGCTCATCGGCGATACCGGTCGCCCAGGCCTGGACCGACCAATTGTCGATCGCGGCCAGCGGCACCTCTCCCCATCGGGGCATGATCCAGGTCTCGACCATCGAGGCCTCGTTCCGGCGGGTCGCCGGCTCGATCCTGCGGGCCGGCCACCAGACCGCGTGCCAGCTCCCCCATGTGATCTCGCCTCGGCGGGGATCCACCCATCCCGGCGCATGCGTCTTGGCCTCGGCGTCGACGGCGGCGCGACGCGCCGGCTCCTTGTGGTCGGAGACCGGCGTGTATCGGATCTCGCCGGTGGGTAGGCGGTATCCGCCGCGGTACCGGCCGGACGGTAGCTGCTCAGTCCACGCCATGTCGATGCCCTCCCCCGGCCGGGTGTCGCTGATTCCGGGGACACGCACCCGCCACGCGCGCCGGCCGGCGCCGCTGCGCTACAGGTATGGACGATGGAGTTGCTCTGCTGGACGTCGCAGGCTGGCGCGTGATCGAGGCGCCCGATCTCCCCGCGCCGGGGATCATGATCCGGCGGTACCAGATCCTGCTCATCGACTCGTGCCTCAGTGACGAGGATCGGGCGGTGACGATGGATCAGGCCTTCGCGCGTGCGATCGGGGTCGTGGCCTGACCTCCTCGACGTCCACCTCGATCACCCGTATCTCGTCGTGGTCGTCCCCCCACGCACCGAGCGCGTCGTAGGCACGCTCGACGATGACCTCGGGATCGATGCCGAGTCGCTCCGCGGCACCGAGAAGGTGAGCCATGGTCACGCTCCCCCTCTTTCCCGTGACGTAGTAGGTCAGTTGCGGCGCACCCACACCCATGGCGGCCGCCAGTTGGCGCTGCGTCACGCCCTTCCGCTTGCCCTCGGCGACGAGTTCGATCGCCACTAGGCGCGAAAACTCTCGGCCCCTGTCGTTATCCACCCGCTCAGCATATCGCCAAAATGGCTAAGAAGATAGCTGGATTGCGCTTGACAACGTTAGCCATATGGCTAAGCTAGCTATATGGCTAACGCGCAAACCACACTCGGTGGCCGAGTAGACGCCGCCGGGCTCTCGATCAACGGACTCGCTCTTGCGTCCGGGATCTCCTACTCGACGCTCCGGCGCAAGCTGGCGAGCAGCGATGGCCTGGCCGCACTCACGATGCGCGAGCTGCTCGCCATCGCCGGCGTGCTCGACGTCTGGACAGGATCGGTGGAGGGAATCTAGACTGTTGCGACCCTGACGCGGGCATGAGCCAGGGGAACCGAGGGGCAGCCGCTGCAACGGCTGCCCCTTTACTTGTCATACCACTAAGGCCTCCCGAAGGAGGCCTTAGGACTCGCCGGGCACCCGCCCGGACATCTGCGATTAACGCACCTTTTAGTTTACCCCATCGCGAGCCACCACCTGCGGCGGGAACCCTCCTTCCCTCAGCCGGCCCGACGCGGGCGGCCGGTGCTCGTGTTGCGCCTCGCGACCCAGGCCGCCACCGCCGCCCTGTCCATCAGCGGACCCTGCCGGGTCTCGATCACCGCAGGCGGGAATCCAGGCATGCCGGCGAAGGCGCGCGCCCGCTGACGCGACACGCCGGCCATGTCCGCGATCTCGGCATAGCCGACGACCTCGGGGAACCGCGGCCGCGACAGGGCCGTCAGGAACGCCGCCTCGGTCGCGACCTCAAGACCCGTCACCGTCACGTCGCCGTCGACCGCCTCGGATACCAGCTCCGCAGCCGCGGCCGCAGCCGCCACCGGATCGGTGGCCTCGACGAATACGCCCACGCTTCCCTGACCGCCGTCGGGGTCGACCGACCCGGCAGGAGAGAGCCTGTCCAGCCTCTCCAGCGCATCGGCCAGGATCTCGGGGGTGATGACTCCGGTCCGGGCGAAGGTCACCCGGGCGTGCCACGTTGTCACTATGTCGCCTCCTCATCATGTCGAGAGAGGGAGGGGGTTGGTTCCGACCGTCGGGCTGGGCTAGGGTGGGGTGCTGATCGGGCCCCCCACCCTAGCCGCTGCTCAGACCTCGAAGCCGCTCCGCCTCAGTTCCGCGACCATGTTGGCCCATGATCTGCGGTCCGATGGCGTCTTGTGGATACTCACGATGCTCCGTGATCTATCCGGCGGGTAGATCAGCCACCCCTTCTTGGCGGTTTCGATCCGCGCCCCTTGCGCTTCGAGCGATCTGAACAGCTTCTTCAGGTCGCTAGCCAAGCTTCCTCCTCTCTTAAGTTGTGACACCAGTCTAGCTGAAACTATTGTCAGTGACAACTCTTTCAGAGGGAAGGGGATGTCCTACATTTAGGGGACATTCGCGAGGGATCGTCTGGTGACTCTCGTAGTCTCACGTAGCGCCGCGTAGCTGACGGCTGCTCCATGTTTGCTCCATGCGGCGACCAGGCGTCCACTCAAGAACACTGAAGCCCCTTATCTCTAAGGGGCTTCACTGGTGGGCGATACTGGGTTTGAACCAGTGACCTCTTCCGTGTCAGGGAAGCGCGCTCCCACTGCGCCAACCGCCCGAGGTGGAGACAGGATTTGAACCTGCGTAGACGGATTTGCAGTCCGTTGCCTCGCCTCTCGGCCACTCCACCGAACGGGAAACTCCGCCTGTGGATGCGGCGAGAGCCTCTCCGAGCGGACGACGGGATTCGAACCCGCGACCCTCACCTTGGCAAGGTGATGCTCTACCAACTGAGCCACGTCCGCAACCGACCTCGATCAGGTGCGCGGTCCACCATAGCCGAAGGTCAGGAGTGGCGCCAATCGAGGTACGGCAGCCCTGAGGTGGGGCGGGTCCATGCCACGCCAGAGATGTCTTTGCCCTTGTCAGGAGCCAATTTGCACAGATGCGCGACCATCGTCCCACATGCTGAGCTTTCGTCTCAGATAGCGAAAAGGACTTGCGCTCGTCCGCATGCTGAGAGGAATATCAGCCTCAGCAACAAATACGGCAAGGGAGCCGGTTTCGTCCAGAGGAAGGCAAGGCGGATGACAGCTCCAGCCCTCGTGATGGTCGCAGGCGGAAGCCCCGACCCAGAGGTCGCTCAGGTCGTTCACGTCATGCGGCAGCGCTTGCAGGCGATGCGTCCCGAGTTCACGATCAACGCGGCGTTCCTGGACCACTGCCCCCCCAGCGGGCCGCAGGTGATAAGCCAGTTGGTCAGGCAGTCGGTCGAGGAGTTCGTCTTCGTCCCGCTGCAACTGACCCAGGCCGTCGAGGCCGGGCCCGATGTGGAGGCGATGTTGCGTCGCGTCCGCGCGGCGCATCCGTCCGCGCGCTTCGTGGTGTCCCGCCCTCTCGGCCCCGAGGTCACGTTCTTGAACATTCTCGACGAGCGGCTGCGGGAAGCGCTGCGGCTCGCGCGGGCCCTCGAACTGGACGGCCTGGTGCTGTCCAGCGAGGGATGCGGCGATGTGCGGGGAAATGCCCTCATCGCCCGGCGCGCCCGCCAGTGGTCCACCCACCACAAGCTGCCCTGTCTCACCGCCGTCGCCGACGGAACCGGCGCGAGCTGCGCCCAGGCCATTCAGAGCCTGCGCTCGCAGGGACGTCGCCACATCGCGGTCGGGTCGTTCTTCCTGACCGCCGACGAGGCATACCACCGGCAGGCCGAGCTGGCCTACCGGTTCGGTGCGGTCGCTGTCAGCGCCCCCCTGGGCGCCCACGCCGACGTGCTCGACATCGCACTCGCCCGTTACGCGTTCGCCGCCATGGAGCTCCTTGAGTTCGAGGGCGAGGACGTCCAGGCGCCACCGCTCCGGACGGTCGGCTGACCCCACCGCGACAGGTCGCACGAACGGGTGGCTCCCTCCACGGGCGCCGCCCGTTCGCGTCGTCACTCCCCACGGGCACACCGGAATGCGGCGACTCAGGACGCCGCCACGCGTGCCTTCTGCTCGGCCACGTCGAACGCCGCCTCGGGCCACGAGAGGTCCAGCCCGATCAGGTGCTCCCGCAGCAGTTGCGCGATGGCCCAGTTTCGGTACCACTTGCGGTCCGACGGGATCACGAACCATGGGGCATGCTCGGTGTTGCACCGTTCGAGGGCGTCCCTGTACGCCTCCTGGTACGCGGGCCACTTCCGGCGAGCGTCCACGTCGCCCGGGTTGAACTTCCAGTACTTGTCCGGACGGGAGAGCCTCTCGGCGAGGCGGGCCTTCTGCTCCTCGAAGGAGATGTTGAGGAAGCACTTGACGATCGTGACCCCGTCCGCCACGAGCCTGGCCTCGAAGTCGTTGATCTCGTCGTACCGCGAGCCCCACTCGGAAACGGGCACGAGGTTCTCCACCCGGACGATGAGCACATCCTCGTAGTGGGAGCGATCGAACACACCGATCCTGCCCGGCCCCGGCACGGCCTTCTCGATCCGCCACAGGTAGTGATGCGCCCGCTCCTCGGCGGTGGGCGTCTTGAACGACGCCAGTTGGACACCCTGCGGCTCGACCATGCCGACGACATGACGGATCACACCGCCCTTGCCGGACGTGTCCATCCCCTGAAGCACCAGCAGGATCCGCTTGGTGAAGTCGTCGTCGCCCGCGCTGTTCGCGTACAACTGCTCCTGCAGCGCCGAGAGCTCCGGTTCCAGAGCCTCGGTGAGGGCCGGCGCATCGTCCTTCCCCTCACCGGGATAGCCGTGACGGGCGCGCGGATCGAGATCCTCGAGCGACACCGGGCCGGGAGGCAGCCGCAGCACCTTGGACAGCGGGGTCTTCGGGGTGATCGTGATCGCCTTCGCCATCTCCACAGTCTGTACCCAACCGGTATCACCGCGCAGCACCCAGGCCATCCGCCGCGGCAGCTTCGACAGCGTCCCCCAGCTCGTCACCGTCCGGAAGGCGGTCCCCGGCGCTCAACCTGCGCGTGTCCGAGGACACCAAGATTCGCCTCGATGCACTCGCGCGACGCCAGGACGCAGGCAGTCCGACATTGTCCGGGACGCGCTCGATGAGCGCTGTGGCGTCGCAGGCAGCCGTGCTCGCCAGGTCGTGACACATGAGCGACATGATCACCGATCAGGAGTGGGAGTAGGCGCTCAGGGACGCCAAGCCGCTGGTGCACATGTGCGGGCTCGACGAACCACCTGGTTGGCGTGTCCTCGGAGTTCCGCTGCCAAGAACCCTGGGCAAGACTCCTCCCACATTGTATTGAGTTTTGTACCAAATTCATGTAGTAACATTGTTATGACGCGGTACACGGTGACGATCGAGCGGTCAGCAGCGAAGGCGCTGGCCCGAGCGGAGCGCCGCGACCGGCGCCGGATCGAGGATGCCATCGACGCTCTCGCGGACGATCCTCGCCCGCACGGTGCGATCCACCTCACCGGTGTGGACGCCTACCGGGTCCGCGTCGGAGATTGGCGCGTCGTCTACACCGTGCCCGATGCGGTGCGTGTGGTGACCGTCACGAATGTCGGCCACCGCAGATCGATCTACCGGGAGGTGTGAGATGGACCGGATAGTGCCCATCAGTGAGGCTCGCGCTGGCCTTGGTGACCTGCTCACCGAGGCGGTCGAGCATGAGATCTACATCCTGCGGCACGGACGGCCGGCCGGGGTGCTGCTGTCCGTGGACGCCTATGAGGCAGCCCTCGCTCGGATCGAGGATCTGGAGGATGAGGTGAGCGTGCTGCGTTCCCGTCTCGACCCCGACCCTGTACCGTTCGAGCGGAGCACACCGACCTCCGCCTGACCCCCCGATGAGGGAGGCCATGGGGGGAGGGGTCCCCTGTTCTGCCCATCGGTCCAACGTTCCCAGGTCGGGCACGGGCGGCGTTGACGCCCCACACACATTGGTCAGCTCCCGACGGTGAACTTGCCGATGCGGTCGGCACCCGAGCTCTCTGCAACAACCGCGCAAGCAGGTGCCCGCGGCGCTCGCACCGAGCTTCTGCCAGAACCCGCTCTGTCATGTCTTCACCATCAGACCCGATCGCCTCTGTCCAGCCGTTGCGCGGCGGCCTTGGCCCGCGCGGCGGCAGCACTGGCGCCTGGACGGTAAGCCACTCGGCGAAGAGTCGGACAGACTGCGTGTACAGCCGGATGGTGGCGGGCGAGCGCTTCTCGGCGCGCAGCTCGCGCACGAACGACGCGCCGAGATCTTCGAGTCTCTCCACCACGCCTACAGGTCATCAGGAGAGTACGCACCATGCCATCCACACAACGACCGGCAACGACCGCATCTGAACACCGAACGCCCTAGCCAACGCGCTTCTTCCGGGAAGGCTGCACCCGCGGCGGCTCGCCCGGCATCTTCGGGTACTCGGGTGGATATGGCATCTCCCCCTCGCCTGCAGCGGCGTCACGTTCGTACCAGGCCAGCGCGACGTCGAGAGATCCGAGCGGCTGCGCGTAGAAGGGCGCCCACACGTCGCCGCGGTCGGCAAAGCGCTGCGGCATCGTGAGGATCGTATGGTCGGCGGGATCTGTCCCGGCAACCTCGTCCCACTCCAACGGAGCCGAGACATGCCCTCTGATCGTCGGCCGGATCGAGTACGCCGACGTCATCAGGCGGTCGCGGGCGAGCTGGTTGAAGTCCACGAACACCCGCTCGCCGCGCTCCTCCTTCCACCAGCTCATGGTCACCAGGTCGGGGACGCGCCGGGCCAGTTCCCGCCCGAGGGCGATGACCGCGTGCCGCGCATCGACGAACGTCGCCGGCCCGATCCGGCAGAAGACGTGCAGGCCCCGGCCGCCGCTCGTCTTCGGGAAGCCGGTCAGCCCGGCCTCCGCAAGAATCTCCCGCAGCACGACGGCGGCCTGCGCGGCCTCCCCGAATCCGGTCCCCGGCTGAGGGTCGAGGTCGATCCGCAACTCATCGACGGCGTCCAGGTCGGGCAGCCGAACGGGCCACGGGTGGAAGCGCAGCGTCCCCAGGTTGACCATCCACAGGATCGTCGCGAGATCGGCCGGGCACACCTGCTCGGCCGTCCGCCCCGACGGAAACGTCACCGTCCCGGTCTGCACCCAGTCCGGCACACTGGCCGGGGCGCGCTTCTGATAGAACGCCTCGCCCCGCCGGTCCGCGCGCGTGGCCACCACGACGTCCTCGCGCACGCCCCCGGGCCAGCGCTCCATCGTCGTCGGCCGGTCCCGCAACGCGGCGAGGATGCCGGGACCGACGCTCAGGAAGTACTCCGCCACCTGCCGTTTCGTCAGTCCGAGCTCGGCGAAGTACACCTTGTCGGGACTCGACAGACGAACGACCCGCTCCCCCACCTGGAATTCCACGGCCTTCTCGGGCATAGCGCACATGCTAGGTGCGTTGAGACGTCAGCACGAGAGGAGTCCTCCATGACCGACCCGCACCTGCGCGTCATCAAGACGCCCGAAGAGTGGAAGCAGGAACTCTCCGCGTTGGAGTATCACGTCCTGCGCGAAGCCGGCACCGAGCGCCCCTGGACGGGCGAGTACGTCGAGACCACCGCGCCAGGCGTGTATCGGTGCCGGGCCTGCGGCGCCGAGCTGTTCCGCAGCACGACGAAGTTCTCCGCCCACTGCGGCTGGCCGTCGTTCTACGCACCGCTGGCCGAGGACCGCGTCCGCTACATCACGGACGACTCGCTCGGCATGACCCGCACCGAGGTCCGCTGCGCGGCCTGCGACTCGCACCTGGGCCACGTCTTCGAAGGCGAGGGATACCCGACGCCGACCGACCTGCGCTACTGCATCAACTCGGTCTCGCTGACGCTCGCACCCGACGATCCCGATACGCAGGCCGAGCTCGGCTCGCACAAGGGGTGACGGCGTGGCCGTCCCGGACTTGCCGGTCAGTTTGATTACTGTTCCCCTATGAGCGCCCACACGACGTCCCTGACCCCCGAGGCGTTCACGAGCGCCCTCGCGGAACTGGCGGATGCGCCGTGGCGGCCCGAGATGGTCATCGGCCCCCTCCCCGCCCCGCAGAAGATCGCGCCGTTCGCGACGGCCGTCAGCGCCGACGTCGTGGTCTCCGACGAGGAACTCGCCTCCGGCCGGTTGATCCTCCTCCACGATCCCGCGGGCAACGCGAGCTGGGAGGGCGCCTTCCGGTTCGTGACGTACGCGCACGCCGAGGTCGACGCGGAGATGGCGACCGATCCGCTCCTCGCAGAGGTCGCCTGGTCGTGGCTGACCGAGTCTCTCGACCGGCAGGGCTGTGATTACGTGGCCCCGGGCGGTACCGTGACGGCCGTGCAAAGCACTTCGTTCGGTTCCATGTCGGCAGAGCCACGACGCGCCGAGGTCGAGATCCGCGCGTCCTGGACGCCCGTCCTCGACACCGTGCCTCGCATCACGCCGCACCTCATGGCCTGGTCCGAGCTGCTGTGCACCACCGCAGGGCTGCCACCACTGCCCACGGGCGTCGTCATGATGCCCGCGCGCCGGACCCCGCCGCGCCGCCGGTGACCGACACCACTGTCGACGAGAGCCTGCCCATCCTCGCGGGCCCCGCGGACTCGCTGCGGCCCGTGGTGGACGACCCTGCCGCCCTCGGCGAGTGCATCGCGGCGCTACGCGACGGCACCGGCCCGATCTCCATCGACACCGAACGCGCCCAGACCTTCCGGTACTCCGCCAAGGCCTACCTGATCCAGGTTCGGCGCGAGGGCGCCGGCACCTGGCTCGTCGATCCGGCCTCCCTCGAGAACGGCTCGCCCCGCGCCGACCTGGCCGAACTCACCGCGGCACTGGACGACGTCTGGGTGCTGCACGCCGCATCCCAAGACCTCCCGTGCCTCACCGAAGTCGGGATGATCCCGTCCGAACTGTTCGACACCGAGCTCGCGGGCCGGCTCCTGGGGCTCCCCCGCGTCGGCCTCGGCGCCCTCGTGGAGGAGGCGCTCGGCGTGCGGCTTCTCAAGGAGTACTCGGCCGTCGACTGGTCGTCGCGCCCGCTGCCCGCCGAGTGGCTGGTGTACGCGGCGCTCGACGTCGAACTCCTCGGAGACCTCAAGCAGTGGCTCACCACGCGTCTCGAGGCGGCAGGCAAGGACGAGTGGGCCCGCCAGGAGTTCGCGCACGTCCTCACCACGTACACCGCCCCTCCGGTGCCGCGAACCGATCCCTGGCGTCGCACGTCCGGCATCCATCACCTCCGCTCCGAACGCGCTCTGGCCGTCGTGGCCGAGCTGTGGGCGACGCGGGACATCCTCGCGCGCAGCATGGACAAAGCGCCGTCCCGGCTGCTTCCCGACAGGGTCGTCGTCGAGATCGCCGGCCTGGCGAAACCCGGCGTCCAGAAGATCGGCCGCGCCGACGTCCTCTCCCTGCCGGGAATGCGCCGGCGTCAGTACCAGCGCCACCTCCCCAACTGGCTGGATGCCGTCGGCCGTGCGATGTCCCTTCCGCGTGCCGATCTGCCGCCGCGCAGCCTGCCGCAGGACGGACCGCCTCCCGTGCGCTCCTGGGAGGCGCGGAACCCGGAGGCGGCCGCCCGCTGGGACACCGCCCGACCCGCCGTCGTTGCGCTCGCTGCCGATCTGAGTCTGCCGGTCGAGAACCTGATCACCCCCGACACCCTGCGCCGGGTCTTGTGGAACGACCCGCCCGGCGACGGCGACTGGGCCGACGCGCTGCGCACCCTCGGCGCACGTCCGTGGCAGACGTCCCTCGTGGCTCCGGTGCTCACCGCCGCCGCCGGGGACCATGCCTGAGTTCCTGTCACCCGACACCGAGGTCGCGTTCGGCTCGCTGCGAATCCGCCGCGCCACCGAGGCGGACGCCCCCGCATACTGCCGGGCGGATGCGGAGATGGTGGCCGACACCTACAGCTACACGATGCCGCCGGAGTTCGCCGGGGAACTGCTGGCGGCCGTCCCGGCGGAGACGGCCCGGTGCACGCGGCGATTCGCCGAGAGCCTGGCCGCGGAGCGACGCGGCGAGGAGCCCATGCAGCGCACCTGGATCGCCGAACACGGCGGCCGGATCGTCGGGATCGCCGTGTCGTCGGCGTTCCCGCAATGGTGGGAGGCCCAACCCGACGCGCCGACATCCCTGGAGGGCATCACGTACCAGCTCAGCCATCTCTACACCCGACCGGACGCCCACGGCACAGGGCTCGGGCAGGTACTGTTCGACCTCGCCCTCCCCGGCGGACTGCCCGCCTATCTGTGGCTCGTCGGCGGCAACGTCCGTGCGCAGCGGTTCTACGCCCGGCAGGGGTTCGTCACCGAGGATCGCGTCTACGACACCGGGCCGGCGTGGCACAACCGGCCGCTGCACCGGATGTATCGGACGGCGTCCCGGCACCCGTACCGAAGCGGACGAGCACAACCCCGGTGATGATCAGTGCCGCGCCGACCACCTGCACGAGGCTCGGCACCTCCCCCAGCATCAACGCGGCGAGAACGGTGGCGAAGAGCACCTCGGACAGGCCCACGAACGACGCCAGCCGCTCCCCCATGAGGGACACGCCGGCGATCCCGAGGCCGTACGCCAGCGCCGTCGCGACCAGGGCGATCACCGACAGCGGCACCCACCAGGGAGCGATCCGGCCGAACAGCGCGGTGTCCACCAGCGGCGCGGCGTACGGGAGCACGCCCGCACAGATCGCCAGCCCGAGCACCGCAGCACCCACTGCGAGGCCGAACGCCGCCAGGACGACGGGGTGCAGGCGAGTCGGCCGCGCCGACAGGACGAAGTAGGACGCGGCTCCGAACATCGCGCCGAACGAGAACAGCACGCCGAGGGCATCCGGGGACGCCCCGGCGAGGTCCAGCACGCACAGCAGGCCGACCACGCTCACGATCGCGCCGAAAAGGACGGCCCGCCTCGGCAACCGCCGCGTCCGCGCCCATGCGACGAGCACCAGCAGCACCGGCGCCATGTACTCGATGAGCAACGCGATGCTCACCGACATGCGGGACACCGCCGCGAAGTACATCAACTGCGGCGTCGCGACGGCCGCGAGACCGAAGGCAAGCACGGCTCGCCACTCGCGGACGAGGTCGGACAGCCGGCCGCGCAGCATCCACAGCGCGACCGGCACCAGCACCACAGCCGCGCAGGCGATCCGCCAGAACACGGCTGCCCCGGGCGACCAGCCGACCGCGAACAGAGAGCGCACGAAGGGTCCGGACGCCGCAAAGGCCAGGGACGCCACCAGCCCGATGAGGATCCCGACACCCGTCCGCGGCAACGCGGACACTCCGGGGACGCCCGACTTCGACTGCACCCGCCCATTCTTCCAGGCACAGACCTCGGGTCCGCTCGGTCCGCGGCAGCTCCCCGAGCCGGCCGAGAAAACCCGCGCCAGCCGGTCGAATTCGGGACGGCGGGCCGCCGCCCCCGGTCCTAGGATGACCCTGTGCAGCCGCCGATCTGGCCCGGATCCGCGCAGGCGCCCGGTCCGCTGCCCGGGGCGCCACCGCCGGTCGCGCCTCCCCGGCTACGCCGGGAGTCGTCCTGGGTCGCGTTGCTGCTGGCGGGCCTGTCGCTGGCCCTGCTGACGGGTCTCACCGTCTACGCCAGCCGTCCGCTCGCAACAGCGCCCCTCACCAGGGCGGGCGACTACATCCCCGAGGACGGGCACCGCGAACTGCTCGCCGCGACCGCGACCGTGCGCTCGGCCGAATGGGCTCGCCTGCAGGGTCCCAGAGCCCTCGCAAGCGGCCCCGCCGAGTTCCTCGACGCCGCCATCGACTACGCCGGTCTCACCGGGGCCCACTACGTGCGCCTCACCTACCAGACGTACCCGGCGGCCACCTTCCAGCGTCCCGACGACACCTTGCTGGAGAACGACGAGCGGGGACTGCACCGTGTCGTCGAGATGCGCGACGGGACGACCTACTACTACGACGATGCCGAGACCGCCCTGCCGCTGGGCGTCGCGGCCGGGTCCGCCTGGCAGTCGACGGGGACGCTGCGCATCCGCGCGGCCGACGGCGAGATCCGCACCACGAGCTACCTGACCCTGGCCGAGGCCGAGACGGACGACAGCGGCTGCCTCGTCGTCACCGAGCGGCAGAGCATCGAGGGGGACACCACGCGCACGAGCAGCACGACGTGGTGCCGCGGGCGAGGCATCGTCGCCCAGCAGCGCGGCGGCGAGACTCTCACAGGCGTGACCGACTGGCCGAGCGACGCCGACCCGCGCTCCTCGGTCGGCACGGAGGGATTCACCGAACCCGCGACCCTCCGGGGATGGCACGTGCAATCGCACCGCCAGTCCGCCCAGTACGGCACGCAACCGCGCACCACGCCCACCATGGTGGTGCGCAATCTGTACCTCTACGGCTCCGCCAACACCGACGACCTCGTCGCCCTGGCCGTCCCCGAGAGCGGCGGCACGCAGATCCTGTGGCGCGGCCATCCCGGCGGAACCCTGCTCACCACGGCGCAGTTCGGTGAGGTCACCGTCGTCACGACGAGCCGGCGACGGCTCGCCGCCTACACCACGAGCGGGCTGCGCCTGTGGGACGCTGCCACGCCGGACGTGGCCCCGACCGATCTCGCCCGCGTCGACGACCGGACGTTCGTCGCCGCCTTCCTCGACGGCACCGTCGCCGCGTACGACATCGCCACCGGGCGCCAGCTCTGGCGTGCCGCCCTTCCCGCGCAGATCTGGCACCCGCCCGTCGTCACGGCCGCAACGGTGTTCGCGGTCGACACGTCTGGTGCCGCCGTCGCCCTCGACGCCGCGACGGGGGTCGAGCGCTGGGCGAGGAGCCTTCCCGATCCCCCGGCGCAGGTTGTCGCGTGCGGCGGGCTCATCATCACCGGCGACGCCTTCAATCCCCGGATCACGGCGCTGGATGCGCACACAGGGGCCACCGCCTGGTCCCACTATCAACCGGGTTCCGTCGACAGCATGACCTGTCTGGAAGACCAGACCGTCCTCGGCGCGGAGACGGAGGTCGTCGCCATCTCGGCGCAGGGGCGCAAGGTATGGACCGCCGCGTATCCATCCCGGGCACCCCTGCTCGCCTACGGCGGGGCCGCGCTCGTCGTGTCGGGGGACACGCTCATCGCCCTGGACACGACGGGAACCGCCGTCGGACGCTGGCCGGTGTCGCTCGATCCCGCCGCCGCCGACGTGGGGCTGGCCGCGGGCGAGACGTGCTTCGTCGTCCTCGACTCCACCGGGGCGCTGGCGGTCGGGACGCCGCCGTGACCGGTCCCGCGCCGCAGCGGCGGCTGTCCGTCGCACTCATGGAACTGCCACGACTCGTCCTCGGCAAGCCTCTCCGCGACGGCCGGCTGGACTGGGCGGGGTGGTCGCCAGGGTTGCGCGCCGTCAGCCTCGTCAGCGTCGCGATGTACATCGCGACAGCGTTGCTGGTGCTGTTCGCCACGCCGATCCGCGACTCCCAGCAGCTCGTCGTCGGGACCGGAAGTCAGGTCGTCCCGGTCGTCGCCGTTCCCGTCCTGACGATGCTCTCGCTGTGGTGCATCTGCCTGCTCCAGGCGGCGGTGCTCGCCGCACACTGGTCGCTCAAGGTCGGCGGCCTCCTCGTCACGCTGATGGTGATCTCCCAGTTCACCGTGTTCGGCGGCTCCGGGTCCGTTCCCGCCGCCCTCGTCGGCCTCCTCTCGTTCGCCGGACTCGTCGTGTACACGATCGTGCGCCGGCGCAGCCGGTTCCACGCGATCGACATCCTCGTCGTCTCGATGCTGATCTCCGTCGGCACGATGGTCCCGCAGATCGTGGGCGGGCGGACATCGCTCCAGTTCGGCTACGACTTCCGTCCGGGATTGCTGTTCGGCCTGCTGTCGTACCTGCTGGCGCTGTCCCTCCCGGCGCTCATGGCATCCGGTGCGGCGCTGGCGCAGGTGGCCATCACGACCGCCGAGGCGGTGGCGTCGGTGATCCGGGACGTCGCACGGCGCTGGGTCCTCTTCGCGGCCATCGGTGTCGCGCTGGTCGTGCGCGGGGTTCAGCTCGCGTACCACCTGACGGACCCGGACGCGCCGTCACCCGTCGGCGCGGCGGTGCAGCTCGTCCTCGCCGCCGCCGTGGTCGCGCTCGTGTGGTTCGCCGGCCGGCGCTCGCGACGCGCCTTCATCGGTCCCGGCGAGTCGTCGGAGACCTGGGGCCGGGCCCTCTACCCGCTCGCTCTGGGACTCTCCTTCGTGCCCTTGCTGATGATCCCCCTGAGCACGGTGCTCGTGGTGGCGACGCTGCTCCAGGACAGGAGCCTCATCGTCGCGCTGGGAGGCGTCACCGATGTGGTGACGTCGTCGGCCGGTGCGCACGGGGTACGCGTCGTCGTCGGTCTGGCCGCGCTCGCCTGGGCGCTTCTGCTCGCTCGCCGCGGACGCATGCTTCTCGCGACGACGCTGGCATGCTTCACCGCGATCACCGTTCACGACCTGCTCACCGCCTTGTCCTCGGACGCGTTGTCCGGCGTTCTCCGGGTGCGGGCGACGCCCGACGGCCTCGCCCTCCTCGCGACCGTCGGCGCCGTCGTGGGCCTGGCCTGGTGTGCGATCCACCGGTTCCGGCACCCGACGCCCCTGCTCGCTGTGGTCGCCTTGCTGGGCGCCTGCATCCTGTACGGCTTCCGCGAACTGCTGGACGATCCCACGACCGCGCTGCTGGGCTTCGCCGGTGGAGCGGCGATCCTCGCCGGTCTGCTGTGGCGTGTCCTCACCGACGGTCACGTCACCCGCGGGACGTCGACGGCCCTGCCCAGCACCACACGTGTGCTCCTGTTCTGGGCCAACTCCCTGTTCGGCGTGCTCGCCCTGGCGTTCATGGGCCTCGCACGACCGGAGAGCGGGAGCTTCGCGGATCTCGCTCCCTTCCAGCAGGCGGGCGACACCTACCTCGGGACCCCGCTGTTCCTGACGCTCATCCTGAGCACGTTCGCCACCGTCTTCGTGCCTCGTCAGGCGAAGGTCATCTCGATGTCCGACGCGCTCGGCGGCGGCGCCGTCGTGACGCTGTCGGCGCGTCCGCCGACCCGCCGGGGTGCCTGAGCGCGCCGCGCCCCGCCTACTCCGCGGTCGGCGTGCGGATCGTCCCCTCGCCGGCATCCACGGCCCGCCCGGTCGGCTCGCCTTCGCGAATCGACAGCAGCGCCTCGGTGGCCGCCAGAGCGATGGGTTGCGGCGTGAGCCGGGCCCGGGCCAGGAGGTCGGCACGGTCGCCGTGCGGCAGGAACTCCGGAGCCAGGCCGAACGGCAGGACCGGCGTCCGGACCCCCGCCTCGGCGAGTTCGACCATGAGCCGCGCACCGGCCCCGCCGACGACGCTGTTGTCCTCGATGGTGACGACGAGCTCGTGGCGGGCGCACAACGCGACGAGTTCGGGGGCGACCGGGAGTGCCCAGACCGGATCGACGACGGTGGCGCCCAGACCGTGCTGCCGGAGCCGCTTGCCCACCCGGATCGCGGTGGCGGCCATCGGGCCGTACCCCACGACCAGGATCGCCGGCTCGTCGCTGGTGAGGAGGATGTCCGTGGGACCCTCCTGCCGCTCGGCCGGGATCGGCTCCGTGGCCTCCTGTTTCGGGAACCGCACGACGCTGGGCCCGTCGGCGATCTCGACGGCCCGCCGCAACGCCGCTCGCAGGGTCGGGGTGTCGCGCGGGGCCGCGATCGCGATGTTCGGCACGACCTGAAGGATCGAGAGGTCCCACATGCCGTTGTGGCTCGCTCCGTCGGGACCGGTGACGCCGGCCCTGTCGAGGACGAAGGTGACACCGAGTCGGTGCAGCGCGACATCCATGAGGACCTGGTCGAAGGCGCGGTTGAGGAATGTGGCGTACACCGCCACGACGGGATGCAACCCGCCCTGGGCGAGCCCGGCCGCGGAGGCGACCGCATGCTGCTCGGCGATGCCGACGTCGAAGGTGCGGTCGGGGAACAGGGAGCGGAATCGACCCAGGCCCGTCGGGTGGAGCATCGCGGCGGTGATCGCGACGACATCGGACCGCTGCGTCCCGATCCGCACCAGTTCGTCGCCGAAGGCGTCGGTCCACGTGGGTCGGACTGCACCGGCGAGCGGGACTCCCGTCGCCTCGTCGATCTTGCCGACCGCGTGGAAGTGGTCCTCGGTGTTCTCTTCGGCGGCCTTGTAGCCGCGCCCCTTCTGGGTGATGCAGTGGACGATGACCGGCTCGCCGAAGTTCTTCGCCGCCGTCAGCGCGTGTTCGAGAGCGAGGACGTCGTGCCCGTCGACCGGACCGACGTACTTGATGCCGAGGTCGGAGAACAGCCCCTGCGTCGCCGTGATGTCCTTCACGCCGGTCTTGATGGCGTGCAGCAGATCGTAGGCGGGCTTGCCGATCACGGGTGCCTTGGGCAGGTCCTCCTTGATGCGGCGCAGGGTCAGTTCGTAGCGCGGATCGGTGCGCAACGCGGTGAGGCGGGTCGCGAGACCGCCCACGGTCGGCGTGTAGGAGCGACCGTTGTCGTTGACGATGATCACCAGCCCGAGGTCGCGCTGGACCGCGATGTTGTTGAGCGCTTCCCACGGCATGCCGCCCGTGAGCGCTCCGTCGCCGATGACCGCGACGACCACGCCGCCGGCCCGGGTGAGCCGCCGGGCCTTCGCCAGCCCCTCGGCCCACGACAGGGAGGTCGACGCGTGCGAGTTCTCGACGATGTCGTGCGCGGACTCGTCGCGACTCGGGTAACCCGACAGCCCCCCTGCCTGGCGCAGCGTCGCGAAGCCGTCCTTGCGCCCGGTGAGGATCTTGTGAACGTAGCTCTGGTGGCCGGTGTCGAAGATGATCGCGTCCTGCGGGGAGTCGAACACCCGGTGGAGCGCGACGGTCAGCTCGACCACGCCCAGATTCGGCCCCAGGTGCCCGCCGGTCCGCGACACCGTCGAGACGAGGAAGGAGCGGATCTCGGACGCGAGTGCGTCGAGCTCTTCCCTGTCGAGCCGGCGCAGGTCGGCCGGGCCATGGATTCCATCGAGCACGAACACCCTGTCAGTGTAGGTGGTCGGCCGCTGCGCCCCACGCAGCCCGGTTCCGGCAGGCTCACAGCCGCCGCAGGAACACCTTTCCGCGCAGTGCCTCTTCGATGAGCGCGACCGCGCGTCGCGTCCTCACCAGGGAGGCCTCCTGCTCCTGACATGCGTCGGCTGCGGACTGGACGACCCGGGGATCCACATAGCCCTGCAGCCCGGCGCGCAACCCGCCCAGTGAGTCCCGGCTCGCCCGGATCTGCGACTCCACGAAGTCCGCAGCGAAGCGCGCGAGGACGACGGGGTGCCGTCGCAGTACTGGATACGCCCGGTAGTCGGCCGGACAGCAGTCGAGCAGGAACGCCGCCGCCGTGTCCTCCCAGTCGGGGGTGCCGGGCGGGCGCACCGCCTCGGGCCATCCCGGTGGAACGTAGATGGCTGTGCCGGCGAAGGCGTCGGTCGGTCGCGACCGTGTCATCGTCATTGTCATCGCTCCCCCTGTCGTCGAACGTGTGTTCGATTCTAGGGCGCCCGCCGGCGGCTGTCCAGGGGGATCGACACACCCGGTCCGAGGCGCGCCGCCCTCAGCGCGAGCGTGCGGCGCCTGAGCCGGGAGCATCGAGGGTTGCCGCGAGTCCCGCCAGGAGCGCGAGGGTGCGCTGAGCGGCGGGATTGGCGCGCACGCCGGTGCGCCACAGGACGACGATGCGTCGCTGCGGAACGGGGTTCGTGACCCGCACCGACGCGACCTCGAAGTGCGACCAGTCCAGCGCCAGGCGGGGGACGATGGCGACACCCACCCCGGCCGCGACGAGCGCCAGACCGGTCACGTGATCCTGGGACCGTGCGACATACCGGGGCGTGAAGCCGGCGGCCGCGCAGGCCTGCCCTACGATCCGCGCACTCAGCTTGTCGCGGAAGTCGTACTGCACCCAGTCCTCACCCGCGAAGTCCGCCAGCGGCGCCGTCCCCCGCGCGGCGGCCGGATGCTCGGGCGGGACAGCGAGCAGGAAGTCGTCGCTGCCGAGTTCGCGCCGCGTGTAGCCCGGGACGACGGTCGGTGCGTCGAAGGGAACCTCGCTGAGAACCTCGATATCGCCCACGAAGTCGTCCGGCGCGTCCATGTCGAGCGAGAGTTCCAGCGTCAGCCCGGGGAACTCGCGGCGCAGCGCGCGGGCGATCCCGGGCATCCAGGTGTAGGCCGCGGAGGCGAAGGTCCGGATCGACAGTCGTCCGCTGGTCTGTCCGCGCAGATCCCGCGCCGTGGCGTCCAGGTGCGACAGCGCCACCAGGACCTCCCCGCTGGCCTCGGCGAGCGCGATCCCCGCCGCGGTCGGCACGATGCCGCGGCCGGAGCGCTCGACGACCGAGAACCCCACCTCCCGTTCGAGCGTGTGGACGTGCTGGCTGATCGTGGACGGGGTGTAGCCGAGCTGCCTGGCGGTGTCGGTCACCGAACCGCTCGCGACGACAGCCCGGAGGATGCGCAGTCGATTGAGATCCAGCATGGCACCAAACATACGGCATCATCGAATGATCGTTCGGAAATATCTGCTTGTCTCGAATTAATCGATGCACGAGGCTGGACGCATGATGGGAACCAAGGTCGTCGACCGCGATCGTGAGCGCCTGATGCAGGAACTCGATCAGGCGCGTCAATTCGACCTCCGCCCTGCGGACCGCCCCACGGAGCACCTGACACTGCGCCGCCTCTGGCGCCGCGAGGTGGCGAAGGTTCTCCACGCCTGACCTGTCGGCGGACGCCGGGGCAGTGGACGGCTCGCGTCCGCCGACGGATTCTCCGCAGCCGTGACCGGCCGCGGGCTTCGCGGTGTCCGGCATCGTCGCGGACTCCGAGGAACAGCCCGGATCCGCGTGCACCCCATAAGCTGAGGTCATGCTTGCGGCCACCGTCTCTCGTTTCGATCCGGAGGACCCCGTCGCGGGTCTTGACATCGGGCAGGTGCCCGAGCCGACACCCCGCGAGAACTGGACCACCGTCGACCTCCGGGCCGCCGCCCTCAACCAGCACGACCTGTGGTCGTTGCGCGGCGTCGGACTGCGTGCCGAACAGTTGCCGATGATCCTCGGGACCGACGGCGCGGGTACCGCGCCGGACGGCACCGAGGTCGTCCTGCACGCCGTCATCGGCGGCGCGACAGGGCACGGCGTGGGGCCCGCGGAGCCCCGCTCCCTCCTCTCGGAGCGCTACCCCGGCACGCTCGCCGAACAGGTGAGCGTGCCCACCTGGAACCTCGTGCCCAAACCCGCCGAGCTCTCCTGGGCGGAGGCGGCGTGCATCCCGACGGCCTGGCTCACCGCATACCGGATGCTGTTCCCGGTCGGTCGCGCCCTGCCCGGCCAGCGCGTACTCGTGCAGGGCGCCGGCGGCGGTGTCGCATCGGCGGCCATCTCCCTCGCCGCTGCCGCGGGCTGCGAGGTGTGGGCCACGAGCCGATCCGCCGCCAAGCGCGAGCTCGCGCTCACGATGGGCGCGACCGGCGCCGTCGCCCCGGGCGAGCGCCTTCCGGCACGAATGGACCTCGTCGTCGAAACCGTCGGCGCCGCCACCTGGTCGCATTCGATGAAGGCCGTCCGCCCCGGCGGGACGGTGGTCGTCGCCGGCGCCACCACCGGGGAACCGTCCCGCACCGAGATGCAGCGCCTCTTCTTTCTCGAGATCAGCATTCTCGGCGTGACGATGGGCACCAAGCAGGACCTGGAGAACCTGCTGGCCTTCCTCGCACGCACCGGAGTCCGCCCCGTGATCGATTCGACCTACGCGCTCGCCGACGCGGGCTCGGCACTGCGCCGCCTCGCCGCCGGGGAGCAGATCGGCAAGGTCGTCGTACAGGTGCGCGACTGAGCTCGCGTCACACGCGGGCCGGCGTCAGCCGTAGATCCACAGCCCGACCCACACGATCAGCGCCACCGACGCGACCGCGGCCGCCCATGCCTGCCAGGACTTGTACCACGGCGTCCTCCACGGGATCGACGCCAGGGCCGCCACACCCGGGATGAGCAGGACGAGACCGACGGTCAGCAGGTTCTGCACACCGTCGGCGAAACGGAACACGCCGGCGACCGCCGCGATGTGAGCCAGCGCGAACAGCCAGCCGAGCCGCAGGAGCCAGGCGGCGAACACGATCCCGGCGAGGGACCCGCCACCCCAGAGCAGCAGGCCCACGCTCAGCGTGCATCCGATGTCGGCGTCGACGCCGCAGGCCGGCGTCCGCACGACCGGCAGCAGCAGGAGGAACAGGGGTGCCACGACGAGCGCGATGAAGGCCGCCAGGTAGCCCCACGGAATGCGGCGAAGCCCGCCCGGCGGCGTCGGGCGCCTCCACCGCGGACGCTCACGCTCGGGCCTCATCCGGTCAGCCTAGCCCGCACGCATGTGAGGACCCTGGGGTGTGCCGACGCGCCGCTCGGCACCTGCCGGACAGCGCGCGGAGGGTCGCCCGTCGTGGGCGAGGATGGACCCATGCCCGACATCGTGTGCCAGATCGCGCGCGGAGACCTCGCCGCCGACATCGTCCTGCGCACCGACGACGTGATCGCGTTCCTCGACCGGCGGCCGCTGTTCAAGGGACACGCCCTCGTGTGCCCCGTCGCCCACGCCCGGACGCTGCTGGACCTGCCGCCGGACGGCGCCGCCCCCCTCCTCGCCGCCGTCCAGTCCGTCGCGGCCGCGATGGCATCGGCCTTCGGGGCCGAGGGCAGCTTCGTCGCCGTGAACAACGTCGTCAGTCAGTCGGTCCCCCACCTGCACGTTCACGTGGTTCCCAGGACGAAGGGCGACGGCCTCCGTGGCTTCTTCTGGCCCCGTCAGGCATACGCGGACGGCGAACGGGCGGCCTA
Source organism: Propionicicella superfundia DSM 22317 (assembly GCF_000423465.1). Classification (GTDB taxonomy): domain Bacteria; phylum Actinomycetota; class Actinomycetes; order Propionibacteriales; family Propionibacteriaceae; genus Propionicicella; species Propionicicella superfundia. The sequence goes on along the minus strand of NZ_KE384020.1, from coordinate 459,550 downwards.
CGCAGGGCGGCTTCGCGCGGCGATCGCGGGAGCCTGAAAGTCGACGGAGCGCACAGACCAACAACCGGGACTTCCGAACACGTTCCGAAGGCGATGGGTGGCGTGGTTGCAGCCGACTCCCCCGTGACCTCATCGACGCCGCCCGGGCGTCCTTCTCGACGCAGGGCCGGCTTCGCGCCACCCAGGCTTGGCGTCGTTCGGCACGGGTGCCGGCGCGCCCCGCCAGGCCGAAGCCTGACGGGGCGTGCGCCTGAGACTCTGAGGCAGACATGGCCGGGCGTGTCGGATGCCGGATCGCCTCGTACCCGAGCCGATCGGCTCAGCTACCGACAAGCTGCCGAAGCACGTACTGCAGGATGCCGCCGTGCCGGTAGTAATCGGCCTCCCCCGGGGTGTCGATCCGCACCCGCGCCTGGAAGGTGATCGTGTGCCCGCCCTGCGTCGCCGTCACCGTCACCGTCTCGGGCGTGACGCCCTCGTTCAGCCCCGTGATGCCGGCGATCTCGAAGGTCTCCTCACCGCTCAGCCCGAGCGAGTCGGCGTTCTCACCCTCGGGGAACTGCAACGGCAGCACGCCCATGCCGATCAGGTTCGAACGATGGATGCGCTCGTAGCTCTCCGCGATCACCGCCCGGACACCCAGCAGGGCCGTGCCCTTCGCCGCCCAGTCGCGCGACGACCCGGAGCCGTACTCCTTGCCGGCGAGCACGACCAGCGGAGTCCCCGCGGCCGCGTACTGCTGCGCCGCCTCGTAGACCGTGGTCACGGGGGCATCTGCGACGGTGAAGTCCCGGGTGAAACCCCCTTCGGTACCCGGCGCGAGCTGGTTGCGGAGCCGGATATTGGCGAACGTGCCGCGCACCATCACCTCGTGGTTGCCGCGACGCGACCCGTACGAGTTGAAGTCCTTGCGCTCCACCCCGTGCTCGGTGAGATACCGGCCCGCGGGCGTATCGGCCTTGATGGAGCCGGCCGGCGAGATGTGGTCGGTCGTCACGGAGTCGCCGAGTCGAAGCAGCACACGCGCGCCGGAGATGTCCCCGACCGGCCGCGGCTCGGCCGGCATGTCCTCGAAGTAGCTCGGCTTGCGGATGTACGTGGAGTCGTCGGCCCAGGCGAACAGGTCACCCTCGGGGGTCGGCAGCGAACGCCACCGCTCGTCGCCGTGGAAGACGTCCGCATAGCGCGACGTGAACATCTCGGAGTTGATGGAACTGCCGACGATCTCCTCGATCTCGGTCGGCGTCGGCCAGATGTCGCGCAGGTACACGTCCTTGCCGTCGGTGCCCTGTCCGAGCGGCTCGTGGGCGAGGTCGATGTCCATGCGGCCGGCCAAGGCGTACGCCACCACCAGGGGAGGGCTGGCGAGGTAGTTCATCTTCACGTCGGGATTGATTCGCCCCTCGAAATTCCGGTTGCCCGACAGCACCGCGGTCACCGCCAGGTCGTTCGCGTTCACCGCGGCGGACACCTCGGGGATGAGCGGCCCGGAGTTGCCGATGCAGGTCGTGCAGCCGTACCCGACGAGGTCGAAGTCGAGCGCCTGGAGATACTGGTCGAGCCCGGAGGCGTGGTAGTAGTCCGTGACGACCTTCGAGCCCGGCGCGAGCGACGTCTTCACCCAGGGCCGCCGCCGCAGACCGGCCTCGACGGCCTTCTTGGCCAGCAGCCCGGCGCCGACCATGACCGACGGGTTGGAGGTGTTCGTGCACGACGTGATCGCGGCGATCGTGACCGCGCCGTTGCCCAGTTCGAACGTCTCTCCGTCGGGCAGCGACACCGTCGCCGGCACGGACTTGTCGGTCGCGTAGTCCTTGACGGCCTCCAGGAACGCCTCCTTGGCCGACGACAGCAGGATGCGGTCCTGCGGACGCTTCGGTCCGGCGATGCTGGGGACGACCGTCGCGAGGTCGAGCTCGAGGTACTCGGAGAAGCGCGGCTCGATCGACGGATCGTGCCACAGGCCCTGCTCCTTGGCGTACGCCTCGGTGAGGGCGATCTGCTCCTCGGTGCGGCCCGTCAGCCGCAGGTAATCGGTCGTCAGGTCGTCGATCGGGAAGATCGCGATCGTGGAACCGTACTCGGGGCTCATGTTGCCGATCGTCGCCCTGTTGGCCAGCGGCACCTGCCCCACGCCGGTCCCGTAGAACTCGACGAACTTGCCGACGACCTTGTGCCGGCGCAGCATGTCGGTGATGGTGAGGACCAGGTCGGTCGCGGTCGCGCCCTCGGGCAGTTCACCGGTCAGCTTGAACCCGACGACCCGCGGGATGAGCATCGAGACCGGCTGGCCGAGCATGGCCGCCTCGGCCTCGATGCCGCCCACTCCCCAACCGAGGACACCGAGTCCGTTGACCATCGTGGTGTGCGAGTCGGTGCCGACGCACGTGTCGGGGTAGGCCTGCAGCACCCCGTCGACGACCCGTGGAAAGACGACACGGGCCAGGTGCTCGATGTTGACCTGATGGACGATGCCGGTGCCCGGGGGGACGACGACGAAGTCGTGGAACGCGGTCTGCCCCCACCGGAGGAACTGGTAGCGCTCGCGGTTGCGCTCGTACTCCAGCTCGACGTTGCGCTCGAACGCGTTCGGGGTGCCGAAGAGATCGGCGATGACGGAGTGGTCGATGACCATCTCGGCCGGAGACAGGGGGTTGATGACGGACGGGTCGCCACCCAGGTCCTCCACCGCCTCCCGCATCGTCGCGAGGTCGACCACGCAGGGCACGCCCGTGAAGTCCTGCATGATCACCCGGGCCGGGGTGAACTGGATCTCCTTGGACGGATCGGCGCCGGGATCCCAGGATCCGAGGGCCGTGATCTCCTCGGCGGTGACATTGGCCCCGTCCTCGGTGCGCAGCAGGTTCTCCAGCAGCACCTTGAGGCTGAAGGGCAAGGTCTCCGACCCGTCCACGGCATCTATCCGGAAGATCTCGTAGGAGGTGTCCCCCACCTGTAGCGGGGACCGCGCCCCGAATGAGTTGATGCTCACGACGACTCCGTCTCTCTGGGATTTATCTTGATGTCAAGATATCACGCTGCGCCCCTGCCAGCACGGGCTTCGCGCAACATCTCGCGCCGGATCTCCCGCAACTCCTCGTCGTTCATCATGAGATAGACGAGCCCACAGTCGTGCGGTCCCGTCACGTTGACCTGACACAGACTGCACGCATCGTCAGGACGCAAGGGACAGCGGGGATCCGAGCGATGACCGGCCACAGGCCCATTATCGCCTGCCGCCCGCCACGCGGCGACACGTCCACCCCGGCGCCCCGCACCCGCGTCCGGCGCCGAGGACGACCCCGCTCCGCCGACCCGGCCAGGACTCGTGCTGTTCAGGAATGCGTCCGGAGGTACTCCGCGTACTGGTCGACGATCTTGCCGGCGCTCCGGGTGCCGATCAGCTTCACGTCGAAGTTGTCGAACAGGAACAGAGCCGTGGCCAGAGTGAACGTCCGGGGCACGCCCGACACCTTGATCTTCGTGTCGCCCGACAGGTTCGCCTGCATCGTCTGGACGTCCTGCAGGTCGGGGAAGCCCTCCTGACCCGTTGCCGTCTTCACGAACTCGACACCGGCGTCGCAGCAGACCTTCGTGAGCCGTGCGATCTCGTCCTGCGTGAGGAAGCACACCTCGAAGATGATCTTCGCCCACGCGTCCGCGTCGTGACACAGCGTGGTGAAGGCCCCGATCTCGTCGGCGACCATCTTCCAGTTGCCGTCCTTGAGCTCGCCGATGTTCACGACCATGTCCATGGTCCGGCACCCGGCCTCCAGGAGGCGCTCGGTCTCCATCAGCTTCGTCTCGGTCAGGTAGGCGCCGAACGGGAACCCGAGGGCACCGCCGGCACGCACGCCGCTCCCCTCCAGCTCCCGGGCGACCAGGGGAGACCAGTACGGGTTGGTGTAGAAGGCGGACACCTTCTTCTCACGGGCCACCGCGCAGTACTCCTCGATCACCGAACGGGTGACGTCCTGCTTGTGCAGGGCGAGGTCGAAGTGCTTGGCAAACTCGGCGACAGTACGCATCGATGCGTCTCCTTCGGCATTTGTCGGTTTCGCTGGCGAACAGCAGCACAGCTTGTCTATACCTGTATATCCTACAAGTACCAACGAGACGTATCCCAAGGTACCAATCAGCAAGGAGGCTTGATCATGGTTGACCTCTCCCGCGTGACCGCATGGGAGTTGGGTAAGTGCTTCGACCAATCCGTACTTCCGAAGAACTCCACAGAGACCGACATCCGCGAGGGATGCCGCCTCGCCGTGAAGTACAACTGTGCGGCGTTCTACAGCTCCGCCGCGTACTGGACGCCCGTGATCGTCGAGGAGTTGGCAGGATCCGACGTGCTGCCCGCTGCGGCGATCGCCTTCCCGTTCGGTGCGGCGACGACGGCGGCCAAGGTGGCCGAGGCCACGGAAGCGGTGGCACGAGGAGCCAAGGCCCTCGACTGCGTCATGAACATCGGCGCGCTGAAGAGCGGCCACGACGCGGACGTCCGCGAGGAGTGCAAGGCGTTCGTCGACGCCGCCCAGGGCAACATCACGAAGATGATCCTCGAGACCAACTTCCTCACCGACGACGAGATCCGTCGCGGCTGCGACCTGATCATCGAGGCCGGGATCGACTACGCGAAGAGCTCGTCCGGCCAGTTCGAAGGCCCTTCGATGGAACAGGTTCTCCTCATGATCGATGCCTGCAAGGGCACCGACACGAAGGTGAAGGTCGCCGGGGTCAAGTTCCCCCGTCCGCAGAACGCCTACGCGTTCCTGCTCGCCGGCGTGGACCTCATCGGTACGCGGGACGCCCCGCGCATCATCGACGCGTTGGACCAGTTGCGCAAGATCGGACTCGTCCCGGCCTACGCCGGGGCGTAATCTGCCCGAAAATCCCCGCCGTCACGGGCGACGGCGCTTGCAGTGCGGTGCGGCTGCGGCCACACCGCACTCGTGGGCTCGGCCGACGGCCGCAGCCCGACGGACGACAACCGATCGTCCATACGGACAGAAAACGAAAGGACATTCCAATGGCGGAATATCTGCTTGGACTCGACGAGGGCACGACCGGCTGCAAGGCCTGTGTCTTCGACCTCGACGGTAACGTCATCGCCTCCGACTACCGCGAATACCCGTGCTACTACCCGCAGAAGGGCTGGGTGGAGCAGATCCCGGAGGACATCACGCCGGCCCTCTACGCCAGCGTCAAGGCCGCCGTCGAGGCGTCCGGGGTCGACCCGGCCGATATCAAGGCGATGGGCATCTCCTCCCAGGGCTCGGTCATCGGCCTGCTCGACGAGGACGGAAAGCTGATCCGGCCGTTCGTCGGCTGGCAGGATCTGCGCGGCGAGGAGACCCTCGCGCAGCTCGGGGAGAAGCTCGACAAGGACACCTACTACAAGATCACCGGGAATCCGCTGGGCTCCACCTGGTCGTACTCGAAGCTCGAATGGCTGCGCGAGAACGAGCCGGAGAACTGGGCGAAGACCGCGCTGTTCTCGACCAACCAGGACTACTTCCTGCGCGCGTTCGGCGCCGAGGACTACTGGACCGACCTCTCCTCGGCGTCCCGCGAGGGCACCCTCATCACCGACACCTTCGACTGGGATCCGGTCACGCACGACATCCTCGGCATCCCGATCGAGAAGCGGGCGAAGATCGCGCTGGAGCCCGGCAAGGTCGTGGGCCACATCACCGCTGAGGTGGCCGCGCAGACAGGGCTCGCCGAGGGCACCGCGCTGTGCGTCGCGGCGCACGACCAGAACTGCTCCACGTTCGGCGGCGGGGCCGTGAACCCCGGCGAGACCGTGATGGTCATCGGCACGTTCGGCTCGTGCTTCGTCGTGCTGGGCGAGCCCAACCGCGATCCGGCCGGCAAGCTGGTGGTCAAGCCCAACCACGGCGTCGGCAACTGGACGATCGAGGCGTTCTCCCTCACCTCGGCCTCCGCGTTCCGCTGGTACCGCGACACCCTCGCCGACATGGAGAGGTCGGTCGCCGCCGAGTCCGGTCGCGATCCCTACGACGTCATCACCGAGTCCGTCGCACAGGTGCCTCCGGGCGCCAACGGCGTGACCTTCCTGCCCTACCTGCAGGGTGCGGCCGGGTCCCGGCAGAACGGCAAGGCGCAGGCCACCTTCATCGGTATGTCCCTCGGCACCACCAAGGCGGACATGGCCCGTGCGGTCCTCGAGGGCATCTGCTTCGAGATGCGGGAGATCGTCGAGGCGCAGAAGCAGGCCGGCATCGAGGTCACGTCCATCCGGTTGACCGGTGGCGCGGCGAAGTCGCCCCTGTGGTGCCAGATGCTCGCCGATATCTTCCAGTGCCCGATCGACCTGCTGCAGACGTCCGAGACCGGATGCCTCGGCGCCGCTCTCTACTCCGGCATCGGCATCGGGCTGTACCCTGACGCGCAGGCCGCCGTGAAGCGCGCCGTGAAGGTCACCAAGCGCTACGAGCCGAAGCCCGAGAACGCGGCGGCGTACGACGCCGCATTCGCCCGGTTCGTCGCCGTCTACGAGGCGCTCGAGCCGACGATCTTCGTCTGATCGACGCGGCGAGGGGGCGGATCCGGTTGGATCCGCCCCCTTCGTCCGCCCTACCCCGGGCGGGAACCACCCATGGCCGACAGGATCGCGTCATACAAGGAGCGGGCCAACTCCGGCAGCGAGAGAAGATTGGCGCGAAGAGGCACAGGGTCGAGCGAGATATAGGTCCAGGGGTTCCAGGTGCCGATGACCGCGATGGGCACCGATACCGCCAGAAGCGCGACGAACACGGCCCACGGACGGCGCCCCGGCCTCTCCAGCAGGGGGTAGAGGAAGAACATCCACAACGGCAGCATCGGCACGAACCATCGGATGCTGTAGCTGTATCCGCCGTAGTTGGTCGAGGTGAGGGCGTAGAACGCCACGATGACGACCGACATCGCCGTCACGACGAGCGCTTCCCGGGCGAACCGGCGCCGGCGTACGAACTCGGCGACCATCAGGGGGATCGCGAGCAGACTGAACGGGTTGTACACGAGGAATCCGCGCTCCCCCACCAGCATCGTCGTGGCGTAGCGGAGCAGGGATATCCCGCTGTTGACGCCCGCGCCGGTGAGGTCGGCCGTCGTCCACGGTGAGCCCGGGAACGCGAAGTACCTTGGGACGAGCTGCACCGGGACGACGCTGCCCGAGATCGCGACGTTGACGGCGACCCCCGGAGCAAGCGCCACCAGCAGCGCCCCCGCGTAGGCCCACGCCCCACGGCGCAACCGACGATCGGACAACAGGTACGCGCCGAACGCCGCGGGGAACGCCAGCGTCGGCACGTCCGAACCACCGGCGAGGCCGAAGAACAGGCCGCTCAGCGCCAGGTTCGGGACGAGGGCACCGTCGTGCCGAGCCCGGAGCAGGAGCCAGAACCCGATGGTCACCCACGACGCCGCCAGGGAGTGGTTGTTGAACGTGGCCGACCAGGAGAACACCAGCGTCCCGACCCCGAGGGCGACCGTGAGCAGCAGTCGGCGTCCCACCGGAAGGCCCGTGTACGCGAGCGCCTTGTGGAACGCGATCAGCGACAGCCACCAGAAGAGCTTCACCGTGAGGAGCGTGATGAGGTAGTACGCCAGGCTCCAGTCCTCGTGCAACGGAATGCCGAGTGCATGGATCGGCGCGTACACGAGGGCGCCGAGAAGCTGCGGGGTGACGGGCTTGTCGGAGAAGTACTGGCCGAGGATGCAGACCTTGTCCATCGTGTCGGCGAAAGCGGTGTGATCGATCGTGAGCCGTCCCTGCTCCACGATCGCCTGGATCGTCGCCATGCGTGTCTTGTCGTTGTAGCCCACCGCCATCGGCAGCACCGTGAACAGCCCCACCAGTGCCAGCCCGGCGAACACCCAGCGGGTCGCTCTCCGTCCGGGCGGGTGTGCAGGAACGGCCCGTCGTGGGCGAGTCGACCCGGCACGCCTCGCCGCGGGCGTTCCCCGCGCAGGATCCTGCTGCCGCCGGGGACCGGCACCCGGGTGACGTTCACCGGCGGTGCTCCCCGGGCCGCGGAACACGCGCTGCGGAGCGGTCACGAGTGCTCATCCCATCCGGCGGGGTGCGCGTACCGCGGTGCCCGCCGTGCCAGCTCGGGCAGGTCAGGGGCATAGCGGAAGACCAGCAGCGCCAGCAGGACCGCGGCGAGCAGGGCGTGGGAAGGCGTCAGGACGTCACCGCCCGCGGCCGACCAGACGGTGAGGACCACCGTCGCGCAGACGGCCGTGCGGGGCGCCCGGGGGCTGTCGCCGTCGAGCGCGAGGAACACGACCAGAGGCACCGCGTACCAGGGCCACAGACTCGCGGACATCAGGAGGTAGACCAGAGCGCTCACCCACGCGAGCCGCGCCCACGACCATGTCGGGACGGTGATCACCGCCGCGACAGCCATGGCGACGAGCCCGGCGACGGTGAGGGAGCCGGCCACCACGGCGAACGAGACGACGGGCGTGTCCGCTCCCGCAGTGCGCGCCACGGCGTTGATCACCGGGCGCAGCAGGTGGGCCGCCGAGGGCGACCAGTTCCGCGAGGGCGTTCCCGTGTTCGCGATCCAGCCGGTCCCCAGCCCGCTCGCCCAGGAGATCAGCAGGAACACCGCGCTGCCGACGAGGCCGACCAGGAGAAGTCGGGACGCCGCGGACACCCACACCCGCGATCGGCCCCGCGCCCGCACGGCGGGCGGCACCGTGAACAGCGCCAAGGCCGGTGCGAACACGATCGCCGGCTGCTTGAGAGCCGCGGCCACCGCGAGGAAGGCCGCCCCGAGAACGACCCCGAACCGGCCGCGGGCGACGGTGAACGCGACCAGCACGACGGCGACCATCAGCAGTTCCGTATGCGCGTTGAACACGCCCTCCAGCAGCAGGAAGGGGTTCGCGACCACCGCCCAGCACGCCACGTCCCCGCGGACGCCCGCGAGCGGTGCCAGCCTCCGGATGCTCCAGCCGCACGCGAGCAGGGCCGCGAGTGCGACGAGCCGCAGGACGAGCAGCGATGCCAGCGGATGCGCGTCCGCGGCCAGCACGACCGCCTGACTCAGCCGGAGCGCCACGGGCGGGTAGGCGGTCGCCGTATGCGCCCAGGAGGGGTCGACGAAGGGCGCGAACGGGCCACCGGCGTCCGTCAGCCCCACGACATACGGATCGATGCCACGGGAGAGCTGCCATCCTTGATCGAAGTAGGCCCAGGGGTCGTCGGTGAAGCTCGGCAGGGCGACCAGCAGCGGCGCGCTCCACACCACGACGACCGTCTCGGGGGACACGGCTCCCGCCTCGCGCCGGGGCCGGAGTCGCAGCCACGCCGCGATCAGGGCCGCGGTCGCCGCCAGCAGGACCACCTGCTCTGCCTGCCCCGCGATGGCATCGCGCACGGCCGCCAGCGCAGCGGGGAGATCGAACAGCGGACTCTGCCGCACCGTGACCGAGGTCACGGCCACCACGACACAGGCCCCGAAGCCCACCCAGACCTCGCGGTGGCGAAGGGTTCGCCCCAGCACCGCGGTTGCGATCGGTCGACTGCCTGGCATCTCCGGACTCTCTTCAGCCGAGCAGCCGCATGTCGTCGCCCAGGGCCGGAGGGCGCGAATCTGGGCCGCGTCACAGCGTTCAGTCGGATCCTAGACCTGCACACCGGGCCTGTCCGGAAAGCCGATCGATCGGCGCATGCGGTCAGCGGCGTGACAGGATCGCGACCGTTTCGACGTGCTGTGTCATGGGGAACAGGTCGAAGGCGCGGATCGACGTCACGGCGTACTCGGGCGGCAGATCCGCCAGGTCGCGGGCCAGCGCAGCCGGGTCGCATGCGACATAGGCGACGGCGCGCGGAGCGCGTGCCAGGATCGCCGCCATCACGGCACGGCCTGCGCCGACGCGCGGCGGGTCGAGCACGACGAGGTCGGTGGCGTGGGCCTCGACGAGCGCCCGCGCGACGTCGCCGACGGCGAAGGACGCCTCCGGGACATTCCGCCGCGCCAGCGCCACGGCGGCGCTGTTGCCTTCGACTCCGGCCACCGCAACGCCCCGCTCGGCCAGGACGCCGACGAACAGCCCGGCGCCGCAATACAGATCCAGGGCGGTCTCACCCGGTGCAGGCGCCAGTCCGGTGACGACGGCCTCCGCGAGCGCCGCGGCGGCACCCGGATGGACCTGCCAGAAGCTCTCGCCCGTGAGCCGGAAGGGCCGCTCCCCCACCCGCAGCGTCGTCGCCGCACCCCGTGCGAGCGGGCGACCGTCGGGCCCGGCCATCACGACGAGCTCCCGCTCCCGCGTCTGGCCGCGACCGCCTCGCCCGCGGGATTCGCGCACCCGCTCGAGCCGTCCGTCCGCCAACGCGGGCCGTCGCAACGCCGGCACGGCGAGCAGGCAGCCCTCCGCGGGGAGCGCGACGAAGCGATGCGATCTGTGTGCCCGCATTCCCAGTCGGCCGGCGCTCACGAGGTAGCGTGCACGGGTCCGCCACCCCAGTCCCCCGTCGTCGCCCGGAACGGCCTCCACCTCGCCGTCCCACTCCAGCCGGGCGAGTCGCCGCAACTGGTCCCGCAGGACGTCCGCCTTCAGTTCCCGCTGCCGCGCGACGGCGATGTGCTGGAAGTCGCAGCCGCCGCATCCCCCGGGCCCGAAGGCCGTGCACGGCGGCTCGACGCGGTCGTCGGCCGCATGCTGGATCTCGATGGCGTCGCCGCGGAGCACGGACGCGTTGACCTGGGTGAGGCGCACGGTGACCCGCTCACCGGGCAATGCGTGACGGACGAACAGCACCCGACCGTCGTGATGGGCGACGAAGTGGCCGCCGTGGGCGACAGGGCCGACGTCCAGCGGCCCCACCACGTCACCGACGGCCGGCATCGGCATGCTTCGACTCGGGCGGTTCGCCTTCGATCGACGGGGCACGGACGAGCCCCGATCCGGATCGCCGCCACGCCGCCACCTGGGCGTCGCCGCGTTTGGCGCGGTCGAGCGCGGCCTGGGACGACGCCAGCCGGTAGGGGACGCTCGTCACCATCACGCCCGGCATGAAGAACAACCGGGCCCGCAGGATCAGGGCACTCTGGTTGTGCAGCAACTGCTCCCACCAGTGGCCGACGACGAGTTCGGGGATGAACACGCACACAACGTCCCGCGGATTGGCCGATCGCAGCGAGTTCACATACTCCAGCACGGGACGGGTGACCTCGCGATAGGGCGACGCCAGCACGGTGAGCGGCACGTCGAGGTCCTCCCGCTCCCACGCCTCCAACACCGCTCTCGTCTCCTGCTCCTCGGCGGCGACGGTGATGCACGCCAGCGAACTGGGCCGGATCGCCTTCGCGAAGTTGAGGGCGCGCATGCTGGGCTTGGACACGTCGAACACGAGGACGACCGCACGCACCCGGCTGGGCAGTGTCCGCACGTCGTCGGGCGACGGGGCCGTCTCGGCGATCACCTTCGCGTAGTGCCGGTGGATCGACTTCATGACGGCGAAGACGGCCACCATCGCGATGACGGCGATGTACGCGCCGTACACGAACTTGGAGACGAGCACGATCACCAGGACGGTCCCGGTGCAGGACAGGCCCACCGCGTTGATGATCCGGCTGCGCTGCATGCGGGCGCGCGCCCTGGCGTCGGTCTCGACCCGCAGATGTCGCGTCCAGTGACGGACCATGCCGAGCTGGCTGACCGTGAACGACACGAAGACGCCGACGACGTACAACTGGATGAGAGCGGTCACCGACGCGTTGAACACGAGGACGAGAATGATCGCCGGGGTCGCCAGCGCGATGATGCCGTTGCTGTAGGCGAGCCGGTCCCCGCGCGTGTACAGCGCCCGCGGCAGGTACTCCGATCGCGCCAGGATGCTGGCCAGCACGGGGAAGCCGTTGAACGCGGTGTTGGCCGCGAGGAACAGGATCACGAACGTCGCCGTGATCACGAAGTAGAAGCCCGGCGGGAAGTCGCGGAAGATCATGTCGGCGAGTTGGCCGATGGCCGTCAGATCCGCGTCGACCCGCTGCCCGTCCACCTCGAAGTGGCTGCCGCCGTGCGGGTCGATGAGCTTGAGCCCCGTGAGGTTCGCCAGCGCGATGATGCCGAGCATCATCGAGATCGCGATCGTTCCGAGGAGGGCGAGCGTCGCGGCCGCGTTCTTGGACTTCGGCCGCCGGAACGCCGGAACGCCGTTGGCGATGGCCTCGACACCGGTCAGCGCGGCGCAGCCGGACGAGAACGCCCGCGCCAGCAGCGCGACCATCGCAAAGGCGTTCATCTGCAGGTAGAACGGGTCGCCCACGACCTCGTACCCGGCGGTGGACGCCCGCAACGGGATGTCCAGCACGAGGATCTGGAACAGGCCCCATCCGATCATGCCGAGGACGCCGACCATGAAGCAGTACGTCGGGATGGCGAAGAGGGTTCCCGACTCGCGGGCACCGCGCAGGTTGAGCGCGGTGAGAAGAACGATGCATCCGGCGGCGACCCATCCCTCGTGCCCCGCGATCTGCGGGATCAGGGCCTCCACGTTCTGCACGCCCGAGGACACCGACACGGCGACGGTCAGGACGTAGTCGACGAGGAGGGCGGACGCGACGGTCAGACCCGCATTCGGCCCCAGGTTCACTGTGGCCACCTCGAAATCGCCGCCGCCCGAGGGGTAGGCGTGGACGACCTGCCGGTAGCTGAGCACGACGATGAACATCACGAAGCCGACGGCCAGGCCGATCTCCCACGAGAAGGCGAAACCGGCCATGCCCGCCAACGACAGCGTGAGCAGGATCTCATCGGGTGCATAGGCGACGGAACTCAACGCGTCGGACGCGAAAACGGGTAGCGCGATGCGCTTGGGCAGCAGCGTGTCCCCCAGTTGGCTGCTCGCCAGCTTCCGGCCCACCAGGACCCGCTTCACGGCATCGCCGATACTCACGGAGGAACAATAGTCTTCCGGCGCCTGCAGTGCGGACGGTGGACAGTGCCCGATCCGTTCGTGCCGTGGCGATGACGGTGCCCATCCCGATTTGGTACTTTGCATTCGTCACGGGCCGGAAGGGGCATGGTGCACATCGTCATAATGGGCTGCGGGCGTGTGGGCGCGACGTTGGCACGCGGCTTGGAGAAGCGTGGCCACACGATCGCGATCATCGACATCGACTCCGACTCCTTCCGCAGGCTGGGTGCCGACTTCAAGGGGCTCACGGTCAAGGGCGTCGGCTTCGACCGGGGAGTGCTGATTCGGGCCGGCATCAAGTCGGCAGACGGCTTTGCGGCCGTGTCGAGCGGTGACAACTCCAACATCCTTGCCGCCCGTGTCGTCCGCGAGACCTTCGGCGTCGAGAACGTCGTCGCCCGCATCTACGATTCCGGCCGCGCCGAGGTGTACGAGCGGCTCGGCATTCCGTCGGTCGCGACGGTGCGCTGGGCCGCCGACCAGGTGATGCGCCGGCTGCTGCCCGGCGGTGCCGTGCCGCAGTGGCGTGACCCCAGCGGTTCGGTCCGGCTCGTGCAGGTGTATGTGAATCCGGGCTGGGTGGGCCGGACGATCGAGCATCTCTCCGCCGTCGCGCACACGCCCATCCCGTTCCTGACCCGTTTCGGGATCGGGATGATCCCCGAGGCCAAGACGGTGTTCCAGGACGGAGACCTCGTGTTCGCCGCCGTCGAGAACGATCGGCAGAGCGATGTCGAGGCGGTCCTCGGTCAGCCTCCCATGAAGCACTGAACGGAGAGCCATGCGTGTCACGATTGCAGGAGCCGGCAACGTGGGCCGGTCGATCGCCCGCGAACTCATCGCCAACGGGCACGAGATCCTGCTCATCGACCGTTCCCCCGGCGCGATCAAGCCCGACAGCGTCCCCGAGGCCGAGTGGCTGCTGGCCGATGCGTGCGAGATGAGCTCACTGGAGGAGGCCGACCTCGAGACGGTGGACGTCGCCATCGCCGCCACGGGCGACGACAAGGTGAACCTGGTGCACTCCCTGCTGGCCAAGACGGAGTTCGGTGTGCCCCGAACAGTCGCCCGCGTGAATCACCCGTCGAACGAGTGGATGTTCGACGAGCTGTGGGGTGTGGACGTGGCCGTGTCGACACCGCGCCTCATGTGCGCCCTGGTCGAGGAGGCCGTGACGGTCGGCGACCTCGTGCGCCTGTTCTCGTTCCGGGGCGGGAAGTCCAACCTGGTCGAGATGACGCTGCCGGCCGGTTCGCCGATGGAAGGACGGCGCATCGGCGAACTCAGCCTGCCGGGCGAAGCCGTGCTCGTCGCCATCATCCGCGACGGGGCGGCCAGGCCTCCGGATCGTGACGCCGCGCTCGAGTACAGCGACGAACTGCTGTTCATCGTCGACCCCTCCAACGAGGTCGAGCTGGCGAACTACCTCGCGCCCAACACGGTCCGTGTCCCCGCCCGCGAGCCGGACGAGGAGACCTCGCTGTAGATCGGCCCGTCAGGGGGCGACGAGCTCGTATTTGGGGTTGTACACGCGGCGCTCGCCGTCGACACACGAGATGCGTCCCTCGACCACGATCTCGGTGCCCGCGGCCACGCCGGGGATCGCGTGACGGCCCATCCACACCAGTGTCACCGTGCCGGAGCCGTCCTCCATCACGACCTGCAGCCACGGGGCACCCTTGCGCGGGGCGAGGGTGACCGACGTGATGGTCCCGCGCAGCCGGACGAGCTGGCGGTCGGCACAGGATCCGATGCTGTTGGCTCCCGACTTCTGCGCCGTCGTCTGAAGCTCCCTGTTGTACACGTCGTCCTGCGACGCCGTGAGGCGCCGCCAGGCACGCGCCAGTGAACCCTTCGACATCGGACCTCCTACTGAGCGGCCAGGTTCTTCGGGATCGTGAGGGGGATGAGGTCTCCGGGGGCGCGCGGTTCGGTTCCGCGCTTCACGACGAGATTGCGGAAGAAGTCCTCCATGAGCTCTCGCCCGGACGTCCCGTCGTCCAGCGCCGCCCCCATGAGAACGGCGCGCAGCATCCACCGCGGTCCCTCGACGAGCCAGATGCGGGAGCGGTGTACTCCGCGCTGGCCTTCGGGCGTCGTGACCTCGACCTCCCGGAACAGTTGCGGACCGAACGGCCCCTCCTCCACGGAGGCGGTGCCACCCGACGCCTCGGTGAGCGCGACGAGTTCGTCCAGCACCTCCTTCGCGAGACCGCCGCGAACCGGCGACGCGAACAGCGCGACCTCGATCGCAGCCCCTTCGTGCACCACGAGTGCGGACTGGATCGTCTGGCTCTTCTCCTCGACCTGGAGTTGCAGCTCCATGCCTTCGATCGGCGTCACCACGAGCGCTCCGAAGTCGATACGGGCCACGTCGTCGGCATCGAGGTCGACTTCCTCCAGGTCGAAGGGTCCGTCCTCGCGCAGGACGTCGGAAACCGCACCCTCGTCGGAGTCCTGGTCCGCGGAGTCCTCGTCGTCGGAGTCCTCGTCCTCCTCGTCGTCCTCGTCGTCCTCGGAGTCTTCGTCGTCGGAGTCCTCGTCGTCGGAGTCCTCGTCGTCGACGGTGCCCTCCTCGTCGAGACCGTCCTCACCGAGGTCGTCGTGCTCGACGTCGTCGGACTCGTCGACCGGCGAATCGGGCGATGCGTCGGCGGACTCCTCGCTCTCGCGGGCGGCGCGGCGCTTGCGGCCAAAGATCACGGTCTCTCCTCGCAGGTCTGTGGTGCGATAACGACGTTACCCCCGGAACCGTACCGATTCACGCCGGGATCAGCCGCCGGCGGCGGGCAGGTGGGCGGTGATGGCCGCGGCCAGGCGCTCGGGATGCCTGCTGCCCACGAGCCAGTACGGATGCGGGTCGGCGGGATCGTCGAGCGCGATCTCCACGCCGTGGCGCAGATACGGTCGAACCCACAGGTTGGCCCGGGCATCGGCCCCGGGCCCGAGACGGTGGCGCAGTCCCTCTGCGTCGAGCGCGACCGCGCCGGCGACGTACTCCCACTCGAGCAGGCTCCGCCCCACCCGGATGCCGGCGTCGTCCACGCGCACGACGACCCCTCCGTACACCACGAGAGTCCCGACGATGAGCGCCGTTCCGAGCACGGCGACGAGCGCGAACCACAGCGGCGGGAAGTACCCCCCGATCGCGATGATGAAGGTGAGCCCGAAAGCGACGGCGATCAGCCAGTACCCCACGGGGACCCTCAGGCGCTCGACGTAGCTCACCGCACCACCGTACCGACTGCCCGCCTCTTCCCGGTGCCGACATAGGATGTCGGCGACGAAGGGTTGGCCACATGAGCATGACGAAGACGGTCCTGGTGAAGGTGTACACCGGCGTGATCAGCGCCGCTGTGACCCTGGTAGCCCAGCGGGCTCTCACGGTGGCATGGAAAGCCGCCACGGGCGATGACGCGACGCCCGATCCCCACGACCCCGACACGCCGCTGCGGCAGGCCCTGCTGTGGGCACTCGCCAGCGGCATCGGTCTCGGCGCCGCTCAACTCCTGACGGCCCGGTTCACGCAGCGCCGCCTGCGCGCGCTCTCCGACCCGGTCTGAGGTCACCGGCGGCCGTCCGGACCCCACTGGGCCGCTCCGGGGCGCGATGCACCGCGGCGCAGCGCAACGCCCGCCGGCCGTGAGCGCGGCACGGGCGTCAGGCGCAGTCCACGCAGAACATCGAGCCGTTGCGCGTCGCAGCCAGTTGGCTCCGGTGCTTCAGCAGGAAGCAGCCCGCGCAGGTGAACTCGTCGGCCTGCCGCGGCAGGACGCGCACCGTGAGCTCCTCGTGCGACAGATCGGCGCCCGGCAGCTCGAAGCTCTCGGCCGCCTCGACCTCGTCCTCGTCGACCTTGCCCGAGTTCTTGTCGTTGCGCCGGGACTTGAGCTCCTCGATGCTGTCTTCGCTCTCCTCGTCGGTCTTGCGGGGAGCGTCGTAGTCGGTCGCCATGCCTGAAACCAATCCTCCAATGTCGAAGTCCCCATGTTGCGGGGACCGCACCGTAACACCTACCGGCCAGGGATCATTCCCCGCCTCAGTCCGAGGGAATGCATACCATATCGGCGACCCTCCGGCCGCGGGTTGCGGGAAAACGCATACCCGCTTCACGGGCAGACCTGCGGCAGGCCCAGTCTGCACCTCAGATCAAGCCCCCGCCGGGTAGCCTGTTCGAAGCCGAGCTCTCGCCCGGATAGGTTACCTGCAGTAACGCCGTCTCGCGCCTGCATCCGCACGACCGCCCCGCCGAGGGTGACTGGAGAACGATATGGAAAGCGCACTTCGCCCGCGTGAGATCCAGGCACGCGTGCGGGCGGGTGAATCCCTGGAGGAGGTCGCGGAGGTCGCCGGCGTGCCGATCGAGCGCATCGCCCCGTTCGCGGGCCCGGTTCTGGCCGAGCGCGCCTACATCGCGGGCCTCGCGCAGGAGGCACACGTGCGCCGCCAAGGCGAAGCCACCAGTACGCGGACGCTCATCGACGCCGTCACCGAGCAGTTGTCCGCGCGCGGCATCGAGCGCGGCGACGTGATCTGGGACTCGTGGAAGCTCGACGGGCGCCGGTGGCACATCCAGGCCGACTACCGGGCCGGGTCCACCGAGCATCACGCGACCTTCGCCTTCGATCTCGACGGTCGGTTCAGTGTCGCGACGAACAAGGACGCCCGCTGGCTCATCGCCGACGACATGTCGGCACGAAGCCGGCCCGGCGAGAAGCCACGCGGAGACGACCCCGACTCCGAGCCGACGCTCGACCTCGACGACGAACTCGCCCTCGTGCGGGCGGTCAACGTCGAGCGCGACCCGTACGACGATCCGAGCGAGACCGGCGACGCCTACACCCCCGGTGACCTCGCCGAGGTCGACGGCGTCTACGACATCGTGCCGCCGAAGACCGACATGGACGTCCTGTACGACATGCTCGCGACCTTCAACGAGGACTCGGTCCAGATCTACCGCGGCCTCACGCAGCCTGTCGTCGTCGACGACGACGTCGCCGATGCCGACCACACCGAGGCGACGGAGCCCGACGCCGCGCCCGGGACGGAGCCGGACGCCGCTGAGCTCCCCCGCACGCCGGAGGCTGATGCCGAGCCCTCCCGCGCCGAGCCCTCCGTCGAGGTCGAGACAGGTGCGACACCGGCCGAGGACAGCCCCCGTGCCGAGGCGGGCGCCACGGGCGCGCCCGTGGCGCAGGAGGCGGGAGACGTCGTTCTCGCGTCCGGAGAGTCGCCTGTGGCCGATGCCCCGCCGGACGAGCCGGCACCCGCGCGGCGGCGCCGTCGACCGCGTCCGGTCCCGGCAGAGCCCGAACAGCCGACCCTCGACGACACGACGTCGGCCGCGCGTCCGCAGCCGAAGACGTCGGCACGCCGGTCGCGCCGACGTGCATCCGTGCCGAGCTGGGACGAGATCATGTTCGGCTCACCGACCCAGCCCGACGACCAGCGCTGAGCCGTGGCACGGGTCGGCCCCGCGATCTGTGGGCCCATGAGCGACCGCCATCTCGCCCGCGGAACCCGACGCGTCGCAGAAGCCTGAACCACCGCCGAATCCCGGAGGTGGGGACAGCCCCCGGGTCGATCCGGGGGCGGGCCCGGTGGTTTCGGCGACGCCCCCTTTCGTAGCGTGGTGACGTGGTCGGGATGCCGTCCGGTCGCGAACCCGTCCCACAGTCGAGGAGGATGCCGTGGCGGATCTGAGTGAGGGTGCGACGCCGGAACCGAGGAAGCGGAGCCTGCTCGGGGGACGCCGGGTCCTCGGGACGACCGGATACCTGCTCGCGCTGTTCCCGTTCGCCATGGTCGCGCTCACGATTCTCGTGACTCTGCTCGCCACCGGCGCCGGCACGCTGGTGCTCGTCGTCGGACTCCCCCTGGTCAGCATCGCGCTGCTCACCGCACAGGGCTTCGGAACCGCCGAGCGCCACATGCTGCGCTGGACCGGCCTGCCGGACATCCCCGCCCCCGAATGGCCGTCCACGGCGTCCGGCACGCACTGGGTGACGCGCCTGCTCGCTCCGCTGCGCTCCGGCCGTCGCTGGGTCTACCTGATCCACCAGATGCTCGTCGGCCCGATCCTGAGCATCGTCAGCTTCTCTCTCACGGTCATCTGGTGGTCCGTCACCCTCGGCGGACTCACCTTCTGGGTCTGGCAGGGATTCCTGCCCGACAAGGATCCGGACGCCGACTGGCCGCGGTGGATCGCCGAACACTGGCCGTTGCTCGCCGGGTGGAGCTCACGCGGGGTCGAGACCGTGCTGTACCTGGTGGGAGGGGCGTTCTTCGCGATCACCCTGCCCGTGGTCGTCGGCGGACTCGGGCGGGCGCACCACGCCGTCGCCGGAGCCATGCTGGGACGCTGGCCGAGCGACGAACTCGCGGCTCTCGCGCGCGACGAGGCCGCCGCGCGGGCCGCCGCCGTGCATGCCGAGGACGCCGCGATGCGCCGTCTCGAACGCGATCTGCACGACGGCCCGCAGCAGCGACTCGTCCGTCTCCAGCTCGATCTGGCCGCCGCCGAGCGCAGAGCCGACGCCGGCGACACCGCGGCAGCGGCAGCGCTCGCGCGGGAGGCACGGGTCCAGGCCGGCGCCGCCGTCGAGGAACTGCGTGCCCTCTCCCGGGGGGTCGCGCCGCCCCTGCTGGCCGACCGCGGCCTGACCGCAGCGCTCGCGGCACTGGCCGACGACAGCCCGCTGCCCGTCGCCGTCCGGCTCGATCCGGCCATCGACGAGGTCGTCGCACCCGATGTCGCGCGAGCGGTCTACTTCATCGTGGCCGAGGTGCTCACCAATACGGCGAAGCATGCCGGAGCGTCCCGGGCGGAGGTGACGGCCGAGGTCACCGGTGGTGCCGCGCCGCGGCTTCGGATCGGCATCGCCGACGACGGCCGGGGCGGAGCGGCATTCCTTCCCGGGCACGGCCTGTCCGGGCTGCAGGAGCGCCTGCGCGGCCTGCGCGGGTCGTTGACCGTCGAGAGCCCGCCCGGTGGCCCCACCCGGATCGACGCGGTCGTTCCCGCCTCCGCCGACGCGTCGCCGGGAACCCCCTTCTCCGGATGAGCGGCGCGCCCGTCTCATTAGGCTGACCGGGTGAACAGCATCGACCCGGCCACCCACGACGCGCCGCTGCGCGTGCTTCTCGTCGAGGACTCCGTGCTGCTGCGGGAAGGGCTGGTGCGGCTGTTCGACGAGGCCGGGTATCTCACCGTGGGCGCGTTCGAGGACGCCCGCGGGCTCGTCGACCGCGTCCGAGCGGCGAAGCCCGACATCGTGATCCTCGACGTCCGGCTCCCGCCCACGTTTCGCGACGAGGGCATCCGGGGCGCGCTGGAGCTGCGGCGCCAGACGCCCGGGGTGGCGGTGCTCGTCCTGAGTCAGTACGTCGAGACCGTCTATGCCCGCGAACTGCTCGCCGACGCCCGCGGGGGCGTCGGCTACCTGTTGAAGGACAGGGTGTCGTCGCTCGCCGAGTTCACCGAGTCGGTGCGGCGCGTCACAGCCGGCGGCACCGTCCTCGACCCGCTGGTGGCCGGCCGACTCCTCGCCGCCGCGCGACACCCGCTGGCCACCCTCACGCCGCGCGAGCGCGAGGTGCTCGACCTCATAGCCGAAGGTCGCAGCAACGCGAGCATCGCGGAGCGGCTGACCGTCGGGACCGGTGCCGTCGAGAAGCATGTCAGCTCGATCTTCGTCAAGCTGGGACTGACCGAGTCGCCGTCCGACCATCGCCGCGTGCTCGCCGTGCTCGCCCTGCTGCAGGACGTCTGAGACCGGACGCGAAGCTCCGGCCGCGCGTCAGACGACACCCGGGTCGTCGTCGTCGCGGTCCTCGGAGAGGCCGAGATCACCGTCGTCGGCATCCATGGGCGTGCCGCCGTCGCCTCCGTAGGCCATGGCGTCCTCCTCGACCTCCAGTGGGAGCGGATCGGGTGTCGGGCCCGCCTGCGCTCGCGCCGCGGTCACGCGCGAGCGGTGGTGGCGCCGGCACAGCACCTCGTAACGCACCGGCCCCTCGCCGGAGGTGTCCCCCACCTCGACCTGCTCGCCGTCCGTCACCATCTCACCGCCGATCGTCCGGGCGTTGTGCGTCGCCGGGCGGCCGCACCAGCACAGCGGCTTCACCTGAAGGAGTTCCATCCGGTCGCACAGCTCGACCAGCCGCGCCGATCCCGGGAACAACCGCGTCCGGAAGTCGGTGAGGATGCCGAAGCAGAACACGTCGAGGCGCAGTTCGTCCACGATCCGGGCGAGCTGGTCGATCTGATCGGCCGTGAAGAACTGCGCCTCGTCGCACACGAGGTAGTCGACGCGGTGCCCGGTGACGAGCTGGTCGAGGACGTAGGCCCAGAAGTCGAACGCGACCGACACCTCGATCGCCGGCCGCGACAGTCCGATGCGCGAGGCGATCCGCGCCTCGCCGCTACGGTCCCGACACGTGAACACCCGCCCCGCCCTGCCGGCCTGGGTCTGCGTGTAGTCGACCTGCAGGGCCAGGGTCGACTTGCCGCATTCCATGGGTCCGGTGAAGAAGATGAGCTCGGGCACGGCCCGATTCAACCCCACACGGCCCTCCTGCGCCACCGGCAGCCCCGTCAGACCGCGATCAGCGGAACGGTCATCTCGGCTTCGGTGAGGGAGCCGTGCATCCCGACCAGCCCGTACTCATGGCTGAGCGTCCGGGTCATGACAGCGCCGTCGCCGGCCATCGCCACGAGGACGTCGCCGATGCGCGGGGCGTTGCGCTCCCCCACCTCGCCGAACCAGCCCTCCTGCCGCGCCTCGTCCCGCGTGCGGACCCACGCCTCGACGCCGAGCCTCTCGGCCCACCGATCCCGGACGGCGGCCGCGGCGCCGTCTCGAACATAGAGCTGTCGCAGCCGCCCCTCGCCGCCGAACAGGGCGACATCGCGCATCAGGTCCGGCTCGTCCTCGACGGTCAGGAACCGCCCACGCGGAACATCGACCATGCCGTGATCCCCCGTGACCAGGAGCACGACGTCGTCGGGCAGCGCGTCCCGCAGCCGCTCGGCGAAGCCGTCGATGCGGAGAAGCTGCTCGCGCCACTCCGCCGAGGCGCAGCCGAGCCCGTGCCCGGTGTGGTCGAGATGGCGTTCGTAGCAGTACACGAGCGTGCGGGCCCCGGCCGTCGCAGCCTGCACGGCGAGGGCGATCCGAAGGTCCTCGTCGGATTCGTCGGGAACGCCGAGGAACGATCCGCCGCGCAGCGCCACGTTGGTGAGTCCGCTGCGGTCGAACCGGGACGGCGACACATTCGCGACCGTCACGCCGGCCGAGGCGAGCCGCTCGAGCTCGGTGGCCTGCGGCTGCAGGTCGAACGGGTTCACGTCGACGTCCCACATGAGGGCGTTGAGGATCCGGCCCCCGGGTTCGCGGAACGAGTACCCGACCATGCCGTGCTGACCCGGCACGAGACCGGTGCCGAGGCTGGTGACCGAGGTGACGGTCGTGCTCGGGACGCCGCTGGTGAGCCGCCGCGTCCGGTGAGCCGCCAGGAAAGGGGCGGAGGTCTCGTTGGCGCTCAGCAGGACGTCCCCGAGACCGTCGACGAGGAGCACGACGTAACGCTGGGCGGCCGGCACCCCGAGCCGATCCCCGCTCCGTCCGATCAGGTGGTGGCGAACGCTGGGCAGCAGGTCGGACAGCGTCCCCGAACCATAGGCGGGGAGGACGGGCGCACCACCGCCGGTGAGGACCGTCATCGCCGCCCGGCGCGATGCTGGAGCAGCGTCGCGAACCGGACCATCCGGCCCAGGTTCTCCGTTCCGTCGGCTGCGGCGGACATCCGGATCACCAGATCCTCGCCGGCCGCGGTCCCCGTGTACCCGTGATCGGCCTCGCAGTCGGGGTTGTCGCAACCGGCCGGCTTCAGGTCGATCTGGCGCAGCGTCCCCCAGTTCACGGTCAGCCACACCTCCCCCAGCGACGACCGGCCGAGGGCGTGGTTCTCGGGATCCTGGACGACGGTCGCGATGCTCACCGTTCCGAGTTGCGTCAGGGGAACGACCTCGCTCGTGGTGGCCGCCTCGATCCGCCCGGATGTGTTCTGCTCGGCCTCATCGGTGTGGGTCACGAGGAAGCGCGTCTCGGTCAGGACCAGCACGGTGAGATGCCGGTGCACCTGATCGCGGTCGAACGTCGCCTCGTGATGGACGAGATGGGCGACGATGGCCTCGTCGCCGAGGGCCGCCGCCACGATATCGGCGACGAGGTCAGGGAAGTAGCCGCACGCGTCGATGTCCTCGCGCAGCGCACTTCCGGAGGAGGCCGCAGGAATCACCCGGCCAGTCTGTCACCTCCGGGGACGTCCAACGAATTCCCCCGGCACGCACCCCGGGCCCGGCCCTTGTAAGTTGTCCACCATGAGTGCCAAACCGTTCCTGGCTGCGCGCATCGAGGATGCGATCGACGCGCAGGTCGAACGGTTCTTGCGCAATGTCCTGCGGTGGCGCGAGAAGGTCATCCCCTACACCGGCTACGGCAGCGAGGGCGGCGCCCGCATTCTCGCGCGCATCGTCCTCGCCCCGCGCTGGTCGCGGACGGCGATCGGCAAGGACATCGGCCGCATGCTCAAGCGCCGCGGCTGGCGGAACTTCTTCACCACGCCCGTCTCCCGCACCGCGGTGACGATCCGCCTCGGCGAGCGCGTCGTCGAGACGACGACCGCACGAGGCGGATATGTCGACGTGCGCGTGAGCGACCATGGTCTGCCGCCGGGCTGGCACTCCGCCCTCGTGTGGACCGCCGGGTCGAAACGGACCGAGCTGCCCGTCCAGATCATCGGCAACGACATCACCGTCGGCATCGTCAGCGACATCGACGACACCGTCATCTCCACCTCGCTGCCCCGGCCGTTCATCGCGGCCTGGAACTCGTTCATCATCACCGAGGCCGCGCGCGAGGCCGTCCCGGGTATGGCACAGCTCTACGAGCATCTGCAGCAGCGGTTTCCGGGCGCACCCGTCTTCTACGTCTCGACCGGCGCATGGAACACCCATCCGTTCCTCCGCCGCTTCCTGCGGCGGCACGGGTACCCCGACGGGGCGATGCTCCTCACCGACTGGGGGCCGACGAACACCGGCTGGTTCCGCTCCGGGCTGGAGCACAAGCAGGAGTCCCTCGATCTGCTCGCCGCCGAGTTCCCGCAGATCCGCTGGATCCTCGTCGGGGACGACGGTCAGCATGATCCCGCCATCTACGCCGCGTTCGCGGAACGCTGCCAGTGCGCCGTGCTCGCGGTCGCGATCCGGCAGCTCACGCCGGGCCAGCAGTTCCTGACCCATGGGTCGTTCAGCTCCATCGACGAGGGAGATGCCGACGCCGCGCCCGAGCTACCGATGATCGCGGCTCCGACCGGGTACGGTCTCATCCGTGGATTGGACCGCTACTTTCCGCGGCCCGACTGAGCGGCCCCTCGGGGCCACGTGAGGAAGTAACTGCATGGCCCACAAGACGATGGACGACGACCTGGAGCACATCGTCGACGTTGACGTCACCCACGAGATGGAAGCGAGCTTCCTGGAGTACGCCTACTCGGTCATCTACTCCCGGGCCCTGCCCGACGCCCGCGACGGGCTGAAACCCGTGCAGCGCCGGATTCTCTACGGGATGGACGAGATGGGCGTCCGCTCCGACCGGCCCCACGTGAAGTGCGCCCGGGTCGTCGGACAGGTGATGGGGCTCTATCACCCGCACGGCGACAGCGCGATCTACGACGCCCTCGTGCGGATGGCGCAGCCGTGGGCCCAGCGGCTGCCCCTGGTCGACGGTCACGGCAACTTCGGCTCCCCCGACGCCGGTCCGGCCGCCATGCGCTACACCGAATGCCGGATGACGGCGGCCGCCGGTGCGATGACGGCGGGCCTGGCCGAGGACACGGTCGACTTCCGGCTCAACTACGACGGCAAGTTCAGCGAGCCGACGGTCCTGCCCGCCGCGTTCCCGAACCTCCTCGTCAACGGCAGCACCGGGATCGCCGTCGGCATGGCGACGAACATCCCTCCGCACAACCTCGTCGAGGTCGTGTCCGCGCTCAAGCACCTCCTGAAACACCCCGGCGCCGACCTGGAGACCCTGATGCGGTACGTCCCGGGCCCCGACCTGCCCACCGGCGGCCGGATCATCGGACTGGACGGCATCCGCGACGCGTACGCGACCGGGCGGGGAACGTTCCGCATGCGGGCCACGGCCCGCGTCGAGCAGGTGTCCCCGCGACGACGCGGCATCGTCGTCACCGAACTGCCGTACGGCGTCGGTCCCGAGAAGATCATCGACCAGGTCAAGAAGCTCGTCCAGGCGAAGCGGCTCAGCGGCATCGCCGACATCAAGGACCTCACCGACCTCACCCGGGGGACCCGTCTCGTCATCGAGGTCAAGAACGGGATCAACCCCGACGTCCTGCTCGAGGACCTGTACCGCCTCACGAAGCTGGAGGACGGCTTCGCGATGAACATGGTGGCGCTCGTCGACGGCCAGCCACGGACCCTGTCCCTGCCCGAACTGCTCCGGGTGTACCTCGGCCACCGCATCGAGGTCATCCGCCGCCGCACGTCCTTCCGCCTCGGCAAGGCGACCGACCGGCTCCACCTGGTCGAGGGACTGCTGCTCGCGATCGTCGACATCGACGACGTCATCGCCATCATCCGCTCCAGCGACGACACGGCGAGCGCGCGGGCCCGGCTCATGGAGGCCTTCGAGCTCACACAGGTCCAAGCCGACTACATCCTCGACATGCAGTTGCGCCGCCTCACCAAGTACTCCCGGATCGAGCTGGAGGCCGAGCGCGACACGCTCCGCGAGACCATCGCCGACCTGCAGGAGATCCTTTCCGACGAGTCACGACTGCACCGCACCGTGGCCGCCGAGCTCGACGACGTGACGAAGCAGTTCGGCACCCCTCGCCGCACCGTCCTGCTCGCCTCCGCCGGAGCACAGGTGACGGCATCGGCCCCCCTCGAGGTGGCCGACGACCCGTGCTGGGTGCTGCTCTCGGCGACCGGGCTGCTGGCCCGCACCGACGCGGCCGCCGAGTTGCCACGCGGCGGCCCGCGTGCCCAGCACGATCTGCTCGTCAGCGCCGTACGGACGACCGCGCGCGGCGAGTTCGGCATCGTCACGAACCGCGGCCGGGTGATCAAGGCGCAGGTGATCGACCTGCCCACGGTGCCGCTCACCGCCACGGCGCCTCACCTGCAGGGCGGCTCGCTCGTCGACGACCTCGTGGGTCTCGACCCGGGTGAACGCCCGCTGACCCTGTCCGCGCTGCCCGCCGACGGCGCGGGTCTCGCCCTGGGCACCCGCAACGGCGTCGTCAAGCGCGTCCACCCCGAGGTGCTCGGCAAGGATTCCTGGGACGTGATCCGGCTCGACGCGGACGACGAGGTCGTCGGCGCGGTCGAGCTCGCCTCCGACGCCGTCGACCTCGTCTTCATCACGTCCGATGCGCACCTGCTTCGTTTCCCCGCGACGGCGGTGCGGCCCCAGGGGCGTCCGGCCGGCGGCATGGCGGGCGTCCGGCTCGCGACGGGCGCGAACGTCGTGTGGTTCGGTTCCGTCGGGTCCGGGCAGGCTGTCGTCGCGACCGTGGCCGGGTCGTCGAATGCGCTTCCCGGCACCGCGACCGGATCGGTGAAGGTGACGCCGCTCACGGAGTACCCCGCGAAGGGACGTGCCACCGGCGGCGTCCGCTGCCACCGATTCCTCAAGGGCGAGGACGTCCTGCTGACCGCCTGGGCCGGAGCGGCCCCGGCCGTCGCGGCGGCGTCCAGCGGGGCACCCCTCGATCTTCCGCCGGCCACGGGCCGGCGGGACGGATCCGGGCAGCCGGCCGACCAGCCGATCTCTGCGTTGGGCTCGCGCGTCGTGCAGTGAGCCGGGTGGCGGTCGGCGGCCCGGCTCAGAGCCGGGTCAGGAGAGGATCGCGCTGAGGATGATCCCGACGAACATGAGGAGCAGGATGGCTCCGGCGATGCCCAGGGACACCCAGGTCAGCCATTGGCCGGACGACCGTTGCGGGGTGAGGCCGATCGCGCCGGAGAAGAACACACCGGCCGGGCCCGCGTAGTAGACCTGTGTGGCCGACCCCTGCGGCACGTCGACGTCGAAGAAGACCTGGCCCATCGGGAAGATGTAGTTCACCTTGGCCTCGAGCCGGTACCGGCCCGGCGCGACCGGGTAGACGTTGTCGCCCCACTGCGCGACGACCGGGGTGCCGTTGATGGAGACGCCCGGGCTGGTCATGAACCCCGACCACAGCGCCGGCTTGAGATTCAGCCGAAGCGCAGCGCCGACAGGAGCCTGCGCCGCACCCCACTGCCCGGTGGCGGCGGCCTGTCCCCAGGAACCGGGTGCCTGCGCCGGCACGGGCCGGCTTCCGGCGTCGGCACCCTGCTGCGTCGTGCCCCACTGCCCCCCGGGAGGGGGGACGGAGCCCTGCTGATTCCACCCCGATGCGCTCATGAGTGGGGACGATACGGCATGGAGAGCCCAACGAGGCAAGGGATGGCGCCACGGTGAGACGGCGTGCTCCGGCTCAGGCGTCGATGCGCTCCGCGTCGAGCTGATACGCGCCGTCGATGATGAACTCCTTCCGCGGCGCGACGTCGTTGCCCATCAGGCGCTCGAACACCTCCTCGGCGTCGGCGAGCTCGTCGACCGTGATGCGTCGCAGCGTGCGCCGCCTCGGGTCCATCGTCGTCTCGGCGAGCTGGCTCGCGTCCATCTCGCCCAGCCCCTTGTAGCGCTGCGGCTCCTTGTACGCCTGGCCCTTCTTCGCGAGTTCGGCGACCTTCCGGTGATACTCCGCGTCGGAGTACGTGTAGAGGTACTTGTCCATGCCCTTCTTCGGATTGACGAGCTCGAACCGATGCAGTGGCGGGACAGCCGTGAACACCCGTCCGGCCTCGACCATGGGCCGCATGTACTTGAAGAACAGCGTGGCCAGCAGGCACCGGATGTGCGCCCCGTCGGAGTCCGCGTCGGCCATGAAGATGATCTTCCCGTAGCGCGCCGCGTCGAGATCGAAGGTCCGCCCCGAGCCGGCGCCGACGACCTGGATGATCGCGGCGCATTCGAGGTTCTTGAGCATGTCGGTGACCGACGCCTTCTGCACGTTGAGGATCTTGCCGCGGATGGGCAGCAACGCCTGGAACTCGGAGTCGCGGGCCAGCTTCGCCGTTCCCATGGCCGAGTCGCCCTCGACGATGAACAACTCGGTGCGCTCGATGTCGGTGCTGCGGCAGTCCGACAGCTTGGCCGGCAGCGAGGAGGATTCCAGCGCGTTCTTGCGTCGCTGCGCCTCCTTGTGCACCCGGGCCGCGATACGCGTCCGTGCCGCTCCGACGACTTTCTCCATCACCGCACGCGCCTTGGGTCGCTGTGACGGCTTCGAGGTGGTCAGGAAGTCGGTGAGCTGGTTCTCCACGATCTTCGCGACGAGCCGCGTCACCGGGGGTGTTCCCAGCACCTCCTTGGTCTGCCCCTCGAACTGCGGCTCGGCGAGCCGGACGGTGACGACGGCGGTCAGGCCCTCCGCGACGTCGTCGCGGGTCACCTCCTCCCCCGTCTTGAGCAGCCGGGTGCCGTCCAGGGAGCGCGAGAAGGCTCGCAGCATGCCCCGTTCGAAGCCCGCCAGGTGCGTGCCGCCCTTCGGCGTCGCGATGATGTTCACGAACGACTGCACCCTGGTCTCGTAGTCGTTGGTCCACGTCACAGCGATATCGACGTCCAGCCTCCGCTGGACGTCGGTCGGCGTCATGGCTCCCGAGTCGTCCAGCATGGGAACGGTCTCGGTGAACTCGTCGCTGCCCTGCAACCGGAGGACATCGGTGATCTCGTCGCCCCGGGACAGGTAGTCGCAGAACTCCGAGATGCCGCCGGCATGCAGGAAGGAGTGCTGTTCACCGTCAGGGGTGCGTGCGTCGTCGACGACGATCTCCAGACCGGGAACGAGAAAACTCGTCTGGCGGGCGCGAGCGCTCAGGGACGTGAGCGAGAACCGCGAGTCCTTGAAGAAGATCTGCCGGTCCGGCCAGTAGCGGACCCGGGTGCCGGTCACCGTCTTGCCGACCTTGCCGACCTTGCGCAGGCCGCCCTTCGGTGTGAAGGACGCATCGGGACCGGGCCCGTCGAACACGCCTGGCACACCGCGGCGGAAGCTCATCGCCCACGTCGTGCCGTTCCGGTCCACCTCCACGTCGAGCCGGGTGGACAAGGCGTTGACGACGGAGGCGCCCACGCCGTGCAGCCCGCCGGCCGCGTTGTAGGTACCGGTCCCGAACTTCCCGCCGGCATGGAGTTTCGTGAACACGACCTCGACGCCGGTGAGGCCGGTGCGCGGCTCGGTGTCGACCGGGATGCCGCGGGCATGGTCGGCGACCGACGCGCTGCCGTCGTCATGGAGCGTGACCTCGATCCGGCGTCCGAAACCGGCGAGCGCTTCGTCCACGGCGTTGTCGATGATCTCCCACAGGCAGTGCATCAGCCCGCGTGTGTCCGTCGACCCGATGTACATCGCGGGCCGCTTCCGCACGGCCTCCAGTCCCTCGAGCACGAGCAGGTGCCGAGCCTGGTAGTCCATGCCTTCGGGAGCCGCGGGAGAGTTCACTCCCGCAGGTTACCGGGCGATGCCCAATGTGACGGGGACGTTAAAGTGTGTCGACCGTCGATGGACCGCTTCGGCGCCGCGTTACGCTGCAAGTGGAACAAACCCCGAAGCATCGGCGTTGTACCAGCCGGATGAACCGGGACGAGGGGAAGGAAGACGTGATGAGCGCGACATACATCGAAGGATCCGCACTCACCGCATCCGATCGCTGTGATCGGTGTGGCGCGCAGGCATATCTGCGGGTGACCCTGACGAGCGGTGGCGAGCTTCTCTTCTGCGCCCACCACGGCCGTGCCCACCAGAACAAGCTGCGCCAGGTGGCGCTCAGCATCCATGACGAGACCGACAGGATCAGTTGACTCCACAGAGCTTCTGCAACGACGCGGCCCCGGGGTGACCCGGGGCCGCGCGCGTCTCCGGGCGGGACCGGCCGCGTCGTGACCGATCAGGACCCGTTCGTCTCGGAGAAGGCTGCCAGTCGGGGGAACAGGTCTCGCAGCCGCGCGTACAGCTCGCCCTGGATCTCGCCGATCTCGGCATACCGCTCGTGTGCGGCCATGTCGGGCTCGGAGACGTCTCCGAAGCGCGCCATCGCCCGGGCGCTCGTCGCGATGTCCGGGATCGTCCCGTGGGCTCCGGTCACGGACATGGCCATGACCGCAGCGCCGAGGGCCGAGATCTCCTCCTCCTCGCACCCTGTCAGCGGTGCACCGATCGCATCGGTCATCATCTGGCGCCACAGCGGGGACCGCTGGCCCCCGCCCATCACCCGAACGGTCGTGATGGGTGTTCCGGTGTCGGCCTCCATACCGCGGACGTTACGTGCCGTCTCCAGGCAGAGGCCCTCCAGGATCGACCGGTACACGTGCCCGCGCCCGTGCCCGCCGCCGAATCCCACGATCCCGCCGCGGGCGACCGGGTCCCAGAAGGGACTCTGGACGGCATTCCAGTACGGCAGCGTGACCAGACCACCCGCGCCGATCCCCGCCTCCTCGGCCGCCTTCTCGAGAGCGGGATCGGGACGTCCGCCGAGCGCCGGGTCGCCGAGGTTCTCGCGGAACCACCCGGCGAGGTAGGCGCCGGAGTTCTGGACGACCTCCAAGACATAGTGGCCGGGCAGGCCCGCCGCATCCGTGCGATACACCATGCCGTGCCGGTAGGTCGGGGAGTGCACACCGGCCACGATCGCCGTCCCCATGTTGAGATAGGCCTCGTCCGGCCCGACCGCTGCCGCACCGAGGCCGGCGGCCTGCCCGTCGCCGCAGCCGGCGACCAGCGGAATGGTGCCTGGCAGCCCCCACCCGGCCGCGATCTCCGGGCGGATGTCGGCGATGATCTCCCCCGGGCCGACGAGTCCGGCCATCTGGTCGATGGTCACGCCGGCGATGTCCAGCAGTGTGTCGGAGAACTCCATCCTGGCCATGTCGAACAGACCGAGGCTGTCGGCGGTCGCCGTCGAGTCCAGCCAGCGGCCGGTGAGGCAGAACACCACGTAGCCGTGCACGCCGACGACCTTGTCCGCCGCCGTGAGATTCTCGGGCTCGTGCTCCTTCAGCCACGCCATCTTGTAGAGGGACGGTGTGACGTCGGGCAGCATCCCCGACAGCCGGTGGACGTCCTCCGAACCGTATCGCTGCACCTGCTCCACCGCTCTGCCATCGAGCCACAGCGGCCCCCGCCGGATCGGCGTCCCGTCGGCCGAGAACAGCCCGAAGGACTGCCGCTGCGGCGTCACGCACATCGCGGAGACGCGTTCCTTCTCCTGCGGCGTGAGCTCCGCGACCGCGGAGCCCACCGCCTCGTTGGTGGTTCGCCACCAGTCGCGAGGGTCGTGCTCGTAGAAGTTCATGGCCGGGGTGTACAGGGGGATCTCGCTCGTGCCCAGCGCGAGCACGGCGCCGCTGGGATCGACGACGATCGCCTTGGTCGCTGTGGTGGAGGTGTCGACGGCAATGACCAGTGGACCGTCGCTGCGGACAGCGTTCATTGTTCTCCTTCGAACAAGTGTCGGGGCTACACGGCCGTGGCGCAGCGTCTCTGCCGCGCCCGCACCGCTTAACTGCACTCTAGGACCGGCCCGCGGCAAATCCCAGGGACGCCATCGCCCGGTCACCCGTGGCCGCGCCGACGCCGGCGACACGCATGCCCCGTCGCCGGGCCGATCACCGAACCGGACATGTGGCCCGGAGGGCAGTGATCGAGCGTCGAGGGCCGACCAGCCACGGACGGGACACCGGATCAGGCGGCCCGGGGAACGCCACCGAGAGCATGGAAAACCCGGACCTCCGCCCAGCCGCACCCGTGGTCTCGC
>NZ_KE384020.1:17408-427500 GCF_000423465.1 Propionicicella superfundia DSM 22317 | reverse complement strand
GGGAACGCCACCGAGAGCATGGAAAACCCGGACCTCCGCCCAGCCGCACCCCTGGTCCTGCGGTCCGGGAGGTCGGTGCCGTGAGCGTGGACGGGACTGGCCCCCGCCGAGCTTGCGAGGCGGGTGGTTGCGAACGGCACCGATCCCCGGACCGCAGGACCGAACCGACCGGACCACAAGGGCCGGACCACAAGGACCGGACCACAGGACGCGGAAGCGTCCCCGGGCGGCGATGTCGATCGGCGGGCGCTGCGCTCTCAGTCGAGGTAGTCGCGCAGAACCTGCGATCGCGACGGGTGGCGCAGCTTGCTCATCGTCTTCGACTCGATCTGCCGGATGCGCTCGCGCGTCACGCCGTACACCTTGCCGATCTCGTCGAGTGTCTTGGGCTGCCCGTCCGTCAGGCCGAACCGCATCGACACCACGCCCGCCTCACGCTCGGAGAGTGTGTCGAGGACATCGTGCAATTGCTCCTGCAGCAGCGTGAAGTTGACGGCCTCGGCCGGAACGACGGCCTCGGAGTCCTCGATGAGATCACCGAACTCGGAGTCGCCGTCCTCACCCAGCGGAGTGTGCAGCGAGATCGGCTCGCGCCCGTACTTCTGCACCTCGACGACCTTCTCGGCCGTCATGTCGAGTTCCTTGGCCAACTCCTCGGGAGTGGGTTCACGGCCGAGATCCTGCAGCATCTGCCGCTGGACACGGGCGAGCTTGTTGATCACCTCGACCATGTGGACGGGGATGCGGATCGTACGTGCCTGGTCGGCCATGGCACGCGTGATGGCCTGCTTGATCCACCACGTCGCATAGGTCGAGAACTTGTAGCCCTTCGTGTAGTCGAACTTCTCGACCGCGCGGATGAGGCCCAGGTTCCCCTCCTGGATGAGGTCGAGGAAGAGCATGCCTCGACCCGTGTACCGCTTGGCGAGCGACACGACCAGCCGAAGGTTCGCCTCCAGCAAGTGGTTCTTCGCGCGGCGTCCGTCCTGGACGATCCATTCGAGGTCGGGGACGTCGTCGCCCGGGGTCTCGTCGTCGGAGGCGAGTCGCTCCTCGGCGAAGAGACCCGCCTCGATCCGCTTCGCGAGGTGTACCTCCTGCTCGGCGTTGAGAAGGGCGACCTTGCCGATCTGCTTCAAGTAGTCCTTGACCGGATCGGCCGTGGCGCCCGCCGCCATCACCTGCTGCTCGGGCTCGTCGGCGTCGTCGGCGTCGGACAGGCTGAAGCCCTGGTCCTCTGTGAGCTCCTTCTCCAGCGTCGCCTCCTGGGCCGGCTCGAAGGTGGAGTCGTCCACGTCGTCGAGACTGCGCTTCTTGCCACCCATCTTCAACACGACGTCGTTGCCGTCGCGCTCGAACTCGACAGCCGCCGTTCCCTTCGTGAGGACCTCCTGGACGGTGGGCCCGCCCTTGCCCTCGCCGTCGGGCCCGGAAGCGCCCGCCGCCGCATCCTCCGCGGATGCCGGCTGGACCTTCTTCGACGTGCGCTTCCGTGTGGTCTTGGGCTTCGCCTGCGTATCCTCGGCCGCCGTGGCCTTCGATCGCGTGCGGCGGGCCGGTGTCGCGTCCCCGGCGGCCTTCTTCTTGGGCGTCTGTCGCCGCGACGCCGGCGCGGCGGTCGACTCGGCGGATTCCTCGGGTGCGCTGACGACCTCGAGCGCAACCTCGGCCTTCGCACGGGAACGTGTTGTTCTGCGCCGGGGAGCCGCTGCCGGCGGCTCCGGAACCTCCGTGGTCACGGCACCCGCTTGGCGCGCTGCGGCGGGGACTGCGTCCGGACGGGAAAGTTCACCTTGCTGATCCACGCAACACCTCTCGACGGAGCAGTTTTGGGGCAGACAACAGCTCGGTGTTGTCAAGACCTCGACTCGCTGCCATTGTGCCACGCTTGAGGGCGTGGGACAAACGGCATGTACGACCGTAGTCTGATGCTCCAAACCCGCGATCTGCGACCTGGGGCCTCAGGGCAGGCTCCCGGGGTACTCTCAGGGCGAACGCCGGAACCTTCCACCCGCGTGAGGGCGTTCTACAGACGTCTGCACCGAGAGGAAGCACATGTCTGCACTTGCGCATCGCTCACGCGTCACCGACGGCATCGACGGGAAGGACTCGGTCGGTCTCTATCTCGACGAGATCGCCAAGACCCCCTTGCTCGACGCCGCCACCGAGGTCGCCCTGGCCCGCAGGATCGAAGCGGGGCTCTACGCCCGCGCGATCCTCGACGGAATGGTCACCCCGGTCGAACGCGGCGAGGACGCCGTGGCCGCCAGCACGGCTGAACTCGCCGAGATCGTCCGGATGGGCGACGAGGCGATGCACCGATTCGTGACCGCCAACCTCAGGTTGGTCGTCTCTGTCGCCCGCAAGTACGGACGCAATCAACTGCCCCTGCTCGACCTCGTCCAGGAAGGCAACACCGGCCTGATCCGGGCGGTCGAGAAGTTCGACTACACCAAGGGGTTCAAGTTCTCGACCTACGCCACGTGGTGGGTTCGCCAATCCATCAGCCGCGGCGTGGCACAGCAGGCACGCATCGTCCGCCTTCCCGTACACGTCGCCGAGCAGGTCAATCAGGTCGGCGCCGTGCGGCGGACGCTGGAACGTCGCCTCGGCAGGGAGCCGGAGCTGTTCGAGATCGCCGACGAACTCGACGTCGACGAGGCCCGCGTCGTCGAACTCCTGCGCCTCGCGCGGGAGCACGTGAGCCTTGACGCCCCGGTCGAGGAGGACGGCGACACGGCGCTCGGTGATCTCATCGCCACCGAGTTCTCTCCCGGTCCTGACGAGATGGTGTTGGACGCCGAGGAGCGCGCGCGACTCGAAGAGCTGCTCGCAAGCCTCGACGACCGTTCCGCCGATGTGGTGCGACGCCGATACGGCCTGCTCGACGGCCGCCAGGCGAAGCTGTC
Source organism: Propionicicella superfundia DSM 22317 (assembly GCF_000423465.1). Lineage (GTDB taxonomy): Bacteria > Actinomycetota > Actinomycetes > Propionibacteriales > Propionibacteriaceae > Propionicicella > Propionicicella superfundia. The sequence goes on along the minus strand of NZ_KE384020.1, from coordinate 424,591 downwards.
CGACATCGGCGCTCACTGGGGAATCACTGCCGAACGAGTCCGCCAAATCGAGCGGCAGGCGATCGCCCGACTCCGCAGCAAGAGCGAGGCCGCGTAGAGCCGAGGCCATTTCCCCCACGTCGGGCCCGGTAGCCGAAGCCGGGCCCGACGTGTGTTCCGGGACGGACGCCCAGGGCCGGCGACGTCCGGATCGTCAGGGCAGCAGGGTCGGGTCCAGCGGACGGATGAGTCCCTCCTGCACGCACAGCGCGCTCAGCCGGTCGTCCTGGAAGATGCGCCCCTGCCCGATCCCCAGCGCATGGTGGGCCGACGGGGAGATCTGGTCGTAGAGCCACCAGTCGTCGGCCCGGATCGGTCGCGGGAACCACATCGCATGGTCGAGCGAGGCGACCTGGAGGCGATCGGAGACGAAGGTGGCGCGATGGTTCACAACGCTGGAGCTGAGCAGCGTCACGTCCGATGCGTAGGCCACGAGCTGCTGGTGCACGACCGGGTCGGCCGGCAGCGCCGCCGACGCCCGCACCCACACCCGCAGATGCGACGCATGGCTGTGGGCGGGGATCGTCCCGTCGGGACCGGACGCCCCGATGAACCGGACGTCGAGCGCGCCCCACTCGGCCAGCCACCGCTCGGGCCCGCCGGTCGTCTGCCGTCCGAGCACCTCGGCCAGAGGCGGGCACTCCTCCGGGGCGGGGATGCCGGCAGGCACCGTGTCGAAGTGGTCCAGACCCGGCTCGGTGACGTGCGACGAGGTGATCATCGTGAAGATGTCCTTGCCGCCCTGCCACGCGGTCACGCGCCGGGTCGTGAAGCTGCGGCCGTCGCGGAGGGCCTCCACGTCGTAGTCGATGGGCTGGTCGACCGCCCCGGGGCGCAGGAAGTACCCGTGAAAGGAGTGGTTCCACCTGTCCTCGGGCACGGTCTGGTGCAGCGCTCCGAGGCACTGCGCCAGCACCTGGCCGCCGAAGACCCGCTGGAGCGTCGTCCGGTGAGGACGGGCACGGAATCGCCAGTGCGAGAGCCGCTCCAGCTCCAGCTCTGCGAGAAGTTCGTCAACGGAAGCCGGCATCGCCCGGATCCTGAGGTTTCTCCTGCTCCGCGAGGTAGGCCTCGACCGCGGCACCGATCTCGTCGGCGCTCGGCAGATTCTCCGGCGAGACCCGCGCGAGCTTCTCGTACTGCTCCTCCAGCGCGCGGACGAGCTGGGGCAGTTCGTTGTCGGAGCTGAGCTCGGCGTCGATGCTCGCCAGGTTGGAGGCGACGAGGGATTCCAGCTCGTGCACGGGGAGGTCGAGCCCGCCGCGTTCGGCGAAGCGGCGCATGAGGGCGACCGACGCCTGATAGAAGGACGTCTGCGCGAGGTAGTGCGGGACATGGGCGACGTAGCCCACGGCCGTGCGCCCTTCCAGCCCGGCGCGGTACTCGATGACCGCCGAGATCCCGGCGGGCACCTCCACCCGGTCGAGCCAGGCGGGGTTGCCCGTGGCGAGCGACGGATCGCTCGCGTGGGTGTGGATCAGGGTCGGACGCGTGTGCGGCACGGCGATCGGCACGCCATGACCGCTGAGCAGCATGCGGACGCCGAGGCGCTCCGCCAACTGCAGCACCGCCTCGATGAACCGGTTCCACTGGCTGTCGGGCTCCGGCCCGTTGAGCAGCAGGAACGGCTGCCCCGACAGGTCGGTCATCTTGTACAGCCGCAGGGTGTAGTCCTTCACCCCCTCCCACCGATTGGTGTCGAAGGTGGCGATCGGGCGGCGGCTGCGGTAGTCGTGAAGCTGGTCGACATCGAAATCGACGAGCACTTCGTTGTCGAGTTCCGCCAGCAGCGTCTCGGCGACGGTGCGCCCGGCCGTCCCGGCGTCCATATACCCGTCGAGGTAGTGGATGAGCACAGGCTCAAGACCCCGCATGGAATCCCATACCTCGGGGTCGAGGGAGTACAGCAGACGTGGATCAAGCATCGGGGACACTCTACTCACGCCCACCACAGCCTCCGCACACCGGTCCCGCGCCGGGACCCTCGTGTGCGCAGGCCATCGGCGCGGCGCGGCGCGCGGGCCACGCCGGATGGGATCCGGGGCCCACCGCAGGACGGGGACGCGACCTGCGGTGGGTCCCGGTGGGCGGCCGGTCGGGCCGCCCGGACGGAGGGCGTCCGGGTTCTCGCTGTACCTCGCTGTACCTAGCCCGTCACGCCGACCAGCTCGATCGGTGCCTGTGACACCGAGACCGTCTTCCAGACCTTGCCGCCGGAGTAGTCGACGATGTGGAGCGAGTTCGTCGCCGGATCGGTGATGTAGGCCATCCCCTCCAGCACGGTGAGTGCCGGGTGCGCGGTCTGCCACTCCTCCGGAACCGTCCACGCCGAGGTCACGCTGATCGCGCGCCGCTCCGCACCGGTCTGCGGGTCCAGGACCCTCAGCACGCCGTCGGTGCCGAAGACCAGCGCCTCGCCCTCGTCGCCGCGCGCCAGCCCGCGCCAGGTGTACCGGGTCGACAGGGGAACCACCTTCATCGAGCCGCGGGCGACGTCGGTGAGGGACACCGACGAGAGGCCGATGCCGCCCTCGGCGTCGGTCTTGTAGTCGCCGAGGACCCACGTCGACCCGTCGACCGCGAAGGCGTTCCCGATCCGCCCGAAGGCGTCGGGCGAGGAGATCTTGCTCACGGCGCCCTCATGGAAGACGAGCATGCCGTTCTCGCAGCCCACGACCTGGTAGGCGTCGTCGGCCACGGCCTCGCCGTGGACACCGGGACATTCGTCGCTCTGCACCACGGTCGTGTCCGACCCGTCGAGCAGCGCGGCACCGGTGCGGGTCGTGGTATCGCCGCGGGTGACGAGCAGCGAGCCGTCCTTCCCCGCGATGGCCACGCCGTGGTGCGCGGAGGCCGTCGTGTAGGAGCGCACGACGGCGACCGTCCCTGCGGCGGCGGCGTCGGTCCAGCCGTCGGCCCCGGCGACGGTGACCGTGCCCGTGCCGTCGTCGAACAGCGCCGTGAGTCCGTCGTGGACGACGACGTGGCCCGGCTCCTCGGCCTCGACCAGGACCTGCGTCAGCGACGGCTCCGTCGTGTAGGAGTGGGAATGGTCGCCGTGGGCCTTGGACCACGAGCCGGCGTCGAGCACGGCCCAGCCGCCTGCGGTGGACACCATCACGTGTCGTCCGTCTCCCGCGGCGTTGATGCGGTTGAAGCCGCTCAGGGCGAGGTCGGCCACCTGCTCGCCCGTCGTCGCGTCGAGCACGAGCAGGCCGCCGTCGTACGTCAGCACGAGGCGCGGCTTCTGGCCCGCCGCCTCCGCCGTGGCGCCCGTGACGGCCGGCGTCGTCGAGGCGCCCGGCGCGGCGCACCCGGCCAGTGCCGTGGCGACGGCCAGGCCGCCGATGAGGGATCGAAGTAGGGGTTGCACGGTTCTCCATTCGTTCGGATGAGCGACAGTGCCACCGTAAACGCTATTGAGACCCATTCTCAATTCGATGGCAACGCCTGCTCCCCGCGCAGCACCCCGGCAGCACCGGCGCTCGAACCGCTCCCCCACCGGCTACGGCTGCGCTGCCTCCACCGCGGCGATCGCCCGCAGGACCCGCTTCACCGAGACCGGCTCTGCGGTCCCCAGCGCCTGCGCGAACAGGGAGACGCGAAGCTCTTCGATCTGCCATCCGACCCGCGCCACCTCGGCCGGGAGCGGACCCGCCGGCTGTGCGGCGCAGAGAGCTGCGTACGCATCCTCGACGACCAGGATGTCGTCCAGCCGCTGCGCCTCCCGGGCGGCATGCGAACGAGCGGCCACGAGACGACGGCGCAGTGCCTCCAGATACCGCGGCAGCCGGGCGTCGTACGGTGCCGGCGTCGCCGCGACGAAACCCGGATAGACGAGGTTCGCGAGCTGCTCGGACGCGTCCGCCACGGTATCGCCCGCTCTCAGCCCGGCGAGCTCGGTCCGTACCGCCCGCACGGCGGCGAGCACCTCCGCCGTGCGCGTGACGACGGCGACCATGCGGGCAGGGACCGTCGGCGCGATCGCACGACGAACCGCGTCGAACGCGGCCTCGTCCCGGATGCCCTGGACATCGCGGTGTTCGGCCAACAGGTCGCCGACCGCCTTGAGCCGGCAATCGGCCAGCAGGGACGGGACGGCCGGGTACGGGCTGTCCCCCAGTCCCAGCTTCACCGCATTGCTGAGCCGGCCCACGACCCCCTTCGTGGCGTCGGGCAGCTCCAGCAGGGCCAACCGCCGCACGCCCGCCTCGTGGGATGCGCGCTGGCGGGCCGCGGTGTCGAAGACGGCGACGCCGACGGCTCCGCCCTCGTCCACGAGCGCCGGGTACCCGACCAGCGACTCGCCCAGCGAGACCGTCTCGGGCACGGGCCCGAAGTCCCAGTGCCGCCGCCCCGTGACCGACAGGTCGCGCGACCGCGAGGTGAGCACTTTCGTGGCGTCCGCCGCCAGGCGCTCGCGCAGCTCCGCCAGATCGGTCCCGGTCGCGACCTCGGTGTCGCCGTCCAGGACCCGGTACTTCACCTGCAGGTGCGCCGGCACCCGCTCGGGTGCCCAGGCCGACGCCGGAACCGCCACCCCCGTGAGCTGCCGCAGCGCCCGGGCGAGACCGGCGGGCAGCGACTCCCCCGGCGGGCCGGGATGCCCGGCGAGCCACTCCAGCGCCGAACGGGCCGTGTCGGGGGCGGGGACGAACCGGGTCCGCAGCGCCTTCGGCAGCGAGCGGATGAGCTCCGTCGCGAGTTCGGCACGCATTCCCGGCACCTGCCAGGAGAACGCCTCGGGCGTCATCTGGTTGAGCCGGGCGAGGTCGATCTCCACGCTCACCCCGTCCGTCCCGGCGCCGGGATCGAACACGTACGACACGGGCAGGTCGGCCTCGCCGACCGTCCACACGTCCGGGTACCCGTCCTCGTCGACCTCGGTCGCGACGACGTCGTCGGGCAGGAGATCGAGCATGTGCTCGTCGGCGCGCCGCTGCTGGCGCCACCACGCGTCGAAATGGGCCACGGAGTAGATCCCCGCCGGAATGCGGGCGTCGTAGAACGCGAAGATCTCCTCGTCGGACACGACCACGTCACGGCGACGCGTCCGCTCCTCCCAGACGGCCGCCTGCCTGCGCAGGGCTTCGTTGCGGTGGAAGAACTGGTGGCGGGTGCCCCACTCGCCGTCGACGAGGGCGGCGCGGATGAACAGCTCCCGCGCGACGACCGGATCGATCCTCCCGTACACCACCGACCGGCCCGCAACGATCGGAACGCCGTAGAGCGTGACCGTCTCGGTGGCCATGACATTCCCCATCCGCTTGCTCCAGTGGGGTTCGGCGTAGCGGCGGTGCACGAGATGAGCACCGGCCCGCTCGACCCACTCGGGTTCGATCGGCGCGACCGTACGAGCCCACAGCCGCGTCGTCTCGACGAGTTCCACGGCCATCACCAGTGCCGGAGCGACACGGGCCGCGCTGGAACCCGGATTGATGGAGAAGCGCGTTCCCCGCGCCCCCTGGTACTCCGCGATCGGCCGCCGCCGCCGCGCCGGCTGGGCACCGGCCTGCCGATCGTCCCGCAGCCCGACGTGCGACAGCAGCCCCGCCAGCACCGCCTCGTGGACCGCGGCAGGGTCGGCGGCCTGCTCGTTGCGGTCCAGGTGCAGGTCTCGGCAGGACTGCTTGAGCTGGGCATGCAGATCCTGCCACTCGCGGATGCGGAGATAGCTGAGGAACTCGGCGCGGCACATCCTGCGGAACGCGCTGCCCGACAGCTCGCGCCACTGGCGTCGGACGTACTGCCACAGACGCAGCAACGCGGAGACGTCGGAGTTGTCCGGGGCCGCGCCCTCATCGGCCCCGAGCGGCGCCCAGAACCGCCGGTGTGCCGCGTCGGCCTGGTCCCGTGCGGCGGACGGCCGCTCCCGGACGTCGGGGATGGCCAGCCCCGCCGCGATCGGGAGCACCTCCCGCAGGCATCCGAGCTCGGCCGCGGCGAGGATCATCCGGCCGAGCCGCGGGTCGACCGGCAGCGCCGCGAGACGCCGCCCGACCGTCGTCAGGACCGGCGAGCCGCGGCCCGTGCGCTGCGCCGACGGAGCCAGCGCACCGAGCTCCCGCAGCAGCCGGACGCCGTCGGTGATCTGCGTCCCGACGGGCGGATCGAGGAACGGGAAGGTGGCGATGTCGCCGAGATCGGACTGGGCCATCTGGAGAATGACGGCGGCCAGGTTCGTGCGGACGATCTCGGGATCGGTGAACTCTGCGCGGGAGGAGAAGTCCTCCTCGCTGTACAGCCGGATGCAGACGCCGGGCGCCACGCGTCCGCACCGTCCGGCACGCTGGTTCGCCGAGGCCTGCGAGACCGGCTCGATCGGCAGGCGCTGCACCTTCGACCGGGGCGAGTAGCGCGAGATGCGCGCCGTCCCCGGGTCCACCACGTAACGGATACCGGGAACCGTGAGCGATGTCTCGGCGACGTTCGTCGCCAGAACGATGCGAGTGCCCGTGTGGGGTGCGAACACCCGGTTCTGCTCGGCGAGCGAGAGCCGCGCGTACAGCGGCAGGATCTCGGTGTCCCGCAGGTCCAGCCCGGCCAGCCCCTCGGTCGCGTCGCGAATCTCGCGCTCGCCCGAGCAGAACACGAGGACGTCGCCCGGGCCCTCCGCGCGCAGCTCGGTCACCGCGCGGCAGATCCCGTCGACCTGGTCGGGCTCGCCGTCCCCGTCCGCGAGGGGCCTGTAGCGGACCTCGACGGGATAGGTCCGGCCGCTGACGGTGATGATGGGGGCGTCGCCGAAATGGCGGCTGAACCGCTCGGTGTCGATGGTCGCCGACGTGATCACGACCGTGAGATCGTCGCGTCGCCGCAGCAACTGCGTGAGGTAACCGAGCAGGAAGTCGATGTTCAGGCTCCGCTCGTGGGCCTCGTCGACGATGATCGTGTCGTAGGCGCGCAGATCCCGGTCGTGGGCGATCTCCGCGAGCAGCACGCCGTCGGTCATGACCTTGACCCGGGTCCGGCGGCTCGCGGCCCGGTGGAAGCGAACCTGATATCCCACGAACTCGCCCAGCGGAGTGTCCAGTTCCTCGGCCAACCGGGTCGCGACGGATCGGGCCGCGATCCGCCGCGGCTGCGTGTGGGCGATCGCCGAGCGACCGGCCGCGAGGCACATCTTCGGAAGCTGGGTGGTCTTGCCCGAGCCGGTCTCCCCCGCGATCACGACGACGCGGTCGGTTCGCAGGGCGGCGATGATCTCGTCGGCGTGCGCCGCGATCGGCAGAGCCGGATCGAAGGCGATCCGCGGCGTGGCAGACTCCATGACCCGGCCAGAATACGTGGCGCGGCGCCGGGCGGCGACCCGATTGCAGTGGACGGCCCGGCGGACACTGTCCCAGGTCGCCTCACCGGTGGCCGCCACGGCCGTTTCGCCGATCTTCCCGGAGTTATGGGAGCGCCGACCCGCCCGGGCGCCACCGTCCGCGGTGAGCGGGGGCGACAAGCCCGGCGATTGGACGTAGATTTTCCCGAGTGCCAGAACCACTCGCGGATGCCCACGTCCTGCTCACCGGCGCCACCGGCTTCGTCGGTCAGGCCGTCCTGGAGAAATTGCTCAGCTCGTACCCCACCACGCGGGTCACCGTCCTCGTCCGCCCTCGCGGGGAACTGACCGCCCAGCGGAGAGTCGCCGAACTCCTGCACAAGTCGGTCTTCCGGACGTGGGTCGAGCGGATCGGAGAGGCCGAGGCGCGCGCCGAGGTCGAACGGCGCGTCCGCGTCCTCGAAGGCGACCTGGGCGAGGTGCCACCGCTGCCCGGGGACCTCACGCACGTCATCCACTCGGCGTCCACCGTGTCGTTCGACCTGCCCATCGACGAGGCGTTCCGGTCCAATGTCCTCGGACCCGTGTCGCTGTATGCCGCCCTGCGGCAATCGGGCGCCGATCCGCATGTCGTCCACGTGTCGACGTGCTACGTGGCGGGATTGCGCAAGGGACTCGCCGAGGAGCGCTCCCTCGACCACACGGTCGACGTGGACACCGAGTTCGCCAGCGCCCGCGAGGCCGGGCTCGGCGCGGAGGCCGACTCTCGGCAGGCCGGTGTCCTGAGACCGCTCCTCGCCAAGGCCGAGCAGGAACACCGCCGTGCGGGCGCCCTCGCCGTCGCCGAGGCCGCCGAGGCACGCCGCCGCGAGTGGGTGCACGACGTCCTGGTCGACGCCGGCCGGACCCGTGCCCAGTCGCTCGGCTGGCCCGACGTCTACACCTTCACCAAGGCCATGGGCGAGCGCATCGCCGAACGCGAGTGGGGCGCCGCGCACCGGCTCTCCGTCGTCCGCCCCACCATCATCGAGTCCGCCCTCCGGCATCCGTTCCCGGGCTGGATCGACGGCTACAAGGTGGCCGACCCGCTGATCGCGGCGTACGGCCGGGGCCTGCTGCCCGAGTTCCCGTCCATCGCCGACACCATCCTCGACATCATCCCCGTCGACCATGTCGTCAACGCGATCCTCGCCGCCGCGGCGGCCGCTCCGGCGGCCGGTGCGCCGCAGTACTTCCAGGTCGCCTCCGGGAAGCGCAACCCGCTACGCTTCGGCCCCGCCGTGCGCATCATCCGCGAGTACTTCCGTGCCCATCCCCTGACCGACGCCGCCGGTCTGTCCATCGCCGTCCCGAGCTGGACCTTTCCGGGCGGCTCGCCTGTCGAGCGCAGCCTGCGACGCCGCGAGCTCGCCGTCGCGGCGGCCGGGAAAGTGGTCATGCGCCTGCCCGCCACCGCGACCACGAGATCCTGGATCTCGACGGTGTACAAGGCGCAGCGCGACCTCGTCCGGCTGCGGAAGTTCACCGACCTGTACGCCCCGTACACCCTCACCGAGGTCGTGTTCGACGACACGCGAACCCGGGCGCTGCACGACGCCCTGCCCACGGAGCGGCAGGCCCTGCACGGGTTCGACGTCACGTCGTTCACCTGGCGCCAGTACCTGCAGGACATCCACATCCCGATGGTGCCGGGGCTGATGCGACCCCGGCGCACGGCATCCACGCCGCCGCGACCGGCCCCCCTGCCCCGACGTCCCGACGTCCTGGCGGTGTTCGACCTGCACAAGACGGTCGCCGCCGCCAATCTGCTCGAGCACTACATGTGGATAGAGATGGCGCTGCACGGCACGGGGCGGGCCCTGCGGGGGTTCGGCGACCTGGCGCTGCACTCCGGCGCGTACCTGCAGGCCGAACGCCGCGACCGGGGCGACTTCATCCGCACCTTCATGCGTCGCTACGCGGGACTGCCCGAGTCGGAGATCCGCGCCGCGATGAACACGGTCGTGGCCCCGCAACTCCGCAGCAGGCTGATCCGCGAGGCCGTCGCACAGATCGAGGCACACCGCTCCGCCGGGCACCGGACCGTCCTCATCACCGGTCAGATCAAGGTGTTCGTCGAGCCGATCGCCGACCTGTTCGACGTCGTCGTGGCGGGCGAGATGGAATGCGACGAGGCCGGGGCCTGGACAGGGCATCTGGCGACGTCGCCGCTCGTCGGGGAGGCACGGGCGACCTGGGTGCGCCGGTACGCCGAGGACGAGGGGTTCGATCTCACTCATTCGTACGCCTACGGCGACTCCTACGCGGACCGGCCGTGGCTGGCCGAGTTCGGCAACCCCGCGGCGGTGAACCCCGACGCGCAACTGTACCGGTTCGCGCGCGAGCGGCGCTGGCCGGTGCTCGCCTGGACCGACACACCGCGCGCCCGCTTCTCGCCGCGCTCGGCGGTCCGGCGACTCAGGACGTAGCAGGCCCGCCGGCGGACACGGCCCGCCCCGAATACGAGCGGGGGATGATCTCGACCACCACATTGCGCGGCCCGGGCGCCCACGGTTCGGGGAACATGCCCGGAGGGGTCGACGAGACCCGCGCCTCCCCCTGGACGAGCACGCTCCAGCCCGACGCCGTGTCGGTGTCGATGTCGTCGATCTGCACCGCGACCTCGCTGAGCGTGGTCAGCTCCGCCAGGATCGACTCGGACGACGTCCGGAAGTAGATCTTGCCGTCGGCGACCGTGTACCGCACCGGCAGGACCTGCAGGCCGCGACGTGACAGCCAGGCGACACGGCCCACCGACACACCACGTACGAGATGCTCGCACTCGGCCGGATCGAGCCGCTCGAATGTGCCTTCATCCTCGACAGAAGACATGCTCACCTCGGATTCTCGTTGGGGAAGGTGGTGCGGCCGTGCAGCTTGGCCGCCAGATCGTCGTCCACGCCGTCGGCGACCTGCGCGACCGCACTGATCGCCTGGTGCAGGTGCGCCGGCACGAACGGGTGTGCCAGGACGCTCATGTTCACGAACACCCGGTCGCGGACCAGTTGGAACCGGACGTAGCGCGCCTCGGAGTTCAGATCGTTCAGCACCTCGACGGCCCGGCTGCGGCCCTCGACATCGTGGACGACCGCCGAGAAGACGAGCACCTCGCGCGCATCGGGAGTGCTGCGCACGAACACCATCGTGGACCCGAAGCGGATCGCGTAGTCGCCGTCGGCGTCGCGGAACGGCTCGTGGCCGAACAACTGCGTCAGCTCTTCGGCGATCATCGCGTCGAGGTGCGCGCGATCGTCGGCCAGGTATGCGATGACATCCTCGGCCGCGAACGGCGTCCGCCCCTGCATCGGCTGCGGCCGCGGTGTGAGAACGTCGGCGAGCTGGTCCGGGGCGAGGAACGCCGGGTGCTGCACCCCGTACACGTCGCGCAGCGTGCGCACGGTGAGCGCGGCGGCCGCGGCGGCGTCCTCCTGATCGAACCGTGCCCAGAAGCACGGGGTGGGGTGCTCGCCGTCGACGTTCGGATCGTGCCATCCCATGCGCGACATCAGGTCCAGCGATGTCACGCCGAGCTGGTACCGCTCGGTCAACTGGGCGTTGCTCGCCGCCTCGAGGGTGAGGACGCGGGCGGCATCGCAGGCGAAGCGAACGAACGGGGTCTCGCCCTCCGCGTCGGCGAGCAGCATGCCGATCGAGAGGTCCCCGGTGTCGTCCATCACCGCGAGAACCTCGCTCAGCCGCTCGGTGAAGGACGTCCACGCGTCCGCCGTGCTGGCCTCGAGGTCGAACGTCTCGTACTCGTGCATGCGCATCCCCTTCGCGCCCACCCTAACCAACTGGCTCAGCGGATGACGACTGCCAGCACGATGATGACCGGAACAGACAGCAGCGTCGTCCAGAAGATCGCGTCGCGCGCCATGAGCCGGGCGAACCCGTACCGGTCCGAGATGACGAAGATGTTCTGCGCCGACGGGAGCGCGGCGGCGACGGTGACCGCCAGCACCTCCGCCGGACCGAGGGCGAAGACGAACCGGGACAGGACGAAGGCCACGGCCGGATGGAGCACGACCTTGATCGCGGTGATGCCCCACACCTGCGCGGCGTCGCCGCCCCGGCCCGGCTTCGGGTCCAGCCTCAAGGAGATCCCGAACGCGACGAGCATGGCAGGCACCGCCATCCCGCCCAGCAGGTCCAGCGGCTGCCACAGCCAGTCCGGGACGCCGACGCCCGACACGTTGACGACGAGTCCGGTCAGCGCGCCGACCGTGATGGGATTGCGCAGCGGCAGGAGAAGGTTCGTGGCGACCCGCGCCTGCCGGCCGTCGCGTCGAGCGGCCAGGAGGTCGAGGATCGTGAGGCACGTCGGCTGCAGCAGCGTGAGCTGCATCAGCAGGATCGGCGCCATCCAGGTCACGTCGCCGAGGACGTACGCGGCGATCGGCAGTCCCAGATTCCCCGCGTTCGTGTAGCAGGACGCCATCGCGCCCACGACGCGCTCACCCGCGGTCGTGCGCGGCCACCACACCTGCACGGCCACCAGGTAGGCGGCCGCTGCGACCGCCACCGACAGCGCCGACACGGCGAAGGTCATCGACAGCACGTGCCCGAGACTGGCCCGGGCCATGATCGTGAACAGCAGCGCGGGCGATGCGAGGAAGAAGGCCGCGTTCGACAACGCGACGCGTCCCGACCCGTCCAGCAGGCCGAGATGGGCGGCCAGCCACCCCGCGAAGATCACGGCGGCGATCGTGAACACGCCTGTCAGCACCGCCTGCATTCGCTCAGGGTACGAGGCGAGGGTCTGCGGCGCCCGCCCCTTCCACGGTTCGCACCGACGCGCACGACGCCGACGCGGCGACGCTAGGCTGCGGCCGAGATGAGCCAACCCGTCCTGTCAGCCACACCGCGCGTCGGCAGCGAGGACCGCAACGCGTACGTGGACTGGGCGCGGGCGGTGTCGGTGTGCGTCGTGGTCGCGTTCCACAGCCGCCTGTACACGCTGACGCGGGTCGACGGCCGTCTCGACCTGTCCATGTGGGATCCTCCCGAGTACCTGTGGATCGTGAGCTGGCCCTTGATGGCGATCCCCGTCTTCTTCCTCGCCGGCGGGTACGGCCACTCCGTCAACATGGTCAAGGCCGCCCGGCTGGGAACCGGGTACGGAGCCTTCCTCGCCGCGCGTGGGCGCCGTCTCGTCGGCCCCACGACGGCGTTCGTCGGCGTCTGCGCGCTCATCGCCTCGGTTCTCGCGCTCGTCGCCGGCGTACAGGCCATCGCACCTCTCAGCCAGGCCGGCATGAACCTCCTGTGGTTCATCACCGTGTACATGGGAGTCACCGCCGCGGCTCCGGCGATGGTCCGCCTCCAGGACCGGCACGGCGTCGCGGTCCTGATCGTCCTCGCGGCGCTGGCGGCGGGCGTGGACGCCGCCGCCGCGCTGGCCCATCAGCCCGAGTTGCGCAACCTCAACCTGGCTCCCGTCTGGCTGTTCGCCCATCAGCTCGGCATCGCCTACCACCGCGGCTGGTTCCGGACGTGGTCCGGACGGCGCCTCCTGGCGGTGGCCGCCGCCTCCCTGCTCGTGATCCTCGCCCTGGTGCAGGGACTGGGCTACCCCCCGGTGTCTGTCGGGATCGGGAGCATCCCGATCGCGAACGTCCTGCCACCGACCTTCGCAATGGTGCCGCTCGCGCTGGCGCAGGCGTGTGCCCTGGCCGCGTTCGAGAAGAAGGCCCCCCGGTGGGCCCTCTCGCCACGCGCCCGCCGTCCCGTCGTGGCGATCAACGCCCTGCTCATGACGATCTACCTGTGGCATGTGCCGTGCATCGTGGTCGTCAACGGACTCGCGTGGCTCAGCGGCGTCGCGGACCGGCTGCCGCCGTCCGCCCTGCACGTCGTCGTATCCGTGACCTCGCTGCTGCTCGTCGCGGTCGTCGTCCCCCTCATGGGACGCCTCGACCTCGCCATGGTGCCGCCGCTCGGGGCGCGGCAGTCGACGGGGCTGGCCGTCCTGGCCACCGCCGTGTCCACCCTCGGCGTGGCGCTCGTGTGGCGCACCGGCGTCGTCGTCCATCCCGCGGCTCCGTGGTCGACCCTCGGCGTCCTCACCGTGGGCGTCGGGTGGGTGCTGATGCGCCGGGCCGCGCGCGCCGGGTGAACAGTCCGCCGGGCTAGACTGCGTGCGCAGACCCGCCGGACGAGGCCGAGAGGCCGCACGGCAGGGCCGGGACGCCAGGACGGAGGTGAGCCGTGATCGCCGATCCGCGGACGTGGCCGGTGCCGTACCCCGTCGTCGTCGCCGCCCTGTTCGTCATCGTCATGCTGCGCGCCAACGCGACCTACTGGCTCGGACGGGCTGCGGCCGCCGGCACCGAACGCTCCCGTGCGGGCAGGCTGATGCACGCCCCGGGCTACGCCCGTGCCGTTGCATCCCTGAACCGCTGGGGTCCCCCGGTCGTCTCCTTCTCGTTTCTCACAGTCGGCTTCCAGACGCTCGTCAACCTCGCCGCGGGGGCGATGCGGATGTCCCTGCGCCGGTATCTGCCCGCCGTGACGATCGGCTGCATCATGTGGGCCTTCCTCTACGCCACCGTCGGGTTCGCCGGCTTCGGCGCCGTCGCACTGCTGTACCAGCGCAGCCCCGTCCTCGCGGGCGTCGTCGGCGCCGTCGCCGTGGGCGCCCTCATCACCTACATCGCCGTCTCCTTCCGCCGCCGCGTTCATGGCTCCGGTGACGACCCGGACCGGGCCGTGCCCGAGCCGACCGACGCCTGACGTCCCGGATCCGAACGCCTGCGGGCTCCACAGGGACCTGTGTGTTCGGTAAAGTGCCGTGAACGACCGTGCCACTAGCGGAGGAGAACCATGGGTCAGGATCCCTTCACCCCCCAGCCCGACCGGCAGCAGCCGTTCGATCCGAACCGCGGCACCCCGCAGTCCGGTGGCACCCCGGGCGGGCCGCCCGGCTACCCGCAGGCGGGTGGGGTCCCCGTTCCTCCCGGCGCCGCACCTGGATCCCAGCCCGGTCCCGCCTCCCCCGTCTCGCAGCCGCCGGCCGCCGCCCCGCAGAGCCCCTACACGGCCCCGGGCTACACCGCACAGCCGGGCTACACCGCACAGCCGGGCTACACCGCACAGCCGGGCTACACCGCACAGCCGGGATACCCCGAGGCACCCGGGCCGTACGCGGCACCTCAGACGCCAGGGCCGGCGCAGACGGCTCCGACACAGGCCTTCCCCACAGGTGCCGGTGGGTTCGGGGCGCCGCCCGGGCAGGGCCCCGCAGCCGGAGCCGCCTACGCGGGTCCGGGCGTCCCGCCCGCCGCCCCGCCGCCGCAGAAGAAGGGTGGCAAGGGCCTGCTCATCGGCCTCATCGCCGGAGGTGCCGCGCTCCTCCTCGTGATCGCCCTGGTCATCGTCTTCGTCTTCGCGCTGGGCGGGCGCGACAACGCGTCGACCGAGCCCACCAAGGCCGCGACCGCGCATGCGGCGCTCCAGGGCTACCTGGACGCTCTCGCCGCGGGAGACGCCACCAAGGCCAAGGAGTACGCCCTCAACGCGCCCGCGGAGTCCCCTCTGCTCACGGACGACTTCCTGAAGGCCGCGATCGCGAAGCATCCGATCACCGAGATCGAGGTCGTGGAATCGAGCGAGTACGGCGAGTCGGAATACCTCACCGCGAACTACGCGGTCGGCGGCACCACGGTCCAGGCCAACTACCGCCTGTCCAAGGTCGGCGGCGTGTGGAAGCTCGACGAGGTCGTCGCGACCGATGACCGCCCGCGGGCGTGGGGCGACCTCGATGTGAAGATCAACGGCACCTCTGTGCCGGACGACGGCGTGGCCCTGTTCCCCGGAGTCTACGAACTGACGACGGGCACGTCGCTCATCGAGTTCGACGGCGGCGACACCTTCACGGTGGGCGAGCCCTCGACGTACATCACCGACCTGTCCACGGCGACGCCCACGCTCAGCGACGCCGGGGAGAAGGCCATGATCTCCGCGTCGCAGGAGTGGCTCAAGAAGTGCCTCGCCCAGGAGAGCCTCACGCCGGCGAACTGCGCGATGTCGTCCCGGCTGCCGAGCGGCATCACCATGAAGGCCGGCACGCTGAAGCGCACGGTGAGCACGTCCGGGACGCCCTTCTCCGGCGCGACCCCGCGACTGACCTACGGCGATCCCACCACGGTGACGATGTCGAGCTACATCTCGATCAAGGTCTCCCTCACCGCCACGAACGGCAACACCTACACGGGGCCGGCTTCGGTGTCCCAGGCCGTCGGCACGATCGCCGGCGAGAAGCTCACGGTCGTGTTCAAGTAACCGGCCGACGAACGCCCCGGAGCCAGGATGGCTCCGGGGCGTTCGTGTCCGGTCGAGACCGGCTCAGATCTGCCAGTACCAGGAACGCGAGACCGTGATCTGGGTCACCACACGGGCTCGCAGCGTCTCGGGCGCGCGCACCGCGCAGCAGCAACGCTGCAGGATCCGGCGCAGCGCCGCGCGCACCTCGAGGTCGTCCATGCACGGCTCGCACGCCGCGACATGGGCGCGGATCACGTCCGCGTCGGCGGCTTCGACCTCGCCGTCCAAGAACGCGTTGAGGCTCCGTTTCACCTCGTCGCAGGGAAGGTCACTCATCTCCGCCCCGCCTCCCGATGCCCAGCTCGGCAGCGTAGCCCGCCAGGAGCTTTCGCAACTGCGCGCGGCCACGACTGAGGCGCGACATCACGGTGCCGATCGGCGTGTCCATGATCTCGGCGATCTCCTTGTAGGAGAAACCGTCCACGTCGGCCAGGTACACGGCGAGGCGGAAGTCCTCCGGCAACTGGGCCAGCGCATCGGTCACCATCGAGTCGGGCATGCGCTCCAGGGCCTCCATCTCGGCCGATCGCAGACCGGACGAGGTGTGGCTCTCGGCCCGCGCGAGCTGCCAGTCCTCGATGTCCTCCCCGCTCGACCGCTGCGGCTGCCGCTGCGCCTTGCGGAAGGAGTTGATATAGGTGTTGGTGAGAATCCGGTACAGCCAGGCCTTGAGGTTCGTGCCCGGACGGAACTGGTGGAAGGCGGAGAACGCCTTCGCGAACGTGTCCTGGACGAGGTCCTCGGCGTCGCTGGGATTGCGGGTCATCCGCAAGGCGGCCCCGTACAGCTGATCGAGGAACGGCAACGCGTCGCGCTCGAACCGCGCCGCGCGCTCGTCGGTGGTCTCCAGCGCCGGGTCGGGCAGGTCGACGGGCTCAAGCGCGACCGCGTGGGTCGCGACGGGCTGCGTGTCGGTCTCAGGGACAGTCATCGTGTCCGAGCCTAGCGCGACGGACGTCAGCACCAACGGCTCACGTTCCATTGTCATTGCGCTCACGGTGCGTTCAACGCCTGCCCGGGGAGGGGTTATTCCCGTCCGGTCAGCGGCTCGACGAGCTCGGGCCCGTTCGTGCCGACCCGGTTCACCAGCGGGGCGACCTCGTAGGCGACGATATCCGCGCCCGGCTCGGCGTTGACCATCCCCACGGCGATCCTGCCCGCGACGTCGGGCGCCAGCCAGTCGCCCCAGCGATCCGGCGGCACGGTCACCGGCATGCGGTCGTGGACGTGACCGATGCTGTCGGCGGCCCGCGTCGTGATGATGGCGCAGGTCCGCAGCCACTGGTCGCCGGCACCGGCCGCCGGGTCGCGCCAGAACTCGTACAGCCC
Organism: Propionicicella superfundia DSM 22317; assembly: GCF_000423465.1. Taxonomy (GTDB): domain Bacteria; phylum Actinomycetota; class Actinomycetes; order Propionibacteriales; family Propionibacteriaceae; genus Propionicicella; species Propionicicella superfundia. The sequence continues at coordinate 407,592 of NZ_KE384020.1, read as the reverse complement.
CGCCATCACGAACAGGCCGCCCGATCCGGGTCGCAGGAACACGGGCTGCTTGCGCGTCCGTCCCGTTGCGCGATCGGTGACCGTGTACCACTCGTAATACCCCAGGGCGGGGAGCAGGCACCGTCGCACATCGAGGGCACGGCGGAACGACGGCTTGTCGGCCACCGATTCCAGCCGTGCGTTGATGAGACGCGCACCCCCGGTGGAGGCGGTGGCCCACGAGGGCACGAGTCCCCAGCGCAGCGCGGTCAGCTGGCGCTGACGCCCCTGCCCGGCACCGTCCCTCGCCGGTCGCGTCCACACGGCGGGCACCGGGTCGGTCGGGGCGATGTTGTAGTTCGGCGGCGGCGGCGCGTCGAGGACCGCATCGAGACCGAACAGGTCCACCAGGGTGCCCTCGGAGGCGACGGCCGCATATCTTCCACACACAGGTGCACCGTATCCGGCTCGCGGGTGGTACGGATCCCCGCGAACGGGTAGGAATGGGTCATGACGTTTCTTCGCGCCACAGCACGCACCATGCTTGCCAGCTTCTTCGTCGTCACCGGGGTGAACGCGATCCGCAAACCCGATGCCTACGTCGCCGAGGTCGATCCTGTCGCGAAGCGGGCCCTCCCCCTGGCCCAGCGGGTCGTCCCACCGGCCGCAGCGGTGCATCTCCCCGCCGACACCCGGACCTGGGTCCGAGTGTTCGCCGGCGCGCAGGTCGCAGGCGGAGTGATGCTCGCCTCGGGAGTCGGGCGCCGCGTGGGGGCCGGCATCCTCACCGGAACGATGCTCCCGCAGGTCGCAGCGACCAACCCGTTCACGGCGCCGGACGGACAGCGGCGCGAGGTGGCGTCCCACCTGTTGCGCAACGTCGCCCTGCTGGGGGGCGTTCTGCTCGCGACGCTGGACACGGAGGGCAAGCCGGGCCTGGCGTGGCGGCTCGGAGACGCGCGCAAGGACGTCGCGGGCGAGATCGACGACGCGAGCCGGAAGGCGTCCGCAGCGGTCGAGAAGGCGGGCGACGCCGCGCGGAAGGCCGGCAAGAAGGCCGTCAAGGCCGGCCGCTCGGCCACGCGCGAGGCGAAGCGGGCGGGCAAGCGGGTTCAGGAAACGCTGAGTTGAGCCCGGGTCTCCTCGACTGGCTCAGCCGCCGCACCGGGCCCGTCGGCGCGGTGCCGTGGACCGCACCCACCGCCTCGGCGCCGATCACCCGTGCCGTCCGCACCCCCGGATCCAAGTCGGCCACGAACCGTGCCCTCGTCCTCGCCGCACTCGCCGACGGGCCGAGCCTCATCGGCGGCGCGCTCGACTCCCGGGACACCTCGCTCATGCTCGACGGCCTGCGCACCCTCGGCGTCGAGACCGACGTCGAGCGCCACCCGCGCTACGACACCCTCGACAGGCTCCGCATCACGCCGCCGCCCGCGTTCACCGGCGGCGGCGATGTCGACTGCGGGCTGGCCGGGACAGTCATGCGGTTCGTGCCGCCCGTGGCCGGTCTCGCCGCCGGGACGACCCGTTTCCACGGCGACCGGGCCGCCGAGTCGCGGCCGCTGGAACCGCTCCTGCGCGCCCTCGGCTCCCTCGGCGTGCGCATCGACCCGACGCTCGGGCTCCCGTTCAGCCTGACGTCCGACGGAACGCTGCACGGCGGCCAGGTGGAGATCGACTCGTCGGCGTCGAGCCAGTTCGTCTCGGGTCTGCTGATGATCGGCGCCCGCTGCGAGTCGGGCCTCACGATCCGTCATGTCGGTGCGCCGGTCCCGTCCCGGCCGCACCTGTCCATGACGCTGACCATGCTGCAGGACCGCGGCGTGGACGCGGCCGAGACCCAGCCCGATGTGTGGCGGGTGGAACCGGGCGCTGTCGGGGCGATGGACGAGTGGATCGAGCCCGACCTGACCAACCTGGCCACCTTCATGGCCGCGGTCGGCATCACCGGCGGGCATGCGGTCTTCGCCTGGCCCGACGCCTCGACCCAGCCCGGAGAGCAGATCCTCGCGGCGCTGCAGGCGTTCGGAATCACCGCCGCGTATCGGCACGGGGCGTCGGGAGCCGAATCCACGGTCGCCGTGTCCGCCGACCGGATCGTCGGGGCCGACATCGACCTGCACGACGTGTCCGAGCTCACCTGCACCGCTGCCGCCCTGGCCGCCGTGGCCACCGGTCCGAGCAGGATCCGGGGCGTTGCGCACATCCGCGGGCACGAGACCGACCGGCTCGCCGCCCTCGAGGAGGGACTCTCGGGGCTCGGATGCGCCGTTGCGCAGACCGACGACGGACTGACCATCGAACCCCGCAGGCTCCGCGGCGGGCTGTTCCGCACACATGCCGACCATCGCCTGGCGCACGCGGCGGCGCTCGTCGGGCTCGTCACCCATGGCGTGGTGCTGGACGACGTCGCGTGCACGTCGAAGACGATGCCCGATTTCGTGGCCCTGTGGGAAGGGATGCTGTCGTGAGCCTGCGAGCCGGCATCCGCGCCGACGAGCAGGAGGGGTTCGGCCGTCCCGCGCGGCGCAGCCGGCCACGGACCAAGGACCGCCCGGACTACTCGTCCGCCGAGGTCGGCACCGTCTTCACGGTCGATCGGGGCCGGTACCGCTGCGACCTCGGCGACCGGATCGTGAGCGCCACGAAGGCACGCGCGCTCGGGAGGGGCGGTGTGATCGTCGGCGACCGCGTCCGCCTCGTCGGCGACACGTCCGGGAGCGAGGGCACGATGGCACGCATCGTCGAGGTGCTGCCGCGCGACACCGTCCTGCGCCGAACTGCCGACGACGACGACCCGTACGAACGGCCCGTCGTCGCCAACGCCGACCAGTTGCTCGTCGTGACGGCCCTCACCGACCCGCCGCCGCGGCCGGGCATGATCGATCGCATCCTCGTCGCCGCCTACGACGCGGGCATCGCACCCGTGCTCTGCCTGACGAAGGCCGACCTCGCCTCGCCCGGGGAGCTGATCGATCTGTACGGCCCGCTCGACCTGCCGATCCTCGTCACCGAGCCCGAGGCCGACCTGACCGCGGTCCGCGAGGTGCTGGCGGGCCACCGCACGGTCCTCGTCGGCCATTCCGGTGTCGGCAAGTCGACGCTCGTCAACCTCCTCATCCCCGGACTGGACCGCCCGGTGGGCGAGGTCAACGAAGTGACCGGGCGGGGCAGGCACACGTCGACCTCGGCCATCGCGCTCCGCCTGCCGTCTCCGGGAGGGATCGTCATCGACACTCCCGGCGTTCGGTCGTTCGGGCTCAGCCATGTCACTCCCGACGCCTTCCTGCGGGCGTTCTCCGATCTCGCGCCCTACACGGAGGACTGCCCGCGCGGTTGCGACCATTCGTCCTCGGCCCCCGAGTGCGGTCTGGACGACGCTGTGGCCGTGGGTCTCGTGCCGGCCGCCCGGCTCGATTCGTTCCGCCGTCTCGAACGCGCCTTCACCACGCCCGCGACCTGACGCGCTTCCCTCCGACCGGGGCCACAGATCTTCGCCGCGGCCCGGCCCGCGCCGCCGGCCGATGCCGAACCCGCACGACCCTGCTGCCGCAGGACGGCCCCGCCGCCCTGATACGGAGAGTGACCGCTAGCCTTCACCTATGCCCGACAGCTACACCGACGACCTCCGGCTGGCCCACGTCCTGGCCGACACGGCCGACTCGATCACCCGCGACCGATTCAAGTCCCTCGATCTGCGGGTGGAGAGCAAACCCGACCTCACCCCGGTCACCGACGCCGACATCGCGGTCGAGGACGCCATCCGGGCCTCGCTGAAACGGGCCCGGCCGCGCGATGCGGTCCACGGCGAGGAGCGGGACGACACCGGCTGGGGGCCGCGTCGCTGGGTCATCGACCCCATCGACGGCACGAAGAACTTCGTCCGCGGCGTCCCCGTCTGGGCGACTCTCATCGCGCTCATGCACGGCGACGAGGTCGTCGCCGGCGTCGTGTCGGCGCCGGCGCTGGGCCGGCGCTGGTGGGCCTCGAAGGACGACGGGGCGTTCGCCGGGACGTCCTTGCTGAACGGCACCCGCATCCGGGTGTCAGGAGTCTCCCAACTGTCCGACGCATCCCTGTCGTACTCGTCCATCGGCGGGTGGATCACCTCCGGGCACGGCCAGGCGTTCGTCGACCTGATGCGCGAGTGCTGGCGCACCCGCGCGTACGGCGACTTCTGGTCCTACGTCCTCCTCGCCGAGGGCGCCGTCGACATCGCGACCGAGCCCGAGCTCGCACTCCACGACATGGCCGCCCTCGACATCATCGTGCGCGAGGCCGGCGGGCGGTTCTCCAATGTGGCCGGGCGGCCCGGGCCCGTCGGGCCGGGGGCGCTCGCGACCAACGGCAACCTGCACGATGTCGCGGTCGAGTGGCTGAACCCCACCTACGAGGACACCGCGGAGGTGCCGACCCTGTCCTGACGCCGCCGGTCCGTCACGACCGCAGCCGCGGCACGGCCGCCAGCAGTGCGGCCGTGTACGGATCACGCGGCCGGTCGTACACCTCCTCCATCGAGCCCTGCTCGACGATGACCCCGTCCTTCATCACGACGACCGTGTCGCACAGCAGCCGGACGACCGCGAGGTCGTGCGAGACGAAGACGAGGGTGAGTCCACGGGCGCGGACGAGGTCGGCCAGCAGGTTGAGGACGTGGGCGCGCACCGCGACGTCCAGGGCCGAGACCGGTTCGTCGGCGATGAGCACCTCGGGATCGGGAGCGAGCGCGCGCGCGATGGCGACCCGCTGCCGCTGCCCGCCGGACAGCTCGTGGGGGTAGCGGTGCGCGAGTTCCGGAGCGAGCCCCACACCGGCCAGCACCTCCTGCAGGCGGTCGGCCGACGGGGACGGGACGTCGCCGCGGTGCCGCAGCCGACGGCTGCGCAGGGGCTCGGTGACGATCCGGCCCACGGTCATGCGCGGATCGAGAGACGAGCGCGGATCCTGGAACACGAGCTGGACGCTGCTGCGCAGGTCGGCGAGACCCCGTTCGGGCACACCGCTGGTCCGCCGCCCCCGGAACAACGTCTCACCCGACGTGGGACGGTCGAGCGCCGCGAGGAGGCGGACGAGGGTCGACTTCCCGGACCCGGACTCCCCCACGATCCCGATCCGGGCGCCGGGCGGAACGGCCAGGTCGACCCGGCGCAACGCGTCGACCCGGCGCCGGCCGTCCCCATAGCGGCGCGTGACCCCGCGCGCCTCCAGCAGCGCCGTCACGGGTGCGACGGGGGATCGCGATGCGGGATTCACCGGAAGTCCTCACGTCGGAAGTAATCCTCGATGGTGGGCAGCCTCTCCCCCGGCGTCACCAGGTCGAGCCGGGCGGTGGCCACGAGTCCCTGCGTGTACGGATGCCGTGGTGCCGCGAAGATCTGGGACACCGGCCCGCTCTCGACAACGTCACCGTCGAGCATCACCATGGCATGGCTGCAGACGCGGGACACGACCGCGAGATCGTGGCTGATGAACAGGCACGCCGCTCCGGACTCGCCGAGGATCTCATCGAGGAGGTCGAGCACCCGCGCCTGCACGGTGACATCCAGCGCCGTCGTGGGCTCGTCGCAGATGATGAGCCCCGGCCGGTTGAACACCGCCATGGCCAGCACGACCCGCTGCCGCTGGCCGCCCGAGAGCTGGTGCGGATAGGCGTCCGCGATCCGCTCGGGGTCGACGAAGCCGACCCGCGTCAGCAACTGGAGGACGTTCGTGCGCGTGTCCCCGCGCGTGGCGCGGCCCCGGAGCAGCGCCACCTCGGCGACCTGCCGCCCGACCCGCATCGTGGGATCGAGAGCGGTCATCGGCTCCTGGAACACCATGCCCATCGCGACACCGCGGAGGTCGCTGAACTGCGCGTCGGGAAGCCCGACGAGTTCGCGGCCGTCCAGACGCACGGAGCCGGACACCCGCGCCGTCTCGGGGAGCAGCCCCATCACCGCGAGAGCGGTGACGGTCTTGCCCGACCCGGACTCCCCGATCAGGCCGAGTCGCTGCCCTGCCTGCAGCGAGAACGACACGCCGCGAAGTGCGGGGGCGCGGTGACGGCCGAACTCCACCCGCAGGTCGGCGACGTCCAGGAGTCCGTTCATGAGATGTCCCGCAGACGTGGATCCAGTTGGTCGCGCAGTCCGTCGCCGAGCAGATTGAACCCGAGCACGGCTGCGGCGATCGCCAGGCCCGGCCACAGCGCCTGCTCGGGATTGCTGAAGATCACGTTCTGGGCGTCCCGCAGCATCCGACCCCAGGTCGGGGCGGGCGGTGGGGTCGCCAGCCCGAGGTAGCTCAGGCCGGCCTCGGCGAGGATCGCCATGCCGAACGAGGCGGACGCCTGGACCCAGATGACCGCGGCGATGTTGGGCAGGACGTGGGTGACGGCGGCGGCCAGAGGCGAGGTTCCGGCCGCTCGCGCGGCCAGCATGTAGTCGGAGCTCATCACCTGCAACGTCGCCGCCCTGGCGACCCGTGCGAAGGCAGGGACGCTGGCGACCCCGATCGCGACCGCGGCCGTCATCGTCGACGCCCCGACCGCCGCTGCGAGGAGGATCGCCAGCAACAGGGCCGGGAACGCGTACAGGATGTCGGCGCCCCGCATGATCAGGTCCGACAGCCACCGGTGGCTCATCGCGGCCGCCACGCCCAGCGGAACGCCGACCAGCAGCGCCAGGCCGACGGCGACCACGCCGACCTGGACGACGACGCGGGCTCCCGCCATGATCCGTGAGAACACGTCGATCCCGAACGCGTCCGTGCCGAGGATGTGGGGCCAGCCGGGCGGCTGCAATCGCTCCCCGGGGACGACGAGGGTCGGGTCGAACGGCGTCCAGGCCAGCGACACCAGGCCGAGGAGGATCACCCCGGCGACCAGGACGGTGCCGAGGACGAGGTTGATCCAGCGCATCACCGCAGGTCCCCCGTTCGCACGCGGGGGTCGAGCACCTGGTACGACACGTCCACGAGCGCGTTGATGACGAGCACCGTGACCACCAGCAGCATGACCGTCCCCTGCACGACCTGAAGATCCCGCTGCCCCACCGCGGTGAGCAGCAGCGACCCGAGCCCGGGCAGCGTGAAGACCGATTCGATGACGATCGCGCCCACCACCGTGGCCGCCAGTTGCAGCCCCAGGACCGTGAGGACCGAGAGGGCGACGTTCCGCAGCCCGTGCCGCAGCAACCCCGGTATGCGACGCCAGCCGATGGCGCGCGCGGTGCGGAAATAGTCCTCGGTGAGCACCTCGACGAAAGCCGACCGGACGTAGCGGGTCAGCATGGCCGCCTGGACGATCGTCAGCGAGGCGACGGGCAGCACGAGATGGGATGCCCAGCCCGCCGGGTCCGCGGCGAACGCGACGTACCCGTTGGCCGGGAGCCAGCCGAGCCTGATCGAGAACACCGAGACGAGCATCAGGCCTGTCCAGAACGCCGGAATCGCCATTCCGACCTGCGACGCCGCCGTGGCGACGAATCCCTGCCAGTGGCGCCGCCACACGGCGGCGACCAGGCCGAGGGGCAGCGCAACGAGCGGGGTGAGCAGGAGCGCGAGTCCGATCAGCCAGGCGCTCACGGCGACCCGCGGCCAGATCAGGTCGCCCACGGGGACCCCGGTCAGGTACGACGACCCGAAGTCGCCGCTGAGCATCCCGCCGACCCATGCCGCGTAGCGGACGAGGAAGGGCCGGTCCAGCCCGAGCCGCTGCCGCAGCGCGTCCACCGCCTCGGGTGTCGCCTGCTCCCCGAGGATCTGCTGCGCCACGTCGCCCGGCAGCGCCTGGCAGACGGCGAAGACCACGAAGGAGGCCACCAGCAGGCTGCCCACGAGCACCGCCAGCCGGACGGCGACCGCGCGCACCGTCGCCACGGACGTCCTACCTGGACGCGATCGTCGTCACGTCGAAGCTGAGGGAGGTCGCGTTCTGCGGAACCCCGGTGATCCCCGCACGGGTCACCACCAGGTTGGGCAGGGCGAACAGCCAGTCGGCGGCGACATCGGTCGCGAGGAGCTTCACCGCCTGTTTCATGAGCGGCAGCTCCTGGGCGGACGAGGCCTCATCGGCCTGCTGGACGAGCTTCTGGAATGTCGCGTTGTCGTAGTGCCAGTAGTACGAGGGGTCGGCGAAGGTGAAGACGTCCCGCGCCTCGACGTGCGACACGATCGTGAGGTCATAGTCGCCCTTGGTGAAGACGTCGCTGTACCACACCCCGAACTGCAGCTCCTGGATGGTGACCGTGATGCCGACCTGCTTCAGGGAACTGGCGACGAACTCGGCCGACTTGCGCGCGTACGCGGTCGCCGGCACACGCAGCCGCAGGCTGAGCCCCGATGCATACCCCGCCTCGGAGAGCAGCTTCTTCGCTTTGGCCTGGTCGTACGGGTTCACCCCGGTGAGATCCTCGTACCACGGGTCGGTGGGGACCGACATCGAGCCGATCAGCGTCCCCTCCCCGTTCCACACGGTCTCCAACAGCGCCTTCTTGTCGATCGCTGCCGCGATGGCCTGCCGCACCTTGAGGTTGGACAGCGCCGCCACGTCATGGTTCATGCCGAGCACGACCTCACCGTTGGTGGTCCCGCGGATCACGGAGTACTTCGAGGTGTCGGAGAACTGCGACACCGCCTCCGGGGCCTGCAGGTTGCTGATGATGTCGAGCTGCCCGGAGAGCATCGCCGCGTTCATCGCGTTGGCGTCGCTGAAGTAGCGGAAGACCACCTTGTCGTAGCGTGGCGGGGTCCCCCAGTACGACTTGTTGAGCTTCAAGGTGATGGAGTCGCCGCGTGTCCAGGAGTCCAGCACGTACGGGCCGGAGCCGGCGGGCTGCGTGGCCAGGCCCGACAGCCCGTCGGGATCGATCACGATGCCCGCGGAGGACGCCATGTTGAACAGCCAGTTGTTGCTCGGACGCGACAGCGTCACCTGGAGCGTGTGGGTGTCGACCGCCGTCGCGCTGTCGACGACCTCCATCTGGTTCGCCCAGACCGACACGGTGTCGGCATCCTTGATGCGCTCGATGCTCTTCGCGGCGGCCTCGGCGGTCACCGCCGTGCCGCTGGCGAACTTCGCGGCCGGGTCGAGATGGAAGGTGTAGGTGAGCAGGTCGGTGCTGATGTCCCAGCGCTGGGCCAGCAGCGGCTGCAGGTTGCCCGCGTTGTCGAGTCGGACGAGCGTCTGGTACGTGTTGTACAGCAGAAGCTGAGGAATACTCGCCGAGCTGTTCGTCGTCGGGTCGAGCGACGGTGGTTCGAGTGTCGCACCCACGGTGAGCGTCTTCTCGGCGCTCGTCGGGGACGCGGCGGGTGAACAGCCTGTCAGCACCAGTGCCAGCGCGGCCGCCACGGCCACCATCAAGCCGGGCAGACGCCCGGTGGCCAGCTTCCCCATGCACCCTCCTCAAGGGCACGGCCCGGAGCCCGGACCGACGTCGGCACAGAGTCTACCGGCGGCAGGCACGAACGCCGGGCGCCTCGCGGCGGCGGCGACCCGCCCGTGGCCCGCGCGACGAGAACACGCACCGACACGTGCCGGCCGAGTGCCCGTTCTCGCCCCGCCCGCCGCGACGGGGCGGCACATGCTAAACAGGACCATGGCCTTTCACACCCCCGACGCCGCGGGACCCGTTCCCCTCTCCGACCTCGAGGGCTACGTGGCCCTCCCCCGGCTCACCGGCCTCGCCCTCTCCCCGGATGGATCCCGGTTGGCCGTGGCGGTCCAGGCGCCGGACGACGACCGCACCGCGTACGCGACGTCGCTGTGGGCGGTCGACCCGGCCGGCGTCGCGCCGTCCCGCCGCCTGACCCGCGGGGCGAAGGGCGAGTCCTCGCCCGTGTTCACGTCGGCCGGAGACCTCCTGTTCGTCGCGACGCGCCCCGTGGACGGCCAGGACGACCCCGCCGCCCAGGTGTGGCGACTGCCGGCCTCCGGAGGAGAGGCGCACGTCCTCGCACGACGTCCCGCCGGGATCGCCGCGGTCCGGGCGGCGTCCCGCACGGAGACGGTGGTGGTCACCGCCGACACGCTGCCGCGCGCGGCGGACGAGACCGCCGAACGGGAGTTGCGCCGGCGCCGGCGCGAGTCGAGGACGTCGGCGATCCTGCACACCGGGTACCCGGTGCGCGACTGGGACCACGAACTCGGCCCGGGCTACCCGCGGGTGTTCGTCATCGAGGGCGATCCGCCTCCGCCCGCCGCCGAAGATCGCCCGCACCGGCGATCCGGGCTGAGCGATCCCGAGCCCGTCCGCGGCACGCGCGACCTCACACCCGACGCGGGAGCCGCCCTGGAAGACGTCGTCGTGGCGCCCGACGGCACCTTCGTCGTGGCCGTGTGGGTCGTCCCCGAGGACCACGCAGGCCGGCGTGCCACCCTGGTGCGGATCGATACTGCGACCGGCGCCCGAACCACGTTGTACGACGAGGGACCCGGAGGCGGATATGCCGGGTCGCCCGTCGTCGGCCCGGACGGCCACTGGGTCGCCTTCACCCGTGAGACCCGGGCCACGGGCTCGACGGCCCCCCGCCGGTCGTTGTGGATCGCGCGCAGCGATGGAGCGGCAGCACGCGAGCTCGCTCCCGGGTGGGACCGCTGGCCCACGCCGGCCGGCTGGCTGCCCGACGGCTCCGCCGTCGTGGCGGTCGCCGACGATCACGGTGACAGCCCGGTGTTTCTCGTGCCCGTCGCTCCGACGACGAGCGGCGCGGATGTCGTCCGGCTGACCGGCGACGGCGTGTTCACCGATGTCGCGGTCGCCCCCGACGGGCGGTCGCTGTACGCCCTGCACGCGCGCCGCGAGCATCCCGCCGAGCCCGTCCGCATCGACCTGGGACCGACCCGGGCAACGGCCTCGGTCGTGCCGCTGCGCGGGCCTGCTCCTCGCCCCGGCCTGCCGGGACGCGCCGAGTCGGTGTCCGTCACCGTCGCCGATCCCGACGGGGCCCGGTGCGAGGTTCACGGATGGCTGGCGTTGCCCGAGGGGGCCTCCGTGACGGCACCGGCGCCGCTCCTGCTGTGGGTGCACGGCGGGCCCCTGAGCTCCTGGGGCGCGTGGAGCTGGCGCTGGAACCCGTGGCTCATGGTCGCGCAGGGGTATGCGGTGCTGCTGCCCGATCCGGCCCTGTCCACGGGGTACGGGCAGGCGTTCGTCCAGCGCGGATGGGGACAGTGGGGGCAGGCGCCGTTCACCGACCTCATGACGATCACCGACGCGGTCGCAGCGCGCCCCGACATCGACGCGACACGGACGGCCGCGATGGGAGCGAGCTTCGGCGGATACATGGCGAACTGGATCGCGGGCCACACCGACCGCTTCCGGGCGATCGTCACCCACGCGGGCCTGTGGGCGCTGGACCAGTTCGGCCCGACGACCGACACCGCGTCGTACTGGCGCCAGGAGATGACCCCCGAGATGGCGCACGCGAACTCGCCGCACCGGTTCGTGGCGGACATCCGGACGCCCATGCTGGTCGTCCACGGAGACCACGACTACCGCGTCCCGGTCGGCGAAGGGCTGCGGCTGTGGTACGAGCTGCTCTCGGCGTCCGGGCTCCCCGCCGACGAGAGCGGACGGAGCCCGCACCGCTTCTTGTCCTTCCCCGATGAGAACCACTGGGTGCTCGCCCCGCAGCACGCCGCCGTCTGGTACGAGACCATCGGTGCCTTCCTCGCCCGGCACGTCCTGGACGAGGACCGGGACGACCCTGAGATCCTGGGCTGACCCCGCAGCGACCCGACGGCCTCTGCACGACGATGCCATCGCCTCGCCACCCGAGGCGGCCGCCGGGGCGGCCCCGGGCTTCGGAGACACGAGCCGGGATCGGCCTGATCAGGCGCGGCCGAGAACCTCTCGCGCGATGAACCGGCCGATCCTGGACCACTCCGAGCCGAAGTGATCGTCGGTCACCATGTACGTCCAGGTGGCGCCCGGCCGGTACACGCCGGTCTCGTCCAGTTCGAGCCTGTCGCCGACGACCTCGGCGTCGGCGACGAGGCCGGCCGCCTCGTCCAACGCGTCCTCGGCCAGCGTCCGGGAGGACGCCACGAGCAGCCGGTTGTACTCCGCGAGCGGTTCGAGGCGGGCGAGGGCGCGCAGATGGATGCCCTCGCGCAGTTCGAGGCCGTATGCCAGGTGTTCGCTCCACCTCCTGTCCAGGCTGCTCAGGACGGCGGTGCGCGCGGCCTGCCCGAGTTCGGCCTCCGACACCTGTCGCCGCAGCGTCTCCAGGCGGTCCGGGATGCGCCGGGCGAGCTCGGCCACGCCGCGATCGCCGGACAGCACCGCGTCGCGCAGCTCCAGGAGCTCGCTGCGCTGCAGGGCCGGCAGGCTTCCGTAGCGACGGGACAGGTCGCGCAGCTTCCGCTGCTGCTCATCGGACATCCGCTGCGCCCGGTCGACGATGTCCTGCAGCCGCCGGTCGGTGACGGTTCCGTCGTCGAGCACCCGCACCGGGAGGCGGTGATCGGGGAGGTGCTCGGTCACGAGGTCGTCGCCCAGGCTGGTGAAGAAGACCGACCTGCCCGGATCCCCCTGCCGCCCGGCCCGTCCGCGCAACTGACCGTCCAGCCGGGCGCTGGGGAACCGCGCGAGCCCGACGATGGACAGTCCGCCCAGCGCCGCCGCGCCCTCTCCGAGCCGGATGTCGGTGCCTCGGCCCGCCATCTGCGTGGACACCGTGATCCGGCCGACCGTGCCGGCCAGCGCGATGATGCCTGCCTCCTCGGCGTCGTTCTTGGCATTGAGCACGACCGGCGCCAGGCCCCGATCCGTCAGCAGCCCCGCGAAGCGCTCGGACTCGGCGATCGACTGGGTTGCGACGAGCACGGGCTGCCCCGCGTCGTGGACGTCGGCCACATACGCCACCGCGGCGGCGTCCCGATCGGCCGTCGTCTCGAAGAGGCGGTCCGGATCGTCGATCCGGATGCAGGGCCGGTTCGGCGGCAGCGGCCCGCAGCGCAGGTCGTACAACTCCACCAGTTCCTCGGCGGCAGGAACGAGCGTGGCGCTCATTCCGACGACCGACGAGTACAGGCCGACCAGGTCACGGACCAGGAGCTGATCCAGCACCTCGACGCTCGCGCTCGGAGAGAGGGCTTCCTTCGCCTCCACCGCCTCCTGCAGCCCCTCCGGCCACCGCTGCAGGGCCTCCACCCGGCCGCGCGAGGCACTGACCAGCCGCACCCGCCCGTCGGCGATCACATAGTCGACATCACGCGTGAGAAGGACCTCGGCGTGCAGCGCCACGTTGACCCTCGTGAGCAGTTCGTGATCGGCGCCGAACAGATCCACGCCGGGCCGCCAGAGCTCGACGGCCTGCAGCCCGGCCTCGGTCAGGTGCACGGCACGCCGGTCGGCATCGACCTCGAAGTGGACGCCCTCGGCCAGCGATGTGGCGAACTCGGCCAGTTCCCGATCGCCGCCCCCGGCCGCGGCCGCCTCGCCGGCCAGCACGAGCGGGACGCGGGCCTCGTCCAGCAGCACCGCGTCGGCCTCGTCCAGGATCGCCGCGTCGGGGCGAATGCCGACAAGGTCCGCCACGTCGAACCGGACCCTGTCGCGCAGCAGGTCGAACCCTGCCTCGCTCACCGGCACGTACACGACGTCGGCGCGGTACGCCTCCACCCGGTCGGCATGGGGACGCCGCGACGCGACCCAGCCCACGCTCGCCCCGGCGGCCGTGAGCAGCGGACCCATCCAGCCGGCATCCCGCTCGGCGAGGTAGTCGTTCGCCGACAGGACGTGGACCCGGCGACCCGCCCGGACCAGGCCGACCGCCGCGATCGCCCCGACCAGTGTCTTGCCCTCCCCCGTCGCGAGTTCGACGGACGTTCCCCGCAGCATGGCCGCGGCGGCCCGCAACTGAACGTCGAAGGGCCGCAGCCCCACGCTGCGCTCGGCGAACTCGCGCAGCACGGCCAGGAACTCCGCGAGGCCGGCATCGGAATCGGCGAAATCCGCCGGAAGGTCGTCCAGCCGCGCGGCCAGGCCGCCATCGGCGACACCGGCCAGGCCGGTCGCCAGGTCGCCGGCCCGGGCCACGACCGGCTCCAGCCGCGAAAGATCGGCCGTGCCCGGCTCATCCGTCAGCCAGGACCGTACCCGTTGCCACCGCGACGCCATGCCCCCACCTCAGCACATCGCACAACCTCCGCACAGGAATGCACGCGGGCCGGGGACGAATCGTCCCCGGCCCGCGTGCGCGGTCTGCGAACCGGTCAGCTGCAGCCGCTGGTCGACCCGCAGCCCTCGCAGACGTAGCAGGATCCGCTCGGGCGCATCTTGGTGCCGCAGGTCATGCACAGCGGCGCGTCGACCGTGATGCCGGTCAGACTCTCCAGCAGGGCGGCGCTCGTCACCATCGGGGCGTCCACCAGCGCCGGCTGCACGGGCCCGGCCTCGTCGACACGCAGATTGTCACCCGCGTCGTTCTTGAGCTGCTCGGACTCGAGCAACTGGGCCTCGTCGTCCTCGGACAGGTACGACCCGGTCTCGACGTACCGCGCCCGCTCCCCTGCTGTATAGATGCCGAGCTCGGACCGCTCGTCGAAGCTCAGGTAGTCCAGCGACAGGCGGCGGAAGATGTAGTCCATGATCGACTGGGCGATGCGGATGTCGGGGTCGTCGGTCATGCCGGCCGGCTCGAACTTCAGGTTGGTGAACTTCTGGACGAAGCTCTCCAGCGGAACGCCGTACTGCAGCCCGATGGACACCGCGATCGAGAACGCGTCCATGACACCGGCCAGGGTCGAGCCCTGCTTGCCCAGCTTCAGGAACAGCTCGCCGAGCGACCCGTCCTCGTAGTTGCCGGAGGTCATGTACCCCTCGGCGCCGCCGACGGCGAACGAGGTCGTCCGGGACACGCGCGACTTCGGCAGCCGCCGCCGCCGCGGCCGGTACTCGATGCGCACCTCGGGCTCGGCCGCCTTCTCCTCGGCCTTGCTGCCATCGCTCAGCGGCTGGCCGACCTTGCAGTTGTCGCGGTACACCGCCAGCGCCTTGAGGCCGAGCTTCCAGCCCTGCAGGTACACGTCGGCGATGTCCTCGACCGTCGCCGACTCCGGCAGGTTGACGGTCTTGCTGATGGCGCCGGACAGGAACGGCTGGACGGCCGCCATCATCCGAACGTGGCCCATCGGCGAGATCGCGCGCTGTCCCATGGCCGTGTCGAAGACCTCGTAGTGCTCGGGCTTGAGGCCCGGGGCACCGACGACGTTCCCGTGCTCGGAGATGAACTCGATGATCGCCTCGGCGGTCTCGGTGCCGTATCCCAGCTTCGTGAGGGCCTGGGGAATCGTCTGGTTGACGATCTGCATGGAACCACCGCCGACGAGCTTCTTGAACTTCACCAGCGAGAAGTCGGGCTCGATGCCGGTCGTGTCGCAGTCCATCATGAAGCCGATCGTTCCGGTGGGCGCGAGCACGGATGCCTGCGCATTGCGGAACCCGGACTTCTGTCCCAGCGCCACCACCTGCGCCCACTCCGCCGCGGACCGCTCGTGGACGTGGCGGTCGAGTTCGGAGACCGACGAGAGCTCGCCGTCGGCGACCTGGTGCTTGCGCATCACCAGCAGGTGCGCGGACGCGTTCCGGGCATGCCCGCTGTACGGCCCGACGATCCCGGCCAGTTCGGCCGACCGGCGGTAGGCCGTTGCCGTCATGAGGGAGGTGATCGCCGCCGCGAGCGCCCGCCCGCCGTCGGAGTCGTAGCCGAGACCGCAGGCCATCAGCAGCGCGCCCAGGTTGGCGTACCCGATGCCGAGCTGCCGGTAGTTGCGGGTCGTCTCGGCGATCGGCTCCGTCGGGAAGTCCGCGAAGCAGATCGAGATGTCCATGGCGGTGATCACCAGCTCGACGGCCTTCACGAACGTATCGGCGTCGAACGCGCCGTCGGCCTGCAGGAACTTCAGCAGGTTGAGGCTCGCCAGGTTGCACGACGAGTTGTCGAGGCTCATGTATTCCGAGCACGGGTTGGACGCCGTGATCCGGCCGCTCTCGGGGTTGGTGTGCCACGCGTTGATCGTGTCGTCGTACTGGATGCCGGGATCGGCGCACTCCCAGGCCGCCTTCGCCATCTTGTGGAACAGGCCGCGCGCGTCGACCTCCTCGATGACGCGGCCGTCCATGCGCGCCGTGAGACCGAAGGTCGTGCCCTCCTCGACAGCCTCCATGAACGTGTCGCTCACCCGCACCGAGTTGTTGGCGTTCTGGTACTGGACCGAGACGATGTCCTTGCCGCCGAGATCCATGTCGAAGCCGGCGTCCCGTAGCGCCCGGATCTTGTCCTCTTCGCGCGCCTTGGTCTCGATGAACTCTTCGATGTCGGGGTGGTCCACGTCGAGCACGACCATCTTCGCCGCCCGGCGGGTCGCCCCGCCCGACTTGATGGTGCCTGCCGATGCGTCGGCGCCCCGCATGAACGACACCGGACCGGAGGCGGTTCCGCCGGACGAGAGCAGTTCCTTCGACGAGCGGATGCGCGACAGGTTGAGACCCGCCCCGGAACCGCCCTTGAAGATGAAGCCCTCCTCGCGGTACCAGTTCAGGATCGAGTCCATCGAGTCGTCGACCGACAAGATGAAGCACGCGCTCACCTGCTGCGGGGCCTGTGTGCCGACGTTGAACCACACGGGCGAGTTGAAGCTGAAGTACTGATGCAGCAGCATCCAGGTCAGCTCGTGCTCGAAGACCTCGGCGTCGTCGGACGTCGCGAAGTAGCCCTCGGCCTCTCCGGTGGCCCGGTACTTCTGGACGACCCGGTCGATGATCTGCCGCAGGCTGGTCTCGCGGGTGGGAGTGTTGAGCGCTCCGCGGAAGTACTTCGTCGTGACGATGGTGGCCGCGTTCACGCTCCAGAAGTCGGGGAACTCGGCACCGTGCTGTTCGAAGACCGTCTCGCCGGTCCTCCAGTTCGTCTGGGTGATGTCGCGCCGCTCCCACGTCACCTCGTCGTACGGGTGGACGCCGGGCGTGGTGAACACGCGGGCGATCGTGAGCCCGGAAGCCGCCTTGCCGGAGCGACGGCTGGTGCGGGTTGTCTCGGTCATGACGGGGTCTCCTGCTCCTCGAGTTGCGTGGGTGTTGGGGGTTGGGGCGATGGCCGGGGGCTACGCACGGGCGGCCGCGGCACCGCGCAACGCGGTGATCTCGGCCTCGAAGTCGGTCAGCGACTGGAAGTCGCGGTAGACGCTCGCGAATCGCATGTAGGCGACGGAGTCGAGTTCGCTGAGCGGGCCGAGAATCGCGAGTCCGACCTCTTCGGACGGGATCTCCGCGACACCGGACGCTCGCAGGCTGTCCTCGACCTGCTGTCCGAGGCGGGCGAGCTGGCTGTCGGTCACGGGACGCCCCTTGCACGCCTTGCGGACGCCGGCGATCACCTTGTCACGGCTGAACGGCTCGACGACGCCACACCGCTTCACGACGACCAGTTGCATCTGCTCGATCGTGGTGAAGCGCCGCTCGCAGGCCGGACACTGGCGACGACGCCGAACGCTCGTACCGTCCTCGGCCACGCGGGAGTCCAGCACCCGAGAGTCGCTGTTGCGACAGAACGGGCAGTGCATGGCGACTCCTCACGTCGGAACGGTATTTGAAGGCTACCCCGGGTAGATCTCGAAAACACTACCCGTGGGATAACTACATCGCTGTGATTACTACATGTAGACCCTAGGCGCAGATAACGCGCCAGTCAACCGTCAACCGCCGGACCGCGTGTCGCCCCGTCGACGCCATCAGCGAAACCCTGGGAGGCGGGCAGGACCCTACCCCATCCCGTCACTCGTCGGCGAGGGATCGGACAACGCCACCGGCACCTCCGCGCCGTGCGTCACGCCCTGAGGCATGACGCGACCCCTCTCGTCACCGGGCCCCGGCAGCCCCCACCGCGGCGGCCACAGGCGCCGACGCGGGAAGCGGCTCGTTGCTCACCGACAGGAAACTGCCGACGATCAGGCAGACGGCCGCGACGAACTGGGCGATCAGCACGAACGCGATGAGCGCGATGGCGCGATCGGTGAGCCGCAGCCCGCCCGCGCGGTGGACCGGCGATCCCCCGACCACCGGCACGGCCGGCCCAGGACCGGGCTTGCCCACCGGGGCGGGCAGGCGACGAGGCGTCGCGACGGGCCCGCGAGAGTGTGTTCCCCGACCGCCGGGAAACGTCCGGATGGGGGTCTCGACATAGGTGGCCATGATGCCCTCCTCGCTGCGACTCGAACGTGTGTTCGAACCTCGACTGTACTCGACCGAGACCCTGACGCCAAGAAAAATCGCCCGCGTGTTCGATTCGGCGTACCGGCTCTCGATGCGGACAACTCCACACCGGGCCACCGACAGTTTTCGCACACGCCGGGCGTGGATCGAACAGATGTTTGAATAACTGGGATACATTTCCTGACATGCAGAACCCGTCGCAGCCCCCCGCACGCAAGCGCGGACGCCCACGCAAGGCCGATGTGGACGCCGAGCTCAGCCGCGCCGGCGGGTCCTTCTCCTCGCTCCCCGACGGCCCTCCCGGCCTGGACGACCTGACACCACGCCAGCGGCGCGTTCTCGAGGTCATCCGCGACACGGTCGCCGAGCGCGGCTACCCGCCCAGCATCCGTGAGCTCGGCGACGCCGTGGGGCTCGCCAGTTCGTCCTCGGTCTCCCATCAGTTGCGGATGCTCGAGCAGAAGGGCTTCCTGCGCCGCGATCCGCATCGCCCCCGCGCCCTCGAGGTCCGCCTCCCCGCCACCCTCGCGCCCGCGAATCCGGTCGCACCGACCGCACCCGACACGGCGCAGGCCGATCCGACCGGCTTCGGGGACGCCTTTCCCAGTGCCGTGAACGTGCCCGTCGTCGGCGCCATCGCCGCCGGCAACCCGATCCTGGCCGAGGAGCATCAGACCGACGTCATGCCGCTGCCCCGCCAACTCGTCGGCAGCGGCACCCTGTTCATGCTCCAGGTGCGCGGAGACTCGATGGTCGACGCGGCGATCTGCGACGGCGACTGGGTGGTGGTCCGGCAGCAGCCGACCGCCGACAACGGCGACATCGTCGCGGCGCTCCTCGACACCGAGGCCACCGTCAAGACCTTCAAGCGCGAGCCCGGACAGGTGTGGCTGCTCCCGCACAACCCGGCGTACGACCCCATCGACGGCAACGAGGCGACCATCCTCGGCAAGGTCGTGGCCGTCCTACGCCGCGTCTGACCGTCCCCGCCAGGCCCGCGAGGCAGCGGCGGCCACCGGGACGGCCCCGTCTCAGGGCCGCGTCTCGCGCAGTCGCTGCAGGGCCGAGATCGCCACGGCCGAGTCGGTCGTCGTCCAGAACGGGGGCAGTGACGCCCGGAGGAAAGAGCCGTACCGGGCGGTGAGAAGCCGGGGATCGAGCACCGCGACGAGTCCCCGATCGCTGCTTCTCCGGATGAGACGGCCGGCCCCCTGCGCGAGCAGCAGCCCCGCGTGTGCCGCGGCGATGGACATGAACCCGTTGCCGCCCGCGGCCGACACGGCCTGCTGGCGGGCCACGTGCAGCGGGTCGTCGGGGCGGGGGAACGGGATCTTGTCGATGATCACCAGCTCGCACGTCTCGCCCGGGACGTCGACCCCCTGCCACAGCGACAGGGTGCCGAACAGGCTCGTCTCGGGCTCGGCCGCGAACCGCCGGGTGAGTTCCGCCAACTGGGCGTCTCCCTGGCACAGGACGGTGAGATCGGGACAGGCCGCGCGGACATGCGTCGCCGCCGTCTCCGCCGCCCGCAGCGAGGCGAACAGACCCAGCGCCCGGCCACCGGCGGCCTCCACGAGACGGGCGATCTCGTCCAGCGCGTCACCCGAGATCCCCTCCCGCCGTGGGGGCGCCATGTCGCGGGCGATGTACAGGATTCCCTGACGTCCGTAGTCGAAGGGCGACCCGACGTCGATGCCGGCCCACGCGAGCCGGTCGTCGGGTTCCTCCCCCGGTGGCAGCAGGTCGCCGGGGTGCTCCACCCTCTCGCCGGCCGACAGCCCGACGGAGCGGGCGCTCACGCCGAAGTCGCCGCCGACCGTCAGCGTCGCCGAGGTCATCACCACCGGCCGCTCGGCCAGCACCCGGGCCCGCATCAGACCGGCGACGGACAACGGCGCCTGTCGCAGTTCGCGGCCGAACCGTTCCCGGTCGAGCACCCAGCACACGTCCTGATCGCCGTGGACCGCCATGGCCGCCGTCACGTCGAACAGTTCCGCGACGGCCGCCGCGCACTGCACGCGGTCGACGTCCTTGCCGTCACCGCCTCCCAGCGCCGATACGACGTGCCGGCAGGTGTCCCTGATCCGCCCCAGGGCCTCCAGCGTGGCCGACCCCTCCTCGACCCGGGCGACAGGCGCCTCGTCCAACGCGCCGCGCAGCAGGTCCGCAGTCTCCAAGAACTCCAGCCCGAGCTCATCGGACAGCCACGGGAGGGCACGTCGCGCGGTGCGTTCGAGCTGCTGCGGGCTGAGCTCGAGCGACGCGGCGCTGGTCACGCGGGAGGTCAGCTCGTGCGCCTCGTCGATGATCACGACATCGTGGGGCGGCAGCACCGCACCCTCCTGCATGGCGTCGACAGCCAGCAGCGAGTGGTTGGTGACGACCAGGCTCACGACCCGCGCCTCCTCCCGCGCCCGTTCGACGAAGCAGACCGACCCGAACGGACACCGCTGCACCCCCAGGCACTCCCGCGCCGGCACGGACACCTGAGCCCAGGCCGCCGCGGTGTGGGTCGGCGCGTCGTCCCGGTCGGCCACGCCCCGCGCGGAGGCCTGCCCCTCGGCCCATTCGCGTAGCGCGACGACCTCGGCTCCCACCACCGAGACCGGATCGGCGCCCCTCGCCCGGAGCGCCGTCACGACGTCCTCGCCGCCGAGCAGCGAGTCCTGTTCCGCCCCGACTCCCTCACGCACCTTCAACAGGCACGCGTAGTTGCCGCGCCCCTTGAGGATCGAGTACGCCGGACGCGTGCCGGTCACCGCCTCCACGGCCTCGACCGCGACCGGGATGTCCTTGGTGGCCAACTGCGCCTGCAACGCCAGGGTCGCCGTCGCGACGACAACACGCTCGCCCGGATGCCGGACGAGCCGCACCAGCGCGGGGACGAGGTAGCCCAGCGACTTGCCCGTGCCCGTGCCGGCCTGCACGAGGAGATGCTGACCGGACTCCAGGGACGTCGTGACGGCCGCGGCCATTCGCTGCTGCCCCTCGCGGGGGATGCCGCCGATCACCTCGACCGCCCGTGCCAGCGCCTCGGCGGTCTCGGAATCTGTCACCTCGTCACCCTATCCCGCGCGGCGCCCCTCCCGGCCGCACGCCGACACGACCTGTGGACGGCGCGTCACGCTCCCCGCAGCGGGGTGAGGTCGGCGGCCGCGCGCTCGTACGCGCGCGCGAGCAGGTCCAGATCGGCGCGATGCACGTCGATGCGGCAGGACCGGCCGTCGTCGGTCAGCCCGATGCCCTCGTCCTGCCAGTGCGGCAGCGCCTCGGCGAACACCACGAGGCTCCCGTCGTGGCCCACGACGCGCCACCAGCAGACCCCCGACCCGTGCCGGCGCATCACCGATCCGACCTGCCGGGCGCCGCAGCCCACGATGGCCGCGATGTCCCCGTACGCGCACACCCGACCGGACGGGATCTGCTCGACGGCCCGCAGCACGTGCTCAGCGACCAGTTCGGCGCGCTCCGAGCCCCACGACGGCATCAGACCGCATACGGTTCGAGGTCCGCCGCCAGATCGGGGTGGACGCGGGCCGTGAGCCGCGTCCCTGTGGCGCCATGGTCCTGGGTGAGGAGCTCGCCGGACTGGTGGATGCGATTGATCAGGTCGCCCCGCTCATAGGGGACGAGCGCGTCGATCTCCACCAGAGGGCGCGGGAGCCGCGCGTCGATGGCGCGGCGCAGCTCGTCGAGCCCCTCCCCCGTTCGGCACGAGACCGGCACCGAGTCGGGGAAATGCCCGCGGAGGATCGTCAGGCTCTCGTCGGATGCGGTGTCGATCTTGTTCACCACGAGCAGTTCGGGCGTCGTCCCGGCACCGATGTCCGACAGCACCTGGCGCACGGCGGTGACCTGACCCAGTGGATCGGGGTCCGAGCCGTCCACGACATGGACCAGGAGATCGGCCAGCGCGGTCTCCTCCAGCGTCGACCGGAACGCCTCGACCAGGTCGTGGGGCAGATGGCGGACGAAGCCGACCGTGTCGGTCAGGGTGTAGACCCGATGGTCACCGGTCTGGGAACGCCGTGTCGTCGGGTCGAGCGTGGCGAACAGCGCGTCGTCCACGAGGACGCCCGCGCCGGTGAGCCGGTTCACCAGCGACGACTTCCCGGCATTGGTGTAGCCGACGACGGCCACGGCGGGGACGCGGCGGCGAACCCGCTCGGCCCGCTTGGTGCGCCGCACCTCGTCCATCCCCCGCAGCTTGCGACGCAGGACGGCGATCCGCGTGTTGAGCCGGCGCCGATCGGTCTCCAGCTTCGTCTCACCCGGCCCGCGACCTCCGATCCCGACGCCGCCGGCGGCCCGGCCGCCCGACTGCCGGGACAAGTTGCCGCCCCAGCCGCGCAGCCGCTGCTTGAGATACTGCAACTGGGCCAGTTCGACCTGTGCCTTGCCCTCCGCACTCTTCGCATGCGCCGCGAAGATGTCCAGGATCAGGACCGTCCGATCGACCACCTTCACCTTCACCCGGTCCTCGAGGTTGCGCAGTTGCGCGGGCTCCAGTTCGCCGTCGGCGATGACCGTGTCGGCACCGGACGCGATCACCACCTCTCTCAGCTCGTCCACCTTGCCCCGACCGATGAAGGTGGCGGGATCGGGTCGCGACCGGCGCTGGATGAGTGCGTCGAGCACCTGCGACCCGGCGGTCTCAGCCAGCGCCGCCAGCTCGACCATCGAGTTCTCGGCATCCTGCGGTGTCCCGGACGTCCAGACGCCGACGAGGACGACGCGCTCCAACTGCAGTCGTCGGTACTCGACCTCGGTGACGTCGGTGAGTTCGGTCGACAGCCCGGCGACGCGGCGCAACGAGAGACGATCGGCGAGGTCGAGCTGTTCGCCGTCGGGTGAGGGATCCGGGTCGCGGGCGATCTCGGGATCGGTGTCGTCCGAGAAGGCGATGTCGAAGTGGTCGTCAGCAGTCATCGGTTCCACCTTCGCAGACTCCTCCGCCGATGGCCACGCGTTTACCGGCCGGAGGCGTCGTCCTCACCGGCGATCGGGGAGGGTGACCTCGCCGCGCGCGACGATCACGGCCGGTCCGGTGAGCCACGCGAGCCCGTTGCCGAGCTCGACGGTGAGAACGCCGCCGGGAACCCGCACGGTGTATGCGCCGCCGGCCGCCCCGTTCCGGGCGTCGACAGCAGCCACCGCCGCGACCATGCCCGTCCCGCAGGCCATGGTCTCGCCGACCCCGCGCTCGTGGACGCGCATGGCGATGTCGTGCTCCCCCAGCACGTGGACGAACTCGACGTTCGTGCCGTCCGGGAACAGGTCGGCGGGCCCCACGCCGGGAGCGCTTCGCAAGTCGAGACCGGCCAGTGTCGCCCCGTCCACGAACGTGACGGCGTGGGGGTTGCCCACGTTCACCGCGACGGCCGGGCGAGTCTCGCCCGACACGCTCACGCTCGCCTCCTCGGGTGAGATCCGCGCCGGTCCCATCTCGACCTGGATCAGCCCGTCTCCGCGCAGCACGACCTGACGTGCACCCGCCCGGGTCGCGATGGTGATCGTGTTCTCGGCGATCAGGTCCTCCTCCTGGAGGAACCGAGCGAAGACCCGCAGTCCGTTGCCGCACATCTCGGCGAGCGAGCCGTCGGCGTTGCGGTAGTCCATGAACCACAGGTGCGGGTCACCGTCCCAGCCGCACACATGGGCAGCCTTGATGACCCGCAGCAGACCGTCCCCGCCGACGCCCACATGGCGGTCGCAGACAAAACGAACGTCCTCCTCCGACAGAGGGGACACCCCGTGCCGGTCGAGGACGATCACGAAGTCGTTCTTCGCACCATGTCCCTTTGCGAAGCTGAGTTGCCGCATCTGCGAGCGGCCCCCCTTTCTCAATCCTCTGTGACGGCCAGGATTCTCCGCAGGTTGGCCGGAGCCCCTGCCTCCAGCCAGACGATGCGCGGATCCCGACGCAACCAGGAAAGCTGTTTGCGGGCGAAACGCCGTGTGCCGACTATGGTCGCTGCACGCGCCTCGGACTGCGTCATCTCGTCCGCAAGATAAGACAGTACCTGCCTGTATCCAAGAGCACGGGAAGCGGTCAGCCCGGTCCGGAGACCGGCGGCCTCCAGCCGGCGCACCTCATCGACCAGACCCGCCTCCCACATCAGGTCGACCCGCTCGGCGATCCGCCGGTCCAGGGCCTCCCGCGAGATGTCGATGCCGAACTGGTGAACGTCGGGCAGCAGATAGGTCCACGTCGGCAGCGTCGCCCGGAACGAGCCGGTGAGCTCGATCACCTCCAGCGCCCGAACGATCCGGCGACCGTTGCCGGGCAGGATGGCCGCAGCGCTGGACGGATCACGCTCGGCCAGGATCCTGTGCAGTTCGGCGGATCCGAGGCGCTCCAACTCTCCCTCCCACCGGGCCCGGATCTGCGCGTCGGTGCCGGGGAACGAGAAGTCGTCGAGGATCGCGCGGAGGTACAGCGCGGATCCGCCGACGAGGATCGGCACGACATCCCGCGCCCGGCAGTCGGCGATGGCCGCCCGGGCCAGGCGCTGGAAGTCGGCCACCGTCGCCGTCTCGGCGATGTCGAGGACGTCCACGACGTGGTGCGGCGTCTCGGCCCGCTCGGCCGGGGTCGGCTTCGCGGTGCCGATGTCCATCCCGCGGTAGACCAGCATCGAGTCGGCATTGACGATCTCGGCCGGGCGCCCACGATCCCGCAGCGCCCGTGCGACGTCGATGGCAAGGGCGGACTTTCCGCTCGCGGTGGGGCCCACGAGGACGAGCAGCGGCGTCATGACGCGATACTCACAAGGAAAACCCCTTCCCAATGAACCCGGTGTGAGTTAACAATAGGCCAGGCCGGGAGAACCGGCGCAGCCGAGAGAAAGGAGGTGGCCAGTGGGGATCTTGGACAAAATCACCGATGCCGTTGGCGACAACCCTGAGCAGGTCAACAGCGCCATCGACAAGGCCGGCGACGTCGTCGATGAGAAGACCGGCGGCCAGTTCGAGGGGCAGGTCGACCAGGCGCAGGAGTTCCTGAAGGACCAGGTGGCGAAGGCCGGAGACGGCACGTAGTCACGCGCATCCTGGGCCGCCTCGGCTCATTGGTTTTGCGAGATCTAAGGGCGGGGACCGGGCAACCGGTCCCCGTTCCATGTCCGCGGGGGGACGGCCGACTCTCGATCACGTCTCCGGCGAGGCGTCACGCGCCGTCCCACGTCCGCACGGCGCCGGAAGCGACCCGTCGGCGCTCAGGAGACGGATGGCGCCAGCGGCATGCCGAGGGCGACGACCGCGGGCTGCGCCGGAGCGGTCCACCGTTCCCAGGCGTCCCCGCCGCGTGTCCGCTCCAGCGCGGTGACGCCGGCGTCGGCGATGAGATGATGCGGCGCCGCGGCCGTGACCACCGTGCGCCCGACATCCCCCGGACGCGGCTGAGCGGTCCCATCGGGCACCGCCACGTGAACGAGGCGGTTGTCGCGCGCGCGACCGGTCACCCGGTGGGTCCGGTCGTCCTTGCGCCCCTCGCCCGCCGCGAACATCACCTCCACCTCATGCCCGATCAGCGCGCGGTTCTCCTGCCACGAGGTCTCCTGCACGAGGTCGACCAGGCGGTCGTAGCGGTCCTGCACCAGCTCCTTCGGCACCTGATCGGGCATCGTCGCGGCCGGGGTGCCGGGGCGGATCGAATACTGGAAGGTGAAGGCGCCGCTGAAACGCGCGCGCTCGACGATCCGCAGCGTGTCCTGGAAGTCCTCCTCGGTCTCGCCGGGGAAGCCGACGATGACGTCGGTCGTGATCGCCGCCTCGGGCAGGCGTTCCCGCACCGCGTCCAGAATGCCGAGGAACCGTGCGCTGCGGTACGAGCGCCGCATCGCGCGCAGCACCCGGTCCGACCCCGATTGCAGAGGCATGTGCAGGGAGGGCATCACGTTCGGCGTCTCGGCCATCGCCGCGATGACATCGGCGGTGAAGTCCTTCGGATGAGGCGAGGTGAAGCGCACGCGCCGCAGCCCCTGGATCTCGCCGCAGGCCCGCAGGAGCTTGGAGAAGGCCTGCCGATCGCCGAACTCGCTGCCGTAGGCGTTGACGTTCTGGCCCAGCAGGGTGACCTCTTCCACGCCGTCGGCGACCAGCGCCTCGATCTCGGCCAGGATGTCGCCGGGGCGCCGGTCGTTCTCGCGCCCGCGCAGCGCCGGGACGATGCAGAAGGTGCAGGTGTTGTTGCAGCCGACCGAGATGGACACCCACCCGGAGTAGGCCGATTCTCGCCGCGTCGGCAGCGTCGAGGGGAAGCGCTCCAGCGTCTCCAGGATCTCCACCTGGGCAGCGTCCTGGACGCGAGCGCGTTCCAGCAGGACGGGGAGCGATCCGAGGTTGTGCGTCCCGAAGACGACGTCCACCCAGGGTGCCTTCTGCACCACGGTGTCCCGGTCCTTCTGCGCCATGCAGCCGCCGACCGCGATCTGCATCCCCGGGCGCGATGCCTTCACGGGCGCGAGGTGACCGAGGTTGCCGTAGAGGCGGTTGTCGGCGTTCTCGCGAACGGCGCACGTGTTGAACACCACGACGTCGGCCTGCGCGTCGTCGGGGGCGCGTACGAAACCTGCCTCCTCCAGGACGCCGCTGATCCGCTCGGAGTCGTGGACGTTCATCTGACAGCCGTAGGTCACGACCTGGTACGTGCGGGTGCTGGTGCTGAACAACGTGTGATCCGATCAGTGGGCGATGCTGATGGCGCGCGACTCGCGCACCACGGTGATGCGAATCTGGCCAGGATAGGTCAGTTCCTCCGAGATCTGACGCGCGATGTCACGGGCGATCGCCTGCGCGCCGGCGTCGTCGACCTGGGACGGGGCCACCATGACGCGGACGTCCCGGCCTGCGTGCATGGCGAACACACGCTCGACCCCCGGGTGCGCCTGGGCGATCTCCTCCAGCTTCTCCAACCTGGTGACATACGCCTCCAGGCTCTCCCGCCGCGCGCCGGGCCGCGATCCGCTGACCGCGTCGGCGACCTGGGTGAGGATCGCCTCGACGGTCTGCGGCTCGATCTCGTTGTGGTGCGCCTCGATCGCGTGGACGACGTCCGGATGCTCCCCGTGGCGCCGCGCCAGGTCGGCACCGAGCTGCGCATGGGAGCCGTCCGTCTCGTGGCTGACGGCCTTCCCGATGTCGTGAAGGAACGCCGCCCGGCGGCAGACGTCCGCATCGACGCCGAGTTCGGCGGCCATCATCGCGGCCAGGTGCCCGCATTCGACGAGGTGGGTGAGCACGTTCTGCCCGTAGGATGTCCGGAACCGCAGCGACCCGAGGACCGGCAGCAGGTCAGGATGCAGATCGGTGATCCGCATCTCCGCGACCGCGTCCTCGGCCGCCCGGAGGGATTGTTCGGCGAGCTGTGCGGAACACCGCTCGAAGACCTCTTCGATCCGCGCGGGATGGATCCGGCCGTCCGCCACCAACTCGGTGAGGGTGAGGCGGGCGACCTCTCGGCGCACCGGGTCGAAACAGGACAGCAACACGCTCTCGGGCGTGTCGTCGATGAGCACGTTGACGCCCGTCACCTGCTCGAAGGCACGGATGTTGCGCCCTTCGCGACCGATGATCCGGCCCTTCATCTCATCGCCCGGGAGCGCCACCGTCGACACGACGGACTCGCTCGTCTGCTCGGCGACCAGCCGCTGCATGGCCGTCACGAGGATCTGCCGCGCGCGCTGCTCACCGGTGCGACGCGCGTCGTTCTCGATGTCGCGCGTGATCGCCGCCGCCTGGAGCCGCGCCTCGTGCTCGACCGACGACAACAGCACCTGTTTCGCCTCGACCGGTGTCATCCCCGCGATCCGCGCCAACTCGTCGCGCTGGTGCTGCTCGGCGCGCGCGAGTTCCTTGGCGCGGAACCGAAGGTCTTTTCGGATCTCCTCGGCCACGGACTGCCGGGCCTCCATGACGCGCTGCTCCGCATCGATGCGGTCCTCTCGCTCGCTGAGCCTCGCCTCCCGCCTGTCGAGCGCGGTCCTCTGCTCGCGCAACTCGTCACGCTGCTTGCTCACGGCGGCTTCGCCGTCGCGCCGGAGCCGCTCCGACTCCTGCAGCACGGTCGCAGCCTGCGCACGCGCCTGCTCCCGGTAGGCGTCCGCCTCAGCCCTCACTTCGGCCGCAGCACCGGCGGCGGCCGACCGGGCCTGCGCCAGATCGGCCTCGACGGTGCGCCGCACCTCGTCCGCGGCACGCTCTCGTTGCACGCTCTGCGTCCGCAGCAGGCGCACCATGCCGATGCCGATGGCCACGACGGCGACGGACAGCACGGCGGCGAGGACGACGACAGTGACGTTCCAGCCAGTCATGGTTGCCTCCTGTGGCCAGGACACGACCACGCCCCCCATCGAGGCCGGGGATAAGCCGACTCCGACGCAACCCGAGCCGATCGGCCCGGTCGACGAACGAGTGCCCGTTCAAGGCGATGATGCGCGATATCTCAGGCCGGCGATCCCCACCGGCTAGTGCCCAAATGTAGCCCAATCGCCTTCGTCGCCGTCTCGCTCGCCCTGCACCGTCTCGCACGTGACCTGATGGACGATGTCTGCCGGGAAGCCGCGGCGTGCCAAGGCCGCCGCCAGCCGCCGGTAGGCGACAGCGTGGTCGAGCCTGCTCAGAGACGGAGCACGCTTGGCGGCCAGCCGACGCGCCGCGCCGACCTCCGCCTCCCGGTCCATCGCCGCGGTGGCCTGTTGGGCGGTCTCCGTATCGACGCCCCTCGCGGTCAGTTCCCGCTGCAGGGCCGACCGCGACCGCGGCCGATGTGCCACCCCGGCGACCACCCCTTCGGCGAGGCGGGCGTCATCGAGGTAGCCGCGCTCGGCGAACTCGTCAAGGACGACGCGGGCGACCTCGTCGGGAACATCTTTGCGGGCCATGGCGGCGCCCAGTTCGGAGCGGCTTCTGTCCCGCACCGACAGGAGCCGGTAGGCGATCGCTCGTGCCGCGTTCAGCGGATCGCCCGGCCCGGCCGGTTCGAGGCCGTCCGGCGGTTCGGGCGCGCGCCTGGTCAGAACTTCACCTCACCGGTCACCGGGTCGACGCCGGGCGGCACGTCGCCGGACGCCGGGGTGGTCTCGGCGGACGCCGGGTCGATGCCGAGCACACTGCGTAGCCTGGCCTCGATCTCGTTGGCCACGTCGGGGTTCTCCCGCAGGTAGGTGCGGGCGTTCTCCTTGCCCTGGCCGAGCTGATCGGCGTCATAGGTGAACCAGGCACCCGCCTTGCGGATGATGCCCTTGTCGACCCCCATGTCGAGGAGGCTCCCCTCCCGGCTGATGCCCCGCCCGTAGAGGATGTCGAACTCGGCCTGCTTGAACGGCGGCGCGACCTTGTTCTTCACGACCTTGACCCGTGTGCGGTTGCCGACCATCTCCTGGCCGTCCTTGAGCGTCTCGATGCGTCGCACGTCGAGACGCACCGACGAGTAGAACTTGAGCGCCTTGCCGCCAGTGGTCGTCTCGGGCGAGCCGAACATGACGCCGATCTTCTCGCGCAACTGGTTGATGAAGATCGCCGTCGTGCCCGCTCCCGCCAACGCACCGGTCATCTTGCGCAGCGCCTGGCTCATGAGCCGCGCCTGCAGGCCGACGTGGTTGTCGCCCATCTCGCCCTCGATCTCGGCCCGCGGCGTCAGCGCGGCCACGGAATCGATCACGATCAGCGTCAGCGCCCCGGACCTGACCAGCATGTCGGCGATCTCGAGTGCCTGCTCACCGTTGTCGGGCTGGCTCACCAGCAACGAGTCGGTGTCGACCCCCAGCTTCGCCGCATACTCGGGATCCAGGGCATGCTCGGCGTCGATGAAGGCGCAGATGCCGCCGGCCGCCTGCGCGTTCGCGATGACGTGCAGCGCCACCGTCGTCTTGCCGCTGGACTCGGGGCCGTAGATCTCCACCACGCGGCCTCGCGGGAGGCCTCCGATCCCGAGCGCGATGTCGAGCGCGATCGATCCCGTGGGGATGACCTCCATGGGCTGGCGCGTGTCTTCGCCCAGCCGCATCACCGAACCCTTGCCGTGCTGCTTCTCGATCTGAGCGAGCGCCGCCTCCAACGCCTTCGCCCGGTCCGCCACCGCCATACCCGTTCCTTCCGCAGGTCGTGAAGCTCTCAACGCGTTCCACCGTAGAGCCCGGCACCGACGAAATGGAGACCGGGATCGCCGGCCTGTGGACAAGCCCTCGGGTGATTCGCTGCTGCACAGCTTACCCGAACACCTGTTCGAATCCATTCGACACGCGCGGGCGCGTCACGCCTCCGCCGCCGGGGCTCAGCGCTCCCGCGCCGGCAGCTCCAGCATCCGCCACACCGCACGCCAGACGTCCTTGCAGGGGACCCCGGCGTCGAGGGCCTCGCGCGCGGTCCGGCCCCGCAGGTCCGCCAGGACGATCGACTGGGCCCACGTGCGCGCGTACGCCGCGCCGAGGTGCGCGTCCATCCGCCTCCAGAACTCCGTCTCCTGCATCCGTCCTCCTCGGTGCGATTGTGCCAGAGCCGCGAACGCGCACACGGCGGTGCTCGGCGGGCCCGCCCGTCCCGAAACCCGCCATGTGCGGCCGTCGGCCCGTACGATCACAAGAAGTGGCAGCGCCGTCGGGCGGTCCGCCCCGACGGCAACCGACAGAAAGCGAACCAATGACGAAGATTGCTGTTCTCGGAGCCGGCATCATGGCCACCGCGCTGACGTGGCCCTTCACCGACAACGGCGGCGAGGTCGCCCTCGTCGGGACGCATCTCGACCGGGACATCGTCGACTCCATCCAGAAGACGCGCATCCACCCGAACCTGGGCCTCAAGGTCCCCGACGCCGTCACCGCGTACCAGTTGGAGGATGCCGCGGAGGCCTTCGAGGGTGCGGAGATCGTGATGAGCGGCGTCAACTCCTTCGGCGTCGACTGGGCCGGGGAGCATCTCGCCGGCCTGCTGCGGCCCGGTCAGAAGGTGCTGGCGATCACCAAGGGCCTGCAGGCCGACGAGGACGGAAATCTCGTCATCCTGCCGGACGTGCTGAAGAAGTACGTTCCGGCGGACCTTCGGGATGCCGTGACCTGGTCGGCCATCGTCGGCCCGTCCATCGCCGGCGAACTCGCGGTGCGTCATCACACCAGCGTCATCTTCGCCGGCGAGGACCAGGCGTCGCTCGACGTCCTCGCCGGGCTCTACCGCACGCCGTACTACCACGTGTGGACGTCGACGGACATGCTCGGCTCCGAGATCGGCGCGGCCACCAAGAACATGTACGCCTTCGGCGCAGGCTTCGCCCAGGGCATCCTCGACAGCCAGGGCAAGACCAACGACCGGTACGTCATGTTCAACTACTCGGCGGCGCTCTTCGCGCAGGGCGCCTACGAGATGGTGCGGTGGATGAGGTTCCTCGGTGCCGACCCCGACACGACCTACGGCCTCGCCGGAGTCGGCGACATGTACGTGACGTCGATGGGCGGCCGCAACGTCAAGGCTGGACGCTACGCCGGAGCGGGCATCCCGTTCTCGGAGGTTCGTGACGTGCACATGAAGGGGGTCACGCTGGAGGGCGTCGCGTGCATCCGCGTCGTGGGGGCCGCGATCGAGCGGCTCACCGAGCGCGGCGTGCTCACGCCCGACGACTTCCCGCTCGTGCGCCACATGTACGACGTGACCTGCAAGGACGTCCCCCTGGACATCCCCTGGGACGCCTTCTTCGGCGGCGCGCGGTAGCCTCGACGGTTCCCCCGGGATCCTTCCGGACGAGCGGGATCGGAACGGGCGGGAAGGCCGCCCGGGGACTCTCGCGGGTGGCGGGGTGAAGGGCCCCGCCACACCGGCGGCCAGGCCGTCCGACACCGCCGACGACACAGCCCTCGGCGACGCAGTCGCTGTTCCGCGACGGCAACCGCAGGCGGCAGGCCCGGGAGCCTTCCCCACGAGAGCTACGCCGGCACCGCCCCCACCCGTCCGGGGTCCCAGACCTGAACCCGCTCGCCGAGCATGAAGGCGTGTCTGCGGCGTGAACAGTCGGCACGCGCCGACCCGGCTTCCCGCCTGGCTCAGTGAACCTCGGAACCGCGAGAGGCCGGTCTCCGGCATCGACCGTGCGAGGCGAGTTGCACCCCGCAGCGGTGACGCGGGACGAGCCGTCGGCTCCCTCCCGCAGGAGGTACGTGGCACGGACGCGCGGCCCGGGCCGCCTCCTGCGACATTGAGCTCGCGCACGCGCGCAGTCCCCCGCAGGCGGGACCCGAATGCAATGGCGATGAGGGAAAGGGCCGGCACCGGACCACGGTCTCGTTACCGTGACCGTCAACCCATGGACTACGTGCCACCCGCCACGCACGAGCCGCCGAAGTCCCATCCCACATGAGGAGTCACGCCATGACCGTCTCCGTGAAACGCACGCTCGGCGTGACGCTCGGCACCGCGATCCTCGCGGCCGGAACACTGATACTGAGCGGCTGTTCCAGCCCCACGGACACGATCGCCGAGAAGGACAAGGCAGCGATCGCCGTCGTCAGCGCGAAGGTGGCTGCCTGGAACGAGGCGAAGAACACCGCCGTCACAGCCGTCAACGGCGGACTGAAGGCGGAGGCCGACAAGATTGAGACCGCACTCGAGACCGGTGACTGGAACGCGGTGAAGACGCGCCTCGCCACCGCGACCTCCACCCGGCTGGAGGGCGAAGGCGCGGTTCAGGCATGGCGTGGCACCGGCGCCGGCACCATCACCCTGGCCTATGAACCGATCGACGTCGCCGACATGGAGATGCCGACACTGTCGCCGGCCATCACGAAGGACGAGTGGGAGGCGAAAGCCTACCGCGGCAGCTATGACGACTACGCGAAGGAGTACGAGCCTCATTTCAGCGCCGACGGCGCAGAAGACCTGACCGCCGATGAGTTCGGACCCACGCCATGGGCCGCGCCAGTCCAGATGGACGCCACCTTTGCCAGCACGAACCAGAAGACCGTCGACGGTGTGGGCATCGAGTTGAAGAATTCCGGTGATGGCTGGACCGCCGATCTGAACGGTCTCCTTGTGACCCCTCATGTCACCACCGATGTGACACCCCTCGATCGATACTTCAAGATCGGCGAACGGAAGATCTCCCTTGTCTACCGCTATGGCTATGGCAATGACGACAAATCCCTGCTGCTGCCCGGAACCTACGCCGTCACCGTTCTGGCGACGAAGTTGCCCACGAAGTACGTGACGGCTCCGAAGACGATCGATCCGTTCGCCGGCGCCCCCGCCTTCGCGGGAACCGATGCCCTTGAGAAGATGGCATCCGATCATGCCAAGGCTGCCCTCGACGCCAGTCTGAAGGCCAAGATGTACTTCGGCTCGGCCAGAGTCGATGTAGGCGGCATGGAGGAGCACTTCTTACAGCTCCCCGATGCGAACCGAAAGGTGTCGACCTGGAAGCCGACCCGCACCTCGACCGAGATCTCCGTCGACGGCGCGGGCAACATGATCGCGAAGGTCACCGTGGCGAACGACGACGGCACCTACGTCGCCGCCATATCGGGGGTCGACAGCAAGGATTCCAGCCAGAAGGAAGAGTGGAAGGCACAGTCCGCCGAAGTGGCACTACGCATCGATACCGACACGGGCAAGGTGTCGCCGACGAAGAACAACTACAACGGTGGTGCCATCGACTGGAGCTGAGTCCCGCATAGATCGACGCGGCGACGACGATTTCGGCACGATGCGCCTGGATCGCCAGCGATCAGGCGGCGGCCGCCGCGCGCGAGCGGACGACGGGCAGCCGCGTCACGAGCTCGGCGGCCTCCATCTTCTCGCTGACCATCAGCAGCACCTGCGACAGCGACACGTCGAGGGCGTCGCAGATCGCCTGCACGAGTTCGCTGGAGGCCTCCTTCTGGCCTCGCTCGACCTCTGACAGGTACCCGAGGCTCACCCGCGCCGCCCCGGACACCTCACGGAGCGTGCGGCCCTCGGCCACACGGATCTCACGGAGCGACTCTCCGAGAACGGTACGCAAGAGCACTGATGCACCTCCCATGGCTTCTTCACTCTACCCACGACCGGGACTCCTGGAAGAACGTCCACGCCGCCGGCTTCATTCCCGCCCGCTCAGACGGGCGACAGGACCGACTGCAGAAGGACGAGAGCCTCTTTCACGGTGGCCTCGCGGATCGCCTGACGGTCACCGCCGAACTGATGCCGGTGCGCCTGGATGGTCTGCCCGAGAGCACCCACCCGCGGGCCGACGATCGCGATCCACACCTCACCGGGGTCGTGACCCTCCTGCGGGTCGGGACCGGCCACACCCGTCACGGCGATCACCCAGTCGGCGCCGAGACGCCCCTGGGCGCCCAGCGCCATGTCGACAGCCGTCTGTTCGGAGACGACCGAGTACTTGTCCAGGACCTCGCGGGGAACATCCGCGAGCTTCTGCTTCGCCTCGCGCGAATAGACGATGACCCCGCCGGCGTAGATCGACGACGACCCCGGCACGGACGTCAGCGTCGCACCCAGCAATCCGCCCGTCAGCGACTCGGCGGAACCCACGGTGAGGCCCCGGGTCGAGAACGTCTTGATGATCCGTGCGGCAATCTCCGTCACGTCGGTCACTGTGCCTCCTTGTGGGTCAGCAGGTACTCCCGCCGCAGTCTCGCGGCCGCGCGCAGGTAGTCGAGGCCGGTCACGACGGTGAGCAGGAACGCCGCACCCATGAGGATCCAGGCGATCCACTGGAACCATAGCGGCATCGCGGGCAGGTACAGCAAGTACATGATCAAAGCGATCGACTGGGTGAGCGTCTTGAGCTTGCCGCCACGGTTGGCGGCCATCACGCCGTACTTCTTGATGAGGGCCCGCAACAGGGTGATCCCCCACTCCCGCACCAGGATGACGATCGTCACCCACCACGGCAGTTCGTGCAGGATGCTGAGGCCGACGAAGGCCATCCCGGTCAGCGCCTTGTCGGCGGCCGGGTCCCACAGCTTGCCGAAGTCGGTGACCAGGTTGTACCTGCGGGCGATCCTCCCATCGGCCAGATCGGTCAGGATCGCCAGCGTGAACACGCCCGTCGTCGCCAGGCGCCACCCCAGGTCGGTCGGGTGGGACAGCAGCATCCAGCCGAACAGCGGCACCATGACGATGCGCAGCACCGTCAGCACGTTCGGGACGTTCAGCGTCGGCACCTTCTGCCCGTCGCCCTGCTCACTCACTGCGCTCTCCCTCCACCACGAGATCGGCGCCCGACGATCCCACGACGACACCGGGAACGATGTCCCCGACACGACACACCCCGCACCCCGTGAGCACGGCGTTCCCATCGACCTCCGGGCCCTGGTGCCCGGCTCGGCCGACGACCTCGGAACCGGCCTGCTCGACGAGCACCTCCACCCGCGACCCGATGCGCGACTCGGCCCTCGCGGCGATCAGCTCGTCGGCCAGGGCCGACACCTCTGCGACGCGGGCGTCGATCTCGGCGGCGTCCAGGTGCCCGGGCAGATCGTAGGCGGCGGTCCCCTCCTCGTCGGAGTAGCCGAAGACGCCCACGGCGTCCAGGTCGGCGGCGACGAGGAAATCCCTGAGAACGGCGACATCGGCCTCGGTCTCCCCGGGAAACCCGACGATGACATTGCTGCGCGCCCCGGTTCCGGGCATCGCCGCACGCCCGCGCTCCAGCAGGCCGAGGAAGATGTCGGGCGAGCCGTATCGCTTCATCCGCCGCAGCACCGCCGGTGCGGCGTGCTGGAACGACAGGTCCAGGTAGCCGACGACGTTCGGCGCCTCGGCCATCGCCGCCAGGAGCGTGTCGCGCATCTCGGCGGGCTGCAGGTAGGACAACCGGACCCGGTCCAGCCCCTCCACCTCGCCGAGCGCGCGGAGCAGGTCCTCCAGCGCTCGCATGTTCCGGACGTCCTTGCCGTAGGCGGTGGTGTTCTCGGAGACGAGCATCACCTCGCGGACGCCCGTGGACACCAGCCAGCGTGCCTCGGCCAGGATGTCGGCACCGGCACGCGACCGGAACGAGCCGCGAAAGCTCGGGATCGAGCAGAAGCTGCATCGCCGATCGCAGCCCGAGGCGATCTTGAGCGGGGCGTACGGGCTGTCGTCGAGGCGGCGACGCGGTGGGCGCGGACCCGATGCGGGGCCCGCATGCGCAGGCGGTTCCAGCCACGCGCGGGGTTCGGAGACCGGGACGAGTCGCAGCCGCCGGTCCTGCGGGACATGGGAGTCGACAGGGACGCCTGCGAGGATGTCGCGGATCCGGTCGGCCAGCCCGGGATACGCGTCGAATCCCAGCACGGCGTCGGCCTCGGGCAACGCGTGCCCGAGCTCGGCACCGTAGCGCTCGGCGAGGCACCCGACGGCCACGACGGCTCGCGCCGAGCCCGCCTGCTTGTACTCGGCCGCCGCCAGCAGCGTGTCGATGGAGTCCTTCTTCGCCGCCTCGATGAAACCGCAGGTGTTCACGACGATGACATCGGCGGCACCCGGCTCGGCGACCAGCGTGAACCCGGCCGCGGCGAACTGGCCGGCCAGTTCCTCGGAGTCGACGTCGTTGCGCGCGCACCCCAGCGACTGGAGGTGGAGCGAGACCGGAGCCGACATGCTCCCCCCTGCCGTGGTCGTCATGGAGCTGGACCTCTTGTCACGCTGACGATACCCGTCGGCGCGTCACCTGAACCACCGCCCCGCACCCGAGCGTGCGTTTCGGCGCTCCGGCACATGGTCAATCCCACCAGAAGTACCAGTCGCGGCTTCGCAGCGCGGGGAGGTACGCCTCCATGGTGTCCGTGCCCTGGTCGACGTTGTCGGGGCAGAAGGCGTAGTGCTCGGCGCACAGCGCGGCCAGTTCCCCGGGATCGGACGGGACGGCCGCCGCCTTCACCAGCATCGCGTCGAAGGAGAGGCCCACCAGCACGGCGCCGAACCGGTCCTCCCACGAACGAAGCACCGCGGTGAGGTCCGCTCCGGTGAGGCCGGCGTTGCACGCTCCCAGCCAGCCGAGGGCCCACGGCACATCGGCCGGGCGCGCCGCCTCGACCAGCATCAGGGCACGCACCGGCCCGGGGTGGACGACCTCGACCGGAGGCAGGTTCGCGATCGCCGCCGCGGGCCGGGTCAACGGCCACATCCCGGCGCGCGGCGCGGCCCCGTCAGGACCGCCGCCCGCGTCCCTCAGGAGGACTTCCAGGACGTCGCCGGGCGTGCCGTGACGGCCCTCCAGCTCACCGTCCAGCCAGGGCCGGGTAACATCGTCGCCCTCGAGCCCCTGCGCGAGGATCGGCCACAGCCCCGTCTGTGGGAACGCAGCGACCAGGCGTCGCCACAGCGCGCGCAGGTCGCCTCCGGTCGTGATCCAGGCGACCGGACGAGCATCGGCCGTCGCAGCGAGGTCGTCGTCGGGGACCACCATCCGCCCCGGCGGCAGGTCGATCCCGCCCAGCTCGCCCAGATCGCCGGGGCGCTCCGTGCGCGGCACCGCGTCCAGCGTGGCGATACGGGCGACCCGGGCCGTCCGGCCGCGCCGCCACCAGGGCGTCGTCACCCCTCCTGCAGTTTCGCCAGGACCTCGTCGAGATCGTCGGGCTTCACCAGGACCTCGCGAGGCTTGGACCCCTCCGAGGGGCCGACGACGCCCCGCGTCTCCAGAATGTCCATCAGCCGCCCCGCCTTGGCGAAACCGACGCGGAGCTTGCGCTGCAGCATCGATGTCGAGCCGAGTTGCAGCGTGACGACGAGTTGCGCGGCCTCCAGGACGAGCTCCAGGTCGTCCCCGATGTCCTCGGCGACCGTCTTCTGCTCGGCCGGCGCCGCGACGTCCTCGCGGTACTGCGGCTGCAACTGCTCGCGGACGTGGGCCACCACCGAGCGGATCTCGGCCTCACCCACCCAGGCGCCCTGGACGCGGATCGGCTTGCTCTGGCCCATCGGGAGGAAGAGTCCGTCGCCCTGCCCGACGAGCTTCTCGGCACCCGGCTGGTCGAGGATGACCCGGGAGTCCGTCATCGAGCTCGTCGAGAAGGCCAGCCTCGACGGGACGTTGGCCTTGATGAGGCCGGTCACGACATCGGTGGACGGGCGCTGCGTGGCGAGCACGAGGTGGATGCCCGCCGCACGTGCAAGCTGCGTGATCCGGACGATCGCGTCCTCGACGTCGCGCGGCGCGACCATCATCAGATCGGCGAGCTCGTCGACGATCACCAGCAGGTACGGATACGGCGCGAGCTCCCGTTCCGAACCGGGCAGCGGCTGCACCTGCCCCGCGCGGACGGCCTTGTTGAAGTCGTCCACGTGGCGGAACCCGAAGGCCGCCAGGTCGTCGTAGCGCTGGTCCATCTCGCGCACGACCCACTGCAGCGCCTCGGATGCCTTCTTCGGGCTCGTGATGATCGGCGTGACGAGGTGCGGGATGCCCTCGTAGTGCGTGAGCTCCACGCGCTTCGGGTCCACCAGCAGCAGCCGGACCTCGTCGGGGGTGGCCCGTACGAGGATCGAGGTGATCATCGAGTTCACGAAGCTCGACTTGCCGGACCCGGTCGCGCCGGCGACCAGGAGATGCGGCATCTTGGCCATGTTCGCGATCACGAAGCCGCCCTCGACGTCCTTGCCGAGGCCGACGGTCATCGGGTGGTGGTCGTTGCGGGCCTTGGACGAGCGCAGCACGTCCCCGAGGGAGACGATCTCCTTGTCCTGGTTCGGGATCTCGATGCCGATGGCGGACTTGCCGGGGATCGGCGAGAGGATCCGCACGTCGGCCGAGGCGACGGCGTAGGCGATGTTCTTCGCCAGGGCCGTGACCTTCTCGACCTTCACGGCCGTCCCGAGCTCGACCTCGTAGCGCGTCACGGTCGGGCCGCGCGTGTACCCGGACACGGCGGCGTCGATCTCGAACTGCCGCAGTACCTCGGTGAGGCGGCCGACGACCGCATCGCTGGCCTCGGTCCGCGCCCGCGGCACCGTGCCGGTCTTGAGCAGATGCGCGTCGGGCAGCAGGTACGTGACGTCGCCGGAGAGCGTGAGCTGCTCCATCCGCTGCGGGATGGGCGTGTGCGCGGGAGGCTCCAGTTCAGCGGGCTCGGCGGGCTTGGCGCCGCGCCGGCGCGACCCGGCCGGTGCCGGCTCGGGCTCGGGGGGGACCTCGGCCGCCTCGGCGGCCTCCCCTTCGATGTCGTCGGGCTCGGTGACCAGCGGCGTGTCATAGGCCTGGTCGACCCCGTACTCGATCTGCGGGCGGGACGTCCGCCCACGGAACCGCCGCCAGAGCGCGACCGCTCCGTCGGCCAGTTCGTGGAGCGGCGTCCCGATGACGACGAGAAGGCCGAACAGCAGCAGCAGGACCAGCAACGGCACCGCGACCCACACGGTCAGCAGATCGGCCAGCAGACTGGACGACAGGAAGCCGAGGATTCCCCCGGCGGACCGGAGCCGCTCGGGCGCGTCGGGGCGCGGCAGTCCCGCCGCGATGTTGACCAGGCCGAGGAGTCCGAACAACAGGAAGGTCCAGCCCACCGCCTGGCGCCCGGCCGGACCGTTTCGGTCGGGGTGCCGCAGCGTCCGCCAGGAAGCGGCCGCGAGGAACAACGGCAGTGCGTAGCTGAAGGAGCCCAGCACGGTGGCCACGCCGACGCGGATGCCTTCGCCGACCTGCCCCGGGAGCTGGAACCAGAACGCGGCGGCGACGACGATCGCCGCGCCGAGGACGACGAGCCCGGCGCCGTCGCGGCGTACCGCCGGATCGACGTCGCGGGCGGACGTGCCGACGGCACGTGCCGCGCTGCCCACGAGATAGGCCAGGCCGCGCCACAACGCCGCCAGGGCCTTGCCGATTCCGAGGAAGCCGCCCGCGACGAGCGCGCCGAAGGACGTCCCCTTCGCCGATGACCGCGAACGGGACGTTGACTTCTTCTTCCTCGGCGCCTGCCGGGAACCGCTGGAGCGGGTCCGCGCGGGGGAAGTCGTGCGGGTCGCCATGGTTCGCACCCTACGGCACCGGCGCCGGAATGCGCGGGAACCCACACCGCATCGGCGCCGCGGGTGCGGCACCAATCCGCGCGCCCCGGGCACGAGCGCGGGGCGCGCCGCCCTCAGGCGAAGTGGTTCCAGCCGCCCGAGCCCTCCCACACGACGCCGTCGACCGCGACGGCGGGATCTCCCTGCATCACGCTGCCGATCTCGATCCAGCCCTCCGGAGCGGCACCGGGCGGAAAGCAGGCCGCCAGGGCGTGGTCCTCGCCGCCGGTGAGGACGTAGCCCAGCGGGTCGGTGCCGAGCGCCGTCCCGACGGTCCGGATCGGCTCGGGGAGCGGGAGTGCGGCCGACGTGACGTCGATGCACACGCCGGACGCGTCCGCGATGTGCCTCAGATCGGCCAGCAGACCGTCGGAAACGTCCAGCATGGCCGTCGCGCCGGCCTCCGCCGCCACCCGTCCCTGCCCGTACGGGATCTCCGGCACGCGGTGCGCCTCGACGACCGCTCGCGGCGAGCGGAAGCCGCGTGAGAGGACGGCCAGGCCGGCCGCGGCCCAGCCCAGCCGGCCGTGGAAGGCGACCACATCTCCGGGGCGGGCACCGGAACGCAGCACGGGCGCGCGGCCGTGGAGATCCCCCAGGACGGTCACGACGAGGGTGACGTCGCGCGCCGACGTCGTGTCCCCTCCGGCCAGCAGGAGTCCGGCCC
This sequence comes from Propionicicella superfundia DSM 22317, assembly GCF_000423465.1. GTDB lineage: Bacteria > Actinomycetota > Actinomycetes > Propionibacteriales > Propionibacteriaceae > Propionicicella > Propionicicella superfundia. Next base: position 366,777 of record NZ_KE384020.1, on the reverse strand, counting down.
GCTCGCATTCGGCGCGAGCACCGGCCATGCACTCCACGGCCCAGGACAGCGGCAGGTCCTTCGGCAGCGACGCGCTCACCACGGCCAGGACGGGATCGGCGGCCATCGCCTCGAGGTCGGCGGCCGCCTCGGCCACCGCCTTCCGGCCGACATCGGCCGCACTCGACCAGTCGCGCCGGAAGTGCACGCCCTCGACCATCGCGTCCGTCGAGCAGACGCCCGCCCCGCCCAGCGTGTAGACGGTCGCGTCATCGCCGACCCCGACCGGCACCTCGGAACGTTCCCCCACGCCGGCGGTGACCAGGTCGATGAGGCCGAACTCCCCGACCGAGGAGACCGTCGGCTCGCTCACCGCAGCCCCAGGGGACGCGCGAGCGCGAGGTCGAGGAGTCGCGTGATCAGGTCGGGGTACTCGATCCCGCTGGCCGCCCACATCATCGGGTACATGGAGGTCCGGGTGAAGCCCGGGAGCGTGTTGAGCTCGTTGACGTACACGTCGCCCTCGCGGGTGACGAACATGTCGACGCGCGCCAGGCCCTCGGCCGCCAGCGCGTCGAACGACCGGGCCGCCACGTCCTGGCACGCGGCGCGAACCGTGTCCGGAAGGTCGGCGGGCACGTGCAGCGTCACCTGGTCGGCGGGCAGGTACTTGGCGGTGAAGTCGTAGAACCGGTCGTCGGTGTGCATCTCGATCTCGCCGGGCAGGGACGTGTGGGGCGTGCCCCCGCCGACCGCCGCGAGGACCGCGCACTCGACCTCCCGGACCCCGCAGAAGCCCTGCTCCACGATGACCTTCGGGTCCCACCGCTGCGCCTCGGCGATCGCGGCCGGGAGGTCGTCGTAGGAGGTGACGCGGGTGATGCCCACCGAGGAGCCGCCGCGTGCCGGCTTCACGAACACCGGCAGCGAGAACTCTCGCACCCGGGCCAGCGCGGCGTCGGGATCGGCGCTCCACTCCACGGGCGTGATCGCGACCCAGGGGCCGACGGGCAGACCCCGGGTGTGCAGCGCCCGCTTCATGAGGTCCTTGTCCATGCTGATCGCCGATCCGGCCACGCCGCTTCCGACGTAGGGGATGCCGTACATCTCGAACAGGCCCTGGATCGTCCCGTCCTCGCCGAACGGCCCATGCAGGAGCGCGAACGCGACATCGAAGTCGGCGACGTCCACCAGGGACTCCCCCACCACGGTCGCGACCCGGCCGCCGCCCCCGGCCCGCCGCAGCAGCGTGGCGGGAGCGACGTCGTCGCTCAGCCGGGGCAGGCTGCCGTCGACGACCTCCATCGCCGTCAGCCCGTCCCGCGAGAGCTGCGTCCAGGTTCCGTCGGGCGTGATGCCGATGCCCAGGACGTCGTAGCGGTCGGGGTCCATGGCCCGTGTCACGCCACCGGCGGTCAGGCAGGAGACCTCGTGCTCGGAACTGACGCCGCCGAAGATGACGGCGACCCGGGTGCGGCCGGTCGGATCAGGCATCTGGGTTCCCTTCGTCTGGACCTACCGTATCGACCTCGGAGGGCTGCTTCGGCCGAGGAACGCGCTTTCCCACCCGCGGGTCGTACCGGTCCGCCGGCGGGGTGCGCCCCCGCAGGCTTCCGACGAGGGCCGCCACCGCGTCCATGTAGGCGATGGTCAGCGCTCGGACCCGCTCGGGACTCGGCTCCGGCTCCGGTGTCATGGCGGGGAACGGCACGCCCACGGCCATGCGCATCACCTTCCGCGGGACCAGCCTCGGGAAGGTCGGGTGTCGGTACCCCATGACCTCCTGCGCCCCCCACTGGCCGATCGGCACGACGGGGCATCCCGTCTCACACGCGAGGATCGCCGCACCCGGTCGACCGGTCATCGGCCAGCCCTCGGGGTCGTCGGTGATGGTCCCCTCCGGATACACGACCACGCAGCGACCCCGCTCCAGGGCCTGTCTCGCGGCCGTGAGCGCGTCGGAGGCCCGCTGCGTGTTCCGGGCCACGGGGATCTGCTCCAGCTCCCGCAGGAGCCATCCGAGGACCGGGACGTCCCACAGCTCTCGTTTGGCCAGGTACCGCGGCCACCGGCCCGATCCGATCAGGAAGTGCCCGAGGGCCACGGGATCGAAGTTGGAGACGTGGTTCACCACCACGATGACGCCGCCCGTGCGCGGCAGGCCGCCGCCGGGACGCCAGTCCTGCCGGGTCGTCAGACGCAGCAACCCGCCGCCCAGCCATCCGACGAGACGGAAAAGCCTGCCGGACGGTTCGCGATCGGCACGCCTCGACAGCGCGGACGACGACGTCATCGGTCCCCCTCTCCCGGACCGACACGCCGATCCGCGTCCGGCTCGCCCGGCCCTCTCCGCCGGGGATCCGGATCGCCGCAGTCGGGTCTCGCCGACAGACCCACGAACGAGCACGCACCCCGGAACGGGCACCGCGGAAAGCCACGGCGGCGTCCCGGGGTGCGTGTCAGCAACGTGCTGCGGGTACTACTTCTTGCCCTTCTTCGGCGTGGCCCCTGCCGCGACCTTCGCCTTCAGCTCGGTTCCCGCACGGAACCGCGGCACGTAGGTCTCCGCGGCCGCCTTGCGCTCTCCGGTAGCCGGGTTGCGAACCAGCCGTGCATCACGATGCACCCGCTCGAAGGCCCCGAAGCCGGTGATGGACACCTTCTCGCCTCGCGCCGTCAGGTCTGTGATCGTGTCGATGACGGCGTTGAGGGCACGTGCGGCCTCAGCCTTGTTACCGTCGAAATGGCTCGCCAACTCCGCTACGAGTTCAGCCTTGTTCACTCTGCCTCCCCAAAGTTACCCCGCCCTGTGAATGCGGGCTGCTGAAGGGAAATTATTCTCGCGGGTGCAAGGAGATCGTCAAGCTCCACCACGCGGAGCCCCCTGAACAAACGACAAGATTCCCTTCAATTCCGGCGGTCTGACGGTCAGTTGGGAACTTTGGCCGGGAGCGTCCGAGGCAGGAAGCGCGGGCGGCGTGCCTCGTAGGCGGCGATATGGGCCTCCTGCTGCAGCGTGAGCGCGATGTCGTCCAGGCCCTCCAGCAGACGGTGCCGGGCGTAGTCGTCGATCTCGAACGGATACGCCTGACCAGCGCACTCGATGGTTACCGCTTCGAGATCCACCGCGATCTCCCGGCCGGGCTCCGCCAGCAGGACGGCCCACAGCCGCTCGACGACGTCCTGCGGCACACGCGCGACGACCAGCCCCGCTTTACCGGCGTTGTTGCGGAAGATGTCACCGAAGCGCGAACCGATGACGACGCGGAAACCGTAGTTCTGCAACGCCCATACGGCGTGTTCGCGCGACGAGCCCGTTCCGAAGTCGGGACCGGCGACGAGCACGGATCCCGCCTTGTACGCGTCCTGGTTCAGCACGAACTCCGGGTCCTGCCGCCACGCGGCGAAGAGGCCGTCCTCGAAGCCCGTCCTTGTTACCCGCTTCAAATAGACGGCGGGAATGATCTGGTCGGTGTCCACGTTGCTGCGCTGCAGGGGGACCCCGATGCCCTCGTGGCGGGAGAACTTCTCCATGGTTGCTCCTTCACAGATCCGCGGGCGTCGCCAGACGCCCGGTGATGGCGGTCGCGGCGGCCACAGGGGGCGACACGAGATGCGTCCTCCCGCCCTTGCCCTGCCGGCCCTCGAAGTTCCGGTTGGACGTCGAGGCGCTGCGTTCGCCGGGCGACAACTGGTCGGGGTTCATGCCGAGGCACATCGAGCACCCGGCTCCTCGCCATTCGGCACCCGCGTCGAGGAACACCTTGTCGAGCCCCTCGTACTCGGCGTCGAGGCGGACGCGCGCCGACCCGGGCACGACGAGCATGCGCACACCCTCGGCGATGGTGCGGCCCTTGAGAATCTCGGCGGCCGCCCGCAGATCCTCGATGCGCCCGTTGGTGCACGAGCCGAGGAAGACCGTGTCCACGCGGATATCGCGCATCCTGGTTCCGGCTGCCAGCCCCATGTACTGCAGGGCCCGCTCGGCCGCCGACCGCTCCACCGGATCGGTGAAATCAGCGGGAGTCGGGACCTCGCCGGCCAGCGGGACGCCCTGGCCCGGGTTGGTGCCCCATGTCACGAACGGCGTGAGCTCGGACACGTCCAGGTCGACCTCGGCGTCGAAGACCGCGTCGGGATCGGTGTACAGCGTCCTCCAGGAGGCGATGGCCTCGGCCCACTGCTCCCCCTGGGGGGCATGAGGACGTCCGGCCAGGTAGGCGAACGTGGTCTCGTCGGGCGCGATCATCCCCGCACGGGCCCCCCACTCGATCGACATGTTGCAGATCGTCATGCGGCCCTCCATCGACATGTTCTCGATGGTGGAGCCGCGGTACTCGACGACGTACCCCTGGCCGCCGCCCGTGCCCACCTTGGCGATGAGCGCGAGCACGACGTCCTTCGGGGTCACGCCGGGCTGCAGTTCGCCGTCGATGTTCACGGCCATGCGCTTCGGTCGCGCCTGCGGCAGGGTCTGCGTCGCGAGCACGTGCTCGACCTCGGATGTCCCGATGCCGAACGCCAGGGCGCCGAAGGCTCCGTGCGTCGCGGTGTGAGAGTCGCCGCACACGATGGTCAGGCCGGGCTGGGTGAGGCCGAGGTAGGGGCCGATGATGTGCACGACGCCCTGGTCCCTGTCCCCGAGGGAGTGCAGGCGGATGCCGAACTCGGCGGCGTTCTTCCGCAGCGTGTCCACCTGCAGCCTCGACACCGGGTCGGCGATCGGCAGGGTCATGTCGAGGGTCGGCGTGTTGTGATCCTCGGTGCCGATCGTCAGGTCCGGCCGACGCACGGTACGCTGGGCGAGTCGCAGGCCGTCGAACGCCTGCGGGCTCGTCACCTCGTGTACGAGGTGGAGATCGATGTACAACAGATCCGGCTCGCCGGTTGCGGAACGGACGACGTGCGCGTCCCAAATCTTGTCGCTGAGCGTCTTGCCCATCGGGGTCCTTTCGACACGCTGCCATGCGTTCGTGCGGATCCTACCACTTGCATATCATGATCCGAGACGGCAGTATCATCCTATGGACAATTCCAGTGGAGTTGGCGTCCTGGACAAGGCCGCTCTCGTACTCAGCGCTCTCGAGACCGGTCCGACCACTCTCGCCGGACTGGTGACCGCGACGGGCCTGGCTCGTCCGACGGCCCATCGGCTTGCGGTCGCCCTCGAACATCACCGCCTCGTCAGCCGCGATCTGCAGGGCCGGTTCATCCTCGGGCCACGACTCAGCGAGCTGGCCTCGGCGGCCGGCGAGGACAGGCTGCTGGCCACGGCCGGGCCTGTGCTCGCCCGGCTGCGCGACATCACCGGTGAGTCGGCCCAGTTGTTCCGTCGCCAGGGAGACCTGCGCGTGTGCGCCGCCGCGGCCGAGCGTCCATCGGGTCTGCGGGACACGATCCCCGTCGGCAGCCAGTTGACGATGTCCGCCGGATCGGCGGCGCAGGTCCTCCTCGCGTGGGAGGACCCGGAGCGGATCCAGCGCGGGCTCCAGAACGCGACCTTCTCGGCCGTGGCGCTGACGAGCGTCCGCCGCCGCGGCTGGGCCCAGTCGGTCGCCGAGCGCGAGCCGGGAGTGGCATCGGTGTCGGCGCCCGTCCGGTCTCCCTCGGGCAAGGTGATCGCCGCGGTGAGCGTCTCCGGGCCGATCGAGCGGCTCACCCGTCAGCCGGGACGGCTCCACGCCCCGGCCGTGATCGCGGCGGCCGAGCGCCTCTCCGAGGTTCTGCGGCGCACCGGCGGCGAGTCCTGAGACTCCGCCCCACCCGTCATGAGCCGCGCAGGCAGAGGGTGTAGACGTAGGACTTCCCGTCCGCCAGGAGACTCGTCGTGTCGTTGGTCGCCGAGGTGAACGTCACCGTGGACGGCTGCGCCGGGTCGGTCGACGGCGTCGTCGGAGCGCGCACGACGTTCCAGTCGCTGTATTCCCACCAGTAGCTGTTCCTGGTTCCCATGGCGGCGAACATGTCGGCGGTCGCGACGGTCGCCGTCCACGCGAACCAGAACGGCGTCCGCTCCAGGGACGTCGCCGTGATGGTCTTGCAGACCTTTCCCGGATCCACCGTCGTGGCCTTCGACACGCTCACGGTGGCCCAGGTGGCGTCCCCGATCGGCGGCGTGCCCGCGGACCAGTTGCACAGGTCGAAGGTGCGCGTCTGACCGGCCATGACCGTGCTCGTCGCGGGCGAGGAGTCCGACCGGCCCACGATCGTGAGGTACCGACCGCCCGTCAGGCCCCCCGAGAAGGCGTAGCCGTAGTCCAGGTTGTAACCGGAGGTGGCGCCGTTCCACGGTTGCGCGCTCGTGTCCAGCCGCACCGACCAGACGATCGGCGTGTCACTCGTGGTCGTCACGCCGACACGCACGCAGGCCTGGCGAACCTTGTTGAGGGTCCACGCGGGCGTCCCGTCCGGGAACACCGTGCCCGCGCCCGGGCTGAGCCCGCCCGCGGCGGTCGCGGCTCCTGCGACGGTCGTCACCCGCGCGCCGATCCAGACGTCGTCGGACCACACCGATGACGTGGAGCGTGCGGTTCCCGCACCCAGCACGACCGAGCCGGCCACGAAGACGCCGAGGACCGCCGCGAACAGGGAACGTGTGCTGTGCCGCCGCGCCGCGCGAACGGCGGAGACGATCGGGAGGAGGAGCCTCGCGCGCGAGCCCGCGAGGGGCCGGACCGGACCCTCGCTTCCCCTCGGACTCGTGCGCATCGAGGCTCCTCTCCCTGATCTACGGCGCGCCCGTGACGGCCCGTCGCGGGCGCGCGATGCGGCGCGTCCCCGCCGGCTCGGACGCGCCGAGAGCGCATCCGGCGGCCGGCTGCAGCACCGTCAGCCCGAGGCACGCGACGAGCCCGATCCCCAGCGGGGCGGCCGCCCTCGGCGAACGGAGCCGGTCGACGACGGCCCCCAGGAACGGCACGTCCAGCGCGGGCTGCAGCACATCTCCGGACACGACGTAGGGCCTCGGGTCGGACGCGGCGTTGTCGTCGCCCTTGAGGACGAAGGTCCAGGTGTCGTCGCCCGTCCGCCCGACCGAGACGACGCGGTGGGTGACGAGGGTGCCGTTCTGCTCCGGATCCGGCACGGTGACCGCCTCGCCGACACTCACCTCCGACGCGGGCCGCGGCGTGGCGATGATGAGGTCCCCGATCTCGTACTGCGGCCTCATGGACCCCGACACGACCACCAAGGGCTGGATCCGGCCGGTCACGGTCGCGACCCAGACACCGAAGGAGATCACTCCGATCACGGCGGCCAACGTCACGACGACGTTGGCGGCAAGATGCAGAAATCGCATAGCCGTCGGAAAGCCGACCCGCGGCGGGAAACCCGGAGGCGAGGATCGCCATTCGGGAGACCCGCCGGACGGATCAGGCCTGGCTTTCTCCGTGAATCTGCATGCGCAGCGTTCCGCTCGCGCCCTGGACGAGGTCGCCGCCTGCGGTGATCGTGACGTCGACCTTCCGCACAGCCCCGGCATTCAGGACGTCACCCGTGTCGATGCCGCTCGCCGTCACGCTGAGCCCCGTGCCCGTGCCGGTGATCGTCAGTCCGTTCGACGCATTGTTGAGCGTGAAGACGGGAGTCGTCATCACAGCCGGCGCCGTGCCGGCGTTCTTGAGCCACACCGAGGTGGTGACGGAGTCGCCGGGCTCCATCCCGGCCCACACGCCGGTTGGGATCGCGAGGGAGATCGAACCCTCGGTGCCGCTCTCCTCGAAGCCTGCCGTCGCGCTGGTCGCCGACCCCTGCAGATTGAACGTCTTCGTCGTCACGCCGGAGCTGAACCAGACGTCGTCGGTCCAGACCGCCGTGGTGACGCCGAGGCCGATGCCCAGAAAAGCAAGGGCGGCCAGCGACGAACGGATGACCAGCGAGCGGCGCCCCCGATGCGCCTCTCGGGTGATTTTATACACGTATTCACTCCTAATTAATAACGTGACGGAGGGCGGCATTGCCCCTCAAACCCTGATATCGGGTAGCTTACTGGATTCCATTGTCGTTTAAAGACCGGATGGACCAAATACGTGTCATTCATTCTCCTGACAAGGCCATTCACAACCTACTGGAGAGTCAAGATCAATGTAATAGCAATGCCCTGGTCACAGAGCGGTCACTTGGTTTCCCGAAGAGTAATAATCCACAAACGAAAAAGATGCCCGGATCCACCAGGTGTGGATCCGGGCATCCGCGACATCCGAGGATGTCCTTTGCAGCCCCGACGGGATTCGAACCCGCGCTACCGCCTTGAGAGGGCGGCGTGCTAGGCCGCTACACAACGGGGCCTCCTAGCCAGCCCAAGAGCCTACCCCACGCTGAGCCTTCCAGCGAACCGGTATCCCTTCGGCCGCTGGGGTACCAGGACTCGAACCTGAACTAACGGAGCCAGAATCCGTCGGGCTGCCAATTACCCCATACCCCAAGATCGTGAGAACGTCAGCCGCTCCGCGGGTCGCGCGAATCGACTCCAGCCCTCACGCACTGGCTCGTGACCAGCGAGAGACAACACTACCGGAACCGACCGCCCACCCTCAAACCGGCCGCGCCGCGGCGGACGGTGTCCGCGTCGACACCGTGAGCCGACGGGCGATCACCAGAGCCACGAGGGCGTACACGGCGAACCCTCCGACGTCGAACGCGGCGTCCACCCAGCCGATCTGCTGGACGGCCTTCACCTGCGCGACGGAGGACTCCACGGCCGCGTACCCGAAGGCGAACAGGTTGTTCACGACGTGCGCCGCGACCGCAGCCTCCAGTCCTCCCGTGGCCACGGTGAGGACCCCCGCCAGCATGCCGAACGCGAACCGGTCGAGAAACAGCGGCAGATTCTGCGTCCCATGGAAGAGAGCGAACACCAGCGCCGAGGTCGTGATCGCGAACCAGGGCGTCCGTACGAGCGACCCGAACGCCTGCAGCAGGTAGCCGCGGAAGAAGACCTCCTCCCCCAGCGCCTGCAGCGGCGAGGTGAGGACGATGACGACGAGGAACGCCCACATGTCCGGCCGGCTGTGGGGATCCCACGGCTGGTTCCAGCGCGAGAGCCACAACACGCCGTTGAGGACGATGATCGCCACGACGGTCACGATCAGCAGGTACCGCCAGCGCACCCCGGGCTCGACCGAGATCAGCCACCGCGGCGACGTCTGGTGGACCAGGGCCACCGACAGTGCCGCGATCACGGCCAGCAGGGCGATGCCGAGGTGAACGCCGGTCATCCCGCCGGGCGTCTCGAACGCCGTCCCGGCCGTGTAGAAGGACGTGAAGTCGCCGGGCGACCCCGCCAGCAGCCACGCGATCCAGATGAATCCCTGCGTCGCGAGCGGGACGAGCACGACGAACACCACGATCGCCGCCAGGACGCCCGTCATCGAGCGCACGACGGTCGACTGCGGACCGGCCAGCACACGGTGATAGCCGACGCCCGGCGGGGCCTGCTGCAGGCCCGCGAACCCCGCCACTAGCCCTCCTCGGCGATGACAGGGTTCGACAGCGACCCGATCCGGTCGATGGTGACCTCCACCCGCTGCCCCGGTGTGACCGTCCCGACCCCGGCCGGCGTGCCGGTGAGGATCACGTCGCCCGGCAGCAGCGTCGCGAACGAACTGCAGAAGGCGACGAGCTCCGCGATTCCGTGGATCATCCGGGACGTCACCCCGTCCTGCCGCAGGCTCCCGTCCACGGTGGTCGTGAGGGCGAGGTCGGACGCCTCCTCGATGGTCAGGTGGGTGGCGATCCACGGACCGAGCGGACAGAACGTGTCGGCGCCCTTCGCGCGAGTCCACTGCCCGTCGCCGCGCTGCCAGTCGCGCGCGGTCACGTCGTTGGCGACGGTGTACCCGAAGATCACCTCGCGCACCCGCTCGATCGGCACCTGCTTGCAGATCCGGCCGATCACGACGGCGAGCTCCCCCTCGTAGGACACCTCCGAGCTCGCGGCCGGATGCACGATGGCGTCCTCGGGGCCGATCACCGACGTGTTCGGCTTGAAGAACGTCAGGATGCCCTCCGGCGCCGGCGTCCTCATCTCCGCGATGTGATCGGCGTAGTTCTTCCCGACGCCGATGATCTTGCTGCGCGGCAGAACGGGCGCGACCAGCCGCACGTCCGACAGCAGCACCCGCTCGCCGGTGAGCTCGACCGGCCCGGCCAGCGGGTCGCCGGTCAGCCGAGCGATCGTGTCGGGATGCTCGCCGTGGTCATCCGCCAGCTCGACCAGCCCGAACGCGGGATCCGCTCCCGCCGCCGCATATCGCGCCACCCTCATCTGTTGCCCGTCCTCTCCCTCGCTCGGCGCACCGTCCGGCTCTCCGGAGCCACGCCACACTGTCCGATTCCAGCACATCCCGATCGAGCAGTCGCCATCGGCCTCGCCGGTCCCCACAGCATGAGGGGTTCGTGCCGGTCACCGGCACGAACCCCCACGCAACGCACGCGGCGTCAGACGAACGCCTCCGGCGGCGGGCAGGAGCACGCCAGGTGCCGGTCTCCCCATGCCTGGTCGATCCGCGACACCGGCGGCCAGTACTTGTGCCGCGCCATGCCCGGCAGCGGGTACACGGCCTGCTCCCGCGAGTACGCGTGGTCCCAGTCGCCGACGAGATCAGCGGCCGTGTGGGGCGCGTTCACGAGGACGTTGTCGTCGCCCGGCACCGAGCCGCTCCCGACCGCGTCGGCCTCCGCCCGGATGCCCCGCATCGCGGCCACGAACCGGTCGAGCTCCTCGAGATCCTCCGACTCCGTCGGTTCGACCATGAGCGTGCCTGCGACGGGGAACGACATGGTCGGCGCATGGAAGCCGTAGTCGACGAGACGCTTCGCGACATCGTCCACCGTGACCCCGGTCGCATCGCGCAGCGGCCGCAGATCGAGGATGCACTCGTGGGCGACAAGCCCCGCCGACCCCGTGTAGAGGACGGGGAAGACATCGCCCAGACGAGCAGCCACGTAGTTCGCCGCCAGCACGGCCGCCGCCGTGGCCTCCCGGAGCCCGTCGGCCCCCATCATCCGGACGTAGGCCCACGAGATCGGCAGGACGCCCGCCGACCCGTACGGCGCCGCCGCCACCGGATTCTCCTCACCGCGCGGCAGATAGGGCGCCAGATGGGCGCGTGCCGCGACCGGGCCGACGCCGGGTCCGCCACCGCCGTGCGGGATCGCGAAGGTCTTGTGCAGGTTCAGGTGGGACACATCGCCGCCGAACTCGCCGAACCGGGCATATCCCACGAGCGCGTTCAGGTTGGCCCCGTCGATGTAGACCTGCCCACCGGCCACGTGGACCGCGTCGCAGATCTCGCGCACCCGCATCTCGTACACGCCGTGCGTCGACGGATAGGTGATCATCAACGCCGCGAGGACATCGCGGTGCGTCTCGATCTTGGCGGCGAGGTCGTCCAGGTCGACGTTGCCCTCCGCATCGCAGGCCACGACGACCACCTTCATCCCTGCGAGGGCCGCGCTCGCGGCGTTCGTGCCGTGCGCGCTGGACGGGATGAGGCACACGATGCGGGCCTCCTCGCCGTTGGCCCGGTGATAGCCGCGGATGGCGAGCAGGCCCGCCAGCTCCCCCTGGCTCCCGGCGTTCGGCTGGAGCGACACCGCGTCGTATCCCGTGATGTCGGCCAGCCACGCCTCCAGGTCGGTGACGAGCCTCCGGTACCCGGCGGCGTCCTCGGCCGGCGCGAACGGATGCAGGTCGGTGAACCCCGGCCACGTGATCGCCGCCATCTCGGCCGCCGCGTTGAGCTTCATCGTGCAACTGCCCAGTGGGATCATCCCGCGGTCGAGCGCGTAGTCGAGGTCGGCGAGGCGTCTGAGGTACCGCATCATCGCCGTCTCGGACCGGTACCGGTGGAACGTCGGATGCTCGAGGTACGCGCTGGTACGGACGAGCGTGGCCGGGACGACGCTCCCGGCGACGGGCGCGCCCGCGTCTCCCCCGGTCTGCGTGACGGCGGCGGCCACGCTCCGGATGGTGTCCGCGCCGACGACCTCGTCCACGGTGAGCTGGACCGTGTGCTCGTCCACCACCAGCGGCGTGACGCCGATCGCGCGCAGTCGCGCGAAGACGGCTGCGGCATCCACGTCGCGCAGCCGGACGGTGTCGAAGTACTGCTCGTGTGCCAGTCGCACGCCTCCGGCGATGAGGAGGGATGCGAGCAGCCGCGTCCTCTCCGCGACGCCCTCGGCGATGGCGCGCAGCCCGTCGGGCCCGTGGTAGACGGCGTACATCGACGCCATCACGGCCAGCAGCACCTGCGCGGTGCAGATATTGCTGGTGGCCTTCTCACGCCGGATGTGCTGCTCGCGCGCCTGGAGGCTGAGCCGGTACGCGGTCCGTCCGGCCGCGTCCACGCTCACGCCGACGAGCCGACCCGGGAGCTGACGCTCCAGGCCCGCCCGCACCGCGAGGTAGCCGGCGTGGGGACCGCCGTAGGCCATCGGAACCCCGAAGCGCTGCGTCGATCCCACCGCGATATCGGCCCCCAGCTCCCCGGGTGGCGTCAGCAGGGTCAGCGCGAGCGGGTCGGCGGCCATGACGACGAGCCCGCCCGCCGCCTGCACGGCAGCGATGGCCGCGCGCGGGTCCCAGAGCCGTCCGGACGCACCCGGGTACTGGATCAGCGCGCCGAACACCTCCCCGGGGGGCGAGTCGTAGGCGGTGTCGTGAAGCTCGATGCCGAGCGCCGCGGCGCGATGTGCCAGCAGGCGGCGCGTCTGCGGCAGGACGTCCGCGTCCACCAGGAAGACGGGACTCTTCGACCTGGATGCCCGCCGCGCCAGCAGCATGCCCTCCACGACCGCGGTCGCCTCGTCCAGCATGGACGCGTTCGCGATCGCGAGCCCCGTGAGGTCGGTGATCATCGTCTGGAAGTTCAGCAGCGCCTCCAGCCGTCCCTGACTGATCTCCGGCTGATACGGCGTGTACGCCGTGTACCAGCTCGGATTCTCCAGGACGTTCCGGGCGATGACGGGCGGCGTCACCGTCTGGTGATACCCCAGCCCGATCATGGACGTCGTCACGACGTTGCGCCCAGCGATCTCCCGCAGTTCGGCGAGCGCGCGCGCCTCACCCGCCGCGGGCGGGAGCGCGGAGCCGTCGGCGGCGGTTCGGATCGCGGGCGGCACGGCGGCGTCCAGGAGAGCGTCCAGCGAGTCGTACCCGAGCTCGGCCAGCATCCCCGCCCTGTCGGCGCCCACCGCGCCGATGTGGCGGCGGCGGAAATCGGTGGGATCGTCGCTCACTCGGCCACCAGCTCCGCGTACTCGGCCGGGGACAGCAGCCCTTCGGACCCGGTCGCTGCCAGCTTGACGATCCAGCCCCTGCCGTACGGCTCGGCGTTGACCAGTTCGGGCGCATCGGTCAGCTCGGAGTTGACATGCTCGACCGTGCCGGCCAGCGGAGCGTAGATCTCGCTCACGGACTTCGTCGACTCGATCTCGCCGATCACGTCGCCGGCGGCCAGCGCCGTGCCGATCTCGGGAAGTTCCACGTAGACGACGTCGCCCAACTGGGTCACGGCGTACTCGGTGATGCCGACGGTGGCGGTCTCCCCGTCGATGCGCACCCATTCGTGCTGGTCGGTGTAGCTCAGGTCCTCGGGAATGTCGGTCACGGTTTCCTCCTGTGCATCGGGCGGATCGATCGGTCAGGCGCGTGGGCGCCGGTAGAAGGGCAGAGTGGTCACGGTGGCGGGGATCGCGGTGCCCCGCACGTCGAACGCGAGGACCGTTCCGGGCTCGGCGACGGCGGGGCTCACGTAGGCCATCGCGACGGGGTGTCCGAGTGTCGGCGACAGCACGCCGGACGTGATCTCGCCGACCGGCCGGCCGGTGGCGTCCAGCACGGCGTAGCCGGCCCGTCCGGCGCGGCGACCCTCGGCGGCGAGACCGACGAGGACGGGAGCGCCGGCGGCAGGACCGGCGAGGACGGCATCCCTGCCCACGAAATCGTCCTTGTCGATCGCGACGACCCGGCCGAGCCCGGCCTGGGCGGGGAGGACGTCCAGGCTGAGCTCGTGACCGTACAGCGGCATCCCCGCCTCCAGCCGCAGAGTGTCGCGCGCGGCCAGGCCCGCGGGCACGAGGCCGTGCGGTGCGCCCGTCGCCCGCAGCGTCCTCCACAGCTCGACTGCGGCGCCGGCGGGGACGAGGAGTTCGAAGCCGTCCTCGCCCGTGTATCCGGAGCGTGCGACGCGGACCGGCACGTCCCCGAAGCGGGCGAGGGTGTTGCGGTAGTACTTCGTGTCGCCGAACTCCGGCGCGCCGGACTCGACGGTCAGGGCCGGCATCGCCTCGAGGACGTCTCGCGCCCGCGGGCCCTGCACGGCGATGAGCGCATACTCGTCGGACGCGTCACGCACCTCCACGTCACCGTCGAAGGCCGTCGCGCGCTCGGCCAGAGCCGCGACGACCGGCGCCCGGTTGGACGCATTCGCGACGATGGCGAAATGCGGCCCGGCCGCATCGGGGACCGCCGTGACGATGAGGTCGTCGATGATCCCTCCGGCCTCGGCGAGGATCATCGTGTATTTCGACTGCAGCGGCGCCAGGGCGCTCAGCCGCCCCGCCAGCGCACGATCGCAGAAGGCGGCCGCGTCGGGTCCGGTGACGTCGATCTCGGCCATGTGCGAGATGTCGAACAGCCCGGCCGCCCTCCGGACGGCATGGTGCTCGACCAGATCGGAGGTGTACTTCACGGGCATCGACCACCCCGCGAAGGGCACCATCGTGGCGCCCAGAGCGACGTGCTCGTCGTACAGCGGGGTGCGGGACAGGGCCGGTGTCCCATCGTCGGCAGAGGTGACGGTCGCCATCAGAGAGTCCTTCTTTCGTGCGCACGCAAGGTGCGTTCGGTGCGGTCTCTCCCCCTCTGTCATCGGTGCCTGAGAGATTCACGCCGCCCTCGTGCGGGCCTCGCTTTCACCGTGGGCGAGCCGGTCGCACCGACTGCTTTCCAGAGCGGCCTGGCCGGTGCGGTGTGGTGACCTGAGAGTTTGGCGGGGAGGCTTGCTCCGTCGGTGCCGGTTCGGTGTACCGGCTCTCCCGCATGGCGTGTGGCCCGATGTTCGATTGTGGGCCCCATCGTACGCGCGGCGAGGCCCCGCTGTCCGCATCGGCGTGCCGCGGGCACGAGCGCACCGCGCCTGCGGACGTGGCTAGGCCTCCGCAGCGGAGCCGCGCGGACCCAGCACGAGCGCCGTCAGGTCGGTCGCTGTCGCGACCACGTGCCCCGGGTGCTCGGCGGCGAGGTCGGCGTCCTCACCGGCGCCCCAGGCCACCGCGACCGCAGCCATCCCGGCGTTGCGCGCCGCGCGGACGTCCACCACGGCGTCCCCCACATATGCGGCGGCGGCGGTGTCGCCGCCGAGGGCCGCCACCGCCTTCCACAGCGGCTCGGGCTCGGGTTTGAAGGACGTCACGTCGTCGCCGGTGACGAGCAACGGGACGCGCTCGGCCAGACCGGCGCAGGCCATGCCCAACTCGGCGGCCGGTCGCCTCTTGGACGTCGCCACTCCGGTGCGGACCCCGGCCGCGGACAGGTCGGCGAGCATTCCGAGGATTCCCGGGTAGGCCCGCACATACCGAGCGGTGTTGGCGATGTTCCAGCGTGTGTACACGTCGACCATCTCGTCGGCGCGCCCGGGGAGGATACGGCCGAAGACGATCCGCAGCCCTGTTCCGATCCAGCTCCGGACCTCCGTCACGTCGTCCCACGGATGCCCGAGGATCTCGCGGAAGGTGTGCTGGTAGGAGTCGATGATGAGGTCCACGCTGTCCAGGAGCGTCCCGTCGAGGTCGAAGACGACGGTCGGCCAGCGCGGTGTACCCATGGTGCCAAGCCTAAGCGCGGAGGCGCTGGTCAGTTCCTCGTGCCGATGACATACTCCGAACGTGCATGCCTACGACACCGTCGAGCTGATCCGCCTCAAACGCGACGGGGGCAGGTTCACCGCCGATCAGGCACGCTGGCTCATCGCCGCGTACACGACCGGCGAGATCGCGGACGAGCAGATGTCGGCCCTCGCGATGGCCGTCTTCTTCACCGGCATGGCCGATGAGGAACTGGCCGCGTGGACCCAGGCGATCATCGACTCCGGCGAGCGACTGGACTTCTCGCGACTCGGCCGGCCCACCGCCGACAAGCACTCCACCGGAGGGGTCGGCGACAAGATCACCCTGCCGCTGGCACCGCTCGTCGCGGCGTGCGGCGTCGCCGTCCCTCAGCTTTCCGGTCGCGGCCTCGGCCACACCGGCGGCACGCTGGACAAACTGGAGTCGATCCCCGGCTGGCGGGCGTCCCTCACCAATGCCGAGATGTACGCCCAGCTCGAATCGGTGGGTGCGGTGATCTGCGCGGCGGGCTCGGGGCTCGCGCCCGCCGACAAGAAGCTGTACGCCCTGCGCGATGTGACGGGCACGGTCGAGTCGATCCCGCTCATCGCCTCGTCGATCATGGGCAAGAAGATCGCCGAGGGCACCGGGGCCCTGGTCCTCGATGTGAAGACCGGTTCGGGAGCGTTCATGAAGGAGGAGGAGTCGGCCCGCAGGCTCGCCGAGACGATGGTTCGTCTCGGCACCGCCGCCGGGGTGACCACGGTGGCGCTGCTCACCGACATGGACACCCCGCTCGGCCGCACGGCCGGCAATGCGCTCGAGGTCGGCGAAGCCGTCGAGGTGCTCGCGGGGGGCGGCCCCGCCGACGTCGTCGAGCTCACCCTCGCCCTGGCCCGCGAGATGGTGCAGGCCGCGGGTGTCGACGCCGATCCCGCCGACGTCCTGGCGTCGGGCCGGGCGATGGACGCCTGGCGGCGGATGATCGCCGCGCAGGGCGGCGATCCTGCGGCCCCGCTTCCTGTGGCGCGTCACCAGCAGGTGCTCACCGCGACGTCGAAGGGGACGATCACCCGCATCGACGCCTGGGAGGTCGGCCTGGCCGCCTGGCGTCTGGGTGCCGGACGCGCCCGCAAGGAGGATCCGGTGCAGGCGGCCGCGGGCGTGGAACTGCACGTGTCGGTCGGTGACACCGTCCGCGCCGGGCAGCCGCTGCTCACGCTGCACACCGACACGCCGGACCGCATGGCCCGCGGCGAAGAGGCGGCCAGGCGGGCCATCACGATCGGCGGCACGGGGACTCGACGGCCTCTCATCCTCGACCGGATCTCCTGACCGGTTCGTCGCGGAACGCGCTCCGTCCGGCCGCCGGACGCTTCGGATCGCCGAGTCCTGACCCGCGACCGCGAGCACGCGTCTCGCCGCGGTAGGTGAGTCGGCCGGTCCACGCTCCGGTCGCACCACCGCTCGGATCGACGGCGCGGTCCACGCCGACCGCCAGGTTGCGAGGCCTACGAGGCCGGGTCGTCGCAGCGGCGCGGGCTGACCGCCAGGTTGCACGGGCTATGCGGCCCCCGATCGGCGTGGTATGCCTCACAAGGTGGCGGCCACCTCCCACCGGTCAGGTCACCGGGCCGGAATGCCTCACAACCTGGCGGTCAGCGCGGCACCCTGTGGCACGGAGAGCAGCAAGCGAGCGGCGCGGGCCGACCACGCAGCACCGGCACAGTGGGTCCCGTGGCCCTGTGGTCCGGGAGTGTCGGCGGCGCTCGAACTCTGAACGCTTTCGGCGCTCGAAAAGTGAACGGTTGCGGGCAGTCTAGCTAGGTGTCTCGTCGGTGGTCGTGCGGAGGCTGGGGAGGCTGTCGATGCCGCGAGCGCGGACAGGACCAGCCCCCGCCGAGCCGCACCTGTGGTCCTGTGGTCCGGGAGGTCGGTGCCGTGAGCGTGGACGGGACTGGCCCCCGCCGAGCTTGCGAGGCGGGTGGTTGCGAACGGCACCGTTCCCCGGACCACAGGACCGAACCAGACCGGACCACAGAACCTGACCACAGGACCGAACCAGACCCGACCACAGAACCTGACCGCGCAGCAGGGACCCCCGGGCCACAGGACCAGTGGAGCTGGGCGATCCGAAGGGTCAGCGCTCGAGCAGACCCCAGGTGTACGCGTCGAACAGAGCCTCGCACGATGCCTCGATGACATTGGTGCCGACGCCGACGGTCGTCCAGGTGCGGTTGCCGTCGGTGGTGTCGATGAGCGTCCGGACGATGGCCCCCGTCCCGTGGGACGACTCCAGGATGCGCACCCGGTAGTCGATGAGCTCGAAGTCGTTGACCTGCGGGAACGTGGCCGCCAGCGATGAGCGCAACGCCACGTCGAGAGCGTTCAGCGGCCCGTTGCCCTCGCCGACGAGCTTGGTGACACTGTCGCCCGCGCGCACCTTGAGTGTCGCCTCGGAGTTGTCGCCGTCGGCCGACGGCGCGTGCTGTGTGAGCACCCGCCACTGCTCGACCTCGAAATCCGGCTTCGCCAGACCGAGATGCTCGCGCAACAGGAGTTCGAAGCTCGCGTCGGCGGATTCGTACGAGTACCCGTCCATCTCGCGCTGCTTGACCAGATCGGTCACCTCGGCGGCGAGCGTCCGGTCCGACAGGTCGTAGCCGAGTTCGCCGCCCTTGAGCTGGATGTTCGCCCGGCCGGCCATGTCCGAGACGAGCATCCTCATGTCGTTGCCGACGGACTGCGGGTCGGTGTGCTGATACAGGTTCGCGTCCACCTTGATCGCCGACGCGTGCAGGCCCGCCTTGTGGGCGAAGGCCGAATGCCCGACGTACGGGGCACGGGCGCTGATCGGGATGTTCGTGACGGCCGCGATGGCGTTGGCGATGCGGGTGGCCTCCGCGAGCCGCTCCGGGGCGACGACGTCCCAGCCCAGCTTCAGTTGCAGGTTGGCCATGATCTGGATGATGTCGGCGTTGCCGGTGCGCTCGCCGTGGCCGTTCACGGTGCCCTGCACATGCGTCACACCGGCCTCGACGGCGGCGAGGGTGTTGGCCACCGCGCAGCCGGTGTCGTTGTGGCAATGGACGCCGAGCTCGACGCCGATCGATCCCGCCGCCGACACGATGTCACCCATCCTGCCCGGCAGCATCCCACCGTTCGTGTCGCACAGGACCACGACCTCCGCGCCGGCCTCCGCGGCGGTGCGGACAACCTCCAGCGCATAGGCGGCATTGGCCTTGTACCCGTCGAAGAAGTGTTCGCAGTCGACGAACACCCGGCGCCCCTCGGCCACGAGGAACGACACCGTGTCCCGGACCATCTCGATGTTCTCGGCCAGCGTCGTCTGGAGCGCGCGGAACACGTGCTCGTCGTGGCTCTTCGCGACGAGGCACACGGTGCTCGTCCGGGCGTCCAGCAGTGCGCGGACCAGGGGATCGGAAGCCGCGCTGCCACCCGCCTTGCGCGTCGCCCCGAACGCGACGAGGGTCGCGTTGTCCAGCCTGAGGTCCCCGGCCGCCGCGGCGGCGAAGAAGGCTGTGTCGTTCGGATTGGCCCCCGGCCAGCCCCCCTCGATGAATCCGACGCCCAGTTCGTCGAGGAGCCCGGCGATTCGGAGCTTGTCCGCCACGGTGAGCCGCAGACCCTCCTGCTGCGCACCGTCGCGCAGAGTGGTGTCGAAGACCTGGAAGCTGTCAGGAGCAACGGGTTGAGCGTTCATTGGCCTACCTGTCTGGGAATGTGACCTGGGCAGTCTGCCCGGCGACCATCCCGGGACGCAAGCTTCTCATGGTGCGAGACCAACAGTCCCGCACCATGAGCCGAGGAACGCTCAGACGACCTTGGTGAGCCAGCCGTGGGTGTCGGGACGCCGCCCGTACTGCACGTCGGTCAGGTAGGTGCGAATGGCGAGTGTGTGGTCGATCGAGCCGGTCCCCACCGCCCAGGTGTGCTCCTCGTCGCGGAAGCTCCCGATCGGTGTCAGCACCGCGGCGGTGCCGCAGGCGAAGGTCTCCACGATGTGTCCGCTCGCGAGCCCGTCGAACAACTCGGCGAGTTCGATCTTCCGCTCGACGGGGGTCAGCCCGAGTTCCGTCGCCGCCACGAGGATCGAGTCGCGCGTCACGCCCTCCAGGATCGAGCCCGACAACTCGGGGGTCAGCAACTGCCCGTCGGCGGTGACCAGGAAGAGGTTCATGCCGCCCAGTTCTTCCAGCAGCGAACCGCTCGCGGCGTCCGCGAACAGCACCTGGCTGCACCCGTGGGCATATCCCTCCTGCTGCGCGATGAGGCCCGAAGCGTAGTTGCCGCCGCACTTCGCCGCACCGGTGCCGCCGGCACCGGCCCTGGAGTACGTCGTGGTCACCCAGATGTCGACAGGCTCGACGGCACCGGTGGCGAAGTACGGGCCGACCGGCGACGCGATGACGCGATAGGTGACCTCCTGGGCGGGATGGACGCCGAGGAACGCCTCGGAGGCGTACATGAACGGGCGCAGGTAGAGGCTGTACTCGCCGGCGGCGGCCGACGGGACCCAGCGCTCGTCGATCTCGACGAGCGCGGTCACCGAGGAGACGAAGTCGGCGGCAGGCAGGATCGGGAGCATCAGTCTGGCCGCGGATCGCTCGAACCGCTCGGCGTTCTTCTCGGGCCGGAACAGCCACACCGAGCCGTCCTCGTGCCGGTACGCCTTGAGCCCCTCGAAGATCTCCTGCCCGTAGTGCAGGACGGCGGCGTGCGGCTGGAGCGTCACGGGCCCGTAGGGCTCCACGACGGCGTCCTGCCAGCCCGCGTCGTGCGTCCACTCGGCCGTGACCATGTGGTCGGTGAAGTGAACGCCGAACCCCGGATCGGCGAGGATCTCCTGCAGCCGTGCAGGAGTCGCCGGGGCGGGATTACGGGTGAGCGCGAAGTCGAAGGCCATGAGCCGAACGTTACCGCGCGAAGCCCGGCGGGCCTGGGCGTTTCGCCGTGAGACGGGCGTCTCATTCTCGCTCCGCTCGATAGGGTGCCCGCGTGTCTGCCGCAGCCAAGTCCCCCGTCCTTGCCGTCGTCCCTGGTGACGGAATCGGCCCCGAGGTCACAGCCGAAGCCGTGAAAGTGCTCCGGACGGTCCTCGGCGAGGGCTTCACCGAGGTGTCCTACGACCTCGGCGCCGAGCGTTGGCTGCGCACCGGCGAGGTGCTGCCCGACAGCGTCCTGGAGGAGCTGGCCGCCGCCGACGCGATCCTGCTCGGCGCCGTCGGCGCCGCCCCCGGCAGCACGCAGATCCCCTCCGGCCTGTTGGAGCGCGGACTGCTGCTCAAGCTGCGATTCGCCTTCGACCACTACGTGAACCTGCGCCCGTCCGTGTACTACCCCGGCACGGCGACGCCGCTGTCCGCCGAGGTCACCGGGGCGGGCCCGATCGACTTCGTCGTGGTGCGCGAGGGTACCGAGGGCCTCTACTGCGGTGTCGGCGGGGCCGTCCGCGTGGACACCCCGCACGAGATCGCGACCGAGGTGTCGGTCAACACTGCCCACGGCGTCGCGCGGGTCGTCGCGGACGCCTACGAACGGGCCGCGGCCCGTCGCGGCCGGCTGACTCTTGTGCACAAGCACAACGTCCTCACCAGTGCCGGCAGTCTGTGGCGACGCCAGTTCGCCCGGATCGGCGAGGCATACCCGCAGGTCGAGACCGACTACCTTCACGTGGACGCCGCCACCATCGCCTTCGTGCAGGATCCGCAGCGCTTCGACGTCCTCGTCACCGACAACCTGTTCGGCGACATCCTCACCGACCTCGCCGCCGCCGTGACGGGAGGAATCGGCCTCGCCGCGAGCGCGAACATCAATCCCGAACGGGCCTACCCGTCGATGTTCGAGCCCGTCCACGGATCGGCCCCGGACATCGCGGGCAGGCAGCTCGCGGACCCGACGGCCGCGATCCTGTCCACGGCGATGCTGCTGGACCACTGGGGAGAGCCGGCGGCCGCGGCCCGCATCCGCGACGCCGTGTCGGTCGACATCGCCGAGCGGACCGGTCGCCGCAGCACGGCGGCGGTGGGCGACGCCATCGCCGCGCGCCTGGCCTGAGCCCGCTCAGCGCGCCCGCCGCTCACGCACGACGGCCGTCGTCCGTCGCCGGCCGGTCCGACCGCGGTAACGCCGCAGGAGATAGTCCAGCAGTCCCCATGCGGCCAGGACCGAGTGGATGAGGACGACGCACAGCAGCGCCCCGAGGGCCACGGCGAAGAGGGCGTTCAGCGGCCCCGTCCCGCCCGTCAACGCGATGTTCCCGCCGATGAGAGCGAAGCTGCCCACCAGCGTCCCGAGGACGAGCCCGGCATGGATCGCCACATGGCTCGGTACCGAACGCGGCCAGCGCGCCTCCCGGGCCAGCCGTTCGAAGAACCCGCGCGGCGCCACCGCTCTCCGTACCGGCCACGGAATCTGCAGATCGGGCCCGACGTGGCGGTCGATCCTGCCGACCAGGTTCCGCCCTCGTCGCCACTGGGTGCCGTCGACGTCCGCGGTCCGGCCGTCGCGACGCACCAGGACACGCACATCGCCATCGCCCACGAGGCAGCCGGCGACATCCGCCCAGGCGAATGTCTGACGGGTCGTGCGGTCGGCGACGGTGATCCCGGCGTCCCCGGCGAGGATGCGGGTGTCGTACTGATCGCCGCAGCCGAAGGCTCGCAGCAGCCGATCCCCCACCACCGCGGGCTCCGCCGGCTCCGCGGCGAACGGCACCGGCACCGCCCGCAGGTCGGCGTCGCCGGGCATTCCCAGGTACAGCCCGTCCCGGAACGCGCGGGCTGCGGCCCGGACGTCGGGCGGGGGCGGCCTGAGGGGACGTCCCGCGCCCAGGACATGCCGCTCCGCGGCGGCCCAGGCGCGGCCGGCCGGCCGGAGTTCCTCCTGCGCGCCGTGGTCGCCGGGGAGGACCGGCCCGTCGCAGAGCTCGTCGAGCGCGGAGAGGAGCGCGTGGGCGGCCGGAACCGCGAACGGGCCCGGAGCGGTGACCGAGACACCGACGAGCACGTCGGCTCCCAGGGGCTCCAGCAGCGGCCGGGTGTCGTAGGCCGTCCACGAGTCGGTCGGGACGGCCCGTTCCACCCCGGCGGCCAGGAGTCGCATCATCTGCCGGGTCGGGATCGAGTCGGGCAGGACGGCCGCTCCCAGCACCTCGGCCTGGTCGCCGACGAAGGCACCGGCGGGCGTGACGGGAACGGCTGCGGGGATCTGGGACCGCCCCTGCCCCGGGGGAAGGCCGAGGCGAAGCCCGGCAGGCGGTGTCCCCTCGATGCACAGCACCGCGTCGGACGCGCCGAACCGCGATGCGGCGAGGGCCCGGAGATCGGCCGGGGTGACCGTCGCGAGGCCGAACTCGGGAAACCCGACGAGCCCGAACCCGCCGGCGCCGAAGATCCAGCGGAGCGCCAGCCCGAAGGCGTCGGCGGACGGCCGTTGCGTCGCCTCGGCGACGATCCGCTCCGCGATCTGCGACGCGCCGTCGCCGGGGTCGCGCAGGACGTCGGAGATCCGCGACAGCCCGGCGACCACCGCCTCGGCGGGACCGGTGATGTCGAACGAGGTCCACAGGGCGGTGAGCGACCCGGTGATGTCCAGGCCCGGTAGCTCCGCCGACCGCACCACCGCCTCTGCTGCGAGGCGTGTCCAGCCGAGCCGAGGCAGTGCCTCGTCGGCGATGCCGCTGCGGAACCGCAGCGAGGCGGTCACGCCGGGCAGGCCGGAGTCGCTCCAGAACGCGGGCACGCCATCGACCTCCGTGCGGTGCACGCGGGGGCCTCCTGCCCCCCCGCTGCCCGCCGGATCCCGGTGCCCCGAGCCCGACATCCCGCTCTCCCGCCGTCCGTGTGCTTCGCCTGAACCGCACGCTCCACGGGAATCCTAGTGCGCCGGTCTCAATCCGCCGGCTCCTCGTCGTGCCGGCTCCACACACGTCGCCGGATCCCGTGGACACGCCCGGTGACCCACCAGGTGACCTCGATGAGCACGGCCGCAGCGACCCCGACGAGGGTTCCGATGAGCATGGCCTGCGGGTGGGAGGTGTCCAGCAGGAACACCCGTTGCGCCAGGGGCAGCGTGAAGATCAGGACGTACATCGCCACGGACGCGACCAGCAGGGCCACCTTCCATGGCCGCAGCGGGCGGGCGACCACGCACAGCAGCCACGACGCGGCGATGATGAGGGAGGCCAGCGCCGCGGTGCTCGTCCGCGGCGCCGTCTCTGCGAGGAGTCGGGACGTCGCGAGGTACGTGGACATCGCCGCGATCGCGATGATCACCCCGGCCGGCAGTGCGAGGCGTAGCACGCGTCCGACGAAGCCCGGGCGGGCGCGTTCGGCGGTGGGGGCCAGGGAGAGGACGAAGGCGGGGATCCCGATCGTGAACCAGCCGGTGATCGTCACGTGGATCGGCTGGAACGGATGCTGCATCTGCGCCGCGATCACGAACAGGGCCAGCAGCACCGAGTAGATGGTCTTCGTCAGGAACAGGTTCGCGACTCGCTCGATGTTGCCGATCACCCGGCGCCCCTCGGCGACGACGTGCGGGAGGGTCGCGAACCGGTCGTCGAGCAGGACGATCTGAGCGACCGATCGGCTCGCCGCGGATCCCGATCCCATTGCGACGCCGAGGTCGGCGTCCTTCAGGGCCAGGACATCGTTGACGCCGTCTCCGGTCATCGCCACCGTGTGGCCCGCCTCCTGGAGGGACGACACCATGGCACGCTTCTGCTGCGGTGTGACGCGGCCGAAGACCCGATGCTCCTCGACGGCGACGCCCAGGCCGGGCCCCGCCTCCACGGGCAGGGCGCGCGCGTCCACGGCCGACCCGGCGACGCCGACGGACCGGGCGACCGCGGCGACCGAGGGTGCCGCGTCGCCCGAGATCACCATGATCCGGATTCCCTGATCGGCGAAGAACTGCAGGGTGTCGCGGGCGTCGGGGCGGACGCGCTGGGCGAGCACGACGAGTCCCTGCGGTGCGACCGCGCCCGGCGCGGCCGGGTCGTCCATCGGGAGGCTCGAGGTGCCCAGCAGGAGGACGCGCAGCCCCTGCTCCGCGAGCTCGGTCGCGGTCGTTGCCGCGGGTGTCCCCTCGGCCAGCACCTCCGGCGCGCCGAGAACCCAGTCGCCCTGCCCGGCGAACGTGACGCCGGACCACTTCCGGGCCGACGTGAACGGCGCCCGGGCCAGCACCGGCCACGGGACGGCGGGCGCTCCGATGCTGTCCCCGATCGCCCGCAGGCTGGCGTTGGGGGTCGGGTCCGCGACATACAGGTTGGCCAGGGCCGCCCGCAACGTCGCCTCCTCGGTCGCGCCGACCGGCCGTACGTCGGCCAGGTCCATGCCCGCCGCCGTGAGAGTCCCGGTCTTGTCGGCGCACACGACGTCCACGCGGGCGAGCCCCTCGATGGCCGGGAGCTCCTGGACCAGGCAGTTGCGCCGGCCGAGCCTGACGACCCCGATCGCGAACGCCACCGAGGTGAGCAGCACGAGCCCCTCGGGGACCATCGGGACGATCGCACCCGCCATGCCCAGGACCGCCGAGCGCCAGTCACGGTGATGGGCCAGTTGCGTCCAGATGATGCCGAGACCGACCGGCACGATGAGCCAGGTGATGATCCGCAGGATCTGGTTGATTCCCTGCCGCAGCTCGGAGTGCACGAGGGTGAACCGGGACGCCTCGGCGGCCAGCCGGGCCGCGTACGACTCGGCCCCGACCCGCGTGGCCCGGTAGGCGCCCGACCCGGAAACCACGAAGCTGCCGGACTGAACCATGTCGCCGACATCCTTGGCGACCGGGTCCGACTCCCCGGTGAGCAGGGACTCGTCGATCTCCAGGTACGACTCCTCGACGACCTCGCCGTCGACCACGATCTGGTCGCCCGGGCCGATCTCGACGAGATCGTCCAGCACGAGCCTGTCCCGCGGCAGGTCGGCCGTCCCCTCCGCACGACGGATGCGCGGCTTGGCCTCTCCCACCACGGCCAGGCTGTCGAGCGTCCGCTTCGCGCGCACTTCCTGGACGATGCCGACGGCCGAGTTGACGATGATGAGCAGCCCGAACGCCGCGTTGATCCACGACCCCGTGGACAGGACGAACACGAGCAGCACGGCCAGCAGCGCGTTGATCCGCGTGAAGACGTTGGCCCGGACGATGTCCCGCACGCTGCGTCCGCTGCGGGGCGGCAGCTTGTTGTGGCGTCCGTCGGCGAACCGCTCAGCCACCTCCTCGGCCGTGAGACCGGTCAGACGAGGCACGGCGGGCACCTCTTCAGAATGCCACATCGCCGGACACGACCGTCCCCGCCCCGGAATCGGGACGGGGACGGCGGTGCGGCAGGAGACGGACGGCTCAGCGGGCCGCCGTTCCCTCCACGTAGTCGGTGTCGTGCCCCTTGACCCACGACATCAGCTTGCGCAGCTCGCGGCCGGTGGCCTCGATGGGATGCTGCTCCTCGGCGGCACGGAACGCGGTGAACTCGGGAGCACCCGCGTCCTGGTCGGCGATGAACCGCTGGGCGAACGCCCCGCTGCGGATGTCGGCGAGGACCTCGCGCATGTGCTGCTTGGTGGCGTCGTCCACGATGCGCGGACCCGAGACGTAGTCGCCGTACTCGGCGGTGTCGGAGATGCTCCACCGCATCTTCGCGATGCCGCCCTCGTAGATGAGGTCGACGATCAGCTTCATCTCGTGCAGGCACTCGAAGTAGGCGATCTCCGGCTGGAACCCCGCCTCGACGAGGGTCTGGAAGCCGCTCTGGATGAGCTTCGAGAGCCCCCCGCAGAGAACGGCCTGCTCACCGAACAGGTCGGACTCGGTCTCCTCGGTGAACGTCGTCTCGATGCCGCCGGCCCGCAGCCCGCCGATGGCCTTCGCATACGCGAGGGTCAGCGGCCACGCGGAGCCCGTGGCGTCCTTCTCGACGGCGACGAGCACCGGGACGCCGCGCCCGTCGACGTACTCGCGACGGACGAGGTGGCCGGGACCCTTCGGCGCGACCATGCAGACGTCGACCCCGTCGGGGACCTCGATGTAGCCGAACCGGATGTTGAAGCCGTGGGCGAAGAACAGCGCGTCGCCCGGCTGCAGGTGCGGCAGGATGCTCTCGGCGTACACGTGGCGCTGCACCTGATCGGGGGTCAGGATCATGATGAGGTCGGCCTCCTGGACCGCCTCGGCCACCGGGACGACCCGCAGCCCCTCGGCCTCGGCCTTGGCGATGCTCTTCGAGCCCTCCTTCAGCCCCACCCGGACGTCGACGCCGGAGTCGCGCAGGGACAGCGCGTGCGCATGCCCCTGGCTGCCGTAGCCGATCACGGCCACGCTGCGGCCCTGGATGACGGACAGATCGGCGTCGTCGTCGTAGTACATCTTTGCCATTGCTGGTGACTTCCTTTGCGTTTCAGTTGGAGCGGCGGGTTCGATCCTGCTTCGGCCGCTCGGTCAGCGAGCGGCTTCCTCGACCGAGCGCGACGAGGCCGGACTGGACCAGTTCGCGCACTCCGTACGGCTTGAGCATTTCGAGCAACGCATCGAGCTTATCGGGGCTGCCCGTCGCCTCGATCGTCATGGACTCGTTGTGGACGTCGACCGTCTTGCCGCGGAAGAGCTGGACGATCTCGATGATCTGGCTCCGGGTCGCGGGGTCTGCGCGCAGCTTGATGAGCATGAGCTCGCGGCTCACCGACGTCTGCGGGTCGAGCTCGACGACCTTCAGCACCTCGATCAGCTTGTTGAGCTGCTTGGTGATCTGCTCCAGGACGAGCTGGCTCTCGACGGACACCTGGACGGTGATCCGGGAGACGCCGACGACCTCGGTCGGGCCGACGGCCAGCGACTCGATGTTGTACCCGCGGCGCGCGAAGAGACCGGCGATGCGCGCCAGGACGCCCGACTTGTCCTCGACGAGAACGCTCAGCGTGTGCGTGTTCACAGTTCCTCCTCGTCCCACGCCGGGGCGAGCCCCTTGGCGATCATGATGTCGTCATTGCTCGTTCCGGCGGCCACCATCGGCCACACCATCGCATCCTTGTGGACCACGAACTCGACCACGACGGGGCGGTCGGTCACGGCCATCGCCTCGGCGAGGACGGTGTCGACCTCCTCGACCGTCTCGGCTCGCAGGCCGACGCACCCCATGGCCTCGGCCAGCTTCGGGAAGTCGGGCACCCGCAGCGACTTGAGGTCGGTGTTCGAGTACCGCTCGCCGTAGAACAGGGTCTGCCATTGGCGCACCATGCCCAGCGACTCGTTGTTGATGACGGCGATCTTGATCGGGATCCCTTCCAGCGCGCAGGTGACGAGCTCCTGGTTGGTCATCTGGAAGCAGCCGTCGCCGTCGATGCCCCACACGACGTCGTCGGGCGCCCCGACCTTGACGCCCATGGCGGCGGGCACGCAGTAGCCCATCGTCCCCGCGCCGCCGGAGTTCATCCAGCGACCCGGCCGTTCGAAGGGCAGCAGGTGCGCGGCCCACATCTGGTGCTGTCCGACGCCGGAGACGTACATCGCGTCGGGCCCGGCGATCTCGCCGATCCGCTTGATGACGTACTGCGGCGACAGCCGGCCCTCCTTCGTCGGCTCGGTCTCGATCGCGTACTTGGTGCGCAGGCTCGTCAGGTACGTCACCCACGGGCCGAGGTCGGGCAGGTCGGAGCCGCGGAGCAGTTCGTTGAGCTCGTCGAGCACCGCGCGCAGGTCGCCCACGATCGGGACGTCGGCCACCCGGTTCTTCGAGATCTCGGCGGGGTCGATGTCGGCGTGGATCACCAGCGCATCGGGGGCGAAGCTCGACAGCTTGCCCGTGACGCGGTCGTCGAACCGGGTGCCGAGCGCGATGAGGAGGTCGGACCGCTGCAGGGCGCCGACGGCCGCGACCGTGCCGTGCATGCCGGGCATGCCGAAGTTGAGCGGATCGCTGTCCGGCAGGGCGCCGCGGGCCATGAGCGTCGTCACGACCGGGATGCCGGTGTTCTTGACCAGGTCGGCGAGCGCGTCGGCCGCCTGCGCCTTGATGACACCGCCGCCCACGTACAGGACCGGCCGCTTGGCCTCGCCGATCAGCCGGACGGCTTCGCGCAATTGCTTGCTGTGAGGCTTGGTCACGGGATGATACCCGGGCAGTTCCACCGCGTCGGGCCACTGGAAGCGTCCCGTTCCGGCGAGCGCGTCCTTGGAGATGTCGACCAGGACCGGGCCAGGACGTCCGCTCGCGGCGAGCCGGAACGCGGCGGCGATCGCGCCGGGGATCAGCCGGGGCTCGGTGACGAGGAAGCTGTGTTTGGTGATCGGCATCGTGATGCCGCGGATATCGGCCTCCTGGAACGCGTCGGTGCCGATCGAGGCGCTGCCCACCTGGCCCGTGATCGCGACGATGGGCACCGAGTCCATGTAGGCGTTGGCGAGGGGCGTGACCAGGTTGGTCGCTCCGGGCCCCGATGTGGCCATGCACACGCCGACCTTGCCGGTGGCGAGCGCGTAGCCCTCGGCGGCGTGCCCGGCTCCCTGCTCGTGGCGAACGAGGATGTGCCGGACGAGTTCGGAGTCGAACAGCGGGTCGTAGGCGGGAAGGATCGCCCCACCGGGAATCCCGAACACAACTTCGACGCCGACTCGTTCCAGGGATTCGACCAGCATCTGGGCTCCGGTGAGGATCTTCTCCTCAGCCATCTGTGTCTCCTTCCGTCGAGGTGCCTGGCTGTCTGATCGCAGAAAAAAACCCCCGCTGCGTGGGCAGGCGAGGGAGCGTGTCGGTCGGGTGACGTTACCCGGCGGACACGCGACTTGCTACGAGAATGGTCCAGAGCACGGGATCACCTTTCCCCACCCCTCCCGGGCGTGTCAAACCCCGAGGCGGCATGTCCCACATGCTGAGCGTGGAACATGCCGCCTGCCTCAAGGATCGTCGGTCAGTGCTGGCCACGGCGCCAGGAGGCCGAACGCTTCACGTCATTCCCCGGCCGAGTGGGGCTTGTTCCTGCCAGACCGAGACTGATCCGGCCAGTTCTTCACGCGCTCCGGAGGACGGCCAACCGTGAAGAGGCCTGTGAGCACCATGTCAGGATTCTCCCGGTAGGCCTTGACCGTGGCACGAGCCCACAGGAAAGCCGGAATGAAAGCCAACGGTACGCCAACGACAACGGCCCACACTGAAGTATCGGTGAGCGCCCAGATCGCCCTCACCACGGCGCCCACCCCGACGATGTAGCCCAGCCAGTCGGTCAGCCTGATTCTGCCCATGATGAAGACCAGCAGCACGTAGACGCCGGCCACCAACGCAAGCATGCTCACCAGCGACCAACCGATATCACCGAAGGTGACGTGTCCTCCCATAGCAGGCGTTCCTTTCGCTAGGTTCGGAGACCAGTCAGTCCTTGCCAGTCATGAGACTGATGCAGTCCTTCACGCCGAGCACGTCCTCCTCATTGATCAGGCCGCCCCGGCGATGCGGCGAAGGCCGACAACGTAACAGACACGCGGCTCAATGCTCCGGGGCAGGTGGAGGCGGCACGTATGGCCGAATGCGGAGTCCGCGCTGACGTCGTCCTACGAGCCTGGGCCTGCCCCGGCCGCGAGCCCACGGTGCCCGTGCCACGACGCGACTCGTCCTACACCCCACGCGGCGGGGTCACCCCGTGATCCTGCGGTGCACCTCGTCCACGTCGATGCCGGGCTCCTTGGTCATGAGATTGCGCATCCCCGGGTTCCGCTCGTAGCGCGGGACGAGATGGACGTGGAAGTGGAAAACCTCCTGCCCCGCGACGGCACCCTGGTTGACGAGCAGGTTCATACCGTCGGGCCGCAGTCTCTCGCGCAGCAGGGCGGCCGTGGCCTCGACCGACGCGGCGATCTCCGACAGCGCGTCGGGAGCGGTGAGGTCGGAGACATGGCGCCGGGGGATCACGAGTGTGTGCCCGGGATGCCAGGGAGCGATGTCGAGAAACGCGATCGCGACGTCGTCGGCGTACACCTGCCGAGAGCCGATGTCGCCGGACACGATCTTGCAGAACAGACAGTCCATGGTCACAGTGAACCACCACGGGCGGTTCCCCCCGGCCGGGCGTCCGGCAGAATCGAGCCGCACGCGAACCGACCCCGCGGATCCGTCCCGATCAGGCGAAGGCCGCGCAGAACGCGTCCAGGGCCGCGTCCGCGTCGGACCTGGCGAACGCCTCCAGCGCCACGACGCCGTCGTAGCCCGACTCCTTCAGCGCGGCGGCGACGGCCGGGTAGTGGATCTCCCCCGTGCCGGGTTCACATCGCCCCGGGACGTCGGCCACCTGGATCTCCCCCACCCACGGCATCGACTCCCGGACCAGCTCGACGAGGTTCCCCTCGCCGATCTGCGCGTGGTACAGATCCAGGTTCATCCGCAGGAACGGCGAATCCACGGCGGCGACCAGCGCCCGGGTGTCCGCCGCCGCGGCGAAGGGCGTCCCGGGGTGGTCGACGGCGACGTTCAGATTCTCCAGGGTGAAGACCCGCCCCTCCCGCTCGCCCAGCAGGGCCAGCCTCGCCAGAGTGTCGGCCGCCGTCAGCCACATCGCCGGCGTGACGACCTGGCACGGTCTCACGGGAAGGCCGTCCGTCCCCAGCCCTGTCCCGTGGACGTTGAGACTCGGGCAGTCCAGCCGATCCGCGACGGCGAGAGACTGCTCGGCGGTCGACAGGAACTCCTCGATGCCGTCGGGGTCGGTAAGGTCTCCTCGGAGATAGCCCGTCATGGACACGACCCGCGCCCCGCTCGCCGCGAGCGCAGCGACGTCCTTGCCCGACCAGTCCCAGATCTCCACGAGGAGGCCGCGCTCGTGGATGCGGCGCACGCGTTCCATGAACGGCAGTTCCAGGTGGATCATCTCAGCGCTGGCGGCCAGACGGTATCCGGTCATCATCGGCCTCCGATCCGAGCATCACGCACCGCGAGCGTACGGACGACACCGAGAACCGTCAACCTTTTGTCAGCACATTCAGGGGCGCCGCGTCGACGAGCAGCGAGGACGCGGGCTCAGCGGCTCTCGGGGACTTCCAGTTCGCTGTGCGCGATCTCCTCGATCGACACATCGCGGAACGTCAGGACCTTCGCGCTCTTCACGAAGCGAGCGGGCCGGAACATGTCCCACACCCAGGCGTCGCCCATCGACACCTCGTAGTACACGTCGCCGCCCTCGGTACGCACCTTCAGGTCCACCGCGTTGCAGAGGTAGAAGCGGCGCTCGGTCTCGACGGCGTAGGTGAAGATGCCCACGACATCCTTGTACTCGCGGTACAACGCGAGTTCGAGATCGCTCTCGTACTGCTCGAGGTCTTCGGTGCTCATGACGCCTCCACCCTAGCGCTCCCCTCCACCGGCCGCGGTCCGGCGGTCCTGGCGACGTTGTCGTAGCTCAGGCGATGGATCCCGCACGGCCCGTGCCTGTCCAGCGCCGCTTGATGCTGTGCCGTGCAGTATCCCTTGTGAACGTCGAAATCGTAGTCGGGATACAGGCGGTGGGCCTCGACCATCACCCTGTCGCGCGTGACCTTCGCGATGATCGACGCAGCCGCGACGCACGCCGCGACGCGATCCCCCTTCCACACCGCCAGGGTCTCCGCCCCGAGACCGGGAACGGGGAACCCGTCGGTGAGGACGAAGTCCGCGGCGGGCCGCAGGCGCAGGACGGCCCGGCGCAGAGCCTGCAGGTTCGCCTCGTGCATCCCCAGCCGGTCGCACTCGGCCGGCGACAGGCTCGCCGTCGCCCACGCCACGGCATGCGCCGTGATGGCGTCGTAGAGCGCGTCCCTGCGGCGGGGGGTGAGGAGCTTCGAGTCGGCCAGGCCGGTCAGCGAGGGGTGCACGCGCGCCGGAAGGATGACCGCCCCCGCCACGAGCGGACCGGCGCATGCGCCACGGCCCGCTTCATCGGCCCCGGCGACCAGGTCGAAACCCGCCCTGCGCAAGGCACGCTCGTAGCCGTGAAGACCGGCGTCCCTGCGGATCGTGTGTCCCATCAGCAACCCGGACCGGAGTCGGTGATCACCGCCTGGGCCGGGGCCGCTGGCGGATCGGGAACGGCGGTGAAGGTCGCCGGCTGCGACAGACCGCCCCAACGCGAGAACGGGAACACGATCCACACCGCCGTGCCGACGACGTCCGACACCGGCACGAACGCGGCGCTGCCCATCGGCTCGCCGTTGCCCGCGGGATCGCGCAGGTGGCACCGCGAGTCGCGGGAGTTGTTGCGATGGTCGCCCATCACGAAGACATGATCGGCCGGGACCGTGACGGTGAACGCGAAGTCGCTCGGGGCCACCTGCCCGGAGTCGTCGGCATACAGATAGGACGTCTCGTCGATCGCCTGGCCGTTGACCGTGATCCGCCCCTGCGCATCACAGCACGAGACCGTGTCGCCGGGCAGGCCGATGACACGCTTGATGAGATGGCCCGTGCTCTCGTCGGGCATCAGGCCCACGAACACGAGGACGTCCCCGACCACCCCGCGGTCGACCGGCGAGGACTCCGCCAGCCAGCCCCCCGGATCCTGGAAGACGACGACGTCGCCCCGCGCGAAATGGGTGACCTTCTGCACCAGGACGCGATCGGAGACGTGCAGCGTGTTCTCCATGCTCCCGGAGGGGATGATGAACATCTGGGCCACGAAGACCCGGATGACGGTGGAGATCACCAGCGCACCGACGACGATGATCGTCAGTTCCTTCAGCAGGCCGCCGAAACCGCTCCGACCGCCGCGGGCGGACGCGACCGATCCGGACTCATCGTGCGCGTCGTCCGCCACGTCTCCTTCTTTCCTGAGTGGGGTCGGCCGCCGGGCCGCCTCAGTTGTCGCGCTTCTCCTTGATCTTCGCGGCCTTGCCGCGCAGACCACGCAGGTAGTACAGCTTGGCGCGCCGGACATCGCCGCGGCGCTCGACCTCGATCTTCTCGATGATCGGGGAATGCAGCGGGAACGTCCGCTCGACGCCGACGCCGAAGCTCACCTTGCGCACGGTGAAGGCTTCCTGCACACCTGCCCCCGTGCGAGCGATGACCACGCCGGCGAACACCTGGATGCGGGAGCGGTTGCCCTCGATGACGCGCACGTGCACACGCACGGAGTCGCCTGGGCGGAAGGTCGGGAGATCGGTCTTGAGGGCGTCTGCCGCGACAGCGGCAACCAGGTCGTTCATGTCGTTCCTCGCCAGTGCCACAGGTCACTTCGATGCTCGTTGTTCAGGACGGCCGGCCGGCTTACCCCCTGTGGCAGGAGCACGGCGCAACAGCCCCCCATGATGCCACACCGCGCCGCGCGGCAGGAAATCCGCGCGGCACGGTGGGCAGCCGGCCGGCCGGAGCCGTCGGGCGGGTCTCGCCCGGCGGGCCGGCGACCGGAGACCGAACGGTCAGCGGGTCGCGCCGGCCCGTTCGGAGATCTCTGCGTACGCGCGGTTGACCGCGCTCGTCACCGCCCGCATGGACGCCGTGACGATGCTCGGGTCGACCGAGACGCCCCACAGCGTGACGTCCTCGTCGCCGACCGACACCTCCACCTCGACATACGCCGCGGCGTAGGCGTCACCGCCCGAGGTGAGGGCATGCTCGACGTAGTCCAGGACGCGCACCCGGTAGCCCAGGATGGACAGCGCGTCGACGAAGGCCGACACGGGGCCGTTGCCCTCGCCCTCGATGTCCTGCTCGACGCCGTGATGCCGGACCGCGGCCCGGATGTTGTAGCCGGACCCGTTGCTCAGGTTCCGGATCGTCACCACCTGCAGGGGGTCGCCCTCGGTCAGGTACACGTCGGAGAAGATCCGCCACAACTGCTCGCTGGACACCTCGCCGCCGGCGGTGTCGGAGTGCGCCTGCACGGCCCGCGAGAACTCCATCTGCAGTCGTCGCGGCAGATCCAGCTTGAACTCGTTCTTCATGATGTACGCCATGCCGCCCTTGCCGGACTGGGAGTTGACGCGGATCACGGCCTCGTAGGTGCGTCCGACGTCGTGCGGGTCGATCGGCAGGTACGGGGCCTGCCATCCGACCTCGTGGATCCCCACGCCTGCCGCGGCGGCCTTGGCCTCCAGATCCTCCAGGCCCTTCTTGATGGCGTCCTGGTGGGAGCCCGAGAAGGCGGTGTAGACGAGATCCCCCGCGTACGGATGGCGCGGGTGGACCGGCAGCCCGGTGCAGTACTCCACGACCCGACGGATCTCGTCGATGTCGGAGAAGTCGATCTTGGGGTCGACGCCCTGACTGAACAGGTTCATGCCCAGGGTCACCAGGCAGACGTTCCCCGTTCGCTCACCGTGCCCGAACAGGCAGCCCTCGACGCGGTCGGCGCCGGCCATCTGACCCAGTTCGGATGCCGCCACCGCCGTCCCCCTGTCGTTGTGGGGGTGCAGCGAGACGGCCACGTGCTCGCGGCTCTTGACGTTGCGACAGAAATACTCGATCTGGTCGGCGTAGGTGTTGGGCGTCGACATCTCGACCGTCGCCGGCAGGTTGAAGATGATCTCCCGCTCGGCGGACGGCTGCCAGACGTCCGCGACGGCGTTGCAGACGTCCACGGCGAACTGGGTCGGCGTCTGGGTGAAGATCTCGGGCGAGTACTCGTACCCGACGGCCACGTCGCCCAGATGCTTCGCGGCGTGCTTCATGACCCAGCCGGTACCGCGGGTGGCCATGTCGACACACTCCTGCTCGGAGATGCGGAACACGACCCGGCGGAACAGCTCTGCCGTGGCGTTGTACATGTGGATCGTCCCCCGGCGTGCGCCGACCAGGGACTGCGCGGTCCGCTCGATGAGGTCTTCGCGAGCCTGGGTCAGGACGCTGATGGTGACGTCGTCGGGGATCCGGTCCTCTTCGATCAGCTTGCGGACGAAGTCGTAGTCGGTCTGGGACGCCGACGGGAAGCCGACCTCGATCTCCTTGTAGCCCATGCGGACCAGCAGGTCGAACATCCGCTGCTTGCGCGACGGCGTCATCGGGTCGATGAGCGCCTGGTTGCCGTCCCGCAGATCGGTGGACAGCCAGCGCGGCGCCTTCGCGATGGTCTGGTCGGGCCACGTCCGGTCGGGCACCTTCACGGGCTGGAAGGCGGTGTACCGGTGGAACGGCATCGGGCTGGGAGTCTGCACGGGCCGGCTCTGGACGCGCGTGCCGAAAGATGAATCGCTCATGGTGTGGTCTGTGGTCCTCGCTCGGGTTGATGCCCAGGCACGTCAAGACTCCGCAGCGAGGAGGCCTGGAAAGAGGATCAGACCTCGCTGCGGCGGCGAAGGAGCAGGCTCGCCTGACGCATGGGTACACCTTAACCCCAGTACCCGGCTCCAAGGCAAACCCCGGCGACAACTCGCCGCGAGGAGCGCGGCGTCCCTCGTGGAGGAGGGGTCCGCTCACGGACCGACGTCGACCCGCCGCGGACGGCTGCACGCGCTCAGAGTTCCGCCTGGTGGCGGATGAACCCGGTAGCGGGTTCCGGCGACTGTGCCGCCGGCCGCCGAGCCGGCCGCCCTCAGAAGCCCAGCCGGTTGAGATGCTTGGGGTCGCGCTGCCAGTCCTTCAGGACCTTGACGCGCAGATCGAGGTACACCGGCGTCCCGAGGAGCCGCGAGATCTGCTCCCGCGCCGCCCTGCCGACCTCGCGCAACCGCTCCCCCTTGTGTCCGATGACGATGCCCTTCTGGGAATCCCGCTCGACGACGAGGGATGCGTAGACGTCCAGCAGCGGCTTGTCCTCGGGCCGGCCGGGGCGAAGGCCCATCTCTTCGACCGTCACCGCGATGGAGTGGGGCAGCTCGTCTCGCACGCCCTCCAGCACCGCCTCGCGGATGAGCTCGGCGACGAGCGTCTCCTCCGGCTCGTCGGTCGCCTCCCCGTCCGGGTAGAAGACGGGTCCCTCGGGCAGCAGGCCGACGAGCAGGTCTGCGAGCAGGTCCACCTGTTCGGCGGTGAGCGCCGACACCGGGACGATCTCGCGCCAGATCACGCCCAGCTCGGCCTCGAGCGCCTGGATGCTCAGCAGGTGCTCGGCGACCCGTGGCGGGGGCACGAGATCGGATTTCGTCGCGACGGCGACCAGCGCGGGACGATTCGGCAGGGCGGCCAGCTCAGAGATCAGATAGCGGTCGCCGGGGCCCACCCGCTGGTCGCAGGGCAGGCAGACGCCGACGACGTCCACCTCGCTCCACGTCTCACGGACGAGGTCGTTGAGTCGCTCGCCGAGCAGGGTGCGCGGACGGTGCAGACCGGGGGTGTCGATGAGGACGAGCTGGGCGTCGGGCCGGGTGAGGATTCCGCGGATCGCGTGCCGCGTGGTCTGCGGCTTGGACGACGCGATGGCGACCTTCTGCCCGACGATCGCGTTCGTGAGGGTCGACTTGCCCGCGTTGGGACGCCCCACGAAACACGCGAATCCCGACCGGAACCCGGCGCTCACGACGCACGCTCCGCGGCGTCGACGGCCAGTTGGGTGGCGGCGGCGATCCCGGGATCGCCGTCGGCGTCGGCGTGGTCGTCGCACTCCCGCACGAGGACGGTCTCGATCGTGTGCCGGCGTCCGGAGGCGCGCTCGGCGGTGAGTTCCAGGCCCTCCCACTGCACAATCGAGCCGGGGATCGGCACGAGGTTCAGCTCCTTGGCCATCAGCCCGAGGACGGTGTCGACGTCGTCGTCGTCGAGCTTGCGGCCGAACAGCTCCCCGAGATCGTCGATGCCGAGGCGCGCCGACACCCGGAAACGGCCGTCGCCCAGTTCGACATAGGGCGGGATCTCCTCGTCGTACTCATCGACGATCTCGCCCACGATCTCCTCCAGGATGTCCTCGATGGTGGCCAGGCCCGCCGTGCCGCCGAACTCGTCCACGACGAGGACGACATGGCTGCGGGTGCGCTGCATCTCACGCAGCAGGTCGTCGACGGGTTTGCTGTCGGGGCAGAAGATCGCCGGCCGCATGACGGAGTCGACCGTCTCGTAGGACTGAGCCTGCGCGTTGTCGTAGACGCGGCGGATGACGTCCTTCAGGTACAGGACCCCCGCGATGTCGTCGAGATCCTCGCCGATCACCGGGATCCGGCTGAAACCGGATCGCAGTGCCAGCGACACGGCCTGCCGCAGGGTCTTGTGCGACTCGATGTAGACCATCTCGGTGCGCGGGACCATGACCTCCTTGACGATGGTGTCGCCGAGGTCGAACACGGAATGGATCATCCGGCGCTCGCCGGCCTCGATCACCGACGACGCCTCGGCCATGTCGACGAGCTCGCGCAGCTCGGCCTCCGAGGAGAACGGCCCGTCGCTGAACCCCCTCCCCGGCGTGAGGACGTTTCCGATGAGGATCATCAGTTGCGGGATCGGCCCGAGCACCGTGTTGAGGGCGTTCACCGGCCCGGACCCGGCGAGGGCGACGCGCTCGGCGTTCTGGCGGCCGAGCGTGCGAGGCGCCACGCCCAGGCCGATGAAGGACACCACGAACATCGCCGCGATCGGGATGAGCAGCCGAAGCCACAGCTCGCTGACGTGCGAGAACACGACGGTGCTCACGAGGACGACGGCCGTCACCTCGCAGAGTCCGCGCGTGAAGTACACGGTGTTGAGGTAGGGCGCAGGATCCTGCGTCATGGTGAGCAGCCGCGCTGCCCCTCGTCGTCCCTCCTCGGCCAACCGCCGGGCGCGGCTCTTCGACACCGTCTGCAGCGCGGCCTCGACGAGAGCGAGCAGGCCCGCCACGAGGACGCCCGCCAAGGCCAGCGCGAGCAGCAGCCAGTCCGTCTCGGTCACGATCCCCCGCGCTCTCGCCGGGGTCTGCCGCCACTCATGATCGGAGGGTGGGCGCAGCGGAGCGACCCGACTCGCTCCAGCGCGCGATGATCGTGTCGTTGAGGCCGAACATCTCCGCTTTCTCGGCGGGTTCGGCATGGTCGTACCCGAGCAGGTGCAACAGCCCGTGGACGAGCAGGTACTCCTCTTCGGCCCGCGGCGTGCGTCCGTTCTCGGCCGCCTGCCGGGCTGTGACGGCCGGGCACAGGACGATGTCGCCCAGGACCCCGGGGGCGGGCTCCTCGCCGTCGCGCGGCGGACGCAACTCGTCCATCGGGAACGACAGGACGTCGGTGGGTCCGGGCTCGCCCATGTACTTCTCGTGGTAGCCGGTCATCGCCTCCTCGTCGACGAGCAGGATCGACAGCTCGGCCTGCGGGTGGATCCGCAACTCGTCCATCGCGAACCGTGCGAGGGCGATGAGACCCAGTTCGTCGGCCTCGCGGCCGGACTCGTTGTTGACGTCGATCATCGGCGGAAACCCTCCGCGGCTTCGTAACGGTCGTAGGCGGCCACGATGCGGCCGACGAGGCGGTGCCGGACGACGTCCGCCCCGGTGAGCGTGCAGAACGCGATGTCGTCGACGCCGTCGAGCACCCCGGTGACCTCGCGCAGCCCCGAGCGTGTGCTCCCGGGAAGGTCGATCTGGGTCACGTCGCCGGTCACGACGACCTTCGACCCGAAGCCCAGTCGGGTCAGGAACATCTTCATCTGCTCCATCGTCGTGTTCTGAGCCTCGTCGAGGATGATGAACGCATCGTTCAGCGTGCGGCCGCGCATGTACGCCAGCGGCGCGATCTCGATCGTGCCGGCCGTGATCAGCCGCGGCACCGAATCGGGATCGACCATGTCGTGCAGGGCGTCGTACAACGGCCGCAGGTACGGGTCGACCTTGTCGGTGAGGGTGCCGGGCAGGAACCCGAGCCGCTCCCCGGCCTCGATCGCGGGCCGTGTGAGGATGATCCGGTTGACGTCCTTGCGCTGGAGCGCCTGCACGGCCTTCGCCATCGCGAGGTAGGTCTTGCCGGTGCCGGCCGGGCCGATGCCGAACACGACCGTGTGCGCGTCGATGGCGTCCACGTACCGCTTCTGGTTCAGGGTCTTCGGCCGGATCGTGCGGCCACGGTTGCTCAGGATGCTCTGGGTGAGCACCTCGGCAGGACGTGTCTGCTCGGCGGCCTTCGTCATGGCGACGACACGCTCGACGCTGTCACCGGTGAGGCCCTGTCCGGTGCGGACGATCGTCACCAGCTCGGTGAGCACGTCGGCGGCGATACGCACCGCCTCGGGCGACCCTGTCAGGGTGATCTCGTTGCCGCGGGCGTGGACATCCGCCGCGAGATCGCGTTCGAGGATGCGCAGGAACTCGTCGCGGGGCCCCAGGACGTTCACCATGTCAAGGCTCGGCGGCACGCTGAAGCGGCGCGTGCCGAGAGGATCCGGAACGGAATCGGTGGAACTCAGGCTGCCCTCCAAGGTGCGGAATACCGATCCATCGTACGTCGGGCGACCACGTTCGCGCATGCCGCCCGCCCTTCGCATGAGCGGCGGCCCTCTCCGCGGCCCGCGCGCCCTTCGCCGCCAGGCCCCGCGGACGGGCTCGTCGGCATCGCGATCTGCACGAAGGCCCGCCGACGCCGGGCCCCGGGCTCAGCGACGCGAGCCGACCGGGCGCGGATCCTGCCCGCCGAAGGCGGCGACGCGGTCCCAGACCCAGTCGGCGAGGCTCGGGGCGACCTCGGTACCCGCCGTACCCGCCGGGCCGCGCCGGTACAGGCGCCCGCCCCATCCCTCGATCAGGTAGGCGCCGGCATCGTCGGTGAGGATCTGGCTGTAGTACTCGCCCTCGCTGTCCCATTGCGGCCAGGCATCGGGATCCCGTTCGATCGCGTCGTCCATCTCGTCGACCTCGCGCCCGGACATGAGGCGGAAGGGCTCTCCGATTCCCCACCGATCGCCGGCACCCGGCTCCTGCCCGTCGTGCCAGGCGAGCACCGTGGGGTCGCCGCCGCTCGCCTTCGCGGTCTCCGGGTCCAGGGGTGGACGCAACGAGCCCGCGAGGCCGGCCGGCATCACAGCGTCCAGCGCCGCGAGCGCCTCATCGAGGGCGGTCTCGAAGATCATGTCGCGCATCCGGCGCCACGCGATCTCGCCCATGCCGACGGCGCGGATCTCCTCGATCGTTGCAGCACCGCGCTCGATCGGGTCGAGGAACGCGCGCGCGACGGTCATCCCGCCCTGGGCGAGCTCGTCGGTCGGGTCCTCCCGCAGCACGCGGCCCAGCAGTTCGGCGGCCCGGTCCGGGCGGTAGTCGTAGAGGTAGGCGTAGGCGAGGGTGGTGGCGAGGAGAGTCTCACTCGGGTCGGCCGCGACCGCCTCCTCGGCCGCGGGCAGGAAGCGCTCGGGCGGCGCACCCGATGCCAGCAGCAGCGTGGCCCGCTGTCCGAGCGCGCCTCCGTAGCGGTCGGGATCGATCCTCGCGCACAGGTCGACGGCGTCGTCGATCTGCTGCCAGCCCTCCTCGAGGTGTTCGACGAACGCCAACGCGCTCCCGCGGTCCATCAGGTCGCGCCAGGTGGTCTCCGGGGCCTCCTGAAGCACGAGATCGGCCAGGCGCAGCGCCTCCGCGTAGTTCTGATCGCCGTACTCCAGGTCGCGGAGCTCCCGGAGTGCGTTAAGGAACTGGCGGTCGCGTCGTCCGACGAGGTCGCGGAGGAGCCGGCGCGCCGGCTCGACCTCCCCGCAGGCCTCGTGGTGCATCGCAAGCAGGACGATCATCCCGGTGAACTCCGGGACCCTCGCGAGCACGCTCCTCGCGAGCTGGGGAATCAAGGGGTGCTGGGGCTGGGCCTCGTAGAGCTCCCACGCCAGGTCGCGATCGCGTTCGATCGCCGCGCGCTCGGTGTCCGAGGGATCGGTCATCGGTGTCCTCCTGTCGTAGGGTCCATGCCGGGGCTCATCGCATGCCGTGCCGGACGCGATAGGCGCGAAGCTGCGCGAACGTGCCGTCGTCGACGCCGTACTCGAGCACGGGCGCCATCTGGTCGAACCACGACGTGGTCGACGGAAGGGTCTCAGCCACGGCCGCCAACAGTCCGTCAGTGGTCACCGGCACGATCGCGCCCGCGCTCATCGACGCGGCGAGCGACTGCTGCAGGGCGATCCGCGCCACCTGCGCGATGTCGGCCCCCGAGAACCCCTCGGTCGCGGCGGCGACCGCGAGGACGTCGGCGTCCGGGGCGGGCTTGCCCGCCAGCTCCCCGCGCAGGATGGCCGCCCGCGCGACCGCGTCGGGCGGCAGGACGAGCACCGTGCGGTCGATGCGGCCGGGACGGCGAAGCGCCGGGTCGATGTCCCACGGACGGTTGGTCGCGGCGAGGAAGTAGACCCCGTCGTTGTCGCTGGCGACGCCGTCGAGCTCCTCGAGGAGCTGCGTCACGACCATCCGCATCGAGTGCGACCCGCCGCCGCCCGAGGCGCGACGCCCGCCGAGCGCATCGAACTCGTCGAAGAAGATGACGCACGGCGCGGCGGAGCGGGCGTCCCGGAACACGCTCCGGATGGCCTTCTCGCTGTCCCCGATCCACTTGCTGAGCAGGTCGGCGAGGGTGACGTGGATGAACGACGCGCCCAGGTCGCCCGCGATCGCCTTGGCGATGAACGTCTTGCCGCAGCCGGGCGGTCCGTACATCAGCAGCGATCCACCCGGCGTCTGTCCGAACGCCGCAGCGAGCTCGGGGTTTCGCAGGGGCGCGAGGAAGGTCGAGTCGAGGTGCTGCTTCACCTCGGTGAGACCCGCGACATCGGCGAGGGTGACCGCCGGACGCTCGGCGTCCCACAGGTGATCGGTCGAGCGCTCGTCGAGGTCGGTGTCGGACGGAACCGGAACCCGGACGGGGACAGACGATGGCGGCGGGACGGGTGCGGCGACCCCGCCGCCGCGCA
Organism: Propionicicella superfundia DSM 22317; assembly: GCF_000423465.1. GTDB lineage: Bacteria > Actinomycetota > Actinomycetes > Propionibacteriales > Propionibacteriaceae > Propionicicella > Propionicicella superfundia. The sequence goes on along the minus strand of NZ_KE384020.1, from coordinate 324,212 downwards.
GGCGGGCGGCCATGAGACGCGCCCGCAGGACACGCACGCGGGCCGGGTCGCCGCCCGCGTCCTCGAACACCGCCAGCTCGCGCGCCGCGCGGTCCGGATCCGTCTGCAGCAACAAGACGACAAAGTCCTCGCGCAGCCCCAGATTCTGCGGGTCCGAGCCCAGCTCGTTCTCGATCACGTCGAGGAAGTCCTCGTCCTGCGCCATGGCGCCCCTTCCCCGGGTGTCGGTTCCCGTGTCACGAATCTCATGCACCGCGCCGGCACTACGGCATCGCGAGGCGTGCGCGCCGCCCGGCGCGACGCTCCCAGGGCGGCGCAGCCTGGCAGAGCGGCACGGTGGGAGGACGCGGCGCACGTGTTCGGGCTGCCGCCAAGCTACTACGCCGCGGGGGTCATCCGGAGCGCCCGAACAGGTCGAGAGGCGCTCCGGATGTCAAGCCCCGGTCCGGTGTCGAGGGCGTTCGCGACGACGGCCTTCCGGATCAGCCTGCGAAGGCGTCGGTGGCCGCGACGAGGCGGTCGGCGATGAGCGGCTCGGTCGCCGAGTGCCCGCAGTCCAGGAAGTGCGCGTCGGCCTCCGGCCAGGCACGGGACAGCTCCCACGCCGTCACCGGCGGGCAGGCGAGATCGTAGGTGCCCTGCACGATGACCGCGGGGATGTGCCGGATCCGATCGACGTCCGCGAGCAGTTGCCCCGGCCTCAGCCACGCGTCGTGGAAGAAGAAGTGGTTCTCGATCCGGGCGAACGCGATGGCGAAGGCCGGATCGCTCATCGCGTCGACCTCGGCCTGGCTGTAATGGAGATGGACGGTGGCGGCCTCCCAGGTCGTCCACGCGACCCCGGCCGGGCCGTGCACAGCGGGATCGGGATCGAACAGCAGGTCGTGATACGCGGCGATCGCGTCACCGGCGAAGGCCGCACCGCCGAGCGGAGCCAGGAAGCTCTCCCGCCAGGCCGGGGCGAAGGCACCGGCCCCGCCGTTGTAGTACCAGTCGAGCTCGGAGCGCCGGCAGGTGAAGATCCCACGCAGGACGAGCTCGGTCACCGCGGCCGGATGCGTCTGCGCGTAGGCCAGGGCCAGGGTGCTCCCCCACGAGCCGCCGAACACCAGCCAGCGGTCGATGCCGCGGGCGGCGCGGAGCCGTTCGAGGTCGGCGACGAGATTCCAGGTCGTGTTGGCGGAGAGGTCTGCTCCGGGCTCGCTGGCGTGGGGCAGGCTGCGACCGCACATCCGCTGGTCGAACAGGACGATGCGGTATCGCTCGGGGTCGAAGAACCTCCGGGCCGAGGGCAGCGACCCTCCTCCCGGTCCGCCGTGGACGAACACCGCGGGCTTCCCCTCGGGGTTGCCGCACTCCTCCCAGTAGATCCGCTGTCCGTCGCCGACGTCCAGCAACCCGGTCTCATACGGCTCGATCAGGGGGTACAGGCTCATGGTTGTCGTCTCTCCTCGTCCTCGTCGTGGTGTTCGCCCCGTCGGTGTCTGTCACGGGCGCGCCGTCTGCGCCGACGGTCACGTTCCTGCGGTCAGTCGCTCTCCTCGAACTCGTCGATGACGTGCATCGCCGCCTCCTCGGCCGTCGCCGCACCGCCGGACAGCCCCACATCGTGGCCGACGGCCTGAGCCTCGGAGTCCTCGCCCGGGTAGCCCTCGTTGGCGTCGACGAGACGACCGGAGCGTCGCGAGCCCACCTCACGCCGTTCGGTCGGGTCGGGATTCCACGGGGCGGGCGGCTCCACGGCGGGCGCCGGTTCGGGGATCTCCTGGACGACGCGCTGGTCGAGCGTCTCGCCCTGGCGCATCTCGGCCGGCGTGTTGCCGTAGCCCTGGGCCGGAGACCAGTTCTCGGGGACGGTCAGTCCCTCGTCGAGGATGTCCGCGACGCCGCGGTCGATCATCGTCTCGTCGGGCTGCAGTTGGTCCAACTGTTCCGACTCGTCGGGCATGGTCGGGTCGTAGTCAGTCATATCCCTAGCCTGCCACGGCTCCTGCTCCCGCACAGGAGGCCGGGCGCGAACCGCCGCTCACCGGGAGGCCGGCGATGGCGCCCGCCCCGTAGGGGGGCTACTGTTCCGGCCGTGGCCGTCCTCATCGATCCGCCGCGGTGGCCGGCGCACGGCACGGTGTTCTCGCACCTGGTGTCGGACGTCTCGCTCGCCGAGCTGCACGCGTTCGCCACGCGCGCCGGTGTTCCGTGGCGCGCGTTCGACCACGATCATTACGACGTCCCCCGGCGGCTGTACGCCGATCTCGTGGCCCTGGGAGCCGAGCCGGTGCGGGAGACGGAGCTGATCCGGCGGCTGCTCGCCTCGGGGTTGCGGGTCCGCGGCCCCGCGCGGGCCCCGAAGCGCGCCGCCGTCGTGCCCGGCCTCGTCGCCGCGTGGGAGGAGACGCTGCCGGGAGCGGCCGGGATCGGTGACGAACTGTTGCGCCATTGGATGCAGGAGCACCGCCATTACCATGACGTGCGCCATCTCGCCTTCGTCCTGGACCGGCTGGCAGACCTCGACGCCGGTCCGAGCGCCCGGCCGACCGTCCTGGCGGCGTGGTTCCACGACGCCGTGCACGACGGCGCGGACGGGGACGACGAGCAGGCCTCCGCCCGGCTGGCCGAACGCCTGCTGCCCGGCCTCGTGCCCACGGCGGAGGTGGCCGAGGTGGCGAGGCTCGTCCGGCTCACCGCCACCCACGACCCCGGCCCCGCGGACGCGGCCGGGGCACTGCTCAGCGATGCGGATCTGGCGATCCTGGCGGTCGTGCCCGGACGCTACGACGTCTACGTCCGCGACGTCCGGCTCGAATACCCCGATCTGCCCGAGGAGCGCTGGCGCGCGGGTCGCCTCGCGGTGCTGGACCGGCTGCTCGATCGCGACCGGCTCTTCCGGACCGCCGCCGGCCACGAGCTGTGGGAGGCCGCCGCCCGCGACAACCTCGCCCGGGAGCGGGACTTCTGGTCTGGCCCCCACCGTGCGCCGAGCGCTCGCAAACTCGCGGAAATCGGCAGAAATCCGGCGGTTTCGGAGCGTTCGGCGGAGCCCGGCGCGTCCTGACCCGCGGCTCACCAGCCGAGCGCCGCCAGCGCCCCGCCCAGACCGTCGACCCGCACCAGCCGCGGGTGCCCCGCCACCTCGGCGGGCAGCGAGGTCGCCGGCTGGACGGCCAGCGTCCGGATCCCGGCCGCGAGTGCCGCGCGGATTCCCGGCACCGAGTCCTCCAGCGCGACGCACCGATCCGCCGGGACGCCGAGCCGGGACGCGGCGAGCAGGTACGCCGTGGGGTCGGGTTTGGGGTCGGCGACGTCCTCGGAGGCGACGACCACCGGCAGCACCCCGGCCGGCGCGCCCTGCGCGACCAGGACCGCGTGCCGGCGCACGCCCGTCGTCACGAGCGCCGACGGGAGGCCCCGCGCCGCGATCCCCGACAGGAGGCTCGCGGCGCCCGGACGCCACGGCAGGTCCGCGGCCAGGCGGCCGGCGACGTCCTCCAGGAGGATCTCCGCGACCGCCTCGGGCGGCAACCCGACGCCTCGTCGGGTGAGCATCGCGACGATCTCGGGAACCAGGGCGCCCACGACCCGCGACGAGTCCGCGTGCTCGTCCCACGCCGCCCCGTGGGCGTGCGCGATGCCCGCCATCGCCGCCGACCACAACGGCTCGGTGTCGACGAGCGTGCCGTCCATGTCGCACAGGAGCGCCGCGGGCGCGCCGTCCGGAACGCTCCTCACGACTCGTCGCGGCGGCCGTAGAAGCGCCCGAGGAACTCGGTGCGGAACTCGGCGAAGCGTCCGTCGTCGATGGAGCGGCGGATGTCGTCGACGAGCCGGACGGTGAATCGCTCGTTGTGGATCGTCGCCAGGGTCGCTCCCAGCATCTCCTTGGCCTTGAACAGGTGATGCAGGTAGGCGCGGGTGAAGTTGGCGCAGGTGTAGCAGTCGCACTCGTCGTCGATCGGCCGGAAATCGCGGCGGTTGGCGGCGGTGTTCACGTTGAAGCGACCTGTCGGGTGGTACACGGCGGCGTTGCGAGCGACCCGGGACGGCATCACGCAGTCGAACGTGTCGGCGCCGTGCTCGATCGCCGCGAAGAAGTCGTCGGGCTCGGAGATGCCGAGCAGATGCCGCGGAGCCCCGAACGGCAGCTCCTCGCACACCCAGCCGACGATCGTCCCGAGGTTCTCCTTCTCCAGCGCACCGCCGATCCCGTACCCGTCGAAGTGCTGCCCCTCGACCTGCAACCGGGACAGGTCGCGAGCCGCGCTGCGCCGCAGATCCTCGAACTGCGCCCCCTGCACCACGCCGAACAGAGCCTGATAGGGCCGGCCGGAGCGCTCCTGCGTCAGGGTGCGGTGCGCCGCCAGGCAGCGCGCCGCCCACGCCTGCGTCCGCGCCACCGAACGCTCCTGGTAGTCGCGGGTGTTGAACAAGGTCGTGCACTCGTCGAACGCGAACATGATGTCGGCGCCGAGCTGATGCTGGATGCGCATCGACGCCTCGGGCGTGAACCGGTGCGTGGAGCCGTCGAGATGGGACGTGAACGTCACCCCGTCGTCATCGACCCGGGCCAGCCGCGACTTCCCTTCGGCGATGACCTCGTCGCTGGTGACGTCGACGGTGCCCATGGCGAGCACCTTCTTGAACCCGACCCCGAGGCTCATCACCTGGAACCCGCCGGAGTCGGTGAACGTGGGACCCGGCCAGTTCATGAACGGGCCCAGGCCCCCCGCGTCGTCGACGATGTCGGCGCCCGGCTGCAGGTAGAGGTGGTAGGCGTTCGCGAGCACCGCCTGCGCCCCCAGATCGGCGACCGCCGCCGGCGTCACGGCCTTCACCGTCGCCTTCGTCCCCACCGCCACGAACGCCGGGGTCTCGATGTCGCCGTGCGGGGTATGGATCACTCCCGTACGGCCGAGCCCGTTGTCGAGGACCGTGCGCGGCGTGAACCGGAAGTCGGCCTGGCCCGGCCCGCGCCGGTAGCGGGGATGGACCCACTCGTCCCCCGCGTCGCCGCGCAGGTCCGCGGCCCAGACGCTCACCGCGGCGCACCGAGAGCGTACAACTGCCCGACCGCGACGGCCCCGGCGGTGGAGGTGCGCAGCACGCCGTCGCTGATCCGAACGGCGCGGGCGCCGGCCTCGGTGAACGCGGCCAGCTCCGACGGCGCGATCCCGCCCTCCGGCCCCACGATCACGAGGATCTCGCCGCTGGAAGGCAGGTCGGCAGGAACCGGGACCGTGGCGTCCTCGTGCAGGACGAGGACGAGGTCGGCGGTGGGGATCCGCGCGACGAGCTGCGTCGTCGTGGCCGGGAAGCTCACGACGGGGACACGGAACCGACGAGACTGCTTGGCGGCCTCTCGGGCGATGGCACGCCACCGGCGCAGAGCGCGCTCGACCCGGTCGGGGGCCCACTTGACGATCGACCGCGACGCCTCCCACGGCACGACCTCCCACACGCCGAGCTCGGTCAGCATCTCGACGGCGAGCTCGGACCGGTCGCCCTTCGCGAGCGCCTGCACGACGACGATGCGACGGTCGGGCTCGGGCACCTCGATGAGCTCGTCGACCCGGACCGCGAGACCTGAGCGATCCGCGCGTTCCACCGTGCCGCGGATGCCGCGCCCGTTGCCGTCGGCCAGCAGCACGATCTCCTCGACGGCGATCCGGCGGACGACGGCGGCGTGCCGGCCTTCCTCGCCGTCCAGCGTGACGACATCGCCGACGGCAGGCGGGGTGTCGAAATCGGTCAGGAACATCGCGTCGGTCATGAGAACGCATCCTTCAGCCAGCCGATGACGCCCTTGCCGTGCTTCTCCACGGCAGGCTCGGGGGAGGTCTCGCCGCGGAGCTCGGCGAGCGTGCGGAGCAGTTCACGCTGCTCGTCGTCCAGCTTCTGCGGTGTCGTGACGAGAAGCGTGACGCCGAGGTCGCCGCGCCCGCTCCCGCGCAGCCGCGGCACACCGCGGTCCTTGATCGCGATCCGGGTGCCGGACTGCGTCCCGGCCGGAATGCGCAGGGTGACCTCGGTGTCGTCCGGGTCGGTGTCGTCCCGTTCGGCCTCCAGCGTCTGGAGCTGCATCTCGGTGCCCAGCGCGGCCGCGGTCATCGGCACTCGCACGACGAGTTCGAGGTCGTCGCCGTTGCGCTTGAACCGCTCGTGGGGGGTGACCGACAACTCGATGTACAGGTCGCCGGCCGGACCGCCTCCGGGACCGACCTCTCCCTGCGCGTCGAGATGGATGCGGTTCCCGCTGCTCACACCGGCGGGCACCTTCACGTTGATGGTGCGCTGGCTCCGGACACGCCCCTCGCCCGCGCACTCACCGCACGGCGTGGGGATGACCGAGCCGAAGCCGCGGCAGGTCGGGCACGGCTGGGACGTGCGGATCTCGCCCAGGAAAGACCGCTGGGAGGTGATGACCTCACCCTGCCCGTGGCAGGTGGAGCAGGTCACCGGCTGTGTGCCGTTGGCCGTTCCGGCGCCCGAACAGGTCGGGCAGAGCACGGCGGTGTCGACCGTGATGCGCTTCGTCACGCCGAAACCCGCCTCGGCGAGGGTGAGGGTGAGCCGGACGAGCGCGTCCTGCCCACGCCGGACGCGTGACCGCGGACCGCGTGCGGTCGGCGCGCCGAACATGGCGTCGACGAGGTTGGTGAAGTCGAACGCGCCTCCGGGGAAACCCGGCCCGAAGCCCGCGCCGCCACCGCCGTTGCGGTTCATCGGGTCGCCGCCACGGTCGTAGACCGACCGCTTCTGAGGATCCTGGAGGACCTCGTACGCCTCGGCGATCTCCTTGAACTTCTCCTCGGCGTTCGGGTCGTCGGTCGCGACGTCGGGGTGATGCTTCATGGCGAGCCTGCGATAGGCCTTCTTGATCTCCTCCGTCGTCGCGTCTCGGGAGACGCCGAGGGTCTGGTAGTAGTCGACAGCCATCAGGTTGGTCTTACCCTTCGGAAAGGAATCGTCCGACGTAACTGGCCACGGCGCGCACCGCCGCCATGGTGGAGGGGTAGTCCATGCGCGTGGGCCCCACGATGCCGAGGGTCGCGCGCACGGTGCTGCTGTTGCCGTACGAACTGGACACGACGGACGTCCCCCGCAGTTCCTCGTAGGGGTTCTCGTGCCCGATTCGCACCACGAGATTGTCGGCCTCGCTGGCCTCGGACAGCAAACGCAGCAGCACCACGTGCTCCTCGAGAGCCTCCAGCACCGGCCGCAGGGAGTGTGCGAACTCCGGCCCGAACCGCGACAGGTTGGGAACGCCGCCGACGACCACCCGCGTCGAGGCATCGCCGGCGAGCAGTTCCATCAGGTGCGCGCCGATGGCCTCCCCGAGCGGCTTCCGCTCGGGCGCAAGCGCCTCCACGGCGGCCACCAGCTTGTCGACGGCGATCGACGGCGGCTGCCCCTCCAGCGCCGCCGTGAACCGGGCAGAGAGGTCCGCCGCGTCCTCCTCGGTCTCACCGTGGAGTTCGAGGATGCGCTGATCGACCTTGCCGGAGGAATGCACGAGGATGAGGACGGCGCGCTCGGGGCCGAGCACGACGATGTCCACGTGCCGCACGGTCGTCGACGTCATCACCGGATACTGCACGATCGCGACCTGGCGCGTGATGCTGGCCAGCAGCCGCACGGTCCGCATCACGACATCGTCGACCTCGACCGCGCCCTCCATGAAGGTCGTGATCGCCCGGCGCTCGGCGACCGACAGCGGCTTGATCGCCCCGAGCCGGTCGACGAACAGCCGGTAGCCCTTGTCGGTGGGAATCCGGCCGGCGGAGGTGTGGGGCTGGGTGATGTACCCCTCCTCCTCGAGCACCGCCATGTCGTTGCGGACCGTTGCCGGAGAGACGTCGAGGTTGTGCCGTTCGACCAACGCCTTCGATCCCACCGGTTCCATGCTGGATACATAGTCGGCGACGATCGCGCGCAGGATCTGGAGCTTCCTGTCGTCGAGCATCGTCCACCTCCTGGCACTCTCGGCGTATGAGTGCCAGTCTATCGCCTTCCCGGGAACGTGCCGACCGCGCCGCGGCGCCGACGGTGCCCGAGCGCTCGCGACGGGCGTCAGGCCGCGATCAGGGCGGCCAGGACGGCGGTGTCGACGTCGGCGCGCGGATCGAGATCGGCCTTGCTCGTCAGCCGGGTCACGACCCCGTCCGCGTCGGTCTCCACCCAGGCGGCACGATGGTCCAGCCCGAGATGCGGCAGCCCCGGCAGGAACAGGCAGCCCGACGCGGTCCCCGCCCGGTCGCCCGGCGACTCCGACGGCGGGTGCAGGACGGCCAGCGCCGGAGGCAGCGCCCCGAAGCGGCCCGGCTCGATCGCGTCGTCGCCGACGAGGGACCCTTCGATGAGAACGAGTCCGATCGCGGCGTACGGCGCGGGATCCGGCAGGTCCTCGATCACGCGGAACACGGTGCTGCCGGCCGGAAGCATGCCCGGAACAGCCGCAGTGCGGACGGCGACGATGAGGAACTGCGCCCATTCGACCGTGTCCTGCGGCCACCGCCCCAGGATGAGGAACCCGCGCAACGTGCCTCCCACGCACATGGGGGTCACCTCGACCCGCGTGCTCCCTGCCTCCGCCATTCCCGTCCCTCCCGGAAGCGCCTCGCCCCGACAGGGGCGTTCATCCTGGACACGACCAGCATGCGGTGTCGACGTCACGGCGGCGTTACATGCCGGTTGTGAGTCCGTTTCGCCCGTCGGCGGCACGGCCGGGTTCGGTGTACCCGCACGGTCCCGGCGTGCCGCCCCGACCGAGGTGGCAGGCTAGGGGCATGGCGAGCGAACTCAGCGACTGGATCCGCGTGACGCACGGCGTGTGGCGGCTCGTGGCCCAGCCCGAGCACGTCAACATCGGCCTCGTGGTGGGCGACACCGGAGCGCTGCTCATCGACACGGGAAGCTGGCCCGAGCAGGGTCGTCGGATCCGCGAACGCGCCGCCGAGGTCGCCGACGTAACCCACGTGGTCGTCACGCATCGCCACTACGACCACTTCTTCGGACTGGCGGCCTTCACCGACCTGCCCACGATCGGTCACGCATCCCTCGAGCAGGACCTGGCCGACCCCGTCGTCCTCGAGGAAGCGTTCGAACTGCGCATCGACCCGGCCGAGCTCGTGCTGCCGTCACAGCTCGTCCACCTCGCGACCACGGTCGACCTGGGCGGTGTCCGGGCCGAGATCGTCCACTTCGGGCCCGGACACACCGCCGGGGATCTGGTCGTCATCGTGCCCGAACACGAGGTGGTGTTCGCCGGCGACCTGCTGGAGTCGCTCGACCCGCCGCAGTTCGGACCCGAGAGCTCCATCGCCGCCTGGCCGGCCGCACTCGACGGCATCCTCGGCATCCTCGGCGAGGACGCCCTCATCGTCCCGGGACACGGCGACCCGGTCGACCGTGTCTTCGCATTCGACCAGCGCGCACGCATCTCGGCGCTGTACGGGCAGGCCGAGTACCTCGTCAAGCAGGGCGTTGCCGAAGAGGACGCCTGGGAGAAGGGCGACTGGCCGTTCCCCGAGCCGACGGTGAGGGCGGCGCTGCCCCTGCTGTACGCGGAGTTGGCGGGCAAGGGCCTGATCCCACGCGAGCAGTTGCCCGTCCGCCCCCTGTCCTGAGGATCTCCGGGGCGCGAACGCGGCCACGGCACCATCGCGACACCGTCGGGCCGGGCTCGCCGAGCGGCTCGACCGGGGAGCCCCTGCTAGCCGGCGGCGAGAGCCGTGAGCCGCGTCGCGATGAACTCCTTGAGAACCGCCGCATCGTCGGGCAGATCCACGACGTGCCGCGGCAGACCCTCGATTCCCGCGAACACCGCCGGGACCTCCGGGGCGTGCCCCAGCGCCTCGCGAATCGTCGCCGCGAACTTCACCGGCAGCGCCGTCTCGTGGACGAGCACGGGCTCGGCGACCCCCTCGATGAGGTCGGTGGCGACCTTCACGGCATCGGCGGTGTGCGGGTCGATCGTGACACCCGTCTCGGCGTGGACGCGCGCGATGGTGGCCACCCGGTCGGCGTGGGCCGACGTCCCGGACACGATTCCGAAACGCTCCCGAAGCCCGGCGAACCCGGGGGTGCCCGACAGGTCGAAACGTCCGGTGGCGGCGAACTCCGGGGAGCCGAACAGGTCGCGGACACGGGCGCCGTCCCGGCCCAGCAGGTCGAACACGAAGCGCTCGAAGTTGGATGCCTTCGAGATGTCCATGGACGGGCTGGAGGTGGCGTAGGTGTCGGCCGCGCCGCGCACCTGGTAGACGCCCGTCGAGAAGAACTCGTGCAGCACGTTGTTCTCGTTGGTCGCCAGGATCAGCGTGTCGATCGGCACCCCCATCCGCCGCGCCACGTGACCGGCACAGATGTTGCCGAAGTTGCCGGACGGGACGGCGAAGCTCACGGGCTGACCGGGACCGGACGTCGCCTGGAGCCATCCGGCCACGTAGTAGACGACCTGGGCGAGCAGCCGCGCCAGGTTGATCGAGTTCACGGCGCCCAGCCGCCACCTCCGCTTGAACGCGAGGTCGCCGGCGAGGTCCTTCACGAGGTCCTGGCAATCGTCGAACACGCCGTCCACCGCGATGTTGACGATGTGCGGGTCGTCGATGGAGAACATCTGCGCCTGCTGGAACGCCGACATCCGGCCGGCCGGGGTCAGCATGAACACCGTGACTCCCGGCTTGCCGCGCATCGCGTACTCGGCGGCCGATCCCGTGTCGCCGGACGTCGCTCCGAGGATGTTCAGCGTCGAGCCGCGACGCGCCAGCTCGTAGGCGAACAGCTCCCCGAGGAGCTGCATGGCGACATCCTTGAACGCTGCCGTCGGGCCGTTGGACAGGTGCAGGAGCCACAGCCGTCCCGCGAGCGGCGTCGCGGGCACGACGAGACGCGATCCGAATGCCTCGGCCGCGTACGCCCGAGCGCAGATCGCCTGCAGGTCGGCGGCGGGGATGTCGTCGATGAAGAGGCTGAGGACGCGGAACGCGAGCTCTGCGTAGCCCTGCGTCGCGAGGACGCCCCGCCACTCCTCCAGCGTCCCGGCCGACACCTGCGGATAGGACTCCGGAACGTACAGCCCGCCGTCGGGGGCCAGGCCTTCGAGAAGGATGTCGCAGAACCCGACCGGCACATCGCCGGCCGCCCCGCGGGTGGAGACGTAGCGCACGGGGCAAGGCTACCGGCCCCGACGTGCTTCAATCTCCCCGTGGTCACCGAGTTGCACACGCTTGCGGAGTTCGACGCACAGGTGAGCTCCCACGGCACGGTCGCCGGGTGCTTCGTCCAGTCGCTCGATCTCTCCGCACGCACCGAGGTGCTGCGGCATCTGCCGGTCAAGGGGGCGGTGTTCCTCGGGTGCCGGATCGCCCGGCAGGCCGAAAGCCGCCTCCGCGACGCCGGCGCACAGCTCTTCCCGCGATTGCCCGCCCTTCCGTTCAACCCGTACCGGGCGTACCTGTACACGCCGACCGATCTGTACCGGGGGCTCGACCAGGGCTACGCGCGGACCGTCGACGCGCGCGTCGACGCCTGGTTCCGGAGGCCCGGGCGGGGAACGGACCTCAGCGGCACCCTGGCCATGGCGCTGCACGACCACTCGATCGACGACGCGTTCGCCGAGGCCGGGTCGGGCTACCCCGCGAGCCGCACCGTGGGAGTCATGGGCGGGCACGCCATCGCCCGCGCGACCAGCGAGTACGAGCGCGCCGTCGACCTCGGCCGGGCGCTGGCCTCCGCCGGCCGCCTCGTGGTGACCGGCGGCGGGCCCGGCGCGATGGAGGCGGCGAATCTCGGGGCCTGGTTCCACCGCTGCGCCGGGCGAATCCCGGCCGCCCTCGCGCGGCTCGCCGACGCACCGGGCTTCGCGGCAGACGTGGACGCCTGGGCGCAGGCCGGCTTCGCGGCCCGCGCCCTGGCGGACGACCCCGGCTTCACCGTCGGCGTCCCCACGTGGGTGTACGGCCACGAGCCGCCCAATGTGTTCGTCACCGCGTCGGCCAAGTACTTCGACAACGCCCGGCGCGAGGAGGCGCTGCTCCAGCGCTGCCGCGGCGGCATCGTCTACCTGCCGGGTGCCGCCGGCACGGTCCAGGAGATCTTCCAGGCCGTCACCGGCGACTACTACGCCCGTGACGCCGGTGGAATCGCTCCCCTGGTGCTGCTGGGGAAACGCCACTGGACCCGGGACGTCCCCGCCTGGCCGTTGCTGAGCGGGCTGGCGCGGGGACGCCTCATGGCCGGCGCCGTCCATCTGGTCGACAGCGTGCCCGAGGCGCTGGAGGCGCTGGAGGTCACCGCGGACGAGAGGCGCTGACCGGCACCGGACGCAGGTCAAGGCCCTCGATGCCCTCGAAGTCATCCGGGTCGGCCGTGTAGAGCGGCAGCGACGACGCCACAGCAACCGCCGCGATGAGCGCGTCACAGGCCCGGGCCGCGGGCTTGCGACCGCGGGCGCGAAGGCTCGCGGCCACCGAGCCGAATGCCCGCGCCGCGGCCGCGTCGAACGGCAGCGGATCGAAGTCGGCCTCGGCCGGTTGCAGATGCGCCTGCCGGCGGGACCGTTCGATGTCGTCGGTCGCCACAGGGGTCCGACCGAGAGCTCCGCGAGGGTGATCGTCGTGATCAGCGGAATCCCGGGAAGGTCGTCCGGATCGAGACGTCCGAGCAGGATGAGGGTGTTCGTGTCGATGATGCCGCTGGTCGCCTGCTCCTCGCTCACAGGCTCGCGTCGATCCACTCGTCGATATCGGAGCGCAGCCGAGCGAGATCGACATCGGGGAGCGACCGGCGGCGCCGAATCAGTTCTCTCACCGTGAGCGCAGGGCCCGGGAGCGGCCGGAGTTCGGCCACGGGGGTCCCATCTCGCGTGACGACCACCGCTCCGCCGCGCGCCACCTCGTCCACGACGGCACCGCCGCGGTTGCGGAGGTCCCGCACCTCACGCAGAGCCGGCGCGATCCAGAGCGGCGAGCTGGCCGCAGGCGCCGTCGATCTCGCGACCCCGGGTGTCGCGGACGGTGACGGGAACTCCCCTGGCCTCCAGCCGCCGGACGAACTCGTCCTGGTCGGCGGCATCGCTGGCGGTCCACATCGAACCGGGTGTCGGGTTCAGCGGGATGAGGTTGACATGCACCCAGCCCCAGTCGCCACGCTGCCGCAGCAGCGTGGCCAGCAGATCGGCCCGCCACGCCTGGTCGTTGACGTCCTTGATCAGCGCATACTCGATGGACACGCGCCGTCGCGTCGCCCGCGCATGCTCCCACGCGGCGTCCAGCACCTCGGCCACCTTCCAACGCGAGTTGATCGGGACGAGCCCGTCGCGCAGGTCGTCGTCGGGCGCGTGCAGACTCACCGCGAGCGTCACCGGCCGTCCCCACTCCGTCAACTGCCGGATGCGAGGAACCAGCCCCACCGTCGAGATCGTGACACCGCGCGCGCTGATCCCGAGCCCGTCGGGAGCGGGGGCGATCATCGCCTCGGTGGCGGCCAGCACCGCCGCGAAATTCGCCATCGGCTCGCCCATGCCCATGAACACGACGTTGTTCACGGGACCAGGGCCGCCGGCAAGGGCGCCCTCCTCCAGCATCCGGGCCGACACCACGACCTGATCGAGGATCTCGGCCGCGCTCAGGTTGCGCGTGAGGCCGCCCTGCCCGGTCGCGCAGAACGGGCAGGCCATCCCGCACCCGGCCTGCGACGAGACGCAGACCGTCGTCCGCATCCGGCCTCGGCCGCTGGACCTCACGCCGGGCACGCCGTAGCGCATGAGGACGCTCTCGACGCGCGAGCCGTCGTGGAGCCGCCACAGCGTCTTGACCGTCGTGTCGCCGTCGCAGCGCAACTCCCGGACCGGATCGACCAGCCGGGGGAAGAACACCTCCCGCAACTGGGCGCGCTCCGCGGCGGGGATGTCGCTCCACCGGTCGGGGTCGGACGTGTGGTGCACGAAGTAGTGCCGCGACAGTTGGGCGGCGCGAAACCGCGGAAGGCCGGCGTCGGTGAGCGCCGCCACGCGGGCGGCGGGGTCGAGGTCGGCCCAGTGCTGCGGGGGGCGCCCGCGCCTGGGTGCGGCCATGACGAGCGGGAGACGCCGCTCGAGGCTCTCCTGCGGGGTGAGGTCGGGATCGTTCGCCGCGGCCTCGTGCCGGTCGTCCATCGTCAGCCTCCCGGGACGAGCAGGTACATGACGATCCATGCGATCGGAGCGCCGACGAGCAGGGAGTCGAGCCGGTCCATGACGCCTCCGTGCCCCGGCAGGACATGGCTCATGTCCTTGATGCCGACGTCCCGCTTGATCATCGACTCGATCAGGTCGCCGCCGGTGCCGGCGAACACGAGGGCGATGCCGATGAGGATGCCCTTCCAGAACTCGGTGTGCAGCGCGAAGACCGCGAGGAACGCGCCCATCGCCGCCGCCGCGACGATCGACCCGGCGAAGCCCTCCCACGTCTTCTTCGGACTGATCCGCGGCGCCATGGGGTGCTTGCCGACCAGGACACCGACCACGTACCCCCCGGTGTCGCTCATGACGATGCAGAGGATGAAGGTCGCGACGCGGGCGGCACCGTCGGCGGGCGCCATCAGCAAGGACAGGAACGAGCCGAGCGTCGGCAGGTACCCGATGAGGAACAGGCTCGCCGCCGAGTCGCGCACGTACCCGTCGGACCCCCCGGGCATCCGCCACACCAGCGCCGCCAGCACGGTGAGCCCCAGCGACCCGATCGTCACGGCGTTCGGGGTCAGGCCGAGCAGATGCTCGGTCTGCGCGGCCGCGTACGATCCGACCACGATGAGAACGGTCCCGAACACGATGGGAACGGTGGCTGGGCGCATCCCCAGGCGACGCACGGCCCGCGCGACCTCCACCGCCCCACGAGACAGCATCGCTGCCACGAGGAGGACGAAGCCCCAGTTCCACCACAGCAGGCACGCCACCACGACCGCGGCGAGCCCGGCCCCGACGCCGATCGCAGCGGGCAGATTCCTGCCCGGTCCCCTGGGCTGCGGCTGGGCCGGCTCGGCGGTTTCGCTCATCAGACCTCGAGCAGCTCGGCTTCCTTGGCCTTCATCAGCTCGTCGACCTGGTCGACGTACTTCTTGGTGACGCCCTCGAGCTCCTTTTCGGCGCGCTTGCCCTCGTCCTCGCCGATCTCCTTGTCCTTGACGAGCCTGGCGATCTGGTCGACGGCGTGGCGGCGGATGTTGCGGACCGCGACCTTGGCCTCTTCACCCTTCGTGCGGGCGACCTTCGTGTACTCCTTGCGCCGCTCCTCGGTGAGCTGCGGCATGACGACGCGGACCACGTTGCCGTCGTTGGCCGGGTTCACGCCGAGATCGGAGTCGCGGATGGCCTTCTCGATGCCGGGCATCGCGGCGCGGTCGAAGGGCGAGATGAGCACGACGCGGGCCTCGGGGACCTGGAAGGTCGCCAACTGCTGCAGCGGCGTCAAGGAGCCGTAGTAGTCCACCAGCAGCTTGTTGAACATCGCCGGGTGGGCACGGCCCGTCCGGATCGCGGCGAACTCCTCCTGGGCGTGGTCGATCGCGGCCGTCATCTTGTGCTCGGCGCTCTTGAGAATGTCGGGGATCACTGCTCAGCCTCTTTCTTGCCCGAACCTGTCGGTCAGGAGTGGATGGTTGTTCCGATCCTCTCACCCGCCACGACCCGGACGACGTTGCCCGGCGTATCCAGGGAGAAGAAGATCATGGGGAGCCGGTGCTCGCGCGCCAGGCTGATCGCCGTCGCGTCGGCCACCTTGAGGTTCCGTGCGAGGAACTCGTCGTAGGTGAGATCCTCGAACCGTTGCGCGGCGGGATTGGTGCGGGGATCGTCGTCGTACACCCCGTCGGTGCCCTGCTTGGCCATCAGGAGAACCTCCGCCCTCACCTCCAGCGCTCGCTGCGCCGCCACGGTGTCGGTGGAGAAGAACGGCATCCCGGAACCGGCGCCGAAGATGACCACGCGCCCCTTCTCCAGATGCCGGATCGCGCGCAGCGGGATGTACGGCTCGGCGACCTGCCCCATCGTGATGGCTGTCTGGACGCGGGTCTCCACACCGGCCTGTTCGCAGAAGTCCTGCAACGCGAGGCAGTTCATCACCGTGCCGAGCATGCCCATGTAGTCGGCGCGGCGGCGGTCCATGCCGCGCTGCTGCAGTTCGGCGCCGCGGAAGAAGTTGCCGCCGCCCGTGACGATCGCGACCTGGACCCCCTGCCGGGTGATCTCGGCGATCTCGCCGGCGATGCGGGCGATGATGTCGGGGTCGACACCGACCTGTCCCCCGCCGAACGCCTCGCCGGAGAGCTTGAGCAAGACTCTTCTGTACCCTGCCATGCGACGTCTCCCTCGTTGTGCGGGACGAGCGCCACAGGTCCGCCCTGTGACGCTCGTCCTCGGCTGTGTCCTACTTGCCGCCGGCCGCGAAGCGGGCGAACCGCGTCACGGTGACGCCTGCGGCGGCCAGCACCTTGCCGACCACCTGCTTGTCGTCCAGCACCCACGGCTGCTCGACGAGACAGACCTCCTTGTAGAAGCCGTTGAGGCGCCCGTCCACCACCCGCGGGATGATGTTGTCGGGCTTGCCCTCCTCGCGCGCGGTGAGCTCGGCCACCCGGCGCTCGTTCTCGATCACGTCGGCGGGGATGTCCTCGCGCGTCACGTACTGCGGCATCTGCGAGGCGATCTGCATGGCGACCTTGCGGACCAGGTCGGCGTCGCCCCCGGAGTACTCGACCAGCACGCCGACCTGCGGGGGCAGGTCCTGCGAGCGGCGGTGCAGGTACACGACCGTCGGCTCGGCGAACGTCGCGACGTTCTTCAGCTCGATCTTCTCCCCGGAGGTGGCTGCGAGGTCCGCCACGGCATCGCCCACGGTGCGATCGTGCAGCGGCAGCAGGAGGGCGTCCTCCAGGTTGCCCGCGCCCTGCGTGGCGACGACCTCGGCGATCTCGTCGGCGAGCCGGATGAACTCGTCCATCTTGGCGACGAAGTCCGTCTCGGCGCCGAGATGGATGAGGCTGCCGGCCGAGGACGCGACGATGCCGTTGCTCGCCTCCCGGTCGGACCGGTTCGCGGCCTTGGCCAGACCCGTGATCCGCAGCAGTTCGATGGCCTTCTCGAAGTCGCCCTCGCTCTCGGTGAGCGCCTTCTTGGCGTCCATCATCCCCGCGCCCGTGGCGTCACGGAGCTTCTTCACGTCAGTTGCAGTGATTGCCATTTCGTCTTCTTGTCTCTCGTCTGTTCAGCGGTCACGCAGGGAAGGATCACTCGGTCTCGGTCGCATCCGCCGCGGCCGCGACAGGGGCTTCCTCGGCCGGCGTCTCCTCCACCGGGGCGACCTCGGCCGGCGTCTCCTCCACGGGGGCGACCTCGGCCGGCGTCTCCCCCACCGGGGCGACCTCGGCCGCGGAGGCGGCGACCTGCGCGGGATCGGCAGGCACGGGCTCGCCGGCCGCGTCGGCCAGAGCGGCGCCCTGCGGATCGGTCGCCTCGACGACAGCAGCATCATCGGCGGCGGGGGCCGCGTCGGCGCCCAGCATCTCGCGCTCCCATTCGGGCATCGGCTCGGCCTCGGGCGCGCCTTCGGGCTGCCCGCCGGACGAGCGGCTGATGAGGCCCTCGGCCACGGCGTCGGCGACGACCCGGGTGAGCAGCGCGACCGCGCGGATGGCGTCGTCGTTGCCCGGAATCGGGTAGTCGACCTCGTCGGGGTCGCAGTTGGTGTCGAGGATCGCGACGACGGGGATCTTCAGCTTGCGCGCCTCGTCGACGGCGAGGTGCTCCTTCTTGGTGTCGACGATCCACACGGCCTGCGGGACCTTGGCCATGTCGCGGATGCCGCCGAGGGTCTTGTCGAGCTTGTCCTTCTCGCGCCGCAGCCCGAGGAGCTCCTTCTTCGTCAGGCCGCTCGCGGCGACATCGTCGAAGTCCATCGCCTCGAGTTCCTTGAGCCGCTGGATCCGCTTGATGACGGTGTGGAAGTTGGTGAGCATGCCGCCGAGCCAACGCTGGTTGACGAACGGCATGCCGACGCGGGTCGCCTGATCGGAGATGGCTTCCTGGGCCTGCTTCTTCGTGCCGACGAAGAGGATCTGCCCTCCGCGGGCGACGATCTCCTTCACGAAGGCGTACGCGTTGTCGATGTAGGTCAGCGACTGCTGCAGGTCGATGATGTAGATCCCGTTGCGCTCCGCGAAGATGAAGCGCTTCATCTTCGGGTTCCAGCGACGGGTCTGGTGCCCGAAGTGGACACCGCTCTCCAGCAACTGCCGGGTCGTGACGACGGCCATGGCCGTTCCTTTCCTGGCGCAGCGCGGACGCGCCGCGCACGGTTTTCCGAACCGAACCCTTCGGTCCGCCTGATGTGACCACCCGCCTCGCCCCCGCAGGGGACCGGGAGACGGGCATCGCGAAGCGATCCGTCACATGCGAAGTCGACTCGGATCTGCCGAGTCGCTGGGACGATTCTAGAAGGACAGCCGCCGCCGGACCAACTCTCCCCGTTCGTCGCAGGGCGGAGACCGGGAGGCCCTGTGTCCACAGCCCGGCGCGACGACGGTCGTCGTCCACAGAAGGCACTGTTCCCCGGGCAGGTTCGCCCGCCCCCGCCCATGTCGTCAGCATGAGACGCCTGTCGATCGTGCTCCTCGCATGCGTGCTGTCGTTCGCGGCCGCCGCACCCGCCGCCGCGCTGCCGACCCTTCCCGATCCGGCGACCGCTCCTGTCGACGGCGACGTGGTCCGCGGTTTCGACCCGCCCGAGCTGGACTGGCTCCCCGGGCACCGCGGTGTCGACCTGGCCGTCGCGCCGGGGGCGGTCGTCCGCGCCGCGGCATCCGGCACGGTGACCTTCGCCGGCTCCATCGCCGGGCGCGGCGTGATCGTCGTCTCGCACGGGTCGGTGCGCACCACCTACGAACCGGTCGCCCCGACGACGGCGGTCGGGCAGAGGGTGACGGTCGGCTCCCCCCTCGGCTCCGTACAGGCCGGTCACGCGGGTTGTCCCGCCGAGGCGTGCCTGCATTGGGGCCTCAGAGAGGGCGAGGAGTACCTCGATCCACTGCTCATGCTCACGGCCCAGGTGTCCGAGGTCCGCCTTCTCCCCGCCGGCAGCCGGGAACTGACGGCCGGTCGGATCCGCGAGAGGGCGACCGGGCCGGCTGTGTCGCCGCGCACGGGAGCGGCGCTGCTCTCCCCGGTGACCGGACCGGTGACGTCCCCGTTCGGGATGCGGGTCGACCCGATCACGGGCACCTGGCGGCTCCACTCCGGAACCGACTTCGGCGCCCCGTGCGGGTCGCCGATCAGGGCCGCCGCGGCCGGTGTGGTGCGTTCGGTCGCATGGCATCCGTCATACGGCAACCGGCTGGTGCTGGAACATGGGCAGACAGGCGGATCGCGGCTCACCACGGCGTACAACCACGCCACCGGGTACATCGTCGAGCCGGGCCGGCGCGTCGCCGCCGGGCAGGTCATCGGATCCGTCGGCACGACCGGTGACTCGACGGGCTGCCACCTGCACTTCATGGTGTACGCCGATGACCGGCTCGCCGACCCCATGGAGTACCTGACAAGGCAGTGATCCGCGAAACGGGTGGACGGGCGTCCCCGCGGGGCGCCGCCCTGCCAGACTGTGCCGCATGGATGCGGACACGGTGATCACGCTGGTGCTGTCGGCTCTGTACGTGCTCGCCCTCGTGACCCTGGTCTTCGTGCTCGTCACCGACGACCGCGATCCGAGCACCGTCCTGGCATGGCTGTTCATCCTGGCACTCGTCCCCGTCCTCGGCTTCGTCGCCTATCTCTTCCTCGGCCGCAACTATCGACGGGATTCTCGCCTTCGCCGACGCGAGGAGGAACTGGTGGGCGACGTCACGCACGCGCTCACCGCGACCGTCGAGGAGGCGCAGCGACACTTCGGCGACCCGCCGGCCACCCGGGCCGGCGAGCCGAGCGAGAAGGTCGCCCGGGTCGCGCACCACGAGGCGCAGGCCCACATCGTGGGCGCCGACACGCTCACCGTGTACTACAACGGTGCCGACAAGTTCGGCGATCTCCTCGCCGACCTCGCGGCGGCCGAACGCACCATCACCTTGATGTACCTGATCTGGGAGCGCGACGAGCTCACGGCCCGGGTTACCGACGTCCTGCTCGACCGGGTCGCGGCGGGCGTCGAGGTGTTCCTGCTGTACGACTGGCTGGGGTCGATCGCCTACCGCAAGGACGAGTTGCGGCGGCTGCGCAGGGCCGGGGTGAAGGTGCAGCCCTGCTACCGGCGGCTGCTGCGCATGAACTACCGCAACCACATGAAGATCGCCGTCGTCGACGGACGCGTCGCCTACACCGGCGGCATGAACATGGGCCAGGAGTATGCCGACGGCGGCAAGCGGTACGACTCGTGGCGCGACACCCACCTTCGGGTCACCGGTCCGGTTGTCGCGCAGTTGCAGTCCCTCACGGCGGGGATCTGGCGGCTCAACGGCCGCCACGACGACCTTCTCGCCCCCGATTTCCTCCCGGCCACGACGGAGGCGGCCCCGGGAGCGCTGCCCGTGCAGATCGTGTACTCCAGCGTGTGGACGACCTACCCCGGCAACAGGGACGTCTTCATCACCTGCCTCGGCTCGGCGCGCGAGGCCGTCTGGATCCAGACCCCCTATTTCGTCCCCGACGAGCCCCTTCTCACCGCGCTGTGCACGGCGGCGGCCTCCGGCACCGACGTACGGCTCATGATGGCCGGCGTGTACGACAAGGCCGTCCCGTGGTGGGTGGCGCACAGCTACTACCGGCCGTTCCTGGAGGCCGGCGGCCGCGTCTTCAAGTACGAGGCGGGCTTCCTCCACGCCAAGACCCTCACCATGGATGACGATCTCACCGTCATCGGCACCTGCAACTGGGACATCCGCAGCCTCATCCTCCACGACGAGGTGTCGACCGTCGTCCACGACGACGCCACCACCCGGGCACACCGCGAGCAGTTCCTCGCCGATCAGGCCGCGTGCCGCGAGTTCACCCTCACCGACCTCGCGCAACTCGGGCGATGGCGCCAGTACCGGAACTCGCTGTTCCGGCTCACATCGCGCCTCCTGTGACCGCTGTGGGCGGGACGGACCGCCCAGGGGTGTCGGATGTCGGGTGCGTGACCACCTCCCGACCGCACGGCCCGCCGGCCGTCAGGCGCGCGGGTGGGCCTGCCGGAAGCTCGCCCGCAGCCGCTCGCTGGAGACGTGGGTGTAGATCTGGGTGGTCGCCAACGAGGAGTGCCCCAGGATCTCCTGCACCGAGCGCAGGTCCGCGCCGCCCTCCACCAGGTGAGTGGCCATCGCATGGCGCAGCCCGTGAGGGCCGAGATCCGGCGCGTCCGGCACGCGCGCGAGGGCGCGGTGAACGATGCGCCGCACGACACGCGGGTCGATGCGGCGCCCCCGATCGCCCACGAACAGCGACTCCTCCCCCGGTGCCGCGAGGTGCGCCCGATCGTCCAGCCACGCTGCGAGTGCCCGCAGCGCCGGCCTGCCGAGCGGGACGGCCCGCTCCTTGTCACCCTTGCCGAGTACGCGCAGCACCCCGCGCTCGACATCCAGCGACGACACGTCGGCGCCGCACAGCTCCGAGACGCGGACCCCGCTCGCGTACAGCGTCTCCAGCATCGCCGTATCCCGTCGCAGCACGGCCCGTTCCGCCGCGGACGCGCCGGGCTCGGGGGACGGCATCCCGTCCAGGAGCGCCTTCGCCTCGGCCTGATCGAGGGTCGCCGGCAGGCGCCGCTGCCGTTTCGGCGACCGCAACTGGGCGGCCGGATCGGTCGCGACGAGACCCGTGCGGTATGCCCAGGCGAAGAACACACGGACCGCGACGGCGCGTCGCTGCATCGTGGAGCGCCCGGCTCCGGACCGCTGCTGCGCCGCGAGCCAGCCCCGCAACGCCGCGAGGTCCACAGCCTCCAGATCATCGATGCCGGCTTCGGTCAGATGCGCGGCCAGCTCGCGCAGGTCGCCCAGGTACGCACGGCACGTGTGCGGCGAGAGGCCGCGCCCCAGCTCCAGATGTTCGCCGTAGCGGCGCAGGACCTCCCCGAACGGGCTCTCGTCGGGTCGGGTCACCCCTCCAGAGTGCACCCGAGACTCCTCGCCGCCGCGCAGCCCACGCCCCGCAGCCGGCATCGGGCGCGTCGGCTCACCCCTCGTCGGCCGATGTGCGGCGTGGCGTGACCGGCCAGTCCTCGGGGTACAGATGTGCCAGTTGGTCGTGCTGCCTGGTCAGCAGCTTGCGCGCACGGGCCGACAGGCGGTCCCCGAAGACCGTCCCGTGCAGGTGGTCGGTCTCGTGCTGCAGGCACCGGGCGAGCAGCCCCGTCCCGACGATCTCGACCGGCTCGCCGTGCTCGTCCTGCCCCGTGCACACGGCGTGGTCGGGGCGCGCCAGCGACTGGTACGCGCCGGGGAACGACAGACAGCCCTCGTCCTCGGCCACGAGCTGCCGGTCGTGGCCCTCGGGCAGCGTCACGACCGGGTTGCACACGACTCCCTCGTGGATCCGGTTGTCGGCATCGGGGCAGCGGAACACGAACAGTGAGATCCCGCGCCCGACCTGCGTCGCCGCGAGCCCCACCCCGTTGGCCTCGTCCATGGTCACGAACATGTCCGCGACCAGCTCCCCGAGGTCGTCGTCGAACGCGGTGACCGGCGTCGTCGGCGCATGCATCACAGGTGTGCCCCACCGGGTGATCGGCAGGATCTTCCCCTTGCGCTGTGCTGCTGCGGTCATCGGTTCCTCCGGTCGGACGACAGGTAACCGGGACATCGTAGCGAGGTCGCGACGTGGATCTGCCGCGTCCCCAGCTCTCAGGGACGCAGCTCGTAGCACGCGACCGCGCTGGCGGCCGCGACGTTGAGGGAGTCGATCCCCCGCTGCATGGGGATCGTGACGACGTGGTCGGCCTGGGCGAGCCAGCGATCGCTGAGCCCGTGGCCCTCGGTGCCGAGCAGCAGCGCGACGGGGCGAGGCCGCTCCCGTACCCGCCGGGCGAAGTCGTCCAGGGTCAGGGCCTCGTCGGCGAGCGCGAGGGCGGCGACGGTGAATCCCGCGGCGCGCAGTCGCGACACCGCCGAGCCGTGATCGGCGAGCCGGGCCCAGGGCAGTTCCAGCACCGCCCCCATGCTGACCTTGACCGACCGGCGGTACAGCGGATCCGCGCACCGCGGGGAGACGAGCACACCGTCCCAGCCGAGGCCGGCGGCCGAACGGAAGCACGCCCCGACGTTCGTGTGGTCGACGATGTCCTCGAGGACGACGAGGCGCTGCGCGCCCAGCAGGGCGTCCGGAGACAACGGCACCGGGCGCTGGAAGGCGCCCAGCGCGCCGCGATGCACGTGGAATCCGGTGATCTCCTCGGCCAGCGCCTCGGTCACCACGTACACGGGGACGTCGAACTCGCCCAGCACCGGCGCGAGACCCGCCAGCCACCGCTCCGCCAGCAGCAGCGAGCGGGGTCGCAGCCCGGCGGCCAGGGCCCTGGCGATGATCTTGTGCCCCTCGGCGATGAAGATCCCGCGCTCGACCTCCACGTGCCGTCGCAGGGACGCGTCGCGCAGCCGGGTGTAGTCGCCGAGACGGGAGTCGGCAGGATCGTCCACGTCGATCCGGTGCGCCATGGAGCCTCCCCGTTCGCCCGAGCCGTTCCGACGCTACCAGCCGTGCTCGGGTCTCGGTCCGGCTCCGCGGACGACCGCAGGCCGCTAGGCTGCCCCGGTGGCGAGGCGCAGGCTCAGGGTCGACTGGTTCCTGGTGGGCATCCTCGCGGCCGCGGTCCTGGCCAGCTTCCTGCCCGCCCGCGGCATCGCGATCCCGGTCGTGGACGTCGCCACGAAGGTGGCCGTCGCCGGGTTGTTCTTCGTGCACGGGGTTCGGCTCCACCCCCGGGAGGCGCTGCGCGGCCTGACCCACTGGCGGCTCCACCTGACCATCCTGTCGTTCACCTATGTCGCGTTCCCGCTCATCGGGCTCGGCCTGGACGCGGTGCTTCCGCGGCTGATCAACCCGACGCTCGCGGCCGGGATGCTGTTCCTCTCGCTCGTGCCGTCGACCGTCCAGTCCTCGATCGCGTTCACGTCCATCGCCAAGGGCAACGTGGCAGGCGCGATCGTGTCTGCCTCGGCGTCGAACCTGATCGGCGTCGTCCTCACGCCGCTGCTCACCGTCGCCCTGATGAACGTCTCCGGCGGGGCGAGCGTCGACCCCGGCTCGGTGATCGACATCATGGCGCAGATCCTCCTGCCGTTCGTCGTCGGCCAGGTGCTGCGCAGGTGGCTCGCCGAGTGGGTCGCGCGGCACCCGCGGCTGAAGCTGTTCGACCAGGCGTCCATCGTGCTGGTGGTGTACGCGGCGTTCTCGGAGGGCGTGCGCGAGCACATGTGGCAGCGGGTGTCCCTGCTGGACGTCGCCGTGCTCGTCGCCGCGTGCGTCG
This sequence comes from Propionicicella superfundia DSM 22317, assembly GCF_000423465.1. Classification (GTDB taxonomy): domain Bacteria; phylum Actinomycetota; class Actinomycetes; order Propionibacteriales; family Propionibacteriaceae; genus Propionicicella; species Propionicicella superfundia. Next base: position 299,754 of record NZ_KE384020.1, on the reverse strand, counting down.
CGATCCTCGTCGTGATGCTCACCGCGACCTGGTATCTGCCGGGCCTGGCGCGCTTCACCCGCGCCGACCGGATCGCGATCCAGTTCTGCGGCACGAAGAAGTCGCTGGCCAGCGGCCTGCCCATGGCGACCGTGCTGTTCGCGGGCCAGGATGTCGGCCTGCTGATCCTGCCCCTGATGCTGTTCCACCAGTTGCAGCTCATGACCTGCGGGTGGCTCGCGGGCCGCTACGGCCGTTCCGCCCCGCCGGAGCCCGAGCTCAGCGACGCGCCCGGGCGGCCCACCGACCCGCGGTGAACTCCAGGGCGAGGTCCAGGCCGAACGTCCGGGTCAGCGCCTCGTCGGTGAGCGTCTCGTGGATGGGACCTGCCGCGGTCACCATGCCGTCGGCAAGCATCAGCGCGTGCGTGATTCCCGCCGGGATCTCCTCGATGTGATGTGTGACGAGGACGGTGGTGGGCGCCTCCTCGTCGCTGCAGAGGTCCCCGAGGGCGGTGACGAGCCGCTCACGACCGGCCAGGTCGAGGCCCGCACCCGGTTCGTCCAGCAGCAGCAGTTCGGGATCGGTCATCAGTGCGCGTGCGAGCTGCACCCGCTTCCGCTCGCCTTCCGACAAGGTCCCGAACGTCCGGCGGCCGAGATGCTCGACGCCGAACTGCCGCATCAGTGCGGCGGCGCGCAGATAGTCGACCGGGTCGTAGGCCTCCCGCCACCGGCCGACCGTCGCGTACGCGGCCGACACCACGACATCGCCGACGGACTCTCCGCGCGGGATGCGGTCGGCGAGGGCCGCCGAGGAGACCCCGATGCGAGGGCGGAGTTCGAACACGTCGACCGCGCCGAGCAACTCGCCCAGCAGTGCGGCAAGGCCCGATGTGGGATGCACCTGCGCGGCCAGGATCTGCAGCAGCGTCGTCTTTCCCGCCCCGTTGGGACCGATGACCACCCAGCGCTCGCCCTCATCGATTCGCCAGTCGACGTCCCGCAGCAGGTGTTTGCCGCCGCGCACGATGGACACCCCCGCCAACTCCACAACCGCTGCCATACCCAAGAACCTACAAGACCCCGTCACGCACGGGGCGCAACGGGGTCTTGTCGCGAAGGAATCTCGACGCCTCAGTCCTGCTTCGGGGGGCGCGGACGATCCCCGCCGCCGAAGTTCGGGTTCACCTCGGGATCACCCGACGAATCGATGTCTTCGGCGTCATAGGCTTGCTCGCCGCCCATATTGGGATTGACGAGCGGGTCGTTCTCGGGCTGCGGTTCGTCATTGCCCCCGTAGTTCGGGTTCACAACCGGTTTCTCCGTCACTTGAGCCTCCTTTGGCGGTTGGTGACACTCTAGCTTCCGGTGGCATGCAGGCCACCGTCAACGTGAATGATCTCACCTGTGGTCGCCGGGAAGTAGTCACTGAGCAAACTCAGGACGCCTTTTGCCGCCGGAACCGAATCGGTGGTCGACCAGCCCAGCGGCGCGCGCTCTCCCCAGACCCTGTTGAACTCTTCGGTCCCCGGAATGGCCTTCTTTGCGAGCGTGTCGATCGGGCCTGCGGAAATGAGGTTGCTGCGAACGCCGTCGGGCCCCAGGTACCGGGCCAGATAGCGGTTCGCGGACTCCAGCGCGGCCTTCGCGACGCCCATCCAGTCGTAGAAGGGCCACGAGACGGTTGCGTCGAAGGTCATGCCGACGATGGACGAGCCTCGTCCGAGGAGCGGACGGCACGCCATCGCGAGCGCGACGAGAGAGTACGCGGACACGTGGACGGCCTGCCCGACATCGGGCCAGGAGGTCTGGAGGAACCGTCCACCCAGGGCCGTCTCCGGATTCGCGAACGCGATCGAGTGCACCACGCCGTCGAGATGGTCGACATGCTCGCGCAGCGTGTCGGCGAGTCCGGCGAGGTGCTCGTCATCGGTCACGTCGAGTTCGATCAGCGCCGGCACCGGGTCGAGGCGCTTGATGACGCGGCCGGTGAGGCTCATGGCCCGCCCGAAGTTGGAGACGATGACCGTCGCCCCCTCCTGCTGGGCGAGCTCGGCCACCTTGTACCCGATGGACGTGTGCATCGTCACGCCCGCGACGAGGATGTTCTTTCCGTCGAGGATCCCCATGCCGCCCTCCTCAGTGCCCCATGCCGAGGCCGCCATCGACCGGGATCACGGCCCCGGTGATGAAACCCGCCTCGTCGCTGGCCAGGAACTGGATCGCCGCCGCGACGTCGGCGGGCTGCCCCATCCGGCCGGCGGGGATCGCCTTCTTGTACCCGGCCACGACCTCCTCGGAGAGGACGGCTGTCATGTCGGTCTCGATGAAGCCCGGAGCGACGACGTTGACCGTGACGCCGCGGCTTCCGACCTCGCGTGTCAGCGACCGCGCCATGCCGACGAGCCCCGCCTTCGAAGCGGAGTAGTTCACCTGCCCCGCCGAGCCGTACAGGCCGACCACGGATCCGAGGAAGACGATCCGGCCGAACCGCTTGGCGATCATGGACCTCACCGCACGCTTCGCGCAGCGGAAGGAACCGGTCAGGTTGACGCCGATCACAGCGTCCCAGTCGGCGTCGGACATCCGCAGCAGCAGGGTGTCCTTCGTGATGCCGGCGTTGGCGACGAGGATCTCGACGGGGCCGTTGGCCTCCTCTGCCGTCGCGAACGCGGCATCGACCTGCTCGGGATCCGTCACGTTGCAGGAGACGCCGACGACGCCCGCGGGCGGCTCGCCGCCCAGGTCGAACGAGGCGACCCGATGCCCGGCGGCGACGAACCGCTCGACGATCGCACGTCCGATTCCCCGGTTCCCGCCGGTGACGACCACGCTTCTGGCAGCAGACTCTTGAATACTCACGGCTGAACGTTAACCGATCGCACGACCGTGGTGCCGCTGCGGACACCCGTCCGTGCCGCCGGTCACACTCCCGAGGGCCGTCGTGTGCCGGACGTCCGCGCGCGGCACTAGAGTGACGGCATGCCCGGATCGTCGGCGCGGCGCGATCGACCGACGCTCATCACGAGCGCCCGGCCCGGCCGCAGCCTGGACTCGGCCGCCCGCAATCGCCGCTACCTCATCACGATGGGGGTCCGTGTCGCCTGCTTCGCGCTGGCCGTCGCGATCGACGGATGGCTGCAGTGGGTGTTCCTGCTCGGGGCGGCCGTGCTTCCGGCCGTGGCGGTCCTGCTCGCGAACGCCGTCGACCTCCGCCGCCCGTCCGTCTCGCCCACGGACGCGCCCGGCGCGCAGCCGCAGCTCGTCTCGCCCGGGACGGTGCCGGGCAGTGTGGAGCCCTGACCCATGGGCATGGCGGGGACCGGCGGCGCGAAGCGCCCGTGGGTGAGGTGGGCCGGGCTGGCGGTCTTCGTGATCGTCCTCGGGGTCGTCTTCGTCCGGCTCGGCGAGTGGCAACTGGACCGGCTCGCGCAGCGCAAGGCCAACAATGCGATCGTCGAAGCGCACGAGTCGGCGCCGATCGTCGACTACGAACAGGTGTTCACCCCGGACACGACCATCACCGATCTCGACCAGTGGCAGCGCGTCCGCATCAGCGGGACGTTCGACACCGAGCACCAGTTCCAGATCCGCTACCGCACCAACGACGGCGCCCGGGGAGTGGAGGTCGTGACCCCGCTGCGGACGGCATCGGGCGATGTCGTCCTCGTCGACCGGGGCTTCCTCGAGACCAACACCTCCGTCGTCGCGCAGATCCCTCCCGCGCCGACCGGGACGGTGACGGTGATCGGCCACGTGCGACGCAGCGAGCAGGGCTCCGCCGAAGCGATCACACCCGTCGACGGGATGATGCGGCTGATCAACGCGCCCGCGATCTCCGAGTCCCTCGGCTACGAGGTCGCCGACGGCTACATCGGGCTGCTGGAGATCACCCCCGCTCAGGCCGGAGACCTGCGGCCGGTGGCGCTGCCGACCCTCGACGAGGGCCCGCACTTCTGGTACGCGGTGCAGTGGTTCATGTTCGCGGCCATCGCCGCGGCCGGCCTCTTCGTCTTCATCCGCAACGACGTCCGCGACCTGCGGCGGCGGCGCACGGCGCCGTCGTCCGGCTCCGCGACCCCGGCCCAGGACGCCACGGACGTCACGGAAGCCGCAGGATCAGCCGCAACTCGTCCTTGATCCGGTCGATCCTCCCCTGCGCCGCCCGGCGGGCGCGCGGCAGGTCGGCGGCGCCGGCGACCGGCTCGACCGCCTCCAGATAGCACTTCAGCTTCGGCTCGGTCCCGGACGGCCGGACGACGACGCGATCGCCGATCGCCGTCGCCAGACGAACACCGTCGGTCGGAGGGAGCCCGCGCCATCCCCCGGTGAGATCGGCGTAGTCGACGACGGGCGACCCGGCCAGCTCGCGCGGCGGCACCGCCCGCAGGTTGGCCATCCCCGTCGCGATGAGCGACAGGTCGGCGACCCGGAACGTGAGAGGCGCGGTGAGGTGCAGGCCGTGCGCGATCGCGAGGTCGGTGAGCAGGTCATCGAGCGTGCGCGCCTCCGCCTTGAGCCGCGCGGCCAGCGCCATCGTCTTGAGCCCCGCCGTGATCCCGTCCTTGTCGCGGACGGCCGCCGGGTTCACGCAGTAGCCGATCGCCTCTTCGTAGCCGTACACGACGCCCGGGGCCCGCGTGATCCACTTGAACCCCGTCAGCGTCTCGGCCGCGCCCACGCCGTGCGCCGCGGCGATCCTGCCCAGCAACGACGACGACACGATGGACCGAGACAGGACGGCTGTCGGATCGCCCTCGTGCTCGGCGGCGGCCTGGCTGCCGAGCAACGCCCCCAGTTCGTCCCCCGACAGCGGCCGCCACCCCGAGGGCGAGGTCGCGTCGGGGACCGCGACCGCACACCGGTCCGCGTCCGGATCGAGAGCGACGACGAGATCGGCGCCGACCTCGGACGCGGTCACGGCCGCCAGGTCGAGCGCGCCGGGCTCCTCGGGATTGGGGAACGCGACCGTCGGGAAGTCCGGGTCGGGCCGCGCCTGGCTCGGCACGAGGTGGACGTCGGTGTATCCGGCGGCCGCGAACGCATGCTGCGCCGTCTCGGCACCCACCCCGTGCATGGCGGTGAGCGTCACGCGCAGGTCCGTCGGCGCCCCCGCGACGAGCCCTGCCGCTGTCGTGACGTACGCGTCGAGGACGTCCTCGCTCACGAGATCCCACCCGCGCGACGCGACGGGGACCAGGTTCGCGGGCCCGACGGCCTCGATCGCGGCGAAGATCTGGGCGTCGGCGGGCGGGACGATCTGCGCCCCGCCCGCATCGCTCACCCGTGCCCCCAGGTACACCTTGTAGCCGTTGTCGGCCGCCGGGTTGTGGGAGGCGGTGATCATCACGCCCGCGTCGGCGTCCATGTGCAGCAAGGAGAACGCGAGGACGGGTGTCGGCAGCATGCGCGGCAGGAGCGACACCCGCGCACCGGCCGCGACGAGCACGCCCGCCGCCGTCCGCGCGAACGCCGCCGACCGGTGCCTGCCGTCGTACCCGATCACGACGTGGCGACCGGCGGGGAGCCGCTCCTGCAGAAAGCCGGCGAGCCCCGCCGTGGCCGTGGTGACGACCGCCGTGTTCATCCGGTTCGGACCCCCGCCCATCCGGCCGCGAAGGCCCGCCGTCCCGAACGCGAGGCGCCCGGAGAACCGGTCGCCCAGCTCGGCGAGTGACTCCTCTCCGCCACGCTGGGCCTCGGCCAGCAGCCGGGCCACCTCGGCCCGGTCGGCCGGATCGGGGTCGGCGGCCAGCCAGTCGGCGGCGGTCGTGAACAGGTCGGGCATCGCAGCTCCCTCGACGCGGTCTCACTTGTTGGGGCTCATTGTGACAAAGCGGGCCCGTGCTGTCGCGGCGGGCGGGGCTTCGCGCGCCGTGCGGCGCCGTCGCCGATGCAGCAGGATGGAGCGGTGACCCTCGAAGCCGCCGCCGGACTCCTGCGCTGTCCCGTCTGCGCCGAGCCGCTCGCGCTCACCTCCCAGGGTGCGGCGTGTCCCGCCCGGCACAGCTTCGATCGTGCCCGTCAGGGCTACCTGAACCTGCTGCGCGGCCCGGCGCCCGAGAACGCCGACACGACCGACATGGTCGCCGCCCGGGTCCGTTTCCTCGCGCGCGGCTGGTACGAGCCGATGGCCGCCGCGCTGTCGGACCGCTGCCTCGGCGAGACCTTCGCCGAGGCCGGCGCGGGCACCGGCCACTACCTCGCCCGGGCGCTGGACGACCACCCCGCCGCGCGCGGCCTCGCCGCGGACGTGTCCGTGGCCGCCGCCCGGCGGGCGGCGAAGGCCCACGCCCGGATGGCTGCGATCGTCGCCGACACGTGGGCCGGCCTGCCGATCCGCACCGGGACCGTGGACACCCTGCTGTGCGTGTTCGCGCCGCGCAACGCGGCCGAGTTCCATCGGGTGCTGAGGCCCGGGGGACGACTGCTCGTGGCGCTGCCCGAACCGTCCCACCTCGCCGAGCTCCGCGCATCCCTCGGCCTGCTCGACGTCGAGGAGGACAAGGACCGCAAGCTCGAGGCCGCGCTGGCGGGGCGCTTCGCGCGCGAATCCGCCTGGACGTCCGTGCGGCGCGTCGAGCTCTCGCCCGCCGAGGTCGCCGACCTGATCGCGATGGGACCCAACGCGTTCCACGGCGCCGCCGGCCGCCGCCCGGCCACGGCGGTGGAGGTGACCCTGGCACTGCGGGTGCTCGTCCTGCGACGCCTCGACCCGGACCCGTCCGCGGGACCGCCCGCCCGCTCGCCCGCGGCCGACTAGCGTTACCGTCCATGAGCGCGAAGAACCGTCAGGACCCGCCGTCCGGAAAGCCGTCACGCCGCCGCGGCCTCCCGCCGACCCCGGTGACGCTCGCCGTCCGCGACCGGACCGCGCGTGCGCTGGGAATCCTGTACGCCGTGCTCGCGGTCGCCTGGGTGCCGCTGGTCGTGTGGTCGATCCTCCGCGAGAGCGGGGCGCTCGTCCTCATCTGGGCGGTGCTGGCGGTCGCGACCGCGCTGCTGGCGTGGTTCTCCTTCTCGGTCGGAGGCGGCACGATCACCCTCGGCCCCGACGGTGCGCACCGATCCGGCCTGGCCGGGTGGCACCTGGATGCCGCCGACGTCGAGGATGTCCGGTTCGCACGATCGGGCGGTGGCCTGCCGCTCGTCCGCGTGTCGTACGGAGAGGCGGCGAGCCGGCTCCGCGGGGTCAGTCTCGCCGCCGGTCTCTCCCGCCGCTACGACGCGTTCCGCTCCAGCAGCCGGATCGTGTCCCTGCCGCTGCGTCCCGACGCGGCCGACGCGGCCGAGCGGGCGCTTCCCGCCGCGTAGGGCCCGAAGACGCTCGCAGCGGCGCCGGGAGACCCAGGGCCCCACGCCGTCACGCGCCGCCTTGTCCGGGGTGTGCCCCGTCGGCGCGGATGTCACCGGCCCCCGGCCCTGCCGGGCAGGCACCCAGCCAGTACGGCTAGGCCAGGGACACCAGGTCGGCGTAGTCGTCGTTCCACAGGTCCTCGATCCCGTCGGGCAGCAGCAGCACCCGTTCGGGATCGAGCGCCTGGACGGCCCCCTCGTCGTGGGTCACGAGCACGACCGCGCCGGAGTAGGTGTTGATCGCGTGCAGCACCTCGGCGCGGGAGGCCGGATCGAGGTTGTTCGTCGGCTCGTCCAGCAGCAGGACGTTGGCCGCCGAGACGACCAGCATGGCCAGCGCCAGTCGCGTCTTCTCCCCGCCCGACAGCACCCGCGCGGGCTTGTCGGCATCGTCTCCGGTGAACAGGAAGGAGCCGAGGATCTTCCGCGTCTCGGTCTCGTTGAGATCCCCTGCCGCCGTCTGCATGTTCTCCAGCACGGTGCGAGACACGTCCAGCGTCTCGTGCTCCTGGGCGTAATAGCCCAGCCGCAGCCCGTGCCCCGGCTCCACCTCCCCGGTGTCGGGCCGCTCGAGGCCCGCCAGCACCCGGAGCAGTGTCGTCTTGCCCGCGCCGTTGAGCCCCAGGACGACCACCTGGGAGCCCTTGTCGATCGCGAGATCCACGTCGGTGAAGACCTCCAGCGAGCCGTAGGACTTGCTGAGGCCGGAGGCGCGCAGCGGCGTCTTGCCGCACGGGGCCGGATCGGGGAACCGGATCCTCGCCACCTGATCGACGGCCCGCTCCGTCTCCACCCCGGCCAGCAGGCGCTCGGCGCGGCGCGCCATGTTCTGGGCCGCGACCGCCTTGGTCGCCTTCGCCCTCATCTTGTCGGCCTGCGCGAGCAGCGCCTCGGCCTTCTTCTCGGCATTGCGCCGTTCCCGCTTACGGCGCTTCTCGTCCGTCTCGCGCTGCACCAGGTAGTGCTTCCAGTCCAGCGCGTACTGGTCCAGCACGGCCCGGTTCGCGTCCAGGTGGAACACCTTGTTGACCGTGTGCTCGAGCAGACCGGTGTCGTGCGAGATGACGACGACGCCCCCCGCGTAGGTCTGGAGGAAGCCGCGCAGCCACACGATCGAGTCGGCGTCGAGGTGGTTGGTCGGCTCGTCCAGCAGCAGGGTGTCGGCGCCCGAGAAGAGGATGCGGGCAAGCTCCACACGACGCCGCTGCCCGCCCGACAAGGTCCGCAGCGGCTGGCCGAGCACCCGGTTGTCGAGGCCGACGTTCGCCGCGATCCGTGCCGCCTCGGCCTCTGCGGCATACCCGCCAGCGGCCTGCAGCTCCGCCTCGGCCCGGGCGTAGGACGTCATCGCCGCCTCGAGCTCCTCCCCGCCGGTCGCCGCGCCCATCCGGTCGGAATAGGTCCGCAGCCGCGTGAGCACCGTGTCGAGCCCGCGTGCCGCGAGCACCCGCTGCTTGGCGAGCTGGTCGAGATCGCCGGTCCGCGGGTCCTGCGGAAGGTACCCGATCCGGCCGCCGCGCTGGACGGTTCCCGCAGCGGGCAGCGCCTCCCCGGCCAGGATGCGGGTCAAGGTCGTCTTGCCGGCGCCGTTGCGCCCCACCAGCCCGATCTTGTCCCCGGGGGTGACCTGGAACGACACGGCGTTCAACAACAGCCGCGCCCCGGCACGCACCTCGACATCCCGCGCCACCAACACTGCGGTTCTCACCCTCCCCTGGGCGCGCTCCGCGCCCGTCCGACACCGACCCACAAGGGTAGCGGCAACGCGCACCGCCCCCGCCGGGCCGGCGTGCGGCGGTCAGACGTTGTAGCCCATGGCGCGCAACTGCTCGCGGCCGTCCTCGGTGATGTTGTGGGGGGACCACATGGGCTCCATGACCCAGTTCACGGCCGTCGACGTCACCATCGGGGCCAGCACCACCTCCACCTGCTGCTCGATGTAGTCGTACAGCGGGCAGGTCGGCATCGTGAGCGTCATATCGAGCGTGAGATTGTTCTGATCGTCGACGTCGACCCCGTAGACGAGGCCGAGATCGACGACGTTCACACCGAGCTCGGGGTCGATGACGTCCTTCATCGCCTCCAGAACCTGGTCCTCGGTGATCCTGCCCGTGAGGTCGACCTCGGGCAGATCGTCCGCCACCAGGTCGGACGGGCGTGGTGTCTCGGTCATTCGTCCTCCTCGGCCGTCGCTCGCAAGGTCGCGTCCTTGAACGCCGACCAGCCGAGCAGCGCACACTTGACCCGGGCCGGAAGCTGGGACACCCCGACGAACGCGACGGCGTCGCCGAGAACGTCCTCGTCCGGTTCGCTCTTCCCCTGGCTCTGCATGAGAGCCAGGAACTCGTCGTGCAGACGTAGTGCGTCGGCCACCGGCTGCCCGATGACCAGGTCGCTCATGATCGACGTGGACGCCTGCGAGATGGCACAGCCCACGCCGTCGTACGAGACGTCCCGCACCCGGCCGTCGGCCAGGTCGACGCGCAGCGTGACCTCGTCGCCGCAGCTCGGGTTGACGTGGTGCACCTCGGCCCCGAACGGCTCCCGCCGCCCGCTGTGGCTCTTCAGCTTGTAGTGCTCCAGGATGATGTCCTGGTAGAGCTGCTCCATGCTCATCGGGCACCTCCGAAGAAGTCGCGGGTGTAGGCCAGCGCGTCGAGGAGCCGATCCACCTCGGCGGTCGTCGTGTACGCGTGGCTGGACGCACGGGTCGACGTTGCGATCCCCAGCCTGTCGTGCAGCGGCCGGGCGCAGTGGTGTCCGCCGCGCACGGCCACCCCGCGCGAGTCGAGGAGCTGCATGACGTCGTGCGGATGGACCTCGAAGCCGTCGGCCGTCGTGAGCGTGAACGACACCGCACCGCCGCGGTCGTCGAGGTCGGCCGGGCCGAGCAGCCGCACTCCGGGCGTCTGCGACAGGCCCGTGAGCAGGTGCTCGGTGATCTCCCGCTCGTGCGCCGCGACGGCGTCCATGCCCAGCGCCGTCAGATAGTCCACCGCGGCGCCGAGCCCGACGGCCTCCGCGATCGGCGGCGTCCCGGCCTCGAACCGGTGCGGCGGCGGCGCGTAGGTCGAGCCGTCCATGCGGACGACCTCGATCATCTCCCCACCGCCGAGGAAGGGCGGCAGCGAGGCGAGCAGCTCGTATCTGCCCCACAACGCGCCGATCCCGGTCGGGCCGAGCATCTTGTGCCCCGTGAAGGCCAGGAGGTCGGCGCCCAGCTCGGCGACCGACGTCGGCAGGTGCGGCACGCCCTGCGAGCCGTCGACCACCATCGTCGCTCCGACAGCGTGCGCCCACCCGGCGATTCTCGCGACGGGGTTGACGGTGCCCAGGACATTCGACACCCACGTCAGCGAGACGATCCGGGTCCGTTCGTTGACGAGGCCCTCCGCGCGAGCCCGGTCGAGGTCGAGCCGTCCCTCGGCGGTGATGTCGAACCACCGCAGGGTCGCGCCCGTCCGCTGGGCGAGAAGCTGCCACGGAACGATGTTGGAGTGGTGCTCCATGACCGACACGACGATCTCGTCGCCGGGTCGCAGGCCCGCCCCCAGCGTGTGCGCGGCGAGGTTCAATGCCTCGGACGCGTTCTTCGTGAAGACGATCTCCTCGGGACGGGCGGCACCCACGAAGGCGGCGACCTTCGCCCGCGCCGCCTCGAACGCTCCGGTCGCCTCCGCCCCGAGGGTGTGCATCGCCCTGGCCACGTTGGCGTTGTGCCGCAGCAGGTGGTCGCTGATCGCGTCCACGACCGCGCGCGGCTTCTGAGAGGTGTTCGCGGAGTCCAGATAGGCCAGCGGCACGCCCGCGACGTCCCTGGTCAGAATCGGGAAGTCGCTCCGCACCGCGGCGACGTCGAGCGCCATCGACACCTCCGTCTCGTCCGTCACGGTCATTCGCTCGCCGCGACGGCCCTGACGAAACGGTCGTAACCCTCGGCCTCGAGGTTGTCGGCGAGCTCGGGGCCGCCCTCCGCGGCGATCCGGCCGTCCACGAACACGTGCACGAAGTCGGGTGTGATGTAGTTCAGGATCCGCGTGTAGTGCGTGATCAGCAGGACGCCGCGATCGCCCTGGGCCGTGTAGCGGTTGACGCCCTCCGACACGATCCGCAACGCGTCGATGTCGAGGCCGGAGTCGGTCTCGTCGAGGATCGCGAACGACGGATTCAGCATCTCCAACTGCACGATCTCGTTGCGCTTCTTCTCGCCGCCCGAGAAGCCCTCGTTGAGGGACCGTGCCGCGAAGCTGTGGTCGAGACCGAGACGGTCCATCGCCGCGTTCACGTCCTTCACCCACGTGCGGACCTTCGGCGCCTCGCCCGACAGGGCGGTCTTGGCCGTCCGCAGGAAGTTCGTCACCGAGACGCCGGGGACCTCCACCGGGTACTGCATGGCGAGGAACAGCCCGGCACGTGCCCGCTGGTCGACGGTGAGTCCGGTCAGCTCGACATCGTCGAGAAGGACCGAGCCGGACGTGATCTTGTACTTGGGATGACCGGCGAGCGAGTACGCCAGGGTCGACTTGCCGGAGCCGTTGGGGCCCATGATGGCGTGCACCTCGCCACTGCTGACGGTGAGGTTGACGCCCTTGAGGATCGGCTTGGGACCGTCCTCGGTCTCCACGTCGACATGCAGGTCGCTGATCTTCAAAGTGGCCATCGGACTTAGGACTCCTGGGTTGCGGTGGTGAGAGGGTTGTCCAGGTCGACGAGGACCTGGGCGTCGGTGATCCGGACGGGGAAGACGGGAACGGGGGCGACCGCCGGCAGTTCCAGCGGCTCCCCGGTGCGGAGGTCGAAGCGCGACCCGTGCATGTAGCACTCGAGCGTGCAGTCCTCCACCTCCCCTTCGGAGAGCGGGACCTCGGCGTGGGAGCACATGTCCAGGATCGCGAACACCCCCTCGTCGGTGTTGACGACGGCGACCGGCGTGTCGGCCACCGTGAAGGGGCGCACCTCGCCCCGGGGGACGTCGGCGACGGCACACACGGGGACGAAGCTCACTGCTCGCCCCGGCGCGCGATCACGGAACTGGCGAGCTCGGACTCGACGACGCGCATGAGCTGCTCCTCCAGATCGGGGACCCCGATCCGGCGGATGATGTCGACGAAGAACCCGCGGACGACCAGCAGCCGCGCTTCGTCCTCCGGGATGCCGCGGGACCGCAGGTAGAACAACTGCTCGTCGTCGAACCGCCCGGTCGTCGACGAGTGCCCCGCGCCCTCGATCTCGCCCGTCTCGATCTCGAGGTTGGGCACGCTGTCGGCCCGGCAGCCGTCGGTGAGGACCAGGTTCTTGTTCGTCTCATACGTGTTGATGCCCTCGGCGACCTTGCGGATGAGCACGTCGCCCACCCACACCGAGTGGGCGCCGTCGCCCTGGAGGGCGCCGCGGTAGTCGACGTGGGAGCGCGTGCGCGGCTCGTTGTGGTCGACGAACAGGCGGTGCTCGATGTGCTGGCCCGCGTCGACGAAGTACAGCCCGAACTGCTCGAGCTCACCGCCGGGGCCGTCGTACTCCGCGGTCTCGACGAGGCGCACGATGTCGCCCCCGAGGCTGACCGTCACCGTGCGCACCTTGGCGTCGCGGCCGATCCGCAGGCCGGTGTGCCCCGCGTGCACCGCGTCGTCGGCCCAGTCCTGGACGGCGACGAAGGTGAGGTCCGCGCCGTCCCCGGCGAGGACGGACACCGCGCTGGCGTACCGCGCGGACCCTGTGTGCCGGACGACGATCGTCGCCTTGGCGTGCGCGCCGACCCGGAACACGACGTGCCCGTACACCACGTCGTCGATCGACTCGCCGTGCAGGCGGACGACGATGGGCTCGGCCAGCTCCACCCCGGCGGGGACCGAGACCTGCACCGCACCGCCGCCGAGGTTCGCGGCGAGCGCCGACGCACGGTCCACCGGCGCGGGGACGCCGAGCGCCACGATCTCCGGCAGGGTCAGCTCCGATGTCGCGGCGCCGTCGGGCAGGCTGACGTCCCAGCTCAGGTGGCTGGAGCTCGGGGTGCCGTCGAGCAGACCTCCGAACCGCTTCATCGGCGTGAACCGCCAGACCTCCTCCCGGCCGGTCGGCAACGGGTGGTCGGCCAGGTCGAAGGACGCCACCGGGTGCAGGTGGGACGCCGGGGACTCAGCCGCCTCGGCCACATTCGGCACAGTCACAGTCATCTTTCTCCGTACTCTTCTCTCGCGTGCTCTCGTGCGGCCGGGGTCAGCCCACGGCCCCTTCCATCTGCAGTTCGATCAGCCTGTTGAGCTCCAGCGCGTACTCCATGGGCAGTTCGCGCGCGATCGGCTCGACGAAGCCGCGCACGATCATCGCCATCGCCTCGTCCTCGCCCATGCCGCGGCTCATCAGGTAGAAGAGCTGGTCGTCGCTCACCTTCGACACGGTGGCCTCGTGCGCCATCGAGACGTCGTCCTCGCGGACGTCCACGTACGGGTAGGTGTCGGAGCGGCTGATGGTGTCCACCAGGAGCGCGTCGCACTTCACGGAGGAGGCGGCGTGATGCGCGCCCTCCTGCACCTGGACGAGGCCCCGGTACGACGACCTGCCGCCGCCGCGGGCCACCGACTTGGAGATGATCGACGACGAGGTGTGCGGCGCACAGTGCACCATCTTCGACCCGGCGTCCTGATGCTGCCCCTCGCCGGCGAACGCGATGGACAAGGTCTCGCCGCGGGAGTGCTCGCCCATCAGGTAGACCGCGGGGTACTTCATGGTCGCCTTCGAGCCGATGTTGCCGTCGATCCACTCCATGGTCGCGCCCTCGTCGCAGATCGCGCGCTTGGTGACGAGGTTGTACACGTTGGTCGACCAGTTCTGGATCGTGGTGTACCGGACGCGGGCGTTCTTCCGCACGATGATCTCGACGACGGCGCTGTGCAGCGAGTCCGTCGAGTAGATCGGGGCGGTGCAGCCCTCGACGTAGTGCACGTAGGAGCCCTCGTCGGCGATGATCAGCGTGCGCTCGAACTGCCCCATGTTCTCGGTGTTGATCCGGAAGTAGGCCTGCAGGGGAATCCGCACGTGGACGCCCGGCGGCACGTACACGAAGGACCCCCCGGACCACACCGCCGTGTTGAGGGCGGCGAACTTGTTGTCGCCGACCGGGATCACCGAGCCGAAGTACTCCTCGAAGATCTCGGGATGCTCCTTCAGGCCGGTGTCGGTGTCGAGGAAGACGACGCCCTGCTTCTCCAGTTCCTCGTTGATCTTGTGGTACACGACCTCGGACTCGTACTGGGCGGCCACGCCGGCGACGAGGCGCGCCTTCTCGGCCTCGGGGATGCCCAGCCGGTCATAGGTGTTCTTGATGTCGGCGGGGAGGTCGTCCCAGCTCGCCGCCTGCTTCTCGGTGGAGCGCACGAAGTACTTGATCTGGTCGAAGTCGATCTCGCCGAGGTCGGCGCCCCAGGCGGGCATGGGCTTGCGCTCGAAGAGCCGCAGTCCCTTCAGCCGGCGCTGCAGCATCCAGTCCGGCTCGTCCTTCAGGTGCGAGATGCCGCGGACGACGTCGGGGGTGAGGCCGCGCTGGGCGACGGCGCCGGCCGCGTCGGAGTCGTGCCACCCGTACTGGTAGTTCCCCAGCGCCGCGATGTGCTCATCCTGGGTGGCCCCCAGACCGGGCATGGGCTTGACTTGAGTCATTGGTTCTCCCTCGGTGACGGGTGCAACGGGTTCGGGACGGGCTTCGGGACGTGCGTGGTGCAGATGCCGTCGCCGCGCGCGATGGTGGCGAGGCGCTGCACATGGCTCCCGAGCAGATCGGCGAAGACGCGGGTCTCGACGTCGCACAACTGCGGGTAGCGCTCGGCCACGTGCGCGACCGGGCAATGGTACTGGCAGAGCTGGGTGCCCGATTCGATCGGCTCGACGCCGGCCAGGTACCCCTGCTCGCTGAGGACCTCGGCCAGGGTCTCGACGCGGGGAAGGTCCTGCTCGTCGGTGCGGACGTCGTCGAACCGGGCGGCCACCGCCGCGAACAGGTACTCGGCGAACTGCTCCACCGCATGCGGCCCGGCGGACTCCCGGAGGTAGTCGAGGGCCTTGATGGCGAGATCGTCGTAGGCCTGGTAGAACTCGCACCGGCCCTGGTCGGTGATCACGAACACGTTGGCCGGGCGCCCGCGCCCGCGGGGCCCGAAGACCCGCTCGCGGCGCGGGACGAGGTGGCCCGCCTCCACGAGCGTGGCCAGATGCCGCCGGACGGCCGCCGGGGTGAGATGCAGCCGCTCGGCGAGTTGGGCCGCCGTCGACGGCCCGTACTGCAGGATGGACCGGGCGACACGCTCCCGGGTGGTGGCGTCGCCGTCCACGGCGGGTGCCGGAGCCACGTCCGGCTCCGTCTCGCGGGGATCGCCTACCGTTTTCACAACTTCATTCTTTCCTTTTTCGCCCCAAATCCAAACTCCGGCCCGGCATCGCGGGTCAGACGTTCCACACTTCGGACATCGGTGACCAGTTTTCCAACATCGGCGCGCCTTGCGTCCCACGCTCGTAGGGTTGCAGGCGCAGAAGTGTGGCACACACACGAACCGACGACGCCGATGTTGACGGCACCACGGAGAAGGACTCATCGTGACAACCGATTCTCTTGTCGAACCCGCACGGAGGAGGGGCCGACGCCCCGTCCGCCGTGGCGCACTGGCCGCCTTCGGCCTCACCGCCGCAGCGCTGGCCGGATGTTCCGCGCAGCCCGGCTCCGACACGCCCCATTCGGGCGGCGGCGAAGCCAACCTCGTGCTTCCGTCGGCGCTGCGTGACGGTGGCGTCAGCTTCCTCGGCATCCCCGGCCAGGTGTACCTGTACGCCGGGCTCGTGATCTGCCTGCTCGGGCTGGCCTTCGGCCTGCTCACCTACGGCAAGCTCAAGAACCTCCCGGTGCACGAGTCCATGCGGGAGATCTCCGAGCTCATCTACACCACGTGCAAGGCGTACCTGGTGAAGCAGGGCAGGTTCCTGCTCGGCCTGTGGGTCTTCATCGCGATCGTGATCGTCGTCTACTACGCGGTGCTCGTGAAGCTGGCCTGGTGGCAGATCCTCGTGATCATCCTGTTCTCCCTGATCGGCATGGCCGGATCGTTCGGCGTCGCCTGGTTCGGGATCCGCATCAACACCTTCGCGAACTCGCGCACGGCGTACGCCTCGCTGCGCGGGGAGAAGTGGCCGGTCCACGAGATCCCCACCCGCTCGGGCATGTCGGTCGGCATGGTCCTGATCTCGCTGGAACTGTTCCTGATGCTGGTCATCCTGGCGTTCCTGCCGCTCGACCTGGCCGGCAAGTGCTTCATCGGCTTCGCGATCGGCGAGTCCCTCGGCGCAGCGACGTTGCGGATCGCCGGCGGCATCTTCACCAAGATCGCCGACATCGGCTCCGACCTGATGAAGATCGTCTTCAAGATCGGTGAGGACGACCCCCGCAACCCCGGCACGATCGCCGACTGCACCGGCGACAACGCCGGCGACTCGGTCGGCCCCTCGGCCGACGGCTTCGAGACGTACGGCGTCACCGGCGTCGCGCTCATCACCTTCCTGCTGCTCGGCATCGGCCTCAGCGGCGGCGAGAACCCCGCCCTGCAGGCGACGCTCCTCATCTGGATCTTCGCCGTCCGCTCCCTCATGCTCATCGCCTCGCTCGTGTCCTACTGGATCAACGAAGCCATCGCGAAGTCTCGCTACGGCGCCACCGACTTCGACTTCGAACGTCCGCTGAGCTCCCTGGTCTGGGTGACGAGCCTCGTGTCCATCGCCCTCACGTTCCTCGCATCGGCGGTGTTCCTGGCCGAGAACGCCGGCAACGGCGTCCACGATCCGACCCTGTGGTGGAAGCTGTCGATCATCGTCTCCTGCGGGACGCTCGCCGGCGCGCTCATCCCCGAGCTCGTGAAGGTGTTCACCTCGACCAAGTCCTCGCACGTCAAGGAGGTCGTGAAGTCCTCCAAGGAGGGCGGTCCCTCGCTGAACATCCTGTCCGGGTTCGTCGCGGGCAACTTCTCCGCGTACTGGCTCGGCATCGCGATCGTGGGCCTGATGGGCATCGCCTACCTCGTGTCGACGACCGGCGTCGGCGACGCCCTCAACACCCTGCCCGAGGCCGCCGCGGTGTTCGCCTTCGGCCTGGTCGCGTTCGGCTTCCTCGGCATGGGTCCCGTCACGATCGCCGTCGACTCGTACGGCCCGGTCACCGACAACGCGCAGTCGGTGTACGAGCTGTCGCGGATCGAGGCCGTTCCGGACATCGACGCCAAGATCCGCTCCGCCGAGGGGTACGAGCCGAAGTGGAACGCGGCCAAGGCCATGCTCGAGGAGAACGACGGCGCGGGCAACACCTTCAAGGCGACGGCCAAGCCCGTCCTCATCGGCACCGCCGTCGTCGGGGCGACCACGATGATCTTCTCGATCGTCATGACGCTCACCAACGGGCTGCAGTCCGATCTGGTGAAGAACCTCTCGCTCATCCACCCGCCCTTCCTGCTCGGGCTCATCACCGGCGGCGCGATGATCTACTGGTTCACGGGTGCGTCCACCCAGGCGGTGACGACCGGCGCATACCGGGCCGTCGAGTTCATCAAGAGCCACATCCACCTGGACGACAGCGCCGACGCGAAGGCGTCCACGAAGGACTCCACCGAGGTCGTCGAGATCTGCACCAAGTACGCCCAGCAGGGCATGCTGATGATCTTCCTCGCGATCTTCTTCGGCACGCTCGCCTTCGCCTTCGTCGACCCGTACTTCTTCATCGGGTACCTGATCTCGATCGCGATCGTCGGGCTCTTCCAGGCGATCTTCATGGCGAACGCGGGTGGCGCCTGGGACAACGCGAAGAAGGTCGTCGAGACCGAGCTCGCCGCCAAGGGCACCGACCTGCACGACGCCACGATCGTCGGCGACACCGTGGGCGACCCCTTCAAGGACACCTCGTCGGTGGCGCTGAACCCGGTCATCAAGTTCACGACGCTGTTCGGCCTGCTGGCGGTCGAGCTGGCCGTGTCCATCTCGTCGCAGGGCAACCAGGCCGTCACGTCCGTGCTCGCGGCCGTGTTCTTCGCCCTGTCGATGTACTTCGTGTGGCGTTCGTTCTTCCGCATGCGGATCGAGGACGTCGAGGATCCGCCCGCGGGCGGCGAGCCGTCGGACACGCCCGAACGGGACGCGGCGGCGACCGTCCAGGCCGCCGATCCGGCGACACAGCCCGCCGCCGAGCCCGCCCAGAGGTGACGGCTCCTCCCGCAGCACCCTGACGACGAGGGGCGCCACCCATCCGGGTGGCGCCCCTCGTCGTGGACCGCCGTGCCGCGCCGTTGTCCGGCCGCTACGCCAGCGCGCGCACGTCGATCCGGACGCCTTCGGCCGGAGCGGGACCGGTCGACTCGCCCACCGCGAGGTCGCCGCGGATCCAGATCTGCTCGGTCGCGCGCGGCGCGGCCGACATCGCCGACAGCAGGACGCGGCTGGTGAGCTGCGCGACCGTGTCGAGCGGCTGCCGCATGGTCGTGAGCGTCGGCGTGGTGAAGAACGCCGCCTCAAGCCCGTCGAAGCCCGTCAGCGAACAGTCCTCGGGCACGCTGATGCCCGCCTCGTGGAGCGCTCGCCCGATTCCGATGGCCGTGGCGTCGCACGCTCCGACGATGGCGGTGAAGGGCGGGGGGCCGCTCCGCAGCCAGGCCTTTGCCGACTCGTAGCCGTCGGTCATGGTGTACAGCCGCTGCGGGTGGATCGACGCGATCACCAGTCCCGGGTCCGCCTCCAGACCTGCCTCGGCGAGTGCGGCCCGGTAGCCGCTCAGTCGCAACGCCCACGGGTGCCGGTGGTGACCGGCGATGCCGGTGCCGCCGAAGGCGATCCTCCGGTGCCCCTGCTCGAGAAGATGGCGGGTGAGCTCGTAGGCGCCCGCCCTGTCGTCCACCGACACCGAGGAGTGCAGGCCGGGCGAGTCCGAGAACTCGACGGTCGTGCAGAAGACCATCGGCACGTCGATGGACGCGAGCTTGCGGCTCAGCTCGGGCGCGCTGCGGTCGGCGCGATCGCCGTAGCGGCCGAGGAACACGACGCCGGCGAACTTCCCGTCGTCGACGATCCGCTCGACCGTGCTGGCGTGCGCCCGCGCCTCGGGAACATGGGACACGATCACGTCGTACCCCTCGTCGCCCAACTGCTGCTCCAACTGGCCGAGCATCTGGAACAACAGTTGCCCCGGCTCGCCCTGGATGATCACGGCGACCGATCGAGTCGCTGCGATCTTCAGACTCCGCGCACTCGCGTTCGGCGTGTACCCGTGCTCGTGCGCGGCGGCGAGGATGCGCATGCGCGTCTCGGGGTTCACGTCCGACCGGTCGTTCATGGCCCGCGACACCGTGCTCACGGCCACGCCGCAGATCTCGGCGAGCTCCTTGATGGTGATTCCGGCCACACTGCTCATCTCCTCGATGGATCCCGATGCCTACGTGTCGTGCCGGGGTGAGCCGCGTTCAGCCCTTCACCGCTCCCGACACCACCCCGCGGATGATGTGCCGCTGGGATGCGAGATAGAAGACGATGACCGGGACCATGGCGAGCACGAGGACTCCCATCATCGCCCCCATGTCGACCGATCCGTAGCCGCCCTTCAGATACTGAACGGCGATCGGGATCGTCTTGTAGTGCTTCAGGTCGAGCGTCAGGTACGGCAGCAGATAGTCGTTCCACAGCCACATGACCTGCAGAATGCCGACCGTCACGATCGCCGGTTTCATCACCGGCAGGATGACCCAGAAGAACGTGCGGACGGGGCCGCAGCCGTCCATCAGCGCCGCCTCCTCCAGCTCGGTGGGAATGGACTTCACGAAGCCGGTGAAGATGAAGACGGCGAGTCCCGCGCCGAAGCCGAGATACACGATCCACAGCCCGAACGGGGTGCCCAGCCCGAGGAGGTCGGTGAACCACGACAGGGTGAACATCACCATCTGGAACGGCACGACGAGGTTGAACAGGAAGGACGTGTACAGCGACTTCGCGAACAGGTTGTCCACCCGCACGATCCACCACGCGCTCATGGAGGTGCACAGCAGGATGAGTGCGGTCGCGCCGACCGTGATGACCAGGGACCACCCGAACGACGCGAAGAAGTCGGTCATCTGCACGCCGCGCTCGTAATTGCCGAGACCGACGAACGACTCGGCGGTGGGGAGCGTGAACGGGTTGTCGGCGATGAAGACCTTGTCCTTGAACGAGTTGATGAGGACGAGGACGATCGGATAGACGTACGCGACGGACAGCAGCGAGAAGAACACCGTCCACGCCCGCGGGCGACGTGTCTCAGTCATGCCTTCGACTCCCTCCGGCGGGTGAAGTAATTCTGGGCCAGCGAGATCGCCGCGACGATGAGCAGGAAGATGACGGCCTTCGCCTGGCCGACGCCCTCGAACCCGGGCCGGCCGTAGAACGTGTTGAAGATGTTGAGGGCGAGCAGTTCGGACATCCGCGACGGCGCCCCGTTCGTGAGCGCGAGGTTCTGGTCGAACATCTTGAACCCGTTCGTCAGCGTCAGGAACGTGCACACCGTGATCGACGGCATGACGAGCGGGATGATGATGCGCCACAGGATCGTCCGGTTGGACGCCCCGTCGACCTTGGCCGCCTCGATGACGTCTTCGGGCACCGACTGGAGGCCCGCGATGTAGATCACCATCATGTAGCCGATCTGCTGCCAGCACATCAAGACGACCATGCCCCAGAACCCGAAGGTCTCCGAGTACGTGATCGACCGCGCCCACAGGCTGAGGACGCCGTTGAGCAGGAGCAGCCAGATGTAGCCGAGGACGATGCCGCCGATGAGGTTCGGCATGAAGAAGACCGATCGGAAGATGTTCGAGCCCTTGATGGCCTTCACGAGCATGTAGGCGACGGCGAACGCCGCGACGTTGATGACGAGGGTCGTCACGACGGAGAAGGCCGCCGTGTACCACAGGGAGTGGAGGAAGACGCTGTCGCCGAACACCCGGGCGTAGTTCGCCAGCCCGACCCAGGTCGTCCGCGTGATCGTGGTGAACCGGGTGAACGAGAGGTACACGCCCAGGACGAACGGGATGACGAACCCGATCAGGAACGCGACGAGGGTGGGGCCGGTGAACAGCCAGCCCCAGCGTGGGAGGATCTTCTTCATAAGTCAGGCTCCTTCGGGGTCCGGCCGTCGGTGGTGCGGAGGGAGCGCCCCCGCACCACCGGCAGGCGTCAGGAGTGGACGAGCTTGTACTCGACGGCCCAGTTGTCGACGAATGCCTTCTTCACGCCGTCCCAGTCACTGGTCCCCTGCGCGTACTGCAGCAGGGCCTGGCCCAGCGTGGTCTTCCAGTTCTGCGACGGCATGGTGGTGAAGTTCCAGCTCACCGGCGTCTTCCCGGCCTTCTGGTAGGCGGCGTCGGCCAGCACCAGCGGGTTGGTCGACGTGTAGTCGCCGAAGGTCGAGAACGGCGTCACGAAGCCCATGGTGTTGCTCAGCGCCTCGCGCCCCTTGTCGGAGGTGATGACCCACTCGAGGAACGCCTTGGTCGCGGCCTGGTCGGCCTCGGAGGCGTTGCTGTTGATCACCCAGTAGTTCTCCGAGCCCGTGCACAGGCCCTGGTTCTCCTCGCCCTCGGCGCCGATGTAGATCGGCAGCATCCCCATGTCGGCGTCGGCGACCTTCTTGCCCTTGATGTCGTTGTAGGCCCAGGTGCCGTTCTGATAGAAGACGGCCTTGCCCAACGCGAACTCGGAGTTGGCGTCCTCGATCGTCTTGCTCGACAGCAGCGACGGCTTGGTGGTCGAGTTCTGCAGGTACAGGTCGAAGATCTTCTTGTACCCGTCGAGGTACGTCCCCTTGATCGACTCCGGCTGGCCGGTGATGTTGTCGGCCTTGTACTCGTAGTAGAGCGGGACGTTCGCCAGGTGGGTGTGGAAGCGCCAGTCGGAGGACGAGTCGAACCCGGCCGACGTGAACGCGCCCTCGACGCCCAGCTTGCTCTTGTCGGCCTGGATGCCTTCGGCGACCTTCTGCAGCGTGGCGAGGTTGTCGATCTGGTCGATCGACGTCACGGCGGCGCCCGGCAGCGCCAGGTACTTCTGCAGCAGGGCCTTGTTGTAGATGATGCCGTAGGTCTCCATCGCGAACGGAACTGCGAGCGCCTGGCTCCCGTCGTCGCTCTTCAGCGCGACGTTCTGGTCGGTCAGATTCTTGTAGATCGCGGTGTCGGACAGGTCGGCCGCATAGTCCTTCCACGTGGCGAGGCCCACGGGCCCGTTCACCTGGAACAGCGTCGGCGCTTCCGACTTGGCCATCTCGGACTTCAGCGTGGTCTCGTAGGTGCCGGACGCCGCGGTCTGGACGCTGACGGCGACGCCGGTCTCGTTCGTGTACTCGGTCGCGAGGTTCTTCCAGGCATCGGCGACCTCGGGCTTGAAGTTGAGGTAGTACACCTTGCCGTCCGAGCCCGCGGTGCCGCCGCTGGAGGGAGATCCGCACGCCGCCAACGTTCCGGTGAGGGCGAGTGCGGCCGCTCCTGCGCTCAGCAGACGCAACAGTTTGTGGTGCCTCATTGATCAACCTTCCTATCCGGCCATCATCGGCCGGATGTGGAGCTGCTACCGAGAGCCGTCTTCGGGTGCCCACGCTGGCCACATCCGGAAACGTTTCCGGTCTCTTGGCTGCAAGCTACGCGACTTCGGTCCCGAGCGCAACACCCGGGCCGGGATCGTGTCCGGAGCGTTAGCGGACGCCGGTGGCGCCCGCCTGGGACGCCTGCGCCAGCAGCGGCGCGATGGCCCGCTCCGCCAGCGGCGTGGCGGCGAAGACCACCAGCGGGTATCCGAGGAGAAGCAGCAGGAGCAGCCCCTGGGGAAGCCAGATCGCCACTGCCACGGCAAGGCAGAGGATCCCTGCGTGCACGGCGAGCACGCCCAACGACCACCGCGGCCGTCCGAAAGCGACCACGAACGCGTTCCTGAGGGTGTTCGGCACGGTGTTGACGAATCGCGCCTGCAACACCCAGACGAAGGGGAAGGTCAGCAGATAGACGGCGGTGAGGACCACGCGCAGTCCGACGAGAAGGGGCGGAACATCGGGCCACCAGGAGGCGGCCACCCCCACGCCGGCGACCGCAACGATGCCCCACAGCGCGGTGGCCTGCCGGAAGTTGGACCGGAACGAGCGGAAGAACAGCGCCGTCACCGATCCGCCCTCCCCCGCCAGCAGTCGGCGGGCGCCGTCGTAGAGGGCGGTGAGCGCGGCACCGGCGGTGACCACCGGAAGGCAGGCGACCAGTGTCAGCGCATTGAGCAAGATGATGTCGCCGATGCGGCCCATCGTGCGCCAGAACGGCGCCTCCACGTCGAACCGAGGGGTTCGCATGACCCGCCTCCTTCCCGGCGCGGCCACGCCCGAATCCCCATCACCCTACATTCAGGCCGGCATCGGACGCGACGGACGGCGAACCACCTGCCCCGGATACGTTTCCGGCCCCCTTTCCGCGTCCCCGGTCGTCCGCACCCCGGAACCCAGGATGAGAGCGCCCGTCTGGTGACCCGGGCGGCGCATGGTCGATCCTGTCGAGACCACGACCCACGGCCGTCGATGACCCGGGAACCCGGCCCGGGCGAGCGCGGCGCGGCGGCCCGTAGACTGACCCCGTGAGTCCGCCCGCCGCCGTCGCCATCCATGGTGTCGACGTCACCCGCGGGTCGCGGCGGATCCTCGCCGGGCTCAGTCTGACCGCCGAGCGTGGCGCGATCACGGCGGTGCTCGGCCCCAACGGCGCGGGCAAGACGACAACCTTCCGGTGCTGCACCGGGCTCATCACACCCGATGCGGGGACGGTCCGCGTGCTCGGTGAGGCGCCCGGCAGCGCGGCCAACCGCCTGCGCGTGGGCTGGATGCCCCAGAGCCCCGGATCGTGGTCGGGGATCACCCCCCGCCGGCTCCTCGGGTATCTGGCGCGGCTCTACGCCACGCCCCACCCGGTCGGCCCGCTCATGGACGACCTCGGCGTCGGCGACTTCGCCGAGATCCCTTTCCGGCGCCTGTCGGGCGGTCAGCGGCAGGCCCTCAACCTCGCGGCCGCCCTCATCGGACGCCCCGAACTCGTCGTCCTCGACGAGCCCACCGCCGGAATGGACCCGCATGCCCGCCGCCATACCTGGGACGTGATGGACCGCCTCCGCGACGCAGGCGTGACGATCGTCCTCGCCACCCACGACATGGCCGAGGCCGTCCGCGCCGACCACGTGTACATCATGGACGACGGGCGGATCGTGACCGGAGGCGTGACGGCAGAGCTGACGGCCACCGCATCCCTGGAGGACGTGTTCCTCGCCCACACGCGCGGAAGGACACCGCGATGAGCGGGCTCGACCTCACGCCCGCCGCTGCGGCCGCCCCCGCGGCCCGGCGCATCCGGGCGCACGCGCTCACCGAGCTGGGCATCGTGCTCCGCAACGGCGAGCAACTGCTGCTCGCGGTCGTCATCCCGGTCGGCCTCCTCGTCGGCGGTCGTCTGCTCGCGGACCGGTTCCCGGTGACGCTCGACGCCCTCGTGCCGTCGGTGCTCGCCCTCGCCGTGTGGTCGTCGACCTTCACCTCCCTGGCGATCCTCACCGGATTCGAGCGTCGCGACGGGGTGCTCGAACGGCTCGTCGCCACTCCCCTCGGCCCGACCGGCCTGATCGCAGGCAAGGCCGTCGCCGTCACCGCCGTGGCCGCGACCCAGTGCCTGCTGCTCGGCCTCCTGGGGCTGGCCCTCGGCTGGAGGCCGCGCGGCGGTCCCGTCGATGCACTCATCGCCCTCGCAGCGACCGGCCTGGCCGGGCTCGCGTTCGCGGGACTGGCGCTCGTGCCGGCCGGGCGGCTGAAGGCCGAGGTGACGCTCGCGCTGGCGAACCTGGTCTATCTCGCCGGGCTCGTCGCAGGGATCATGATCCCGGTCGACGTCTTCCCGCCGGTCCTGCGGCCGATCGTGTGGGCGCTTCCGACGGGCGCGCTCGGAGAGACTCTCCGCGCCTCGGCGATCGGCGCTACCGTGGCCTGGCCCCTGCTCGTCCTGCTCGGCTGGGCCGCAGGCTCGATCCTGCTCGCGCGAAAGGCGTTCCGGTGGATGTCGTG
Source organism: Propionicicella superfundia DSM 22317 (assembly GCF_000423465.1). Lineage (GTDB taxonomy): Bacteria > Actinomycetota > Actinomycetes > Propionibacteriales > Propionibacteriaceae > Propionicicella > Propionicicella superfundia. The sequence goes on along the minus strand of NZ_KE384020.1, from coordinate 274,299 downwards.
AAGGGCATGTCTCTGAAAGGCTGGACGGTCGCGTCCCTCGTCGCCAACCAGGTGATCATCGTCACAGGTGCGATCGTCCGCGTCACCGGCTCCGGCCTCGGCTGCCCCACCTGGCCCCAGTGCACGGCCGACTCCTACACGCCGCATCCCGAGCTCGGCATCCACGGAGCGATCGAGTTCGGCAACCGGCTGCTCACCTTCGTCCTCGCCGCCATCGCCGTCGTCACGTTCGTCCTCGCGGTGCGCGCGGCGCGCCGCGGCGCGGCCGACCGCCGACTCGCGCGGCTGGCGCTGGCGGCCGGGCTCGGTATCCCCCTCCAGGCGGTCGTTGGGGGGCTGTCGGTCCTCGCACGCCTGAATCCCTGGGTGGTCGGGCTGCACATGGTGCTGTCGGTCGCCCTCGTCGCGCTCTGCGTGAAGATGATCCACGTGGCGTGGGACGTCCCGCTCGTCACCGATGCCCACCGCGGCGGCGTCCTCGCGGTCCGGATCGTCACGCTGCTCGGCGTGGTCGTCCTCGCGGCGGGTGTGGTGACCACCGGCGCGGGACCGAACTCCGGCGACGGCGCCGCAACCCGCAACGGGCTCCCCCTCGAACTCACGGCGAAGACCCACGCCTGGGCCGCGTGGGCGCTCGTCGCCGCAACGGTCTGGGCATTGGTCGCCCTGCGCCGGACAACCGCCCGGCGAGCCGTCGTCCTGCTTCTCGTGGTCGAGATCCTCCAGGGGATCGTCGGCTACGTCCAGTACGCCACCCACCTGCCGCTGGAGATCGTGATCACCCACATGCTCGGCACGGCCCTGTTCTCGGCCGCGCTGGCCAACCTCGCCTTCCGGGTGGTCCGTTCAGGGAAGCAGCGTGTCGACGGCGGCGGCGGCGAAGACGAGCGCCAGATAGGTGTTCGAAAGGTGGAACAGGCGCATCGGCCGTAGCTGGATCTCGTCCACGCCCTTCGCGGCGCGCCGGTACAGCAGGACGGCCTCGCCGATCATCGCCAGTCCCGCGCCGCCGGCGACCGCCACGTACAGCCAGCCCGTGCCGGCCACCGGCCACAACAGCAGGCTGACCGCGACCGTGAGGATCGTGTACGCGAGGATGCGCGCCGCCACCTTCCGGGGCGGCATGACGACAGGGAGCATCGGGATGTGCGCCTGCGCGTAGTCCTCCTTGTAGCGGATCGCCAGCGCCCAGGTGTGCGGCGGCGTCCACGCGAAGACGATGGCGAACAGCACGAGCGGAGGAAGGGCCACCTCCCCGGTCACGGCGACCCAGCCGATGAGGGGAGGGAAACAGCCGGCGATGCCGCCCCACACGATGTTCTGGGACGTCCGCCGCTTCAGGGCCATCGTGTAGACGAACACGTAGTAGGCGTTCGCGACGACGGCCAGCAGGGCCGCCAGCGGCGTCGTCCCGAGGCCCAGCACGACCACGGAGCCGACGCCCAACACCGCGCCGAAGGCGAAGGCCGCCCCACGCGAGACCGAATGCCGCGGCATCGGGCGGTTCCGGGTGCGGCGCATGTGCTGGTCGATGTCGGCGTCCAGCACCGAGTTGAAGACGTTGGCGCTCGCGGCCGCCAGAGTCCCGCCCGTCATCGTCCAGAGGACGACCCACAGGTCCGGGACGCCGCCGGCGGCCAGGAACATGGCCGGGATGGTCGTGACCAGCAGCAACTCGATGATGCGAGGCTTCGTGAGCCCCACGTACGCAGCGATGATCTCCCGGCCGGTGCGCTTGGCCGGGGTCTGCGTGGTGGCGCTGTCGGTGATGGCGATGCCTTCCTCACGGGCGGCCCGGTCCCCGCCGCAGGGGCCGGAGAACGGTTGGTCGTACGTTACCCGTACCCCGGCACAACCCGGAACTCCCGTCCTCACGCTCGTGCCCCGTGCCCCCGGCGCCGCCGAACCGGCCCGGCCGGCGATCCGCGCCTTTCGCCCGGGCCGCCGGTGCAGCAAGATGAGGGGGAGGGATCGGCTGCGACGCACGGCGGGCAGGATGGTCCCCGGACCATCGCACCGGCAGGATGAGGAAACCACGTGAGTGATCCCGATCGCCCCAACCCGTTGCAGGACCTGCAGGATCGCCGAGTTCCGCGCATTCCCGGACCCTGCGCGCTCGTGCTGTTCGGCGTGACCGGCGACCTGTCCCGCAAGAAGCTCATGCCGGCGTTGTACGACCTGGCCAACCGCGGGCTGCTGCCCCCGGGCTTCGGACTCGTCGGCTTCGCACGACGCGACTGGGCCGACGAGGACTTCGCCCAGGTCGTCCACGACTCGGTCCGTGAGCATTCCCGCACGCCGTTCCGCGAGGAGACCTGGGCCCAGCTCATGGAGTCCATCCGGTTCGTCCAGGGCACCTTCGACGACGACGAGGCGTTCGTGCGGCTGAAGGCGACGCTGCAGGAATTGGACAACGTCCAGGGCACCGGGGGAAACCATGCGTTCTACCTGTCCGTCCCGCCGCGGATGTTCAACCAGGTCATCGCCCAACTCACGCGCGTCGGGCTCACCGAGCACTCCCCCGGCAGGTGGAGCCGCGTCGTCATCGAGAAGCCGTTCGGACGCGACCTCACCAGCGCACAGGAACTCGAGAAGACCGTGTCGTCGGCGTTTCCCGAGTCGTCCGTCTTCCGCATCGACCACTACCTCGGCAAGGAGACGGTGCAGAACCTGCTGGCGCTGCGCTTCGCGAACCAGTTGTTCGAGCCGATCTGGAGCCGGACGTACATCGACCACGTGCAGATCACGATGGCCGAGGACATCGGCATCGGCGGCCGCGCCGGATACTACGACGGCATCGGCGCCGCCCGCGACGTCATCCAGAACCACCTGCTGCAACTGCTGGCGCTGACGGCCATGGAGGAGCCCACGTCCTTCACCGCCGAGAACCTGCGGATCGAGAAGCAGAAGGTGCTGGATGCCGTACGGCCGCCGCGGGACTTCGCCCGCGACACGGCTCGCGGCCAGTACACAGGTGCGTGGGCCGGCGGCGTCAAGGTGCGCGGCTATCTGGAGGAGGACGGCATCCCCCAGGATTCCCGGACCGAGACGTACGCCGCGATCCGCGTCGACATCGACAACCGCCGCTGGGCGGGCGTCCCGTTCTACCTGCGGGCGGCGAAACGGATGCCGCGCCGCGTGACGGAGATCGCACTCGTGCTCCAGCCGGCACCGCACCTGCCGTTCACCGACGTGGCCGAGCTCGGAGCGAACGCGATCGTGTTGCGCATCCAGCCCGACGAGGGCGTCACGCTCCGGTTCGGGGCCAAGGTGCCCAGCACGCAGATGGAGATCCGCGAGGTCAGCATGGACTTCACCTACGGGGGCTCGTTCACCGAGTCCTCCCCCGAGGCGTACGAACGGCTCATCATCGACGTCCTGCTCGGCGATCCACCGCTGTTCCCCCAGCGCGCGCAGGTCGAGGCATCGTGGCGCATCCTCGACCCGGTCCTGGACTACTGGGCGTCCCTTCCGACCACGCCCGACCCCTACGCGTCGGGCACGTGGGGCCCGGAGTCCGCGGCGGCGATGATGGCCGCGAGCGGACGCACCTGGCGCAGGCCATGAGACGAGAGGTGGAAGCGTGATCCTCACTCTGGACGACACGACCTCGGCGGGCATCAACGCCCAGCTCATCCAGGCACGCCGCAATCAAGGCGTGGCGAGCGGCCTGGTCTTCACGATGATCGTCGTGGCCGACACGTGGGACTTCGACCGCGTGCTGCGGGCCTGCGTGGACGCCGGCCGCGAGCACCCCTCGCGGATCATCGTCATCGCCACTCGCACGGAGACCGAGACCGGCCTGGACGCGACGATCCGGATGGGCGAGGACGTGCCGGGCGAGGTCATCACCCTGCTGTTCCGCGGAGAGCTCGCCCAGCACCGGCGCTCCACGCTCGTCCCGTTGCTGCTGCCCGACTCGCCGATCGTCGTGTGGTGGCCGGGGATCGCCCCGGCGCGACCGGGCTCCGACCCGATCGGCGAGCTCGGCACCCGCCGCATCACCGACGCGATGGGCGCACCGGACCCGCAGCAGGCCCTCCGCGAACGCGCCGCCTCGCACTCCGTCGGTGACACCGACCTCACCTGGACCCGGCTCACCCGGTGGCGGGCCCTGCTCGTGACGGCGCTCGACCAGTACCCCGCCACCGTGCGGTCGGTCACCCTGTCCGGAAACCGCGACAACGCACCGGCGACGCTGCTGGCGGCATGGCTGGCGAACAGGCTGGCCGTTCCGGTCGAGCAACTCGCCTCGGACGGGCCGGGCATCACCGGCGTCGTGATGCACACCGACGCCGGCGACATCGCCATCACCCGCACCGACGGCGCCCTCGCACAGTTCACGGCGCCCGGGCTGCCGTGCCGGACCGTCGCGCTGCGCCGACGCGACATCAACGACCTGCTCACCGAGGAACTGCGGCGCCTGGACACCGACGAGGTCTTCGAGGCCACCATGGAGACCCTGTCGGAGCGATATCGTCGCGAGGGAGAGGGGGCCTGACGTGGCCATACGGCGCATCCACCGCTACCCGGACCCCGACGACCTCGCCGACGGCGTCGCGCGACGACTCGTCCGGGACCTCGCAGGAATCCAGGAGGCCGGCGCCGTGGCGCAACTGTGCCTCACCGGCGGACGCATCGCGCAGCGGATGTACGCGCGTTTCGCGGCCCACGCCAAGGGGGCGCTGCACTCCGACCAGTTGGAGCTGTGGTGGGGTGACGAGCGGTTCCTGCCGAGCAGCGATCCGGATCGGAACGCGGGCCCGACGCTGGAGATCCTGGGCAGCCTCGGCCTCTCCCCGGCCCTCACCCACTCCATGCCCGGTTCCGACGGCATCCTCGACGGCGCACAGGCAGCCTCGACCTATGCGAAGGAACTCGGCGACACGGCCTTCGACATCTGCCTGCTCGGCATGGGGCCCGACGGACACGTGGCGTCCATCTTCCCCGACCATCCGTCCTCCGACCCGCCGATCGCCAAGGTGATCGAGGTCACCGAAGCGCCCAAGCCACCCGCCGAGCGCATCAGTCTCACCGTCCCCGTGCTGAACAACTCCCGGGAGGTGTGGTTCCTCGTGACCGGCCACGACAAGGCGGACGCCGTCGCCCGCGCGGTCGCCGGCGACGAGACGCTGCCCGGCGGACGCATCAGCGGGACGGTCGCGACCCGCTTCTTCCTGGACGTCGCCGCCTGCGAGGGACTCCCGGTTCCGTACCACTGCGAGCTCTGACACGGCCCGAGCCGCGACCGCCGTCGCCGCGGACTCGTCGCCGCCTGGGCGATCCGCGACACCGAGGAGGTCATGACGTGACGACGGCCGCTCCCGCGAGGGAGCGGCCGCGTGCAGGGCTGAGGGAACGGCTCAGTAGAAGACCTCGCCCAGTTCGCGACGCTTGCGCAGGTCGACGAGCGCCTCGGCGAGGATCTTCGCTGCCTCGGAGTCGCTGCGCCGCTCCTTCACATAGGCCAGATGGGTCTTGTACGGCTGCGTCTTCGGCGGGGGCGGCGGGTTCTCGGCGTCCATGTTCGCCGGCAGGCCGCATCGCGGGCAGTCCCAGGTCTCGGGCACCTGGGCCTCGACGGCGAAGGCCGGCCGGGTCTGGTGTCCGTTCGAACAGTAATACGAGACGTACAACCGCGGCGCCGCGTCTCCTCGTTCAGCCTCTCCGAGCGGTCCAGCCCCTACACGGCTACCGCGAATCGCGCTCCCACCAGCCACTTCTGCTCTACTCCTTGTTCACATTCACGCGCGGTCTCGACCACTCACACCATCGGGGCGACGGTCGGGAAGTACTTGTACAGGACGAGCAACGCCACGACACAGGCAAGCCACACCAGGCCGATGACGACCGTCAACCGGTCGAGGTTGCGCTCGGCCACCGACGTTCCTCCCATGGACGTCGACATCCCGCCGCCGAACAGGTCGGACAGGCCGCCGCCCCGCCCCTTGTGCAGCAGGACGAACGCCGCGAGCACCACACTGCAGGCTGCGAGGATGATCGAGACGATGAGGATCGGCCAAGTCATAGACACAACGAGAATCCTAACTCAGAGAAGGTGTTCGCCCTATCCGATGCGAACAGACCGATCGGGTGGGCGCCGTCGCCGGCACCCACCCGATCGCCTGGACTCACTGTTCGTAGAACAACACGATGGATGCGAAGTCCTCGGGCTTGAGGCTCGCGCCTCCGACCAGCGCACCGTCGATGTCCGGCCGAGCCATGATCTCGGCGACATTGCTGCCCTTCACCGAACCGCCGTACTGGATCCGCACGGCGGCGGCGGCCTCGGCTCCGAACTCGTCGGAGATGAAACCCCGGATCGCCCCGCACACCTCCTGCGCATCGTCCGGGGTCGCGACCTCACCGGTCCCGATGGCCCAGACCGGCTCGTACGCGACGACCAGCCCGCCGACCTGCTCGGCGGACAGTCCGGCGAGCGAGCCCTTCACCTGGTCCAGCGTGTACGGGACATGGCGTCCTTCCTTGCGGATGTCGAGCCCCTCCCCCACGCACACGATCGGCGTCATCCCATGCGCCAGCGCGGCCCGCGCCTTGGCGTTGACGACCTCGTCGGTCTCACCGTGATACTCGCGGCGCTCGGAGTGGCCGACGACGACGTACGCACAGTTCAGCTTGGCCAGCATGTCGGCCGACACCTCGCCGGTGAACGCGCCCGACTCGTGCGTGGACACGTCCTGGGCACCGTGCGAGAACGGCAGCTTGTCGCCCTCGATCAGCGTCTGGACGGTGCGGATGTCGGTGTACGGCACCAGCACCGTCGCCTCGGACCGCTCGGGATCGAACTTGCGATCCTTCAGCGTCCACGCGAGGTTCTGCACGAGACCGGCCGCCTCGACGTGGTTGAGGTTCATCTTCCAGTTGCCCGCCATGAGCGGTTTGCGACTCATCGTCAGTCCTCCTCAAGGACGGCCAGACCGGGCAATTCCTTGCCTTCCAGGTACTCCAGCGACGCACCGCCGCCGGTGGAGATGTGACCGAACTGGTCGTCGGAGAACCCCAACTGGCGGACCGCCGCTGCGGAGTCGCCGCCGCCGATCACGGTGAACGCCTCCGTCTCGGCCAGCGCTGTCGCAATGGCCTTCGTGCCCTTGGAGAACGTCGGCATCTCGAACACGCCCATCGGCCCGTTCCAGAAGACCGTCTTCGCCTCGGAGATCGCCGCGGCGAACGCCTGCGCGGTCGCCGGGCCGATGTCGAGCCCCATCTGGTCGGCGGGGATCGCCTCGACGGGGACGACCGTGGCGGGAGCATCGTTGGAGAACTCCGGGGCCACGACGATGTCCACCGGCAGCAGGAGCTTCTTCCCGGTGGCGGCGGCCGTCGCGAGGTAGCCCTTCACCGTGTCCACCTTCTCGGCGTCCAGGATGGAGGTACCGACCTCGAGCCCCCGCGACTTCAAGAAGGTGTACGCCATGCCGCCACCCACGATCAGCGTGTCGGCCGTCTTCAGGAGATTCTCGATCACCGCCAGTTTGTCGGCCACCTTCGCCCCGCCGAGCACGACGACGGAGGGACGCTCCGGGTCGTTGACGAGCTTCTCGAGGACGGAGACCTCCTTGGCGACCAGGAGGCCGGCCGCGCTCGGCAGCAGCTTCGCGACGTCGTAGACGGACGCCTGCTTGCGGTGGACCACGCCGAAGCCGTCGGACACGAACACGTCGGCCAGGGCCGCGTACTTCTCGGCCAGCGCCACGCGCTCGGCCTCGTCCTTGGACTCCTCGCCCGGTTCGTACCGGACGTTCTCCAGCAGCGCGACGTCGCCGTCTCCGAGCGCAGCGACGGTGGCCTGCGCAGACGGCCCGACGACGTCGGCGGCCAGCGCCACGTCGATCCCCAGCAGCTCCCCCAGCCGCGCAGCGGCCGGGGCGAGCGAGAACGCGGGGTTGACGGTGCCCTTCGGGCGCCCCAGGTGAGCCATGACGATGACTCGAGCCCCGGCCTCACGCAGCTTCGTGAGGGTCGGGAGGGCTGCCCTGATGCGACCGTCATCGGTGATGCGGTCGCCATCGAGCGGGACATTGAAATCGCACCGGATCAGCACTCGCTTCCCGGTGAGATCGCCGAGTTCTTCGATCGACTTCACCCAGGGCCCCGACTCAGAGCTTGGAGCCGACGAGGACGGCCAGGTCGACGAGGCGGTTCGAGTAACCCCACTCGTTGTCGTACCAGCCGACCACCTTGACGAGGTTGCCGATGACCTTGGTCAGGCCCGCGTCGAAGATGCAGGAATGGGGATCGGTCTCGATGTCCTTCGACACGATCGGATCCTCGGTGTACGCGAGGATTCCCTTCAGCGGCCCCTCGGCGGCCTCCTTGATCGCGGCGTTGACCTGCTCGACCGTGACGTCGGCGCCGGCCTCGAAGGTGAGGTCGGTGGCGGAGCCGGTCGGCGTCGGCACACGCAGGGCGTAGCCGTCGAACTTGCCCTGAAGCTCGGGCAGCACCAGCGCGACGGCCTGGGCGGCACCGGTCTTCGTCGGGACGATGTTCAGCGCGGCGGCGCGGGCGCGGCGCAGGTCGGAGTGCGGGCCGTCCTGCAGGTTCTGGTCGGCGGTGTAGGCGTGGACCGTGGTCATGAGGCCCTTGACGATCCCGAACTTCTCGTTCAGCACCTTCGCCATCGGCGCGAGACAGTTGGTGGTGCAGGACGCGTTGGAGATGATGGTGTGCTTGGCCGAGTCGTAGTCGGCATCGTTCACACCCATCACGACGGTGATGTCCTCGCCCTTCGCCGGCGCGGAGATGATGACCTTCTTGGCACCGGCGGTCAGATGCGCCTTGGCGGCCTCGGCCTTCGTGAAGCGACCCGTCGACTCGATGACGATGTCGGCGCCGAGCTCGCCCCACGGAAGCGCGGCAGGATCGCGCTCGGCCAGGGCGTGGATCTTGTGACCGCCGACGATGATGAACTCGTCGTCGTAGGAGACCTCGGCGTCGAGACGATGCAGGATCGAGTCGTACTTGAGGAGGTGGGCGAGCGTCTTGTTGTCGGTGAGGTCGTTGACGCCGACCACCTCGACATCGGCACCGCTGGCGAGGATGGCACGGTAGAAGTTCCGGCCGATCCGGCCGAAGCCGTTGATACCAACCTTAACGGTCATGGTGTGGGTGCTCCTTCGTGGAGGATTCGACTTGCCAGTCAGCATGGACTGACACTGACAAGCTCCACTCTAACGAATATTCCGAGGTGATCACGCCGCCGGGAAACCTGACCGGATACCGGCACGAGACCGACGCCAACCGGCGATGTGATCAATCCTCACCGTCGCGCATCTCGGGCGTCAGAGCGTCCTCGGTGGTCGGGATTCCGAGGTCGGCGGCGCGTTTGTCGGCGGTGGCGAGAAGGCGACGGATACGGCCCGCCACCGCGTCCTTGGTCAGCGGTGGATTGTGGTGCTGCCCGAGTTCTTCGAGGCTGGCCTGCTGATGCTCCAGCCGCAGCCGGCCCGCGACGAGCAGGTGCTCGGGGACGTCGTCGCCGAGGATCTCCAGCGCTCGACGGACACGCACGCCGGCGGCGACCGCCGCCCTGGCCGAACGCCGCAGGTTGGCATCGTCGAAGTTGGCCAGCCGATTCGCCGAGGCACGCACCTCGCGGCGCAGCCGCCGCTCCTCCCACGCCAGGACGGACTCGTGTGCGCCGAGCCTGGTCAGCATGGCGGCGATCGCGTCGCCGTCCCGCACGACGACACGGTCGATGCCGCGTACCTCCCGCGCCTTCGCCGGCACTCCCAGCCGACGCGCGATCCCGACCAGGGCGAGCGCGGACTCCGAACCCGGTGCGCTGATCTCCAGCGACATCGAGCGGCCGGGCTCGGTGAGCGAGCCGTGGGCGAGGAACGCACCGCGCCACGCGGCGACGCCGTCGCAGATACCGCCCCCGACGACCGAGGACGGCAGCCCGCGGACAGGTCGTCCGTGACCGTCGATCAGTCCCGTCTGACGGGCCAGCGACTCACCGTCGTGGATGAGGCGGACGACGTACCTGGCGCCGCGCTTGAGCTGGGAGCCGCTGACGACGATGAGCTCGCTCCCGAAGCCGTACAGGTCGAGCACGAACGCCCGCAGCCGCCGCGCCGCCGCGCCCGTGTCGAACTCCGCCTCGACGACGAGACGGCCCCCGGCGATGTGGAGCCCCCCGGCGAACCGCAGCATCGCCACGAGCTCTGCCTTCCGGCAGCACGGCTTGGTCACAGGGACGGCGGCGAGTTCGGACTTCACCTGATCGGTCATTGCCATCTGCGCATCATCTCATTCCGTCGCGGCGAGCCCTACAGGCCCATGATTTCGGCGTACGCGGCGGCGAGCCTGTTCGGGTCGTGGCGCGCAGTGCCGTCTCTCATCGCCACGTCGGCGATCATCAGCCGTCCTCCAAGAGACTCCACGAAACGCTGGATATGACGGTCGGACCTGGACAGCCGCACATCGGCGAGGACCGTGTCCAGCCGCAGTGTGGGGGCATGCTCGGCGAGCACCTCGATGTGCCGCCCGGCGGTCAGGCCCGCCGTCTCGGCCGCCGCCTCGATGTTGAGGGTGAGGATGCGGTGCGCGCGGGTGTTCACGATCGCGTCGGCGAGGTCGGGGACCAACAGGTGCGGGATGACCGAGGTGAACCACGACCCGGGGCCCAGGATCACGAAGTCGGCCTCGCGCACCGCCGCGACGGCGGCCGGGGCCGCGGGCGGATCGGCGGGCAGGAGTCGCACCCGCTGCACGGCCCCTCGCGTCTTCGCCACGGTCGCCTGGCCGCGCACCACCGTGACCTCGTCGGGCGTCTCGTGGGAGACCCCGAGGACGTCCGCCTCGATCGCCAGGGGGACCAGCGACATCGGCAGCACCCGCCCGAGGGAGTGCAGCAGTTCCGCGACCATGTCGAGCCCGGTGACCGGGTCGAATCGCTGCCACAGCCCCGCGATGAGGAGGTTCCCGATCGCGTGCCCGCCGAGCGGTCCGTCGCCGCGGAACCGCGACTGCAGGATGTCGGCCCAGCTCCGCCCGATCCGGTCGTCGCCGCACAGCGCAGCCAGCGCCATCCGCAGGTCTCCCGGCGGGAGGATGTCGAACTCCTCCCGCAGCCGGCCCGAGGAGCCGCCGTCGTCGGCGACCGTCACGATCGCCGTCAGCCGGTCGGTGATGCGGCGCAGCGCCGAGAGGGACGCGGACAGCCCGTGCCCCCCTCCGAGCGCCGCCGCCGAGGGCGGGTGCGACACCATCACTCCAGGCCGAGGTCGCGGTGGATCACCTGCGTGGCGACACCCCGTTCCCGCAGCCGGCGACCCATCTCCTCGCTGATGGCGGTGCTGCGGTGCTTGCCTCCGGTGCAGCCGATGGCGAGGAGGCCGAAGCGCTTCCCCTCGCGGACGAACCCCTCGGTCATGATGACCAGCAGCGACTCCAGTTGGTCCAGGAACGCCGCCGCGCCGGGCTGCCCGAGCACGTAGTCGCTCACCGCTCGCGACAGGCCTGTCTGAGGGCGGAGATCGGGGACCCAGTGCGGGTTCGGCAGGAACCGGACGTCCATCACGATGTCCGCGTCCAGCGGGATGCCGTTCTTGAAACCGAACGACTCGATGACCCACCGCAGTTCGCTGCTCGGCCCGCCGTAGGTGTGCACGACGCGCGCCGCCAGTTGATGGACGTTCTGGTCCGACGTGTCGATGACCAGGTCCGCCGCCGCCCGCAACGCGGCCAGCATCCGGCGCTCACGGGAGATCCCGGACAGCAGCGGCCCGTCGCCCTGCAGCGGATGCGGTCGCCGCACCGACTCCTGCCGGGCCACGATCACCGGATCCGACGCCTCCAGGAACAGGATCTCCGGCCGCACTCCCATGTCCGCCAACTGGTCGAAGGCGGCCGGGATCTGGTCGAACAGGGCCCGCGTGCGGACGTCCAGCACGACCGCCACGCGGTTGATCTTGTATTTGGAGACCGTCGCGAGGAGGTCGGGAAGCATCGCCGGCGGGAGATTGTCGACCACGTACCAACCGTGGTCCTCCAGGGCGTGCGATGCAGTCCGGCGACCGGCACCGGACAAGCCGGTGATCACGACGACGCGCGGATCGGCTGGGACGAGAGTGCTCGACACCCCTCCATTATGGGCTCTCGACAACCTCGCCGGTGGTCACGTTCACCCCCTCGGTGGGGGCACGCGCCGCCAGCGTCTGCGTGATGGCTGCCGCCGTGACGCCTCCGATGCCCGGAACCGACGCCAGTTCGTCCTCGCTGGCCGCGCGCAGCTTCCGCAGGCTCCCGAACCGGCTCAGCAACGCCTTGCGCCGCACCTCGCCGAGACCGGGAACGTCGTCGAGGACCGATTCGACCATGGAGCGGCTCCGCCGGGCCCGGTGGTGCGTGATCGCGAACCGGTGCGCCTCGTCGCGGACCCGCTGCAGCAGGTACAGCCCCTCGCTCGTGCGCGGCAGGATGACCGGGTACTCCTCACCCGGAACCCACACCTCCTCCAGCCGCTTGGCGAGCCCCACGACGGAGATCGCCTCGACCCCGAGCTCGGCGCGTGCCTGCTCGGCGGCGGCCACCTGCGGCGCTCCCCCGTCGACCACCAGCAGCGACGGCTCGTAGTGGAACCGATGCTTCTCGGTCGCCGTCCGCAACGCCTCGCGGTCGTCCAGCAGCCGCCGCAGCCGCCGGGTGATCACCTCGTGCATCGCGCCGACGTCGTCGTTCCCGTCGGTGGACCGGATGAGGAACCGGCGATACTCGGCCTTCTGCGGCAACCCGTCCTCGAAGACGACCATGGACGCCACCGGCTCGGTGCCCTGCAGGTGGGAGATGTCGAAGCACTCGATCCGTAGCGGCGGCGTGTCCAGGCCGAGCGCCGCCTGCAGCTCGTCGAGGGCCCTGCTGCGCGTCGTCAGGTCTGCGGCCCGCTTCGTCTTGTGCTGGGCGAGCGTCTCGGTCGCGTTCCGGGTGACCGTGTCGAGAAGGTCGCGCTTCGGCCCGCGCTGCGGCACCCGCACCCTCACCTTCGCGCCGCGGATCTCGGTCAGCAGCTCGGCCAGCACCTCCGCGTCGTCCGGTGGCTCCTGCACGAGGATCTCCCGCGGGATGCCGGCCTCCTCGACGTCGGCGTACAGCCCGACGAGGAACTGCGGGAGGAGCTCGGCCACGTCGGCGTCGTCGGTGCGATCGGCCACCTGGCCCCGCTCGGCCCGCACGCGGCCGTCGCGCACCTGGAACACCTGGACGGCCACCTCCAGCGGGTCCAGCACCATCGCGACCACGTCGACGTCGGTGCCGTCGGGCAGGACGATGGCGTTGCGCTCGGTCGCCGCCCGCAGGGCCCGGAGCTGGTCGCGCCTGGCCGCGGCCAGCTCGTACTGGGTCGACGCGGAGGCACGCTCCATGTCGGCTGTCAGCTTGCGCTCGAGCTCTCGTCCGTGCCCGGTCCAGAACCCGATGAAATCACCGACGATCTCGCGGTGCTCCTCGGCGGTCACACGGGCGACGCACGGTGCGGCGCACTTGCCGATGTGACCCAGCAGGCACGGCCTGCCGCTGGAGACGGCGTTGCGGAAGACCCCGTTGCTGCACGACCGCATCGGGAAGGCGCTCAGCAGTGTGTTCACCGTCTCACGGACGGCCCAGGCGAGGCTGAACGGGCCGAAGTAGCGGGTGCCCTTCCGTTTCGCCCCGCGCCCGACGAACACGCGCGGGTACTCGTCGTCCCAGGTGATCGCGAGCCACGGGTAGGACTTGTCGTCGCGGTACTTGATGTTGAACCGCGGCTCGTACTGCTTGATCCAGGTGTATTCGAGCTGCAGCGCCTCCAACTCGTTGCGCACCACGGTCCATTCGACGTCGCGCGCCGTCGCGACCATCGTCGCCGTGCGGGGCAGCAGCGTCCGGGGGGCGGCGAAGTAGCTGCCGAGACGGCTGCGCAGCGACTTCGCCTTGCCGACGTAGATGACCTGCCCACGCTCGTCGCTGAACCGGTACACGCCCGGTTCGGCCGGGATGTTGCGCGGCCGCCAACTCACCGTTCCGGCCATGGCTACCCGGCCCGTTTCCGGCGTCGCGCCGGCGCCGGCGCCGGCAGCGCGACGAGCGTCTCCGACGCCTCGGCAGCGGGCACCTCGCGACCGTCGAGGACCTCGGCGAGGAACTGCCCCGTGTACGAACCGGGCACGCGCGCGACGTCCTCGGGCGTGCCCTCGGCGACGATCGTCCCGCCCTTGTCGCCGCCTCCGGGGCCCAGATCGACCACCCAGTCGCAGGTCTTGATGACGTCGAGGTTGTGCTCGATCACGATGACGGTGTTGCCGCCCTCCACGAGCCGCCCCAGCACCTGGAGCAGACGGCGGATGTCCTCGAAATGCAGCCCTGTCGTCGGTTCGTCCAGGACGTACACCGTGCGGCCCGTGGAGCGGCGCTGCAGTTCCGCGGCGAGCTTGACGCGCTGGGCCTCGCCGCCGGACAGCGTGGTGGCGGGCTGCCCGAGACGGACGTACCCGAGACCGACATCGTTCAGCGTGACGAGGTGCCGCGAGATCGCCGGGATCGCCGCGAAGAACTCCGTCGCCTCCTCGATCGGCATGGCGAGGACGTCGGCGATGGACTTGCCCTTGTAGTGCACCTCCAAGGTCTCGCGGTTGTACCGCGACCCGTGGCACACCTCGCAGGGCACGAACACGTCGGGCAGGAAGTTCATCTCGATCCGGATCGTGCCGTCGCCGGAGCAGTTCTCGCACCGGCCGCCCTTGATGTTGAAGGAGAAGCGGCCCTGCTGATAGCCGCGCATCTTCGCCTCGGGCGTGGCCGCGAACAGCTTGCGGATGTGGTCGAACACGCCGGTGTAGGTCGCCGGATTGGAGCGGGGGGTCCGCCCGATCGGCGACTGGTCGACGTGGATGACCTTGTCGACATGCTCGATGCCGGTGATCGTGCGGTGCCTGCCGGGCACCGCTCGCGCCCCGTGGAGCCGCTGCGCGAGAGCCGTGTACAGGATCGCGTTGACCAGCGTCGACTTGCCCGATCCGGACACCCCCGTGACGGCGATGAGCCGGCCGAGCGGGAACGACACCGACACGTCCTGCAGATTGTGCTCGCGCGCCGCCTCCACGCGCAGCGCGAGACCGTTGCCCGCGCGGCGGGCCGGTGGCAGCGGAATCGACCGTCTGCCCGACAGGTACGCGCCGGTGAGCGAATCGGGCGAGGCCAGGAGCTCGGGAACCGGACCGGAGACGACGACCTTCCCGCCGTGCTCGCCCGCCCCGGGGCCGATGTCGACGGCCCAGTCGGCGACCTTGATCGTGTCCTCGTCGTGCTCGACGACGATGAGAGTGTTTCCCAGGTCGCGAAGCCGCAGCAAGGTCTCGATGAGCCGCCTGTTGTCGCGCTGGTGCAGGCCGATGGAGGGCTCGTCGAGGACGTACAGCACGCCTACCAGTCCCGACCCGATCTGCGTGGCGAGACGGATGCGCTGCGCCTCTCCGCCCGACAGCGTGGCGGCCGGACGATCGAGCGACAGGTACTCGAGCCCGACGTCCAGGAGGAACTGCAGTCGCTGGCGGATCTCCTTCACCACCCGCTCGGAGATCTTCTGCTCCCGTTCGGTCAACTCCATGGCCGTGACGAACTCGGAGACCCGGTCGATCGACAGGGCGGTCACCTCGGCGATGTTGAGCCCGCCCACCGTCACGGCCAGGGACGCCGGCTTCAGCCGTGCCCCGCGGCATGCCTCGCACGGCACCTCCCGCATATAGGTCGCGAAGCGGTCGCGGGCGTTGTCGGACTCGGCCTCGGCGTGGCGCCGCCGTACGTACGGGACGGCTCCCTCGAACTTGGCCCGGTAGCGGTACTCCCGGCCGTGCCGGTTGCGGGTCACGACCTCGACCGGCTGCGTGCGACCGCCGAGGACGAGCGCACGGACGTCCGCGGGAAGGTCCTCCCACGGCGTCTCGACCGAGAAGCCCAGCTCGCCTGCGAGCGCTCGGAAGATGTCCTCGAAATAGCCCGCCACGTACGGCGTGGACCAGGGAGCGATCGCGGACCTCGCGAGGCTCTTGGTCTTGTCGGGGACCAGCAGATCGGGATCGACCTCCATCTTGGTGCCGATCCCCGAGCAGACCGGGCACGCACCCCACGGGCCGTTGAACGAGAACTGCCGCGGCTCGAGCTCCTCGATGGAGATGTCATGGTTGTTCGGGCACGCCAGCTTCTCGGAGTAGCGACGCTCCCGCTCCGGATCGGTGACATCGCGGTCGACGAAGTCCACGGCGATGACCCCGGAGGCCAGCCCGAGTGCCGTTTCGACCGAGTCGGTGAGCCGCTGCTTGATCGTGTCCTTGACGACCAGGCGGTCGACGATGACGTCGATCGAGTGCTGCTTCTTCTTGTCCAGCGAGGGCACCGACGCCAGTTGATGGGTCTCGCCGTCCACCCGGACCCGGCTCAGCCCCTGGGCGATGAGCTCGCGGAACAGCTCCGCGTACTCGCCCTTGCGGCCCCGGACGACCGGTGCGAGAACCTGGAACCGCGTGCCTTCGGGGAGGGCCAGCAGCCGGTCGACGATCTGCTGCGGCGTCTGCCGGGAGATCGGCTCCCCGCACTCGGGACAGTGCGCCCGCCCGGCCCGGGCGAACAGCAGTCGCAGGTAGTCGTAGATCTCGGTGATCGTGCCCACCGTCGACCGCGGGTTGCGGTTGGTGGACTTCTGGTCGATCGACACGGCCGGAGACAGGCCCTCGATGAAGTCGACGTCCGGCTTGTCCATCTGGCCGAGGAACTGCCGCGCATAGGCCGACAGCGACTCGACGTAGCGGCGCTGGCCCTCGGCGAAGATCGTGTCGAACGCCAGACTGGACTTGCCCGAACCGGACAGGCCCGTGAACACGATGAGGGCGTCTCGCGGCAACGAGACCGAGACGTTGCGCAAATTGTGTTCCCGGGCACCACGGACGACAAGGCGATCACTCACGACGAACATGCTAGGTGCCCCGACCGACACTGCGGCCGGGGCGTCCGGGGCAGTACCGTGGGGTCATGGACTTGACGGCCCACCACCTTCCGATGGCGGACTTGCGTCAGCTCAAGCTGGAGGCGACCCAGCGACTGCTGGGCGACACCATCCAGATCTCCGACGAGGACTGGGAGGGCTCTTCGCACCTCCCGGGGTGGACGCGCGCCCACGTCGCGGCGCACCTGGCCCGCAACGCCGACGCCTATCGCGGCATCGTCGAAGGCGTCGTCGACGGTACGACCGTCGCGATGTACCCCGGCGACGAGAGCCGCGCCTGGGCCATCGAGCGAGGTTCGGAGCAGACACCGCTGGAGCTGCAGATCGATCTCGACACGAGCGCCTCCCGCCTCGCGGGGGCGTTCGACAGGCTGCGACCCGAGCAGTGGGACGAGCCCGTACGCTTCGACCACCAGCTCTACCCGGTCGCCTTCATCGTCCTCAGCAGGCTGAGCGAGGTCGTCCTCCACCACGTGGATCTGGACTGCGGCTTCGACCTCGCCGACGTCGAGGAGGAGACGGCCCTGTGGCTGTTGCGCTGGTGCATCCGCCGACTGCGCGACGTCCCGGGCGAATGCCCGTGCCGCATAGAGACTCCTGACGGGGACGCCGCCGTCATCGGCCCTCCCGACCCGGCCGCGCCGACCGTGTCCGGTTCGGTCGCCGGGCTCGTCGGCTGGTTGTCGGGGAGGACATCGGCGGATGCCGTCACGTCGACGGGCGCTCTCGGCCCGCGACCGATCATCTGAGCAGAAGGGGAACGAGATGGGTGCTACCGGACTCGCCCACGTCGAGCCTGACGGCGAACCGTACGCCGAGGCTGTGTCGCCGACCGTGACGTTGTACAAGCAGTCGGTGGGCACGATGGACAACAACGCGTACCTGCTGGTCGCGTCGTCGGGCAGCCTGCTGATCGACGCGGCCGCCCGGCCGCAGATCCTGCGACGCCTCGTCGAGGGCAGGCACGTCGACGCCATCGTCACGACCCACCGGCACCACGACCACATCGGCGCTCTCGCCGACCTCGCGGTCGCGACGGGAGCCCGGCTGTACGCCGGCGCCCCTGACGCGTCCGCGATCCGCAATGACGCCACGACGGGCGAACTCACCGGCGTCTGGGACGGCGACGTGATCGGGTTCGGGGACACGCAGGTGGAGGTCGTCGGCCTCGTCGGTCACACGCCGGGGTCGGTGGCCCTCCTGTACCGCGGGGACGAGACGCACCTGTTCACCGGCGACTCCCTGTTCCCGGGCGGACCGGGCCGGACCCGTTCGCCCCGCGACTTCGCCAGCCTCATGGGCGACCTGGAGACCAAGATCTTCGGCGCCTTCCCCGACGAGACCCGGGTGCATCCCGGGCACGGGGACGACACCACGCTCGGCGCCGAACGACCGCACCTGGCGGAATGGCGCGCTCGCGGCTGGTAGCCCGCCCGGAGCGTCACGTCGTGGCGGCGAGGAACTGCCGCACCTGCTTCTTGAGATCGGCGATCTCGTCGCGCAACCGCGCGGCCAGTTCGAACTGCAACTCGGCTGCGGCCGCGTGCATCTGATCGGTGAGCTGCTCGATCAGTGCCGTCAGTTCGGCCGCGGGCATGTTCTCGGTCGGGCGCCGCTCCCCGGGATCGAGCGCGGCCGGGACGGGTGACGCCCCGCGCCCACGCCGGCCGGACAGGAGCTCGGTCGTGTCGGCGTCCTCGCGGGCCAGCAGTTCGGTGATGTCGGAGATCTTCTTCCGCAACGGCTGAGGATCGATGCCGTTGGCGAGGTTGTACGCGACCTGCTTCGCGCGCCGGCGGTTGGTCTCGTCGATGGCGGTCGCCATCGACGGAGTGATCTTGTCGGCGTACATGTGCACCTGCCCCGACACGTTGCGCGCCGCACGACCGATCGTCTGGATCAGCGAGCGGTCGCTGCGCAGGAACCCCTCCTTGTCCGCGTCGAGGATCGACACGAGCGACACCTCGGGCAGGTCGAGGCCCTCGCGCAACAGGTTGATGCCGACGAGGACATCGAACAGGCCGAGGCGCAGATCGCGCAGCAACTCCACTCGCTTCAGCGTGTCCACCTCGGAGTGCAGGTACCGCGTGCGGACCCCGTTCTCCAACAGGTAGTCGGTGAGGTCCTCGGCCATCTTCTTCGTCAGCGTCGTCACGAGGACGCGCTCGTCCTGCTCGGTGCGACGCCGGATCTCCCCCATCAGGTCGTCGATCTGCCCCGTGGTGGGTTTCACCACGATCTCGGGGTCGACGAGACCGGTCGGACGGATGATGAGCTCCACCGGCGGCCCCGAGCGCGCGATCTCGTACTTGCCGGGGGTCGCCGACAGGTACACGGTCTGACCGATCCGCTCGGTGAACTCCTCGAACCGGAGTGGCCGGTTGTCGGTCGCGCTCGGCAGCCGGAAGCCGTGCTCGACGAGGGTGCGCTTGCGCGACATGTCGCCTTCGTACATGCCTCCGATCTGAGGAACGGTCACGTGGGACTCGTCGATCACGAGGACGAAGTCCTCGGGGAAGTAGTCCAGCAGGCAGTGCGGCGGAGTCCCGGGCCCTCGGCCGTCGATGTGCCGTGAGTAGTTCTCGATCCCCGCGCACGAGCCGATCTGCCGCATCATCTCGATGTCGTAGGTCGTTCGCATCCGCAGCCGCTGCGCCTCCAGCAGCTTGTTCTGCCCCTCCAGCTCGGCCAGCCGGTCCTCCAGCTCGGCCTCGATCCCGCCGATCGCCCGCTCCATCCGCTCCGGGCCGGCAACGTAGTGGGACGCCGGGAAGATGTACATCTCGTCGTCCTCGGTGACGATCTCCCCGGTGAGGGGGTGCATGGTCGAGATCGCCTCGATCTCGTCGCCGAAGAACTCGATGCGGACGGCGTGCTCCTCGTACACCGGGAACACCTCCAGCGTGTCCCCCCGCACCCGGAACGTGCCGCGCGTGCCGGCGAGGTCGTTGCGCACATACTGGATCGTCACGAGCCGGCGGAGCAGATCCTCCCTGTCCATCTGCTCCCCGACCCGCAGCGGGATCATCCGCTCGACGTACTCCTCGGGTGTGCCGAGGCCGTAGATCGCCGACACCGTCGCCACGACGATGACGTCGCGGCGCGTCAGCAGCGAGTTCGTCGCCGAGTGGCGGAGCCGCTCGACCTCTTCGTTCAGGGAGGAGTCCTTCTCGATGTAGGTGTCCGTCTGCGGGATGTACGCCTCGGGCTGGTAGTAGTCGTAGTACGACACGAAGTACTCGACCGCGTTGCCGGGGAAGAAAGTGCGCAGCTCGGTCGCGAACTGCGCGGCGAGGGTCTTGTTCGGCTGGAGCACGAGCATGGGGCGCTGGAGCTGTTCGGCGACCCAGGCCACGGTGGCGGTCTTGCCGGTGCCGGTGGCACCCAGCACGACCACGTCGTTCTCACCCGCTCTGATGCGCTCGGTGACCTCGGCGATGGCCGCAGGCTGGTCTCCGGCCGGGGAGAAATCGGCCTCCATCGTGAACGGCGCGACACGCCGGGTGATGACATCGACAGGACGCATGCGACCGAGAGTACGCGCGCCCTCCGACAGAACGCGGCAGAGGTCCTCCGCACGGAATCATCGACCGCCCGGATCGCGCTGTCCCGTCCGGTCTGCGGCAGAGCCCGGTCCGGCGCTCACCCGGCGCCGGGCAGCCCCTCGAACCGGCGCAGCGCGTCCCAGAGCGTCCGGACCTGGTCCTCCAGCTCCGCAGGAGTGCCCGAGTTGTCGAGGACGTGCCCTGCGACGGCCAGCCGCTCCCGCCGCGATGCCTGCGCCGCGATGCGCGCGTCGGCCTCGTCCGCGGTCAGGCCGCTGCGGGCCATGAGGCGTTGCCGCTGCACCGCTTCGGGGACGTCGACCACGACGACGTGATCGAACGTGTCGGCCTGCCCCGTCTCGACGAGCAGCGGGATGACGTGGACGACGATGCCTCCCCCGGCCTCGGCCTCGATCTCACGCGCCCGTCGCCGCACGGCCGGGTGGACGATCGCCTCGAGATCGCCCCGCGCGGCGGCGTCGGCGAACACGATCGCGCCCAGCGCGGCTCGGTCCAGCTCACCCCCGGCCGGCGACATCACCTCATCGCCGAAGCGCCGACGCACCGCCTCCCATCCGGGAGTGCCGGGCGCGACGACCTCTCGCGCGAGGACGTCGGAGTCGATGACGAAGGCCCCGAACCGGGTGAGCAGGTCGGCCACCGCCGACTTGCCGCTGGCGATCCCGCCGGTCAGCCCGACTCGCATCGCACCTCCGTCGAAGACACGCGTGCCCCAGCCCGAGGGCTGGGGCACGCTCCTGCCTGTGTGCGGCTCACCTGCCGCCGGTCAGCTTCTCCCGCAGAGCCTGCAGCGCCTCATCGGACGCCAGCGAACCCGCCGGCGCCGCCTCGGGTGCCGACGAGTAGGTCGCAGCCTTGCCCGCGTTGGCCGCGGCTGCCTGCTCGGCGGCCTCGGACTCGGCGATCTGACGCTTGTGCGCCTCCCACCGGGCCTGCGCTTCGGCGTACTGCTGCTCCCACGCCCGCTGCTGCTCCTCGTAGCCGGGCTTCCACTCGTTGGTCTCGGGATCGAAACCCTCGGGGTAGATGTAGTTGCCCTGCTCGTCGTAGGACGCGGTCATGCCGTACAGCGCCGGGTCGAAGTCGTCGGCGGCCACGTCCAAGCCCTCGTTGGCCTGCTTGAGGGACAGCGAGATGCGGCGCCGTTCGAGGTCGATGTCGATGATCTTCACCATGACCTCGTCGTCGACCTGGACGACCTGCTCGGGGATCTCGACGTGACGCTCGGCCAGTTCGGAGACGTGCACGAGTCCCTCGATGCCCTCCTCGACGCGGACGAACGCACCGAAGGGAACGAGCTTGGTGACCTTGCCGGGCACGATCTGGCCGATCTGGTGAGTGCGCGCGAAGGTCTGCCAGGGATCCTCCTGCGTCGCCTTCAGCGACAGCGAGACGCGTTCGCGGTCCATCTCGACCGAGAGGACCTCGACGGTGACCTCCTGGCCGACCTCGACGACCTCGGACGCGTGGTCGATGTGCTTCCACGACAGCTCGGAGACGTGCACGAGGCCGTCCACGCCGCCCAGGTCGACGAACGCGCCGAAGTTGACGATGGACGACACGACGCCCTTGCGGATCTGCCCCTTCTGGAGCTGGGAGAGGAAGGTGTGCCGGACCTCGGACTGCGTCTGCTCCAGCCATGCACGGCGGGACAGGACCACGTTGTTCCGGTTCTTGTCCAACTCGATGATCTTCGCCTCGAGCTCCATGCCGACGTACGGCTGCAGATCGCGAACGCGGCGCATCTCGACGAGGGACGCGGGCAGGAAGCCACGCAGACCGATGTCGACGATCAGGCCGCCCTTGACGACCTCGATGACGCGCCCGGTGACGACGCCGTCGGCCTCCTTGATCTTCTCGATCGTGCCCCAGGCGCGCTCGTACTGTGCGCGCTTCTTGGACAGGATGAGACGGCCTTCCTTGTCCTCCTTCTGCTGCACGAGAGCTTCGATCTCGTCGCCGACCGACACCACGTCGAACGGGTCGACATCGTGCTTGATGGAGAGTTCCTTGGAAGGAATGACGCCTTCGGTCTTGTAACCGATGTCGAGGAGAACCTCGTCACGGTCGACCTTGACGACGGTGCCGGTGACGATGTCGCCGTCGTTGAAGTACTTGATGGTCGCGTCCACCGCCGCCATGAAGGCTTCGGGCGATCCGAAATCGTCGACTGCGACGTGAGATGAGGCCTCAGAGAGGGAGGTCATTGAGTTAGGGCTCCGATGGATTTGTCGTCTGTGAGGCAGATCCGGACTACCGTGCCCCACTCGGTCCGAGGGCACCCGGATGCCACCGGACCAGCCTATCCATCATCGCGCGCCTCCGCCAACCTGACGGGTAACCGGAGACCCGATCGTTATCAGCGGGTGCGCGCCGGTGTCAGTGAGCGGCCTCGTGCCAGGTGCGACCCGTGCCGACGGACACGTCGAGGGGCACCGACAACTCGACCGCGTGACCCATCTTCTCGGTGACGAGCGCGGTGACCGCACCGACCTCTCCGGGTGCGATCTCGAGAACCAGTTCGTCGTGGACCTGCAGCAGCATCCGGCTGGCCAGCCCGGCCGTGTCGAGCGCGGTCTCGACGTCGAGCATCGCCACCTTGATGATGTCGGCCGCCGATCCCTGGATCGGTGCGTTGAGCGCCATCCGCTCGGCCATCTCCCGACGCTGCCGGTTGGAGCTCATCAGATCGGGCAGGTAGCGCCGTCGGCCGAGGACGGTCTCGGTGTACTCGGTCCGTCGTGCGGCGGCGACGACCGACCGCAGGTAGTCGCGGACGCCGCCGAACCGCTCGAAGTACTCGTCCATCAGGCCCCTCGCCTCGGACACCTCGATGTGCAGTTGCTGACTGAGTCCGTAGGCAGACAGCCCGTAGGCCAACCCGTAGTTCATCGCCTTGATCTTCGCCCGCTGTGCGACCGTCACCTCCGACGGGCCGACGCCGAAGACGCGCGACGCCATGACGGTGTGGAAGTCCGCCCCGCTGCGGAACGCCTCGATCAACCCCTCGTCGCCGCTCGCATGGGCCATGATGCGCATCTCGATCTGCGAGTAGTCGGCGGTCAGCAGCGACTCGTACCCCGCGCCGGCGACGAACGCCTCGCGGATCCGCCGCCCCTCGTCGGTGCGGATCGGGATGTTCTGCAGGTTCGGATCGGTGCTGGACAGGCGGCCCGTCGCCGCGATGGTCTGGACGTAGGTCGTGTGGATGCGCCCGTCGGCGGCGATGGACTTCAGGAGGCCGTCGACGGTCTGCCGCAGCCGGATCGCGTCGCGGTGGCGGAGCAGATGGGCGAGGAACGGGTGCTCGGTCTTCGCGAAGAGCTGTTCCAGTGCCTCGGCGTCGGTCGTGTAGCCGGTGCGGGTCCGGCGCGTCTTCGGCATCTGCAACTCGTCGAACAGAACGGCCTGCAACTGCTTGGGGGATCCGAGGTTGATCGCCTTGCCCAAGACGGCGTAGGCGTCGGATTCGGCGTCCTGCACGCCGGCGTCGAACTCGTCCCGCAGTCCCTCCAGGCAGCCCGCCTCGACGGCGATGCCCGTGCGCTCCATCCGTGCCAGCGTGCGCTGCAGCGGAAGCTCCACATCCTGCAGCAGCGACACCTCGCCACGCGTGGACAGCTCGGCCTCCATGGCCTCGGCCAGGTCGATCACGGCGCGCGCCCGCACCATCGCCGCCTCCGCCGCCTCGGCGCCTCCGAAGTCGAAGGCGAGCTGGTCGGGATCGCCGGTTCCCGCGGCGGTCTCGATCCGCAGTTCGCGCTTCAGGTGCCGGACGGCCAGATCGCCGAGATCGAACACCCGCTGATCGGGACGCAGCAGGTACGCCGCGAGCTGGGTGTCGCTCCGCACGCCGTGCAGGTCCCATCCGCGGGCCCACAGGGCCAGCAGGGGGCCCTTGCCGTCGTGGATCGCCTTCGCCTGCGACTCGTCGGCGAGCCAGGTGGCGAGCGTGGCATCGTCGGCGGGTGTGAGATCGGCCGTGTCGAACCAGCACGCGGCACCGTCGGCGGCGGCGAGGGCGATCCCGGTCACATCGCCGTCTCCGGCCGCCCAGCGGCCCTGGACGTCCATGCCGGTCAGGCCCGCCCCGTGTGCGGCCAGCCAGCCGCTCAGTTCTCCCGGGGCCAGGACCTGTCCCGCCACCTCGAATCCGCCCTCCGGCTCGGTGTCCTCGGGCGGCAGGGTCTCCAGCAGCCTGTCGCGGAGCACGCGGAACTCCAGGCCGTCGAACAGAGTGTGCGTCGCCTCCCGGTCCCACGGCTGCCGGACGAGCTCGCCGGCCTCGACCGGAAGGTCGAGGTCGGTGACGAGATGGTTGAGGTCGGCGTTGCGCTGCACGTCGGCCAGGTGCGCCCGCAGGCTCTCCCCCACCTTGCCTGCGATGTCTCCGGCGTGACGAAGGACGTTGTCGAGCCCGTCGTAGGCAGCGAGCCACTTCGCCGCGGTCTTCGGCCCGACGCCGGGGACGCCGGGGAGATTGTCGCTGGTCTCCCCGACGAGGGCCGCCAGCTCCCGGTAGCGGGCGGGCGGCACGAGGTACTTCTCCTCCACGGCCGCCGGCGTGAGCCGCGCGAGATCGGAAACGCCCTTGCGGGGGTACAGCACGGTGATCCGGTCGGTCACGAGTTGCAGCGCGTCCCGGTCGCCGGTGCAGACGAGGACCTCGGAACCGGCGCCGGCCGCCTGCAACGCCCAGGTGCCGAGGATGTCGTCGGCTTCGAAGCCGTCCATGTCGATGTGGACGATCCGCAGCGCATCCAGCACCTCCTTGATGAGCTCGACCTGCCCCTTGAACTCCTCGGGCGAGGCGGACCTGTTGGCCTTGTAGGCGTCGTACAGCGCGGTCCGGAACGTCGTCCGGGAGCGGTCGAACGCCACGCCGACATGCGTCGGCTGCTCGTCGCGCAGCAGGTTGATGAGCATGGAGGTGAACCCGTACACGGCGTTCGTGTGCTGCCCTGTCGTCGTCGAGAAGTTCTCGACGGGGAGCGCGAAGAACGCCCGGTAGGCCACCGAATGCCCGTCGATGAGCAGCACTCTGCCCGGCACGTCGTCATCCACGGACCCGACTCTAACGGCGGGATACGACAGTTCCCACCCGGCGTCGGCCATGGCACAGTTTCCCGCGTGAGCATCCCTGACTTCATCGCCGACGCCGTCAGCCACCTCGACAACAGGATGGGCATCGTCCTGGAGGAGGTCACCCCGGAACGGACGCGAGGGCGGATGCCCGTGGACGGGAACACCCAGGTCTTCGGCATGCTGCACGGAGGCGCATCGTGCGTCCTCATCGAGGGGCTGGCGTCCGTCGCGGCCGTGGCCGAGGTCGGGCCCGGAGGCCGGGCGTTCGGCGTCGACATCAATGCCACGCACCATCGCGCCGTCACCTCCGGGTGGGTCCACGGCGAGGCGACCGCCATCTACATCGGTGGCCGGACGGCGACCTATGAGGTCGTCCTCACCGACGACGACGGGCAGCGCGTGTGCACCGGCCGGCTCACCTGCACCCTGCGCCGGCCCGGCACGCACGCCTCCGGGACCTCTCGCGAGCCTGCACCATCGCCTCGCCACATTCAGTCTTGAGCCTTATCCTTGGCTCATGAAGGGTGAACCCTCAATCTGGTTCGTCGTGACCGCCGATCAGCGTCGCAGCAGGCGTAGCGCGGACGCCGTCCCTGCCGCTCTCGACCGCCTGTCCCGGATTCCCGGCCTGCGCCTCGCGTTCGAGCGGACGGCAGGGGACGAGATCCAGGGCCTGACCGCGCGTCCGGACGCCGTCGTCGCGATCGTGCGCGAGCTGACACGACTGCGGTCCTGGCGGGTCGGGATCGGCGTGGGGCCGGTCGAATCGCCCCTGCCCGCCTCGACGCGACAGGCCCGGGGCCCCGCGTACGTGGCCGCGCGAACGGCCGTCGAGCGAACGCGCTCGACGCCGACCGGCCTTGCCCTCGAGGCCGATCGCGATTCTGTCGCAGCCGGCCCGTACAGTGACGCCAACGGCACGGCGCAACGCGCCGAGACGGCTCTGTGGCTGTTGCGCAGCGTGCTCTCACGGCGCACGCAGGAAGGATGGGACGTGGCCGATCTCCTCGCGACGGGGATGACCAACCAGCGCGCCGCCGCGCACCTGGGGATCTCCCCCTCGGCCGCCAGCCAGCGCGCCGGAGCGGCCGGCGTCGCCGTCGCCACCGCCGGGGAGGCCCTGGCCGCCGGTCTCCTCGAAGACCTCGGAGCAGGCCGATGATCGACCCGTCGGCCGTCGCCCGCGCCGCCATCGTGCTTCTCTGCGCGGCGGTGGCCGTCGTCGCAGGCGTGCCGCTCGTGCGCGCCCTGCTGCGCCTCGTCGACCGCTCGCAGGCGCACGAGCGCGGGAACGACGGCGACGCCCCGGACTCGTCCGACACGACGGTCACGGCCGGAGCGCGTCGGCTCGGCGGCGGCGCCTGGATCGGCATGCTGGAGCGGCTCGCCGTCTTCGCCTGCCTGTTGGGCGGCTTCCCGGAGGGGATCGCGATCGTCCTCGGCATCAAGGGCCTGGCACGGTATCCGGAACTCCAGAGCCCGGATGCGGGCAAGGCCCAGGCGTTCATCATGGGAACCTTCTTCAGCGTCCTCATCGCGGCCGGGTGCGCCGGCGTCGCCACCTGGGCGACGGGACTGCTGTGAGCCTGCAGGACGACCTCCGGCTCGCGTGGGAGGAGACCCTTCCCGGCAGGCCGGGCCTCGGCGAGGAGCTGTGGCGACGATGGACCGAGCCGCACCGCCGCTACCACGACCCCCGGCACCTCGCGGAGACGCTGGTCGCCCTCGCCGTGGTGGGCGGCGACGCCGGCGATCCCCGCGTGACCCGCCTCGCCGTGTGGTTCCACGACGCCGTCCTCACCGGCGCCGCGGACGACGAGCAGAGGTCGGCCGACCTGGCCACGTCCCGCCTGGCCGCCGCCGGCGTGGGCGGTGCCGATGTCGAGGAGGTCTGCCGCCTCATCCTGGTGACGCGGCACCATCGGCCCGCGGCCGGCGACGCCTCGGGGGCGGCGGTCTCCGATGCCGATCTCGCGATCCTCGCCGGGCACCCCGACCGCTACGACGAGTCCGTCCGCGATCTACGGCGGGAACGCACGCACCTGGGCCTTGCGTGGCGGACGTGGCGGGAGCCGCTGCTGCGCGCCCGTCTCGCCGCGGACGTGTATTTCACGGTCGCCGGGCGGAGCGCCTTCGCCTCCGACGCGGTCGCGAACATGCGCCGTGAGCTCGCCGCGGCGAGCGGGACGGCGGTCCGTCGCCGAGCATCGCCGACGTAGCACGAATCGGGTCGGCACGGCTTCCGCAAGCCCTTACGTCCTTGAGATCGCCCGGCCCGAGCGTCGGCCCTGACCCCGTGCCCACGTACACTGTGGGCGTCCGCCGGCCCCGGGGGGAGTCGACGGCTTCATCGGGGGGGTCCGTCAGCGGGTCCCCCCGATCAGCGTGCCGGGAGGGATCAGGGACGCGGCTTCTTCTTCGGCGCCTTCTTGGCCCCCGACTCCTTGGAGTGCTTGATGACGCCCTCGGCCACCTCGCGCATCGACTTGCGCAGGTCCATGGCCGTCTTCTGGACCCACCGGAACGCCTCGGGCTCGCTCATGCCCAGGCTTTCCTGCAGCAGGCCCTTCGCCTGGTCGACGGCCTTGCGTGTCGCAAGGCTCTCGTGCAGATCGGCGACCTCGGCCTCCACGGCCTTGATCTCCGCGAAGCGCCCGATGGCGATCTCGATCGCCGGGATCACGTCGGAGGCGTCGAACGGCTTCACGACGTACGCCATGGCTCCCGCCTCGCGCGCGCGCTCGACGAGCTCGCGCTGGCTGAACGCGGTCAGCATCACGATGGGAGCGATGCGCTCCCCCGCGATCGTCTCCGCCGCCGTGATGCCGTCCATGACCGGCATCTTGACGTCCATGACCACCAGATCGGGCTGAAGCTCTCGCGCCAGCTTGATGGCCTGCTCGCCGTCTCCGGCCTCGCCCACGACCTCGTAGCCCGCCTCTTTGAGGAGTTCCACGAGATCCAGTCTGATCAGGGCTTCGTCCTCCGCGACGAGGACCCGTGCGCTCGGAGTCAACTCTCCGTCAGTCATCGGTCTCACTTCTCTTGTCTCTTGGGCACTCGGCGGAACCGGCGGTGGAACGGCTCGGTCAGCAGATTACGCGGTGAGCGGGTGGGCAACCAAGTATGGCACAATCGAACCGCTCCAGGCCGGGGTGGCGGAACGGTATACGCGGACGGCTCAAACCCGTCTGCCCGCAAGGGCGTAGGGGTTCGAATCCCCTCTCCGGCACCTTCACCCGACGGGTCGTCTGGCCGGCCCGTCGTCCTGGCAGCCGCCGGTTCCGGACGGCGGCGGACGAAGACACTCGCGACCGATACGGCATCCCGGCCGGATCGGACCGGCGATGGACTAGCCTGTGAACAACCAGATACCAACATAGGAACCCACCACCATGGACGAGATTCTGGACATCAGCCAGGTCGAGGGACCGAATCTGACCACCCGCCTGGAAACCCTCCTGCGCGCGCACATCCGCAACGGCGTCTGGAAGGAGAACGAGTTCATCCCCAACGAACTGGACATCGCCGACCAGGCACAGGTCAGCCGGAACACGGTCCGCGTCGCCATCCAGCGGCTGGTCAGCGACGATCTGCTCGCCCGTGTGCGCGGCAAGGGCACATACGTCACCGCTCCCAGTCCGTCGGTGTCGCTGGGCATCGCACGCATCCGCGAGACCATCCACCACGACCAGCAGGCACCCATCGCGCGCGTCGTCCGCGAGGAGTACGGCGTCCCGCCCAGCTCGGTGGCGGAGGCCTTCGGACTGGAGGCCGGCGAGACCCTGTACTACGTCGAACGCGCCCGGTACCGGCTGGTCGAGGACTCGACCCCGGTCATGTACCAGTACACGTGGGTGCTGCCGGAACTCGGCGCGCACATCAGCTCCCGCGAACTCGTCTTCGGACGCATCGCCAACCAACTGCGGGACAAGTGCGGCGTCGAGACGATCCACGTGCGCGAGTCCATCGCCGCCGTCGGCGCCAGCAAGATCGAGGCCCGCGAGCTCGGCGTGCCGCTCGGAGCCCCCCTGGTGTGGATCGAGGAGCAACGCTACGACGAGAACGAGCGCCTCCACACCCTGGGCCGATTCACCTTTCCCCCCGCCATCATGCAACTGCGGTTCGAGCACTACAACGCACCGACCGTCCACACATCGCAGCCGTCGCGCACGGCCCCCGACGACGCCTCCGACGCCGACGCGTGATGCGCCCGGGCCGTCCCGCCGCCGCCGACACGCCGAGCCTGCGCCGGACGGCGGGCAGGTTCGCCTCGCGGCCGTCCGGGCGCGACTCGGTCAGGCCTCAGCCCTTGTAGGCAGGCAGGACACCCAGAGCACGCAGTTTGTCGAGCCCCTCGATGATCTCGACCACACCCTGCGAGCCGATGATCTCCACGCCGGCCATCAAGAACGCGTACGCGTTCTGCGCCCGCGGGAACTTCACGCCCGACACCTTGCACCGGGTCGGCGTTCCCTTCAGCCGGTCCAGAATGACCGTGACCTGCTCCATGTTGGGCCCCTGGTACTGGCCCGTCGACGTCTTCACCCACTCGATCCCCAGTCCGGCGATCAGGTCGCACGCCTGCCGGATGCCGTCGTCGGAGAGGTAGCACACCTCGATGATCACCTTGCGCTCGACATCGCTCGCGATGTCCGCGAAGAGCCGCAGCTCCTCCTCCACGATGTCGACGCGATCGGAGTTCAACGCCCGGTGGTTCATCGTGAAATCGATCGTGTTCGCGCCCAGGCGCAGCGACTCCTCGACGGCCTTCGCCTTCGCCGCGGGCGCGTCGACGCCCATCGGGAAGTTGATCCCCGTCCCGACCCGTACGTCGGTGCCGGCGAGTTCCTCGGCGACCTGCGGCAGCCACTGCGCGAACACGATGTCCGAGCGAAGCCGGTACTTCTTGGCGATGTCCGCCCACTGACTGCATTCGGCCGCGGACTTCAGATCCGGAGTGAACAGCTCCAGGTACTCACCGACGGTCTCGGCCGTCGCGATCGTCGCATCGAATCTCATGACTCACACACCTTCTTCTCGGTTCCACGGGAACGTGGCGGGTCGGTGCCGGCGGACGCCCGTCCCACCGACCGCGCGAACGGCCGAATCAGCGATGATCGGCCTCGAAATCCCATATGTACCAGCATTTTCTGGTTGCAGGTACCACTTTAGCACGCAGCGGCCCCGCAGCGGGTCCTTTCTGTCACGCGGACGCGTGGGTGCGTGCGGCCTCGCGGCCGACCCACCTCTCCAGCGCACTTCCATGTAGGTACATATTGGGAGGCTGGTCCGGCGTGGGCGGCGCACCAGACGCAGGTGCCCCGCCGGGATCGGGCGCCGTCAGGACGACCATGCCTGTGCGGCGAGCTGCACGGCATCCCACGGGGAGCCCAGGGGCGGCGTGTAGGAGAGGTCGAGTTCACTGAGACGCTCGACCGAGAGGCCGGCGTACAAGGCGGTGGCGAAGATGTCGATGCGCTTGGCGACCTCGCTTCCGCGCCGGCCGACGAGCTGGGCGCCGAGAAGGCGCCCATCGCGGGTGTCGCCGGTGACCCTGACGTGGATGTGACGGGCACCTGGGTAGTACCGCTTGTGATCGTCCGCCGTCGTCGTGGTCGTGCGCGGTGCATACCCCGCGGGTCGTGCCTCGCGGTCGAGGAGCCCTGTGCGCGCGGCCACGAGATCGAAGACCTTCACGACCTGCGTGCCGACGATGCCGGCGAAGGCCCGGTCGCCGCCGATCGCGTTCTCCCCCGCGACCCGCCCCTGCTTGTGCGAGGTGGTGCCCAGCGGCAGGTAGGTGGTTCCGAGAAGACGGTGGCGGGTGACGACGCCGTCGCCGGCCGCTCGGACGTGCGGCAGCCCGGTTCGCATCCACTCGTCGACCACCACGGCACGACCTGCGCCGACAGCAGCGCCGGCGCGCACGAGAAGGCCGGTGTTGGGCCGCACGCCGACGACGACGAGCACGAGGTCCGCGGCCTGCCGGAAGGACCCGCCGGCGTGGGTCCCTGTGACGACCAGACCCGCCGCGGCCCTCTCGACGCCCGTCACGGTCGTGTTCACGACGACATCGACGCCGTGCGCTTCCGCCTCGGCGCGGACGAGGGCTCCGAGCTGGGGATCGAGGGTCGAAAGCACCTCGGGGCCTCGCTGCACCTGTGTGACCCGCATCCCGCGGGCGACGAAGGCCTCCGCCATCTCCAGGCCGACGTATCCGGCGCCGACGATGATCGCGCTCTCGGGCCGCCGCGCGGCCAGGTCGCGGTCGAGAGCGAAGGTGTCGGCCATCGAGTGGAGGACATGCACGCCGTCCTCCGGCGTGAGGGCTCCGACACCGGCGATGCCGGCGTGGGACGGGAGGGCCCCGGTGGCGACGATCAGTTCGTCGTAGCCCAGAGACGTCTCCGTGCCGTCGGCCGCGCGAACGGCGAGTCTTCGTCCCGCCACGTCGATCCTCGTGGCCAGGGTGTCCAGTCGCAGGTTCAGGCCGGCGGCCTCGAGGTCTGCGGCGGTGCGGTGGGCGAGGGACTGCCATGGACGCACCTCGCCGGTGAAGAAGTACGGGATGCCGCAGATGGAGAAGTTCGGGTACGCGTCCGCCACGACCACCGTGACCTCGGTGCCCGGATCGAGCTCCCGGGCGCGCAGCGCAGCGGAGATGCCGGCGTCGGAGCCGCCGACGACAACGAGATCGGTCATGAGGCTGCCTTTCGTGAGAGCTCGGGGACGACGATCACAGGACGACCCAGCCGATCAGCCCGGAGGCGATCACGACAGCCCACGCCGGGGCCTTCCAAGAGGTGAGGGCCACGAAGGCACCGGCGGCGATCGCGAGCGCGGGGACGGAGGTGATGCCCTCGGTGAACACGGGCGTGTAGAGGGCACCGGCGAGGATGCCCACGACCCCGGCGTTGACGCCCATGAGCGCCCGCCGGGTGAGCGGGGCGTGCCGCAGCCGGTCCCAGAACGGCAGCGCCCCGACCACGAGCAGACCTGCCGGCAGGAAGATCCCGACCAGCGCGATGCCCGCCCCGAGCAGCCCGGAGGGCGAGCCCGTCGTGATGGCGCCGAGGTACGCGGCGAACGCGAACAGCGGGCCGGGGACGGCCTGGGCGGCGCCGTAGCCCGCGAGGAAGGCATCGTGGCCGATCAGGCCGGTGGCCACGGTCTCGGCTTGAAGCAGCGGCAGCACGACGTGCCCTCCGCCGAAGACCAGCGCCCCGGCCCGGTAGAAGATGTCGAACAGCCCCACGGCGCGGCCGCCGGTGACCGCTGCGAGGGCCGGCAGGCCGAACAGGAGCCCCGCGAACGCGGCGAGCGCGGCGACCGCGATCCAGCGCGGCACCCGGACGGTGAACGGCGCCGCCTCCGGCTCCGGGACGGGCGCTGCGCGCAGCCACAGCACGCCGACGAGCCCGGCCGCGGCCAGGACGGCGAGCTGGGCGAGCGCGGTGGGGACGAGGAGCACGAGGACCATCCCGGCGACGGCGATCGTCGCTCGTCGGGCATCCGGGGCCAGAGTCCTCGCCATCCCTGCGACGGCATGGGCGACGACCGCGACCGCGGCCGCCTTCAGCCCCTGGATCCACCCCGCGGCGGACAGGTCGCCGAGAGCTGTCACCCCGGAGGCGAGGGCGACCAGCAGGATCGCCGACGGAAGGGTGAACCCCGCCCATGCCGCCAGCAGCCCGCCGAGGCCGGCACGCTGCAGGCCGATCGCCATCCCGACCTGGCTCGACGCCGGGCCGGGCAGGAACTGGCACAGCGCCACGAGGTCGGCGTAGGCCCGATCGCTCAGCCACCTGCGGCGCTCGACGAACGCCTCGCGGAAATAGCCCAGGTGCGCGACCGGACCGCCGAACGAGGTCACGCCGAGCCGCAGGAACACCACGAAGACATCGCGCACCGTGCCGGGATGGTGGCGCGGAGCGGAGAGCTGTGCGGACCTGGTCATCAGCAGCATCTTGACCGTTGCGATTGCCTCAGTCAAGATTGAGACAATGAACGATGAGCGAACGGACCTGGAGCGACGCGCGGCACGTCACGCGGCGCTGGGAGACCCCGCACGGCTGCGGGTCGTGGAACTCCTGGCCCTCGGCGACCGTTCGCCCGGCGAACTGCGGACCCAGCTCGGCATCGCCTCCAACCTGCTCGCCCACCATCTCGGCGTCCTGGAGGCGGAGGGACTGATCGCACGCACGCGCTCGGAGGGCGATCGCCGCCGCAGCTACGTTCGCCTCGTCCCGGGCGCCCTCGCCGGCCTGGTACCCGAGCCGAGGCTCTCCGCGCGGCGGATCGTGTTCGTCTGCACGGGGAACTCCGCCCGGTCGCCGCTGGCCGCCGCACTCTGGGCGGTGACCAGTTCCAT
Organism: Propionicicella superfundia DSM 22317; assembly: GCF_000423465.1. Classification (GTDB taxonomy): domain Bacteria; phylum Actinomycetota; class Actinomycetes; order Propionibacteriales; family Propionibacteriaceae; genus Propionicicella; species Propionicicella superfundia. The sequence goes on along the minus strand of NZ_KE384020.1, from coordinate 240,275 downwards.
CCCGGCGACCTCGGCCGGAACCCACCCGGCCGCACGGACCTCACCGGCCGCGATCGCCGCCGCCGAGCGCCACGGGCTGGACCTCACCGGACACACCCCCAGGCCGGTCGGGCGAACGCTGACCGACGGCACCGCCATCATCACGGTCTGCGACCGCGCCCGCGAGGAACTCGGCGCATCCCGCTGCACGCACTGGTCGATCCCGAACCCGGGCGCGATCGGCACCCCCGAGGCCTACGAGGCGGCATTCGACGACATCGCCCGCCGCGTCCGGGCCCTTGCTCCGCACGTCGCGGCGTGAGCGGTCGTTCCTGTCGACCGGCCGGGTCCTTCCTCACGCGGCCCGCGCGCGCAGACCGTCGAGGATGAAGGTGAGCGACCGCTCGTATGCCTCGCGGGGTCGCTCGACGCAGGCACGGGCGATGATGCCGCGCTCCCAGATGAGCGAGGCGATGTCCTCGATGGTCAGGTCGCTCCGGACGCCTCCGGCCGCCTGCGCGCCGGCGAGAAGCTCTGCGGCCAGCGTGCTGGTCTTCTCGCACAGCCCGCTCAGCCGCCGCGAGCCGGGCGCGGTGCGCAGCAGCACGTCGTTGGCGGCCGGCTCGTCGTACTGCAGCAGCCACAGCCGCCGCAGGTAGCTCTCGAACCGCTCGACCGGATCGTCGAGCGCCGCGGCTGCGGCCATGAGCCCTGCGATCCGCTCGGCGACCAGATCCTCCACGACGGCGTCGATGAGGCCCTCGCGACCCCCGTAGCGGTTGTAGATGGTGCCCTTGCTCACGCCCGCGACCCGGGCCACCTCGTCGAGGGGGCTGGTCAGCCCTCCCTCGCCGAAGACCTGCAAGGCGGCGTCACGGATCAGCTCCATGTTCCGGCGAGCATCGGAGCGCATCCGCGGCGCGGTCTCGTCCGCGGGGTTCATCGGGCAACGGGCGTCGAGGTCTTGTCGTCCCGAACCCGCTGGAGGGCCTGGGCGAAGACCTCGACCGGCTGGGCCCCGGAGATCGCATAGGTGGCTTCGAACACGAAGAACGGCACCCCGGTGATGCCGAGCTGCTGCGCCTGCCGGATGTCGGCGTCGACCGCGTCGGCGAACTCGCCCGACGCCAGGGCCGCCGCGGCGGCATCCGGGTCCAGCCCGACCTCCGCGGCCAGTCCGGTGAGCACCTCACGGTCGCCGACGTTCGCACCTTCGGTGAAGTAGGCGCGGAAGAGCCGCTGGATCATCTCGTGCTGCCGCCCCTGGCGTTCGGCGAAGTGCGACAGCTCGTGCGCCCGGCGCGTATTGGTCGCGACCGCGCGATCGAAGCGGTAGTCCAGGCCGATCTCCCTGCCACGCTCGGCGACCTGCGCGTTCATCGCCTCCGCCTGCTCGCGGGGGATCCCGCGCCGGGACGCCAGGAGTTCGCCCAGGTCGACCGCCGAGCCCACGGGCAGGTCGGGCATCAGCAGGAAGCTGTGGTATTCCACATCCACCGTGTCACGGTGCTCGAACTGCGTCAGGGCACGCTCCAGCAGGGCGTCGCCCATGTAGCAGAACGGGCACATCACATCGCTCCACACGTCGATCCTGATCCGCCCGTCGGCGGACGGTCCGAACCCACCGCCGGTCATCAGCGGCAGCCTCCGTCCAGGTCGCACACCCCGAGGGAATCCTCAGCGGTCACGAAGGCCAACAGGGGCGCGCCACCACCCGCCGCGGCCTCAGGTGCGGGCACGACGGCACGGCCGACGACGGGTTCCGCCGTCGGCCGATCCAACCGGTCGACAGTATTTGACTCCATGGTCAAGATGTTATGGCATCTTGACGGTACAGGCAAGAAGACCGGGAGAGGCCCGCCGCCGGGCAGGCCGGGCCGGTCAGACGCGCAGCACGTGAAGGTTGTTCGTCTGACCTGATCGGGGGCCGGGGCGGCCGGACACGATGACGATCCTGTCGCCCTTCTCGACCATGTCGAGGGATGTGAGGCGCTCCTCCACGGACCGCTCCATCTGCTCGCGCGTGTCGAACGGCTCGATGACATGGCTCTCGACGCCCCAGCTCAGCGCCAGTTGACGGCTGACCTGATCGACGGGGGTGAAGGCGAGCACCGGGATGCTCGTCCGCAGCCGCGACAGTCTCCGTCCGGTGTCGCCCGACTGGGTGAACGCCACGAGGTACTTCGCGTTCACGCGTTCGGCCACCTCCGCGGCCGCCTTCGCGATCACCCCGCCCGCCGTGTGCGGATTCCACTGGATGTGCTCGATCCGCTCGACGCCCGCCTCCTCGGTGGCCTCGACGATCCGGCTCATGGTGAGAACCGTGACGACCGGGTGCTTCCCGACCGCCGTCTCGCCGGACAGCATGACCGCATCGGCACCGTCGAGGATCGCGTTGGCGACGTCCGATGCCTCGGCTCGGGTCGGTCGCGGATTGTCGATCATCGACTCCAGCATCTGCGTCGCGACGATCACGGGCTTCGCCCACCTCCGGGCCGCCGAGATGATGCGCTTCTGGGCGATCGGAACCATCTCCAGCGGCAACTCGACGCCGAGGTCTCCGCGAGCGACCATGAAGGCGTCGAACGCGTCGATGATGTCGTCGAGGTTCTCGAGGGCCTGCGGTTTCTCGATCTTCGCGATGACGGGCACTCGGATGCCCTCCTCGGTCATGATCCGGTGAACCGTGTCGACGTCGTCGGCCGACCGGACGAACGAGAGCGCCACCATGTCGACTCCGGCGTTGAGCGCCCAGCGCAGGTCCGCCTGGTCCTTCTGGGACAGGGCGGGGACGCTGACGGCGACGCCGGGGAGGTTGATGCCCTTGTGGTCGGAGACATACCCCCCGACGGTCACGCGCGTGACGACGTCCTCGTCGGTGACGAGGATCGCCTGAAGCGCGACCTTGCCATCGTCCAGCAGGATCGTGTCGCCGACGTGCACATCCTGCGGCAGCGTCTTCAGCGTGGTGCCGCAGACGTTCTGATTGCCCGGGACGTCCCGGACGGTGATGGTGAAGGTGTCACCCTCGTCGAGGTGATGGGGACCGTCCTCGAACACGTCGAGGCGGATCTTCGGACCCTGGAGATCTGCGAAACACCCGATCGTGCGGCCCGCCTCCTCGGCCGCCTGACGGATGAAGCCGAGCCGGCGGGCGTGATCGCTGTGATCGCCGTGGCTCATGTTGAGTCGGAAAACATCGACGCCGGCAGCGACCAGTTCGCGGACGTGTTCCAGCGAATCCGTCACGGGGCCGAGCGTGCTCACGATCTTTGCTCTTCTCACGTCCCGCAAGACTAGCGGCTGATCGTTAACACGGGGTTTCCGGCCCGCGCGGCCCCGCGACTCACTCCCGGCCGACGATCTCCAGCGCGTGCACGAGATCGGGCGGATACGGCGACGTGAAGGACACCGCCTCCCCCGAGCCCGGGTGCACGAAGCCGAGCCGGTGGGCGTGCAGCCACTGCCGGTCCAGGCCGAGCCGGGCCGCCAGCACCGGGTCGCCGCCGTACAACGGATCGCCGACGCACGGATGGGCGATCGCCTGCATGTGGACGCGGATCTGATGGGTGCGCCCCGTCTCCAGGTGCACCTCGAGCAGAGTCGCGCCGCGGAAGGCCTCCAGAGTCTCGTAGTGGGTGACGCTGTGCCGGCCCCCGGCGACGACGGCCATCCGCCACTCGGCGCCGGGGTGACGCGCGATCGGCGCCTCGATCGTGCCGGTGAACGGATCCGGGTGTCCCTGCACGAGGGTGTGGTACACCTTCGTCACCGTGCGGTCGCGGAATGCCTGCTTCAGGACGGAGTAGGCCCTCTCGCTCTTCGCGAGGACCAGCAGCCCCGACGTGCCGACGTCGAGCCGCTGCACGACCCCCTGCCGCTCCGGCGCCCCCGACGTCGCGATGCCGAACCCGGCGGCGGCGAGGTGTTCGGTGACCGAGGGGCCGTCCCAGCCCAGGCTGGGGTGCGTGGCCACGCCCGCCGGCTTGTCCACGACGACGATGTCGGCATCGTCGTGGACGATGCCCACGCCCTCGACCTCACGCGGGACGACGGTGACGGTTCGCGGCGGTGCGAGCGCGACCTCCAGCAGTGCCCCGGCGCGTACGCGGGCCGACTTGCCGACCGCGGCGCCGTCCAGCCACACCTTCCCCGCATCGGCCAGGTCGGCGATCCGGCTCCGGCTGACACCGGTCATCCGGGCGGCCGCGGTGTCGACCCGCTCGCCGTCGAGGCCGTCGGGAACGATCTGGATCGAGCTCACGCGTCGTCCTGCGCGCTCGCCGGCTCATCGGCCACGGCGAGTCGTCCTCCCAGCGGCACCGGGCGGACGATCGTGAACCAGGCCAGCAGAGCGGCCCCGAACACCAGGCACATGTCCGCGACGTTGAAGATCGCCCAGTACGGCAACTGGAGGAAGTCCACGACATGTCCTCGGAAGGGTCCCGGCGGCCGCAGCAGCCGATCGGTGAGGTTCCCCGCGATGCCGCACAGCATGAGGCCGATCGCGGTCGCCCAGCGCAGGTCCCCGACTCGCGGAACCACCCAGAAGAGAACGAAGACCAGCGCAGCCAGGGCGAAGACGGAGATGACGACCGTGAAGTCCTCGCCCAGGCTGAACGCCGCGCCGGGATTGAAGACGAGTCGCAGCACGAGCAGATCGCCGATCAGTCGGACGGGGCGATCGGGGTCGAGGAACGTCACCGCGAGCTGCTTGGTGACCTGGTCCAGCACATAGGCGGTCAGCGCGACGGCCAGGAGAGTCAGCCGGACGCGACGCAGATCCTTCGTGGAGGCGTCTATCGCCGTTCCTCCCGCAGCTTGCACGCGACGCACATCGTCGCGCGCGGGAACACCTGCAGCCGCCCCTTGCCGATCGGCTTCCCGCAGCTCTCACAGAGCCCGTACTGCCCGGTGTCGATGCGATGCAGCGCCAGTTCGACCTGGTCGAGCATCTCGCGCGCATTGGCCGCGAGGGACATCTCCTGGTCGCGTTCGAAGTTGGACGAGCCGACATCGGCGGGATCCCGCCCCGCGCCGTCGCTGGCGTCCAGCAGCAGATCCTGCAGACCGGCCTCGGCCACGTGCAGTGCGTTGCTCATCCGCTCGTGCTCCGCCATGAGCTCGGCTCTGACCTCGGCGATCTCCTCAGGCGTCCAGGGATCCTCCCCTTCGGCCACCGGGAAAGACTCGGCAGCGCTGGTCGCCGCCGCTTCATCGGCCGCTTTCCGCGCCGCCATCCGCCCTCCTCCGTGCGTGACCCATGACGGCTGAGAGTACCATCCCGGACGCACATTCACCGCCGAACCCATGGTCGGCGGTGAATGCTCTCGTCACGGGGGTGTCCAGCCACCCCGGATGCTCTACTCCTGGTTGCCCTGGGAGTCGAGCAGGGCGTCGAGCCGCGGGGTCGCGGACTGGCTGCGCGGGCGCGGGTCGGTGACCAGGCTCGGCACGTCGTCCGGCTCGCCCTTCGTGTCGGTGAGGCTCGTGAGATGGTTCTGCAGCAGGCCGGTGAGATTCTCACGGAAGGTCGACTCGAACGATCGCAGGTGATCCACGCGGCCCAGCAGGTCGTCGCGCTCGTTCTCCAGCGCGGCGAACAGCTCGGTGCGCTTCTGCGCGGTCTCCCCGTCGAGCTTGCCGGCGCGATCCTGGGCCTCGCCGGTGAGCTGATCCGCCGCAGCCCTCGCGTCGCCGCGGATCTGCTCGGCGTTGACGCGGGCCTCGGACTCCATCCGGTCGGCCCGCACCCGGGCGTCGGCGAGGGTCTCGCTCGCCTTCTTGTTGGCCTCCTCGACCTTGCGCGTGGCCTCGGACTGCGCCTCGCCCACGACCTGCTCGGCCTGCTCGGTGGCGAGCTGGACCAGCCGCACGACGGCGGGGCTCGCCTCGGCGCTCGTCGTCACGACGATCCGCTCGGCGATGACGGAGGCCGCCTCGGTCGCGGCGGCGGCGGGCACGACCGCCGGCGTCTCGATCGGCGCGACCTGAGCCTCCTCCTGGAGCCGGGAGACCTGCTCCTCGAGCTCCTCGTTGCGCGCGGCGAGTTCGGCAACGCGCTGGTTCGCCTCCTCGGCGGCCTGCTTCGCAGCGTCCAACTCGGCTTGAAGACCGCCGGTGTCCGCGCCCTCCTGAGGCGGCGCGAAGATCGGCTCTTGCTCGCTGTTGCGGAGGGCGTCGACCTGCTTCTTGAGGGTCTCGTTCTCTTCGTAGAGCTGCGAGATCGTCACCTCGACCTTGTCGACGAAGGTGTCGACATCAGCCGGCTCGTACCCATTGCGGCGGGCCAAATGGAAGCGGGTCTGGCGCACTTCGTCCAGAGTCAGGGTCATCGTTCACCTCAATGGTTCATGCCTCTTCAGGCGTGATCGATCCGTCGGCAGCCCGTTGTTACCACCGGACCGACAGGGGTCAGGCTACTCCAGCCCGTTTGCGGATACCAACGGTCTAAACCGTTACATCAGGAATGCGGAGATCAGCCTCATTGCGAAGCTGACAAGGAAGAAGAGGAGCAGGAAGCCCATGTCGAGCGCGACCACGCCGATCCGCAACGGCGGAACAAGCCTCCCGACTACCCGCAATGGACCGTCGGTCACCGTGTAAACGGTCTCGGCCACGACCAGGACGAGACCCTTCGGCTCCCAGCCGCGCACCAGCAGCGGGACGAACGACAGGATCGCGCGGGCGGTCAGCAGCAGCGTGAAGACGAACAGGGCGTAGTAGACGACCAACGCGATCATCTGCACCGCGGGCTCCTAGGACTGGTTGAAGAAACCTCCAGCGATCCGTTCCTTGTCCTCGGCCGCGACCATCACATTGTGCGGTGAGAGCAGGAAGACGTTGCTGGTGATGCGCTCAATCGTGCCACGCAGCCCAAAGATGAGGCCCGCCGAGAAGTCGACGAGGCGCTTGGCGTCGGTGTGGTCCATGTCGGTCAGGTTGACGATGACGGGAATCTGGTCACGGAAGTGCTCACCGATCACGCGCGCCTCGTTGAAGGTGCGCGGGTGCACGGTCACGATCCGGCTCAGATCCGCGACCGACGGCTCGTCGGCGGGTTCGGAGGGTGCCACAGCCGAGTTCTCCCACTTCGTCTCGAGTCGGGTGACGGTGCCCGTCTGGGGCGAGGACGAGCGGCCGGACGACCCCTCGGCGGAGCTGACCGGCTCACTGGACTTCGTGTAGTCCTGGGTCAGTTCGAGATCGACGTCGTCCTTGTCGTTCGGGTCCTCCACGAGGCCGAGCCACACCGCGGTGCTCCGCATCAAGCCCATGTTCGTCCTCCACAGCTAGGCGTGTTTCGAGACTACCGCGGGCCCCCCTGCGGGACGGTGAGGACGCGGACGACACGCCCACGCGTCGCCCCATGTCAGCGGGCGATCCAGATCACACCGGCCTGCCGGCCCGCGGCCGGATCGCTGCGGTGGGAGAAGTAGGAGGGATCGGTTCGCGTGCACGGACCGACGTGCTCGACCCCGATCCCCGCCTCGGCGAGGACCGCCACCGCACCGGCGGCGAGGTCGATGGCGGGCGTCCCCCAGGTCGTGCGCGCGGCGGTCGCGGGCAGGATCTCGGCCGCATGCGCAGCCATGGTGGCGGGAACCTCGTAGCAGTCGCCGCAGATATGCGGACCGATCCACGCCGAGATCTCCCCGGCGCCACGCCGCCGCATCGCCTCGATCGTCGCCTGGACCACGCCGCTCAGCAGGCCGACCCGGCCTGCGTGGACCGCCGCCACGAGACGCTCGCGAGGCGCGGCGAGCAGCACAGGCAGGCAGTCGGCCACGCGAATCGCGATCGCAGCACCCGGAACACCCGTCACGACGGCGTCGGCCACCGGCAGCGGATCCTGACCGGGAGCGCCGTCACCGAGCGGACTGGTCGGCGACCACCCCGCCGCCTCCTCGGTGGTCACCTCGTGGACGGTCGTGCCGTGCACCTGGTGCACGACGTGGACGCTGTCGACCGCCAGCGAATCCCGCAGGCGCGCGAAGTTCTCCACGACCGACGCGGAGTGGTCGAGATCGGTCCGGCCCAGATTGAGCGCCTCGAAGGGACCCTCGCTGACGCCACCCCACCGGTGGGTGAACGCCACACCGATCCCGGTGGCGGCGGGGTCGCTGCGGAAGCCGTACACCTACTTGAGGAAGTCGGGGATGTCGAGCTCGTCGTCGTCGACAGGCGGCTTGCGGTGCGTGCGCGGCGCCTCGGAAGCCGGGTTCGGGTAGCTCTGCGGCTGCGCCGGAGCGCCGCCCACCGGGGTGTTGCCGACGACCGGCCGGCCCGGTGAGGCCGGCTGGCGCACCTCGGCCCCGCGGCCTTCGGGGAAGCGTGTGGCGGCGGGCTGGCGGCGTCCCAACTGGTTCCCGTCGAATCCGGCAGCGATGACCGTCACCTTGACCTCGTCGCCGAGAGCGTCGTTGATCACGGTGCCGAAGATGATGTTGGCATCCTCGTGCGCGGCCGACTGCACGAGATTTGCGGCGGCGGAGACCTCGAACAGGCCGAGATCGGAGCCGCCCGCGATGGACAGCAGGACGCCGTGGGCACCGTCGATGCTCGCCTCCAGCAGCGGCGACGAGACGGCCATCTCGGCCGCGGCGCGGGCCCGGTCCTCGCCACGAGCCGAGCCGATGCCCATCAGCGCCGAACCGGCATTCGACATGACGGCCTTCACGTCGGCGAAGTCGAGGTTGATCAGGCCGGGCGTCGTGATGAGGTCGGTGATGCCGGAGACGCCCTGCATCAACACCTGATCGGCCTGCTTGAACGCGTCGATGATGGCGACCTGGTGGTCGGTCATCTCCAGCAGCTTGTCGTTGGGGATGACGATGAGGGTGTCGACCTCGTCGCGCAGCGCCTCGATCCCCGACTCGGCCTGTGTGCCACGCCGCTTTCCCTCGAAGGAGAAAGGCCTTGTCACAACGCCGATCGTCAATGCTCCGAGAGACCGGGCGACACGCGCGACCACCGGCGCGCCTCCCGTGCCGGTGCCACCGCCCTCGCCGGCTGTGACGAAGACCATGTCGGCACCCTTCAGCACCTCTTCGATCTCGTCGACATGATCCTCGGCGGCCTGGCGCCCCTTCTCGGGATCGGCTCCGGCACCGAGACCGCGGGTCAGCTCGCGCCCGATGTCGAGCTTCACGTCGGCGTCGCTCATGAGGAGCGCCTGCGCGTCCGTGTTGACGGCGATGAACTCGACGCCACGGAGACCGGCCTCGATCATGCGGTTCACGGCGTTCACCCCGCCGCCACCGACACCGACGACCTTGATCACCGCCAAGTAGTTCTGCGACGCAGTTGACACCCGAGTAACCTTTTCCCTCAGCATTCGTGATGGTCAGAGCCAAGTCTCAAGGTGCAAGTGCGAAGGGAAGCCACCAGCGGACCAGGACCTTTGACACAGGCTATGCAACCGGCCGGAAGAGTGTCCATCGACACCCCCGGGCACCGCACGGGTCTCAACCTCAACTTGACCCTGACGCGGCGCTTGCCTTCAGCGGGTCACCGGGTATGTCGGACTCGAGACGTCGTAGACGCGCGCGCTCACCTTCAGCAGCGCGGCGGCGACACGCCCCTTCAGCTCGGAGTCGGTCGCGCTCCCCCACACCACCTGGGCGTTCTTCGTCAGCACGAGCGTGATGTCGTCGCCCGACGTCACCTTCAGGGACGTCACCCGCTTCCGCAGATCGTCGGGAAGCGCCGCCACCACCGTGGCCACATCCTGCAGCACCGGCACCTCGACCGTCGACGATGTCGCCACGAGCAGCCCCTTGGGCACCGTGGTCACGGTGTGGAACACGACCCCGGTGTCGTCCACGAGCCAGTATTCGCCCGCCGTCGTCGAGGACACCGCATACGCCGCGGTTCGCTCGGTCACCTCGATCCTGATCCCGTCGGGCCAGGCGCGCGACACCGTGACCGACTTCACCTCGGGCACGTTCGCCACCCGCGCTGCGATCGGCTCCGGGTCGACCGTGGCCAACGGCGCGCCGACGGGAACCTGGGCGAGCTGCTCCACCACCTCCGGTTTCAGCACCGCCGTGCCCGTGACCGACACATCGCGGACCGCGAACACCGAGGAGAACCCGAACAGCCACCCGGCCCCCACGACCAGAGCGACGACCACGACCGCGATGCCGATCCCCCGGAGCCGCCGCAGGCGGGTCCGCCGCCGGCGCGACCGGATCCGCTGGGTGGCGTCCGAGACGCGCGGCGGGCGGGCGGGCGCGCTCACGTCGGTTCCCGCCGCTCCCGGAGAAGCGGCCCGACCGTGGTGACGTCGCCCGCGCCGAGGGTGAGGACGAGGTCGCCCGGGCGCGCGAGCCCGGCAAGCAGGTCCGCCGCCTCGTCCAACGAGGCGACATCGTGAACTCCGGCACGCTCGTCGGCCCGCAGCCGGTCGGTGATGAGAGCGGACGTCACGCCTGGAATCGGCTGCTCCCGCGCCGGGTAGATCGGACAGACGACGATCTCATCGGCGAGCGCGAGGGCGGCCGCGAACTCGACCGCGAAGGTCCGCGTCCGCGTGAACAGGTGAGGCTGGAAGCAGGCGATCACCCGTCCTGCGCCCGCGACCGTACGTGCCGCCGTGAGGGCGGCCGCGACCTCGGTCGGATGGTGGGCATAGTCGTCGTAGACCGCTGCCCCGCGCCAACGACCGACGAACTCGAATCGCCGCGACGTCCCGTGGAACCCCCGCAGGGCCGCCAGCGAGTCGGCGGCCGGGATGGAACGCAGCAGTCCGACCGCCACGGCGGCTGCGGCATTGCGCAGGTTGTGCAGTCCGGGAACGCCGAGCACGAGATCATGGTGCTCGTCCTCGATGACGAGGCCGGCGCGCGCACCGGACCCCTCGAACCGCGGCGCCTCGATCCGCAGATCGGCGCTCGCGTCCGTGCCGTAGGTCACGACGCGCCGATCCTCGGCCCGCAGCTCGGCGACCAGGCGCGCAGCCCCGGGATCGTCGATGCAGGCGACGACCTGGCGCACCTCGTCGCCGCGCACGGCTTCGCCGTACCCCGCGTAGTACGCCTCGGGCGTGCCCCAGTTGTCGAGGTGGTCGGCCTCGATGTTCGTCACGACGAAGGTCTCGACGGGGTACTGGCGGAAACTGCCGTCGCTCTCGTCGGCCTCGACGACGAAGTCGGTCCCGCTGCCGAGGCACGACGCCCTGCCGGTATCGGCGAGGACCGCGCCCACGACGTATCCCGGACTCTCCCCGGCGGCGGCCAAGGCCATCGCCGTCATGGCGCTCGTCGTCGTCTTGCCGTGCGTGCCCGTGACGGCGACGCCCCGGCGGCCGAGCAGCAGGGCGCCGAGCGCTGCGCTGCGGTGCCATACCCGCAGATCCCGCTCGCGGGCCGCCTGCACCTCGGGATTGGACTCGCCGATCGCGCTCGACACGACGACCGTGCGGGCGCTGCCCAGATGCGCCGCATCATGACCCACGTACACGGTGATGCCGGCGTCCCGCAGCAGGCGCATCGTCGCGGAGTCGCTGCGATCACTGCCGCTGACCTCGACGCCCGACTCGTGGTACAGCAGGGCGATCGGGGCCATCCCGGACCCGCCGATCGCCACGAAGTGCACCGCACCGAGTTGCGCGACCGGCCGCAGGCTGACGGGTTCGACGAGCATCACTGCACCTCCGCGGCGCCGAGGACCACGTGCGCGAGCGCACCCGCGGCGTCCCCCGGCACAAGCCCCCTGCCTGCCGCGCTCATGGCGGCGAGCGTCTCGTGGTCGGACATCAGGGGCAGCACCTCGGCCAGCAGCCGGTCCGCCGTGAGTTCCTCGTCGACCACCAGCAGCGATGCGCCCGCGCTCACGCTCGGCTCGGCGTTGCGCGCCTGCTCGCCGTTTCCGTGCGGCAGCGGGACGAACAGCGCGGGCAGGCCCACCACGGCCGTCTCGGCAACCGTGCCGGCACCGGCGCGCCCGACCATGAAGTCGGCCGCCGCGTACGCGTCCTCCATCCGGTCGACATACGCGACAGGCAGGTACCGGGCGCCGGTCTCCGCGTCGGAGACGGGGACCGTGTCGGCCGTCAGGTTCCGGGGACCGAGCACGTGCAGCACCTGCACGCCGGCGGCGAGGAGCCGTGGGAGCGCGTCGCGCGTCGCGACGTTGAGACGCCGCGCGCCCTGCGACCCGCCCGACACCAGCAGTGTCGGGCGATGTCCGTCCAGTCCGAGCGCCGCACGGGCCGCGGGCCGGGCGGCGTCGCGGTCCAGCTCGGAGATCCCGCGACGCACAGGGAGCCCGAGCGCCCGGGCGTTCGGCAGCGGGGTGTGCGGAAACGACGTCACCACCGCGCGGGCGAACCGCGCGGCCACCTTGTTCGCCAGGCCGGGAACGGCATTCTGCTCGTGCACCACGACCGGGATCCGCAGCGTCGCCGCCGCCAGATACACCGGCAGCGCGACATACCCGCCGAACCCCACCACGACATCGGCACCCGCTCGCCGCAGCACCCGCCGGGCCTCGACCACCGCCTTGCCGAGCCGGAACGGCACCGTCAGCAACCGAGGGCTCAGGGAACGCGGCAGCGGAACCGGAGGGATCAGGACGAGGGGAAGCCCCGCCGCCGGGATCACGCGGGACTCAAGGCCCTTCGCCGTGCCCACGGCCGTCACGTCGATGTCAGGCTGCACCTCCTGCAGCCGCTGCGCCGTCGCGATCAGCGGCGACGTATGGCCGGCCGTGCCCCCGCCCGCCAGAACCACCTGCGTCATGACTCCCCCTAAGCTCCGCGTCCCTGCACCACGGTGCTCACCTTGGCACGCGACCGCGTCACCCGGCGCTGCGCAAGCAGCTTCCGGGCGGCAGGCTCGTTTCGCGCACAATTGAGCAGGATGCCGAGCGCTGCCAGGTTGGCCAGCAGCGCCGATCCACCGTAGGAGATGAACGGTAGCGGCACGCCGAAGACGGGCAGCAGTCGCAGGACGACGGCGATGTTGACGAGGGACTGGATCATGAACCAGGCGGTCACGCCCGCGGCGGCGTACCTGGTGAACAGGGAGTCGGAACGAAGCGCGACCCGGAAACCGGCATAGCCCAGGACGATGAACAGCCCGATGACGGCCAGGGTGCCCATCAGGCCGAGCTCCTCCCCGATGACGGCGAAGATGAAGTCGGTGTGGGACTCGGCGAGCATGCCCCACTTCTGACGGCTCGCACCGAGGCCCAACCCCCACCACCCGCCGCTGGCAAGGGCGAACGCTCCTCGGATCGGTTGCTGGTTGATCCCCAGCGCGTCGGTCTCGGGATTGAGGAAGCCGAAGATGCGCTCCAGGCGGTTCCCCGACGTCGCGACGAGGCCCACGACCGCCACGGCGGCGACGCCCACGATGCCGCCGAGGACTCGGAACGGCGCCCCGACCACGAACAGGATGACCATCACCATCGCGCCCATCACCATGGCGGTGCCCAGATCGCGCTGCAGCAGCACGATCCCGATGAGACCCATGCTGATCGGGGCGAACGGGATGAGCAGGTGACGCGGCTGGTCGAGCAGCTTCGCCTTCCGTGCGAGGACATCGGCGCCCCACACGACGATGGCGAGCTTCGCGAACTCCGACGGCTGGAAGCGCAGGATCGACGTGCCGAACTGCACCCAGTTCCTGTTGCCCGACACCTCACGGCCCAGACCGGGGATGAACGTGCACAGCAGCAACGCATAGGCGAGCAGCACGCCGGCCCAGCCCAGCATCCGCAGCATCCGCAGGGACAGCCGGCTGAGAACGGTCGCCACGACGACCCCCACACCGAGGAAGAGCAACTGCCGCTTGAAGAAGAAGTACGGGTCGCCGGTCTGCACCTGGGCGTACACGCTGGAGGCCGACTGGACCATCATGACCCCGATCGCCACCAGCAGCGACGCGGCGACGAGCACCAGGTAGTAGCTGGTCAGCGGCTGGCCGAGCGCCTGCGCGAGCACGCCGGTCCGCCCGAACAGCCGTGTGCCGGGCTTACCCGAGGTCGTGGTCAACGCCATCGACGCTTCTCATCCCTCCGTCAGTCCTCGTGCCGCGCGAGCGAACGCCTCGCCCCTGTCGGCGTACCCCGTGAAGATGTCGAGACTGGCGCACCCGGGTGCCAGCAGAACCACATCACCCGGCTGCGCCATCGCCGCGGCGGCGGCGACGGCCTCGGCCATGACCTCAGTGTCCATGCGCTCGAGGACGATCACCGGGACATCGGGTGCGTGTCGGGCGAGGGCGTCGGCCACGACGTCCCGGTCGACGCCCAGCACGACCGCGCCGCGAAGGCGGCCTGCCGTGGTGGCGACGAGGTCGTCGAAGGAGGTTCCCTTCGCCTGCCCGCCCGCGATCCACACCACGGATTCGAACGCGCGCAGCGACGCCCCGGCCGCATGCGGATTCGTCGCCTTCGAGTCATCCACGTAGGTGACACCGGACACCTCGGCAACGGTCTGGATGCGGTGGTCGCCGATGCGCAGCGCACGCAGGCCCTGCGCCACGTCCACCTCGCGGACGCCGAACGAGCGTGCCAGCGCGGCCGCGGCGAGAGCGTTCTCGACGTTGTGCGGGGCATAGGGGTGGACATCCGACAGCCGGGCCAGTTCGACCGCCGAGTCGCGCCGCTGCGCGATGAACGCGCGGTCGACGAGGAGGTCGTCCACGACCCCGAGCATGGAGATGCGCGGAATCCCGAGCGTGAAGCCGATCGCCCTGGCGCCCTCGATCACGTCCGCCTCCTCGACCATGTGCTCGGTGGCCAGGTCGGCGACGTTGTACACGCACGCCTGCTGGGTGCGTTCGTAGATCCGGGCCTTGTCAGCCCCGTATGCCTCGTACGGAGAGCTGTCCGGCCGCGGCCATGCGTCCGGATCGGCGTACCACTCCAGATGATCGGCATGCAGGTTGGTGACGACGGCGGAGTGCAGCGACAGCGTGTGCGTGTAGTGCAACTGGAAGCTCGAGAGCTCGACCGCGAAGACGTCGTAGGGCGCGTCGTCCAGCACCGCCTCCATGACAGGGCGGCCGACGTTGCCGACCGCGGCGACCCGGTATCCGCCGGCCGACAGCATCGACTCCACCATGTTGACGGTCGTCGTCTTGCCGTTCGTGCCGGTCACGCCCAGCCACGGCACCGCCCGGTCGGGGTGCGAAAGCCGCCAGGCCAGTTCGACCTCGCTCCAGATCGGGATGCCCGCCGCGGCCGCCTGAGCCAGCAGCGGGAACGACGGACGCCACCCGGGCGAGGCGATCACGAGGTCGGCAGGGGGAAGCACGGCGGACGAGCCGGGGCCGAGCGTGAGGCGTCCGCCGAGGATGCCGAGCAGCTTCCCGCGGTCGGCCGTGGCACCGGAGTCGGCATCGTCGACGACCTCGACGCTCGCGCCGAGCTCGAGGAGGGCGTCGGCGGACGCGAAGCCGGACCTTCCGAGTCCGGCGACGACGACGCGCGCCTCGCGCCAGGGCGACGTGCGATCCGCGCCCGCCAGCCAGTCGGAGGCACTCATAGTCCCGCGACCCATTCCGCATAGAAGAGGCCGAGCCCGATGGACATGCACAGCCCGGCGATGATCCAGAATCGGATGACGATCGTGATCTCGCTCCAGCCGAGAAGTTCGAAGTGGTGCTGCAGAGGTGCCATCTTGAACAGTCGTTTCCCCTTGGTGAGCTTGAAGTAGCCGACCTGCAGCATCACCGACATCGTGATGATCACGAACAGACCGCCGATGAGCAGCGACAGCAGCTCGGTGCGGGTCGTGACCGCCAGCCCGGCGAGAGCGCCGCCGAGGGCCAGCGACCCGGTGTCGCCCATGAAGATCTTCGCTGGGGCCGCGTTCCACCACAGGAAGCCGAAACAGGCGCCGGCGAGAGCGAGTGCGACAACGGCCAGGTCGTAGGGGTCGCGTACCTCGTAGCAGCGGGCGGACACGGTCGACAGGGATCCGCACGACTGACCGTACTGCCAGATCGTGATGATCGTGTACCCGCCGAACACCATCGCCGATGTGCCGGTCGCCAGGCCGTCGAGGCCATCGGTGAGGTTGACGGCGTTGGACAGCCCTGTCGACAGGAACGTCATCCAGATCACGGCCAGCACCGGCGGCAGAGCCAGCCAGCCGATGTCACGCAGCCCGGAGACGAACGAGCTTCCCGGGGTGACGCCGCGCTCGTCGGGGAACAGCAGCGTGCCGACGCCGAAGAGGACGCCGACGCCGATCTGGCCGGCCAGCTTCGCCCGCGCGCCGAGTCCGAGCGACTGCTCCCGGGAGAGCTTGAGGAAGTCGTCCAGGAAGCCCACGACCGCCAGGCCGCCGAACAGGAACAGGACCAGGAGTGACGAGGCCGTCGGGGGCGTCCACAAGGCGAGGTGCGCGACGAAGTACCCGAGGAAGACGGCGATGACGATGACGATCCCGCCCATGGTGGGCGTGCCGCGCTTGGACTGGTGCGTGGTGGGGCCGTCCTCGCGGATGAACTGGCCGTACCCGTGTTTCACCATCACGCCGATCGCCAGTCGCGTCCCGAGAAGCGTGGCCAGCATGGCCACGCCCCCGGCGATCAGGATTGCGAGCATTCGCCACCTCCGCCTTTCAACAGGTCCGCGGCCACCGTATCGAGTTCCGCCCCGCGCGAGGCCTTCACGAGGACGGCGTCGCCGGTCCGCAGGTAGGGAGCGAGCAGCGCGGCGACCGTGGACTTGTCCTCCGCCTGATCGACGGTCGCCACCGGCGGGTCGGCGCTCCGGGCCCCCGCGGCGAGGTCGGTCGCGAACGGCCCGAGGCAGACGAGCCGGTCGACGCCGGCCTCGGCGGCCATCCTGCCCACGGCGGCGTGCGCAGCGGCCGCGCCCGGGCCGAGCTCGCGCATCTCCCCCAGGACGGCCACCAGTCGCGCCCCCGGGTGCGCACGGCGGCGGGCGACGCCGAGGTCGCGCAGCGCCTCCAGCCCGGCTCGCATCGAATCCGGGTTGGCGTTGTAGGTGTCGTTGAGGACCGCAACGCCGTCGGCGCGCTCCGTCAGCTCCAGACGCCATCGAGACCTCGGCCCGGCGGAGGACAACGTGCCGGCGATGTCCGCCGGGTCGAGCCCGGCTGCGATCCCGACCGCCGCGGCGGCCAGGGCGTTCGCCACCGCGTGCCGTCCCAGGACCCGTAGCGCGACGGGCGCGGCCCGCTCGGCGCCACCGTCGGCCACGTGGAGGGTGAACCGGGGCCTCGCGAGGGCGTCCACCTCGATGCCGGATGCCCACACCTGCACGTCGCCGGGCAGCCCGGGACGCCCGTCGGCCGAGAACCACGCGATCCGCGCCCGGGTGCGGGACGCCATCGCCGCGACACGCGGGTCGGCGGCGTTGAGCACCGCCCAGCCGCCGGCCGGCACCGCCTCGACGATCTCCCCCTTCGCGGCCGCGATGTCGTCGATCGAGCCGAACTCGCCCAGATGCGCGGTTCCGACGTTCAGGACGGCGGCGATGCCGGGCGGGACGATCCCGCACAGCCACGCGATGTGCCCGTGACCGCGAGCACCCATCTCGGACACGAGGTACCGGGTTCGAGCGGTCACACGGCACGCTGTGAGGGGCACGCCGATCTCGTTGTTGAACGAGCCGACCGGAGCCACGGTGGGACCTGCGGCCTCCAGCACCTGCGCGATCAGGTCCTTGGTGCTCGTCTTGCCCGACGACCCGGTGAGCGCGACCGTCCGGAGTCCACCCTGCCGTGCTCGCCCGACGACATCGCGGGCGAGCGCGGACAACGCCTCCTGGGCGTCGCCGCAGCGGATCTGCGGGATGCCGGCGTCGACCGGCCGGGTCACGATCGCGACCGCTGCGCCGCCGGCGCGCGCCGCGTCGACGAACTCGTGCCCGTCGACCCGCTCGCCCGGGAACGCGATGAACACGGCGCCGGGGGTCGCCAGCCGGGAGTCGATGACGACATCGGGGCCCACCGCGGTCGCGGGGTCGCCTCGCATCACCTCACCGGCCACCGCCCGTGCCAGCTCATTCAGCGTGGTCGGATCCATCCGCCCTCCCGTCCCAGACCGCCCGCACGACGGTCACATCGTCGAACGGGATCACGTCGGTCCCGATCGTCTGTCCCTGCTCGTGACCCTTGCCGAGGATCGCGACCCAGTCGCCGGGCCGGGCGCGGTCGAGGGCCAGGGCGATGGCGTCCCTGCGTCCGCCCTGTTCGACGACGTCCACGTGGCGGGGCTGTCCTGCGGCCTCCTCGCGAGCACCGGCCGCGACGGCCGCGCGGATCAGCGCTGGATCCTCGGTGCGGGGATTGTCGTCGGTCACGACCACGACGGCGGCGTGCCGCGCCGCGGCGGCGCCGATCGGGGCACGCTTCGCGGGGTCGCGGTCACCACCGCTGCCCACGACCGCGACGATCCGGCCCGGCAGCGAGCGGAGAGCCGCATCCACTGCCTCCGGCGTGTGCGCGAAGTCGACCACGACCCGCGGCGCCGCCCCGGGCAGCTCGACCCGCTGCATCCGGCCGGGGATCTGCGCGGTGGAGACACCGGGCAGCGCCGCTGCGATGTCCACACCGCCCGCGTCGAGCATCGCGATCGCGGTCACGGCGTTGCGGACGTTGAACTCGCCCGGGAGCGCGAGGGCCAGCGAGAGCGTTCCCCTCGGGGTCGCAAGGCGGGCCCGCGTCCCGCCGGACTCGTCGTCGGCCGCCCAGGCGACGATCCGGTAGTCGGCGTCGATCGAGAATCCCGTGGTCACCGGCCGACGACCCTGACCGCGCACCGCGTCGGCGAGACGCCGGCCCCACCGGTCATCCACGCTGACGACCTGCACCCGCGACCTCCCGTCCAGGAACAGCCGTTCCTTGGCCGCGAAGTACGCCTCCATCGTGTGGTGGTACTCGAGATGGTCCCTGCCGAGCATCGTGAACGCCGCGACGTCGAAGGTCAGCTCCGCCACTCTGTCCTGTGCGAGCGCATGCGAGGACACCTCCATCGCGACCGCCGCCACGCCCCGCTCGACCATCAGGGCCAGCAATGCCTGCAGATCGGGCGCCTCGGGTGTCGTGATGGTCGTCCGCCCGGTCTCCAACTGCTCTCCCCGGACACGGAACCCGAGCGTCCCGATGCTGGCGGCGGGGACGTCCGCGGCCGCCAGCCCCGCCTGCACGAGGATCGCGGTGCTCGTCTTCCCGTTCGTGCCGGTCACGCCGTACAGGAAGAGCCGGTCGCCGGGACGTCCGTAGACGTCGGCCGCGATGCGTCCCATCACCGCCCTCGGATCGTCGACGACCACGACCGGGACCCCCGTCGCGGTGCCTGCCGGCGCGCCCGCCGGATCGGTGAGGATCGCGACCGCCCCGGCCGCGACGGCCTGCGCGGCGAAGCCGGCTCCGTGCGTCCGCGACCCCGGGAGCGCGACATAGAGGTCTCCGGGTGCGACCGCCCGCGAGTCGAGGGTCACGCCGGTGACGCGACCGGGATGGTCCACCCCCAACAGGGACAGGGCCATACCCGGAACGGCGGCGGGTCGGACGTGCGCGGGGCTCACAGGGTCACGCTACCCAAGTCGTCATGGGTTGTAGGTGACCGCCGTGTCCGGACTCGTCGTCGTGGACTGTGCGACGCCGTACCGGACGAGGGCCAACTGCATGATGTCCTTGTAGACCGGCCCCGCGGCGAGGTTGCCGCTCTGGTACCCCTTGCCCGGCTGGTCGATGACGATGTACGTGAGGATCTGGGGATCCTCGATCGGCGCCGCGCCGATGACGGAGACGACATAGCCCCGGTAGCAGCCGCATGACGAGTCGTACCGCTGGGCCGTGCCCGTCTTCGCGCCGCTGCGGAAGTCGTCCAGGGCCACACTGCGATTGCCCTGTCGCGCCGACATCTTCGCCATCGCCTCCATCATGTCGCGGATCTGCGACGAGGTGGTCTCGCTGACGACGCGCTTCGCGGTCTGCTGGGCGACCGGGACGGCGTTCCCGTCGCCGTCGGTCGCCGACGTGATGATCGTGGGCTGGTGGTACACGCCGCCGTTGACGAGGGCCGCCACCGCGGCCGCCTCCTGCACGGCGGTGACGGACAGCCCCTGGCCGAACGCGACCTGGTCGCGGGTCTGATCGCTCATGTCGGCACCCGGGATGGATCCCGTCGCCTCCCCGGCCAGCGGAAGCCCGGTCGTCGAGCCGAAGCCCAGCTTGGACAGGTACTCCGCCAGCGTGGCCTTGTCCATCTGGCGTGCGAGCTTGACCGTCCCGACGTTGGACGAGTACGCCACGACCCCGCGGGCGGTGAGATACATGGTGCCGTGCGTCCAGGCGTCCTTGATGCGCTTGTCGGCCGACTGGATCGTGTTCGGGACGACGACCCGCGTCTCGGGCGTGATGGTGCCGGTGTCCAGCAGCGCCGCCACCGTGGCCAGCTTCTGCACGGACCCGGGCTCGTACGTCGACATGATCGCGTCGTTGCCGGTCGCCGAGGCGTCCGCGTCGCCGGGGTTGTTCGGGTCGTAGGTGTTCGTGTTCGCCATCGCGAGGATCTCGCCGGTCTTCACGTTCATGACGATGCCCGTGCCGGACGTGGCACCGCTCGTCTTCACCTGTGCCGCCAGCCGCGCCTCGAGCGTCCACTGGAGCTCGGAGTCGATGGTCAACTGGTAGCTGGTGCCGTCCTCGGCGGCGGTCACGACGTTGGAGCCGAGCGGGATGCGGCCGTTCGGGGAGGTCTCGTACACCTCGAGTCCGTCTGTTCCGGTGAGGGACGAGTCGAGCGAGTACTCGAGCCCGGCGGCACCGCTGCCTTCGGAGTTGACGAAGCCGATGATGTTGGCCGCCAACGTCCCGTTGGGATAGGTCCGGTCCGGCGTCTGCTCCCGGTAGACGCCGATCAGGTCCTGCGCGCTGAGATCGCTGGCGATGTCCAGGTAGGTGCTGGCCATCACCTTCTTCGCGAGGATCGAGTAGCGGGTGTTCTGCTTGGTGAGCTGGGACAGGTAGGTGTCGGCGGACTCTCCGAGATGCTTGGCGAGGACCGCCGCGATCAGGGCCGGCGCGGCCGCGGCCTGCTGCTTGTCCTCCTCGGTCATGTCGGCCGTGTCGAGCTTTCCGTTGGTGGCGATCAGGAGGGGGTCGGCGACGACGGTCACCGCGGGCACCGACACGGCCAAGGGGGTGCCGTTGCGGTCTGTGATCTCGCCTCGGTTCGCGGCCAGGACGCGCGAGGCCGTCATCTCGCGTGCGGCCGCCTCGGCATAGGCGCTCGGGTCGAACACCTGGATCGTGATGGCTCGGCCGGCGGCGACCGACGCGAGGATGGCGCACACGAGGAGAGCCGCCTGGATGCGTCGGGGGGTCGAACCGACCTTCAGTTTGCGGTTGCGACGCGGGCGACGTCGCCGCGGGCGGGACTCCACCCGGTCGATGATGCGTTCGAGCAGCGGCTGAGAACTCTTCCGACGGGCCATGTGGCTACCCCTGCTGTGACTGGGTCTGCGTCGCCCGCGCCTGGGCCTGTTGTGTCGCCTCCGCGCGCGCCGCCGCCTCGGCGGCGCTCTCCTCGGCCGTCTTCACGACGATCGACGACATGTCCGACTCCTTCACCTTCGTCGGGGTGCCGACGATCTTGCCGGACGGCAGTTCGATGTAGACCGCGTGCGTGTTGGCGCGCATGCCCAGCGCGGACGCCAGCGCGGCCAGTGCCTGCGGGGAGCGTGCCTTGTCGACGTCGGACTCGAGGGACGCCTCGCGATAGCTCAGTTCCGTCGCCTGCTGCTGCAGCGACCGCAGCTCGAAGGCCTGGTCCTGGAGCTTCGTGGTGAGGACGAGCAGGCCCACCATCCCGAGCGCCAGCATGGTGACGAACACGAGGATGAAGGGCGTCTGCCGCATCTGCCGCCGCCGGCGTGGGACGGGTTGCAGCCGTGGCGCGGTCGGCCGTGAGGCCGGCCGGGGCGATGGGGCACGGAGCGAGCTCATGCGTCCTCCCTGATGCGTTCGGCGACTCGGAATCGTGCGGAGGCGGCACGAGGATTGGACTCCACCTCGGCGGCGGTCGGTCGCTGCGCGCCGTGAGTGACGAGCCGGAACCGCGGACGGAGATGGTCGGGGACCACGGGCAGGTTCGGCGGCAGCCGCACCTCGACGCGATCGCGGAACGCCCGCTTCACCGCCCTGTCCTCCAGTGAGTGGTAGGCGAGGACGGCGACGCGGCCACCGACGCCGACGGCGGCCAGCGCTTGCGCGAGGACGCCGGAGAGCGCGTCCAGCTCGCGGTTGACCTCGATCCGCAGTGCCTGGAAGGTCCGCTTGGCGGGGTGGCCCCCGCTGCCCCTCGCCGCCATGGGGATGGCGTCGGCCACGACGTCGGCCAACTGCCGGGTCCGCGTGAACGCCGTGCTCTCGCGCGCGGCGACGATGCGGGCCGCGATCCGGTCCGCGAACCGTTCCTCCCCGTACCGGCGCAGGATGCGTGCCAGGTCGCCGACGGAGTACGTGTTGACGACAGCGGCCGCGGTGAGGTCGTCGGCGGGCGACATGCGCATGTCCAGCGGCGCGTCCTGGGAGTACGAGAACCCCCGGTCCAGGTCGTCGATCTGCAGCGAGGAGAGCCCCAGGTCGAGCAGGACGGCGGCGACCGGCGGCGTGCCGAGGCGTTCGAGCACCGCGCTCAGTTCGTCGTAGACCGCTTCGACGAGGACGACCCGGTCGCCGAACCCGGCGAGCCGCTCACGGGAGCGCGCCAGGGCGTGGGGGTCACGGTCGATGCCGATCAGGCGAGCCCCGGGGCAGGCGGTGAGGATCGCCTCGGCGTGCCCGGCCAGACCGAGGGTGCCGTCGACGTAGATCGCTCCCGCATGGTCCAGGGCGGGGCTCAGCGCAGCCACGACCTGCTCGAGCATGACGGGCACGTGCCGGTGCTCCACGGTCCTCCCCCGTTCGCTCGTCGTCTCGTCGGCTCCCGCCGTCCGGTTTCGATCCGAGGCCGACAACCTGGCGCCAGGGAAGGTGCGCCAGGGGGCCGGACCCTCGGGTCGAAGCCGCACCGCGGGAGCCGCTCCCGCACAGGTCATTGCGGGAACACGATCTCGTTCATCCCCGCGAAGGCCTCCTCCTGAGCTGCGGAGTACGCCTCCCAGCCCTCGGGTGACCACACCTCGACGCGGTTCAGCGCGCCGATGACCACCACGTCCCGCTCCAAGCCGGCCCACTGCCGCAACGGAGGCGGGATGGTGATCCGCCCCTGCTTGTCGGGTGTCTCCTCCGTGGCGCCCGCCGCCAGCATCCGCTGGTAGTCGCGCACCTTCTGCAGCGTGGAGGGCCCCTCCAGGGCCCGCAGCGCCTCGGCCTCGAACACCGCTCGCGGCCAGATCACGATCGAACGCTCCTGGTTGCGGGCGAGCACCAGACCGGCGGTCAGCTCCTCGCGGAACCTGGCCGGAAGGATGATCCGGCCCTTCTCGTCGAGCTTCGGGGTGTATGTGCCCAGGAACATCGCGGCACCCACCTCCTCGCTCCACGACGCCTAATCCCTCCACTTGCCACCACTTTACTCCACTTCCCTCCACTGACACCCCCTCGGGCGGGCAAAACCGCGCGTCGGCGTGTCCGGACCGGCCAGGACGGGTTCCGGATCCCTGCCTGGAACCGGCTTGTAAGGTGGTGCCAACCACGATCCGGAGGAGTCCACGTGACGCATGCGACGAGGACGGCGGCGACGCTGGACGAGGTACGCGAGGTCATGGGCAGGGTCCGCACGGGCATCGAGACCGTCATCGAAGGCAAGTCCGAGGCCATCGACGTGGCGCTCACGGTCCTCCTGGCCGAGGGTCACCTCCTCGTGGAGGACATCCCGGGCGTCGGCAAGACCATGCTCGCGAAATCGCTCGGCCGGTCCATCTCGGCCGAGGTCAAGCGCATCCAGTTCACGCCCGACCTGTTGCCGACCGACATCACCGGCGTATCCGTCTTCAACCAGCACACGCAGGACTTCGAGTTCAAGCCGGGCGGCATCTTCGCTCAGATCGTCGTCGGGGACGAGGTCAACCGCGCCTCGCCGAAGACCCAGTCCGCACTGCTGGAGTCGATGGAGGAACGGCAGGTGTCCGTCGACGGCACCACGTACCGGCTCCCCACGCCGTTCATGGTCGTCGCCACCCAGAACCCGATCGAGATGGAGGGGACGTTTCCGCTGCCCGAGGCGCAGCGCGACCGGTTCATGGCCCGCATCAACCTCGGGTACCCGGCCCGCGCCTCCGAACTGGCGATGCTGGACTCCCACGGGACCCACAACCCGCTCGACGCGCTGGCACCGGTCACCGACGCGGCGACCGTCACCGCGCTCATCGAGGCGGTCACCACGGTGTTCGTGGCGCCCGTCGTGAAGGACTACCTCGTCCGAGTGGTCGAGGCCACCCGGCACACCGCCGAGCTCCGCCTCGGCGCCTCACCCCGTGCGTCCCTCCACCTGCTGCGCGCCAGCCGCGCCGCCGCCGCCCTCGCGGGACGCGATTTCGTCATTCCCGACGACGTCGCCGGACTCGCCCCGGCCGTCCTCAGCCACCGGCTGCTGCCCGCCGCCCACGCACGGCTCTCACGACGGGACATGGGCGACATCGTCGCGTCGATCATCAAGACGGTCCGCATACCGACAGGACGGTGATGGCCAACCCCTGGACCCTCCTGAGCGGCCGCGGGAAGGCCCTGCTGGTCTCCGCTGCCGTGCTCGGCGTCGGCGCGATCGCGTCCGGGCAGCGCGACCTCCTTCTGGCGGCCGTGCTTCTCCTCGCACTGCCCGCGCTCGCCCTGGCCTCGGTCCTGGCCGGCCGCCCGCGGCTCTCGGCGACACGACCCGTCACGACCGTCCAGGTTCCGCAGGGGCAGCGGTTCACGACGCGCATCGACCTGACGCGCTCCGGTGGTTTCATGCTGTGCGACCTCCTCGTCGAGGAGACCGTCCCGGACGCGTTCGACGGGCGCGTCCGCTTCGCCGTGACGGATCTGCGCGGACGCTGGCAACGGCAGATCCGCTACGACCTCGTCGCGGCGCGCCGCGGACGCTTCCGCCTCGGTCCCCTCGTCGCCGACGCCGTGGATCCGTTCGGCCTCGCCCGCTCCCGGCGCGTCCTCCCGGGGACGACCGAGGTGCTCGTGCCGCCGCGGATCACACCCCTGACCGAGCTCTCGCGGGGAACCGCGGCCGGCCTGGTCGGGCTCGTGTCGCGCATGGGGCATGTCGGCAGCGACGACGTGATGGTCCGCGAGTACCGCACGGGCGACGACGTGCGCCGCATCCACTGGCGATCGTCGGCCCGGGCGCAGGCACTGATGGTGCGCCGCGAGGAACAGGCCAGAGATCTGTCGGTCACCCTGCTCGTCGACACGCGGGCACGCGCACACACCGGGCCGGAGGCCGAGGGCACCTTCGAATGGACGGTCGCGACGGCGGCGTCCATCGCGCTCCACTGCGTCGACGAGGGGTTCGCGCTGACCCAGGTCACCGCCGACGGCCGACTCTGCGCCGACTCCCGGCCGCTCACCGGTGCGAGCATCCTCACCACGTACGCCGAGCTGGCCGAGAGCCCGGCATCGGGCCCGCCCGGCCGAGATGCGGGCGCCGGGCCGGGCAGCGGCCTGCTGATCGCGCTCACCGGACGCCTCTCGCCCGCCGACGCCGCAGCGCTGGTCGATGCCGCCGGTGCACGGGCCGGAGCAGCGATCGTGTGCACGCAGGACCGTGACGAGGGCACGGTCGCGGCGGCGACCGCGCTGCGGGAAGGCGGCTGGACGGTCGTGGAGGCCGATCCCGCGACCGACGTCGGCAGTGCGTGGCTGCACCTCCTCCGCGCGGGAGGCAACGCATGAGGTACGAGCGGCGGATGGCCCTGGCCGGCATTCCGGCCGTCCTGCTGAGCGCTGTGCCGTTGACGACCCTGACCGAGGACAGGACGCTGATCGCCCAGGCCGCGCTGGTCGTCGCGGCCCTGCTCGGCCTGGGCGTCGCGCTGCGCGCGCTACGCCTCCCCGAGCCTCTCGTCGGCGTCCTGCTCGGCGCAGGCTGGCTCGCGTACGGCGCGTTCAGTCTCACCGGCCTCGCGCCGAGCGCGGCGTGGGAGGACCGTCTCGCGACCGTGTTCTCCGCCGCGCTGCAACACATCCAGACGGAGGTCGCGCCGATGGCCGTCGACGTCTCCGTCCGCTTCTTCCTCGTCATGATCATCGGGCTCATCGGCGTGATGTTCGACCTGTGCGCGATCACCTGCCGCGCGCCCGGAGCGGCGCTGCTGCCGCTGACGGCGCTGTACCTCGTTCCGGCCCTGGCCCTGACCGCCGACGTCGCCGTCTGGACCTTCCTCCCGGTCGCGGCGGCCTGGTGCCTGGTGCTGGGCACGGCGGAGGCCGGCCGGATCCGGGACTGGGCCGCGGGCGTCGGCGTGGACTCCGGGCCTCCTGCCGTCTCCGCCCGGCTGGGGCTGCCCCTCGTCGCCGCGACGGGGGCCCTCGCCGTCACGCTGGCAGCCGGCATGGTGATCCCGCCGCTGGCGCCCCGATCGCTGACCGGGAGCTCCGGCAGCTCCCTGCTGCTGCGCGACCCGTCGCTCGACCTGCGCCGCAACCTCACCGAGCAGTCCTCGCAGGTCGTGCTGCGCTATCGCACCGATGCCGACGGCGGCACGTACCTGCGGATGGCCACCCTCGCGAGCTTCAGCTCCGAGGGGTGGAAGCCCGCCTCCCAGACCATCCGGTACGGGCCGATTCCCGACATCCCCGGCTATTCCCAGTCCGGCGCGCGGCGACAGACGACCCACGTCGAGGTCGGTCAGTTCGACAGCCAGTGGCTCCCTGTCCCCTACGCGCCCCGCTCCCTGACGACGAGCACGGGACGCTGGGGGTTCGCCGTGGAGTCGCTGGACGCCGTGACCGAGGACGCGGTCACCGCCGGCATCAGCTACGACGTCGAGTGGCTCGATGTGCGTCCCACCGCCGAGCGGCTCGCGACGGCTGTCACCGGCACTCCGCAGGAGGGTGCCGAGACCACGGCGCTGCCGAGCGACCTGCCCGACGAGATCCGGGAACTGGCCACCGAGATCACCGCCGGCGCCGACACCCCTCATGCCCGGGCGATCGCGCTGCAGGGCTTCCTGCGATCCAGCCGCTTCATCTACAGCACCGACCCGCAGCCCGGTTCGGGCTACGACGCCCTCACCCGCTTCCTGTTCACCGACCGCACCGGGTACTGCGAGCAGTTCGCGGCCGCCTTCGCGGTGCTGGGCCGGGCCGTCGGCCTGCCGACCCGGGTCGTGGTGGGGTTCACCCCCGGCACGGTCGTGGACGACATGTACGAGGTGACCGGCCGCCAGATGCACGCATGGCCCGAGGTGTACTACGCGGGTCTCGGGTGGGTCGCCTACGAGCCGACGCCCGGAGTCGCGAGCCCGCCCGCCTACACGCGGCCGACGTCCACGCAGACGACCGCACCGACCGAGACGACGCCGACCTCCGGCACCGCCGAGACCGCACCGACGACGCCGACCAGCACCTCGGCGCCGACCACCGCCGCGCCCGTGCCCGGTGACCAGCGTCGCACCGACGGTGCGTGGCTCGCCGGTGCCGGCATCGTCGCCGGGATCGCGGCGCTGGCCGCGCTGCTGGCCGCTCCGGGCATGATCCGGTCGCGCCGCCGCTCCCGGCGACTCGACCCGGTGGCCGGCCGGCCGCCGGCCGAGCGTGCCGAAGCGGCCTGGGCGGAGGTCCGCGACACCTTCGCCGACCTCGGGCGTCCGTGGCCGGAGGGGTCCGTGAGACAGGCCGCGGCCTCGCTTGCGGAATCCCTTCCGTCGGCCGGCGCCGATGTCCACCTGCTCGCGCAGGCGGTGGAGCAGGCCCGCTACGCGGCGCACCCGGTGATTCCGGCGGACGTCGGCGGTGCAGCCCTCGCGATCATCGTGCAGGCCCGGACAGGGGCCACCCGCACGCAACGCGTGCGGGCGCGGATCCTGCCCAGGTCGCTGTGGAGGACCGACCGCGACGAGCCGATCAGCTCGCCGGGCGCGTGAGCCGCTCGAGTTCGCGTTGGACGATCAGGAACTGGGCGAGACCGTAGCTCTCGTCGTCCGGTCGCCGCCTCTCCACATGGCTGCGCACCACGCGGAGGGTGTCCCGATGCTCCTCCGCCCATCCGCGGACCCGTTCCGCGGGGTCGGCATCCCCTCCGTCCAGCGCGTCGCCCGTCAAGGTCAGCACCAGCCGGTACATGTCCTGCCGCAAGGAGTCCTTCGTCGCGGCGTCCCAGCGGTTCTCACCCGCGGTGCCCGCCAGAAGGTCCATCAGCTCCGGGAGCTGCAGCTCTTCCACCAGGTGCAGGTACCCGCGTGCCGCATCGGTGAGTGACTCCGCTCCTCCGGCCGCCATGTCCACGACGCTCAGAAGGCCCACGCCATCGGGCAGGCTCGCCGCCTGGTGCGCCAGCGACCGGGGAGCGCCGAGGTCGAGGTAGGCGTCGACCCGCTTCAGGTAGGCGCCCCGGGCGCGCGGCCCGTGCAGGTCCTCGATCCCCGCTCGGAGCGCCTGCACGGGACCCACGTACCGGTCGATCTCGGCGTCCACCGTGCCCACGGGCGGCGTGCGTCCGAGCAGGTAGCGCACGGCGCGGTCGAGCACGCCGGTGAACTCCCGGTAGAAGCCCCGTTGGGTCGTGCTGGCGACATCGCCGTCCAGGGTTTCGATCTCGTCGAAGAAGGACGTGCTGTCCAGAGCCTCGCAGGCGACGACGAACGCCTTGACGATGTCGCTCACAGCAGCGCCGGAGTCCTCCATGGCCCTCTGGACGAAGGTGACGCCTCCGCGGTTGACCACCGCGTTCGCGACTCGGGTCGCGATGATCTCGCGTTTGAGCGGGTGCCGCAGCAGGGCGTCGCGGAAGTGTCGCAGCGGGGGCGCGAAGTAGCCCTCCAGGTCGTGGAGGAACCACGGGTCCTCGGGCAGGTCGGACTCCAGGAGCTCCTTCTTCAGCCCGAGCTTGGCGTACGCCACCAGCATGGACAGCTCCGGCGACGTCAGACCGCGACCATCCTTGGCCCGCCGTGACAGCTCGTCGCCGTGCGGAAGCGCCTCGACGGCGCGATCCAGGCCCGCGTGCTGCTCGAGCCACGTCATCAGACGCTCCGTGGCGCCCAGGCTCTCGGACCCGAGGGAACGCTCATTGGCCAGGAGCACGTTCTGCTCGTAGTTGGTTCGCAGAACGCTCCGGGACACGGCCTCCGTCATGGAGAAGAGCAGTTCGTCACGCTGGTCACGCGTCATCCGTCCCTGCTTGACGACGGCATTGAGCAGGATCTTGATGTTCACCTCCTGGTCGGAGGAATCGACGCCACCGGAGTTGTCGATGGCATCGGTGTTGATCCGGACGCCGGACTCGGCGGCCTCGATCCGTCCGCGCTGGCTGACCCCCAGGTTCCCTCCCTCGCCGACGACTCGGCACCGCAGTTCGCGGCCGTCGACCCGGACCGCATCGTTCGTCCGGTCGCCGACGTCGGAGTTCGCCTCGGCCCGCGCCTTGACGTAGGTCCCGATCCCCCCGTTCCACAGGAGGTCGACAGGAGCTGTCAGGATCGCGCGGATCAGCTCGGCGGGCGTCACCGCGGGAACATCGGGCATCCCCAGTGCCGCACGCATCTCCGCGGTGACGTCGATCGACTTCGCGGCGCGCGAGAACACGCCTCCGCCGCTGCTGATGAGCGCCTCCTCGTAGTCGGTCCACGAGGAGTGAGGCAGCTCGAACAGTCGCCGGCGCTCGGCGAACGACCTCTCGGGGTCGGGCGTGGGATCGACGAAGATGCTCCGGTGGTCGAAGGCGGCCACGAGCTCGATATGGCGGCTCAGCAGCATGCCGTTCCCGAAGACGTCTCCGCTCATGTCGCCGACGCCGACCACGGTGAAGTCGTCCACCTCGGGATCCAGGTCCAGCTCGTAGAAGTGCCTCTTGACCGATTCCCACGCGCCGCGCGCGGTGATCCCCATCGCCTTGTGGTCGTATCCGCTCGAACCGCCTGAGGCGAAGGCGTCCCCGAGCCAGAAGCCGCAGCCTTCGGACACCTCGTTGGCGAGGTCCGAGAACGTCGCGGTCCCCTTGTCGGCCGCCACCACCAGGTACGGATCATCGCCATCGTGACGGACCACCCGGTCGGGGTGTTTCGTGACACCGTCCTCGATGGTGTCCGACACGGCGAGCAGGCTGCCGACGAACAGGGTGTAGGCGGCCCGCCCCGCGCTGAGCCATGCTGCGCGACTCTGCTGCGGGTCGGGCAGCCGCTTCGGGTAGAAGCCGCCCTTTGCGCCGGCCGGGACGATGACGGCGTTCTTCACCGCCTGAGCCTTGACCAGCCCCAGGATCTCCGTCCTGAAGTCGTCGCGCCGGTCGGACCACCTCAGCCCGCCGCGGGCAACCTTGCCGAAGCGAAGATGGACGCCCTCCAGAGTCGGGCCGTACACCCACGTCTCGATCTCCGGCCGGGGCGCGGGCAGATGCGGGAGGAGTCTCGGGTCGAGCTTGAAGGCGATGGCGTCGGGCAGGGGGGATCCCTCGCGAGCGGACTGGTAGAAGTTCGTGCGCTGACCGGATCGGATGACATCGACATAGGCGGCGAGCATCCGGTCGTGGTCCAGACTCGGCACGGCGGCCAGGAGGCTCTGCAGACCCTCCTGGACGGCATCCTCACGTGCCCGCCGATCCTCGTGGCCGAGGCCGAAGCGGGCTTCGAAGAGCGCGACGAGCTCCCGGGCCACAGCCGGGTTCTCGATGAGCGCACGCTCCAGATACCCCAGGGAATAGGGGGTCGTCTGCCGCAGGTAGGTGGCCAGCATGCGCAGGGCGACGATCTGGACCCACGTGAGGCCGGCCGTGCCGATGAGCCGGTTGAGGCCGTCGCTCTCGGCAGTCCCGTCCCAGACGGCGAGGAACCCCGCGACGAACCCCGCCTCGCCGCCGCCCGAGTCCTTCCAGTGCTCCTCCTCGGCCGCCACCCCGAACTCCAGGATGAAGCGAGGCGAGCCCTCGCCGTCCTGGACCGTGTGCGTGCGCTCGTCGATGACGCGAAGCCCGAAGTCGAGCAGGATCGGCAGGACCTCGGTGAGCTCCAGCGACCGCGCGGAGTAGACCCGGAATCGACGCTCGCCGGGGTGCCCCTCGGGATCCCGGTAGAGACTCGCCCGCAGCCCTCCCTGATCCAGGCGCTCGAGGTGCCCGACATCGATGGCCGCCCTCCGGGGCGAGTACAGCGCGCGGTAGGCATCGTCGAAGCCGCCCCGCCACCGGGCCGCCAGCCTCGCGGCCTCCGCCTCGCCGTATTCCGACACCAGCGCGGAGAACCAGTCGGCGGCCCAGGTGCGCAAGGCGCCGCGGATCCGCTCCTGGATCGCAGGGATGTCGACCTGGGCCGGCGGGAACGGCGTGTCCGAGCGGATGATGAAGTGGACCATGGCCACGGCCGATCCCGTCACCTGGACCGAGTGCTGGGCACTGTTCCCCCGGAGCGCACTCATCAGGATGCGCTGGACCCGATCCCTCGCCTCGGGCGTGTATCGGTCCCGAGGCATCAGCACCAGGCACGACGTGAACCGCCCGTACACATCGGGACGCACGAAGACCTGGGCCTTCCCGTGGAAACGTGAGGCGACGACCCGTGTGGCCACCTCCGCCAGATGGCTCACGTCCGCCTGGAACAACTCGTCCCGGGGATACCGTTCGAGGAAGTTGTCCAGTCGCTTCCACGCATGGCTCCCGGCGTCGTGGCCGCTGCCGGCGAGCACACGCGCCACCTTCGCGGAGACGACCGGGATCTCGTGCACGGAGGAGTGGTACACGTTCGAGGTGAACAGGCCGATGAAGCGATGCTCCCCGTTGGGCCTTCCCTGGGCGTCGAAGGTCTTCACACCGATGTAGTCGAGATACTCCGCCCGGTGGACGGTGGAGACCGAGTTCGCCTTCGTGATCACGAGCACGGTGGCCGCGAGCGCCTTCTCCCGCCGCGTGCCCTTCAGGATCCGGACCCCTTGGCCGGTCGCGGCGCGCATGAGACCGAGCCCCGTGCCCGGGCTGTGAATCAGCGCGGTGCCGCCCTCGACCTCCGACAGCTCGTACCGGCGATAGCCCAGGAACACGAAGTGGTCCCGCGTGAGCCACTCCATGAACTCCTCGGTGTTCGCCCGCTGGTCCTCGTCGACCGACGGCGATCCCTCCCCGAGCGATGCGGCGATCTCCCGGGCCTTGTCCGTCATCGCGGCCCAGTCGCCCACGACGGTGGCCACGTCGACCAGGACCTCGCGCACGGCGTTCTCAAGCCGCGACAAGACGTCTCGGTCCGGCGCCTGCGGAACCTCGACGTGAATCCAGGACTCCTTGTCACCGTGGCCGGAGAAGCCGGTCACGACGCCGCCCTCGTCCCGGACCACGTGGAGCACCGGATGGGTCAGAAACCGGATCTCCTGCCCCAGCCGGTCGAGGGCGGCCGTGATCGAGTCCACGAGGAACGGGGTGTCTTCCGCGACGATCTGGATCACCGTGCTGCCCGGAGCCCAGCCCTGCGTCTCGGCGCGCGGCGTGCAGGCCCTCACCAGGGTCTCGCCCTTCCTCCGCTCCCGGCCGAGTTCGATGTGGCTCAGGATCGCCCCCCGGAGATCCTCGCCGTCCCGCGCGGCAAGGTCTTCGGTCAGGAGCTGGTCGTAGTACGCCTCGATCAGCGCGGCATCCACCAGCGGGTCGGCATGGGCGCTCCGGGCAACGTCGGCAAACACGGAGGCACGGCGTTCGTCCAGTTCCGGCATCGGTCTCTCTCCTTGGATACATAAGGGTGGGCGTGGTCTGCTCGGCGCGACGGTGCCGAGCCGCAGGGGGTCAGCCTTCGCGGAAGGAGACGCCCATGGACCCTTCGGGGTAGTGCCACTCCAACGTGCCCGGTGCCGCGACGGCACGGCATGTTCCGCATTCGAGGCAGGCCGCGTACTCGACGGCGATGGTGCCGTCCTCCTCCTCGGAGTACACGTGGGCCGGGCAGACCCGGACCAGGAGCTTCCCGGTCCCGGTTCGCCGCGCCTCCTCCTGGTGGACCAGGATGTGCGAGTTGCCCTCGTCGACCTCGTAGGAGTTGCCCCCCAGCCGCTCGGTGACACTGCCCCAATCGTTCCCCGTCATCACAACGCCCTCATCGCCCGATATCCGATCGTCGCCAGCCGCCGAATCGTCAGCGGTGACCTCTTCAGTGCGTTCCCGGCGGTGGCGGTCAGGCGTCGCCGCGGCGAGAGATCGAGGTTGTACACGTTGTACAGGACGTCGGCGAGCAGTTCGCCCGCCTCCTTGTACATCTCGGGCGTCTCAAGGAACTCGGGCGCACGGGCGTAGGTGTCCATGTCCTTCCCGACGAAGCTCTCCTTGTAGCGGGTCAGGTACCCCATGAGCCCCTCGCGCGAGACGTCCCCCCGCGACAGCGCCTCGTCGATCGCCTCTGCCGCCGCCTTGGCCGATCCCGCAGCAAGGTCCATCCCCCGGATGGTGAACCCCGTGTTCAGCGTGAAGCCCGCCGCGTCTCCGATCAGCACCAGCCCGTCGTGCACGAGGTCGTGCTGCATCGCTCGGCCCCCTTCTGCCACGAGATGGCAGCCGTACTCCAACAACTCGCCGCCCGTGAGGAACCCGCGCACGGCCGGGTGGGCGAGGAAGTGGTCGTGGACCTCTGAGGAGGTCCGCTTCTTCGCGACCAGGTCGTCGAGCCGCAGGACCACACCGATCGAGATCGAATCGGTGTTGGTGTAGAGGAATCCCCCACCGGCGACCCCCTGGGTGCAGTCGCCCACGACGGCGTACGCCACCCCCTGGTCGCCCTCGACGTTGAAACGGCGCCGCACCTCGTCCTCGCCGATCCGGATCACGGACTTGACCCCGACGGCCAGGTGCTTCGTCGGCTCCTGTGCGCGCAGGCCGGCGTCCCTCGCGATGAAGGAGTTCACTCCGTCGGCCGCCACGACGACACGCGCCCGGAGCTCGTCGTCCCCGGCCCGGATCCCGGTGATCGCGCCTCCTTCCCGCAGGAGGGCATCGACCTTCACACCCGACATGACCGTGACGCCGGCGTCTTCGGCCCGGGCGGCGAGCCACGGGTCGAGTCTGGCTCGCAGGACGCTCACCGCGTTGACCGGTTCCGCGAGGCGGGCGTCCCAGTAGTCGATGTTCACCAGCGACGCGGCGTTGAGGAAGCTCAGGCAGTTGCGCGTGATGCGCCGTTCGACCGGCGCGTCCTGGAGGAAGGTCGGGAAGAGCTCCTGCATGATCCGGCAGTAGAAGACGCCCCCGGACAGGTTCTTGCCGCCGGGCTCCGCGCCGCGCTCGACGAGCAGGACGTCGCGGCCCGCCGTGGCCAACTGGTGCGCACAGACCGCTCCCGCGACGCCACCGCCGATGACGATGACGTCGAAGTCGTATTCGATGTCGGTCATTGCCGCGGTCATCGTCCGAGTGCAGCGGTGAGCGCGGGGAGCACCTCGTGCAGGTCGCCGACGATGCCGTAGTCGGCCTGCGTGAAGATGGGCGCCTGGGGATCGCTGTTGATCGCGACGACCACCCTGGAGTCCTTCATGCCGACCGTGTGCTGCACCTGCCCCGAGATACCGACGGCCAGGTAGATGTCCGGTGCGACACGGCTGCCCGACACCCCGATGTAGCGATCCCGCGGAAACCATCCGCTTCCTTCGGCCAACGGCCGCGAGCAGGCCAGTTCGGCCCCGATCGAGACCGCCAGGTCGGACGCGAGCTGGAGTTCGCTCTCGGCCTTGAAGCCTCGTCCGCACGCGACGATGCGGCGCGCCGCCGGCAGATTCGCCTGCTGGGACGTTCCGGGGTCGATGCCGGAGATCGTCGCGGCGTAGCCGTCGCCCTCGGCCGGCTCCCCGGCTGCGGCCTCCCCCTCCGTCTCGCCGTGCGCATCCACGACGAGCAGGATCGCCTTCTCCAAGGAGACGGTCTCCTCGGCGATCCCGCCGTATCTGGGCACACGGACCTCGTCGGTCGCCACGTGATTCACGCCGCGTGCGACCGGCAGCCCGTGGCGAGCGGCGACGGCCCCGGCGATGGCCCGGTCCGCGCTGCCGCTTCCGGTCAGCACGACGTCTCCCGGCTGAGGGTCGACGTGCGCCGCGACGACGGGCGCGACCGCTTCGAGCGGCGTTCCCGCAGCGACCTCGACGCGAATGACCCGGTCGCCGCCGCCGGCCTTCGCCGCGGCGTCGCCGACCGCCACGACGATGACGTCTCCTCCTCGCGCACGACCGAGTTCGAGCAGCGATCCGATCGCCGGCTGGGTGGCGACAACCCACGTGTTACTCATTGTTCGTCCCTTTCAGGTCCTGGGTGCGGATCACAGCACGCCGGTGGTCTTCAGCGCGGCCGCCAACTCGGCGGGCGCGTCCGCGCCGTCGAACAGTTCCCGCCGGCGCGCCTGCGTCGGCGCCGGCGCCCGGCCCACGACGTCCCACGTCACGTCGGCCGGCTGCACCTCGGCCAGGGCGACGTCCTCGCTCGGCTTCTTGCCGGCCGCAAGGATGTCCTTCATGCCGGGGCTCTTCGCTTCGACGGCGTCCGTCGCCACGGAGATGACGACGTGGCCCGCCACGTCCACCGTGCGCGTGCCGCCCTGGTGGTCCTGCACCAGACGCCACCCGTCCGCGGTGCGATCGATGGCCCTCACCTCAAGGAAACAGGGCCATCCGAGGTGACCGGCGATCAGCGCGGGGATCATCTGCGCGCCCTCGTCCACCGAGGCGTCGCCCGTCATGACGCAGTCGACGCCGTCGATGCGCTCGACCAGGTGCGCCAGCGCGGAGCCCGTCGCGGTGGCGTTCCATCCGCTCGTGGCGTCGTCGGCGAGGACGAGCGCCCGGTCGAGCCCGCGTGCCAGGGCTCCCTTGCGGGCGTTGGGCGTTCCGGCGGCGGCGCCGCCGACGGTGACACCCACCACGTCGCCTCCCGCGGCAGCGGCGGCGTGGCGCGCGAACTGGATCGCCACCGAGTCGTACTCGCTGACCGCCTCCTTCGCACGAGACCAGTCGACGTGACCGTCCGGAGCGACGGACGCGTCCTGGGAGTTGGCGGCGTATTTGTACGCAACGACGATCGTCATCGCAAGTCCTCCACATCGGTCGTGCCGGCGAATGCATGGGCGGGCGTGGCCCGCCAGGAAGCGAGCACCTCGTCCGCGGTGTGCGCCCCGAGCGCGGGGCTGGGGGCCGACGTCGGCGGATCGTCGGACCGCTCGTCGTCGAAGTCGACGGGATGCCGCAGATAGGGAGTCTCGCCGAGAACGGGGTGGGCGAAGGAGCCCAGGGTGTGACGGTGACGCGCATGCTCGCTGCCCAGGGCCTGGTTCAGGTCCCAGATCGGCGCCGCGGGCACCCCGGCCTGGGCGGTGGCTTCCAGCACCTGGTCGACATCGAGTCCGCTCGTCCACGCACCCACGAGCGCCGTGATCTCCTCGAGCCTGCCGCTCCGATGGGCATCCCCCACGTACCGCGGGTCGACCCCCAGCTCGGGGCGTCCGATCATCGTGCACAGCCGCGCCCAGATCGCGTCGTTCGCAACCGCGATCGCCACCATCCCGTCGGTGGTCGCGAACGTGTCGAACGGCACCGACACAGGATGACGATTGCCGATGCGCCCCGGCAGGGACCCGGTCGCGGTGCGGAGGCTGAGCGCCGTGACCTGCAATGCGAGCAGCGAGTCGAACATGGAGATGTCCACGTGACGCCCCCGGCCCGTCCGCGAACGGTCGAACAGCGCCGCGCAGATCGCCCACCCGGCGAAGAGACCCGCGACCAGGTCGCCCAAGGACTCCCCGACGCGTGTCGGGGGTCCGCCGACCTGACCGGTGCCGGCCATCAGGCCCGACATCGCCTGGACGATGAGGTCGTAGGCGGGCCGTTTGGCGAACGGCCCTTGCTGCCCGAACCCCGAGACGCTCGCATAGACCAGGCGCGGGTTCACCGCGCGCAGGAGGGGCGCGTCGATGCCCAGGCGGGTGGTGACGCCGGGCCGGAAGTTCTCGATCACCACGTCGGCTTCCTCGACCAGCGAGAGGAACGTCGCGTGGCCCACGGGGTCCTTCAGATCCAGCACCACGCTGCGCTTGCCCCGATTGAGCTGCGCGAAGTACACGCTTTCGCCGTCGACGAAGGGGCCCAGGTGGCGCGCGTCGTCGCCGCCCGGCGACTCCACCTTCACCACGTCGGCGCCCATGTCGGCCAGCAGGCCCCCGCAGTAGGGGCCCGCCAGGACGCGGCTCACGTCGAGCACCTTGACGCCGTCCAGGACCGGGGATGTCTGCCCGCTCATCTCACTTGCCCCTCGTGAACAACTGCCGTGCGATCACGATGCGCTGGATCTGATTGGTTCCCTCGTAGATCTGGGTGACCTTGGCATCGCGCATCATCCGTTCGACCGGGAAGTCCTTGCTGTATCCCATGCCGCCCAGGAGCTGGACGGCGTCGGTGGTGACGGCCATCGCGGTGTCGGAGGCCAGGCACTTGGCGGCCGCCCCGAAGAAGGTGAGATCGCCCGCCTTGCGAATGCTGCGGTCGGCGGCGGCGTAGGTCATCTGTCGCGCCGCCTCGGTGCGCATCGCCATGTCGGCCAGCATGAACTGCACCCCCTGGAACGCCGCCAGGGGCTGGTCGAACTGTTTGCGCTCCTGCACATAGCCGACGGCGACGTCCAGGGCGCCCTGTGCGATGCCGACCGCCTGGGCGGCGATGGAGATGCGTGTGTGATCGAGCGTTCCCAAGGCCAGCCCGAGGCCGTGGCCACGCTTCCCGACGAGACGATCGGCAGGGATACGGCAGTTGTCGAGGATCATCTCGCGGGTGACGGAGCCGCGCATGCCCATCTTGTGCTCGGGGGCTCCGTAGGAGACACCCGGATCGTCGGCATGAACCATGAAGGCACTGATGCGGTGCCGCGGGTCCTCGGGATCGGTGTTCGCGAACACGATGAAGTACTTCGCGACTCCCGCCGAGGTGACCCATGCCTTGACCCCGTCGAGCACGTAGTGCCCGCCGTCCTGCTGGGCGCGGCAGGTCATGCCGCCCGGATCGGAGCCGGCCTCGGACTCGCTGAGGGCGTACCCGAACAGCGCCTCGCCTCGCGCGACCTCCGGCAGGTAGCGCTGCCGCTGCTCTTCGGTTCCGTAGTGCAGCAGCGGTGTCATTCCCAGCTTGTTCGACGACAGCACGATGGACGACGACGCGCAGACGCGAGCGATCTCCTCGATGACGATCGCCGCCGACACGGCGTCCAGACCGTCTCCCCCGTACTCCTCCGGGATGCCCGGCGCGGCGAAGCCGGCCTCGATCAGCGCCTCGTACTGGATCTGTGCGAACTCCCCCTTCTCATCCACCGCAGCGGCATTGGGCTGCAGCGTCGAGGTTGCGAACTCGCGAACGAAATCACGCAGCAGTTCTTGGTCCTCGGAAATGTGGAACGACATTCTATTCTCTACTCTCCAGTTCAGGAAGATGGGCAACTGAGCGCCACGCTCAGCCGATGCTTGCGTCCTTGCGGTCGACGACCATGCCCTCGGGATAGATCATGCGCGACGGATAGTCGAATGCGTTCCGGCTGATCGGGTAGTACAGCACGGCAGTTCCGATCAGACCCACGATCCACGAGAGATCGATCCCGCCCATCATCCGCGCAAGAGGACCGGTGAACAACGCCTGGGACATGAAGGGGATCTGAATCAGCACGCCCACGAAATAGACCGCGACAGTGGGGACGTGGAGCTTTCCATAGCGTCCCTTCACCGAGTACAGCGCCGGGACGTCGATATTCCGCTTCGCGACGATGTAGAAGTTGATCAGGTTGATGACCGACCACGGGACGAAGAAGAGCAGAAGGCAGAGGATGAAGTTCTTGAAGTTTGTGAGGAAGTCGGCCGAGGCCCACAGTGCGATGCCGATGACAACCAGGTTGAAGCCGATGACGAAGGAGATCCTCACCTTGGGAGGAATGGTGTCCTTGCCCGTGAATCCGGACAGCGCCGTCGAGATCGCCATCACGCCGCCGTAGGCGTTCAGGGTGTTGACCGTGAGCTTTCCCACGACGATCGTGATCAGGACGAGCACGGTGAGAACCTGGTTGTGGGCCAACCCGCCGATGAAGCCGACCTGGTTGCCCAGGAATGCCTTGCCGCCCGCGACGGCGACGAAGACGCCGAGAGTCATGGAGAGAGTCGCGCCCAGCACCGAGCCGGCGAAGGGACCGAGCCACGCACGGCCGAACGGCGTGTCGCGAGGCAGGTACCGCGAGTAGTCGCCCGCGTAGGGGGCGTACGTGAGCTGCCATCCCGCGGCAAGGGCGATGGCCAGCATGAACGGAACCAGCTCGAACTGCGAGTTCGCCAGGGCCCCGCCGAACGAGTTCGTCTGGAACAGCCGGATCGCGACGTACCCCAGGCCGACCATGCCCACGGTCGAGGCGATGCGGCCGAGTCGGTGGATGACGTCGTACCCGAAGATCGCGATGACGGCGGTGATGCCCGCGAAGATCACGATCCCGATCCATCTCTGGTCGGACCCGATGGCCGCGTTGATCGCCTGCCCGGACAAGACCGTCCCGGTCGAGGCGAAACCCAGGTACATCATGAGGACGAGGACCAGGGGGATCGTCGCCCCATAGACGCCGAATTGGGCGCGAGAACTAATCATCTGGGGCAGCCCGAGGCGTGGCCCCTGCGCCGAGTGCAACGCCATGACCGTGCCACCGATGACCTGACCGATGAACAGACCGAGAATAGCCCATAGTGCGTCGGCCCCGAAGACCACGGCCAGGGCGCCGTCCACGATTGCCGTGATCTGCAGATTCGCCCCGAACCACAGCGTGAACTGGCTCCACGGGGTCCCGTGACGCTCGCTGTCGGGGATCATCTCGATCGACCGACGCTCAATGCCTTTCTTGGGGGACGGGGTCCCCTCCGACTCACTCGCGACCTTGTCCGCGACGCCCATCTTCGAGCTTCCTTTCTTTGAGCCTCGTTGCTCCATGGATAAGGGTCTCTCACGTGCGTGACCGCCTCAGCACTCGTCGCCCCATTGTCTGAGACCCGAGACAGAAACTCACTGCCGCGTTATTGAAAGATCTCGTGATCGACCGCTGAAGGTACTGCATCTGCCTCGTCGAGGTGCGCAGGCGTCCTCGACGAACTCACGCCGTGGGATTCACGGCGGCATTGCGGCGATGCCGTGAGGCGATCGCTATCCGGCCCCGGCTAGCGCAAACACGCGCGGAGGATGTCGTCCACCATGCGTGCCGCAAGCCGAGCGGTGCGGCCGTCCACGTCGAAGCGCGGGTTGAGCTCGGCGACATCGAGGACCGCCAGCTTGCCCGATGCGGCCACGGCCCGGCACATGTCACGCGCCACGCTCACGTCGATGCCGAATCCCGCAGGGGCGCTGACGCCGGGCGCGACCGCAGCCGGGAAGCCGTCCAGGTCGATCGTGAGATGGACCAGGTCGACCTCCGCCAGGAACTCGCGCACGAAGGCGCTCGCCAGCGGCGGGGTGCACTCGTCGTCGAACAGGATCGACACGCCCAGCGACTCGGCCGTGTCGAACAGCTCACGCGTGTTGTTCGCGATCGAGATGCCTGCCGCCGCATAGCGGAACGCCCCGCGTCCCCGATGGTGCAGGAACATCTGCAGGAAGGGAGTTCCCGAGGTGGGGATCTCGGCTCGCCGCAGGTCGAGATGCGCGTCGAGATTGAACACGCCC
This sequence comes from Propionicicella superfundia DSM 22317, assembly GCF_000423465.1. Taxonomy (GTDB): domain Bacteria; phylum Actinomycetota; class Actinomycetes; order Propionibacteriales; family Propionibacteriaceae; genus Propionicicella; species Propionicicella superfundia. The sequence continues at coordinate 199,531 of NZ_KE384020.1, read as the reverse complement.
TGCCGTTCGCCTGTTCGGGATCGCTCACATGCCGCGAGCCCCAGGTAGGAGCCGAAGGCCACGTCGTGCCCGCCACCGAGCACGACCGCCAGCGCGCCTGCATCGACGACCTCGCGGACGGTGGCGCCCAGCAGAGCCTGTGCGCTCTCGAGGTCCTCACCCTCGACCACGATGTCCCCGAGGTCCACGAGCTCCGCCGGTGTGCCGTCGCCCCGTCGCGGAGCGGCCAACTGGGCGAGCATCTCTCGGATCGAGGCGGGCCCCGCGGCCGCTCCCACACGTCCGTGGTTCCGCCGGACGCCCTCGTCGCTGCAGAAGCCGATCACGGCCGCGTCCGGAGCGACTGCCGGCTCCGGCGGCCAGCCGAGACGGACCGTCGAATGCCAGCGCGCGTAGGCGTCCCCGCTCCCGTCGTCGCGACCCGACCACTGCACGGCGGATCGCCTGCCGGCACTCATCGTCGTCCTTCCGCAGGTTGCGAGGAGTCCCCGGCAACGATCCGCCCCGAACGGATGACCTGCCGGACCAGAGGCACGCCCGGCCGGTAGGCCAGGTACAGGTGCGAGGGGGCATCGAGGATGGACAGGTCGGCGCGGCTGCCGGCCGCGAGGATGCCCACGTCGTCCCTGCGCAGCGCCCGGGCGCCGCCCGCCGTCGCCGCCCAGAGCGCCTCGTCGGGTGTCATGTGAAGATCACGGACGGCGATGGCGATGCAGAACGGCAGCGAGGTCGTGTAGCTCGTGCCCGGGTTGCAGTCGGCCCCCAGCGCCACGGTCACACCGGCATCCAGCATGCGCCGGGCGTCGGGGTACGTGTTCCGGGTGGAGAAGTCGGCCCCCGGGAGCACGGTTGCGACCGTGTCGCTGCCGGCGAGCGCCTCGATGTCGGCGTCGTCCGTGTGACACACATGGTCGACGCTCGCAGCGCCCAGCTCGACCGCGAGCTGGACCCCGCCGCTGTGCGTCAGTTGGTTACCGTGCAGACGGATGCCCAGGCCGGCCTGCCGCCCCGCGAGGAGGACCGCACGGGACTGGTCCACATCGAAGGCCCCGCGTTCGCAGAACACGTCGATCCACGTCGCGTGGGCAGCGGCGGACGGCACCATCTCCTCCACGACCATGGAGACATAGGCATCCTTCCGGCCCTCGTACTCGGGCGGGCACACGTGTGCCGCCAGGAGCGTCACCTCATCGGTGTGCCGTCCCGCGACGAGCAACGACCTGAGCTCCCCCGAGGACGTCTGCTCGTACCCCGACTTGCACTCGATCGTCGTCGTCCCCTGCCTCACCAGTTCCGCGGTGAGCCGGGCGACGTTCGCGCTCAACTGCTCGTCGCTGGCCGCACGTGTCCGGGCCATCGTGGTCCGGATGCCGCCGGCGCCGTAGGGCAGCCCCGCCATGCGTGCCGCGAACTCCTCGGATCGCTCCCCGGCGAAGACCAGGTGGGAGTGGGATTCGACGAAGCCCGGGATCACGGCGCCGCGCCCGGCGTCCACCCGGCAGTCCGCTCCGGCCCGATCGACCTCATCGTGGCGCCCCACCCACAGGACACGCTCGCCCTCCACGACGAGCGCCGCGTCGGTGATGATCCCGAGGGGACCATCACCGCGCGACGCGTCGTTGGTGACGAGGCTGCCGATGTTGTCGATCAGGGTCGTGCCAGCCCCGTCCACCCGTCAGCTCTCCTGCATCGGGATCCGGACGCCGCGCTCCCGGGCCACCTCCGCAGCGTGCTCGTACCCGGCGTCCACGTGCCGGATGACCCCCGTGCCGGGGTCGTTCGTGAGCACCCGCTCCAGCTTCTGGGCGGCAAGCTCGGTGCCGTCTGCGATGCACACCTGCCCCGCGTGGATGGAACGTCCCATCCCGACGCCGCCACCTTGATGGATCGAGACCCAGGAGGCACCCGACGCCGTGTTCAGCAGGGCGTTGAGAAGCGGCCAGTCCGCGACTGCATCCGAGCCGTCCTTCATCGCCTCGGTCTCGCGATAGGGGGAGGCCACGGAGCCGGAGTCGAGGTGGTCCCGGCCCAGCGCGATCGGGCCGATCTCGCCTGCGGCGACCATCTCGTTCAGCTTCAGGGCCGCACGGTGCCGTTCCCCGTACCCCAGCCACGCGATCCGCGCCGGAAGGCCCTGGTAGGCGATCCGCTCCTCCGCCATCTCGATCCACCGCCGCAGGTGCTGATTCTCGGGGAACAGCTCCACGAGCGCGGCGTCGGTCTTCCGGATGTCCTCCGGGTCGCCCGACAGCGCCGCCCAGCGGAACGGGCCGAGCCCCTCCTCGAACAGCGGACGGATGTAGGCGGGGACGAAGCCGGGGAAGGCGAACGCGTTCTCGAAGCCGCCCTTGCGCGCCTCGTCCCGGATGGAGTTGCCGTAGTCGAAGACCTCGGCTCCGGCGTCCTGGAACCCCACCATGGCTGCGACGTGGGCTGCCATGGAGGCCTGCGCGGCATTGACGAAGATCTCCGGCTCGGCCGCCGCGCGCTCCGCCATGACTTCGAGGGGCATCCCGGCGGGAAGGTATTTCAGCGGGTCGTGCGCGGAGGTCTGATCCGTGACGACGTCGATGGTGATGTCGCCGGCGAGGTGGTGTTCGAGCAGTGCCGGAACCAGCTCGGCCGCGTTGCCGAGCACGCCGATGGACAGCGGGCGGCGGGCCGCCTTCGCCTCGTTCGCCAGCGCGATGGCGTGTTCGAGATCGTCGGCACGCATGTCCAGGTACCGATGCTCGATGCGCCGCTCGATACGGCTGGGGTCGCATTCGATACAGATCGCCACTCCGTCGTTCATGGTCACGGCCAGAGGCTGGGCGCCCCCCATCCCGCCCAGGCCGGCCGTCAGCGTGATCGTCCCGGCGAGCGTGCCGACGAAGCGCTTCCGGGCCACCGCGCCGAAGGTCTCGTAGGTTCCCTGCAGGATCCCCTGGGTGCCGATGTAGATCCACGATCCGGCCGTCATCTGGCCGTACATCATGAGGCCCTCGTCCTCGAGCTCACGGTAGTGGTCCCAGGTGGCCCAGTCGCCCACCAGGTTCGAGTTCGCGATCAGGACGCGGGGCGCCCACTCATGGGTGCGGAACACGCCCACCGGCTTGCCGGACTGCACCAGCAGGGTCTCGTCGTTCTCGAGGCCGCGGAGGGTCCGGACGATGGCATCGAACGCATCCCAACTGCGGGCGGCGCGTCCACTGCCTCCGTAGACCACCAGCGAATCCGGGTGTTCCCCCACTTCGGGATCGAGGTTGTTCATCAGCATGCGGAGGGCGCCTTCCTGCGCCCATCCCTTTGCGGTCATGTCCGTGCCGCGCGGCGACCTGACAGGTCTCGCTCCGCGTGTGAAGTCGACGGCCATCTCTGCTCCTTTGCACTGGTCGGTGTGTTTGAAGTGTCTGGTCTGACCCGGCCGAGATCTACCATGTCCCTTATTCATCTAGGATCCGAGACCATTTGGGTTGAGCGGAGTGACCGTGACAACCCGCCAGTTAGCGTGTGCCAGGCCTGCAGCAAGGACCAGACGACATGACACTCTCCTCCACGTCCCCAGCGGTCGGACATGCGCTGGACATCCTCACGTTCCTGTCCAAGCGAGTCGGCAGCGTCCCCGCCGCCGTGATCATCCGGGAGCTGGGGCTACCGCGGTCCTCCGCCTACCACATCCTCACGCTTCTCGTCGAGAAGGGATACGCGCTGTACCTCGCAGAGTCGCGGGGCTACGCGCTCGGCCCCGCCGGCTATCGGCTCGCCTCTCCCTACGCCATTCACGAACCCGTCGAGCGCCTGGCCAGGCCGGTGCTGAGGAAGCTGGCCGACCAGCACGCGATCACCGTGCATCTCGGGATCCTGCGGGGTCCGAACACGGTCTACCTGCTGAAAGAGTCGCCCGCCCGCGGCGGCGAGGAGCCGAATCTCGTCACAGCCGTGGGGGTCCTGCTGCCCGCGCATCTCACGGCGAACGGCCGTGCGGTCCTGTCCCACATGGTTCCCAGCCAGGTGGCGGCGTTGTACCCGCGCGCCAGCGACTTCGTCTCGCGGACCGGCCGCGGGCCGCGTTCCCAGGCAGAGCTGGCCCGTGAGCTCAAGATCGAACGGGACCAGGGCTACAGCGAGGAGACCGAACTCATCGAGAAGGGCCTCCGATCGGCGGGAGTCGCCATCTTCGATCTTCACAACCAGCCGATCGCGGCGCTGTCAGCAACGTGGCGACTGCGGATCATGGCCCGCGACCACCTCGAGGTGGTGCGCTTCCTGCGCGAAGGCGCGGACAAGATCACCGCCCGCCTTCGCGGGGATGCGGTCCCCCCGTCGACATGACCCCCGGGGACCGGCCGACCGGGATCGTCGACCGGGATCGTCGACCGGTCGCGCCTGCGGGCGTTCCGAGGAGCCTCCCGCGCCGGCGTCCGCCTGGGCGCGCGACTACCCCTGCAGCCCGAGGTCGGGACGGCCGGGGTCACCGGCCGTGGAGGCCTGTTCGGAATCGGGCGTTCGCTCCTGGCGTCAGGCGTCGACGACGCCAGGGCAACGAGGTGGCTAGCGGTCGGTGCCGTCCTCGCGCATGCGGCGGCGCCACCGCTCCTCCAGTCTGTCCATGAATTGTTTGCCGGACTCGTCCGGGCGCGCGGAGGTGGGCTGCGCGGGCTCGTCGCTCACATGGCGCCACGCGGACACGGCGAGAATCGTCGCGGCGAGCATCACGAGGAAGCCGACGACGCTGACCACCGGGTGGACCTGCATGCCGACGACGAGCGCGGCGATTCCCACGACGAAACCGACGCCCGCGATGGTCGCCTGGCGGCGGTGCAACGTCCGCCGCGACGTTCCGCGAAGGGTGTTGGCGAGTCGCGGATCCTCCGCCGCAAGGGCGGCCTCCATCTGATCGAGCAGCCTTTGCTCTTCCTGCGAGAGGGCCATGTCCGCCTCCATCTGAACGCACCACAGGTGGTGTGAGACCAAGTGTAGGCATCATGCGGGACCGAGGAAACAGCCGCAAGCCACTGTTCGGCCGATGTGGACGACATCGTCTCGATCCGTGGGGGCGCGGCGATCGGGAGGCGGCCCGTCGTCGGCGCGGGCCGGCGGCGGACGATACACCGCAACCTCCTGCGAAGGGGTGCGGAAAAGCGGGCTGCGACCGGCCCGTCAGCGTGTGTGCGGCGTTCGCGCCAGCCGGGCGAGCCCGACGGCGCGCGGACCGAACTTCGCGACGGCGGCATCCGCCGCCTGTTCGGCCTCCTGCCAGCCCGCGTCGGGGTCGTCGAGCCGCGGCTGCTGACAGACGTGTCGGCGTTCCATCAGTCCCTCGACGCGGATCCCGACGCGACGAATGCGGGACTGCCGAAGTCTGAGCCTCTGGTACAGGCCGAGCGCGCACCGGTAGATGTCCCCTGTCACGTCCGTCGGAGCGGACAGGGTGGCCGACCGGGTGATCGTCGTGAAGTCGGCGAACCGCAGGCCGAGGACGACGGTATGTGCGAGCAGGCCCGCCTTCCGCAGTCGGCGCGCGGTCCGGCTGGTGACCCGCAGCAGTTCGGCCTCGACGACCCGCGGATCGGCGGTGTCCCGCGCGAACGTCTCCTGGTTCCCGATGCTGCGTTCGGTCGTCGCGCCGATGACCCGACGCCGGTCGCGCCCCCAGGCGAGATCGGCGAGCATCCGGCCCTGCGCGGCGCCGAAGGACCGCTGCAGCACGGGGATCGGGACACGGGCGAGTTCGCCGACGGTCGCGATGCCCAGCCTGTGTAGGCGTGCGGCGGTGCTGTCCCCCACGCCCCACATGGTCTCCACGGGCAGCCCGTGAAGGAATCCGGCGACGCCGGCCGCCGGGACGTGCAGCAACCCGTCGGGTTTGGCCTGGCTCGAGGCCATCTTCGCCACGAACTTCGTCGGGCCGATCCCCACCGAACAGGTGATCTGCTGCTCGTCGGCGACGGCGGCCCTGACCCGCTCCCCGATCTCGACGGGGCCGCCGAACATCCGGATCGAACCGGTGATGTCGAGGTACGCCTCGTCGATGGACGCGGCCTCGACGACGGGACTGATGCTGCGGAACACCTCGAACACCCCGGCCGAGACGGCCCGGTAGGCGTCGCCGTCGGGAGGGACGGCCACGACGTGCGGGCACAGCCGCCGGGCGTGTGCGCTCGGCATGCCCGAGGCGATCCCGAAGGCGCGTGCCTCGTAGTTCGCCGAGAGCACGACGCCGCGACCCGAGCCTCCGACGAACATCGGTCTTCCTCGCAGTTCGGGGCGGGCCCGCGCCTCGACCGCCGCGTAGAAGGCGTCCATGTCGACGTGCATCACGATGCGCGTCGTCATCGGCCCGCGTCCTGCACCGCGGCGGGGATCATGCCGTCCCCCGTGCCGACCCGGACCGGTGGCGCGCGATCCAGCGGGCAGCGTCTTCGCAGAATCGGTTCGCATCGCGGACGAGGTCGTCGGCCTCGCGGGACGTGACGGTTGCGGCCGCGCCCGGCCGCAACCGTTGCCCACAGGCCGCGAAGAAGCCGGCCCACTCGCCGAACTCGGGCACCGCTGCGGCGAGCGCCCGCCAGGGGTCCGTGGCCGGGCGACCTCGCGGCGGCCGGACGGCCAGCACGGCTGCCGCGACGAACCGGGCCGCGGTGAGCCCCGCCGCGAACCGGGCCGGCGCGGCAGCGACGAGTTCGGCGTGGGCGAGCGTGCCGCGAGCCTGCTGCAGCCCGGCACTCCCCGCACCCGCATCGCGGGCAGGCTCGCCGATGTCGTGCCTGCCCATGCGGCCCCCTTTTCATCGAACGTGTGTTCGAATCAATTATCGCCGGGCGGGGCGCGGCGTCAAGCGGCCGGCGCGGGCCTGCCGTGTGCGGGGGCCGATGGACACCTACGCTGGGCAGGAGGCTCTCCTGGAAGAAGAAGACATGACGGCTCCCGGCGGCGACTGGTCGCGGCCGGCGTCGCCGGTGCCGGCCTCGGACTCGGCGCCCTCTGGTCCGGAGACGCCACAGGAAGGACTAAGACCGTTGTTTCGTTGACATCCGAGCGCCCTGGTCCGTAGCCTCCGGCACCAGAACCCGACAGCGCGGAGTCAACGATGAAGGCCCGCCACCGACGAACCGTCTCAAGCATCTTCCTGTCCGGAGTCCTCCTGCTGGGTCCGGCCGCGGCCACGGCGGGAGCGACGCCGAGCAGTCCGCGATCTGGCAACAGGACCACCGCGCAGGCACTTGGCGACGACATCGCCGCATATGCCGAAGCCAACGGACGGACACCGGCGGATGTCGCCGAGTACACGCGCGGCCAGGAGGACTTCAACGTGGCGGCGGAGGAGGTCAGGCGCGCCGACCCACGCGCCTACGTCACGGCCGTCTGGGACGGCCCCGATTCCGGCCGGACGGCGATCTACGTGACCCATGCCAGCAGGAAGGCCGCCGCGAAGCACCGCTTCCGAGTCGTCGTGACGGATGCGATGAGCGAGACCGAGCGCGATGCGCTGGCCGACAGGCTCATCGCCAAGGCCGTGTCCGTCATCCCGGGCGTGACCACTGCGGGCGCCGAGATCGACCCGCTGACCGAGAGGCTGACGCTCACCTACAGCCAGTCCGAGACGGCCGCCCGGAGCAGGGCGACGAGCGTCTCTGCGGCGGACGTGACGTCGGCGCTGCGCGGCGTCACAGGAGCCGAGAACCTGAAGGGCATCGCGGTGAGCAGCATAGACGAGCAGGCCACTCAGGAATATGGCTCTGGTGGCAACGGGGGCGGCGGCGCATGTACCGCCGGTTTCACCGCGAAGCGAGGAAGCAGCCCCGCGATCACCAACACGTCACACTACGGCTTTCCGAGCCTCTACGACGGTGCCCGGCTTTCCAGCCGTCGGCAGACCTCCGCGGCCGGAGGGGACGTATCCTCGTTTCTCACCTCAGGGGGGACGCTCACCAACTCGATGCGCTACGACTGGGGCAAATGCCGCAAGATCAAGCACTCGTGGGATCCCACGGTGGGCAACGTCGTCTGTCACTTCGGGATAGCCAGCGGACAGTCGTGCGCCAAGGCAACGGCCACGGGTTACAAGCAGTGGTTCAGCGACAGGGGGACGGCCGGGCAGTTGGTCACCGTCGACAAGAACATCTCCAAGAGCGGCGACTCGGGAGGCCCCTGGTTCTGGAGCGATCGCGCGCACGGCATCCATATGGGCACGTGCAGCCGGTGGTCTATCGTCGTGTCGTGCTTCACTCGGATCGGAGCGCTGGACGGTATCGGCACAAAGGTCTATACCGGATGAAGCGGATTCGCCAGAGCAGACCATGGACAAGGGTCGCGCCGGCTCTTGCAATCGTGGGCATGCTGTGCGCCTGCGGCCCGGCGCCCGCGAACCCCCGTCGATGGACGGTCCCGCCGTGGCGCTGAGCACGTTCAGCAATCTCGGTGCTTGGTCTCAGGTGAACTTCAACGTCGTCCTGTCGCTGGACGCCAACCGGTGTGTGGTGGCGACCTTCCAGGACTCCGGTGAGTTCTCCACGGCGGGAGAGGCGCTGCCCGCGATATTCCCGCGCGGCTCCACCGCCACCGCGACCACGATCACCCTGCCCGATGGGACATCGGTCACTCTCGGGAACACGATCGGCACAGCCGGCGTCCGATTGTCTCTGGTCGAAGCGAGGTCGCATCATGACGCCGACGTCCCCCGCCAGTGCGAGGCGGAAGGCGACTACTGGCTCATCGCCGAGGCCTGAATCGACGACACCTCACAACGAGTCCAGGATCCCCGTCAACGTCCATGTCAACCCGCGCGCGATGCCGAGCCCGGAGCGACGTTGTCGTTGTCGGCGTCGCGTCACGATGCGCAGACGGAGGCCGGAGCGAAAGAGCTGCAATGGCGTCCGCTGCGGGGCGCAGAACGACCAGTCTGCTCCGCGGTCAGATCGGGACGCCCGAGCGTCGGCGCCATGGCAACCGGATCGCTCCGCGAACACACGCGACGGGGCGGCGATCCACGTGGCCCACCACGACGACGTCCGCCCCGACCAGGACGGGCCGGGACGGACGTCACCGCCCAGGATCCAGGTTCAGCCCAGGAGCTTCGCGCGCCAGCCCGGGAAGATCTGGTCGGCGTCCTTCGGGAACGACTCGAACGCGCGGGCGAACTCGCGATGATCCTTGGCCCACTCGATCGGATCGGCGCCGGCCGCCCAGCAGTCGTGCGCCTGGCGCAGCGACCGGGCTCCGGCCGCCGGGCCGTCGAGGTGGCCGTACGAGCCGCCGCCGGCGGTGTTGATGACGTTGGCATGGCCCAGGTTCGAGAAGAAGCCCGGCAGCCGCAGCGCGTTCATGCCGCCCGACACGATCGGCGTCGTCTGCTTCATGCCGTACCACTTCTGGAAGTAGGCCGGCCCCTGGTACTCCTCGCGCTCGATGATGTAGGCGATGTTGCGGTCGTCCTTGGCGCCCTCCATCTTCCCGTAGCCCATCGTGCCGACATGGATGCCGGAGGCGCCCTGCAGCCGCGACATCTTCGCCAGCACATAGGCCGTGTAGCCGCGCTTCGAACTGGGCGACGTCACCATGCCATGGCCGGCACGGTGGAAGTGCAGGAACTGCCGCGGGAAGTACCGGCGGACGGTGGTCACCATGCCGGGCCCGCCGACGAAGCCGTCCACCAGGAACGCCACCTTGTCCGCATCCGGCCCGAACGCCTGCAGGATGAACTCGCCGCGGGCGATCATCTCGGCGTGGTCGTCGGCGGTGATGTTGGCGCTGAACAGCTTCGCCTCGCCGGTCTCGTCCATGGCGCGCTTCATCGCGTCGTAGACGAGCGGGATCGTCTTCCGCAGCGGCGCGAACACCTGGTTGCCCTGCGGCTCGTCGTTCTTGATGAAGTCGCCGCCGAGCCAGAAGTCGTACGCGGCCTGCGCGAACGGCTCCGGACGCAGACCCAGCTTGGGCTTGATGATCGTGCCGGCGATGTACCCGCCGTCGACGACCGGTCGGCCCAGGATCCGCCACAGCTCGCCGATGTTGACCGCCGGGCCGTCGAACAGCTCGATGGCCCGCCGCGGCACGTAGAAGTCGTACATCTTGGCGTGGTCGATGTCGCCCATGCCCTGGTTGTTCCCGATGGTGAGGGTCAGGAACGAGACCAGCATCATGCGGCCGTCGATGATGTTGCGGTCGAAGAGCTCCAGCGGGTACGCGATGCGCACCTCTTCGGTCGCCTCGTCGATGTGGTAGACGAGCGCGTCCACGCCCTTGGTGAAGTCATCGGTCGTCGAGACCTCCACGTTGGTGCCCGTGGACGACTCGGCGGCAAAGTGGGCGGCGGCCTCGAGGAACCCGGTGCCCGCCTTCGGCTTCAGCTTGTACGCGCACAGGATGTGGTTCCCGCCGCGGATGAGCTCGGCCTCGTCGAGGCTCAGATCGGCGTAACGGTTCGATTGGTCCACGGTGACTCTCCTTCTCAGACCGGTCGCGGTCGGTCGCCCGGCGTGACCCCCCAACAGTAGGTTGTGACGACGCGGTTCGCAGGTGGAGGAGCAAAGGTGCTCGGCGGCGCGTTCCCCCAGCACGACGGCGCGTCCGCGCCGAGCAGGCGGCCCCGTCGCCCGACCCCTCTCGCCCTCCTCTACTCTGAAACGCATGCCTGCGCCGACCGGTCCGATCGTCGTCATCGGCGGTGCGCTGCCGGGGATGGCCGCGGCCGCCCGGCTGGCGGCGCTCGGCCACGAGGTCGTCTTGATCGAGCGCGAACCCGCCCTCGGCGGCCGGTGGCGGACCAGCGGCGACGGCATCGGGCGCACCGACGCGCTCCCGCCCGTACTCACGCTGCCCGCGGCCTGGCGCGACCTGTTCCGCAAGACGGGCCGCACGCTCGACCTCGAGCTCAAGGCCCGCGGCTGGACGCTGGACCCGGCCCCGCCGGCCGTCCACAGCTTCCCCGACGGTAGCGCCCTTGCCCTGCCCACCGACCGGGGCTCCCAGCACACGGCGCTCACCGAGGCGCTCGGACGGGAGCATGCCACCGCCTGGCGCGACCTGCTCGACCGGCTGGACGACGCGTGGCAGGCGCTCCGCCGGCTCGGCCTCGAGGAGCCCTTCGGCGGCCAGCGGGCGATCCCACCGCACAGGCGGGCGCTGCTGTGGGGGACGACCGTCGCCGACCTGGCACGGACCGTGCCCGCGCCGCTGTCGTACCTGGTCGCCGCCACCGCGTGGCGGATCGGCTCCCACCCGCGCCGCACCCCGGCGTTCGTCGCCGCCCGGCTGTCGGTCGAACGCAGCTTCGGTCGCTGGTCCGTGGCCGACGCCGAGGGGCACGGACTGCCCGCCGGGGTGCTCCTCGATGTCCTCGCCGACCGGCTCCGGGCGCGCGGGGTGGAGGCGCGCCCGGCCACGACGGTCCACGGCGGTGGGGTGTCCCACGTCCTCACCGACTCCGAAGCGGTCGGAGCCGGCGCCGTGATCACCACCGTCCATCCCTGGCACGACCCGCCACTGGGCCCGACGCGCCGACTGTTCACCCGACTGCGGCCCGCCATGGCGCCCCGCGTCACGCACCGCCTCGCCGCCGGAGCGGTGACCGGGACGACCGAGGAGATCGACCACACCCCGCACGGACCCGTCGTGACGTACGCGCGGCAGGCCGGCGACGACGTCCTCACGACGGTCCACGACCACACGGCCGCCGCTCCCGATCCGTCCGCGGGCGCACGCTGGGACGGCCCGCACACGTGGTCGCGGATGCCCGGCCTGCGCGGCGCCGCGGGATGGTGGTCGGCCACCGCCGCCGCTCCCGGCGGGAACGACCCCTGGGCACAGCTCCTGACGGGCGCGCTCGCCGCCTACGCGGTGCACGGCGCCCTCACCGGGGAGGACGTCCGGCCGAGCAACGTGGCCTACCGGCCGCGGGTCCGGCGACGGAGCGCGGCCGCGCCGCCCACACCCGGGGACGCGCCTCCGTGAACCGCCCCGCACATCTCACACGGCCCGCCATCCGGGACGTGGAATCGCCCTGACGTAGACTGGATGGTCGGCGTGAGGGAAGGTGTTGTGAGTCAACAGGCTGAAACCGCACTTGAGCGCGAACTCGCGCACGAACAGACCCATGTGGACCGTGTCTACCGGTTCCTCGGGCTGGCCACGGAATCGGCCCGCGAGGTCGCGAGCCATGGGCAGGCCCTGTACCAGTCCGACCGCACCGACTACCTGCGTGACGACGACAGCACCGCGCTGTTCGAACGCGACGCGTTCAGCTTCCAGGCCGCCAAACGTCTCGCGACGCTCGACGCCGAACACGACGGGTTGGTCTTCGGACGACTCGACGACCACGCGGGCGAGACGCGCTACATCGGCCGCATCGGAGTCCGCGACGACGACTACGAACCGCTCGTCATCGACTGGCGGGCACGTGCGGCCGAGCCCTTCTACCGCGCGACCTCGGCCAACCCGATGGACATCGTGCGCCGCCGGGTACTGCGCTGCCGTGGGGACAAGGTGATCGGCATCGAGGACGACCTGCTCGACGCATCCAACGACAACAACCTCGCGATCATCGGCGAGGGCGCCCTGATGGCGTCGCTGCGGCGCGCCCGCGGGCATCGGATGCGGGACATCGTCTCGACCATCCAGGCCGAACAGGACGAGGCGATCCGGGCGCCGCACTCCGGGTTCACCTTCATCTCGGGCGGGCCCGGCACCGGCAAGACCGTCGTCGCGCTGCACCGCGTGGCCTACCTCCTGTACTCGAACCGCGCCCGCTTCGAACGCGGCGGCATCCTCGTCGTCGGACCGAGCCCGGTGTTCATGAACTACATCGACAGGGTCCTGCCGTCCCTCGGCGAGGACTCCGTGACCCTGCGATCGGTCGGTGCGGTCGCGAGCGACGTCGTCGACGTCCGCGCCGTGCGGATCGACGCGCCCGATGCGGCGGCCGTCAAGGGGAGCCTGCGCATGGTCGCCGCGCTGCGCGCGATCGCGACCACCGACCCGACCGAGCCGGAACCCATCAAGGTGACCGTGAAGGGCGAGGTGCTGAGCCTCCCGCCGCAACGGCTCGCGCGGCTGCGCGCCTCGGTGCTGTCGCGCCAGCGCAGCAACCAGGCGTTCCCGGCCGCACGGGACGCGGTGGTCAACGCCCTGTACCAGCAGCTTCCGGCCGAGTACGACCTGTCCCCCGCGGACTTCGCCGATCTCATCGACACCGAGCGGTTCGCTCGGGCCGTGGAGGCATGGTGGCCTGTCCTGGAGCCGCGTGCCGTGCTCGCCCGGCTGAGCGACCGGGCCTACGCCACCCGCGCCCTCGGCGGGATCCTGCCGGCGCCCGAGATCGCGACGCTGCGGGATTCGTACGCCGGGATCACCGACCCCGCCTCGTTCGAATGGTCGGTGGCCGACGCCGCCCTCCTCGACGAGCTCGCCGACATCCTCGGGCCGCTCCCCGCCGAGGAGCCGACGCTGTTCCTCGACCGCCTCGCCGACGAGCACGCCGTCGTGACGACCGCCGACCGGCTCAGCCGTCGGACGGTCGAGACGAGCCTGGACGACGAGCCGTACGAGACCTATGCGCATGTGCTCGTGGACGAGGCACAGGACATCACGCCCATGCAGTGGCGCATGCTGCGGCGACGCGGGGGCCGCGCGAGCTGGACGATCGTGGGGGACGCGGCGCAGAGCTCGTGGCCCGACGCCGCCGAGGCCGCCGCTGCGCTCGACCAGCTCGTGGGAACCGCGCCGCGCCGCGACTTCACGCTGACGACGAACTACCGCTCCCCGGCCGAGGTGTTCGAGCTCGCGGCGCGGGTGGTCCGGGAGTCGTACCCCGAGGTGCACCTGCCGACGGCGATCCGTCACACCGGCGTGTATCCGCGACTGCTGATCTCACCGGCCGGAGAGTGGCGCGACGACATCGCCGCCCATATCGTCGACATCGCCGGCAAGGTCGAGGGCACGGTCGGCGTCATCGCCCCGCCGAGCCGGCTGCACGCCGTCCGACGCCTCGCGGCCGAGCACCTGTCCCAGCTCGGGGCGCGGCTGGTGATCGTGACGCCGCTGGAGGCGAAGGGGCTCGAGTACGACGGCGTCCTGGTGATCTCGCCCGACGATGTCGCCGCCGAATCGCCCGGCGGGGTGCGCGTGCTCTACGTGGCGCTGACCCGGCCCACGCAACTGCTCGTCACCCTCGATATCGGCCGGAAGGGATCCTGGCGACGATCTCTCGAGTTGCCCGCGACCGATTCTGCGTGAAGAAGTGCAGACCGGGCGCCCCGGCGTCCAGCAGCTCGACGCACAGCCGCGTCGCCACCTCGATGCCCACCTCACGCACGGCCTTCGGGTCATCGGCCACCGCTGTCAGCCGGTCGACCAGCGGCACCGGCAGCTCCGCCCCCGACAGGTCGGCGAACCGCGTGATCTGCCGCACGTTCGTGACCGGCATGATGCCCGGCACGATCGGCAGGGTGCAGCCGATGGCCCGGGCTCGCGCGACGAGGTCCACGTACCGCTGCGGCGTGAAGAACAACTGGGTGATCGCGAACTCGGCGCCCGCCTCCTGCTTGGCGAGCAGCAGCCGCGCGTCGAGCGCGGTGTCGAAGTGTTCGGGGTGGGCGTCGGGGAACGCCGCCACCCCGACGCAGAAATCGCCGTGCTCCTTCACGAAGGAGACGAGCTCGGTCGCGTTGGACAGGCCGTCCGGGTGCGTCGTCCAGGGCGACGTGGGGCCGCCGGGCGGATCGCCCCTGATCGCGAGGATGTTCACGATCCCGGCCGCCGCGTACCCGGCGACGGCCGCTTCGAGGTCGGCGCGGGACTGGCTGACGCACGTCAGGTGGCCCATGGCCGTGAAGGGGGTCTCGGCCTGGATCGCCGTGGTGACGGCGAGGGTCCTGTCGCGCGTCGACCCGGACGCGCCGTAGGTGACGGACACGAAGTCGGGCCGGACGGCCGCCAGATCGGTGATGGAAGCCCACAGCGTCTCGGTGCCCGCATCGTCCTTGGGGGGGAAGAACTCGAACGAGCAGGTCGGCGTTCCTGCGCGCAGGACGTCGGCGATCCGGGAAACGGGCATGGGGGCCAGCCTATTCAGCCCGGCGCGGACGCGATCCCCTAGGCTCAAGCCGTGGTCACCTTCCGCGCAGAAGACCCGTTGTCCGCGTCGTTCCGGGCCGCCGTCGCCGCCGCGATCGACGAGTTCCTGACCCTCGCCGGCGACCGTCTCGCCGCCATCGGCCCCGAGCTCGGGGTGCAGACCGGCCTCGCCCGCGAGTTCACGCGGGGCGGGAAGCGGATGCGACCCGCGTTCTGCTGCTGGGGGTACATCGCGACCGCCGGCGTTCCCGACGACCCCGCGCCGCTGGTGCGCGCCGCGGCGAGCCTCGACCTGCTGCACGTCAGCGCACTCGTCCACGACGACCTGATGGACGGCTCCGACACGCGCCGCGGCCTGCCCGCGGCACACCGCCAGTTCGCGTCGCTGCACGGGCATCGCGGCTGGCGCGGACGGCCGGACGCCTTCGGCGCGGCGGCGGCGATCCTGCTCGGAGACCTGCTGCTGGTGTGGTCGGAGGAGATGTTCGCCACCGCCGGACTCCCGACGGAGGCGGCCGCCCGCGCCGGCACGTATCTGAACGCCGTGCGGACCGAGGTCGCCTGCGGGCAGTATCTCGACGTGGTCGCGGCGGCCCAGCCGCTGGCCGATCCGGGACGTCCGTCCGGGTGGGCGATCGAGGAGGCCCACCGCGTCGTGGAGTACAAGACCGCCCGGTATACGGTGCAGCGGCCGTTGCAGATCGGTGCGGCCATCGCCGGTGCGCACGACGCCCTCCAGGCGTCCCTCGCGGCGTACGGCTCGGCATTGGGGCGGGCGTTCCAGTTCCGCGACGACCTGCTCGGCGTGTACGGGGACGAGGTCGTCACCGGCAAGCCCGCCGGGGACGACCTGCGCGAGGGCAAGCTGACCGTCCTCATCGCGCACACGCTCGCCGCCGTGGACGACGTCGAGCGGCGCCGGCTGGACCGGCTCCTGGGCGATCCGTCGCTCACCGACGACCAGATCGACGGCCTGCGCAACCTGATCGCGGACTGCGGCGCGCGGGCCGCCGTCGAGGCGGAGATCTCCCGATCCGCCGATGCGGCCCGCCTGTCCCTCGCCGCGGCGGACCTCACGATCGAGGGCCGGGTCGCGCTGGAGCGCCTCGTCGACCTCGCAACGACCCGCGAGTCCTGACCTCACCCGAGGGCTCTCGGCCCCGAGGCAGGATGGAGCCATGCACGACGATCTCGGGCACGACGTTCCCCTGGCGCAGGCCCCCGCGCGGGTGGTCTCCCTCGTCCCGTCCCTGACCGAGGCGGTCGCGGCAAGCGCACCGGACCTCCTCGTCGGAGCCACGCAGTGGTGCACCCATCCGGCCGGCCTCGCGGTGGCGCGGGTGCGCGGCACCAAGAACCCGGACATCGCGGCGATCCGCGCGCTGCGCCCCGACCTCGTCGTGGCCAATCAGGAGGAGAACCGCCGACTGGACGTCGATCGGCTCCGGGATGCCGGCATTCCCGTGTGGGTCACCCGGATCGACAGTGTGCCCGAGGCGCTGGCCAGTCTCGGCCGGCTGTTCGCCGAGGGGCTGCGCGTCTCGCATCCGGCATGGCTGGATCGCGCGGCGGACGTGTGGCGACCGGCGGCTCCCGCGACCGGGCGCCGTGTCGTGGCTCCGATCTGGCGCGACCCGTGGATGGTCGTCGGCGCGGACACCTACGCGCACGACGTCCTCACCAGGATCGGCCTGATCAATGCGGGGGCCGAGCAGGGCGCCCGCTACCCCCCGATGCCCGTGACGGCCATCGCCGACGCGCGCCCCGACCTCGTCGTCCTGCCCGACGAGCCGTATCCGTTCACCGCGGCCGACGGGCCGGACGCGCTCGCCCCGCTCGTCTGCCGCCTCGTGCCGGGAAGGGCGCTGTCCTGGTACGGGCCCGCCATGGTGGACGCCCGTGAGACGCTCACCCGGCTGCTGGCGTGACCTCGCACGCGCCGGGACGGGAAAGGACGCGCCTCGCGCCCGACCGGCCGTACCCGGCCTACAGGACGCCGAAGATGTAGGCCTGCATGGACTCGTCGGAGTTCCACAGGCGCCGCAGCTTGTCCTTGAACCGTTCGCAGGCCGCCTGCGGATCGGGAGCCTTCACGATCGCGCGGGACACGAGCAACCGCCGTGCACCTGCCTCGAACACCTCGTCGGCGTTGTCGAGGGTGATCCCGCCGAACGCGAACCACGGCTTGCCGGCCACGTCCCCGGGCGGGGCCACCCGCGCCGCGTAACCGACGAGGTCGAGATCCGGCGCCCCGCCGGTGGAGAACACCGGGCCGACGGTGACGTGGCTGATGTCGGGGTCGGCCAGGGCGGCGTCGATCTCGGCAGGTGTCGTCGCCGACCGCCCGATCAGCGCCCATGTGTGGAGCACCCGACGCGCCGCCGCGGCGGACGAGGTGGCGTCCAGCTCCAGCACGTCGGCACCGAACTGCTCGGCGACGTCCAGGGACTCGTCGACGACGACCAGGCCCTGCACGTGATGGAAGGCGACGCTGCGCGCCACCTCGAGAGCCGCCACCATCCGCGACGGGCGCAGACCCGTCTCGGAGATCGCGATCATGTCCGCCCCGCCGGAGAACACACCCTCGAGGAAATCCTCCAGATCATCGCTGCCCTGCCGGCTGTCGGTGGACACGAAGAGCCGGGCCATCCGAAGCCGCGCGTCCAGCCCCATCAGTACGGTCACATGCCCAGGGTAATCGTCACGGTCCGCGGGAACCATGACACGCGTGACGGCGAGCCGCACGGCGGCATTGTCACGATGTGCCTAGACTCCCAGTCAGGGCTGACACGGCCTTCTTCCCCGACCGTGTTGGGAGCGGTGTGACCACGATGAACATGCACGACCACTTGGTCGGGCGGGTACTCGACGGTCGCTACGAGATCGTCCGGCGCCTGGCGCGGGGCGGCATGGCGACCGTCTACCTTGCCACGGACCGCCGCCTGTCGCGCACGGTGGCGATCAAGGTGATGCATGAAGGCCTGGGCGACGACCAGGAGTTCGCCCGCAAGTTCGATCGCGAGGCGCGGGCGGCGGCGCGGCTGTCGCACCCCAACATCGTGTCCGTCTTCGACCAGGGACTGGACGGCGGGCGTCCCTACATCGTCATGGAGTACGTCGAGGGACGAACCCTCCGCACTATCGTCACCACCGAGGCACCGCTCGATCCGCTCCGGGCCCTGGACCTGATCGAGCCCATCGTCGCGGCCGTCGCGTCCGCCCACACCGCGGGCCTGATCCATCGCGACGTCAAGCCCGAGAACGTGCTCATCTCCGACCGCGGCCGCGTGAAGGTCGTGGACTTCGGCCTCGCGAAGGCCATCACGGCACAGACCGCGACGGCGACGCAGGGGCTGCTGCTCGGCACCGTCTCCTACATCGCCCCCGAACTCGTGACCGAGGGTCGGCCGAAGCCGTGCTCCGACGTGTACTCGATCGGCGTGGTCCTGTTCGAGCTGCTCACCGGGACGAAGCCGCACACCGGAGAGAATCCGATCCAGGTCGCCTACAGCCACGTCCACAAGTCCGTGCCCGAGCCGTCCTCGGTGCTCTCGGGCAACTGGCTGACGAGCCGGTCGGCGATCCCGCCCTACGTGGACGCGCTGGTCACGACGGCGACGGCGCGCGAGATGGGCGACCGTCCGGTGGACGCCCGCGTCCTGTTGACGCAGGTCCGAGCGGCCCGCAAGGCGCTGGGGGCGGGCGTCATGAACGATCCTGCGCTGACCGAGCGGATGCGCGCCCGAACCCTCTCCGAGTTCGAGGCGCGCACGGCCGCCTCCCCCGGCTCGGCCACCACCACGCGCATCTCGGCCGTCCCGGCGGCGAACGTGCCCCACCCGGCGTCGCCCGCCGCCACGCCGACGCCGCGGACTCCCCTCAGCGTCACGACACCCGAGCGGTACAGCCCGTCCTCGCCGCCGCCCGCCACCGTGCGGATGGCCACGACGCCGTCTCGTCCCCGCGACAGGCGTGCGGTGTACCGGCGGCGGCGCCTCGGCGCCCTCATCGCCCTGGTGCTGGCCATGTCGCTCGTGACCGGCGTCGGCGCCTGGTGGATGCTGGCCGGTCGCTACACCCAGGCACCGCAACTGGTGAGCATGACGGAGGCCGATGCACGCACCGCCGCCGAGGCCGCGAACGTGCAGGTGACGTTCACCGAGGACTACAGCGAGACCGTCCCCGCCGGGGCCATCATCTCGACCGATCCCCAGAGCGGATCCCAGGTGCTGCGGGACAGCACGGTCACGGCCGTCGTCTCCAAAGGACCCGAGCGCTACACCGTGCCGACCCTGGCCGGGCTCACGAAGGAGGAGGCGGCCACCGCGCTCACCGAGGCGAATCTCGGCCTCGGAAAGGTCACCGAGCAGTACGACGAGAAGGTCGCCAAGGGTGTCGTCGTGCGCGCGTCGCAGAAGGCGGGAGCGCTGCTGAAGAAGGGCGCGACGGTCGACCTCACCGTGTCCAAGGGGCCTCAGCCGATCTCGATCACGGACTACACGGGCAAGCCCGTGGCCACGGCGAAGGCGGCGCTGGAGAAGGCCGGTTTCAAGGTCGTGCTCGGCACGTCGAAGAACTCCAAGACCGTCGCCAAGGACGGCATCGTGTCGCAGACGCCGAGTTCCGGCACGGGCAAGAAGGGCGACACGATCACGCTCGTGCCGAGCCTCGGTCCCGTCATGGTGAGCGTGCCGAACGTCCGCGCGATGGACTCCGGCAAGGCGAAGGTCCTCCTGCAGAACGCCGGCTTCACGGTGAAGATGAACTACCTCATCGCAACGCCGCTGGGACTGGTGGTGTCCACGAACCCCGCCGCGGGGACGAAGGCGGCCGAGGGGTCGACCGTCACCATGAACGTCGCCTGAGCAGGTGACGCGCCGCGCAGGCCGGGCCCCGGGGGCATCGCCGCCTGCCCGGGACCCGGAGTCGGTGGTTCAGCCCTGCACCCAGCGGGGTGGGACGCCGGGGTCGAGGATCCGCGCGTCGGGGAGTTCGTCGAGGAGCCTCTCGGGGCCGCGCGGGTTGTAGACGGCGATGATCCGCAGCGGGCTCCACGAGGTGTTGTAGGTCGAGTGCACCGCGCCGTAGGGGACGTAGACGACGTCCCCGGCCACGACGGGATACGCCTGCGTTCCCTCGCCCACCGTCTGGGAGCCCTCGCCGCTCACGACATACAGCACCTCTTCGGCCTCGTGCGTGTGCGGCGCGTGCCCCTGGCCCGGGTAGATGATGACCTCACCGACGGTGATGCCGGCGTCGTCCCCGAGTTCGGAGGCGACCAGCCACTTGATCGTCCCCCAGTCGAACTGACGGGTCGGGATGTCGTCCGGACGCCGAGTCATGATGGCCCTCCTTCGATCGTCGCTGATCGGATGCCGACAGTCTCGTGCGCCCACCCGCTCCCGCTCCAGGCCAATTCGGCCGAAGTGGACCACGGCGACGAGGGCCTCCACGGCCGGCGACGCAGCACCCCGAGCCGCGACGGGACCGGGCCGTCCGGGATCAGCGCCGACGCAGCAGGACGACCGAGTCGTCCAGTGTCCCCTGCCTCCCGTGCGGGCCGGCGGCCTCGCGGGTGCGGGTCTCCGCGATCACCACACTCCACGCGGCGGGGTCCAGGGCGAGGGCGTCGATCTCCTCGTCCGGCGACAGGAAACGGTGCTCGTGACCGTCCGTCGCATCGGCCCACGGTGGCGCCGCGGCATGGCTCACGATGAGCAGGTGGCCGGCGGGTGCCACCCGGCCGGCGGCGCGGCGCAGCGCCTCCGTGCGGGCGAGCTCGACCGGCGAGTGCAGGAAGCTCGACGTCACCAGGTCGTAGAGCCTCCCGTCGTCCCACTCGGACAGGTCGGCGGCGACGAAGCCGATGCGATCGGGCGGCAGGCCGAGGGCGTGAGCCGCCTCCGCGGCCCGCCGCACGGCCGTGGGCGAGATGTCGATGCCCGTGACCTCCCACCCGTGCTGGGCGAGCCAGATCGCGTCGGCGCCCTCCCCGCACCCGAGGTCCAGCCCGCGGCCCGGGATGAGCCGGGTCGCGACCTCCACCAGCGCTGCGTTCGGATTCCCCGACCAGACTCGGTCGCGGGCCGCATACCGGTCCTCCCAGTAGTCGGCCGGAGCGATGTCCGGCCAGGCGCCTCCGCGACCGATGGCCTCGTCGACGTCCCCTTCGACGAGGGCCGCGTTCACGGCCGCTCCCGTGGCCGCGCCGGCGCCGATCGCCATGGGGACGTTCGCGGCGGGGTCGACGACGTTGCCGACCGCCCAGATGCGGTCGTCGCTGGTCCTGCCCCGCGCGTCGACCGCGAGGAGGCTGCCGAACGGGCCCTCCGTGCGGGCCAGTCCGGCGTGGGCCGAGAAGCCGTCCCGCGGCAACGCGCGCGGGACGACGAACATCGCGTCCAGGGGCGTGCCCCGGCCATCGGCGGTACGGACCTCCGCGATCCGCTCCCCGTCACCGACGATCTCGACGAGCGGCGAGGCGACCATGTCGACGCCCCGGGCCCGCAGGCGTCGCTCGGCGACCGGGTCGAGATCGCCGAGCCCGGCGGTGAACACCGTCACCCGATCGCTCCACTGCCGCACGAGCTCGGCCTGATGCAGTCCGAGCGGCGAGGTCACCAGCACGCCGAGTCGCCGATCGCGGAACTCCCAGCCGTGGCAGTAGGGACAGTGCAGCACGCTCGTCCCCCACCGTACGGCCAGGCCCGGGACGTCGGGAAGCTCGTCGGACAGACCGGACGCGATGACGACCGCGCGTGCCCGCTGCGTCCGGCCGTCGGTCACGCCGATCGCGACATCCTCGCCGTCCCGCTCGACCCGTTCCACCGATCCGTCGACGAACTCGACGCCGTACTCCGCCGCCTCGGCCCGCCCGCGGGAGAGCAGCTCGGCCGGATTGTCGCCTTCGTGCCCGAGGACGCCGTGCATGTGCGCGGCGAAGCGGTTGCGCGGACGTCCCGCGTCGATCACGAGCACCCGCCGACGCGCTCGGCCGAGCATGAGGGCGGCGCTCAGCCCGGCCGCGCCACCGCCGATCACCACGACATCCCATCGGAGATCCTCCATTCCCCCAGCCTCTCCGGCACAATGGCGATACCGCAAGGTCGTTTGCGGAATCGGCAAGGAGGCGACCATGACGCAGGCTGTGGCGCAGATCGGTGCGCGGCTGAGGGCGGCGCGGCAGGCTCGCGGCTGGACGCTCGGCGAGCTCGCCGCGCAGACGTCGATCTCCGCGAGCACGCTCTCGCGACTGGAGTCGGGGAAGCGGCAGGCGAACCTCGAGCTGTTGATCCCGCTCACGCGCCGGCTCGGCCTCCGCATCGACGACCTGGTCGCGGACGAGACCCCGGATCCGCGGGTACGACGACCGGTCATCCGCCGGGACGGACTGGTGATCGCCCCGCTCGCGCCCGAGGGCTCGCCGATCCATACCTACCGGATCACCTACCCGCCGGTGGAGACCCTGCCGGAGCTGCGCGTGCACGACGGGTTCGAGTGGCTCTACGTGCTGACCGGCCGCCTGCGCCTGCGACTCGGCGAGCGGGACCTCACCCTGATCCACGGCGAGGCGGCCGAGTTCGACACCCGCATCCCCCATGCGATGTGCGCGGCGGGCAACCGTCCCGCCCACGTGCTCAGCATCTTCAACGAGGCAGGCGTCCGCATGCACACCCACTCGGGCTCGCCGACGCCCTCCTGACGGCGGCCGCCCGGCGCGGCGCGGATGCTCGCGGCCGGGCGACTCGACGGCACATGCGTGCACCGCGTTCACATGGCGACAATTTCGGTGGCATACCCCCGAAATATGGATAGGCTCGCCGCGCACCAGCGCTCGACCTCACCTGACCGCCACGATCCGGAGGCAGCCGCATGACTCCGCCCGCAGCCACCGCCAACCGACCCACCACGACGCAGATCCCGCTGCTGCTGTCCGCGGTGTTCCTCGTCTATCTGGGCCAGATGACCCTCAACCCGATCATCGCCCCGCTGTCGCGCGAAGTCGGGCTCGCCGAGTGGCAGATCGGCGTCACGATCAGCGTGGCCGCGATCATGGTCGTGATCAGCAGTCAGTTCTGGGGCAGGCGCTCGCAGTCGTGGGGGCGCAAGCCGGTCCTCGTCGCCGCGCTCACCCTGGCGACCGCGACGATGGCCCTGTTCGCACTGCTCGCCCAACTCGGGATGCGTGGCATCGTCACCGGAACAGCGCTGTTCGCCTCGTTCGTCCTGCTGCGCGGCATCGGCTTCGGAACCGCCATCGCCGCCGTGCCGCCGACCGCGCAGGCCTACATCGCCGACGTCACGCACGACGAGTCGACACGGGTCAAGGGCATGGCCGGGGTCGGGGCCGTGCAGGGCATCGCCATGGTGGCCGGTGCCGTCGTCGGCGGCGTCCTGTCCGGCTTCGACCTCATGGCGCCCCTCGTCGCGGTTCCGCTCCTGCTCGCCGCCGGCCTGGCGCTGGTCGGCCTCCGGCTGCGCCGCGAGCCGGCCGCCGAGCTCGTCGAGGATCCCGCTCGGATCAGTCCGGCCGACCGCCGGGTGTGGCCCTTCCTGCTCGCCGGGTTCGGGATGTTCACCGCACTCGGCTTCATCCAGGTGATCACCGGGTTCATCGTCCAGGACCGGCTCGGCCTGGACGCGGAGGCCACCGGGCTGTTCACCGGCGGCACGCTGTTGGCGGCGGGCATCGGCATGTTCGTCGCCCAGAGCGTGATCGTGCCCCGGAGCCGGTGGACGCCACCCACCCTGTTGCGGGTGGGCAGCACCGTCGCGCTGATCGGCTTCGTGCTGCTCATCCCGGACACCGGTGCCGTCACCCTCATCGGCTCGGTCCTGCTCATCGGCCTCGGTCTCGGCATCGCAACGCCCGGCTACACGGCAGGCCCCACGCTGCTCGTCGGACGGGACGAGCAGGGCGGTCTCGCCGGCCTCGTCGGCGCCACCAACGGGCTCACGTTCGTCATCGCCCCCACCGCCAGCACGGCGCTCTACGGTCTCTGGGAGCCGCTCCCGATCATCGTCGGCGCGGTCGTCATGGGCCTGGTCGCCCTCTTCGTGCTGCTCCACCCGCGATTCCGCCGCTTCGCCCCCACGCCGGAGGTCTCCGGGACGTGAGCCACGACGATCCCCCGCCACCCCGCCGCGGCCGGCCACCCCGGCTGACGCGCGACGCGATCGCCCGCGCCGTTCTCGACGTCGGCTTCCCGAGACTCACCTTCGCCGCGGTCCGCGAGCGTCTCGGTGTCGGCGAGACCACACTGTTCCGCCACGCCAGGGACCGCGACGAACTGGTGCGCCTCGCCCTCGACTACGCCATCGAGCACACCGAGTGGCCGCCACTGACCGGACCGTGGCGGGACGTCCTCGAGTCCTACGCCCTGACCGCCTGGCACGCCTGGGAGGCCCACCCCGGCTCGGCCACCGAAGCCGCGCGGGGCATCGTCCCGCTCGGGGTCATGCGCCTCATGGACGACCTGTGCGCGATGCTGATGCGCCAGGGCTTCACCGTCGAGAACGCCGTTCTCACCTGCGACGCCGTCTTCGACCTCGTCAACGACAATCGGCGCGGTGTCGAGCACCTGGACACCGACATCCCCGGAGCCGGCCCGGGACGGGAGCACCTGCACGAGCTGTGGACGGCCGGGCCGCGCCCCGAGCCGGCCCAGCACGCCGCCACGGCCGCCGAGCGGGAGCAGATCCACGCCGCGATCAGCCGCGCCATCACCGCTGCGCCGCTGGACTGGTTCACCGGAAAGCTCGCCATCGTCCTCGACGGCGTCCAGGGCACGCTCGCGCCGGACCGCGCCGCCCGAGATCCGGACACGCAGCGCTGATCGCCAGGAGGGCCCGAGCGAACCCGCATCGGCAGCGGGATCACGAGCCCGCCGCGACGGAATTCACCGCGCGGCTGCCGAATTCCGGAGCCGATCCCATTCCCCTTCGGCATGTGGATGTTTCGCGAGCACACGCAATTCACCACCCGTTGCCCGATGAATTGCGAGACTGTTCCATGTGCGTGTGTCCCGACTCACGGTTCGACGCCGCGCCGCAGCGATCCTGCTGCCCGCGCTGCTGCTCGCAGCGTGTTCCGCGCCCTCCGACGGCACCCTCGCCGTCACGGGCCGCGTGGACTCCGCCGAGCTGACCGTCAGCGTCCCCGCGATCGCCTCACCCGTCGTGTCCGCCGACGCCGGCTTCGACACCGCGCCGGCGTCGGCGTCCGCCTCCGAGGGGACGTCCCCCGTGGCCCCGTCCTCCGCGAGCACGACGCCGACCGTGCCGCAGCGCGTCGCCGAGGTACGCGTGCGGACCGGCGAGCATGTCACGGCCGGAACGGTCCTGGCCCTGCTCGATGCACGTGCGCTCGACGCCGCGGTCGTCGCCGCGAAGGCCGACCGGACCGTCGCCACCGCTCAGGTGACTCTTCTGCGGGAGTCGCGCGACGACCTCGACGACCGGCGCGTCTCGATCGACACGGCGAAGGAGCGGATCGACACGGCGATCGCCTCGCTGACGACGCAGCGTGGCCCGACCAGTTCCAGGCTGCAGCAGGCCTCGCGGCAGCTCGCCGCCCTCCCGGCGAACCCTCCCGCCGCCCAGGCCGCCCAGATCGGCCAGGATCGCGCCACGCTGCAGGCTGGGATCGTGCAGCTCACGACAGCCCTCGCGCAGATCGACGCCGGGCTCTCCCAGGCACGCGCCGAGCGCCGTGAGCTGGACGTCGCGACGGCGGAACTGGCCACGGCCCGCACCCAGCTCACACACCTCATCGACCTCGCCGGTGTCGCCGTCGGAGCCGCCGATGTCGCCGTCCGGCAGTCCGAGCTCGCCGTCTCCCGAGCGTCCGTGACCGCTCCCGCCGCCGGGATCGTGACCGGCATCGCGGCGGCCGGCCAGGTGCTCGCGGCCGGCGCGACCCTTGCCACCCTCGCCCAGCCCCAGACCACGCTCACCACCTGGCTCCCCCCGGCCGACGCCGCGCGGGTGTGCACCGGAGATGCCGCCCGTGTCTCCGCCGACTGGCTCGCCGACTCCGTTCCGGGCAGGATCGACGCCATCGGGACGTCCGCCGAGTACCCGCCCACCTCCCAGGCGTCCTCGGACTCCCATCTCGTCCGGGCCGTGCGCGTCACCGTACGTATCGGCGGCGACGACGAGCTGCCGCCGGGCGGTCCTGTCGACATCTCCGTCGATCCCTGCACCAGCGAAAGGTGAATGCCATGGCCCATCGCCGTCCGCCCACGGCCGTCATCGTGATCGTCGTCCTCGTCCTCGTGACCGGAGGCGGGCTCGCGGCCTGGTGGCTCACCAGGGACACCGCGTCCACGGCCGGCCGGGACGCCACCGGAACGGTCGAGGCCACCACCTACGACGTGGCCTCCGTCATCGCCGGGCGCGTGACCCGGGTGCTGGTGAGCGAAGGCGCCACGGTCAAGACCGGCGACGTCGTCGTGACCCTGGACGATGCGGCGCTGAAGCTCCAGGTCGCCCAGGCCGAACAGGGCGTGAACGCCGCAAAGGCGGCGGTCACCCAGGCCCGGGACGACGGGACCGCCGCCGAACTCGCCGCGGCCCAGGCCCGGCAGAAGCAGGCCGAGGCCGCCGTGAGCCTGGCCGAGGTGCAGCAGGGGTACGCCGCCATCACGGCCCCGCACGACGGGATCGTGGTGACCGTCGCGACGAACGCGGGCCAGGCGGCGGCCGCGGGACGCACCCTCGTCACCATCGTGGACACCTCGGATCTGTTCGTCCGCACCTACGTTCCCGAGCCCGATCTCGGCAGGGTCAGCGTCGGCCGGCAGGTGTCGGCCCGCTCGGACTCCTCCGACGCGACCTACCCCGGCACCGTGAGCTTCGTCTCCAGCACGGCCGAGTTCACCCCCGACAACGTGGAGACGAGCGACCAGCGGACCACACTCGTGTTCCAGGCGCGGATCCGGCTCTCCGACCCCAGCGGGGCGCTGAAGCCGGGCATGCCCGTCGACCTCACGTTCGAGTGACCCGATGACGACTCCCGCCGCACTGCCCGCTCCCCCGGCCGCCATCGCAGCCCGCGGGCTGAGCCGCGCCTTCGGCACGCTCGTCGCGGTGGACGCCGTCGACCTCACCGTCGGCGCGGGCGCGATCCTCGGGCTCCTCGGCCCCGACGGGGCGGGCAAGTCCACCGTGCTGCGCATGCTCGCGACCGTGCTCCGGCCGACGGGCGGCGACGCCGACGTGCTCGGCGCGTCCGTGCTCACCGGACAGGACCACATCCGGCCCCGGCTGGGCTACATGCCGCAGCACTTCTGTCTGTACCCGGATCTCACGGTGGACGAGAACGTCGAGTTCTTCGCGACCGTGCGCGGCATCGACCGCCCGGAGCGGCGCCGCCGCCGCGACGACCTCCTCGGCCGCATGGGGATGGCGGGCGTCGGCCGACGCCGGGCAGGGCGGCTGTCGGGAGGCATGAAACAGAAGCTCATGCTGGCAGTGACCCTGCTCACGCAGCCCGCGCTCCTGCTGCTGGACGAACCCACGACCGGCGTCGATCCCGTGTCGCGCCGCGAGTTCTGGTCCATCCTGCGCGACCTCCACGACGGCGGCACGACGATCGTGGTCGCCACCCCCTACATGGACGAGGCAGAGCGATGCACCGACCTGGCGTTCCTCGATGCCGGCCGCATCACCCGCACCGGAACCCCCGCCGAGATCACCGCCGCGGTGCCGGGCGTGCTGGTCGAGATCGCCGCAGACAGCGCACGTGACGTCGTCGCCGACGCGCGGGGACGGCCGCACGTCGTCTCGGCACATGTCCTCGGCGACCTCGCCCGCGTCGTGTGGGACGGCGACCCGACGCCCGCGGTCGTCGCCACGGAGCTCGGCGTGCCGACCGGATCCGTGCGCGCGGCCACGATGGACATGGAGACCGCCTTCACCGTCCTGGCCGAACGGGGCGACCGGTGAACTCCACCGGCCGGCTCGGCGCCGTCGTCCGCAAGGAGTTCCTGCACATCGCCCGCGACCCGCGGACCCTGGTCCTCGTCCTCGCGATCCCGATCGTCCAGCTCGTGCTGTTCGGCTTCGCGGTCAGCTTCGACGTCAGCTCCGTGCGGACCCTCGTCATCGACCAGGACGGCACTCCCGCAAGCCGCGACTACCTCGCCGCCTACGAGGGCTCGGGTTTCTTCACGGTGGTCGGCACCGGTGACGAGCTGAGCGACGTCGACGACGCGTTCCACGCCGGGACCGCCGACGCCGCCGTGATCGTCCCGGCCGGTTTCGCCCGAACGCTGGCGCGAGGGCAGAAGGCAGCCGTGTCGATCCTCGTCGACGGCTCCGACACCAACTCCGCGCGCGTCGCCGAAGCGATGGCGACGGCTCTGAACAGCCTCGCCGACCAGCGGATCGCGGTGTCCTGGGCCGACGCCAACGGCATCGACACACAGGCCGGGCAGCTCACCGCGCAGTCGCGCACCTGGTACAACCCGGACCGGATCTCCTCGCTGTTCCTCATCCCCGGCCTGATGGTCGTCATCGTGATGATCGTGACCGTCCAGCAGACGGCCGTCACCCTCGTCCGCGAGCGGGATCTCGGCACCGCGGAGCAACTGCGGATCAGCCCCCTGCGCCAGACCGAGCTCATGGTGGGAAAGCTCATCCCGTGGACCGTCCTCGGCCTCGCCGACGCGACGCTCATCGCCGTCCTCGGCATGATCGGGTTCGGTCTGCCCCTGCGCGGCGACCCGTGGACGCTGGGCGCGGGAGCGGCGTTGTTCGTGTGCTGCGCCCTCGGCCTGGGGCTGCTCATCTCCGCGCTCGCGCCGTCGGCCGAGACCGCCAACATCCTCGGCATCATGGTGGCGTTCCTGCCGGGATTCCTGCTGTCGGGCTTCGCGTTCCCCCTGGAGATCGTCCCGCCGGCGCTGCAGTGGCTGAGCTGTCTGTTCCCCGCCCGGTACATGGTCACGATCTCGCGCGGAGTGTTCCTCAAGGGCGCGGGATTCGAGACGCTGTGGCCGCAACTGGTCCAACTCGGGGCGTACGCCGTGGTGGTCCTCGCCCTGGCGACCCTCCTGTACGCGCGGAGGCAGCGATGAACCCCCGGCGGATCCGGTTCCTCATCCGCAAGGAGTTCCTCCAACTGCGCCGCGATCCGACGCTGATCCGGATCGCGCTGATGATGCCCATCGTCCAGTTGATCCTCATGGGATACGTCGTCGCCGCCGACGTGACGTCGCTTCCCACCGCCGTCGTCGACCTCGACCGGACGACGGTGTCGCGCCGGCTCGCCGCGGATCTCGGCAGTTCGGGCTATTTCGACATCACGCGCCGGCCCGGGGCCGAATCCGACCTGCGCGCGCTGTTCGACGGAAACGTCGTCAAGGTGGCCGTCGTGATCCCCGAGGGGACGACGGCCGCCCTGACCCGCGGCGAGCAGCCCTCGATCGGGGTCATCGTCGACGGGACCGACAACGTGTCGGCCTCGGTCGGGCCGGGATACGCTCTGCAGGCGATCGCCCGGTTCAACAGCGACAGGGCGGCCGCGATGGGGCTGGACCTGTCGGCGGCGCCCGGGCTCGACGCCAGGATCCGCGTGCAGTTCAACCCGACGCTGTCGACCGTCAACACGATGATCCCGGCGCTCATCGCCGCACTGATGCTCATCTCGATGGGGGTGATCATGTCGCAGGCCGTCGTCAAGGAACGCGAGTCGGGGACGCTGGAGCAGTTGTTCGTGACCCCGATCCGGCCGGCCGAGTACGTCGTCGGCAAGGTCACGCCGTACGTCGTGCTCGCCTCCGCCCAGGCGGCCGTGGTGGCCCTGCTGGGCATGGTGTGGTTCCGGGTTCCGTTCAACGGATCGGTGCTCGTCGTCGCGGCGGGCCTGGCCCTGTTCATGCTCGTGAGCGTCGGGACGGGCCTGCTCGTGTCGCTCGTGTCGCGGACGCGCGCGCAGGCGCAGCAGACCGTGCTGTTCGTGATGCTGCCGTCGATGATCCTGTCGGGATTCATCTTCCCGGTCGCGTCGATGCCGGTTCCGTTCCAGGTCGTCAGCCGGTTCATTCCGCTGACGCACATCCTCGTGGTCCTTCGAGGTGCCTTCGTGAAGGACAGCGGCTTCGGCGATCTCGCGATGTCGTTCGCCTGGCTCGCCGGGTTCGCCGTCCTGATCTTCGGAGCGGCCGTCGCCGCCACGCACAGGAGGATCGCCGAATGATCGCGTCCGGGCCCGCCGCCCCTGCCACGTCCGTCTCCGTCCGCGGACTGACCAAGTCCTTCGGCCACGTCACCGCCGTGCGCGGCATCGACCTCGAGGTCCGCGCCGGCGAGATCTTCGGCTTCCTCGGGCCCAACGGGTCGGGGAAGACGACGACGATCCGGATGCTCACGGGAGCGCTGCGGCCGACATCGGGATCCGTGGAGGTCCTCGGGACCGATGTCGTCCGTCACCCCGACCGGATCCGTTGCCGGATCGGGTACATGTCGCAGCGGTTCTCGCTCTTCGAGGACCTCACCGTCGACGAGAACCTCCGCTTCTACGGGGGTGTCTACGGCCTGGACGCCGCGACCTTCGCCGAGCGCCGCGAGTACATCCTGCGCATGGCGGGCCTCACCGACCGCGTCGGTGAGCTCGCCCGCAACCTGTCGGTCGGGTGGCGTCAGCGGCTCGCGCTCGGGACGGCCTCCATCCACCGGCCGGAACTGTTGTTCCTGGACGAGCCGACCTCCGGCGTCGACCCCGTCGCGCGGCGGCGGTTCTGGGATCTGCTCACCGACCTGTCCGAGGGCGGCGTGACGCTGTTCGTCACGACGCACTACATGGAGGAGGCGATCAACTGCACGCGGCTCGCCTTCATGAATCGCGGACGCGTCATCGCCGACGGGAGCCCGCGCGAGATCCGGGACTCCCTCGCCGAGCCCGGAGGGCCGGCGCCGTCCCTCGAAGAGGCCTTCGTGGCACTCACGACGAGAACCGGGCGGCGGTGACCGGCCGGCAGCGCGGCGACGGCACGGACGGCGGCCCCGCCCCTGCCGCTCCCTCGCGGCGAGGCCGGCGAACGGGCAATCCCGACACCCGGGCAGAGATCCTCGAGGCGGCGCGCGCCCGGTTCTTCGAGACCGGGTACGCCCGGACCTCGGTGCGTTCGATCGCGCGGACGGCCGGGGTGGATCCCGCCCTCGTGTACCACTACTTCCAGTCCAAGCGCGGTCTGTTCGTCGCCCTCCTGGATGTCGCGTACGACCCTGTCATCGTGGTGAAACGCATCATCGAGGGCGACCGGGCGACGCTCGGTCCGCGGGTCGTCGCGACGGCGCTGGACCTCTGGGAGTCGCCGTCGTGGATGGTGCTGCGGGAGGGCGTGATCCAGGAGCCGGACCTGTGGCCCGTCCTCGGGGGCTTCCTCGCCGACGAGGTGTTGCGCCGCGTCGTCTCGGGTGCGCAACCCGGCGACCAGGCCTGGCGCGCCGCCGGTGTCGAGACCCAGATGGTGGGCCTGTTCGCGGGCCGCTATCTGATGCGGCTGCAGCCGCTGGCGTCCCTGTCGCACGACGAGATCGTGCGCCTCGTGGGACCGGCCGTCCAGCATTTTCTCACCGGGGACCTGCACGGCGAACGTGGCCGCTGAGCCTGCCGCCGTCCACGATCACCCGGGCCCCCGGGCGTGGATGGGCCGCGCGGGTCCTCCCATGGATGGCTGCGCCCGGGTGGGCCGCCCGATACTGTGAGGGCACGTCGCACCGGGTGAGCCACACCGCAGCGGCGGCACACGGCGTTCGCCGACTCCAGAGAAGGGACCACAGCGATGCCCGTCACGTTCCACAGCCCTCCCTCGTGGCCGGCGGCACCCGCCGGGTTCATCCCTCCTGCGGGCTGGCAGCCCGAGCCGTCCTGGGCGCAGGCTCCGTCCGGCTGGGTCTTCTACACCGACAACGGCGTGGCCGTCCCGCCTCCGGCGGGCGCGTGGCAGCCGCCGACCATCGTTCCGCCCGCCGCGAGCCCGCCGGCACCGACGCCGGCACCCGGCTCGTTCGCGTCGCCCACCCCGCACGGAGCCGCACCGCCCGTCGACAGCTCGCCCGCACCGTCCGCATCGCCTCCGCAGGGCTGGCCGCCCGCCCAGCCCGGGACCGCAGCGACCGCCTACGCCCCGGCGGGTGCCGGATTCGGCCAGCCCCTGCCGCCGCCCAAGAAGAGCAGACTCGGCCTGGTCATCGGCCTCGGCGCCGGTGTCCTCGTGCTCGTCGTCGCTGTCGCCGTCGTCGCCTTCGTGCTGCTGGCGAACTCCGCGCCGACGCTGACATCGGCGCAGTTCGACACCGTGTTCGACGAAGGGCGCGACGTGCTCGGCCGGTCGGTCGGGGCACGCTCGACCGGCACACCGACCGCGACGACCTCCACCGACGCCTGTCAGGTGGCCATCAACACCATCGTCCGCACGGGCGACGACTGGTTCTACGCGACGACGTCCGACGACGAACTGCTGTTCTCGGGCACCCGGTTCGCCGACCGCGCCGCGGCCGGGGTCCCGTACGAGGCCGCCGAGTCGGCGTGCACCAAGACAGGCGTCGGCACGGTCAACGGAGCGCGGTGGTTCTCGGTGAACATCGAGGACACCGACGCCGTCGTGCTGAACTACGGGAACGTCAGCATCCTGGGCGCTGCTCGCGAGAGCGACGAGGTGGACATGTCCGACCTGGCCGATGCGATCCAGGCGGAGATCTCCGCCGCCGCCAAGCGTTGACGTCCGCGGGGCTCCGGGCCGGTGACGGGACGGCCCGTCAGAACGACGCCGGCCCGGCGTTCCGCAGATCCGCGTAGACCGTGGGGGTCATCTCGCCGAGACGCCCGAAGCTGAGCGCCCAGCCGCGCTCGTTGAGCAGTCCCTCATGGATGAGGAACCCCCGGGAGGCCCCCACCTCGCGGACGAAGTCGATCGTCTCCTTCATCGCCGCCCACGGGCCGTACGCGGGCGTGGCGAGGATGTCCACGCCGTCGGGAACCGTCGCAAGGCTGTCCCCGGGGTGGAAGAGGGCGGGACCGTCGGTCTCCCGGACGACGAAGCCCACGTTCCCGATGCGCGAAAGGTCGCGGTGGATGACCGCGTGCAGACCGCCGACCGTGTCCACGGTCAGACCGCCGACCGTCAGCGTCCGCCCGGCCGGCACGGGCTCGGCTTCGCCGCCGGCGTCGGCCACGATCCGGACGACGCTCGGCTCGACGAGGACGCGCGCCTGCGGATTGGCGGCCAGCAGCGCCGGGAGGCGGGCCGGGTCGACGTGATCGGGATGCTGATGCGTGATCAGGACGGCCGCCAGGTCGGTGAGGCCGTGCCAGCCGTCGGACATGTTGCCCGGATCGATGAGCACACGGGTGTCCGGCGTCTCGACGAGAACGGCGGAGTGGCCGAGGTGCGTGATGTCCATGAGCTCACCCTAGTTGCAGCCGGCCACCGGCCGGATGTCCGGGTCAGCGGGACGGCCGGCCGGCGAGGATCGCCCCCACGATCTCGCCCGCCCGGCGGCACTCGTCGGCGGTGACGCCGAGATGTGTCACGGCCCGGACGCTGCGGGCGCCGACACCGGAGATCGCCACGCCCCGGGAGGCGGCCTCGGCGACGACCTGGCCCGCGGGCCGGTCGCCGGTCGCGACCACGACGATGTTCGTGGCCACCCCCGCCACGTCGACCGCCGCCGGATTCGCCGCCGCGACGGCCTCCGCGAAGGCCCGCGCGTTGTCATGGTCGACCGCGAGGCGGTCCCGGTGGTGATGCAGCGCGTGGCGCGCCGCGGCCGCGAGCACCCCGGCCTGCCGCCAGCCGCCGCCGAGCCGTTTGCGCTGCACGCGGGCCCGGGCGATGTTCTCCGCGCTCGACAGGAGCATCGACCCGACCGGAGCGCCGAGCCCCTTGGAGAAGCACACGCTGACGGTGTCGCAGACCTCCGCGTAGGCCCGCTCGGGGACGCCGGTCGCGACCGAGGCGTTCCACAGCCGCGCTCCGTCCATGTGCAGCCCGAGCCCGACGTCCCGGCAGAAGCCGGCCAGTTCGCGCACCGCCTCGATCGACTGGACGGTGCCGCCGGCGAAGTTGTGCGTGTTCTCGATCGCCACCGCAGCCGTCGAGACCAGGAACGGCCCGGCATCGGGCGCGGCCAGGGCCGCGATCGCAGCGAGGTCGATCTGCCCGCGCGGGCCGGACCAGGTCCGCATCGTCACCCCGTGCACCGCTCCGTGCGCCCCCATCTCGGCGCGCGCGATGTGGGCCAGCGACTCGCACAGCACCTCCTCGCCGGGCCGGACCAGCAGCCACACCCCGAGCAGGTTGGTCAGCGACCCCGTCGGGCAGAACAGACCGGCCTCGTGGCCGAGCAGTTCCGCCACCTCCGACTCGAAGGCGTTCAGGGTCGGGTCCTCGCCGTAGACGTCGTCGCCGACGTCGGCCGCGGCCATCGCCGCGCGCATCTCGGCCGTGGGGAGAGTGATGGTGTCGCTGCGCAGGTCGACGACGGCGCCCATCAGAAGTCCACCGGCTGGAAGTCCTGCACGGGATTGCTGCCGCGGGCCCGTCGTTGTGCGGCGAGCCGTTCGGCGATCTCGAAGGCGAGTTCGAGGGACTGGTTCCGATTCAGCCGCGGGTCGCAGGCCGACTCGTAACGGTTGGACAGGTCCTCCTCGGCGAGTTCCTCGATGCCGCCGACGCATTCGGTCACGTCGTCGCCGGTGAGCTCCATGTGGATGCCGCCCGGCCAGGTCCCGAGCGCCTCGTGGACGGCGAAGAACCCGTCCACCTCCTCCAGCACCTGGCTGAACGCCCGGGTCTTGTACCCGTTGGCGCTCTCGAAGGTGTTGCCGTGCATCGGATCGCAGACCCAGGCGACCTTGCGGCCCGTGCGTTCGACCGCCGCGACGATGGGCGGCAACGCCTCCCGGATCCGGTCGGCGCCCATCCGGCTGATGAACGTCAGCCGGCCCGGCTCCCTGCCCGGATCGAGCCTGTCGGCCAGGGCGACGATGTCGTCGGGCCTCGCGGCCGGGCCGACCTTCACTCCGACCGGGTTGCGGGCGGCGGCCAGCAGTTCGACGTGAGCGCCGCCCAGAAGACGGGTGCGCTCGCCGATCCACAGCAGATGCCCCGAGGTCACGTAGGGCAGCCGGCTGCGGGAGTCGATGCGGGTCAGCGCGTGCTCGTACTCGAGGATCAAGGCCTCGTGGCTGGAGTAGAAGTCGACCGTGCGGAACGACTCGTCGTCGACGCCGCACGCGACCATGAACGCGAGCGCGTTGTCGATCTCGGCGGTGAGCGCCTCGTACTTGTCGCCGACCTTCGAGTTGTTGCGCACGAAGTCGGAGTTCCACATGTGGATGCTCCGGATATCGGCGAAACCACCCTTCGTGAAGGCGCGCACCAGGTTCAAGGTCGCGGCGGAGTGGTTGTACACCTCGACGAGTCGATGCGGGTCGTGCCGCCGGGCCGCCGCATCGAAACGCAGGCTGTTGACCGCGTCGCCCCGGTACGCCGGCAGGGTCACGTCCCCTCGCGTCTCGTTCGGGTTGCTGCGCGGCTTCGCGTACTGGCCGGCGAGCCGCCCGACCTTGACGACGGGGACCTGCGCCGAGTAGGTCAGGACGACGGCCATCGACAACAGCACCCGCAGCTTGTTGCGGATGCCGTTGGCGGTCACCGAGTCGAACGTCTCTGCACAGTCGCCGCCCTGGAGCAGGAAAGCCCGACCGTCGGCCACGTTCGCGATCTTCGCGCGCAACTCGTCGCACTCTCCGGCGAAGACGAGGGGCGGCCGTTGCCGCAGTTCGGCGGTCACCCGGGCGACCTCGGCCTCGTCGGCGTACTCGGGTTGCTGCGTGGGTTTCAATGCATGCAGATCGGCCAAGGTCGGGATCAGGTCGGACACCCGGCAAGGATAGTCCCCATCCGAGGACCTCACCCGCCCGTTCCCGGCTCATGGAAGCCCTGCTCGATGGCGTACAGCGTGAGCTCGACGCGGTTGTGCAGCCGGAGCTTGCGGAGGACGCTCTGGACGTGGTTCTGCACCGTCCGGTGGGACACCACGAGCTCGCCCGCGATGTCGCGGTAGGCCATGCCCTTGGCCACCCTCCGCAGCACCTCGGTCTCGCGCGCCGTGAGGGTCGGCCCCTCCTCGCTGCGAAGGGCGGCGACGCTCGCCATCCTCCGGAACTCGCCCAGCACGAGCCCGGCCAGCCCGGGCGTGAACACGGCGTCCCCGGCGGCGGTCCTGCGCACACCGTCCAGCAGTTCGGCCGGACTGGCCGACTTCACGATGTAGCCGAGCGCACCGGCCTTGATCGCCCGGAGGACGTCCTCGCGCTCGGCCGACGCACTCAGCACGAGGACCCGCATCCGGGGGATCTCCTCCAGGAGGGTCTCGATGCACGTCGCCCCGTCCGGTGCGGGGATCTGCAGGTCGATCACCAGGACATCCGGCCGGGTTGCACGGGCACGCTGCAGTGTCTCGCGGCCGGTCCCGGCCGTGGCCACGATCTCGAAGCCGTCGGCCTCCAGATCGGCGCACAGTGCGTCGATCCACATCGGGTGGTCGTCGACGACCATCACCCGTCGCAGGATGTCGCCCGTCATCGTCCCCCCGGGATCCTGAGCTCCCACTCCACGCCCTTGCCGGGCGCTGCGCGGAAGCGGGCCGCCCCGCCGAGTGCGCCGATCCGCCCGACGATGGAGTGCCGCACCCCGAGTCGTCCCCGCTCGCCGGCCGCCACGATCGCGGCGGGATCCGCACCGACGCCGTCGTCCCTGATGCTGACGACGATCTCGCCGCCGACCTCTTCCAGCAGGATCCAGGTCCGCGCGTCGAGGCCACCGTGGCGGGAGACGTTGGCGAGAGCCTCGGAGACCGCGGCGTCCACCTCGTCGACCGTGTCGGTGCCGATCATGACGGCATCCGCCATCGTCGACACGGTCACTTTCTCCCCCGCGTGCCGGTCGAGCACGGCGGCGAGGTCGCGCTCGCGTCCCCGATCCGCCCCTGCGAGGTCGCGATCCTGCAGCACGGCGCGCAGGGACCGTTCCTGTTCCCGGGCCTCGCGCGCGAGCGCCGCCCCGCGCGGGCCCAGCGAGGCCCCCTCCCGCGCCATGAGCGCCAACACCTGCAGGGGCCCGTCGTGGATGACACGAGCGAGTCGCGCCCGGTCGGCCACGACCAGCGCCGAGGCGGCGCCTCGATCCCCGTCGGCCGGCGCTCGGCGGGCGATGTCGACGAGATACCCGACACCCGCGGCCGCCAGGACGATGACCACGGGAAGCGTCCAGGCGCCGGCGTCCGGGTCGGGACGGGCGAGGAGCGCGGCGGTCCCCATGAAGATCCCGCTCACGAGCCCCACGCTGCGACCACCGCAGATCGCCACGGTCAGGGGCGCGGCCACAGCCCAGAGGATGGGCACCTCCGCGAAGGACGGGCAGCCCGCGATCTGGAATCGCCAGAGGATCACGATGGCGGCGGTCACGGTGTTGTCGACGAGCATGAGGGCCCGGGTGCAGCCGGAGCACGCGAGCCGCCAGCCGGTGAAGGCGGACCACCCGATGATCGCCCCGAGCCAGGACCACACCGGCACCGCCGCGTCGCCGGCCGCCACGGAGACCACGGCGAGGACGATCGCGTAGCCGACCAGCGTCGCGCGAAGCAGCACCTGGACGAGGAGAAACCGGTGCGTGAGCTCGGCGTCACGGTCGACCGGGGCGAGAGGTACGTCGGCGGTCATACTCCGAGAGTGCCTCCCCGCGGGAGGTCGGATGGCCGACAGAGACCAAAGGTCCCCCCTATGGGGACTTGTCGCCCGTTGCCCCCGCCGAGGCCGGAGGGTCGGGCGGCGCATCGACGATCGCCGGTGCGCTGCGTCCGTGGCCCGGCCGTGGCAGGACCCGCGCATCGGCCTCCGCGGGAGTGATTCTTCCGTGCTTGACGCCGGAGGCGTAGACGTCGACGTACTCCTGGCCGGTGAGCGACTGGATCGCGGCCATGATCTCGTCGGTCACGTAGCGGACGACCTCGCGATCCTCGGCCCGGCCGAGGTAGCGATCGAACCGCAGCGGCTCGCCGGCCCGCGCCTCGGGGCGCCAGTACCAGCGGATCCCGATGCGCGTCCGCCTGGCAGGCGTGTTGACCAGGCCGATCGGGACGACGGGAGCGCCCGTGGCCAGCGCGAGGCGCGCGACGCCGGTCTTCCCCTTGTACAGCCGGCCGTCGGGCGAGCGCGTGCCCTCGGGGAACATCGCGACGGCGCCCCCCTCGTGCAGCACGTCGATGGCGTGGCGGAGCGCCGCCAGGGTGTCCCGACCGCCGGTCCGGTCGAGCGGGACCATCTTGACCGACCGCAGGAACCACGCCACGAGCTTGGAGACCGGCCCCCGGTCGCCCGCGAACAGCTCGGCCTTCGCGAGGAAGGCGACGCGGCGATGGATGAGCGACGGCAGG
Source organism: Propionicicella superfundia DSM 22317 (assembly GCF_000423465.1). Taxonomy (GTDB): domain Bacteria; phylum Actinomycetota; class Actinomycetes; order Propionibacteriales; family Propionibacteriaceae; genus Propionicicella; species Propionicicella superfundia. The sequence goes on along the minus strand of NZ_KE384020.1, from coordinate 161,029 downwards.
ATCACCGTCTCACCCGCTGCCAGGTGGTTCGCCGCGATGATGACGGGCCCGGTTCGCGGGATGTTCTGATGCCCGTACAGGCGCGCGCCGAAGAAGAGCCAGGCGAACGATCTGATGACGAAGACCTGGATGAACGTGTACATGCGAACCTCCCGCCAACAGGGTAGGAGAATCCCGCTCAACGTGGGAATCGTGCCGCAATCCCCGTCTCAGCGCCGGCGAGTGCGCCCTCGTCTAAATTACCCACGTGTCTACAAGAGGTCGGCGCAAGGCCCGGTTCGAATGCAGTATTCGAACCGGAGGGGATAGAATGGCCGCGTGTCCGTGTTAACCGCGCATCAGCCGCTGACTATGGGAACCGGGGAAGTCGGGGTCCTCCTCTGCCACGGTTTCACGGGGTCCCCGTACGCCCTCAAGCCCTGGGCGCACGATCTCGTCGACGCTGGTTACCGGGTTCGACTTCCCCGACTTCCCGGGCATGGAACCTCGTGGCGCGAACTGGCCCACACGTCGTGGATCGACTGGTACGAATGCGTCGAGCGCGAATACGACGCGCTGGCGGCGGAGTGTCGCAGCGTCGTCATCGGCGCCCTCTCGATGGGCGGCGCGCTGGCCCTGCGGCTGGCCGAGACGAAGCCCGACGTCGCCGGTCTGGCCCTCGTGAACCCGGCCGTCACCAGCGCCAACCGCCTCGTGCCGTTCGCGAAGTACATCCGCCGCTTCGTGCAGACGGTCTCGTCGATCGAATCGGACATCGCGAAGCCGGGTGTGAGCGAGAACGGCTACGACCGGACGCCTGTCGCCGGCGTCGCGACCATGCACGAGTTGTGGCGACTGGTGCGACGCGACCTCGGCAACGTCACCGCCCCTGTTCTGCTGTTCCGCTCGGAAGTCGACCATGTCGTCCCCGCGCGGTCATCGCGGATCGTCCTCGGCGGGGTCTCGTCGGCGATCGCCGTCGAACGGCGCCTCCCGAACAGCTATCACGTCGCGACGCTCGACTGGGACGCCCCGACGATCTTCGCGGAGACCCGCGACTTCGTCCGTGTCGTCACCGACCCCGATCAGACGCCGCAGCAGCGTGCGTGAGCGCTCCGCGCCGAACATCTGCTCAGCCCTGGCCCTCCCGGCCGATCCCCACGCGGCGGCGCGCGCCGGATCGGCGAGCAGTCCGCTGACCGCCGCCGCGACCTCGGCGACGCTCCCGGGATCGACCACGGTCCCGGTTCGTCCGGGCTCCACCGTCTCGGGGGCTCCCCCGGAATCGCCCACGACGACGGGCAGGCCCGTTGCGGCTGCCTCCGCGAAGCACACTCCGAAGCCCTCTGCGTAGAGTCCGCCGTACAGCGACCGGACGGGCAACGCGAACACTCCGGCGGCGGCGAGCAGCGGCGGAAGATCCCCGTGCGCGACGGGACCCGTGAACTCGACCTCGGCCGGGTACGGGAGCCCGGCCGCCCGACGACGCAGTGCCGCTTCCTCCGGGCCGCCGCCGACGAGGCGGAGCCGGTACCGGGGCCCGAGATCCCTCTGGACCCGGGCCCACGCCCGAAGGAGCGTGTCGAATCCCTTCTGCCGGACGAAGCGCCCGGCCGCGACGCAGGTGTGCGGCTCTCGCGGCGCGGCATCGGGACGGAAGGACGACAGATCCACCGGCGGAGGCATCCGGACGACATGTTCCCTCGCCGCGGGGCTGAGGGCCCGCGCGATGTGGGCCTCGGTGTGGGCCGAGATCGTCGTGAGGACGTCCACCGAGTCGCCGATGCGCCGCAGCAGCCGGGCTGTGACGGGTACGCGCGCCCACCACACCTCGTGACCGTGCGTGAGCGCGAGGAGCCGTCGCGCCCCGGCCCTGCGCAACGAGTCCGCGAGCAGGCCCAGCGGGGCAGCAGCGCCGAACACCACCACATCGCAGCGATGGCTCCGCAGCAGGTCCGCCGCCCGTCGTGCCACGGCCCGCGTCGGCAGCAGCGGGCCCCTGAGCCGCACCACCGGAAACGGCAGCGACGCGTCGTAGGCGTCGGCACCCTCCTGGTCCGACGTGAGGACGACGACATCGTCGCCCAGGAAGGCGCAGACGGCACGGCAGAAGGTCTCGATGCCGCCGATGCGCGGCCCGAAGTCGTTGGTGACGAGCAGGGTCGTCACAGGTCTGCCAGCCGTTCGCGATACCAGGCCGTGACGGTGGCCGCGGGGATCGGCCACGCCTCGCCGCCGCCTGCCGCGCGGCAGAACGTGGCGGCGGCCTCGTCCCCGGCCCGAGCGAAGAGGGCTGCGACGGCCTGCTCCGACAGCGCGTACACCGTGGCGAGGTCGGTGCCCGCGCCGGGCTCGAACTCCTCGTCGGCAGGCAGGTCCGGCGACGACGTGGCCGCTCGCGCGAACCGCCGGGCGAGGTCGGCGTTGCGAGATCTGTGCCCGGGGCTCGCGACCAGACCGACGCGTTCGGCCAGCCCCTCGCTCAGCCAGTGAGGCGCCCGTGTCAGGGTCCTTCTCGTCGCGACGTGGGTCGCCTCGTGCGCGAGCAGCACTCTGCGGTCGATCGCAGCGAGGTCGCGGCACAGCGGGTAGTTCACGTAGACGCGCATGGGGCCGGTGTCCGCCGGCTGCTCGGCCCACGACACCGCGGCCACGTCGCGATAGGCATCCTGGCCCACGCCCAGGGCGTCGGCGAAGGACGCGAGGCGGGCAGGAACGACGACGACCAGGCTCCGGTCCCAGCCGACGGCCAGGAGCTGCGGGCACTGCGCCGCCACATCGCCGACGGCGAGATCGGCCGCGTCGAGCCACTCGGCGACGGGTACGCCGTCGCCGGCCAGCAGGCAGGTCGCCTCTCTCGCGGTGACCGTGATCGCCTCGTCCACCCAGACCGGACGAGGTGTCGTGCGGACCGAGGCGAGCCGCAGCGCTCCGGCGCCGGAGTCGGTCACCACCACGCCCAGGTCGTGCTCGGCCGCGGCCGTGTCCCGCGGCGCGCGCCAGGTGACGCGCAGCCTCGCACCGGCGTCGTCGAATCCGCGCGCAGCGAAGCGGACCTCGCTGTAGGCCGGCAGGCCGGCGGCCCACCGTTCGGCGAGTGTGTCGTTGGAGAACCAGGCACGGAAGCCGGCCTCGTCTCCGGCCAGGAGATCGGCGGTCAGCCCGTCGGCGAGTGCGACCAACTGATCCTCACGGGACGAGGACGCACACCCCACGAGAGCCGGCGCGAGCACGAGACCCGCTCCGCCGAGTATCCCCCCGGTCAGGAAGGAACGGCGCGAGAGCGGGACGCCGGGCCGGATCAGGCGACGCGACGCGCGCCGGCGTAGGGCCACCAGGGCTCGTTGATGTTCGTGTACACGACGCCCACGCGGGAGTTCCGCGCGTCCACCATGATGCCGTTGCCCATGTAGATCCCGACATGGCTGATGCCGCTGTAGAAGAACACGAGATCGCCGGGCTGCAGGTCGGAGCGGGAGACGGCCTTGCCGACGCCGTACTGCGCCTGAGAGGTGCGCGGGAGGCTGATGCCGACCGAGGCGTACGCGGCCATCGTGAGACCCGAGCAATCGTATGCGCTCGGGCCCGTGGCGCCGTACGAGTAGGACTTGCCGACCTGGCTGATCGCGAAGGAGAGCGCCGCGCGAGCGCGGCTGCTCGCGGAACCGCTGACGGTGCTGGCCACCGAGGACGAACCGGACGAAGACGAAGACGAGGACGACGAAGACGACGAGGAGGACGACGTCGAGGTGCGCGTCGTGGAGCGGCTCACCTGGGAGGCGATCGCGGTGGCAGTGCGCGTGGTCTGCTGCTGCTCGGCGGCGAGTGCGGCCTGTTGCTCGGCCGTCAGGCGGCTCACCAGGGCCTTCGCCTCCGCGACCTTGTCGTCGGAGTTCTTCTGGAGCTCCTTCAGGCGGGCCTCGTCGCCGGCGATGGACGCTGTCTCGGACGCGACCGTCTTCTTCAGCGACTCGAGGCTGCCGACCTCGTTCTGGTAGTCCTGCAGCGTCGAGTTCATGTTGGACTCGACCTGCTGCGTCGTCGAGAGCTGGCTCAGGAAGCTCTCAGCGTCGGGACTGGTGAGGATCCGGGTCGTGACGTTGATGCCACGGTTCTGGAACTGTGTGAGGGCGACCCGTGTGGCATCGGTCTTCATGCCGTCGACCAGCTTCTGCTGGCGAGCCAGGTCGGATGTGGTGGTCTTCAGCCGCTCGCGACTCGTCGTCAGCTTGGACTGGACCTCCGCGTACTCCGCGTCGATCGAGCTGTTCTGCTCTTCGAGCTTGGCCAACTGGGACTTCGCATCGGAGATCGGATCGGCAGCGGCCGGTTGGATCGCCGGAACGCTGCAGATGAGTGCGGCCGTGAGGGTGCCCACGGCACCGGCGACGAGACTCCGGCGCAACTTCACCACGTGACTCCTTCATGCATGCCCATCCGGACACTACCAGCGAACCCTTGGCGGACTGCCCGCCTGAGAAAAGCCTAAACGACTCTTTCAGAGTCCGCAAACATCTCGGTGGCCGACACGCGCCTCCCGGCGCCGGGAGGCTGCTCTCCGGCCCGCTGCGAGCCGGTCCCCGGCACCAGCCGCAGCGGCGGAAGCAGCCCCTCCTCGACGAGCGCGGCCAGGGCGACGATCTCGCCCTCGTCGAAGGCCGACTCGTCGACGGGCGTCATCAGGACGCTCATCATGCAGCCGTCGCAGGCCACGCCGCGCATCACGCAGGCACCGCAGTCCACACGCAGAAGTTCCATGCCGCAGAGTCAACACGACCCCACCGACAGTTCCCTGCGCCGTGCCCCCTGCTGCGTCCCGCCGCCCGGCACACCGTTTCGTCGGAGCCTCCCCCTAACGTCGTGGCCATGGCCGTATCCGCCCGCGGGATCTCCTCACGCCCGATCCCTCAGCAACCGACCTTCGACGACCTCGGGACGCCGCTGGCCGATGTCACCTTCTGCGTCGTCGATCTCGAGACCACCGGGGGCGGCGAGGCGGACGCGATCACCGAGATCGGCGCGGTGAAGGTGCGCGGCGGCGAGGTCCAGGGCGAGTTCCAGACCCTGGTCAACCCGCTGGTCGACATCCCGGCGCTCATCGCCGTCCTCACCGGCATCACCAACGACCTCGTCGCGTCCGCACCCCGCCTCGCCCAGGCTCTGCCGGCCTTCCTCGAGTTCGCGCGCGGCAGCGTCCTGGTCGCGCACAACGCCCGGTTCGACGTCGGCTTCCTGAAGCGGGCGTGCGCGGGTCTCGGGTACCCATGGGCGTTCGGCGCGGCCGTCGACACCGTCGCGCTCGCCCGGCAGGCGCTGCTGCGCGACGAGGTTCCGAATGTGAAGCTCGCCACGCTCGCCCGTCACTTCCGCGCGACCGCGACCCCCAACCATCGCGCGCTCGCCGATGCTCGCGCCACCGTCGACGTGTTCCACGGCCTGCTCGAGCGGACCGGCAATCTGGGCGTCGTCACCCTGGAGGATCTGAAGGAGTTCCTGCACCACGTCTCGCCGCAACGACGGGCCAAGCGCACATGGGCCGCCGGCCTGCCCACGGGACCCGGCGTGTACATGTTCTACGCCGACCTCCCGGGCAAGCCGCGGCAGATCCTCTACGTCGGCAAGAGCCGTTCTCTGCGAGCGCGCGTCCGTTCCTATTTCACGGCCGCCGAGACCCGGCCACGAATGGACGAGATGATCAGGATCGCGACCGGCGTCGAGGTCACCGAGTGCCCGACCCCGCTGGCCGCCGAGGTGCGAGAGCTTCGTCTCATCGCCGCCCACGCGCCGCGCTACAACCGCCGCTCGAAGCACCCGCAACGGCACGTGTGGCTGCGGCTCACCGACGAGCCCTTCCCGAGGCTGTCCATCGTCCGGCAGGTGAGCGGATCGCCCGACCGTCACTTCGGTCCGTTCGCCGGCCGGCGCACCGCCGAGGATGTGAAGCTCGCCCTCCAGGACGCGTTCCCGCTGCGTCAGTGCACCAAGCGCATCTCGGTGCGCTCCGGGGCCCAGGCCTGCGCGCTCGCCGAGATCGGCCGCTGCTCGGCGCCCTGCACCGGCGCGGTCGGCCGCGACGACTACGCCCGGATCGCCGCGGCCGTCCAGGACGCACTGCAGGTCTCGGTCCGGTCGGTGCTGACCGTCGCCGGCCGGCGGCTGGACCGGCTTGTCGGCGAGGAGCGGTTCGAGGAGGCCGCGGTGGTGCGCGACCGGATCGCCGCCTATTCCTCGGCCGCGATCCGGCACCACCGCGTCGCCAGTCTCGCGGCTCTTCCGCACCTCGTCGCCGCCTACCGGGTCGAGGAGGGATGGGAGATCCACGTGATCCGCCACGGCCGCCTTGCGGGCGCGGCGCTCGCGCGAGCCGGTGAGATCCCTCAGGCGGTCGCTCGCGCCATCGTGGCCACGGCCGAGACGGTGAGCGCGCCCGTCGCGCCGCAGCCCGCGGCCACCGTCGAGGAGACGCTGCGCATAGCCGACTGGCTCGAACGACCCGGCGTCCGCCTGATGGAGATCCAGGGCGATTGGTCCTGGCCGATCGGGATCGGGCTCTCCCTCGACCGTTGCCGCCCCCTGCCGACCGCGGCCGGAAGGGATGCGGTTGATCCACGCGAGCTCGGGTGACGTGGACGATCCTCGACCGCCGGGGTTCTGAGCGGGCTGCCCGAGTCCTCCGGAGACCATCGGTCCGGAGTCACTCGTTAGGATGCCGCCATGTCGTCGCTGCCGCCTGCGAGGAGGCCGCGCCGGGCCAGGTCGCGGTTGCCGCTGGCCCTCGCCCTCGCCGCCACGGTCGTCCTTCTCGTCGCGCTCGCGGTGCTGGTCTGGGTCGCGTGGCCGCAGAGTCTGCCCGCCGTTCCCGTCCCGTCACCGCTGCCGGCCTCCTGAGCCTCCGGCGAGGCCCGGCGCCTCCGGCCGGGCCTGTGCCGGGGCGGGTGGTCAGGCGACCGTGACCGAGGTGATGACGATCGGCTCGAGAGGCCGATCCGTCCGGTCGGTGGGGGTCGTGGCGATGGTGTCGATGACCGCGCGGCTGGCGGGGTCGGTCACCTCGCCGAAGATCGTGTGCCGGCGGTTGAGATGGGGCGTCGGCGTGACCGTGATGAAGAACTGGGAGCCGTTCGTGCCGGGCCCGGCGTTCGCCATCCCCAGCAGGTACGGGCGGTCGTACGACAGTTCCGGATGGAACTCGTCGCCGAACTGGTAGCCCGGGCCGCCCCGGCCGGTGCCGAGCGGGTCGCCGCCCTGGATCATGAAGCCGTCGATCACGCGGTGGAAGATGAGGCCGTCGTAGAAGTTCCCGGTCGTGGGCTCGCCCGTGCCGGGATCGGTGTACTCCTTCGTCCCCGTCGCCAGGCCCACGAAGTTGGCCACGGTCTTGGGCGCCTGGTCGGCGAACATCTCGATCACGATGTCGCCGAGATTGGTGTGCAGAGTAGCGGTCGTCACAGTCGTCCTTCCGATGTGTGGTCATCCCATCCTGTCAGACGTTGCCCTCCGGCCCATGCCCGAGGCCCTCCCTGACGCTCCCCCGGACGTCGGCCGGACGGCCCGGATGCCTGTCGAAATGGCAGAGCGGGCGGGTACGGTAGATGTCACGATCCGAGCGGGAGGACACGAGTTGAAGCGCAAGGAACTGCAGGACGCTGTGGAAGAGAAGGCGCAGCAGGCGGCCGAACTCGGTGCGCAGGCCTGCACCGCCGCCAAGGCCAAGATCGGGCCGTACGTCGAGCAGGCCGGCGAGCGGCTCGGCCCCTACGTCGAGCAGGCCGGCGAGAGGATCGGCCCCTACGTCGAGCAGGCGAGCGAGAAGATCGCGCCGTACGTGGACAAGGTCGCCCCGATCGCTCAGGACGCCGTGGCCAAGAGCGCGGCCGCGACCGTCCAGGCTCTCGAGGCCCTCCAGCCGCACATCGAGGACGCCCTCGCCAAGATCGCGCCCGCCGTCGAGGATGCGCGGGGGAAGGTGACGACCGAGTTCATGCCGAAGGTCACCGAGGTGCTCCACGAGGTCGCCGACCGATCCCTGGTGAAGGATGCCGCAGACGACGTCGCCGAGGCGGTCGCCTCGGTCACCGGCTCCGAGGTCGACGTGGCGCAGAAGAAGGGCGGCGTGGGCAAGAAGATCCTGCTCGTCGGCGCCATCGCCGCGAGTCTCGCCGGAGCGGTCGCTCTCATCAAGAAACTGACCGAGTCCAAGAGCGGATGGCAGCCGCATTCGGCGTCCTCGTACACACCCCCGACCTTCAGCGCGACCCAGGCCGACTCCGACATGACGGCCGAGGGCGCCCCTCCGGTCGACGAATCCCCCGCCGAGCAGGCCGACCCGGCCGAGGCGCAGGCGGCCGAGGCCGACGTCGAACAGGTCGCCGAGACGGGTGCCGATCCCGAGGCGGCCGCCGAGCCCGACGAGGTCGAGGCGCCCGACGACGAGGCCGAGGCGGCCGAAGCGGAGACCGACGACGCCGAGGACGCGCCCCGGCCGGTGACCGAGGACGACGAGGCAGGTGGTGAGGAGCCGTTTCGCTCCTGACCGGTTCGGGCCGGACTCCTTCACGGGTCCGACACCCCCACCGGAATACGCCATCAAGGCCAACGTCCGCTCGATGAAGTTCCACCTGCCCGGGTCCTCCAGCTACGACCGGACCCGGACACAGGTGTGGTTCCGCACCGCGGAGGCAGCGCTCGCCGCCGGATTCACGCAAGCCATGCGCTGAGCCTCGCCTCCGGCGAGGGATCGCCCACGACGCGGCCGGGAAACGCCGACATCCCGGCCGCGTCGTCGCGTCCGGGATGTCGGTCGACAGATCGCCCGTCCACGCCGATCGGTGCGGCACCGCGAACCGGGCACACGAATTTCCGGATCCGCCTCACAAAGCCCTGTGGACAACGGCTCTTCGGGTATGAGTGCCGTGATCTCCGCGCAGAAAACCCCGAAGCGCCCCCAAAGCCCGCTGAACTGGGTGAACGCCGCCCCGTTCCGCGCCCACCTGCACCACCTCCTGGCCGCGAGCGGACTGCCGTGGCGGGTCATCGCCGCCGAGGCCCGGGTGCCGGAGCGAACCGTTGACGTGCTCCTGCACGGCCGCGGGGGCCGGCCCCTGCGCCGGCTTCCGCCCGACATCGCCCGACGCCTGCTCGCGATGCGGGAGGACCTCCTCGCCGATCTGGCGAGGAGGCCGGTGCCCGCGGCGCAGGCACGGGAGGCCGTGGAATCGTGGTGCCGCTCGGGCGGCTCCGTCGCCGCGATCTCCCGGCGCTGTCCGGTCGAGGCGGGCGACATCGAATCCCTGCTCGATCCGGAGACCCGCTACACGACGCGGCGGATCGAGCTGCTGATCGTGACCGCGGCCGTCGAAGCCGGAGTGGACATCGGGCCCGACGCGGAGGAACCCGTGTGGTGACCATACTGTGCCCATGATGGCGTCGCTGTTGGCAGGATGTGCCGCCGTGGCGGCAGGGACCGCGGCGGCGCTCGGGCCCCTGCTCCGATCGCTGCCCGAGCCCCGCGACGCACCGGGCAAGACCCCCTATGCCGCGCTCGTGACGCCCGCGACGAGGCTCGTCGTCGGTGTGACGGTGTTCGCCGCCCTGGCGGTGAGCGTCATCGCACTGCCGTGGCCGCAGGTGCTTGCGCTGCTTCCGCTCGGAACGGGCGGCGTCCTGGCGGCCGTCATCGACGCACGGACGACCTATCTCCCCCGATCGCTCGTGTGGGGCGCGACGGCCGGGCTCGCCCTCTGCGTCGGCGTCGTCGCCGCCCTCACCGGTGACTGGCAGGTGCCGGTCCTCGCCGCGGGCGGGTCGCTCCTGGTCGGGGGCCTGTTCTGGCTTCTGTGGCGGACCACCGGCGGGTTCGGATTCGGCGACGTCCGGCTGGCTCTGCTCGCCGGCGGAACGGCCGGGACCCTCGGAGTGTCCGCCGCGCTGTGGGCCGCGCTCCTGGGTGCCCTGGTCGGCGCGGCCTGGGGGCTCGCGTGTCAGGTGTCCGACCGCGGGGCCGGGCGTCCGCCCGGTCCCTTCCCCTACGGGCCGTCGCTCGTGGCCGGGCCCTACCTGTGGCTCGTGTGGACGATGCTCCCGGGCTGGTGACCGGGCGGTCAGACCTGTCGGAACCGCCGGGTCGTCTCGACCCACCGGTCGAGCACCCCGGTGGCGCGCCCCGAGTCGAGCGCCTCCGTCGCCTGCGCGACGTAGGGCGCGAGCTGCGTGACGACGTCGCCGTCGGGGTCCGGGCCGTGATAGGCCAGCAGCGCGGCTGCGGCGTTGAGCACGACGATGTCGCGCACCGGCCCGACGGCACCGGCGAACGTGTCGCGGACGATCGCGGCGTTCTGCGCCGGGCCGCCGCCGACCAGCGCGCGCACCTCGCCCCTCGGGATACCGAGATCGGCGGGGTCGAGCTCTCCGGTGACCGCGCGACCCTCCGACAGGATCCAGACGTCGGACGTCGTCGTGGTCGTCAGCTCGTCCAGCCCGTCCGATCCGTGGAACACGAGACCGCGGCTGCCACGACCGGCCAGCACGCCGGCCATCAGACCCGCCATCCGCGCATCCGCCACGCCGATCGCCTGCGCCGCAGGACGGGCAGGGTTCGCGAGCGGGCCGAGGAAGTTGAACGTCGTGGGGATGCCGAGCTCCCGCCGCGGCCCGGCCGAGTGCCGCAGGCTCGGGTGATACAGCGGGGCGAACAGGAAGACGATCCCCACGTCGGCGAGCACCTCCGCCTGCGCGGCCGCAGGCACGTCGAGCGCGACGCCGAGCTCCTCCAGGCAGTCGGCGGTGCCGCACGCCGAACTCGCCGCCCGGTTCCCGTGCTTGACGACCCGTGCACCGGCCGCAGCCGCCACGATCGCCGCCATCGTGGAGACGTTCACCGTGTTGGCCCGGTCGCCCCCCGACCCGACGACGTCCACCGCATCCTCGTCGAGGCTGATCGGCGTCGCACGGGCGAGCATCGTGTCGGCCAGCGCCGAGATCTCCTCCACCGCCTCGCCCTTGGCGCGCAACGCCACGGCGAAACCGGCGATCTGAACCGGCGTCGCGTTCCCCGCGAGGATCTCCCCCATCGCCCACGACACGGCCGACGGCGCCAGGGACTCCCCCCTCAGAAGCTGGGCGAGGACATCGGGCCAGGTGAACTCCGCCGCACTCACCGGGCGGGCTCCGCGAGCCGTGCCCGCAGCAGTTCGGCGACCTGAGCGGGCAGGCGGACCGGATCGATCGGATGCGTCGCGATCGCCTCCGCCTTCGACCACGTGGCCAGCCAGGCGTCCGCCACACGCGCGACCAGCACCAGGACCGGCGGGCAGTCGGCGTACTCGTCCTTCATCCGGTAGGCGATCCCCATGCCTCCCGACGGCACCGCTTCCCCGTCGAGGATGACGAGGTCATAAGGCCCCTCGTCGAGCGCCGTGATGACGGCCGGCTCGGTGGCGACATCGAAGATGTCCAGGGGTGGCAGGTCGGCGGCGACCCGCGTCCCGAGAGCGAGCCGGACGTCACGGCGCACGGTGCGGTCGTCGGAGTACAGCAGTACCTTGAGCTGCCGGTCGGACTGCGCATCGGTCATGGGACTTCCTGTCTGCTTCGCTACCGTGGACTCAAGCTGCATCCTAACTCGTGCGGCGCGTCCGGGCGGGCGGCCGCGAGCACCTCCTCCCGGGCGGCCGCGGACCGGCGGGGCCGCCCGGCGACCGGTCCAGGGCGGCGCGGGCGGCCCCGAGAACCGCCCCGTGTCGCATTGTTCCGGAGGGTCGGCGCTTGACGCCGCGGTCACCGCACCCAAAGATGGCCCCACACGGCTGTTCAGGATGGCTTCTTTTCCGGACTTACGGCAGGATAAGCGCGTGGCGAGTAGTATTGGCGAACCTTCCGCCCAGGCACTGCCCACGGGTGCGCTGCACCCGGTCGCGGCCTCGCGTCTGCGGCGCACCCCGGGTCACCCCGACAGGGTGGCCGTCGGCACGATCGTGTGGCTTGCATCCGAGTTGATGTTCTTCGCCGCGCTCTTCGCGGCGTACTTCACGTTGCGCAACGTCACCAACAGCTTCGCCCAGCAGGACAATCTGGAACAGAGCATGTGGGAATGGGGCGCGTCCCACTTCAACATGCCGGTGGCGATCGCGAACACGGCGATCCTGGTGCTCAGTTCCGTCACCTGCCAACTGGGCGTTCACGCGGCCGAGAACTCCCACGTGTCGCGCTCCGGCTCGCTGTTCAACGTCGCCGCCTGGGGAATGCGCGAGTGGTACACCTTGACCTTCGTCATGGGTGCGATCTTCATCGGCGGCCAGGCGTTCGAATACGCCTCCCTCATCGGTGAGGGGTTCACACCCGCGACCAACGCCTACACCTCGGCGTTCTTCCTTGCGACCGGATTCCACGGACTGCACGTCACCGGCGGTCTCGTCGCGTTCCTGCTCGTCCTCGGACGCACGTACCTCGCCCGTACGTTCACCCACGAACAGGCGGTCAACGCCGTCGCGACGAGCTACTACTGGCACTTCGTGGACCTCATCTGGATCGTCCTGTTCGGCGTCATCTACTTCGTCCGCTAGCCGCGCACCCGAGGAGGAACCATGAAGAACCGTCGGCCACGCCGGCGCAGCGCGTTGATCAGACCGCTGGCCATCGTCCTCGCGCTGTTCGTCCTCGGGCTGACCTATGCGGCGCTGCAGCCCGCGACGCAGAGCATGGCGGACGGCTCGAAGGATCAGATCGCGGCAGGCAAGGCGCTCTTCACCCAGAACTGCTCGTCGTGTCACGGGCTCAACGGGGAGGGCACCAGCCAGGCGCCGTCCCTGATCGGCGTCGGGTCGGCGGCGGTCGACTTCCAGGTCGGCACCGGACGGATGCCGATGGCCAACCAGGGCCAGCAGGCACCGCGGAAGGCGGGCACCTACACCAGCGACGAGACCGCTCAGCTCGCGGCGTACGTCGCGTCGCTGGGCACGGGGACGTCCACCCCCGACTCCGGTCAGTACAACCCCGCCGGCCTCACCGACGAGGAGATCGCGCGGGGAGGCGAGCTGTTCCGGTCCAACTGCTCGGCCTGCCACAACTTCGAAGGCGCGGGCGGCGCACTGCCGGAGGGGGTCTCGGCCCCGTCGTTGCAGGGCGTCGAGGCGATCCACATCTGGGAGGCCATGCGGACCGGTCCGGGCCAGATGCCGGTGTTCGGGCAGAACACCATCACCGACGAGGACGCCCGCGCGATCATCGGCTACCTGACATCGGTCGAGGCCGAGCCGAGCGGCGGCCTGAGCCTCGGCGGGATCGGCCCCGTCTCCGAAGGCTTCTGGGGGTTCATCATCGGCATCGGCGGGCTGAGCCTGTTCGCCGTGTGGATCGCTGCGAAGGGAGCCCGCGCGAAATGAGCCTGGACACGACGCGGCATGCACCCGACCCCGCTCCGCGCGAGGTCGCTCCGATCCCCGACCCCGGGGTCGAAGAGCATCTCCCCCGGTACACCGACACCGACGAGCGGGCCGGGCGGCGTGCCTACCGCCAGATCGTGGCGCTGTACGGCCTGTCCCCGTTGCTCGCGATCGCGGCCATCGTCGTCTACTTCGCGGTGCCCACGACGCTGTCCTTCGAGCTCGGCTCCGAGACGATCCGGGTCCACCACGCGCTGTTCGGACTGCTCGTCGGCCTCGCGATCCTGTGCATCGGCGTCGGGTCGGTCCACTGGGCGAAGACCGTCATGGCCGACACCGAGGTCGTCGAGGAACGACACGAGCTGGCCTCGTCGCCGCAGGACCGCGAGATCGTCGCCGAGCAGTTCGCCGCGGGCACCGAGGAATCGGGGATCGGACGCCGGAAGCTGCTGGGCGTCAGCCTCGCCGGTGCGCTGGGCACCGTCGCGCTGCCACCGTTGGTCATGCTCGCCGACATGGGACCATGGCCGATCGCCTCCACCCGGAAGGAGACGATCGAGAAGACGTTGTGGGCCGAAGGCGTGTACCTGGTGACCGATGTGACCTACCGGCGCATCCGCGCCTCGGAGGTCCCCCTCAACGAACTCGTCAACGCCCAGCCCGAGAACCTGCAGGACCTGCACGGCGCCGAGTTCCAGCAGGCCAAGGCGAAGGCGTCCATCATCATCGTGCGGATGGACCCGAACCGGATCCAGGTGCCCGAGTCGCGGCGTGACTGGAACGTGGGCGGGATCCAGTGCTACTCGAAGATCTGCACCCACGTCGGCTGCCCGGTGAACCTGTTCGAGCGGCAGACCGGGCACCTGCTGTGCCCGTGCCATCAGTCGACCTTCGACCTGGGCAACTCGGGCGTCGTCATCTTCGGACCGGCCGGACGGTCGCTGCCGCAACTGCCCATCACGACCGACCAGGACGGCTACCTCGTCGCGCGCAGCGACTTCACGGTGCCCGTGGGCCCCAGCTACTTCGAGCGCGACTCCACCGGTGACTACGAGGAGGGTGACCGCTGATGGCCAAGCCCGCTGCGACGTCCGCGGACGCACCAGTCCTCGACGACCTGCGCCCTCCGGCCCCCAGCCCCGGCCGAGGTGCCGCCAAGCCGCTCAGGTGGCTGGACGACCGACTCGGCCTCGCGCGCGTCGGGCGGGCAGGCCTGCGCAAGGTGTTCCCCGACCACTGGTCCTTCCTGCTCGGCGAGATCGCGCTCTACTCGTTCATCGTGCTGCTCCTCACCGGCGTCTTCCTGACGATCTGGTTCAAGCCGTCCATGGCGGAGGTGGAGTACCAGGGGTCCTACCAGCTTCTGCGGGGCATCCCCATGTCCGAGGCCTACATGTCCACGCTGGACATCTCGTTCGATGTCCGCGGCGGCCTGCTCGTGCGCCAGGTGCACCATTGGGCGGCGATCCTCTTCGTCGCCGCGGCCGCCGTGCACATGCTGCGGGTGTTCTTCACCGGCGCCTTCCGCAAGCCGCGCGAGATCAACTGGCTCATCGGCATCGGCCTCTTCTCGATGGCGACCGTCGAGGGCTTCGCGGGGTATTCCCTGCCCGACGACCTGCTGTCGGGAACCGGGCTGCGGTTCGTCGACGGACTCATCCGCTCCATCCCGTTGATCGGGACCTGGGCGGAGTTCTTCGTGTTCGGCGGCGAGTTCCCCGGAACCCTGGTCATCCCGCGGCTCTACATGGTTCACATCCTGCTCGTGCCCGGTCTCCTGCTCGGGCTGATCGCCGCGCACATCGGGCTGGTCACCTACCACAAGCACACCCAGTACCCCGGGCCCGGACGAACGAACGGCAACGTCGTCGGATACCCGCTGTTCCCCGTCTACATGGCGAAAGCCGGCGGATTCTTCTTCATCGTGTTCGGCGTCACCGTCCTCATGGGCGCCACGATGCAGATCAACCCCGTGTGGATGTACGGACCGTACAACCCGTCCCAGGTCACCGCCGGATCCCAGCCCGACTGGTACATGGGGTGGGTCGAGGGCGCCATCCGCATCATCCCGAACTGGGAGTGGCATGTGGGCGGCACGACGTGGTCGTGGCAGATCTTCCTGCCCGGCGTCGGCCTGATGGGCCTGTTGTTCACGGGGCTGGCCCTGTACCCGTTCGTCGAGGCGTGGATCACCGGGGACAGACGCGAGCACCACATCCTCGACCGGCCTCGCAACGCCCCCACCCGAACCGCCCTCGGTGTGGCGGGGATCACCTGCTACGGGCTGTTCTGGCTGGCCGGCGGCAACGACATCCTCGCCACCCACTTCCACCTGTCGCTGAACGCCATCACCGTGTTCATGCGGGTCGCGGTGTTCGTGGGCCCGGTCCTCGCCTTCCTGGCGACCCGGCGGATCTGCCTCAGCCTGCAACGTCGGGACGCCGAACGCGTCCTGCACGGCGCCGAGTCGGGCGTCATCGTGCGGGATCCGCAGGGCGGCTATTCGGAGGCTCACGAGCCGATCTCCCAGGAGGAGGGGTTCACGCTGACCCAGCATGATCAGCCTCTTCCGCTGGAGGAGAGCCCGGCCACCGACGAGCGCGGCGTACGTCGACGCGGCGCCGGCGTGACCGGCTTCCGCGCGCGGCTGAGCCGCTGGTTCCTCGGCACGAGGATCCCCAAACCGACCCGCGGAGAGATCGAGGCCGCCCACGAACACGCCGGTCAGATCGAGGCCGCACACGAGCCGGACGCCGCGGCGAGCGATCACCGCGACGACGCGGTTGATGCGCGCCCTTGAGCTCTTGAGATAATCGTCCCTGTGCGATTCCTCAATCAAGAGCCGGCCTTCGACCTGACCTACGACGACGTCTTCATGGCGCCCAACCGTTCGGCGGTCACGTCGCGCCTGGATGTCGACCTCACGTCCACCGACGGGGTCGCGACCCCGCTGCCGATCGTGGTCGCCAACATGACGGCGATCTCCGGACGCCGGATGGCCGAGACGATCGCCCGGCGCGGCGGGATCGCGATCGTTCCCCAGGACATCCCCGTCGACGTCGTCTCAGGCGTCATCGCGAAGGTGAAGAACGCCCACGTCGTGTTCGACACGCCCATCACCGTCTCGCCGACGACGACGGTCGGAGAGGCCCTGTCCCTCATCCACAAACGCGCCCACGGGGTCGTGGTCGTCGTGGACGACGACCGGCGTCCACTCGGTCTGTGCTCGGTGACCGACACGGCCGGCGTCGACCGGTTCGCACAGGTGCACGAGGTGATGACCACCGACGTGATGGTGCTGCCCGACACCGCCACCCCGCCCGAGATCTTCACCGATCTCACGGCTCGGCACCACAAGGTCGCGCTCATCACCTCCGGCGAACGGCTGCGCGGCATCATGACCCTCAAAGGCGCTCTCCGCGCGGCGCTGTACGACCCGGCCGTCGACGCGGCGGGGCAGCTGCGCATCGGCACGGCCATCGGCATCAGCGGCGACGTCACGCATCGCGTGGAGGCCATGCTGGACGCCGGTTCGGACGTCCTCGTCATGGACACCGCGCACGGGCACCAGGAACGGATGATCTCGGCGCTGGAGTCGGCACGCGCCGTCGTGGCGGCCCGGGGCGCCGAGGTGCCGATCGTCGCCGGCAACGTCGTCACCGCCGCCGGTGTGACCGACCTGATCGCGGCCGGCGCCGATGTCGTCAAGGTCGGCGTCGGGCCGGGGGCGATGTGCACGACGCGTATGCAGACCGGTGTCGGGCGTCCGCAGTTCAGCGCCGTCCTCGAGTGCGCGGCCGCTGCGCGGGCGGAGGGCAAATCGATCTGGGCGGACGGCGGCGTCCGCCACCCCCGGGACGTCGCCCTGGCTCTCGCGGCCGGCGCCGGTTCGGTGATGATCGGCTCGTGGTTCGCCGGCACGCACGAGTCGACCGGCGACCTCCTGTACGACCACGAAGGGCGCGCCTACAAGGAGTCGTTCGGCATGGCCTCGGCCCGGGCCGTGCGGATGCGCACCCGCGAGGCAAGCGCCTTCGAGCGGGCGCGCGCGGCGCTGTTCGAGGAGGGCATCTCGAGTTCTCGCATGTACCTGGATCCGCAGCGTCCGGGCGTCGAGGACCTCCTCGACTTCATCGTGTCGGGCGTCCGCTCCTCGTGCACGTATGCGGGCGCGCGGGACCTCGAGCAGTTCCACGACCGGGCGGTCGTGGGCATCCAGTCGCGCTCCGGGTTCGAGGAGGGACGACCGCTGCACGCGAGCTGGTGACTCTCGCGGCACGGAGCGTGCCGGGCGCGACGGGTGCCGCACGCCCGGCGGGGAGGTCAGTGGCTGTACTCGCCGACGTAGAACTGGTACACCCAGCCGCACAGTGCCCAGATGCCGAGCCCGAACCCGAGGAGCGTCAGCCACCACCCGAACACCGGTCCGAGCGCCGCGATCGACACGGTGAGCGCGCTCCAGAACGGCCAGATGCTCGACGGCGGGAAGAAGCCGAGCTCGCCCGCGCCCTCGACGATCTCGCCGTCCGTGCGATCCTCGGGCCGCGGATCCATGTTTCGCGCGGTGATGAAGAGGTATGCCGTGATCATGATCGTGAGCGCCGCCGTCAGCAGCAGCACGACCAGCCCGATGGTCTCGTGCGTGATCACCCAGTACAGCGGCGTCACGATGACGAAGAACAACGCCAGTACCCCGAAGATCCAGCCCTCGGCCTTCATCGGTCGACCTCCTTCTGGACGTTCGTCGCCTCGCCGAGTTCGTGCTCCGCTGCGGCCGCGATCTCGGGGTGATGCAGATCGAACGCCGGCGACTCGGACCGGATCCGCGGCAGGCTGGTGAAGTTGTGCCGTGGCGGCGGGCAGGACGTCGCCCATTCGAGCGACCGGCCCCAGCCCCAGGGATCATCGACCTCCACCGGCGGTGACTTCCGGGTGATCCACACGTTCCACAGGAACGGCAGCATCGAGATGCCCAGCATGAAGGCACCGACCGTGGAGACCTGATTGAGGAAGGTGAAGCCCTCCGACGGGAGGTAATCGACGATCCGGCGCTGCATTCCCTCGACGCCCAGCCAGTGCTGCACGAGGAAGGTCAGGTGGAAGCCCACGAACAGCAGCCAGAAGTGGACCTTCCCCCACGTCTCGTTGAGCATCCGCCCGGTGATCTTCGGCCACCAGAAATAGAATCCGCCGAACATCGCGAACACGACCGTGCCGAACAGCACGTAGTGGAAGTGCGCGACGACGAAATACGTGTCGGACACCTGGAAGTCCAGCGGGGGGCTCGCCAGGATGATGCCGGTCAGGCCCCCGAACAGGAAGGTGGTGAGGAAGCCCAGCGCCCACAGCATGGGCGTCGCGAAGTTGAGCGAGCCGCCCCACATCGTCCCGATCCAGTTGAAGAACTTCACGCCGGTCGGGACGGCGATCAGGAAGGTCATGAACGAGAAGAACGGCAGGTTGACCGCGCCGGTGACAAACATGTGGTGCGCCCACACCGAGATCGACAACGCCCCGATGCCGAGCGTCGCCGCGACGAGGCCGACGTAGCCGAACAGCGGCTTGCGGCTGAACACCGGGAGGATCTCGGTGATGAGGCCGAAGAACGGCAGCGCGATGATGTACACCTCGGGGTGGCCGAAGAACCAGAACAGGTGTTGCCACAGCAGCGGGCCGCCGGTGGCGGCGTCGAAGATGTGCGTGCCGAGCCGGCGGTCGGATTCGAGGACGAGCAGCGCCGCGGCGAGGATCGGGAACGCGATCAGGATCATGATCGACGTGACCAGGGTGTTCCACGCCATGATGGGCATCCGGAACATCGTCATGCCGGGCGCCCGCAGGGTGATGATCGTCGTGATGAAGTTGACCGCGCCCAGGATCGTCCCGAGGCCGGTGAGGTACAAGCCCATCAGCCACAGGTCGCCGCCGACTCCGGGCGAGTTGATGGCGTCGCTGAGCGGGGCGTAGGCGAACCAGCCGAAGGAGGCCGCGCCCTGCGGGCTGAGGAAGCCCGAGCACACGATCAGACCGCCGAACAGGAACAGCCAGAACGCGAAGGCGTTCATCCGCGGGAAGGCGACGTCGGGTGCGCCGATCTGCAGCGGCAGCAGGAAGTTCGCGAATCCCGTGAACATCGGGGTCGCGAACAGCAGCAGCATGATCGTGCCGTGCATCGTGAAGAACTGGTTGAAGTTGTCGAAGTTGAGGTACTGCCGACCCGGGAACGCCAGCTCGGCACGGATCGCCAGGGCGAGCAGCCCGCCGAACGCGAAGAAGACCAGCGCTGTGACGAAGTACATCTTGCCGATCAGCTTGTGATCGGTCGTGGTGAGGATCTTCATGAACGACGCCCCGAGGGACCGCGAACCGGTGCGGCCACCGGTGGCCGTGGCGGCGGCGGCGCGCGCCTGGAGATCGGCTTCGGCGGTGCTCACCTGTGCTCCTCCTCACTCCGCGACGGGACGGGGATCGCCGTGACCTTCGAGGGGATGGTGATCTCGCCCGTCTGTCCCTTGGATTTCAGCCCGTCGAGATAGGCGTAGTACTGGGCCTCGTCGACGACCTTCACGTTGAACAGCATGGCCGAGTGGTACGTGCCGCAGAACTCCGCGCACTTGCCGAGGTACTCGCCCTTCTCCGTGGGCGTGACGTCGAACGAGTTCGGATGGCCGGGGATCACGTCCAGCTTGTAGTAGAAGTTCGGGATCCAGAACGAGTGGATCACGTCGGCCGACTGCAGGTTGAACCGCACGGTCTTCCCGACGGGCAGATACAGATCGGGGGTGCGCTCGATCGTGCCTGCCTCATGGACGACGGCGCCCACGCGCGCGTCGTCCGCCTCCATGTAGTTGAAGGTCCATGACCACTTCTGGCCGACGACGTTGATGGTGACGTCGGGCTGGTCGACCTTGCGATTGACCGTGTCCTGTGCCCTGACCGTGAAGAAGAACAGAACGCCGATGATGAGGAACGGAACGAGCGTGTACAGCAACTCGATCGGCAGGTTGTACCGGGTCTGCTTCGGCACGCCGCCCGTGTGCCGCGCCCGGTAGCGGACCACCACCCAGCCGATCAGGCCCCAGACGAACACTCCCACGGCCAGCGAGGCGATCCACGCCCCGACCCACAGGTCGCCGATCGCCTGTCCCTGGTCGCTGGCCAGTGTCGGCAGGCCGAACCGCCCCCACTGCTCGGTCTGCTCCTGCGAGCAGCCGGCGAGCAGGACGACACCCGCCGCCGTCGTGCCGATGAGCCACCGGCGTGCCGCACGCCCGGTTCTGTGTGGAATCACGCGTGTCCTTCCCACGAGCCGTCGAGGACGGTAGCCAGACCGAGTTGTGGCGCAACACTAACCCAAACGGCCGCTCCGGCGCCTCCCCTGGAGGCGTCGAAACGGCCGCTTTTTCTGCAGATCCCTCGGAAATCGGGCGCGCCGGCGCCCGCCGGGTCAGTGGAAGGAGTCGCCGCAGGCGCAGGACCCGGTGGCGTTGGGGTTGTCGATGGTGAAGCCCTGGGCCTCGATCGTGTCGGAGAAGCCGATCGTCGCCCCCATCAGGTAGGGGGCACTCATCCGGTCGGTCACCACGCGGACGCCGTCGAACTCGTTGACGACATCGCCGTCGAGTTCGCGGTCGTCGAAGTAGAGCTGATAGCGCAGCCCGGAGCATCCGCCGGGTTGCACGGCGACGCGGAGCCACAGGTCCTTCTCACCGAGCAGTTCCTTGACCTTCGTCGTCGCCTCGTCGGTCAACAGGACGCCCTGCGTGATTTCCACCGTCATGTTCGTCTCCCGCTGTAGAGATTCCCGTCATGCGTGCGCGGCATGGTCGCGTCCCCGATTGTAGATCGCCTCCGGGACGCGCCCAAACACCTACCACGTCCACGTGCGCACCATGCCCGCCGCCGACGACCTCAGCGACCGCGCCGTCGTCGCGTCGAGGGCATACCCGGCCTCCACGCCGTGAGCCCGCAACTCCCGCCCGCCCATCGCAAGATGTCCCGCGCCCACGACGAGCGGGACGCCGTGCGCGACGGCCAGGCCGGCGAGGTGGCGGACGACCGGGCCGCCGTAGTTCCCGATGTCGAGACTCGTGCACGCGCTCACCAGCAGGTCTGCGCGCGCCAGCGACCGGTCGAGGTGGGCGAGCCCGGCCGACAGTGCCGGCGCGGTGGTGAGGGTGCCGCCGAGCGCCAGGACGGCCAGCCCGTTTCCTCCGGCGGCGCCGGGGCCCGGGAGGACACCGTCGACGCCGGCCAGCGCGGCCAGCGCTCCGAGCGCGGTGTCGGCGGCGACGATCTCGGAGAGATCGAGTCCCTCGGCGCGTCCGCGCACCGAACTGACCCCCCGCAGGCTCGTGAGCGGGGTCGCGGTGTCGTCGATGTCCACCAGCCCGACGAGCTCGCATCCGGCGAGCCGGGCGCGGGGCGCCTCGAGATCCAGCGCGGTGATGCCGTCGAGCGCTCCCCAGCCGCCCGTCAGCGCCGTGTCGGCCGTCGCGCCGAGGGCGGACAGCAGGCCGGCGCCCCCGTCGTGGGCCGGGACCGTCGTGAGATCGACCGCGACCAGCGCGCGGGGGTCGGCGAGCGCGGCCTCCAGCGCCGTTCCCGCGCTTTCGCTGGTGCCGGTCCAGGCCGGCTGTTCCACCCGCGGCGGAACGACCACGAGCGCATCCGGGGTGCGCGCCGTCGGGAACGGGTCCGTCCCGGTCGCCGCACCGGCGTCCCGGAGCGCCGTCACGAGATCGGAACCCGTCGCACCCATCGGGACGAGCGCGACCTGCGCACCGGCGTCACGCCACGCCTGGGCGAGCACTCGTCCGGCGTGGACCGCCCGTGTCTCCCCCACCGCATCGCACGCGACCACCACTTTCACGCCGCACATTGTGCCAGCGGTCCGACTCCCCCCGGCGCGAGGCGATTCCGGGGCGCGACACGGCCTAAGATTGCCCCCGTCAGCGAGTTCTACCGAAGGCAGTGATCGTGGGTCTGTTCAGCCCCTACAAGCGCAACGACGCCGAGGTGTCGACGTCCGAGTCGGAGACGGTCGAGGAGGCCGCGCCGTCCGGACGCACCAAGAAGGCCACCCCGACACCGTCCCGCAAAGAGGCCGAGGCGGCACGGCGGGAGCGCGTGCGGCCGCAACTGAGCCCCAAACAGGCCAAGGCGCGCGAGCGCGAGGCGGCCCGCGAGGCCCGGATCAGGTCGATGGACGCCGCCGATGCCGCGCCCGGCCGGACGTCGGCCCGCGACTGGGTCGACTCCCACTGGATGCTCAGCGAGTTCCTGATGCCGGTGCTGCTCGTGACGATCCTGATCACTCTCGTGGGCCAGCAGGTCTGGGGCACCGGGGCCGTCGCGGTCCAGGTGATGCAGATCTCGATGTTCGTGTCGTACGGGCTGCTGTTCGCCACCGTCATCGAGATCTGGCTCCACTGGCGGCTGTTCAAGCGGTTCCTGCGGGAGCGTCACCCCGGCGAATCGCCCAAGGGACTGCTCTTCTACTTCGTCAACCGCGCGATCGCGGTGCGTCGCCTGCGTCAGCCCCGTCCCGTGTACAAGCGGGGCGACAAGCTGTGAGCTGGCAGTGGATGGCGGCGGGCGAACCCTCCGCGGAGCAGGCCGGGGTCGGCCACGGGTTCGCGACGCAGCAGCTCGCCGAGCAGTGGCTGACCGAATCGTATGAGGACCTGGTCGAGGACGGATGGGCCGACGTGTGGCTCTACGAGGGCGACCGGCTGGTCTACGGCCCGATGTCGCTCTCACAGTGACGAACGGCGATTAAGGTTGTCCCCGATCGACCCCCAACACCTAGGAAGGTGACCATGTCCGGAAGCCGGCTTCCGTCCATCAGCCTCGCTCGCACCGTCCCGGCCGATGCCGATGTCGTCGTCGTCGGGATCGCCCCGGGGCCGGCAGGCGGTGTCCTCCTCGGCGTCCCGGCCGACGTGGAGAAGTCGGTGACCAGGCAGCTCGGGCGTCCGCTGCTCGCCCTCGCCCGCTCGCTGGGTGCCGAGGCGAAGCTCGGAACGGCGACTGTCGTCCCCGGGCCCGGCGACCTGCGGATCGTGCTCACGGGTCTGCCCAGCGCCGACGCGACTCCGGAGCAGGTGCGTCGCGCCGCCGGGACGGGCGTGCGCACGGCGGCCGGAGTGAGCGGCGCCGCCGGCCTGCGCATCGCCGTGTCGCTGGACGCCGTCGAGCCCGAGGTGATCCGGGGCGCCGCTGAGGGTGCGCTGCTCGGTGCCTACCGCTACCAGAAGCAGACGGCCAGCCCCGAGCCTGCGGCCGTCGGCGCTCTCACCATCGTCAGCGCCTCCGGCAAGGCCGAGGCGAGACAAGCCGTCTCCACGGCCGTGATCATCGCCGAGGCGGTGTGCGCGGCGCGCGACTGGATCAATCTGCCGGCGAACCTGCTGTATCCGGAGTCGTTCGCGGACGATGCCCGGACACGGGCGAAGGCGGCGCGCATCGGTGTCGAGGTGCTCGACGAGACGCAGTTGCGCAAGGAGGGGTACGGGGGGCTGCTCGCCGTCGGCGGCGGGTCGTCCCACCCGCCGCGCCTGGTGCGCTACAGCTATGCACCGCGCGGCGCGCGCTTCCACCTGGCGCTCGTCGGCAAGGGCATCACGTTCGACTCCGGGGGCCTGGACCTGAAGACGCCCGAGGGCATGTACACGATGAAGTGCGACATGTCGGGAGCCGCCGCGGTCCTCGCGGCGACGCGCGCGATCGCCGACCTCGGCCTGAAGATCAGCATCACCGCGTACGCCTGCCTGGCCGAGAATCTCCCGTCGGGAACCGCCTACCGACCCTCCGACGTCCTCACGATCCATGGGGGCAAGACGGTGGAGAACGCGAACTCCGACGCGGAGGGCCGGCTGGTGATGGCCGACGGACTGGCCCGTTCGAACGCCGACGACGCGGATCTCGTCGTGGACATCGCCACCCTCACGGGGGCCTGCATGGTGGCTCTCGGACTGCGGACGGCCGGTCTGATGGCCTCCGACGACCTCACTGCGGACCGGGTGCTCGACGCGGCCGAGTCGGCCGGGGAGCTGTTCTGGCAACTCCCGATCCCCGAGGAGATCGGCGACGGTCTGAAGTCCTCGGTGGCCGACCTGCGGTCGAGCAGCACCAAGCGGTACGGCGGCGCGCTGACCGCCGCGGCGTTCCTCCGCGAGTTCGTCGATCCGGATCGGTCCTGGGCCCACCTCGACATCGCCGGACCCGCGTTCAACGACGGCGAGGCGTACGACTACGTCCCCACAGGAGGGACCGGGTTCGGCGTCCGCACGCTCATCGCGCTCGCGACGGCGCTGGCATCCTGACCGCCGTCAGTCGCGACGGCGCGCGTTGAAGTCGCGCATGCGCTGCGGGTAGGGGACGACCCCCGCGTCGTAGGCGGGGATCCGGCGCTTCGCGGCGAAGGCACGTCCCCAGGCCACGTCGGGGATGGATCGCCGCGTCCACTCCCCGTCGTGGGCGATGAGCAGCAGGCTCGGCCGGGCGAAGGTGCTGGGCTGTTCGATCCACGCCTCGACGCCCCGCCGGGTGTCGCAGAACCCGGCCAGATGCTTCAACGATGCGTCGACGGCCGGGCCGGCGCCGGCGCCGCGGGAGCGGAAGAGACGGGGAACTCGCACAGTCCCATTATTCCCCGCCGGGCGCGACTCCCGGCGACCGGCATCCCCACGGGGGCGGCCGGACACGGCGATGCACGCTGTGCGCATCCGGGATAGTCTGAACGCGAGGAAACCCGTGCTGCGCGAAGGAGTCAGTGCATGTCGACCCAAGTCCCTCTTCCTGCCCTCGGTGAAAGCGTGACGGAAGGCACCATCTCCCGCTGGCTCAAGACAGTCGGAGACGACGTCGCCGCGGACGAGCCGCTCGTCGAGGTGTCGACGGACAAGGTCGACACCGAAATCCCCTCACCGGTCGCCGGCGTGGTCCTCGAGATCCTCGTCGCCGAGGACGAGACCGCCGAGGTCGGCGCCGTCCTCGCCATCATCGGGGATCCGTCCGAGGCGGGGACGGCCGCCCCGCAGCCCCACTCGGAGCCCGAGCCTCCCGCCGCGCCGGAGCCCACGCCGGCTCCGACATCCGCACCCGAGCCGACGCCCGCGCCGACATCCACGCCGGAGCCCGCAGCCCCGGCCGCACCTGCAGCGGCTCCCTCGGCTCCTGCGCAGGGCACCGATGTCGTCCTTCCCGCGCTCGGCGAGTCGGTCACCGAGGGGACGGTGTCGCGCTGGCTCAAGTCGGTGGGTGACACGGTCGCCGCCGACGAGCCGCTGCTGGAGGTGTCCACCGACAAGGTCGACACGGAGATCCCGTCGCCCGTGGCCGGCACGCTGCTCGAGATCCGCGTGGCCGAGGACGAGACCGCCGAGGTCGGCGCCGTCCTCGCCATCATCGGCGATGCCGCCGCGCCCGCACAGGCCCCGGCTCCGACTCCCGCACCTGCTGCGACCCCGACGCCTGCACCCGCTCCGGCCCCGACCCCCGCACCCGCTCCGGCCCCGACCCCCGCACCGACGCCGAGCCCCGCGCCTGCAGCGACCCCGACGCCTGCACCCGCTCCGGCCCCGACCTCCGCTCCGGCGCCAAGCTCCGCACCCGCAGCACCCGCCCGAGCCGCTGAGCCCGTCGCCGACGGCATCTACGTCACCCCCCTCGTGCGACGGATGGCGACCGAGTACGGTGTCGATCTCGCCGAGGTCACCGGCACGGGCGTCGGCGGACGCGTTCGCAAGCAGGACATCGTGGCCGCCGCCGAGGCCAAGCAGGCGGCTGCCGCACAGGCAGTGGCGGCGCCGGCCACACCGGCGGCACCCGCGCCCGCCGCACCGGCCGCGCCGACGACACCTGCACCGGTCGCGACCCCGACAGCGGCGACCGCCGCACCGGTCGCGCCGGCGGCACCCACGTCGGCGCCGGCCACCGCGGCCAAGGGCACGACCGAGAAGCTGACGCGCATGCGAGCCACGATCGCCCGCCGCATGGTGGAGTCGCTGCAGACCTCGGCGCAACTGACGGCGACCGTCGAGGTCGACCTCAGCCGGATCTCCAAGGTCCGGGCGCTGGCCAAGGACGAGTTCAAGAAGCGCGAGGGCGCCGGGCTGTCCTACCTGCCGTTCATCTGCAAGGCCGTCGTCGAGTCGCTGCAGGCCTACCCCAAGCTCAACGCGACCATCGACACGGCCGCAGGCACGATCACCTACCCGTCCGGCGAGCACCTCGGCATCGCGGTCGACACCTCCAAGGGGCTCCTGGTGCCGGTCATCCCCGATGCGGGCGATCTGTCTGTCGGCGGCCTGGCGAAGAAGATCGCCGACGTGGCCGCGCGAGCCCGGGACAGCCGGATCACGCCCGACGAGCTGACCGGTGGCACCTTCACGGTCACCAACTACGGCTCGGCCGGCACCCTGTTCGACACGCCGATCATCAACCAGCCCCAGGCCGCGATCCTGGGCACGGGTGCGCTCGTCAAGCGTCCGGTCGTCGTCGCCGATGCCAATCTGGGCGACATCATCGCCGTTCGCGACATGATGTACCTGTCGCTGTCCTACGATCACCGGCTCGTCGACGGCGCGGATGCCGCTCGCTTCCTGAGCCATGTGAAGGCCCGTCTCGAAGAAGGCGATTTCGGGGCCGAGTTCGGTCTCTGAGTCCTTCGAGACAGTCCCATGGGGCGGATCCTCCCCGGAGCCGCCCCATGGGCAACCCCAACCGCTTCTCGGATGGCCTGCGACGCCTCCACCGCAGGCTTTTCCGTGCCGTAGGATTGAGCGGCGGGGTTATTCTCCCCCAGCGGCCGACAGGCCATTTCCCAACACGTTCACCGGAGCTGACGACATGGCAAGCGAGCGGGCGAAGGAACTTGCGGCGAAGCAGAAAGCCGAGCGCAAGGCGGCGAAGCTGCGCAAGAAGACCAGTGACAACCCGCGCGACTGGAGCTGGCCCCGCCAGATCGTGGAGGTCTTCAAGCGGACGAAGGAATACGATCCGCAGCTCATCGTCTGGATGGTGGGCGCCTTCGCGGCTGCCGTTCTCGCCATGGTCATCCTGGGCATCGTCCTGGACGCGTGGCTGATCTACTCCCTGCTCGGTCTCTTCCTCGGTGTCACAGCCGCGCTGTGGGTGCTCCTGTGGCGCGCCAAGGGTGCGAACTACCGGCGTTATCACGGCGAGAAGGGATCCGCCGAGGTCGCCCTGTCCGAGCTGGACAAGAAGAAGTGGGACAGCGAGACGGCCATCGCGATCGACAAGTCCATGAACCTCGTGCATCGCACCGTCGGCCCGGCCGGCATCGTTCTCATCGGCGAAGGGGACAACGCCCGCGGCAAGCAGTTGCTCGCCACCGAGCAGCGCCGCCACGAGCAGGTCGCCTATGGGACGCCCGTCACGGCGATCATGATGGGCGACGGCGCCGACGAGGTTCCGCTGGAGCAGCTCTCCAAGCGCATCAAGAAGCTCCCGAAGAAGCTGCAGGCCCATCAGCTCATCGAGGTGAAGCAGCGGCTGAAGGCTCTCGATGCCGTGCGCCCGAAGGTTCCGATCCCCCGTGGACCGATCCCGAACATGCGCGGCGCACACCGCGCGATGCGGGGCCGCTGACCTCGGCCGTCCACCCTCGGACGAACGCTCCCCAACTGCCGAGCCCGTCCGCCGAACGCTCCCCAACTGCCGGAAACCCCTCAAAATCCGGCAACTCCGGAGCGTTCGGCGCATTCCTCGCGCGTGCCGTCAGGCGTCGAGTTCCTCTGCCAGCTCCAGCCAGCGGCCCTCCTGTGCAGCGACCTCGGCCTGCAGCTCACGGACACGGTGGTCCAGCCCGGAGAGACCCTCGTAGTCGGACGGATCGTGGGACGCCATCGCGTCATGCAGGTCGGCGATGTCGGCGGACAGCCTGTCCAGTCGGCGCTCGACCGCGGCCAGCTCCTTGCGGGCAGCGTGCTGTTCCGCACCGCCCCCACCGCCGGAGCGCACGGGAGGGGCGGTCCTCGCACGCGGGGCGGCCTCCCGCTCGGCGAGGATGCGCAGGTAGTCGTCCACCCCGCCGGGCAGGTGGACCAGACGGCCGTCCAGGATCGCGTACTGCTGATCGGTGATCCGCTCGGTGAGATAACGATCGTGCGAGACGACCAGCAGCGTTCCCGGCCACGAGTCGAGCAGGTCCTCCAGCGACGCGAGCATGTCGGTGTCGACATCGTTCGTCGGCTCGTCGAGGATCAGCACGTTGGGCTCGGTGAGCAGGACGAGCAGGAACTGCAGCCGGCGCCGCTGACCGCCCGACAGGTCGGCCACCCGCGCCGAGAGGTGGGCACGAGAGAACCCGAGCTGCTCCAGGAGCTGAGCGGGGGTGAGATCCCGCCCGTCCACGGTGAAGGTGGCACGCGTGCGGCCGAGGACGTCGCTCACACGGTCGTCGGCGATCTCGGCGAGATCGGCGAACTGCTGGTCGAGGACGCCCAGCCGGACGGTCTTGCCCCTCTTCACCCGGCCCGACGACGGCCGCACCGTGCCGGAGACGAGTCCGAGCAGGGTCGACTTGCCGGCGCCGTTGGCGCCGAGGATGCCGGTCCGTTCTCCGGGCCCGATACGCCACGTGACGCCGCGCAACACCTCCGTCTCGTCGTAGCGGACGTCTGCATCGAGGATGTCGACGACATCCTTGCCGAGCCGGGCCGTGGCCAGCCGCGTGAGCTCGACCCGGTCGCGCGGTGGCGGCACGTCGGCGACCAGCCGGTTCGCCGCCTCGATCCGGAACTTCGGCTTCGACGTCCGCGCCGGTGCGCCCCGCCGCAGCCAGGCGAGCTCCTTGCGCATCAGGTTCTGCCGCTTCGCCTCCGTCGCGGCGGCGATCCGGTCACGCTCGACCCGTTGCAGCACGTACGCGGCGTATCCGCCTTCGAAGGGCTCCACG
The DNA here is from genome assembly GCF_000423465.1 of Propionicicella superfundia DSM 22317. Lineage (GTDB taxonomy): Bacteria > Actinomycetota > Actinomycetes > Propionibacteriales > Propionibacteriaceae > Propionicicella > Propionicicella superfundia. Next base: position 131,746 of record NZ_KE384020.1, on the reverse strand, counting down.
ATCCGGTCGTGCACCTCCCACGTGGCTGTGCACACGGCGTCCAGGAACCACCGGTCGTGGGTCACGACCAGCAGCCCGCCCGCGTTGTGCGCCCACCGGCCCCGCAGGTGCGCGGCCAGCCAGGAGATCCCGGCCAGGTCGAGATGGTTGGTGGGCTCGTCGAGGACGAGGACGTCCCAGTCCTCGATGAGAAGGGCGGCCATCGCCACCCGCCGGCGCAGCCCGCCGCTGAGCGTTCCGATCGTCGCCTCGAGATCGACGCCGGTCACGAGGCCGGCCAGGATGTCGCGGGTCGCCGCGACCGACGCCCATTCGTGATCGGGACGCTCCCCCACGAGGACGCTGCGGACGGTCGCGGCGGGGTCGAGATCGTCGGCCTGCCGCAGTTCGCCGATCCGGACATCGCCACGCCGGGTGACACGGCCCGCACCGGGTGCGATCCGACCGGTCAGCAGTCCCAGGAGAGTGGACTTCCCCTCCCCGTTGCGGCCCACGATCCCGATGCGGTCGCCCTCGTTGACGCCCAGCGTCACGGAATCGAACACGATCCGGGTGGGGTACTCGAGCTGAACGGATTCCGCGCCGAGGAGATGTGCCACCGTCACAGCTTAGGGGCGCCCTGCACCGCGTGCGCGACGTGGCCACGCGTCCGGCCCGAGCCGTCGGCGGCGGGACAATGCCATCATGCAGATTCGCACCGCCGACCCCGGCGCCGACGCCGCCGCCTGCGCCGCCATCTATGCGCCGTACGTCACCGACACCGTCGTCTCGTTCGAGGTCGAGGCTCCGGAACCCCCCGAACTCGCCGGGCGGATGCGCCGGGCGATCGAGTGGGTCGTCGCGACCGAGGACGACCGGGTGCTCGGGTACGGGTACGCGGGCAGGCATGCGGCCCGAGCCGCCTACCGGTGGGCGGCAGAGGTCAGCATCTACCTCGATGCCACGGCCAGGGGGCGCGGGCTCGGCCGCGCCTTGTACACGGAGCTCCTGTCGCGGCTCGCCCGCCGCGGCTACCGCATGGCGACGGCGTGCATCGCCGTCCCGAATCCCGCGAGCGTGGGCCTGCACACCGCGATGGGCTTCACGCCGGTCGGCACGTTCCGCGGCATCGGCTGGAAGGACGGCTCGTGGCACGACGTCATGTGGATGCAGCGACCTCTCGGGGAGCCCGGCCCTCCGCGCGGCGAACCCCGATAGCCCCGCCGGACGCCCGCGGTCTCAGCACGCGGCGAAGCGGCGGCCCGTGGTGTCGAGCTGCTCGGCCGGCGTGATCGCGTAGTCCGCCATGTAGTCGAAGACTCCGCGGAGCGCGATTCGGGCGGGGTCGTGGTAGTACTCCCGCTGCGCGGCCGGGAAGTCGGCGAAGTCGCCGGCGAAGTCGAAGGACCAGGTGAACATGTCCTTCGGCTCGTCGGCGACCGCGAACAGGCATCGGAAACCGTAGGCATCGCGGACGTCGGCGATCCGCCGCCAGATGTCCAGGAAGCCGCCCCATTCGTTCGTGATCGCATAGCGGCGCAGGATGGCGATGCGGCCACGGACGGACTCCGGCGTCGCGTGGGTCAGGCGCTCGACCCGCACCGGACGCACGACCTCGTTGCGGAACACGTGCGGAGCCGTGAGCGCGTCGAGGTCGGAGGTGGCGGGATCGGCTCTCACGGCCCGGTCGCCGAGCACCGGCGTGGGATGGGAGGCGACCCAGGTCAGCTTCGGCTCGGCTTGCGTCTCCAGCAGCAGACGATGCGTCGTCCACCCCGCCCGCGCACGGACGTCCACATGTCGGGGAAGGAGTTCGAGGTAAGCGTCGAGATGGTGGGGCTTGATCGAGAACCGGCGTAGCGTCACCGGATCGGCGACCTCCACCGGGAGGGGGCGATCGTCGCCGGCGAGCGGGATCATGACGACGACCCTACTCGGACTGGTCGGGGCCACACCCGCCGAGCGCTCGGAATCCGCCGGAAATCGGCCAGATTCCGGGGGTTTGCGAGCGTTCGCCGACCCGCGTCAGCGTCGACTGACGACAACCGTGCCGAGCAGGACGTCGGTGAGCGCGCGCCGATCGGCACCGACGACCACCGCCGGGATCACCAGGCACAGCATCAGTGCCCGGGACGCCGCCCGAGCCCACCCGATGCGGCCGCCGTCGAGGCGCACCACCGCGATCCGGGCCAGGACCTTGCCGAACGAACCGCCGACCACCGCTCCGAGGACCGTCGACTCCACGAAGAAGACCGCCATGACCATCCAGGTGCGCCAGTCGTGTCCGACGAGCACCTGTGGGCCGAAGACCGCAGACGCCACGATCATGGACGCCGCCCAGTCGATGACCAGCGCGGCGATGCGCGCGTGCCAGGTGGCCAGCGAGCCGGAGCCCTTTTCGGGCAGGCCGAGTCTCGCCCCCGCAAAGGTGGGTCCGTCGTTCACGGCCCCACCGTAGACGACGGCGCTGTAACACGCCCGCAACAAACCGGCAACTGATGGGAAACGCGGCGTGCCTAGGGTTTCTACGACCACCAAGCACATGGAGGAAACATGTTCAAAGGCGCCGACGACCTGTTGGCCTTCATCAAGGATGAGGATGTCGAGACGATCGACGTCCGGTTCTGTGACCTGCCTGGAGTGATGCAGCACTTCACGGTCCCGGCCAACTTCTTCGGCCCTGAGGTCTTCGAGGAGGGACTCTCGTTCGACGGCTCGTCGATCCGCGGGTTCCAGAAGATCCACGAGTCCGACATGTCCCTGCTCCCCGACGCCACCACGGCGTTCCTCGACCCGTTCCGCAAGGCGAAGACCCTGGTCCTCAACTTCTTCGTCCACGATCCGCTGACCAAGGAGCCGTACAGCCGCGATCCGCGCAACATCGCGCGCAAGGCCGAGAACTACCTGGCCTCCACGGGCATCGGCGACACCGCCTACATGGGCCCCGAGGCCGAGTTCTACGTGTTCGACTCGGTGCGGTACGAGACCAAGCAGAACGCCGGGTTCTACTACATCGACTCCGAGGCCGGCGCCTGGAACACCGGCGCCGAGACCGACACCGACGGTCGCGGCAACCGCGGCTACAAGGTCAAGTACAAGGGGGGCTACTTCCCGGTGCCCCCGGTCGACCACTTCGCCGACCTGCGCGACGACATGGTGCGCAACCTCATCGAATCGGGCCTGTCCATCGAGCGCGCCCACCACGAGGTCGGCACGGCCGGCCAGAGCGAGATCGCAACCAAGTTCTCCTCGCTGCTCAACGCCGGCGACAACCTGATGAAGTACAAGTACATCATCAAGAACACGGCCTGGGAGGCGGGCAAGACCGCCACCTTCATGCCGAAGCCGATCTTCGGCGACAACGGTTCGGGCATGCACGTGCACCAGTCCATCTGGAAGGACGGCGCGCCGCTGTTCTACGACGAGGCCGGCTACGCGGGGCTGTCCGATCTGGCCCGCTGGTACATCGGCGGCCTGCTGCACCACGCGCCGGCCGTGCTGGCGTTCACCAACCCGACCGTGAACAGCTACCACCGGCTGGTGCCGGGCTTCGAGGCGCCGGTCAACCTGGTGTACTCCAGCCGCAACCGTTCGGCGTCGGTCCGGATCCCGATCACCGGCTCGAACCCGAAGGCCAAGCGCCTCGAGTTCCGCTGCCCCGACCCGTCGGCCAACCCCTACCTGGCGTTCCCCGCCATGCTGCTGGCCGGCCTCGACGGCATCCAGAACAAGATCGAGCCGCCCGCGCCCGTCGACAAGGACCTGTACGAGCTCCCGCCGGAGGAGCACGCTCTGGTGCCGACCGTCCCGGATTCGCTCGACGCGGTCCTCAAGGCGCTGGAAGCCGACCATGACTTCCTCCTCGTGGGCGACGTCTTCACCGCCGACCTGATCGAGACGTGGATCGAGATGAAGCGCGCCGACATCGACGCCATCCGGCTCCGTCCCCACCCGCACGAGTTCGAGATGTACTACGACATGTGAGCCTGTCGTGGGCGGACGTGGCCCCCGGCACTGCGGAGACGCGGTGCCGGGGGCCACTCTTTGTCCATGGGCGCGATGGCGCCCGCGTGAGGCCCGGCGTCCCGGTCGGTTCGCGAGCACGCGCAGCGCCGACCCGCACCCCGTCAGCGTCGCAGCGCCGCGGCCCGATCGCGCAGCGCCACGTCGACCGGGGTGGTCGCCTCGACGACGGCGCCGTGCGGCGCCGGCCGGCCCTCCTCGTCGACGTTGACGAACGTCACGAACCCCGACACGACCTGCCCCCCGCCACCGGCGGTCGCGGCGATGTGCGCGATCATGCTGGAGCGGCCCGTGAGCACCACTTTGGCCGCGAACACGACCATTTCACCCAGCGCCACCGGCCGGGTGAACGTGAATCCGTGCACGTTCACGCACACGACGTTGCGGGCCGGGACGAGTCGCGACGCGGCCATCAGGCCCGCCTCCACGAACCAGAGCGCGCATTGACCGGCGAACAGAGTGCCGTGGTGATTCAGGTCACCGGACATCACCAGATGCGATGCCGTGACGGGGACGATCTCCATGCGCGCCAAGGATTCCTGCCCCCACAGTGCGCCGTCAAGAAGCCCGCACCTGCCGGCGCCCCGGCACGGACGGCGTCGGCCGCCTGCGAAGAGGGGACAACCCGGGTCGGCGGAAGCGCCGCGCAACCGCAGCGGGCGCCAATACGTTGACCCCATGGATTGGGAGGGGATGCTCCGGACCTGGGAGGCGCTGTTCGGGGGGCTGCTGAGCGCGGGACTCCTGAGCGCATTCGAACCCGTTCTTCCGTGGTTCGTCGGGATCGTGGTCTTCCTCGTCGTCGCACGGACGCCGCTGCCCGGCCGCGGCCCCGGGATCCTCACCCGACGTGACGAGTGGCGCAGGTTCAAAGGCCAGGCGCGGCGGGACGTGATGGCGCGGGCGGGAAACCGGTGCGAGGGGTCGGTGTTCCTTGCGTGGGGCCGGTGCCCCGACGACGCGCAGGAGGCCGATCATGTCTACCCGTGGTCGAAGGGCGGACCGACCGTCGTGGGCAACGGCCAGGCGCTCTGCCGGGGCCACAACCGGTCGAAGTCCAACATGACGCCGCCGTGGTGGTACGTGCTGACTCTGGAGCGGCGCCGGCGCCGCTACTTCCCGGCCGGCGTCGACGGGCGCGTGAGCGCCGACCTGACGGCTGCCGACCGGCAGGTGCGCGCGGCCTGGAACGCACGAAGACCCGCACGCTGACCAGCCACGCGGACGACACCCTCCCCGTCCGCGAACGGTGACCGCCCGCGGGCCCGGACGCCCTCCACGAACCGGCCCCGGACACACCGCGGCCCCCGCCAGTGTGACGGGAGCCGCGATGCAGACCAGGGACGAGGGCTCAGGCTTCCTCGGCACCCTCGTACTCGTAGATGCGGGCCAGCTTCGGGGCGCTCCGGCTGGCCGGGTCGTAGGTGTTGGCGAGGTAGATCTCGAGCAGCACCTCGGCCGTCTTGATGCCGTGGGTCTGCTGGCCCATGGCAATCATGTTGGCGTTGTTGGACAGCGTCGCGCGCTGGGCCTGGTAGGCATCCCCGAGCAACGCGCAGTAGGCGCCCTTGACCTTGTTGGCGGAGATGGACACGCCGATGCCGGTTCCGCAGACGACGACGCCCCGGTCGGCCTCCCCCGCGGCCACGGCCGTGGCGACGTCGATGGCGACGTTGGCGTACACCGGATCATCCGACCCGTAGTCGACGGTCTCGTGCCCCAGGCTCTCGGCCTTGGCGATCAGCGCCTGCTTGAGCTCCGTGGCATTCGGATCGCACCCGAAGGCAATCTTCATCGTTTCCCTCCCGCAATGTGGGTGGTGCGCGCGACCGCGCGGCACCGGCTCATACCGTCCCGACATTACTCCACAGACACCCCGTTGACAGGCGGAGGTACTGCAACCGGTCCACCGTGCAGCGGACGGACGACGGCGCGGTCCATCCGCCCACGGGACACGCTCCCATGCGGCCTCCCGCCGGCCTCAGCCCTCCTCGCCCCAGAACAGGCGCAGCGCGACCGAGCGCGCCAGCCGGCTCCGGCGCAGGTAGTCCTCGATGAGGGCCGAGGCGTGCCCGCGGCCGTAGCCGAGCAGTTCGGCGATCGCAGCGAGTTCGCGCGGGTCGGTGGGGATGACGTCGCCGGGACGGGCCCGGACGAGCATGATCGCGTTCCGGAGGCGGCTCGCCAGTCGCCACGCGCCCCGCAGCGCCTGCGCGTCTCCGGTCGTCACGAGGCCGGCTTCCTGCGCCTCACGCAGCGCGCCCAGCGTCGACGTGTCCCGCAGGCCGGGGAGTTCGCACCCGTGCTGCAACTGCAGCAACTGGACGACCCACTCGACGTCGGACAGCCCGCCGGGGCCGAGCTTGGTGTGCTTGGCCGGGTCGGTCCCGCGCGGCATCCGCTCCACCTCCATCCGCGCCTTGAGCCGGCGGATCTCGGTGACCTGTTTGTCCGTGAGACCTCCCTTCGGGTACCGCACGGGGTCGAGCACGGCGACCAGCCGCTCCCCCAGCCGCCGCGAGCCCGCTCCGGGCCGCGCCCGCAGCATCGCCTGCGCCTCCCACGTCGAAGCCCATCGTTCGTAGTACTTCGCGTACGAACCGATCGTCCGCACCATCGGCCCGCCCTTGCCCTCGGGACGCAGATCCGCGTCGATCACGAAGGACGGATCGCGCCCCGGCTGGGACAGCAGCGTCCGCAGCCGGCCAACGACATCGATGGCACGCCGCACGTCCTCGGGATCGTCGGAGTCGTCGATGACGAACATCGCATCGGAATCGGACGCGTAGGACATCTCGTTGCCGCCCCAGCGGCCCACCGCGATCACGCCGATCTCGGGAGCACCGGGGACGTCGCGAGCCGCGATCTCCAGCGCCGCGTCGATGGTGGCGCTCGCCACCGAGCTCAGCCCCTCGCCGAGGGAGTCCAGGCTCACCGCCTCGTCGAGCAGGTCGCCCATGGCCAGCCGCAGCAGTTCCTGTCGCCGGACGGCCCGCACCACCTCGATGGCCAGATCGGCGGAATCGTGGCGTCGGGCGGACACGGTCATCTCGGCGCGGACGTCCTCGGTCGCGCGGGGTTCGAGACCGCTCGGATCCGACAGCAGCGCCACGTTCTGCGGCGCCCGCAGCAGGAGATCCACGGCGTACCGGCTCGCCGAGAGGATGTGCGCCAGCCGCTCCGCCATCGCCCCCTCGTCGCGCAGCGCGCGCAGGTACCAGTGCGTGTCCCCGAGAGCCTCCGAGACCTGCCGGAACGCCAGCAGCCCGTTGTCCGGGTTGGGCGCCTCGGCGAACCAGCCCAGCATCGCGGGCAGCAGTTGCCGCTGGATCTCGGCCTTGCGGGACATGCCGCTCGACAGCGCCTCGATGTGCCGCAGCGCGGCCTTCGCGTCGCCGTAGCCGAGGGCGGTCAGCCACGTCTCGGCAGCGTCGGCCGACAGGCGCACGCGGTCGCGCGAGATCCGCGACACGGCCTCCAGCAGCGGCGAGTAGAACATCCGGCTGTGCAGGCGCAGAACCGTCTGGCTGGACGTCCGCCACGCGTCCTGCACGGACTCGCCGTCGCGCAGCCCGACGCTGCGAGCGAGGCGCCGCGCCTCCAGCCGGTCCTCCGGCATCAGATGGGTGCGCCGCAGCTTGCACAACTGGAGGCGGTGTTCCAAGAGCCGCTGGAACCGGTACTCCCGTTCGAGTTCGGCGCCGTCCGCCCGACCGACATACCCGTAGGCGATAAGGGCTTCCAAGGCCGGGAACGTCCCGCGGCTGCGCAGCCGGAGGTCGGCGCGACCGTGGACAAGCTGCAGCAACTGGACGGTGAACTCGACGTCGCGCAGGCCTCCGGCACCGAGTTTGATCTCCCTGGTCCGGTCCCGCGCGGGGATGAGCGAGATCACCCGCTTGCGCATCGCCTGCACATCGGACACGAAGTGCTCGCGCTCGCCGACCGCCCACACTCCCACGGAGACGAGGTCGCAGAACTCCTGCGCGAGGGCGAGATCACCGGCCATCGGCCGCGCCTTGAGCATCGCCTGGAACTCCCAGGGCTTCGCCCACTTCTCGTAGTAGGACCGGTGGCTCGCCATGGTGCGGACGAGGGGTCCGGCTTTGCCCTCCGGTCGCAGGGCGGCATCGATCGGCCAGATCGTTCCCTCCCCCGTGTGCGCGGAGCAGATCCGGCTGAGCGCCGCGACGAGCTTCGTCCCGGTGGCGATCGCGGCGTCGGAGGACACCGCCGTCCCGTCCGCAGCCGGCTCGGCCACGTACAGGACGTCGACATCGCTGACATAGTTGAGCTCCCGCGCACCGGTCTTGCCGAGGGCCACGATGCCCAGCCGGGTTGTCGGCCACTCGGGCACGTCGGCCCGGGCGAGCGCCAGCGCCGATTCCACCGTCGCGTCGGCCAGGTCGGCGAGTTCGGCGGAGACATCCGGCAGCACGTCCAGGGGGTCGGCGGCCGTGACGTCCCGCGCCGCGATCCGCAGCAAGGCACGCCGATAGGCGCGGCGAAGGTCGTCGCCCGTCCCGCTCGCCACCGGCGTCCGCGATGACGGATCCGCTCCGACGGCCGACAGCAGTTCGGTGCGCAGCTCCGGGGCGGGTGTCCTCGTGGGGATGGGCCGCAGCACGTCGGCATCGTCCGGGTGGGCGTACAGATGCTGTCCGAGGGCGACGCTCGCCCCGAGAACCTGGAAGATCCGCCCGGCGAACCCGGGATCCGCCGTCGCCTCGTCCAGCAGCCCCGGCCTGGCCGCGATCAGCCGCTGCGCCGAGCCGAGGCAGAGATCGGGATCGGCGGTGGAGAGGATCTGCGTGATCAGGTCGGAGCACTGCCAGTCCTCGCCCCGGAAGTCCGCCAGGATGCCCTCGATCACGACCGCCGCGTGGTTCGCATCGATGAAACCCATGCGCGCCAGCGTCCCTGCCAGTGTCGCCATCCTGCTCACGCCGACGATGGTAGTCATCAACCGTGCGAATGGTGGCAACCCCTCCACTTCGACCCAGGTGAGCGAAGGTCGCCGCTCCTGCCCGAGTCTCGCGCACCGGGATGCGCGCAACCCGGTGCCGAGCACCGCGTGGTACTTTCCCTGTCACTCGGGAGCCGCACCCGGGTCACGTTCGACGCCCGGTCCTGCCGCCCGGCGGCGCGAAGGAGAACAGATGAGCCTCGTGACGGTCTATGGACTGGAGACGTGCGTCGACACTGTCGTTGCCCGCCGTGTGCTGGACGAAGCACAGATCGCGTACCGCTGGGTCGACGTCGCCGGTGACGAGCGCGCGACGGAGGCCGCGCTCGCCTTGAACGGCGGTGACGCCCGCTGGCCGATCGTCGCGCTCGGGCAGAAGGTCCTGACCGAGCCGACGGAGACGGACCTGCGCGTTGCGTTGCGCGCATTCGAGGACTCCCCGACGGCGTAGCCGTCGGCGGCCCCGTCAGGCGCCGGGACCGATGACACGTCGTGGCGGCGGGCCCGGCTTCGGCTTTCCCTCCGGGAAACCGAGGGCGGTCGCCAGTCGATGGCGGCCCGGTGAGGTCCAGAGCCACACTCCCAGGGCACCGCTCGCGACGGCGCCAAGCCCGGCGCCCGCACCCAGCGCGAACTGATCGCCGATCAGGAACAGCATGGCGGCACCCGCTCCGGCCGCCCCGGCCGCCACGGCTCCGCCCGCGGTGAACGGCACCAGGCCACCCATCAGCCCGGTGACGACGAACCCCAGCGCGAGCCCGGCCGCGACGACCGCGAACCACGCCAGCCAGACGACATCGTCACCGTCCTCGGACGCGGACGCCCCCCAGATCCCGGCAATCGTCACCAGCACCGAGACCGCCAGAACGCCGTAGGCCGCCGTCCGCCGTCTCCGCAGCGGAGCCCGGAGATCCGCAGACTCGTCGTCGGGCGTCGAGTTCACCATTCTCCTTCGCGTTCGCGCGCAGGTCGACGGGCTACGTCCCGCGCGGCCGGCCGGCGACGGGCGATCGACGCGCCCGCTCGTCGGCGCCGGGCACCCGACCTCACCGACGGGCGACGGCTCCGCCACTATGGCGAATCCCCGGACCCGCGACGGGCCGGACCACGAAACCGAGACGAGAACGTTATCCCCGCCTACCGCCGGATCGACCGGTCGCGCCGGGTCGCTCGCGCACGGCGCTACTGTCTGTTCCATGGCGAACCGTGCGGCTGACCTGGGGCTCCTGCAACGCACGATCGCGGCGGTACGCCGAGCGGAGACGGCCCAGGGTGCCGACTGGCCGACGGCCCGGGAGATCGTGGCCGAGACCGTCGGGGCGCTGCGCACGCCCGGTGCCCGCCCCAGCTCGCTGGCCTCCTACGCGGCAGCGCGCCCGGTGAATCCGCCGAGCGACTCCACGCCCGCATGGGACGACCTGCTGGCCGGGCTCGCGGATCCGCAGACACGGGTGCCCTCGATCGTCCGAGGCCCCGCCGGATCGGTTCGATCGTCCGACCTCGTCCGGCTCGCCGTGTGCGACCTGACGGCGTTCCTCCTCTCCGCCCAGGCCGATCCGCCGCGCGACGCCCTCGTCGCGTCGGCCCGGACGCTCGCCGCGATCGCCGGCGAGCGGTACGGCGGGCGCACGATCGAGGTGCGGGTCCCGCCGGTCGTCGCCGTACAGCTCGGCTTCGGCAGCGGCCCGGTGCACACACGCGGCACGCCCCCCAACGTGGTCGAGACCGACCCGGACACCTTCGTCCGCCTCGGCACGGGGTCCCTCGCATGGGACGACGCTCTGGCCGCCGGGCTCGCATCCGCCAGCGGCGGGCAGGCCGACCTGTCGCCGGCGCTGCCCCTGCTCACCCCGGTGATCAGTCGACCGCTTGCTCCCTGACCTGCGGAACCGGCGGGAACGCCTCCCCTACCTGTCGCAGGGCCAGCCGCGCCGCGATCTGCTGGCGGGTCGTCGTGCGCTCGGCGCGGCCGCGGCCGAGGAACGACACCACCCAGTGCACGAGCGCGGAGAACTGGCTCTTGAAGCCGATGATGTACATGAGGTGCACCAGCAGCCACGCAGCCCAGGCGATGAAACCGGTCAGTTGAAGCCGGCCGATGGACGCGACCGCCGAGAAGCGTGCGATCGTCGCCATCGAGCCTTTGTCGAGATAGGTGAAGGCCGTCCGCTCCCGCGTCACGATCGACCGCGCCGCATGGCGCCCGCCTTGGATGGCGACCTGCGCCACGCCCGGCAGGCCGTCGAGCGCCATCATGTCGCCGACGACGAACACCTCGGGGTGGCCCGGCAACGTGAGGTCGGGTTGGACCGCGATGCGGCCGGCACGATCGACCTCGGCCCCCGACTGCTCGGCGAGCGTCGCGGCAAGGGGGCTCGCCTGAACCCCCGCGGCCCAGATCTTGCAGGCGCTGTGCACCCGGGACCGATTGCCGGCGTGGTCTTCGATCTCGACGCCCTGCGCGTCCAGATCGGTCACCTTGTACCCGGTCAGGACCTCCACCCCGAGCTTCTGAAGCTCGCGCTTGGCCTTGCCGCTGAGCTCGTGACCGAACGAGCCGAGAATCTGCGGCGCCCCCTCGATGAGGATCACGCGCGCCTCGCGCGGGTCGATCGAACGGAAGTCCTTGGCGAGCGTGGTGCGGGACAACTCGGCGATCTGACCCGCCACCTCGACGCCGGTCGGTCCGCCCCCGACGACGACGAAGGTCAACTGTCGCGTGCGTTCAGCGGGATCGGTGACGACCTCGGCCATCTCGAACGCACCGAAGATCCGCCCGCGGAGTTCGAGCGCGTCGTCGATGGTCTTGAGCCCGGGGGCGAACGAGTCGAAGGCATCGTTGCCGAAATAGGACTGCCCGGCGCCGGCCGCGACGATGAGGTAGTCGTACGGGATCGTCGACTTCGATCCTCGCAGTTCGGAGGTGACGATCCGCTCCGCCAGGTCGATGTCCGTCACGTCGCCCAGCAGCACGCGCGCGTTCTTCTGCCGCCGCAGCACCTCGCGGGTCGACGGGGCGATGACGCCCTCGGAGAGGATTCCGGTGGCGACCTGATACAGCAGCGGCTGGAACAGGTGGTGACTCGTACGCGAGACGAGCGTCACCCGCACGTTCTCCTGCTTGAAGGCCTGGGCCGCGAACAGACCACCGAATCCCGACCCGACGATCACGACGCGGGGAGCGCCAACCATGTGTCCTCCTGAACGGCTCGAAAACTCCTGGTCGCCGGGAGAATGAGCCCCGTCAGAGAGTGGGCAGGAGCTTGGTGAGCTCGTGCGGGGTGACCTCGCGGCGGTATTCAGCGTACTCAGCGCGTTTGTTCCGCAAGAAGAAGTCGAAGACGTGCTCCCCGAGGGTTTCGGCGACCAGTTCCGAGTTTTCCATCAACGCGATCGCCTGGGCAAGGCTCTGGGGCAGGGGCCGGATGCCCATGGCCCGACGTTCCCGCTCGGTGAGCGACCACACGTCGTCCTCGGCGCCCTCGGGTAGCGGCAGTTCCTGTTCGATGCCGGACAGCCCGGCGTTGAGGATGACGGCGAACGCCAGATACGGGTTGACCGACGAGTCCACCGAGCGCAGCTCGATGCGGGCGCTCGAGCCCTTCTGCGGCTTGTACAGCGGCACGCGGACGAGAGCCGAGCGGTTGTTCTGCCCCCAGCAGATGTACGCGGGGGCCTCCCCTCCGGCTGCGAGCCGCTTGTAGGAGTTGACCCACTGGTTCGTCACGGCGGTGATCTCGCCGGCGTGGTGCAGCAGCCCGGCGATGAAGCTGCGGCCGATCTTCGACAGGTTGTGCTCGGCCGACGCGTCGTAGAAGGCGTTCCGGTCGCCCTCGAACAGCGAGACATGCGTATGCATCGCCGACCCGGGGTGTTCGGCCAGTGGTTTGGGCATGAAGGATGCGAACATGTCCTCCATCGCCGCCACCTCTTTGATGACGACGCGGAACGTCATGATCGCATCGGCCATCGTGAGGGCGTCGGAGTACCGCAGGTCGATCTCCTGCTGCCCGGGGCCGCCTTCGTGATGGGAGAACTCGACCGGGATGCCCATCTGTTCCAGCATCGTGATCGCCTTCCGGCGGAAGTCCACGCCGGCTGCCGTCGTCGTGTGGTCGAAGTAGCCGCTGCTGTCGACGGGGACAGGCACCTGACCGGGGACGATGGGGGTCTTGAAGAGGTAGAACTCGATCTCGGGGTGTGTGTAGAACGTGAACCCCAGGCCTGCGGCCTTCTTCAGCGCACGCCGCAGGACGAACCGGGAATCGGCATAGGACGGTGAGCCGTCGGGAAGCTTGATGTCGCAGAACATGCGCGCCGTTCCCTGCTTCAGTCCGCGCCAGGGCAGGAGCTGGAAGGTCGACGCGTCGGGGTACGCCACCATGTCCGACTCGTACACCCGGGCGAATCCCTCGATCGCCGAGCCGTCGAAGCCGATCCCCTCGCTCAGGGCGCCTTCCACCTCGGCCGGTGCGATCGCCACGGACTTGAGGTACCCCAGGACGTCGGTGAACCAGAGCCGGACGAACCGGATGTCCCGCTCCTCCATGGTGTGCAGCACAAATTCCGTCTGCTTGTCCATGAGCCTAAGTCTGCCGTGTCGCGTGTTACATGCTCGTTACATTCGAACATCGAACATCGAACAGCGTCGCGTGGTCGCCGCCCATGCAGCGGCGCAGGGCGTTGTTCCGGGCCGTACCCCTGGGACGACGCTCGCCGTCCGACGCGATGGGGCGGCCGCTCACAGCGAATCGTGCGGTGGGCCGGGTATTTTGGAGAAAGGAGATCGGGAGGGAGCGCCCATGTCGCAGCCGGGTTGGTATCCGGATCCGGGTGGTGCGCCCGGACAGTTCCGCTACTGGGACGGAACCACCTGGTCACCCATCGTGTGTTGGCCCGGAGACTGACACGCAGCCACCACCCCCGCCGCGACCGCCGCAACCACGAGAACCCGCACACGCATGGGGCCCCCTCAGGCCGACAGACCTCCCCAAACGTACGACACGACAAGACCTCCCGAACCCCCACACCCCAACCCCTGTGGACAACCCGCCACATACCGTGACGAGGGACCCGTATATCGGACCGCCAACGCTGCCGTCACCCCCGGCATCCCTCGACAGCAAGGGCCGCGGCCCGGCGACATCGGCGCCCTGGTGCCGGCGACTAGGCTGGTCGCATGGCGCAACCGCCTTACAACCCGGGACAATCCCCGTACCAGCAGCAGCCGTCGCCCTACGCGGGCCCGTCACCCTACGCCGGATCGTCGCCGTACCCGGGACAGCAGCCGACCGTCCCCTACGGCGCAGGAGCGCCCCCCTACGGTGCTCCCCAGGCCGGGTACGGCATGCCACCCACTCCGGTCCCCGCGAAGAAGGCCTCGCCGGTTCTGGGCATCGTGTCGTTCCTGCTCGTCATCGGTGCTGGGATCGTGGGCGCCTGGTACGGCCGGTCCGTCGGGAATGCGTACAACCTCATCCTGCAGCAGTACGGAACCTGGGACACCTCCGGGCTGTCGCCGTCGGAGCTGGCGCCCGTGCAGGAGCCGACCATGATCCTCTTCGCGATCTGCATCGCCGGGCTTGTGGGGTGGATCCTCGCCATCGTGGCCACCGTCAAGGGATCGATGCGACCGCTGAGCGTCACCGCCCTGGTGCTGGGCGTCATCGCGCCGTTCGTCATCTTCGGCGTCTTCGGTCAAGCGGTGCTGGCGGGCATGTGACCGACCCGTGCCGTCGCGACGGGGGCTCTGTCGGCGTCGCCACGTGACCTTCCCGCCACCGGATCCCCGGTTTGCGGCCCGCCATCGGGGAGACTGGTACGCACCAGAGCCAGGGCTCCTGCCCCGGGCCACATGCAGTGAGGAGGTCGGCGGATGTCCGTTCCCGGTTGGTATCCGGATCCGGGTGGTGCGCCCGGACAGTTCCGCTACTGGGACGGAACCACCTGGTCACCCACCACCAGCCCCACACCCGGCACCACACCACCCCACCGCAAGAAACCCCCCACCGCCCTCCTCATCGGCATCGGCGCCGCCGCCCTCGTCCTCACCCTCATCACCATCCTCCTCATCGCCAACCCCTTCACCACCACCACCAACACCACCACCGGACCCGTCGACACCTCCACCCCCACCCAAACCTCCTGGGACGAAACCTCCCAACCCACCACACCCCCACCCACCGGACCCAGCAACACCCCCACCAACCCCCAACCCACCGGCGGCACCCAAGTCAACTGCGCCGACGGCAACCCCAACGCCCGACAAAGCCAAAACACCACCGGCAAACTCACCGGAGGCGGCCTCACCGTCAACCAAATCCCCGGCTGGACCGTCGGCACCATGGGGTTGTCGTTCGCCTACGACGTCCAGTCACAGACCCACACGATCGCCTCGGGCTGGTTCAACGACATCGCGGTGGGGGCACTGCGCATGGCCGACGGTTTCGACACCCCGCAGCAGTCGGCCGAGGTCGTCATGCAGTGCCTCGCGTCGTCGGACTTCTACAACGGCTTCCGCGGACGGACCGACGTCTTCAGCAAAGAGGTGACGATCAGCGGCAAGCGCGCGTGGCATATCCGCTCCGAGATCCGCGTCACCGGTCACGAGAGCCAGCAGATCGAGGGCGACGTCATCGACGTGATCGTGGTCGACACACAGCAGGGTGAGTACCTGTCGCTGTACCAGACGTCGGCGACGATCGGCCGCTCCGACATCCAAAAGCTCGTCGACGCGGCCACCTCGAGCCTGGCGGTCGCCTGAGGTCTCCTCCGCGGGCGGTGGTCAGGAACGCGTCACGGACTCTGCCGCCCGGCGAGACCCTGCCGTCTGCGCGCGCCAGTACCCCATGACGTCGTAGGCCGAATGCGGCAGACGGCGTTCGCGCAGGAGGAAGCTCCGGATCGCCCGCATCTGGGACGACTCCCCCGCCATCCAGAAGTAGCCCGGATCATCCGGCCACGGCAGTCCCTCGACGAGGGCCGCGAGACGGGACGTCCCGTCGCCGCCCGGGCCGGCCCACACCAGATCCCCGCGCTCCTCGAGCCCGGCGGGAAAATAGCCGCCCAGCGGGGCCGGGGCCTCCGCCCAGATACGCACGGGCAGGCCCGGCGGCAGTTCCTCGGCCGCTCGGGCCAAGGCCGGAAGTGCGGTGAGATCGCCCACCAGGTACACCCATCGCGCCTCGGAGGGCAGCGAGAACGAGCCTTTCGGCGCAGTGATCGTGACCGTGTCCCCGACACAGTCGCCTGCCGCCCATTCGGTGACCAGACCGTGCTCGTGGAGGACGACGTCCAGCGTGAGGACGGCGCCGTCCCACGCCCGGACGGTGTAGAACCGGTTCGCGTACTGCCCCGGCACGACCAGCCCGACCCATTCGTCGACGATTCCGGTGGAGACGAAACCGGACAGCGACGGCCCGCCGAGTTCCAGCCGCAGCAGGTGCGGGGACAACCCGGTTCGGGAGAGGACCTCCGCCTGGAACGACCCGCCGCGTGCAGCCATGGGCTTCAGGGTAGCGGCGCCACGCGGCCGGTCGTATCGTCGAAGGCCGGGCGGATGCCCGGCGCTCCGGGAATCGGCTCGGAGGTGCATCCCCGGATGAGCCGGCCCGAACATTCCTGGACGTCCGCGCGAACGACACCGCCGACGGTATGTTCGGGCCTGTGAGAATCGGCATACCCATTGAATCCGCCCCGGGGGAGCAGCGTGTCGCCGCAACCCCCGCGACGGCGAAGAAGCTCATCGCCCTGGGATATGACGTCGCGATACAGTCCGGCGCCGGCGCGGGCGCGAACTTCTCCGACGCGGACTACGCCGCCGCGGGCGTGAAGATCGCCGATGCCCACGACGTGTGGGCCAGCGACGTCATCCTCAAGGTCAACATCCCGACGGAGGCGGAACGGGCCTGGCTGGCGCCGGGCACGAAGCTTGCGTGTCTCGTCTCCCCGGCCAGTTCGCCCGACCTGCTCACCGAGCTCGCCCAGCGCCAGGTGACCACTCTCGCCATGGACGCCGTGCCGCGGATCTCGCGTGCCCAGTCCATGGACGTCCTCAGCTCGATGGCGAACCTCGCCGGCTACCGCGCCGTGGTCGAGGCAGCTCACGAGTACAGCGGCCTCTTCTCCGGTCAGGTGACCGCCGCAGGCAAGATCCCGCCGGCGAAGGTCCTTGTCCTGGGCGCCGGCGTCGCGGGGCTCGCCGCGATCGGCACCGCAGTGAGCATGGGAGCGATCGTCCGCGGCGTGGACGTCCGGCCCGAGGTCGCCGAACAGGTCGAGTCCATGGGCGCGACCTTCCTCACGATCGAGGCCGAGATGCAGGGGCCGAGCGCCGACGGATACGCGAAGGAGACGTCGTCCGACTTCGACGCCGCCGCGCAACGGCTGTACGCCCAGCAGGCCACCGAGGTCGACATCATCATCACCACCGCGCAGATCCCGGGGCGGCCGGCGCCCCGCCTCATCACCGCCGACATGGTCCAGACCATGAGGCCCGGCAGCATCGTCGTCGACCTCGCGGCGAGTTCGGGCGGCAACTGCGAGCTCACGCGGCCCGGTGAGAAGTACGTCACCCCGAACGGTGTCATCATCCTCGGCTACGCCGACCTCGCCGGACGGATGCCCGCCCAGGCGTCCCAGTTGTACGGCACGAACCTCGTCAACCTGTTCACGCTTCTCACCCCCGAGAAGGACGGTCAGGTCCACCTCGACCTCGACGACCAGGTGATCCGGGGTCTCACGGTCACCAATGCGGGTGACATCCTGTGGCCGCCGCCCAGGGTGCAGGTCAGCGCCGCGCCGGTGAAGGCCGCCGCCGCGCCGGTACCCGAGAAGGTCGAGCCGAAGAAGGGCTCCGGGGCGGTCGTCAAGATCGCCGGTGCGGGTGTCGCCGCGCTGTGCATCATCCTGCTCGGGGCGTTCGCGCCGGCCGCGTTCCTCGGGCACCTGACGGTGTTCGCGCTGGCGGTGATCGTCGGCTTCTACGTGATCGGCAACGTCCACCACGCACTGCACACGCCGCTCATGTCCGTGACGAACGCGATCTCGGGCATCATCATCGTGGGCGCGCTCCTCCAGCTCACCACAGGCAACATCGCGGTCACGATCATGGCGTTCGTCGCCGTTCTCATCGCATCGATCAACATCTTCGGCGGCTTCACGGTCACGCATCGAATGCTGCAGATGTTCCGGAGGGAGGAGCGATGATCACCGGCCTGCTCACTGCGGCATATCTGCTGTCCGCGCTGCTGTTCGTCCTCGCCCTCCGGGGCCTGTCCAAGCACGAGACCGCCCGCAACGGGAACTTCTACGGCATCATCGGCATGGCCATCGCGCTCGTCGCGACCATCGCCTTCGGCATGTCGGAGGGCAACTGGTGGCTGCTGCTTCTGCTCACCTTCGCCGCCATGCTCATCGGCGCGGCGATCGGCGTCTGGCGCGCGGTCACCGTCGAGATGACCGAGATGCCGCAGCTCATCGCCTTGCTGCACAGCTTCGTCGGCCTGGCCGCCGTGCTGGTCGGGTTCAACTCGTTCCTCGCCCCGCAGGACGTCGCCGCCGACATGCATCTCGTCCACCTCATCGAGGTGTTCGTCGGCATCTTCATCGGCGCTGTGACGCTGACCGGCTCGATCGTGGCCTTCCTCAAGCTGTCGGCCAAGATGTCGAGCAAGCCGCTGCGCCTGCCCGGGAAGAACTGGCTGAATCTCGGCGCGCTGGTCGTCATCACCGTGCTCGGCGTGTGGTTCTGCACCTCGGAGTCCTGGCTGCCGCTCGTGCTCATGACGGCGATCTCGCTGGCTTTCGGCTACCACCTGGTGGCGTCGATCGGCGGCGGCGACATGCCGGTCGTGATCTCGATGCTGAACTCGTACTCCGGCTGGGCCGCGGCCGCCGCGGGGTTCATGCTCAACAACGACCTCCTCATCGTCACGGGCGCCCTCGTCGGCGCCTCCGGCGCGTTCCTGTCGTGGATCATGTGCAAGGGCATGAACCGTTCGTTCGTGTCCGTGATCCTCGGTGGCTTCGGGTCCGACGGTCAGCTCACCACCGGCGAGCAGGACTACGGCACGTACCGCGAGACCTCGGCCATCGAGGTCGCCGAGTTGCTGAAGAGCGCGAAGAGCGTCGTCATCACGCCGGGGTACGGAATGGCGGTGGCGCAGGCGCAGTACCCGGTGGCGGAGATCACCCGGCGACTGCGGGACCTGGGCGTGAACGTCCGGTTCGGCATCCATCCTGTCGCCGGCCGCCTGCCGGGCCACATGAACGTGCTCCTGGCGGAGGCGAAGGTGCCCTATGACATCGTCCTCGAGCTGGACGAGATCAACGACGACTTCCCCGACACCGACGTGGTGCTCGTCATCGGGGCCAACGACACGGTCAACCCCGCGGCGATCGACGAGCCGGGCTCGCCGATCGCCGGGATGCCGGTCCTGCACGTCTGGGAGGCCGGGCAGGTCGTCGTGTTCAAGCGGTCCATGAACGCCGGGTACGCGGGTGTGCAGAACCCGCTGTTCTTCAAGGAGAACTCGGCGATGCTCTTCGGCGACGCCAAGGAGCGGGTGGAGGACATCCTCAAGGCCCTGTGACGCAGCCCGTCGCAGCGACCGCCGCCGGACCCTCCTGGTCCGGCGGCGGTTCTGTCTCAGCCCAGACGACGGCGGTAGGCGATCATGTTCATGCGATTGCCGCAGCGCACCGAGCAGTACCGTTTCGCCCCGTTGCGGGACAGGTCCAGCAGGACGCCGTCGCAGTCGTGCGCCTCGCAGACCCGCAGCCGGTCCCACTCGTCGCCGCGGATGACGTCGACCAGCGCCAGCGCCACCTCGACGCGCATCCGCTCGGCGAGCGGCGCGCCGGGCTCGGTGGCGTGGAGATGCCAGTCGAAGTCGTCGTGGCGAGTGAGGAACGGCAGGGCTCTCCCGTCCCTGAGCATGGTGTTCACCTCTGTGACGGCCTCGTCGCGATCCAGGTCGAACATGTGGCGCAGTCGCGACCGCGTCCGTTTCACCTGGGCGAGCTCGGCGTCATCACGGTCGCGGCGCCCCGAGTAGCGGAACTCGTCCAGCAACGCCATCAGCTCCGGCACGCCGGGCACCTCGTCCTCTCCGCTGCGGGACGCGCCCGGGGCGGTGTTGACAAGGGCCACGAGGAAGGCGAGCGTCTCCTCGGTGTCAGGGGCGAAACGCAATTCGAACCTCACTCAACGGACCACTAACGTAAGGGACGACATCAACTTTAGCCCGTGACATCGGGCACCATCGAACACAGGAGCGGCACATGCGCGGGCGGTCCTTCGGCCTGGTCGCCTCGATCACCGCGAGTTTCACCTTCGGCCTCTCCGGCCCGGTTCTGAAGACGGTCGTCGAGGCGGGGTGGTCGCCGGCCGCCGCGGTCGGCCTCCGTGTGACCATCGCGGCCCTCGTCCTCCTCCCGGTGACGCTGCTGCTCATGCGGGGGCGCTGGGGACGACTGTGGGCAGCCCGGGCTCAGGTCCTCGCCCTCGGCGTGGTCGGGGTCGCCGCCAGCCAGTTCTGCTACATCGCGGCCGTCCAGCGACTCCAGGTCGGCACCGCGATCCTGCTCGAGTACCTGGCCCCGGTCGCGCTGGTCGCCTGGGCCTGGGCACGAACGCGCAGATCGCCCGCGAGAATCGTCCTCCTGGGCGCGGGCGTCTCCCTCGCCGGCCTGGTGCTCGTCGTCGGCCCCGGGGCGGCGACGGCGCCGGACGCGATCGGGCTGGCGCTGGCCCTGGGCGCCATGGCCAGTTGCGCGGTGTACTACCTCATCGCCGCGAAACCCGTCCCCGGGGTCCATCCGGTCGCACTGGCCGGCGTGAGCCTCCTGGTCGGCTCGGCCGCCCTGGGCGTCGGAGGCCTGGTCGGGCTGCTCCCCCTGCACCTGACGACGGCCGACGTGCTCCTGTACGGAAACACGGTTCCGGTCTGGCTTCCGCTGGCCATCGCGGGGGTCGCGGCCACGGCGGTCCCCTACGTGTGCAGCATCACCGGATCGGCGATCCTCGGTTCGCGCCTCGCGTCCTTCCTGGGTCTGCTCGAAGTCGTGGCCGCGACACTGTACGCCTGGCTGCTCCTCGGCGAACGTCTCACCTGGCTGCAACTCGCCGGCGGTGCGCTGATCCTCGCCGGCATCGCGTGCGTCCACGCCGATCCCGGGGACGACGGCGCGCGCGCTCGGGAGAGCCGCGACCCGGCCGAACCCCTGACGACGCGCCCCGCGCTGTCTGCACTCACGGATGAGGCATGCGGGAGTCCAGACCCGCTCGGCATCCGCCGCGGTCAGTGACGGAACGGGCCCCATCCCTCCCGGTCGTCCTCATCCTCGTCCTCGGCGAAGCGCGGATCCTCATCCCACTCGGTGTTGCGCTGCTGAACCCGCTTCAGCGCTTCGGCCGCCTCCTCGTAGCGCCCGTACGGACCGAGCCGCTCCTCGGCCTTGCAGCCGTCGTAGGGCTCGACCGCATGGTGCCGGAGACAGAACCACCACGTGTCGGCCATGACACCTCCCAACGGCGTCGTCGTGACCGCATCCTATGATCGGGGGTGTGAGTCGAATCAAGCCCTACCCGTTGACACCCCGGCGGTCTGTTCCCGCCACCATCGCACGCCCCGACTACGTCGACAAGCCCGCTCCGCAGCCCTACACCGGCTCACACGTCCAGACCCCCGAGACGATCGAGCGGATGCGCGAGGTCGGGCGGATCGCCGCACGGGCGATGCACGAGGCCGCCAAGGCCGTCGCCCCCGGCGTCACGACGGACAAGCTGGACGCGGTGGCGCACGAGTACGCGCTGGACCACGGCGCCTACCCGTCGGCCCTCGGCTACCGTGGCTTCCCGAAGTCGATCTGCACCTCGGTCAACGAGGTCATCTGCCATGGCATCCCCGACACGCGCCCCCTGGAGGACGGCGACCTCGTGAAGATCGACGTGACCCTCTTCAAGGACGGCGTCCACGGGGACAACTGCGCCACCTTCTTCTGCGGCGACGTCCCCGCGGCGTCTCGCGATCTCGCGGAGCGGACCAAGGAGGCCATGAACCGCGGGATCCGAGCGGTCAGGCCGGGCCGCAGGGTCAACGTCATCGGCCGGGTCATCGAGTCGTACGCGAAACGATTCGGGTACGGGGTGATCCGCGACTACACCGGCCACGGCGTCCATTCGGCGTTCCACTCGGGTCTCGTCATCCCGCACTACGACGATCCCCGGTACGACACGGTCATCGAGGAGGGGATGACGTTCACCATCGAGCCCATGCTGACACTCGGCGGGTACGACTGGGAGGTCTGGAGGGACAAGTGGACGGTCGTCACGGCCGACCGCAGCCGCGTTGCACAGTTCGAGCAGTCGCTCGTCGTCACCGCCGACGGAGCCGAGGTGCTCACGGTCCCCTGAGGCCCCGTCCCCGCCCGTGGACGTGTCGGCCTGCGGCCCCCGGCCGGGGTCGCCCTGGCGATGGACGTCGGCGGTGCCCGCGCCCCCATGCCGCGTATGGCGTGATGAGCGGCACGACGCGCTACCCTTGTCGGCGGACGAGTCGGCCGGGCGACCGCGGCGATATGTCGAGGAAAGTCCGGACTCCACAGAGCAGGGTGGTGGGTAACGCCCACCCGGGGTGACCCGCGGGAAAGTGCCACAGAGAACAGACCGCCCGAGAGGGCAAGGGTGAAACGGTGGTGTAAGAGACCACCAGCGTCCCGGGTGACCGGGACGGCTCGGCAAACCCCACCCGGAGCAAGACCAAGAAGGGCTTCGGCCCGCGGGAACCGTCTGAGCGTTGCTCGCGCGAGGTTCCCGGGTAGGTCGCACCAGGCGTCCGGCAACGGACGTCGCAGATAGATGGTCGCCGATCACAGAATCCGGCTTACAGGCCGACTCATCCCCTCATCTGGCCCTGACTAGGCCAGATGAGGCGTGCCTTGGGTGGGAGTCCGCTGGGAGTCCGCAGAATTCTCGGACTTCTCCGCGGACTCCGCCTTCAGGGCTGCATCGACGGCATCCCGGCTGCGATCGTCGGAGTCGGGCCACAGGTGCGAGTAGGTGTTCAGGGTCTCCTCGGCCGACTTGTGTCCGAGCCTGGCCTGAACCGTCTTGACCGACTCGCCGTATCGAATCAGCAGCGACGCGTAGTAGTGCCGCAACTCGTGGAAGTCGAAGCCGTCGAGCTTGGCCGCCTCCATCTTTGCCCGCCACGACCATTCGGTGGTGGCGCCACATCGGCCAGGGCCCCAAGAGCTTCAAGCTCGGCGCCCGCAAGGTCGCCTACCTCAGACGCGACGTCGAAGCCTGGCCCGAGGAGCAGTACACGTCGGAGGCTGTCTAGGGCAGACGACGCCGGGGTCGAAAAGTCATCCGCCCCAATCGCGACCGACCGGACACGTCCGGGTTACTCCTTGGCTGTCGCGCTCATCCACCAGTCCGCCGCGACACCGCTGCCTTCAAGCGTGTCCAGACGTCTCCGGGCGTGACGGACCAGGTCTTCGGGCAGCCGCACCGCGTGGTCGTAGATGTAGTGCGCAAGGCCCTCCGGCCAGACATAGGTGCCGTCCGTGTACTCGGCGGCGCCGTTGTCCCTGCCGCAGATCCGGCACGGCGAGTAGCCCATATAGGTGCGGAACAAAGTTCCCGAAGCGAAGTAGAACCAGGTGGCGTGCCGTTCGTCCTCGTCCCACGCCGTGTCGACCGCCGACCAGCTCACCAGCCGCTGGACCGCCATCCAGCACGCCGCCGAAGCCCGCCGCGCCCAACTCAAACCCAAACAGCCACCCACCACCGACACCCGAATCGACCGCCGCCCAGAACCCCCCACACTGGGTAGGCCCGGACCCGACCTCACCCCCGGCCGGTGAAGTCTCTGTCCTCAGCACGGGTGCGGCATCGATCGCTGAAGACCGACGAATCTCCGACCTCGGTACCGACGGATCTCCGGTTTCAGGGCCGACGGATCTCCGATTTCAAGCCCGGCCGATCTCCGATTTCACAGGGCGCGGATGTAGTCTGACGTCATGCAGGCCTACCGTCCGCGCGTCGCTGACGCAGAGCTTCGCCACCTCATGGGTTTCATGGGCGCAGTTCTCATCGATGGACCCAAGGCGGTCGGCAAGACGGTGACGGCGTCCCAGATGGCCAGAACGACCTTCCGTCTGGACACCGACCGAGCGGCTCTCGCCGCACTGGAGACACACCCCGACCAACTCTTCGCGTCGCCAACGCCGATCCTGTTCGATGAGTGGCAGGAGGCCCAGGAGATCTGGAATCACGTCCGCCGCGCCGTGGACGACCATCGAGAGAAGGGGTTGTACGTCCTGACAGGCTCGTCCAGACCGCGCGACAACGCACGCCTGCACTCGGGGGCCGGTCGTATTGGTCACTTGCGGATGCGCCCCATGAGCCTGTTCGAATCCGGCCACTCGTCGGGTGCCGTAAGCCTGGCTGCGATCCTTGCCGGTGAGGAGCCCACCGGTGCTCCGGCGACGCTGACCGTCCCCGATCTGATCGAGCGAGTGGTGGTTGGGGGCTGGCCTGAGGCCATGGTGTTGACCGAGCGGGACGCGAGAGCCTGGCTGGCGGGGTACAACCGTACGATCGCCGAGGTCGATGTCCCCGCGCTCGGGACACGACGGAACCCGGGTAATATCGCTCGTCTGCTCGCGTCACTCGGACGCGCGGCCGGAACAGTGCTCAACCGGTCCCAGGTCGCTGTTGACGTCGGAGGGCAGAACGGGCCGATCGACGACCAGACGGTCGTCAACTATCTCGATGCCCTTGATCGGCTGATGCTCATCGAGCCTCTCCCGGCCTGGCAGCCACACCTTCGCTCGCGCACCAGACTGCGAACCAGCCCAGTTCACCACTTCGTCGATCCCTCCCTCGGGACAGCGGCTCTGGGAGTCGGCAGCGCAGACCTCCTCGCGGACCTCAACGCAGCCGGCCTCCACTTCGAATCGCTGGTGATGCGGGACCTCCGCGTGTACAGCCAGCCGCTTGGAGCAACGCTGTCTTCCTGGCGCGACACCAAGGAGAACAAGGAGGTCGACGCCGTCATCGACCTCCCGGAAGGCCGTTGGGCGGCCGTCGAGGTCAAACTCGGAGAGGCTCAGGCGGATGCGGCGGCCGAGGCCCTGCTGTACATGGCGGACAAGGTCGATCCCGAGAAACACGGCAGACCCGTCGCGCTGATCGCGATCACCGGCGGCCGGTTCGCGTACCGCCGGCCGGACGGCGTGACAGTCGTGCCGATCACCGCGCTCGGGCCGTAGCGGACGTCCGCCACCTTGCCGCGACCGGGTCGGTCGCGACACATCCGCAGACTGGGTTGGGAGTCCGCAGGGAGTCCGCAGAATCTTCAACACGCCTCTCAACCCGCCAACCTGCTCAACCGCGAAACCCCTAGTCAAACCGGCTTTGCCAACCTCGGCAACCTGCCCGTTTCCGGCCGTCCAGGCTGAAAACAGAATCCGGCTTACAGGCCGGCCCGTCCCCCCGCTCCCGTACGCGACGATCGATGTCCGCTCCGGCAGGGCGACCCCGCCGGTGGAGTCGGGCGCGAACGTTCAGACCCGGAACTCGACCGACCCGACGGCGGCGTCCGCCTTCACGAGCGTTGCGGCGACCTCGACCCCGAGTTCGAGAGCCTCGCCGCGCACCCGCGCCGACACCGCCGGGGAGGCGATCTGCAGCGTGCCGGAGCGTCCGTCGCCGGCCACCTCGATGACGGTTCCCGTGAACACGCGCCCGACCTCGGGCGCGAGCACGAGCGCCTCGGTGAGGTCGATGATGCCCCGCTCGTACTTCTTGGCGCGCCCGTCGGACTCCCGCATGAGGCCGGGCAGTTCCGGCAAGGCCGCACGCACCCAATCGGGAACCTCCCGCCCGGCCGCGACGGCTGCGCACACCTCCAAGGAGAACCGGTCGACGAGACGGCGCAACGGCGCGGTGGTATGCGCGTAGGGCAGCCCGATCGCCGCGTGGATCGCCTCCGCCGGCGCGTCCCCGTCGAATGCGTGGTACCCGGCGCCGCGGAACAGCGACGTACAGGCGTTCAGCATCGCGGCTCCCGCGGGCGACGACGCGTCGATGCTGCGAACGAAGCCGGGATAGTCCAGGTCGACCGGCCAGGGGATGCGCAGCGCTTCGGCGCGGCGGCGCAGCTTCTCGACCGCCCCGGGCTCGGCCGGCGGCAGCGTGCGCAGGATCCCGACGCCTGCCTCCAGCATGAGCCGGGCGGCCGCCGTGCCGGTGAGGAGCGAGATCTGCGCGTTCCATCCCTCGACGGGCAGCGGCGTGCGATATGCCAGCCGCCACCGGCTGCCGTCTGCGTGCACCTCCTGCTCCGGCAGTTCCAGGTTCACTCCCCCACGTGCCGCCTCGAGCCTCTCCCGCAGCCGTCCGACCTCGGCCAGCAGTCGAAGCGACCCGTCGGCGCTCCCGCCGTCGAGCGCTGCCTGCGCCCCCTCGTAGGTGAGCTGTGCCCGGCTGCGCACGAGCGCACGGTCGAGGCGCGTGCTCTGCAACTCCCCGTCGGCATCGAGCGCGAGGCGCCACACCAGCGCCCGCCGCTCGCCACCGGGGAGCAGGCTCGCCGCCCCTTCGGACAGCACAGGCGGGTGCAGGGACGCCTTCGCGGTCGGCGCATAGAAGGTCTGCCCCCGGCGCCGGGCCTCGGCGTCCACGGGGTCGCCGGCCCCGACGAACGCGGCGACATCCGCGATGGCGTACGAGACGAGGTACCCGGCTCCGGCGCGCTCGACGAGCACCGCTTGATCGAGGTCGCGGGCACCCTGCGGGTCGATCGTCACGAACGGCAGGCCCGTGAGATCGGTCCCGGGCGACGGGACGTCGCGGGCCGCGGCCTCCGCGGCGGCGAGGACGGCGGGGGGAAAGTCCCTCGGGACGGCGAGGTCCTCGCGCAACCGCCGCAACCCGGTCACGAGCTCCGGCGGAACGGCCTCGAATGTCCTCACGACCCGGCCGGTCATGGTGTCCCCCGTTCTCACGCCCCGCCGGGCGTCAGCCTCTCCGCACCGTCGGCGACCCGTCGAGGGCCTTGTTGACCAGCGCGTCGGCCGCCTTGTTCTCCGCCCGCGGCACCCAGGTCCAGGTCACCCGGGCGGGCCGCACCCGCTGCGCCCGTGCCGCCAGGTCCTTCATGGCCGGGTTCTTGATCTTCCACCGACCCGCCATCTGCTCGATGACGAGCTTGGAGTCCATGCGGACGTCCACCGCCGCGTCGGGGTTGATCGCCCTGGCCATCTCGAGCCCGGCGATGAGCCCGCTGTACTCGGCGACGTTGTTGGTCGTCGATCCGAGCGTCAGACCCTCCTGGTCGAGCACCTCGCCTGTCGAGGCGTCCCGCACGAGCGCTCCGTAGGCCGCCGGGCCGGGGTTGCCCCGGGCGCCGCCGTCGGCGCAGACGGTCAGTCGCGGGGGCCGAGCGGAACCGGCAGGTGCCGCGTCGTCCGGTCCCGGCGTGGGCGCCGGTGCCGCTTCCGTCGTCCCTGCGCCGTCGGCGGGCGCAGCGGTGTCGAAGATGGTCGGCCCGGTCTGTCCCTCGCGTCTGGCCACCGGTCACAGCCCCGATTCGGCGGTCCGGACCAGGATCCTGTCGCACTCGGGGCACCGGACCAGCTCGTCGGCCCCGGTGGCACGGATGCGGCTCATCTCCTCGTTGGTCAACTGCAGCGTGCAGCCCCCGCACCGGCCCCGCTGGAGCAGGGCGGCGCCGACGCCGCCGTTCTTCGTCCGGATCCGCTCGTACAGCGCCAGCAGGTCGGTCGGCAGCGCTCCGACCAGCTCGCCGCGAGCAGCCTCCTGCTGCGACACCTGATCGGCGAACGCCGCGGCCTTCTCGTTCCGTGTGGCGGTGAGGCGGCGGCCGTCTGCGGCGATGCGCGCCTTCTCGGCGGCCGCCGTCTCGGCGGCCGATCGCGCGGCCTCCAGTCGCTCCATGACCTCGAGCTGCGCATCCTCCAGGTCTCCGATCCGCTTCTTCAGGTGCTCGATCTCGCCCAGCAGCCCCGAGAGCGCCTTCGGATCGGTCACGCTGCCGTCGGCGACCTGCCGTTCGTCCCGCGCGAGCCGCTCGCGGACCGGGACCACATCCTCCTCGGCCTTCCGCTCGGCCAGCTCGAGGTCGCTCACCTGGGTCTCGGCGGCGACGAGTTCCTGCGACACCGCCTGGTGCTCCTTGCGCGCCACGGCGAGCTCGGCGAGTTCGGGCAGGGACGACGCCGCGTGCCGGAGCCGCGCGATCTCGGTGTCGATCTCCTGCAGATCCAGCAGGTGCAGTTGGTCGGGCACCGATGCCTGCATGAGTGGTTCCTTTCGGTTGCTGGGACGACCCTACCGCCGCGGCGCCGGCCGTCCGGAATACTTCCGATCATGCACGAGCATGTCGGCAGGGTGTTGGTCACGGGCGGGGTCCGGAGCGGGAAGTCGCGTTACGCCGAGGATCGGCTGCGCGGAGCGCCCGCTGTCACCTATGTCGCGACGGGCTATCCCGCCGATCCCGACGCCGATCCCGAGTGGGCCCTGCGCGTCGCCCGCCATCAGTCGTCCCGGCCGCAGACCTGGCGGACCGTCGAGACCCTCGACATCGCGGCCGTTCTCGAGGACGCGACCGGGCCTGTTCTCATCGACTGCTTCGGCCTGTGGGTCACCCGCACGCTCGACAGTCTCGCGGCATGGGACGCCCCACGCGTCGCGTGGGAGGCGCGATGGGCTGCCGAGGTGGACCGGCTGACGGCCGCGTGGGCACGCTGCCCGCTGCCCGTCCTGGCCGTGACCAACGAGGTCGGGTGGGGTGTGGTCCCGGACCATCGCGCCGGCCGGCTGTTCGCCGACGGGCTCGGCCGTCTCAACCAGCGGCTGGCCGAAACGGCCGACGAGGTGGTCCTGATGGTCGCGGGGCGGCCGCTGAGGCTGTGAATGCCGCCTGGCCCGGTGGCCTGGCCCCGTCGGACGCGACAGGGCGGGCGGCACGCGCCGCGGAGGCGGTCAGACCACGGTGAGGCCGAGCAGGACGACCGCGGCGGCGAGTTCGACGGCGGCACCGAGGACGTCCCCGGTCATCCCGCCGAACCGCCGCACGGCGACGGACAGAAGGCCCACGACCGCGCCGAGGGCAGCGAGGACGGCCAATGCGCCCCACCCCGGCAGGGTGAGGAGCGCGACGAGCCCGGCCCAGAGCGCGCCGCTCACGACGGCGGCCCACACGGGGACGCTGCCGGCCACCGCCTTGCCCAGCCCGCCGGGACGGGCGGCCGGGACCAGCGGCGTGCAGCCCAGTGCCAGTGCGCAGCGGGACGCCGCCAGCCCGGCCGCGGCGATGGCCCACCCCCAGGGATGCGCGAGAAGGTCACCGAGGCACGCGGCCTGGAGACCGAGGACGAGGACGAGCGCGCCCGCCCCCATCGGTCCGACGTCGCCACGCTTCATGACCTCCAGCGCCCGGTCCCGGTCACCGGGGACGCCGAGCGCGTCACAGGTGTCGGCGAGCCCGTCCAGGTGGATCGCCCGCGTCCCCAGCGCCAGCAACGCGATGCAGACCAGACCGGCGGCGAGTCGGGGGACGCCGAGCGCGGCGAGCCCTGCCGACGCACCGGAGGCGACCAGGGCGACGGGCAGCACGGCGAACGGCGCCAGCAGCATCGCCGTCCGTGCGACGTCCTCGTCGACCCTGTCGGGCGGGGGCACCGGGATCGCCGTCACCGTCCCCAGCGCCAGTCGGGCGCCGGGGACGAGTGCGATCACGAGTGCCCGCCGGTGATCTCGCTGAGAAGGGCCACCTCGCGCAGGGCACCGACGGCGGCACGGACGATCGGCACGGCGAGGACGGCGCCGGTCCCCTCCCCGAGGCGCATCCGCAGATCGAGGATCGGCTCGAGGCCGAGGCTGTCGAGCGCCAGCGTGATGCCCGGCTCGGTCGAGCGGTGCCCGGCCCGCATCCACAGCCGCGCTCCCGGCGCCAGTTGCTCCGCCAGCAGCGCCTCGGACGCGGCGATGACGCCGTCCACGAGGATCGGCACGCGGCGGCGTGCCGCACCGATCATGAAGCCGACGGCAGCGGCCATATCCGCAGAGCCGAGCGCGGCGAGGCGACGCAGGGGGGCGACGTCGCCGACGCGCTGCAGTGCCGCGTCGACCAGCGCGACCTTGGCCGCGAGACCTCCCTCGTCGAGCCCGGTGCCGCGCCCGCACGCCTTGGACGCGGGCACGTCGAGGGTCGACGCGATGAGCGCTGCGGCCGGAGTGGTGTTGCCGATCCCCAGGTCCCCGCTGATGAGCAGTTGCGCCCCGGCCTCGATCTCAGCCGCCGCGATGGCGTCGCCGGCCAGCAGCGCTGCCTCGGTCTCCTCGGCGGTCAGGGCGTCCTCGATGTGCAGCGGGCGGGACCCGTGCATGATCTTGTGCGCCGTGACGTCGGGTGACAGCCCGGGAAGGTCGACGGCCACGCCGATGTCGACGGCCCTGACGTGGACGCCCGCGGCGCGCGCCAGGGCGTTCACGCCGGCGCCGCCGGCAACGATGCCGGCCAGCATCTGGGGCGTGATCGTGGCCGGATAGGCCGACACGCCATGCGCGGACACGCCGTGGTCCCCGGCGAAGACGACAGCACGGACCTCGGTGAGCGGCTCGGGCGGACACACGCCCTGACAGGCCGATATCCAGGCCGCGAGTTCCTCCAGCCGCCCCAGGGCGCCGACGGGTTTGGCCTGGTCGTCGCTGCGCGCGACCGCCTCCACATAGACGTCGGCCGCGGGCGGATCGACGGGTGCCAAGATGTCGGACAGGGTCATCAGGGATGCCTCCAAGGTGTGTGTCGTGTCGCCTCGGGCGATGGCGAGAGCATCCGGGGGGCAAGCGATCCGTCGAAGGACGGTCGCCATGCGCCCGTCGGCGTCGAAGGCGACGCGAGCGCAGCCTCCCGGGCGCGCCGTGGCCCGTGCCGGGTCTACGAGAGCACCCTAGCTGTTCCAGCGCAGGATCGCGGCCGACTCCTTCTCATGGCCCATGATCGACACGCTGCCGACCGCCAGCGGGAAGGACTGCCCGAAGGCGATCGGGAAGTCCAGCCAGCACAGTGCCAGTACCCGCAGCGCATGGCCGTGGGCGAAGCAGATCGCCCGATCCACCCCCGACTCGCGGACGCGGGTCATGACGCGCGTCAGCCGCGCCCGCACCTGGTCGGCGGACTCCCCGTCGGGGCAGCCGTTGAACCAGATCCGCCAGCCGGGCACCTGTTCGCGGATCTGCACGCTGGTCATGCCCTCGAAGTCGCCGTAGTACCACTCGGAGAGGTCCTCGTCGACCTCGTAATGCCCGAATCCGGCGAGCTTCGCGGTCCGTTGCGCCCGCAGCCGCGGGCTGGCGAGGACAAGCTGGAAGTCCTCGGGGAACAGCCGAGAGCGCAGCGCGCGGGCCTGCTCCACGCCGTGCTCGGTCAGGTCGAGATCCGTCACGGACGTGTGCTGGCCCGACTTCGACCATTCCGTCTCTCCGTGTCGGACGAGGTACAGCTCTGCCATGAGGACATCTTTGCGAAGCCGGGCCCGTCCCGCCACCGGCGGCGCGACGCGGATGCCGGTCCGGTCCGGTGCACCGCGGCGGGGTGGACTGCCTAAGATCGAGAACGGATCTATGGAGGCCCACATGACCAGCGACGAACGTCCCGCCCTGCCCAACCGCCAGACACCGTTCTCGGCCGCCTTCCGCGCGTTCATCCCCGACGGGTGGCAGGACTATCCGACCACGGGGTTCGAGCTGCTGGCGGCAGCCGAACGGACGCCGGCGCGCCGCGGGCTGCTCTCGGCCCGGTTCCCGGGGGAGCGCCTTGTGCTTCCGGCCGGTGGTCTTCGTACGCGGTCGAACGACTGCGACTATCGTTTCCGCCCCCATACCGCCTTCGCGTACTACACCGGTCTCGGCACCGACCGTGAGCCCGACGCCGTCCTGCTGCTCGACCCCGCGGGCGACGGGCACGCCGCCCGGCTCTACTTCCGCCCGCGCGCCCCCCGCACCGACGAGGAGTTCTATGCCGATTCCCGCTACGGCGAGATGTGGGTCGGGCAACGCGAGTCCCTGGCGGAGATGGCGGCCCTGACCGGTGTGGAGTGCCGGCCCGCCGACGACCTCGCGGCGGATCTCGCCGCAGGGGACGTTCCGCTGCGGGTCGTCCCCGGAGCCGACGACGCCGTGTCGGCGCAGGTGGCGGCCATCCGTGCCGACCGGGGCACCGATCCGGCGACGGCCGCGACGGCCGACGAGGACCTCGGCGTGTTCGTGAGCGAGTCGAGGCTCGTGAAGGATGCCTACGAGATCGCCGAGTTGGAGGCCGCCTGCGCCGACACGGCCGTGGGCTTCGAGGCGGTGGTGCGTGAGCTGCCCGCCGCCGTCGCCAACGGTCGCGGCGAACGATGGGTCGAGGGCGTCTTCGGACTCCACGCCCGCCACCGCGGCAACGCTGTCGGGTACGACACGATCGCAGCCGCCGGGGACCACGCCTGCACACTGCACTGGATCCGCAACGACGGGGACATCCGCCCCGGAGAGCTGATCCTCATGGACGCGGGTGTGGAGCGTGATTCGCTGTACACCGCCGACATCACGCGGACGCTTCCCGTCACGGGACGCTTCTCGCCCGCTCAGCGGCGTGTGTACGACGCGGTCCTGGAGGCCGCCGACGCGGCGATGGCCGTCGTGCGACCGGGGACGCGCTACGGGGACGTCCACGAGGCCGCCATCGCCGTCATCGCACGTCATCTGGAGGAGTGGGGCATCCTGCCGGTTCCGGCCGCCCAGTCGCTCGACACCGAGACCGGCGGCCATCACCGTCGCTGGATGGTGCACGGCACCAGCCATCATCTCGGCCTGGACGTGCACGACTGCGCGCAGGCCCGGCGCGAGAACTACCGCGACGGCCTCCTCGCCCCCGGCATGGTCGTCACCGTCGAGCCCGGCCTCTATTTCAAGGCCACCGATCTGCTCGTGCCCGCGGAGTACCGCGGCATCGGGGTCCGGATCGAAGATGACGTCCTGGTCACCGAGGAGGGTCCGGTGATCCTGTCCCACCATCTGCCGCGGACCGCCGACGAGGTGGAGGACTGGATGGGCCGGCTGCTCGACACCGGCGCATGAGCACCGCGGGTCCGAGCCCGACCGCGGACTACTCGTACACCCGTTACGTCGACGGGATCGCCCAGCGCGACGAGAGCCTGCACGATCCGCGGCCCGGGCACGTTCGGGGGACGGGCTCATCTGGGTCGGGATGAAGGATCCGTCCGATGACGACCTCGCCTGGTTCGCCGACTTCTTCGGGATACACCCGCTCGTGGTGGACGACGCCGTGAACGGGCACGATCGATCGAAGCTGGAGGTGTTCGAGGACACGATCTTCCTGGTCGTCTCGACAGCCGCCTACGTCGACCACGCCACCATCGCCGACGCGGCCGAGATCGTCACGACCGGACAGGTGATGGTGTTCCTGACCTCGCACTTCGTCCTCACGGTCCGCCGCAAGGGCCCGGCCCAGATGCGCGCGGTGCGCTCCCGCCTGGAGCGGCACCCCGAACAGCTCGCCCAGGGAACCTGGCGGATCCTCTACGAGATCCTCGACGGCGTCGTCGACGACTACGCCCGCGTGGCGGCCGAGATGGAGGAGGACGTCGACGAGGTCGAGGAGATGGTCTTCGCCGACTCCGGCACCGGGCGTATCGACCGCGCGTACCTGCTGAAGCGCGAACTCATCGAGTTCCGCCGCTGCGCGATGCCGGTGGCGCTTCCGCTGCTGACCCTGGCGCAGAAGGATCTGCCGAACATCCCTCTCGAAGCCAGGGCCTACTTCCGCGAGGTGAGCGATCACCATGTGGAGGTGCGTGAGGCGCTCACGTCGTTCGACGACATCCTGTCGACGGTGCTTCAGGCGGCCCTGGCGCGGCAGTCGGTGGCCGACAACCAGGACATGCGGAAGATCTCGGCCGCCGTCGGCATCCTCGCGGTCCCCACCGCCATCGCCGGGATCTACGGGATGAACTTCCAGCACATGCCCGAACTGGCGACGCCGTACGGCTACTACGTCGTCCTCGTGGTGATGGCCGTGCTGATGCTGACGATCTTCTTCGCCTTCCGCCGCAACAAGTGGCTGTGACGCCGCGATCCGCGGATCCGGAACGGCCTCGCGCCACGGTGCGGGATCGCTAGTCTCACCTTGTGACTTCCATGACCACCGCCGTTCTCGACGAGTCCCAGATCCCGACGCACTGGTACAACATCGTCGCCGACTTCCCGACTCCTCCGCCGCCGCCGCTGCACCCCGGCACGCGGGAACCGCTCGTGCCCGACGACCTCGCGGCGATCTTCCCGATGGGCCTGATCCTCCAGGAGGCCAGCACCGAGCGGTGGATCGAGATCCCCGCTCCGGTGCGTGAGCTCTACCGCCTGTGGCGGCCGTCCCCGCTGCGGCGGGCCGTGCGGCTGGAGGAGGCGCTGGGGACGACGGCACGGATCTACTACAAGTACGAGGGCGCGAGCCCCGTCGGCAGTCACAAGACCAACAGCGCCGTCGCACAGGCCTACTACAACGCGCAGGCCGGCATCAAGCGGCTCGCGACCGAGACGGGCGCGGGCCAGTGGGGCTCGGCGCTGGCGTTCGCGTGTCAGGCGTTCGGACTCGCCTGCGACGTGTGGCAGGTGCGCGGCTCGTACGACGGCAAGCCGTACCGCCGGATGCTCATGGAGACCTACGGCGCTCGCGTGACGGCCAGCCCGTCCGAGGTGACCGAGACCGGGCGCGCCCTGCGAGAGCGCTTCCCGGACACGTCCGGGAGTCTCGGCATGGCGATCAGCGAGGCGGTGGAGGTCGCAGCGGGCGATCCGGACGCGAACTACTCCCTCGGCAGCGTGCTGAACCACGTCCTGCTCCACCAGACCGTCATCGGCCAGGAGGCGCTGACGCAGATCGGGATGTTCGACGAGGAGCAGGTCGACGTCCTGTTCGGATGCGCCGGCGGCGGATCGAACCTCGCCGGGCTCAGCTTCCCGTTCATCCGCGAGAACCTCGAGGGACGCTCCGCGACGCGCATCGTGGCGTGTGAGCCGAAGGCCGCCCCGTCGCTCACCGAGGGCGAATACACCTACGACTTCGGCGACACGGCGCACCTGACGCCACTGCTGAAGATGTACTCGCTCGGTGCCGAGTTCGTCCCCGACCCCGTCCACGCGGGCGGGCTGCGCTACCACGGGATGGCTCCGCTGGTCAGCCACGCCTACCACGAGGGCCTGCTGGAGGCGATCGCGATCAAGCAGCGCGAGGCGTTCGCCGCCGGTGTCCTGTTCGCGAACGCGGAGGGCATCGTCCCCGCGTCGGAGTCCAACCACGCGATCGCGGGGGCGCTGCGTGAGGCGCGCCGGGCCACCGAGGCCGGCGAGTCGCCGGTCATCCTCATCGGGGTGTCGGGCAACGGTCAACTCGACCTGCCCGCCTACGCGGAGTACCTGTCGGGCGACATGCTCGACTCCTGAGCAGGCCCGCCGAACGCTCCGTTCCTGCCGGATTGTCGCGGCTTTTCGGCAGTTCGGGAGCGTTCGGCGGACCCTCCGGAAGGGAACGGCCTACTCGAACTCGGCCGCGCGGGCGCCCGGCAGGCGCAGCAGCATCTCGCGCGCCTGCTCGGCGACCTTGTGCTCGCACAGCACCTCGTAGCTCGTCGCCACGGTCTTGGCGATCGAGTTGAAGTCGCGGCGACCGGAGCTCAGCGCGTACGCGACAGCTCCGAAGATCACCGAGATGACCACGCCGATGAGCAGGGCCGACACGAACAGCAGGAGCGTGCTGCCCGGAAAGAAGAGGAAGAACAGGAGCGCGACGAGCAGGCCTGTGCCCAGGCCGTTGATCGCCCCGTCGCGGAGGACGGTGCCCCATGTCCGGCGCCCGGTGACGCGCTCCATGAGCCGCAGGTCGGTGCCCACGATCGCGAGGTTCTCGACGGGGAACTTCTCGTCGGAGAGGAAATCGACGGCCCGTTGCGCCTCGGCGTACGTGGGATACGTGGCGATGGACTGCGGGAAGGCGAGATCGAACGGGGATTCGGCGGCGGGCTGTGTCATGAGGGACTCCGTGTCTGTGAGTGGGGGGACGTCCGCGGCGGCCGCCCGGCGCGGGTGGATGGCGAGGTCATGGCGTGGTCCCGAGACCGGCTGCGCGGGCCTTCGCGAGGGTCGCCTGCGCCACCTTCACACCCGCCTCGTCGACCATCTCGTCGTCGACGACGATCGCGCCGACGGCACCCCCCGCGGCGGCGGTCGCCTCGGCGTAGGCGGCCATGATGCGGTGGGCTCGCTCGATGTCGGCCGCGGGCGGGGTGAACACGACATTGCCGGCCTCGACCTGCGCGGGGTGCAGCACCCACTTGCCGTCGTAGCCGAGAGCCGCAGACCGCCGTGCGGATGCGGTGAACCCCTCGACATCGCGAATCGCCACGAACGGCCCGTCGATGGCCTGCAGCCCATGCGCGCGTGCTGCCACAAGGATCGACATGAGCACGTGATGGAACGCGTCTCCCACGTACCCGTCGGGCTGCGCCCCGACGTTCAGCGACGCCATGCCCATGCTGGCCATGAAGTCCCCGGGGCCGAACACGAGCGACTCCAGTCGCGGGCTCGCCGCGGCGATCGCGGCCACGTGCAGGAGCCCGACGGCGTCCTCGATCTGCGCCTCGATCCCGATCCGGCCCACCGGCAGGCCGGCGTTGCGCTCCACCTGGGTCAGCAGAAGGTCCAGCGCCCGGATGTGGTCCGGCGTGCTCACCTTCGGCAGGACGAGCGCGTCCACGTGCGCCCCGGCGCCCGACACGACCTCGATGACGTCGCCGTAGGTCCACGGGCTCGTCCAGTCGTTGACCCGGACCGTCACGGTGGGCGCGGCGAATCCCCCGTCGGTGAGGGCTTGG
The DNA here is from genome assembly GCF_000423465.1 of Propionicicella superfundia DSM 22317. Lineage (GTDB taxonomy): Bacteria > Actinomycetota > Actinomycetes > Propionibacteriales > Propionibacteriaceae > Propionicicella > Propionicicella superfundia. Next base: position 94,812 of record NZ_KE384020.1, on the reverse strand, counting down.
ACGATGCGCTCCCGCGACTCCGCCTTCACGGCCGGCGCCACGGCATCCTCGAGATCGAGGAAGAGGGCATCCACGGGGAGCGTGCGGGCCTTGGCGATGAACCGGTCGGAGGAGCCGGGGACGGCGAGGACGGTGCGGCGGGCGCGAGAGGAGGTCACGTATCCAGCCTAGTGGCCCGCCGCCGAGCCGCTTTGTCGCAGCCACAGGCGGCGACGCTCTCGGCGCTGCGGACGCGGCCGGCGTGCACGCCGGAGTCAGCCCGCCCGGCGGCTCTCGGCCCCCGGGCGCAGCGTGCCCACCCAGGCGAGAGCCAGCGCGGCGCCCACCGCCTCGGCTTCGGGATCGGCCACAGCCGCGGCGGGGCGGATGGCCGCGGCATCCCCTCCGGTCAGCCGCGCCCAGCGCTCCAGCAGGTCGGGGCTCGCCTCGGGGTGGAACTGGACCCCGATCGCACTTCCGACGCGGAAGGCCTGGACGTAGACATCGGACGACGCGAGCAGGTCGGCCCCCGGCGGCAACTCCGTCACGGCATCGCCGTGCATCACCGGAACCCACGCGGCGTCCTGCGAGCCGGCCGCCAGCGCGGGCCCCAGCACAGGATCGGCCGTGCCCGCCGCGGTGCCCCGCATCCGCACGTACCCGTGCTCTCCGCCGCGCGGATCGGCGACCGTGACACGGCCCCCGGTCGCCGCCGCGATGAGCTGCGCGCCCAGGCAGACGCCCAGCACGGGCGTACCCACCGTCACGCACTCGACGACGAGGCGCCGCACCTCGGCCAGGAACGGCGAATCGTCGTCGGCGTAGGCATTCTGCCGACCGCCCATGATGACGATGCCGTCGGCATCCGGCGACGGCAGGGCGTCCCCCGCCGGAAGGTCGTGTACGACGAGTTCCACACCCGGCTGCGCCAGCCACGGGCCGAACCGCTCCAGCGGCACCTCGGAGTCGTTGAGGACGATGTGGACGGTCGTCACGTCACTGCACGGGGGTGATGCCGAGGGACTTGCCGACGAGGTCCTTCTCACGGGCCGACAAGGCATCGGCCACGTCGTTGAGTGCCTGGGACGCCGCCCGTTCGGCGTCGGCGGAGACGAGCGGCAGACCGACGTCGGATGCGGCGCGCAGCCCGGGATCGAGGGGGATCTGGCCGAGCAGCGGCACCTCGTACCCGAGCCGCCTCGTCAGCGCCTGGGCGACCGCCGCGCCGCCGCCGGACCCGAACACGTCGACCCTGTGGACGGTATCGCAGTGGGGGCAGGTCGTCTCGAGGTATGCCATGTTCTCGACGACACCGATCACCCGCTGCTCCAGCATCGACGCCATGGTGCCGGCGCGCTCGGCGACCTCTGCCGCAGCGTGCTGCGGCGTCGTCACGACCAGCACCTCTGCGCTGGGCAGCAACTGGCCGAGCGACAGGGCCACGTCGCCCGTGCCGGGGGGAAGGTCGAGCAGCAGGAAGTCGACGTCGCCCCAGAAGACGTCGGCCAGCAACTGCTCCAGCAGCTTGTGCAGCATGGGCCCCCGCAGCGCGATCACCTGGTCGCGGCTCTGCTTGAGCATGCCGACGGAGATGACCCGGATGTCGCCGAGGCTCACGGGCATGATCGTCTCGTCGACGGTCGTCGGAGCGGCGTCCTGCAGGCCCAGCATGGACGGGATCGAATGGCCGTAGATGTCGGCGTCCAGCAGGCCCACCTTGTGGCCGCGGGCGGCGAGGGCGGAGGCGAGGTTGACCGTCACCGAGGACTTGCCGACGCCTCCCTTCCCCGAGGCCACCAGGATCACCTGCGTCGGGTTTCCGGGTTCGTTGAAGACGATCCGGGGCTCGGGACGACCCCCGCGCAGCTTGGTCTGCATCGCCTTGCGCTGCTCCTCGGTCATGACCCCCAGCGTCAGCGACACACCGGTCACCCCGGGAACCGCGGAGACCGCCGCGGTCACCAGTTCGCGGATGGACGCCGACAGCGGACACCCGGCGATGGTGAGCAGCACGGAGACGGACACCTGCCCGGCCTCGTCGATGTCGACCGATTCCACCATGTCCAGATCGGTGATCGGACGACGGATCTCGGGATCGTTGACGGTGGCCAGGGCGGCCATGACAGCAGGCAGGAGCTCGTGGTCGGACATGTCTGCCAGACTACAACGACGCCCCCTGGGACGACGCGGGCCGCTCGCCTGTGGAGCCGACGTCCGGCTGCCGCTGGTCCTCGCGCAATTCCTCCACCAGCTCGCGCAGCTCCGAACGCACGAAATCGCGGCTGGCGAGGTCGTTGACCTTCTGCCTCAGCGAGGCGATCTCGCGGGCCAGGAAGTCCATGTCCGCCCGCGACTGCGCCGCCATCTCGCGGTCGTTCTCCAAGCTGATCCGGTCGCGCGCCTCCTGCCGGTTCTGCGCGAGCAGGATCAGCGGCGCCGCGTACGACGCCTGGGTCGAGAAGAACAGGTTGAGCAGGATGAACGGGTACGGATCCCATCGCAGCCCGGTCACCAGCAGGACGTTCGCCAGCACCCACACGACGACGAACACGGTCATCCACATGACGAAGTTCGCCGTGCCCATGTACCGTGCGACGCCCTCGGCGAACCTCCCGAACGAATCGCTGTCCATCCTGCGCCGGGGGCCCCATCGGCGACGGCCACCCGGGGTATTGAGCTTCGCCTGCGCGCTAGCCACTGCTCACCTCCCGTCGCGACGTGCCCAACTGGATCCCCCGCCAGTCGTCGGGGAGCAGATGGTCGAGAACATCATCCACCGTGACCGCCCCCAGCAGACGCTGATCCTCGTCGACCACCGGTGCGCACACGAGATCGTACGTCGCGAAATAGCGGCTCACGAACGCGATGTCGGCGTCGGGCGGGAGCGGTTCGAGCAGCGGGTCCACGAAACGTGCCGCCATGTCCGACGGCGGCTCGCGCAGCAGCCGCTGGATGTGGACGCCGCCGACGAACCGGCCGGTGGGCGCATCGAGCGGCGGGCGCACGACGAACGCCATCGCCGCCAGTGCCGGCGGGAGGTCTTCGGCCCGCAGCAGGGACAGGGCGTCGGCCACCGTGGCGTCCGACGCGATGATGACCGGTTCCGGTGTCATCAGGCCGCCCGCCGTGGCCTGCGGATAGGTCAGCAGCCGGCGGACGTCCTGCGCATCCTCCGGCTGCATCCGCGACAGCATCCGCTCGGCCACGTCGGGGGCGAGCTCGGCGATCAGGTCGGCCGCGTCGTCGGGGTCCATCTCCTCCAGGACGTCCGCCGCGCGCTCGATGTCGAGCACGGAGATGAGGAGCACCTGCTCCCGCTCCGGCAGTTCCTCGAGCGCCTCGGCGAGAGTGGAGTCGTCCATCGCCTTGGCCACCGCGGCCCGCCGGTCGGGCGCCATGGAGTGCAGTTCGCGCGCCACATCGGCGGGCTTCATGTCCACGAGCTTGGCAACGACGTGGTCGGCGCTCTGCTCGGAGTACAGGACGAAGTCGGGGACGTCGCTCCACGGCACGATGCGCACGTGCCCACGGGAGAAGGGACGCCGCGACGCTTCCCGCAGCGCCACCTCGAACAGCTCCCACTCCCCCTTGCGGACGAGTTTCATGGACACGTCGAACACCGTCTCGGGCCGGTCCCCGCCGCGGGGCGTGATCGTGCGGTCGATCAGGTTCTCGATCACGAGGACCTCGGACTCGCGGATCTGGAAGCGCAGCGTGTTCACGACACCGGAGATGGTGATCTGCTGGGCGTCGATGTGGTGGATCCGCAGCATCGGGACGAAGATCCGGCGCCGTGCGAACAGTTCGACGACGAGCCCCTGCGCCCTGGGAGGGCGGGCGATCCGGGACTGGATGACGACATCGCGCACCGTGCCGATCTGATCCCCTGATCCGTCCAGCACGGGCAGTCCCACGATGCGCGACAGGAAGATCGCGGTGCCGAGCTCGTTCACGAGTGGAGGGTACTCCTCACAGGCCGCCCGCGGCACGATCGCGCCAGGCGTCGGACGTCAGGTGGCCTCGGAGTCGAAGGCCGGGCGGACGGGGGGGCGGGGCGGGGCGGGGACCGGGGCCTTGATGTCGTCGGCGAGCGACCGGATCTCCTGTGTCACGGGCTCGCCCTCGGCGAGCAGGTGCTTCTGGACGAAGGTCCGCGGGTTCAGATCGCCCAGGTCCATTCCGGCGAACTCGGGACCGAGCTCGTCGTTGAGAGTGTGCCGGGCATTGTTGGCGACGCCCCGCAGGTAGTGGACGACCCGGGCGCTCTTGCGCGCGAGGTCGGGCAGCTTCTCGGGGCCGAAGATGACGACCCCGAGCACCACGAGGAAGAAGATCTCCGTGCCGCCCACAAGGACGAGGCTACATCCGCTCCACGATGTCCGCCCAGCCCGCGACGACACGGCTCAGCAGGTCGGTGCCGAACCCCTGGTCGTGGGGCAGCGCGGCGGCGACCTCGCGGGCGACGGTGAGGCAGTCGTTGGTCGTGACCGTGTAGACGCTGGCACCGCTCTGCCACATCACCGTGGCGGGAAGCCCGTCGGCGACCAGGCTGTCGGCGCTGCGGGTGAACCCGTCGGGGATCCCGGACAGCGTCCCTCGGCGCTGCCGCACCGACACTGTCGTCACCCCGTCGCTGTACACGGACTGGATGCTCGTCGGATCCTCGAGCCGGTCGGCCACCCGCCCGACCAGCGGCAAGCCGTGGACGGTGTCGGCGCACGTCCACCCCTTCGGGCACTGCTGGTCCTCCGACATGATCGTGTCGTCGCCCTGCCGCAGCAGCGAGCTGCTGACGGAGCCGTCCGCGACGGCGGTCGGGAAGAAGTCGGTGTACCCGGCGGACAACGTGACGGCTCCGTCGGGGGCGTACCGCTCCAGCCACAGGACCGTCCCGGTCGCCTCGTCCAGCCACCAGCGCGCCACCACGCGGTTCGGCAGGGACGCCTCGACGACGGTCGCGACCCGCCCGGCCACCTCGGCGGCGCCGGACCAGCCCGACAGGGTGTAGGAGCCGGCGAGCCAGTCGGGCAGGTCGACCGACCCGCGGGGCAGATAGCCGTGGTGGGCCACGTCGCCGGCCGCGTCGAACACCTCGACGGTCGCCGCGCCCGCGCCGACCGCCACGGTCGCGGTCGCGGTCCGGTAGCCGTCGGCCGTGCGCAGCGTGACCCGGGCCGTCCCGTGGGACTGCACCTGCTGCGCCACGGCACGCGTGAGCGCGGCGGCCGGCTGCGCGAGGGGGGTGTCCCGGCGGAACACCGCCGCGGTCGCGGCGGACGTGGGCTGGCCCACGGTGTCGGGCCCGACGGCCAGCAGCGCGACCACGACCGGCATCTCCAACGGCGTGCTGTTGAGGACGGTGGTGAACTCCGTGCGGTCCTCGTCGGCCAGGTCCTCGGCGCCCAGCAGCGTCGGGGCGGCGGTCAACCCGATCCCGCCCCAGGCGAGGATCGCGGTCAGCGTGAACAGGACGCCGGCGGCGACGAGCCGCCGCCGCGCCTGCGCGCGCGTGGGAAGAGGGCCCTGCCCCGCCCTGAGGGCCAGGGGCCGGCTTGCCTCGGGACCCGCGATCGAGACGAGCCGTGTCGTGAGGCCTCCGTCGGCCGTGCCCGGCTCCCCCGTGGCGTTGAGCCGGTCGCGCACGCGCCGCAACGCGACGACCTCGGCTGTGCAGGACTCGCAGGTGAGCAGATGGCGCTCGATGACGTCGGTGAGAAGGGGACCCGCATCGTCGTCGACGTACTGCGAATAACGGGGTGAGAGTTCCCGGCATCCGTACCGGAGGCCTCCGATCACTGCCGGACGACCTCGTCCGCGATCGCATCGATCCCCAGGTACCTGCTCCGCCCCCTGCCAGGTGCGCGATGAGCCAGCGCCTCGCGCAACTGGCTGCGGCCGCGGTGGATGCGGCTGCGCACCGTGCCGATCTTCACGTCGAGGACGGCGGCCACCTCCTCGTAGCTGAGACCTTCGATGTCGCACAGCACGACGGCGGCCCGGACCTGCGGGTTGAGGTGGCCGAGCGCCGCGGCGATGTCGTGATCGAGGTCGGCGTCGTGCACGATCTCGTCCGGCGTGGCGACGGTGTCGGCCACCTGGTTCTGCTCGGACAGGTTGTCGACGCGCACGCGCGCCCGTTTGCGGGCGCCGTCGAGGAAGAGGTTCGTGGTGATGCGGTGCAGCCACCCGGACAGCGTCCCGGGCTGGAACTGGTTGATCGAGCGGTACGCCTTGATGAAGACCTCCTGGGTGAGATCCTCGGCATCGAACCGGTTGCCCGTCAGGCGGTATGCGAGGCGGTACACCGGCGCGGAGTGCGTCGCGACGAGTTCCTCCCAGGTCGGAGGAGTCCATGCCGGCGCGGCCTTCGGGGACGTCCGCCGCATCCACACCATGGCGCCTCACCTCCGTACGACTCGGCCCCCTCAGTGTGCCACGTCTTCCTGGGAGAATCCTGTGACGCCGCCGCGGAGGCGTGACGTGACCGGACGGCGAGCCTGGCTCGCCCCCGGGCTAGAGGCCCGCGGCGTCGAGGATGGCGACGAATGCGGCCGCCTGCTCGGCGGTGGCCGCCAGCAGCGGCGGGCGGAGCACGGCGGGTGCGAATCCACGGGCCGCGAGCCCGGCCTTCACGAGCATGCATCCCTGGGTCGCGAACACGCCGCTGTACACCGGCAGCACGGCACGGAAGCGTGCCAGCGCCCCGGCAGGATCGCCGGTCAGGAAGGCATCGATGATCCCCGCGGTCGCCACACCGGTGAAATGGGTGGACGTCCCGACGACGCCGGCGCCGCCGATCGCCAGCAGGGGCAGCAGCATGGCGTCGTCGCCGGCGTAGTACGCGAGGTCGGTCTCGGCCATGACCTGGGCGGACGCCGCCGGCTGGCCCTTGGCGTCCTTCACGGCCACGATGTGCGGGTGCTCGGCGACGCGCAGCAGCGTCGAGGTCTCGATCGGGACACCCGAGCGGTGCGGGATGTCGTACAGCACGACGGGCAGGTCGGTCGCGTCGGCGACGGAGAGGAAGTGCGCCGCGATCGCGTCCTGCGGCGGCCGCGAGTAGTACGGCGTGACCACCAGCAGGCCATCGGCTCCCGCGGCCGCCGCCCGGCGGGCGAGGTCGATGGAGTGGGCGGTGTCGAACGTCCCGACGCCGGCGATGATCCTGGCCCGGTCGCCGACCGCGCCGACAACGGTGTGCAGCAGCGCGTCCTTCTCGTCGTCGGTGGTGGTCGGCGCCTCGCCCGTCGTGCCGGACACGACGAGAGCGTCGTTGCGCTGGACGTCCACGAGGTGGGTGGCCAGCTTCTCCGCCTCCGCATGGTCGATCGACCCGTCGGCGGCGAACGGCGTCACCATGGCGGTGACCAGTCGGCCGAAGGGAGGCGTCGCAGTCGAGATCATGCGGTCAGTGTAGGGGCGCGGCCTCGCGCAGGCCGGGAGGTCCGCCGGGGAACTGTCGAGGCGGGGTTCACCCCCGCTGTCTGGCCGAACCGCCGGTCGCTAGGCTGTGCGCGTGGTCACCAAGCAATCCGCCGCCAAGCTCGCTGCCAGGGCGGCGTCCCAGGATTTCGCCGAGTCGTTCGCTCCCGCGACCGCACCCGACGAGCAGGCGCGCGCCGCCGCCGCCGAGCTGGGCGTGCAGCCCGTCAGTCCCGCCACCGCGAGCATCCTGTCGTTCCTCGCCGCCGCCACCGGCGCCCGGGCCGTGGTCGAACTCGGCACCGGCACCGGCGTGTCGGGGCTGGCCTTCCTCTCCGGGATGGTGCCCGGCGGGGTCCTGACCAGCATCGACATCGAGAGCGAGCACCAGGCCGCCGCCCGCAGGGCGTTCCTCGCCGCCGCGATCCCGACCCAGCGGTTCCGGCTCATCGCCGAATCGGCGCTCAACGTGCTGCCTCGGCTCACCGACGGGGGGTACGACATCGTCTTCGCCGATGCCGACATCCTCGAGTCGGTCGAGTACATCGCCCAGGCCGAACGCCTGCTGCGGCCGCACGGCGTGCTCGTGCTCAACCATGCGTTCGCGCACGACCGGATCGGCGACCCCGACGACGAAGCCGACGACACCGTCATCATGCGGGAGGCGATCGAGGCCGTCACGGCCAGCGACGAGTTCCTCCCCACGCTCATCCCTGTGGGCGACGGACTGCTGGCCGCCGTTCGCCGCTGAGCCCGGGGCGGTCCCGCACGCCGTCGTCGGGACCGGACCCTCGACCGCGGTCGCCGCGGCGATCGCGAGCGCTACAGGTGCATGTTCTTCGGCACGACCGTGATCCCGCCGTCGGACACGAACAGTCCCCTCGCCCGGTCGGCCTCGTGATCCACCCCGACCTCGGCGCCGTCCGGCACCACGACGTTCTTGTCGAGGATCGCGCGGCGGACGACCGCGTTGCGGCCGACCTTCGAGTTCGGGAAGAGGATCGACTCGTCGACCTTCGCCCACTTGTCGATGCGAACGTTGGGCGACAGAACCGACCGGTCCACATCCCCGCCGGAGATGATGGTGCCGGCGCTCACGATCGAGTCCTCCGCCGTCCCTCGCAGCACGAACTTCGCGCCCGGCGCCTGCGCCTGCGACGTCCAGATCGGCCACTCGCGGTTGTAGAGGTTGAACTCGGGGACCACCGACACGAGATCCATGTGCGCCTCGTGGTACGCGTCGATCGTGCCCACGTCGCGCCAGTAGTTGCGGTCCTTCTCCGTGGACCCCGGCACGTCGTTCTGGGTGAAGTCGTAGACCTGCGCCCGGCCCTGGTCCACGAAGGACGGCACGATGTTGCCGCCCATGTCGTGCTTGGACCCCTCGTCGGCGGCATCGCGGTTGAGCGCCTCCACGAAGGCCTTCCGGGTGAACACGTAGTTCCCCATGGAGGCGAACGACTCGTCGGGGCTGTCGGGCAGGCCCGGCGGATCGGCCGGCTTCTCCAGGAACCGGCTGATGACGCCGCCCGCGTCCGCGTCGATGATGCCGAACGCCGACGCCTCCTGGCGCGGGACGCGGATCCCGGCGATGGTCGCATCCATGCCGGAGGCGATGTGCGCCTCGATCATCGCCTCGACGTCCATCCGGTAGATGTTGTCGGCCCCGAAGACGACGACGTAGTCGGGGTTCTCGTCGTTGATGAGGTTCATCGACTGGAAGATCGCATCGGCGCTCCCCTGGTACCACTGCTTGCCGGTCCGCTGCTGAGCGGGGACCGACGTGACATAGCTTCCCAGCATCGTCGACATCCGCCAGGTGACCGAGATGTGACGGTCGAGCGAGTGCGACTTGTACTGCGTCAGGACGCAGATCTTCGTCAGATCGGAGTTGGCCAGATTGGACAGGACGAAGTCGATCAACCGGTAGGTGCCACCGAACGGGACAGCGGGCTTGGCGCGGTCGGCGGTCAGGGGCATGAGGCGCTTTCCCTCGCCGCCCGCAAGCACGATAGACAGGACGTGGGGTCGTGTACTCATACCTAGAACCTAGGGGGTTCGAAGGTGCCCGGCAACCGGTCCCCGACAATTGCCGACGTCCATCTCGCATCGCCGAACACCCCTGTCCCGTGGGCAAAGACCCGGTCTCGTTGTTCCCGTCGGGGGGATGTGACACGATCGGGCCATGCCACTCCGCGTTTCGATTCTGACCAGGGAGTATCCCCCTCACATCTATGGCGGTGCCGGCGTGCACGTGGGGCAGCTCGTGCCGCAGTTGCGAAAGTATGCCGCGAGCGTGGACGTCCAGTGCATGGGTGAGCCGCGCGAGGGCGCGACGGCGCATCCCGAGGACTTCCCTGCCGGCGCGAACGCGGCGATCCGCATCCTCGGCACCGATGTCGCGATGGCCGATGCGGTGGGCGACGTCGACGTCGTCCATTCGCACACCTGGTACGCGAACTTCGCCGGGCTCGTCGCGGCGAAGTTCCGCGATGTCCCCCATGTCGTGACGTCCCACTCGCTCGAACCGCATCGCCCGTGGAAGGCCGAACAGCTCGGCGGGGGCTACCGCATCTCGTCGTGGGCTGAGAAGACCGCGTTCCTGGACGCCGCGGCGGTGATCTCGGTGTCGACCGGGATGCGCGCCGATGTCCTCGCCTCCTACGGCGAGCTCGATCCGGCGAAGGTCCATGTCGTCCGCAACGGGATCGACCCCGACGAGTTCGCCCCCGATCCCGCGACGGACGTGCTGACGGGGCTCGGCATCGACCTCGACAGACCGCTGGTCGTGTTCGTGGGACGGATCACACGTCAGAAGGGGCTGGTCCACCTGGTGCGGGCGGCCGAGCAGTTCGATCCCGGCACGCAACTGCTGCTGCTCGCCGGCGCTCCCGACACACCCGAGATCGCCGCTGAGTTCCAGGAGGCGTTCGCGTCGCTCCAGGCAGGTCGCGGCGGCGTCACCTGGGTGCAGGAGATGCTGCCGCGCAAGGCGGTGGCACAGGTTCTCACCCACGCCACGGTGTTCGCCTGCCCGTCGATCTACGAGCCGCTCGGCATCGTCAACCTCGAGGCCATGAGCTGCCGGACCGCGGTCGTCGCGTCGCGCGTCGGCGGCATCCCCGATGTGGTGGTCGACGGCGAGACCGGCTATCTCGTCCCGTACGACCCCCGGCAGGCCGACGATCCGGCGTTCGTGCGGGCGTTCGAGGCCGACTTCGCCGAGCGGATCAACCTGCTGACGCGGGATCCGGGCCTCGCCGAGCGGTTCGGCCTCGCCGGACGGGAACGCTGCATCGCCGAGTTCTCCTGGGAGAAGATCGCGCAGGAGACGATCGCCGTCTACGAGGAGGCCATTCGCGTGCACCAGGCACGCTGAGGACGACATCGATGCGAAACGGGTGGCCGGGGACGTCGTCCCCGGCCACCCGTCGTCACGAGTACGCCCGGCTAACTCCCCGTCACCGAGTCGAGGGCTGTCCGCAGTTCGGCTGCTTCGGCGGCGTTGAGCTCCACCACAAGACGGCCGCCCCCTTCGGCCGGGATCCGCATCACGATGACGCGTCCTTCGACCGTCACTTCCATTGGACCTTCGCCGGTGCGCGGCTTCATCGCTGCCATTCGCTGCTCCTGTCAATTCGGGCGTTCTCCCCATTATCCCCTGTCGCAGGGCTCAGGTCGGGCGAACGCTCCGCAGTTCGGGTCATCTGGGCCGCGAGCTGAGCCAGCAGCGCGTCGACCTGCTGCATGGCGTAACCGCGCGTCTCCACGGTGAAACGGACCTCCCGCAGCGTCGCTGCGGTCAGCTCGCCCTCCGGTATGTACGGCGCGGGGGTGTCGTCGACGACGGGGGGAAGACCCTCGAAGCGACCGCTCGCGGCGATGGCCGCCACCCCGAGGATGGCGACGGCCAGCAGTGCCAGTGCCCATTGCATGCGCCCATTGTCCCACGTGCCACCGCAGGAGTGTCAGGCGAGCACGCGGGCGACCACCTCGTCGATCGTGTCGACCACGCACACGTTGTCCAGATCGGCCGCCGACACGTTCCCGGCCGCCAGCACCGTTCCGGTCAGCCATTCCAGCAACGGCTCCCAGTACTCACGCCCGTAGAGGACGATCGGGAACGACCGCACCTTGCCGGTCTGGACCAAGGTGAGCGCCTCGAACAACTCGTCGAAGGTGCCGTAGCCCCCCGGGAGGGCGACGAACCCCACCGAGTACTTCAGGAACATCACCTTGCGCACGAAGAAGTAGCGGAACAACAGATCGTGCGTCACATACGGATTCACCGACTGCTCGTGCGGCAGTTCGATGCCCAGTCCGACGGACCGCCCGCCGGCCTCGGCGGCGCCCTTGTTGACGGCTTCCATCGCGCCGGGGCCGCCGCCGGTGATGACGGCCATCCCGGCCGACGCCAGCGCCCTGCCGAGCGCGACCCCGTCGGCGTAGAGGGACTCGGTGGGCTTGGTCCGGGCGGAACCGAAGACGCCGACCGCCGGGCCGAGCTCCGCCAGCGAGTCGAACCCCATGACGAACTCCGACTGGATCCGCAGGACCCGCCACGGATCCTGGTGCAGCCAGTCGCGGCTGCCCGGAGCGAGCAGCCGCTCGTCCTCGGTCAGGCCCGCCTCGGCGGGAGAGATCCTGCGCTCACCGTGTACCACCGAGCCACCTCCTCAGCGCGTCGTGGCACGCCTGCACCTGCGCCACGGGGACGTATTCGTCGTCGGCGTGCGCCTTCAGCGGATCACCCGGGCCGAAGTTCACGGCGGGGACGCCCAGCGCGCTGAACCGCGCGACATCGGTCCATCCGAGCTTGGGCCGCGGCGAGCTGCCGACGCTGGCGACGAAGTCGGCCGCGACGGGCAGATCGAGGCCCGGGCGCGCGCCGGCCGCGTTGTCCACGACCTCGACCTCGTAGCCCGTGAACACGTCCCGCACGTACTGCTCGGCGGCTGCGGCGCTCCGGTCGGGCGCATAGCGCAGGTTGACCTCGATCCACGCCCTGTCGGGGATGACGTTCCCGGCGTGGCCGCCGCCGATCCGGACCGCGTTGAGCGACTCGCGGTACACCAGACCGTCCACCTCGGGCTGTCTCGGCTCGTACTCCACGAGCCGGTCCAGCGCCGAGGCGAGATCGTGGACGGCGTTGTGCCCCATCCATGGGCGCGCCGAGTGGGCGGCCTTCCCGGTGGTGCGGATGAGCGCCCGCAACGTGCCCTGGCACCCGCCCTCGACCATCGCCCCCGTCGGCTCGGTGAGGACGGCGAACTCCGCGTCGAACAGGTCGGGGCGCTCACGCTGCAGCCGTCCCAGCCCGTTGGAGGCGTGATCGATCTCTTCGCAGTCGTAGAAGATCCACGTCACGTCGCGGCTCGGTTCGGCGACGCCGGTGGCGACCGCCAACTGGACGGCGATCCCTCCGAGCTGGTCGCACGAACCCCGCCCGTACACCCTGTCCTCGCCGTCGACCGTCTCGCACCACGAGGGCACGTTGTCCGCGATCGGCACCGTGTCCAGATGCCCCGCGACCACGACCCGGGCCGCCCTGCCCAGGTGCGTCCGTGCGACGACGGCGTTCCCGTGCCGGGACACGTCGAGATGTGCGAACGGGCGCAACGTCTCGACGACCTGCGTCGCCAGCGCGTCCTCGTCGCCGCTCTCCGACGGGATGTCGACGAGTTCCCGCAGCAGCGCGGCCAGGTCACCATCGAGGTCGAGAGCCATGGCCCCACCCTAGCGATCCGATGATCGCCGGAGGATCAGCCGCCCGGGATCGGGCAGCGCCGCGATCCGCCGGCCCACCCCGCACAGCGTCGCTCGTCCCCTCGCAGGTAGGGTTGCGGTCATGACTGATGCGACCGTGACGCGACCGGCGGCCGGGCAGGGCCTGGTCACCGTGCACGCCTCGGGGCAGGTTCTCGACGCCTGGTTCCCCTCCCCCGTTCTCGCGGCCGACCCGGGCGCCCCGCGCCTCGGGACCGACGCTCTCGGCGCCGACGCCCGGCGGCGGGTGACGGTCGAACCGGTCACGGTCACGATCGACCTCGACCGGCCCCCCGCCACTGTCCCGGACGCCTATCTGCGGCTGCACCTGCTGTCCCATCGTCTCGTCAAGCCACGTGAGCTCAACCTCGACGGGATCTTCGGGGTCCTGCCCAATGTCGTCTGGACGTCGGCCGGACCGTGCGCGGTGTCGGATTTCGAAGAGGTCAGGGCGGCATTGCGCGCCACCGGCCATGTCACGGTCTTCGGCGTGGACAAGTTCCCCCGCATGGTCGACTACGTCGTCCCGCACGGCGTGCGCATCGCCGACGCCGACCGCGTGCGGCTCGGTGCCCACCTGGCGGAAGGCACGACCGTGATGCACGAGGGTTTCGTGAACTACAACGCCGGCACCCTCGGGACGTCCATGGTGGAGGGACGCATCTCGGCCGGCGTCGTCGTCGGCGACGGCTCCGACATCGGTGGCGGAGCGTCGATCATGGGCACGCTGTCCGGGGGCGGGACCGAGGTCATCAGCATCGGCCGCAGGTGCCTGCTGGGCGCCGAGTCGGGGATCGGGATCTCCCTGGGCGACGACTGTGTCGTCGAGGCCGGCCTGTACGTCACGGGCGGCACGAAGGTGACCCTGCCCGACGGTTCGATCGTGAAGGCCCGCGAGCTGAGCGGCCGGCCCGGCCTGCTGTTCCTGCGCAATTCCGTGACCGGGGCCGTGGAGGCCCGCGTCAAGGACGGCCGGTCGGTGACTCTCAACGATGCTCTCCATGCCAACTGAGGAGCTCCCGTGACCCGACCCCGACGGGCCGAACGCCGAGCCGCCTCGGCCACGGCCGTGACGATGTCCGCGATCGTGGTCCTGGCTGTCGCCGTTGCGGCCGTCGCCGCGGCCGTCGGCCTGTACGTCCTGATCTCCAACGCCGCCCGGGAGGCGACCGCGATCGATCAGTGCACGGCCGCCACGTCCGACCACACCGCGACGCTCACCCCCGACCAGGCGCACTACGCGTCGATCATCGTCGGCCTGTCGGTGAAACGCGGCCTGCCGGAGCGAGCGGCGACCGTCGCCATCGCCACGGCCTACCAGGAGTCGAAGATCGCGAACCTGGACTACGGCGACCGCGACTCCGTCGGCCTGTTCCAGCAGCGGCCCTCGCAGGGATGGGGCACGGCGGAGGAGATCATGGATCCGGTCTACTCGACGAACGCGTTCTACGACGCTCTCGTCAAGGTCACGGGCTGGCAGCAGATGGAGATCACCGAGGCCGCCCAGGCCGTGCAGCGCAGCGCCTATCCCAACGCCTACGCCCAGCACGAGGACGACGCCCGTGCGGTCGCGGCCGCTCTCACCGGGCAGACGCAGCGCTCGCTCACCTGCCTCGACCGGGTCGAGGTGACCGCCGACGCGAGTTCCCTGGGCGAGTTCCTGACGACGGTGTTCGGGACCAGGGTGACCATCGCCACGAGCGGCCAGGAGATCCGCATCACGCCGGCGAACGCGCAGATCGGCTGGGCGGTCGCTCACGCGGTGGCGGCGAACTACGCCCGCTACGGCGTGACGGGCGTGTCGCTGGAGCAGTCCTCCTGGACACCGGCGGACGCCGCCCTGGGCACCTGGGCCGACGCCGCCGAGGCGGTCACCGGCGTCGTGGTGACGCGCGCGGGGTGACGCGGGCGGGCGTCAGCCGGCCACGAGCCGCTCGGCCGCGGCAGCCACCCGCTCGTCCGTCGCGGTCAGGGCGACCCGCACGTGCGTCGGGTCACCGTAGAAGTCGCCGGGAGCGGTGAGGATCCCCCGCTCGGCGAGGAAGGCGACCGTGCGGCGGCACGGTTCGGCACGCGTCGCCCACAGGTACAGCGATCCTTCGCTCGCGTCGATCCGGAACCCCGCCGCCTCCAGCGCGGCGGCCAGCACCGTCCGGCGCGCCAGATAGCGGGCTCGCTGTTCCTCGACGTGCCCCTGGTCCGCCAGGGCGGCGACCATGGCCGCCTGGACCGGGGTAGGCACCATCAGCCCGAGATGCTTGCGGACGGCGATCAACTCGGTCACGACGTTGATGTCGCCGGCCACGAAACCGGCCCGGTAGCCGGCCATGTTCGACCGCTTCGACAGCGAGTGGACGGCCAGCACGCCGGCGGTCTCGCCCTCGCTGACCTCGCGGTCGAGGACCGAGACCGGCGCGACGTCCCAGCCGAACTCTCCGTAGCACTCGTCGGAGGCGAGCAGCGAGTTCTGTCGGCGGGCGAAGTCGATCCAGCGGCGCACACCGTCCCGATCGAAGGTCGCGCCATGCGGGTTCGCCGGTGAGTTGATCCAGATCAAGGACGGCGAGAGCCCGCCGAGCTCGGCCGGATCATCGCTGGCGACGACACGCGCGCCGACGAGTTCGGCCCCCACCCGGTACGTCGGATAGGCGGTTCGCGGGATCACGACGGTGTCCTGCGGGCCGAGCCCGAGCAGGGTCGGGAGCAGAGCGACGAGTTCCTTCGTCCCGACGACGGGCATGACCCGGCGTTCGTTCAACTGGGGCGAGTTCCACCGGCGCACCAGATACCCGACGATGGCGGCGCGCACCTCGGGGGTGCCCCACACCTGCGGGTAGCCCGGGCTGTCGCCCGCGGACCTCGCGGCGAACTGCACGAAGGCGGGGGTCGGGTCGACGGGCGTCCCGACGGACAGGTCGACCAGCCCTCCCGGATGCTCCTGGGCGCGCTGCCTGTCTGCCGCGATCGTGTTCCAGGGGAAATCGGGCAGTCGCCCGGAGAGTCTCATTCCTGGGGCGGAAGCGCGACGACGGCCGGGTGGTCGGTGTCGAGCTTGCCGAGCTTGGCGGCGCCGCCGGGCGCCCCGAGCTCGTCGAAGAACTCGGCATTGATCTCGCGGTACTTCTCCTGGTCGGCCGGGAGATCGTCCTCGTAGTAGATCGCCTCCACCGGGCACACCGGCTCGCAGGCCCCACAGCCCACGCACTCGTCGGGCTGGATGTACAGCATCCGGTTGCCCTCGTAGATGCAGTCGACCGGACAGGCGTCGACACACGCCAGGTCCTTGACGTCCACACAAGCCTCGGTGATGACCCAGATCATGCAGAGCTCCTTCGAAATCTAGCCTGTAGCACCTTACCCAATGCGCCCCGCTGCCCGGTCAACTCTTGGGTGGTGATCCGCAGATCACCCTGTCCCCCGCATCGTAGGTCCAGGTGAACGACTCGCTCTTCACCAGGTTTCCGCTCTGGTAGAACAGCCGCTTGTAGGTCGCGGTGAATCCCGGCGTCGCGGACTGCCCGACGCAGTTCGACGAGGTGTCGTAGCGGGTCGTGCCGTACGAGTATCCGCCCTTGACGGCATCGGTCGCCTTGACGTCGTAGGTCTTGGTCGACCAGACCCGGACGGTGATCGACCCGGAGCCGTCGGAGAGCCTCGAGATGTAGGCCTGCATCAGGACGCCGTACTTGCTGTCGTTCTGGAACTTCAGGTCCAGCGATCCCCAGGAGACCGTGGCCTCCCGAGCCACCGGGTAGCGGCTGAAGTACAGCGAATGGGGGTGGTGCTCCACGTCCTTCAGACCGGCGAAGAAGATCGCGTTGTAGGTCGTGGTGGCGCTCTGCGAGATTCCCCCGCCCACGACCTCGCGCAGGGTGCTGCCGGCGATGTAGGAGCCCGGGACGTATCCCTTCGCCGTGGTGCGCTCGCCCAGCGTGTCGTTGAGGCTCCACGTCTCGCCCTGCAGGACGAGGCTGCCGTTGATCCCCTTGGCCGCCAGGCCGATGTTGGTGAAGCGGTAGGACTGGCCGGGGAAGTAGGTGGTGAACTCGCCGGTGATCTCCTTGATGCCCAGGTTCTGGGCCTCTTCGGTCGTCAGGTCGGCCTTCTTGCCGGTGACCTGCGCCGTCGCCGTACGCGCGGAGCCCGAGGCGGTCACAACGGGATCGACGGCCTTCGACAGTGCGTCCGCGGTCAGCTCGACGCCGTCCTTCGACGGGACCACCACCGGCTTGCCGCTGCTGAACGTGAAGCTCGCGTCCTGCGCCTTGGCCAGCCCCAGCTCGGAGATCTGGGACTGCAGCGCCTTCAGCAGCGCCGTGTAGTCGACCTTGCCCACGAGCGCGGAGTCCTGCGCGCTGAAGCCGGTCGCGGAGGCGATCTGGGCCGGAGTGATCGTGAGCTTGCGGCCGGAGACCGTCACCGTGATGTTGCCGGAGACCGCGGGTTCGGCGAAGGAGGTGAGCGTCTCCTGCGCCTCGGCGGTCGTCACGTCGGGTTCGGTCACCGTCGCCGCGGCCGTGACGCTGGTCGTCTGCAGATAGGCGTCGGCGAGCGCGGTCTTGGTCTCCGCGGTGTCGACCGAGACGGCCGACCGGCCGTTGGTCACGGCGGGAGTCGCATCCTTGTACGTGATCGTCGCGTCGGCGGCGTCGCGGTCGGCCTTCGCCGCGAAGGCTGCGACGGTGGTGTCGAGTGTCGGTTCGTCGGCCTTCGCGAGGAGCTCGAAGGACCCGCCCCCGGTCAGCGCGTACCAGATCCGGGTGGGATCGAGGCTGCGACTGGGCTGTGCGGCATCGACGGACCCCTCGTAGTCGGGGGTCAGTCCCCAGGCGCTGGCGGCCTGGGTCACCGAGACGTCGTCGGCCGTGAGCGTGAGCTGCGGGTCGGTGGTGGCCGCGAGTTCGGACTCGAGCTTGGCGACGGCCTGGTCGCGGGAGAGGCCCCCGACCTTCACGCCTTCGACGACGGTGTTGGCCGGCAGATTGTCGCCGACCAGGAAGTAGCCCGCAAGATACGCTCCGCCTGCCAGGACGATGACCCCACCGATCGAGAGGGCGACGACGCGAACGCGCCGCGACGTCCTGCCGGATGTTTTCGCCTTGCTCAATCTGACCCCAAGCTCCCGCGGACATGGCCGTGGATCCACTGATCCTCGGTCAGTGTACGTGAGGAGTCTGAGAGGTCGCGGTGATGATTCTCAGGGCGCGATCGCAGCCCGCACCTCGGGGAAATGGCAGGCCACCGCGTGCTCCCCGGCGCCATCGGACGCGACGGCGAGCGGCGGCTCGGTCGTGGCGCAGATCGCCTGCGCCTTCCAGCACCGGGTGTGGAAGCGGCAGCCTTTCGGCGGATTGGCGGGGCTGGGAACGTCGCCCTGGAGGACGATCTGCTCCCGCTGGCCGCGCACCGCGGGGTCGGGCACGGGGACGGCCGACTGCAGCGCCTGCGTGTACGGATGGGTGGGCCGTTCGTAGATCTGCTGATCGTCGCCGATCTCCACGATCTTGCCCAGGTACATGACCGCCACCCGGTCGGAGATGTGGCGGACCACGGACAGGTCGTGCGCGATGAACACGTACGCGAGGCCGAGCTCGTCCTGCAGCGACTCCAGCAGGTTCACCACCTGCGCCTGCACCGACACGTCGAGGGCGGACACCGGCTCGTCGCAGATGAGGACCTTCGGGTTGAGGGCGATGCCGCGCGCGATCCCGATGCGCTGCCGCTGGCCACCCGAGAACTGGTGCGGGTAGCGGTTGATGTGCTCGGGGTTGAGCCCGACGAGGTCGAGCAGTTCGCGGACCCGCGCGCGCCACTTGTTGCGGGGCAGGAAGTCGGGGTGGATCTGGAACGGCTCGACGACGATGTCGCCGACGGTCTTGCGCGGATCCAGCGATGTGTAGGGATCCTGGAAGACGATCTGGATATCCCGGCGCAGCCTGCGCATCGCCGCGCCCGACTGGCTGTACACGTCGACGTCGCCGAACCGCAAGGAGCCGCCCGTCGGCTCCTCCAGCCGCATCAGCATCCGCCCGAGTGTGGACTTTCCGCAGCCCGACTCCCCCACCACGCCGAGGGTCTCGCCCCTGTGCAGGTCGAAGGACACCCCGTCGACAGCCCGCACGTGGCCGGTGGTGCGCCGGATCACGCCCGTCTTGATCGGGTAGTGCTTGACGAGATCGCGCGCCTCGAGGATGACCTCACCGCTGGGCATCGGCGATCACCTCCTCCGCGTGCAGGCATGCGCTCCACTGGCTGGGCCGGACCTCGACCAGTGGCGGCGGGGCGCCGACGCGGCAGTCGTCCGTGGCGTACCGGCAGCGCGGGTTGAACGCGCACCCGGCGGGGATCCGCGTCAGGCTCGGCGGCAGACCTCCGATCGCGTACAAGGTCTCGCCCTTCTGGTCGTGCCGCGGGATCGAGTCGAGCAGACCGCGCGTGTAGGCGTGGGACGGCGCGGCGTACGCGTCGTAGATGCCACCCGTCTCGACGATCCGTCCGGCGTACATGACAGCGATCCGGTCCGCGACGTCGGCGACGACGCCGAGGTCGTGGGTGATGAGGATGAGGCCCATCTGCCGCTCGTCCTGCAGTTCCTCCAGCAGACGCATGATCTGGGCCTGCACGGTCACGTCCAGGGCGGTCGTCGGCTCATCGGCGATGAGCACGGCCGGGTCGAGAGCGATGGCCATGGCGATCATGATGCGCTGCCGCATGCCGCCGGAGAACTGGTGCGGGAAGGCGTTGACCCGTTGCGCCGCGCCGGGGATCCGGACGCGCTCCATGAGGGAGACGGCTCGCGTCATCGCGTCGGACTTGTTCATCCCCCAGTGGATGCGCATCATCTCGGCGATCTGCCAGCCGACCGGCAGCACCGGGTTCAGCGCCGACAGGGAGTCCTGGAAGATCATCGCGATCTGGGCGCCCCGCACGGACTGGCGCTCCTTCTCGGGCATCGCCAGCAGATCGGTCCCGTAGTACTCCACGCGCCCGCCGGTGACGTAGCCG
Source organism: Propionicicella superfundia DSM 22317 (assembly GCF_000423465.1). Lineage (GTDB taxonomy): Bacteria > Actinomycetota > Actinomycetes > Propionibacteriales > Propionibacteriaceae > Propionicicella > Propionicicella superfundia. The sequence continues at coordinate 74,640 of NZ_KE384020.1, read as the reverse complement.
GGAGGCGTGTCGATGATGCCCATGATGGCCTGTGCGGTGACCGACTTGCCCGAGCCGGACTCGCCGAGGATCGCGAGCGTCTCGCCTTCGGCCAGATCGAACGACACGCCGTTGATCGCCTTGGCGACCCCCTCCCGCGTGCGGAACTCGACGTGCAGGTCGTCGACCTTGAGCAGGGGCTTGGTGTCGTCACGCCAGTCGCGGAGCGCCTTTCGGCCTCCGGGAACGAACCGTATGGGTGATGAAGTCATGTTCTCCCCTACCGCAGCTTCGGATCCAGGGCGTCGCGCAGGGATTCGCCCATCATGATGAACGCCAGCACCGTCAGCGACAGGAACACGGACGGGAACAGCAGCATGTGCGGGGCCGCGACGATGTAGCCGAGCTGGGATGCCGACGAGATCGCGATGCCCCAGGAGATCGCCGGGTCCTGCAGGCCGATGCCGAGGAAGGACAGCGTCGCCTCCGTGGCGATGTAGCCGCCGAGGTCGATCGTGGCGACAACGAGGACGGGCGCGAACGCGTTCGGGATGATGTGCCGGCGGATGATGCGCAGCGGCGAGCCGCCGAGCGCCCTCGACGCCTGGATGTACTCCTGCGGCTTGACCTGCATGACGGAGCTCCGCATCAGCCGGAACAGGCCCGGCCAGCCGAGGATCGCCATCGCGAGCGTCACCTTGAAGACGATGAGGAAGTACAGCGCGGTCTCGCTCAACCCCGAGTTGGTGGGTGTGGGGAAGGTGTACATGAAGATGATGCCGCCGAGCAGCAGCGGGATCGCGAAGAAGACGTCGGCGACCCGCGACAGCAGCGTGTCGACCCACTTGCCCGCGTAGCCGGCGATGACCCCGAGGGACACGCCGATGATCACGGTCACCAGCGTCGTGAAGAGGCCGACGAGGATCGACGACCGAGCGCCCCAGATCGTCAGTGCGTAGACGTCGCAGCCCTGCAGGTCGTACCCGAACCACGCCTGGGCACTGGGTCCGAGACGGGCGTTGTTGAGATCGCAGGCGCCCGGCGCGCTCGGGTCGTTGGGTGCGAACAGTTGCGGGACCGCCGCCATCACGACGAACAGCACCATGAGGACGGCCGAGATCCAGAACAGCGGATTGCGTCGGAGGACGTCCCACGCGTCCCCCCACAGCGACGCCTCCCTGTCGTCTCCCCCGGCCGGGTCGGTCGGGACCAGGGACTCTTCTGTGGCGATGTCAGTCAAGGCTGATCCTCGGGTCCAGAACCCCGTAGAGGAGGTCGACGAGCAGGTTCACGAAAAGGTACACGATCACGATGAGCGCGATCGTGCCGACCACCGAGACACCGTCGCGCTGGGTGATCGAGCGGTACAGGAAGAAGCCGATGCCGTTGATGTTGAAGATCCGCTCGGTGACGATCGCCCCGCCCATCAGACCGCCGAAGCTGAGCCCGATGTAGGTGACGACAGGGATCATGGAGTTGCGCAGCGCGTGCAGCCCGACCTGCCTGCCGCGGGTGAGCCCCTTGGCCTTCGCCGTCCGCACGTAGTCGGCGCGCAGGTTCTCGATGAGGCTGGTGCGTGTCAGCCGCGCGACGTAGGCGATGTACAACGACGCCAGCACCATGCCGGGCAGAAGGAGCTGGTTGAAGGTGCCGTCCGTGGCGGTCACGGGGAACCAGCCGAGCTTCAGCCCGAAGACCATCTGCGCGAGCCCGCCGATGACGAACACCGGCATCGAGATGAGGATCAGCGTGGTGACGGTGATGAGGTGGTCGGCGAACCGGCCCTTGCGGATGCCGGCGATGACCCCGAGCCCGATGCCGACCACGATGATGAAGAAGACGGCGATGAGGGCGAGTTCCAAGGTGGTGGGGAAGCGCTGCCTCAGTTCGTCGAGCACCGAGTTGCCGTAGAAGTTCGTGCCGAGATTGCCGCGGAAGAGATTGCCCAGGTACAGGAGATAGCGCAGGAGGACCGGCTTGTCGAGGTTGAACTCCTCCTCGAACTTCTTGACGAAGGCGTCGGGGCACGGCCGCTCCCCGCACTTGCCGTCGAGCGGCGAGCCGGGAAGGACGAACACCATCATGTAGATGATGAAGGTCGTCCCCAGCAGCACCGGGATCATCTGCAGCAGCCGCCGCACGATGTACTTCCCCACGTCCGGTCCCCTTTCGACTTCGAGAATGATAAGGCCCCGCAAGAGTTCGGCCCGCCAACCGGTGACGGGCCGAACCTTGAGGGGTCAGATCACTTGACCTGAACGGCGGAGAGATCCCAGGTGCTGAACGGGGTCATCTTGACGTTCGTCACCTTGGTCGAGTAGCCGAACTGGCTGTTCTGGTACCACTGCGGGATGGTCGGCATGTCCTGCCCGAGGATCTGCTCGGCCTCCTGGTACAGCGTGTTGGCCTCGTCGGACGATGTCGCCGCCGCGGCCTCCTTCAGCTTCGCGTCGAAGTTCGCGTTGGAGTAGTCGCCGTCGTTCGACGAGGCACCCGTGGCGTAGATCGGGGTGAGGAAGTTCTCGATCGACGGGTAGTCCATCTGCCAGCCGCTGCGGAACAGACCGGTCAGTTCGCGGTTGTTGATCTGCTGCCGGAGGGTCTTGAAGTCGGGCGTGATGTTGACCTTGCAGTCGACGCCGAGGTTGGCCTTCCACTGGTTGCAGACCGCGTCGGCCCACAGCTTGTGGCCGCCGTCGCCGTTCACCGAGAGCAGCAGGGTGCCGTCGTAGCCGCCGGCCGCGTCGTAGAGCTTCTTGGCCTCGTCCTTGTTGAAGGTGCAGTTGTCGCCGCAGGCGCCGGCCTTGTAGCCGTCGACGACCGGGGAGACCCAGCCGGTGGCCGGCGTCCGGGCGCCGTTGAAGATCTGCTTGGTGATGAGGTCGCGGTCGATCGCCATGGACAGCGCCCGGCGCAGGTCGACGTTCTTGAGCTGCGTGTCCTTCGACGAGAAGGTCATGACCTGGATGATGCCGGTCTCACGCGAGCCGTTGCGGTCGGGGAGCTGGCTCTTCCACGCGTCGCCCACCAACTGGTCGGCCGGGATCACGTCGGTGAGATCGAGGTTGTTGGCCACGACGTCGTTGAAGGCCGCGCTGGTGTCGTTGTAGATCTTGAAGGTCACCTTGTCGACGTGCGGCTTGTTGGAGCCGGAGTAGTCGGCGAACTTCTCGATCACGATCTCGGTGGCCGTGTTGGACGTCACCTTGAACGGGCCGGCGCCGATCGGGAGCTTGCCGAGCTCGGTCTTGTCGGAGGCGTTCAGGAAGGCGTCGGACTGCGGCGCGAAGGCGGTGTAGCCGAGGCGCACGGGCAGGTTCGACACCGGCGACGTGGTCTTGATCGTGAAGGTGTAGTCGTCGACGACCTTCAGCCCGCTCATCGTCTCCGACTTCGCGGTCTTGCACGCCTCATCGGTGCACTGGGTGTCGGCGAAACCCTCGATCGGCTCGAAGAAGTACGAGTTCAACTGGCCGTTGGGACCGTAGGCGCCCCAGTTCCAGGCATCCACGAAGTTGTGCGCCTTGACCTCGGTGCCGTCGGAGAACTTGTAGCCCGTCTTGAGCTTGATCGTGAAGTTCTGGTTGTCGGTGGTCTCGATGGACTCGGCGATGTCGTTCTCGGGCTTCGCCGTGTCGGAGTTGTAGTGGACCAGCTTCGCGGTCACGGCGTCGAGGACGTTGCCGCCGCAGACCTCGTTGGTGTTCGTCGGGATCAGCGGATTCTCGGGCGTACAACCGCGGACCGAGATCTCTCCACCCTCTTGCCCCTGCGCGGTGGTGGACCCTGTTCCGGACTGACCCCCACATGCAGCGGCGAGCAAGGCGACGGAAGACGCCAAAGCCACGGCCGCGATCGAGCGAGTGCGAACTCGCATGTGACCTCCCTGTGAGTATGTCGGAGCCGGGCACGCCGGCTCCGGGCGCAATGCGCCTGTCGTGGGCTCTATTTCTAGTCCACTCTCGGCGAAATGGTGGGCGCAGTTACCGTTTCGTGACCAGACCTTTATCGACCGATCGGTAACATGACGCCCCTCGCCGGTGGCGATGTTCGCCCGAAATCAGCGGATCGCGATCCGCCAGGGCATCGTCAGCACGCCGGGCACGTCCCACCCGATCGCCGCCCCGGCCATCCGCACGACGGCGTCGGGGCCGCCCGCGGCGATCGCCGCCCAGGATTCGGTGGCCGGCGCCGCGATCGCGGACTGGGAGGAGTCGGCGGGACGGAGGCGCTCCAGGAACGGCAGCCGCGGGCTCATCCGCACCGCGGCCCGGCCCCGGTCGAGCCCTGCCAGCGCGCACGCCCGCTGCACGGCCGTCTCCAGGCCGCCCAGATGGTCGACCAGGTTGTGGCGCTGCGCATCGTGACCGGTCCAGACGCGTCCTCGTGCGACCGCTCGGAGGGCGGCGATGTCGACGCGCCGGTCGGCGGCGGCCTTGGCGGTGAAGTCGTCGTAGATCTCGTCCAGGCGGGCGTTGAGCACGTCCCACTGTTCGTCGGTGAAGCCGGCGTTCACGCTCATCAGCGTCGCCCATCGTCCGGCCGCGATGTCCTCGGCCGTCAGACCGAGCTTCTCGGTGAGGCCGGTCAGCACGAACTTCCCGGCGAGCACGCCGATGGAACCGGTGAGCGTCGTGGGGCAGGCGACGATCTCGTCGGCGGCCATCGAGACGAAGTACCCGCCGGACGCCGCGACGTCGCCCATGCTCGCGACGACGGGCGTGCCCGCCGCCTTCGCCTGGATCACCTCCCGGCGGATGGCGTCGGAGGCGACATAGGAACCACCGGGGCTGTCGACGCGCAGCACGATCGCCCGCACGTCGGGGTCGGCGACCGCGCGCCGCAGATGTGCCCCGACGGCATCGGCGGACGCCTGCGGGCCTCCGGGCCCCGGCTGCGGACGGCCCGAGACGATGCCGCCCCGGACCGGCACGACCGCCACGACCGGCTTGCGCTGCTCGGTCACCAGACGGAGCGCGGGCAGGGCGGGATGCAGTCGGTGCACATACCGCAGCTCGGCATCGCTCCCCCACTGCTCTCGCGCCGCCGAATAGACCTCGTCGCGGTAGCCGATATGGTCGACCAGCCCGAGCTCCCGGGCGGCAGAGGCACCGAGCGCCGGTCCGTCGGTGATGGCCCGGACATCGTCGGTCGTCAGGCCGCGCCGCTTCGCCACCACCTCGACGGTGTCATCGACGATGGAGTCGGCGATCCGCTGCATCATCTCCCTGTTGGCGTCGGTCACCTCCCGGGCGACGAACTGGTCCGCGGCCGTCTTGTACTCGTGTCGCTGCCCGAACTGCGGCTCGACGCCGAGCTTGTCGAGCGTCCCGCGCAGCAGCGTGACCGCAAGCGCGAGGCCGCTCAGCCCCACCTCTCCCGATGGCTGCAGCCAGACCTGGTGCGCGACGGTCGCGAAACGATAGGCGAGGGTCGCACTGCCGAACTCCCCGAACGTCTCCGAGTACGCGATGACCGGCTTCTCGCGCGCGAAGTCCTCGACGACCGTCGCCAGCTCGTCGAGCTGCGCGGGCGTGTACGGGCATGTGCCGACGTGGACGACGAGACCCACCACGCGGGGATCGCGCGCCCCCTCACGCAACCCCGCCACGAGCGCGCGCATCGCCGGCGCGTTCATGGCCCGCAGCGCGGAGACCGGATCGGCGGGCGGGTACATCGTCACGCCCAGGTCGAGATCGAGTTCGAGGATCATCCGGGAGGCCGCCTGCGGGACGAAGCGCCGCACGACGCGCGTGATCGGGTCCATGTGCCAAGACTAGTGTCGTGTCGCCCAGCCGAGTCCGGCCGCGAACGCTGGAGTCACCCGTGACAAGGCTCGTCACCTCACCCGCTCTCACGCGGCCACCCCCACGGCGGGCGCTGTTCTCACTACACTGAACGCCATGCTGAGCGCAGTGCTGCACGAGCCGAACCATCTGGAGCTGGTCACACGGGACGTCCCCGAGCCCGGGCCGGGGGACGTCCTCCTCAAGATCGAGGCGACGACCCTGTGCGGGACCGATATCCGCATCCTCGACGGGTCGAAGACGGCCGGCGTCCGTCCCGGCGTCGTCCCGGGGCACGAGATCGCCGGACGCATCGCCGCGGTGGGTGACGGCGTCGTCGGCTACGCGGTGGGCCAGCAGGCCACCGTCTCCATCGTCGTGTCGTGCAACAGGTGCCGCGCCTGCCTCAACGACCGCGAGCACCTGTGCGCCGACCTGGCCCTGTTCGGGTACGGCATCGACGGCGGGCTCGCCGAGTACATGCTCGTCCCCGCCGATGTCGTCGCAAAGGGGAACCTCATGACGACATCCGTCGAGATCCCGCCGACGACGCTCGCGCTGTCCGAGCCCGTGTCATGCTGCCTCAACGGGTTCGACCAGTACGCGGCCGGGCCCGGCGACACCGTGGTGATCCTCGGTGCGGGCCCGATCGGCCTCCTCCACACCCAACTGGCGGCCAGGATGGCCGGCGCCCGGCAGATCATCGTGAGCAATCGGTCAGCCGCGCGGCGCGAAGCTGCACTCGTGTGCGGCGCGACCCACACCGTGGACCCCTCCGCGACCGACCTGGCGGCGTTCGTCCGCGACGCCACCGACGGCGCCGGTGCCGATGTCGTCGTGGTCTGCATCGGCGGCCTCGACCTCGCCAACGTCGCGCTCGATCTCGCCGGGATCGGCGGCCGCGTGAGCTACTTCGCCGGTTTCCCCAAGGGATCGACCGCTGTCATGGACCCGAACCTGGTCCACTACAAGGAACTCGTCGTGACCGGCGGGTCCAATGCGCGCCGACGCGACGTCCGCCGCGCCATCGCCGTGCTCGAGTCGGGGCTCATCGACGCCGCGCCGATCGTCAGCCACCAGTTCCCGCTGAGCGACCTGTTCGGCGCCTATGACGCCCTCAAGCAGCGCACGGGCGTGAAGATCGCCGTTCTCCCCTGACGCCGCCCGGCCGGTCCGGCGAGGGCGTTACGCATTCGTAGCCTTCCATGGCTACCCTGTCACTCCGTGACCGACATCATCGTGCCCGCGGCCGCGGGCCCTTCAGACGTCCCGCCGACCGATGAGCGTCCCTCGACGGAGTCCCGCCAGGTCGGGCCGGTCTTCCCACCGACGCACCCTCTCGCCCTCGCCCCGGTGACGGCCCCGCCGCACTCGGTGGACGGGTTCGTCCGTGAGTTCCTCCACGCTCTCAACACAGGCCAGGGCGTCGCACTCTCGCGCTCGACGGTCAACGACCAGTACCTGGCGCTCGCCCGGACTGTCCGGCACTACCTGATGGCACGGTGGCTGGAGACGACGCGCAAACAGCGCGAGACGAAGGCCAAGGCCGTCGGCTACCTGTCCGCCGAGTACCTGCTCGGCCGCCAGCTCGGCAACGCCCTGCTCGCCACCGACCTCAACGAGATCGCCGAGAAGGCCCTCGCGTCCTGCGGGCTCGACCTGGCCACGCTGCGGGCCCAGGAGATCGAGCCCGGTCTCGGCAACGGCGGGCTCGGCCGGCTCGCCGCCTGTTTCATCGACTCCCTGGCCACGATGAGCGTGCCGTGTATCGGCTACGGCATCCGCTACGAGTACGGGATCTTCCGCCAGACCTTCGTCGACGGGCAGCAGGTCGAGCAGCCCGACACGTGGCTGGCGCTGGGCGGCCCGTGGGAGTTCCCGCACCCCGAGGCCGCTGTGCAGGTGAATTTCGGCGGCCGGACCGAGCAATACGTCGATGCCGACGGCGTGGAGCGCTCCCGCTGGCTCCCCGACTGGAACGTGCTCGGGGTGCCCTACAACTACATGGTCCCCGGGTACCAGAACGGCCGCGTCAACACGCTGCGGCTGTGGAGCGCCCAGGCCACCAAGGCGTTCGATCTGTCGATCTTCAACGCCGGCGACTACGCCGAGGCCGTCCGGGCGCAGACGTTCGCCGAGAACATCACCAAGGTGCTGTACCCCGAGGACTCGACCCCGCAGGGCAAGGAACTGCGACTGCAGCAGCAGTACTTCTTCGTCGCCTGCTCGCTGCGCGACTTCATCGACGAGGTGCTGGAGCCGGGCGTCGACCTGCACACCCTGCCCGACCGGGCCATCTTCCAGCTCAACGACACCCATCCGGTCATCGCGGTGCCCGAGCTGATGCGCATTCTCGTCGACGAGCGCGGGTTCGAGTGGGACGAGGCGTGGGAGATCACCAAGCAGTGCTTCGCGTACACGTGCCACACCCTGCTGCCCGAGGCGCTGGAGGTGTGGCCGACGTCGCTGCTGGGGCGGCTGCTGCCCCGCCACCTCGAGATCATCTACCGCATCAACGAGGAATTCCTCGCCGAGGTCCGCGAGGAGTACCCCGACGACGAGATGCGGGCTCGCCGCATGTCGATCATCGCCGAGTACCCGGAGCGCTCGGTGCGGATGGCCTTCCTCGCGACGGTCGCCGGCTGCAAGGTCAACGGTGTCGCCGAGCTGCATTCCCAGTTGCTGCGCGACAAGGTGCTGCCGGACTTCAGCGAGTACTGGCCGCACAAGTTCACCAATGTCACCAACGGGGTGACGCCACGCCGCTTCGTCCGGCTGGCCAACCCGGGCCTGAGCGGGCTCATCACCGACGCGCTCGGCACCGGCTGGCTGACCGATCTCGAACGGCTGGAGGAGTTGGAGCCCTACGCCGAGGACGCCGACTTCCGGGACGCCTTCGCCGCCGTGAAGGCGCACAACAAGGACCGGCTGCAGGATCTGCTCACCCGCCGCGACGGCATCACGCTCCCTCGCGGCCATCTGCTGGACGTGATGGTCAAGCGCCTCCACGAGTACAAGCGGCAGACGCTGAAGGTGCTGCACGTCGTGACGCTCTACGAGCAGATCGTCAGCGGGAAGGTGGCGGCCGCCGACATCGTCCCGCGGACGGTCCTCTTCGGGGCCAAGGCCGCCCCGGGCTACCGGATGGCCAAGGAGATCATCCACCTGATCAACCGCGTCGCCGGCGTCATCAACGCCGATCCGCGCGTCAACGAGGTGCTGAACGTCGCCTTCCCGGCGAACTACAACGTGACCCTGGCCGAGAAGCTGATCCCGGCCGCCGACCTGTCCGAGCAGATCTCGCTCGCCGGCAAGGAGGCGTCGGGCACCGGCAACATGAAGTTCGCCCTCAACGGCGCCCTCACCATCGGCACGGACGACGGCGCGAACGTGGAGATCCGCCGCCTCGTCGGCGACGAGCACTTCTTCCTGTTCGGGCTGCTGGAGCCGCAGGTGGCCGACCTCCAGTCCCTCGGGTACCAGCCGCATCACTACTACGAGACGAATCCCCAGCTCAAGGCGACGATGGATCTCATCGCCTCGGGGCACTTCTCCGACGGCGACCGCAACACGTTCGAGCCCCTGGTGTCCAACCTGCTCCACGAGGATCGCTTCATGGCGCTCGCCGACTACCAGTCCTACCTCGACGCGCAGCAACGGGTCGAGGACGCCTACCGCACGCCCGATCGGTGGGTCCGGTCGGCGATCCTCAACGTGGCCCGCAGCGGCTTCTTCTCCTCCGACCGCTCGATGCAGGACTACATGGACCGCATCTGGTTCGGCACCAAGTCGATGCGCTGAGCCGAGCGCTCCGCTTCTGTCGCCCAGATACGCCGAGCGCTCCCGAACTGGCGGAAACCTACGCGAATCCGGCAGTTCGGGAGCGCTCGGCGTATGTGCGGCAGGCCGCCCGGGTCAGGCCAGGGCGTCCTTGGCGGCCGCGTAGACGGCGTCGGCCGTGATGCCGAACTTCTCGAACAGCAGGTTGCCGTTGGCGGACGCGCCGAAGTGGTCGATCCCGATGATCCGGCCCGAATCGCCGACGATCTCGCGCCAGCCCTGCGGCACACCGGCCTCGACGCTCACGCGCACCACGCCCGCGGGCAGGACGCTCGCCCGATACGCGTCGTCCTGCTCGTTGAACCACTCGACACACGGCATGGACACGACGCGCGCCGGGATTCCCCCGGCCTCCAGCCGCTCGGCGGCGGCCACGGCGAGCTGCACCTCAGAGCCCGTCCCGATGAGGACGACCTGCGGCGCCGCGCTGGCCTCCTTGAGGACGTAGGCGCCCTTCGCGACGCCCTCGGTGGAGGCGAACCCGTTGTCGCGGTCGAAGATCGGCAGATCCTGACGGGACAGCACGATCGTCGCCGGACGCGTGTTGCGCAGGATCTGCGCCCACGCCGCAGCGGTCTCGTTGGCGTCGGCCGGACGGACGACGTCGAAGTTCGGGATCGCCCGCAGCGACGCGAGATGCTCGATCGGCTGGTGTGTCGGTCCGTCCTCGCCGACGCCGATCGAGTCGTGCGTCCACACGAACGTGCTCGGCAGGTTCTGCAGCGCCGCCAGGCGAGCGGTCGGCCGCATGTAGTCGGAGAAGACCAGGAACGTCCCGCAGTAGGGCCGCGTGAGGCCCGACTGCGCGATGCCGTTGATGACACCGCCCATCGCGTGCTCGCGGATGCCGAAGTGCAAGGTCCGCCCGCTGTAGTCGCCCGACCACTCCGCCGTGCTGTGCCCCGGCGCGAGGAAGGACGGCTGGCCCTTCATCGTCGTGTTGTTCGAACCCGCGAGGTCGGCCGAGCCGCCCCACAGCTCCGGGATGGCATCGGCCAGGGCCGACAGCACCTCGCCGGACGCCGCACGCGTCGCCTTCTTCCCCGGCGCGAACACCGGCAGCGCGCTCTCGAAGTCGGCGGGCAGTTCGCGCTTCACGAGCCGGTCGAACAGCGCGGCCTTCTCGGGCTTCGCGGCGCGCCACGCCTCGTACTTCGCGGTCCACGCCTGCTTCGCGGCGGCGGCGCGGTCGGCGGCGTTGCCGCGGGTGTAGGCCAAGAGCCCGGCGTCCACGTCGAAGCTCTTCTCGGGATCGAGACCGAGGACCTTCTTCAGCGCGGCCGTCTCCTCCGCCCCGATCTTCGAGCCGTGGACGCTGTGGCTGCCCGCCTTGGTGGGCAGCGGCCAGCCGATGATGGTCGTCAGGCGGATGATCGACGGCTTGTCCGTGACCGCCTTGGCGGCCTCGATGGCGTCGTAGAGAGCCTGCACGTCCTCGGCGTACTCGGTGCCGCCGTGCGTCCAGTCGACGTGCTGCGTGTGCCACCCATACGCCTCGTGGCGCTTCAGGACGTCCTCGCTGAACGCGATCTTCGTGTCGCCCTCGATGGTGATGCGGTTGTCGTCGTAGATGAGGATGAGGTTGCCGAGTTCGAGGTTGCCCGCCAGGGACGCCGCTTCGGACGCGACACCCTCCTGCATGCACCCGTCGCCGGCGATCCCGAAGATGAACCGGTCGAAGATGCTCTCGCCGGCCGGGGCGTCGGGATCGAGCAGCGCGCGCTCGCGCTTGGCGGCCATGGCCATGCCGACCATGTTGGAGATGCCTGCGCCCAGCGGCCCGGTCGTCGTCTCCACGCCCGCCGTGTGCCCGAACTCGGGGTGACCCGGCGTGAGGGAGCCCCAGGTGCGGAGCGCGGCGATGTCGGTGATCTCGAGGCCGTACCCCGCGAGGAAGAGCTGGTTGTACTGGGTGATGGACGAGTGGCCCGCCGACAGGACGAACCTGTCGCGGCCGACCCAGCGCGGATCGGCGGGATCGCCCGTCAGGACCTTCTGGTACAACAGGTAGGCGGCGGGAGCCAGCGAGATGGCCGTGCCGGGATGGCCGTTACCCACCTTGTCGACCGCGTCGGCGGCCAGCACCCGAGCGATGTCGACAGCTTTGGCGTCCTGCTCGGTCCAGGTAAGCGGAGTGTTCATGAGTGCCTTTCTGTGGAATCTACTCGGCGCAGAGTCGATGAGGGGCGCATCCCTCACCCTACTTCCCCGCTGCGACTACGGGGGCAGTACGGGAAACGGTCCGCGGGGGTCGGGCCCGATTGCGCGGGTGTGCCGACGGTCGGACTCCCCGCCGGCACCCCGGCCAGCGCGTCAGGGCTGCTGGGTGCCCCAGAATCCGTCGGCCGCGAAGAGCTCCTCGACGATCCCGTCGAGCAGGTTCGCCTCGAGCGCGAGATCCAGCACCGTGTAGCGCTTGCGGATCATCTGGCTGCGCACGTAGGTGTCCTTGAACGCACCCCAGCCGAGCCGGATGTCGTCGGGATGGGCGGGCGCTCCGGCGGCGCGGAGCATCTTCTGCAGCTCCGCGGCGCCGATGAGCTGATCGGCGAGCGTGACCTTCAGCGTCGGCCACAGCTCGACCACCTGGTGCAGCCGCACGGCCAGGTCGGCGGGCTCGATGTACTTCGCCATCGTCTGCTCGATCGCGGCCGGCAGCACCTGCGGATGACTGTGGTAGCGGCGGATCTTCTCCTCCAGCCGGCTGCGTGTCGGCCAGGCCCGCACCGCGGCGTCGATGTCGAGACGGGTGAGATCGGTCGCCAGCAGGATCTCGTACAGGGCGGCGATCGAGACGGTGCCCAGGGCCACCTTGAACCCGTGCGACAGACGACGCGGCTTGATGTCGGTGCCGTGCCCTTCCATCTCCCACAGGTGACTGAACTGATGCTCGGCGCCCGACGCGGGCCGCGAGGACTGATGCGCCTGCATCGCCAGGCCGGACATGAGCAGGCCCTCGGCCAGTCCGGCGACGGCGTCGGCGTCGCCGGCGGCCAGAGCGTCGGGGCGGGACAGCGAGGTCCGCAGCGGGCCCTGCACCAGATCCCACACCCCCTTGTCGACCGCTTCGACGCCCAGCGCGTCGGCGATCAGCCAGTCCGCGCCGGCGGGCACCTTGCCGATGAGGTCGCCGTAGCCGGACGCCGTCATCACCGACGGCGCGGCGGCCAGCACGTCGATGTCGGCGACGGCCGCGACGGGAGCCGGGCAGTTGAGCGTGTTCTTGTAGCCGTCCTTGGCGATGGACGCACCGAACGCCGTATAGCCGTCCATGGACGCGGCCGTGGCGACGACCATGTAGGGCCGCCCGAGTTCGCCGGAGGTTCGCTTGACGAGGTCGTTCAGCGAACCGCCGCCGACCGCGATCGCGACGGCGGACAGCGGCTCCAGGACGCCTCGCAGCAGTTCCACGTTCTCGTACTTCGCATACAGCTCGGGCTCGCCGGGGAACACGTACGGGTCGAGCGTCGACACACCTGCGGCGGCCAGGACCGCGGCCACCTTGTCGCCGGCGGCCGCCATCGTGCGCTCGTCGCCGATCACGATCGCGGTGGCCCCCGGGAACGCCTCGGAGAACACGGACGCGACCTCGTCGAGTGCCCCGGCGGCGCTGATGACCTGCTTGGTTTCGTGAGCGCTCTGCAGCGCCCGTTCGATGAGTTCTGACATCGCCGATCCTTCAGGATAGTTGTCGACTTGACTGGTTACCGCACACGTGTGGGCTTGGCCGACGGATCGGCCAAGCCCACACGATCAGATCACTTGGCTGCTTCGTGATCCACAACCTCGTGCACCAGGCTACGCATCGCCGGGTAGGACTCGGTGTACTTCTCGAAGTAGAACTTGTACTCCTCGTGCTTCTCCTGGTCGGGCGTGAGCTGGTCGAGCGTGTGCACCATCTTCGACGCGGCCTCGGCCACGTTGCCGTACACGCCGGCGCCCACCGCACCGAGCATCGAGGAGCCCAGCGCCACCGCGTCGCCGACCTCGGTGATCGTGATCGGCACGCCGGTGATGTCGGCATGGAGCTGCATGAGCTCGCGGCTCTTGGTCATGCCGCCGCACGCGACGAGCTCCTTCACCTCGAAGCCGGCCTTGCCCATCTCGCGCAGGATGTGGGCGGTGCCGTAGCAGATGCCCTCCTGGATGGCCCGGTAGATGTGCGCGGTGCCGTGCGCCAGCGACAGGCCCCAGATGATGCCGCGCGCCTTCGCGTCGGTGTACGGCGTCCGGTTGCCCTGGAAGTACTCGTTGACGATCAGGCCGTCCGAGCCCACCGGAACGTCGGCGGCGGCCCTGTTGAGCAGGTCGTACACGGACAGGCCGGTCTTGTCGGCCGTCGCCACCATGTCGGAGGCGAAGTTGTCCTTGTACCACTTCATGACCGAGCCGGTGGAGACCTGGCCACCCTCGACCGAGTACTGGCCGGGGACGACGCCGTCGGTGTAGGAGCCCCAGAAGCCGGGCCCGTAGGCGGGCTTGTCGGACTGGCCCGCGAGCACGTGGGAGGAGCCGGTGATGAGGGCCATCTTGCCCGGGGTCACCACGCCGAGACCGACCTGGCCGGCGAAGGCGTCCGCCATGCCCTGCGCCACCGGCGTGCCGGGGAGCAGGCCGAGGAGCTGGGCGGCGACCGTCGACAGGCCCGCGACGGGCTGGCCGACGTCGAGGATCCGCTCGGGGATCTTGTCGAAGACGTCGCCGATGCCGATCGTCTCGTACAGGTCGACCGGCCAGCCGCCGAAGTCGCGGTTGTAGTACATGCGGAAGGCCGCGGTGTTGATCGACAGGCTCCACTCGCCGGTGAGCTTGAAGGTCAGCCAGTCGGTGGCGTCGACGATCCGGTACGCCTTGGCGTAGATCTCGGGCTCGTTGTCCTTGATCCAGGCGGCCTTGAAGGGGTACCACTCGGCCGAGGCACCCACCGTGCCGCCGCCGTTGTACAGCAGACCCTTGGAGTCGAACCCGTTCGCGCGCGCATCCTCGAGGCGCTGCACCTGCTCCGTCGCGCGGACGTCCATCCACATGATGGCGTCGCGCAACTCCTCGCCCTTCTCATCCATGGGCACGACGGTCGCCGTGGTGCAGTCGTAGCCGATGCCGACGATCTCGTGGGCGGCGACGCCGGAGCTCTCCATGACCTTGTGCGTGGAGGCGATGAGACAGTCCCACCAGTCCTTGGGACTCTGCTCGGCGCGACCCGGGCGAGGATGAGTGGTCTTGTACGGCGTCGCGGCAAAGGTGACGGGACGGCCTTCGAGATCGAAGAGGGCGACTCGGCAGCTTTCGGTGCCGAAGTCGATACCCATGACGTATGACATTGAGAACTCCGTTGGACTCAGTTTCTGGATGGATGCGGGCATATAGCTCTTCGGCCGCACACGGACGTCGTGTGCGGCCGGCCGGGCCATCGGCTACGCGTCGTTGTCGACGGTCCAGCCCAGCTCGTCCCATGCCCATTGCGGGATGAGCCGGTCAACACGATCCATGACGAAGGAGGGGCGCTGTTCCTCGGTGCGCTTCAGCACATCGGGGATGGTCGCCTCGCCGGTGAGGACGAGGCCGGACACCATGTTGGCGTCGATGGCCATCTGCATGTCCGTCTGCAGCCGGTCCCCGACCATGATCGAATGCTCGACCCGGGCGCTCGGGAGGCTCTGCATGATCGTCTCGAGCATGATGGGGTCGGGCTTGCCGAGGTTCGCCTGACTCTTGACCCGCGTGCAGGCCTCGATGGCGGCGACGATGCACGCGCAGTCGGGCTCTCCACGCCCCCCCGGAAAGGGACAGAATCGATCCGGGTTGGTCTGGATCATGAATGCGCGCTTGTAATACCAGATCGCATCGAAGGCGATCTGGAGCTTCTTGTACTCGAAAGTGCGGTCGTAACTCGCGATGACGATGTCGATCTCTTCGGGGTCCTCGGAGAGGACGAACCCGGCGTTGCGCAGGGCCCGCTTGAGAGGCTCTTCGCTGATCGGAAACAAGACGGCGTCCGGGTAGTGCTGAAGGAGCCAGTTCGTTGTCGTCACGACCGTGTTGGAGATGTCCTCGATGGGCGTCGGGAGCCCCAGCTTCTGGAGCTTCTTGACGTACATCTCGGGATCTTTGGTGGGATTGTTCGACAGATAGCGGACGGGGATCTCCCGCCGGCGCAGCTCGTTGATCATCCGCGCTGCGCCGGGCAGGAGTCCCTCACCCAGATAGATAGTGCCATCCATGTCGAAGATGTAGGCGTCGTAAAACTCCTCAGGGGACTTCAGGACGTCCGTCTCCTGCATGGTGCGCATTGTCTCTCTCTGTCTGTCGATCAGTTGTTGATGGTGCTCAGGATGGTGCTGTGGCTACTAGGCCCCGATGCCGGCCGCGGCCTGCACGATCAGCGCGACGACCCAGACGATCGTGTTGCTGATGAAGATGGCGAAGGCCGGAGGGTCGATGTGGGTCGTGCCACGGTTGTAGAGCAGCCGGGCGCCGAACTCACCCAGGAACGCCGCCATGACACCGAACAGAGCGCCGACGATGAGAGCGCCGATGGCCGCACCGGCCATCTTGCTGTCGGTGGTCAGCGCGTGCGCGAACGCGGTCGGGTCGAAGCCCTTCGGCCCGTAGGCAGCATTCCCGAGGAAGATCGGGAAGAACATGATCGCGCCCAGACCCGCGATGTTGGTGATGTGGTGGGTGACAGGGATGTTGTAGCCGATGTTGAGGAACAGAATCGTCACGGCCGAGATGGCGAACGGGAAGACGTTGGCGTTGCCAGCGATGCCCGGGAACGTGAAGGCCAGGTACAGGGCCGCACCGGCGGCGAGCAGACCGGCGAAGAAGCCCAGCGGGACCAACTGGCCCGGGGTCTCCATATGACGCAGCCAGGCAGCGTCGTCGCGCGGCTTGAGGCCGTCGATCCGCTTCTCGAAGTTGACGAGCGAGCTGCCGTGCTCGGGATCGGTGGCGTTCTTGCCGAAGACAGCACGAACGATGAGCGCCGAGGTGACGACGGTGACCGCCACGCTGTCGGTGTGGGTCCCGAACCAGGGGATGTTCGCGTAGATCTGCTGGATGATGTAGCCGATGCCGCCGAACAGGGCGCCGACGAGCAGGACGTCGGGCTTGCCGAGGCGTGCCAGCGGAAGGACGATGTCCTTGCCGGACTCGGTGTAACCCTTATGCGCTGCGTACGCCGCACCGGCGACCGCACCACCGAAGGCCACGTGCGGGCCGGTGAACGGACCGAACGCCAGGTAGCCGAAGACCGTGGCGGAGACGGCACCCGGATCGCCCGTGGTGGTGGGGATCGCGGCCGCACCCAATGCCATCAGGGCGGTGAAGCCGGTGATGACGAACGAGAAGTTACCGCCGATAGCAGCGCCGAAGAAGCCGCCACCGAGCGCCGCAATCAACCAGAACAGGTGTTGCACGATGTCGAATGTCATGTTTTCCCATCACTTTCGATGACTAGGAGTAACGACTGTGGCCCCGTCGCCGACAGTCGCGCGGCCAAGCACCTGGCTTCGACCTTGCCGAGGATTGACCTTTGTCATGGGGCGCCCGGACGGCACAGCGTGACCGCGCCGCCACCGGTACGCGCCTCAGGGCATCTGTCGCCCCGCTGAGGAGAGGTATGAGACTGACCACAGACCGCCAAAACCTGGACCAGGATCATGCCAACCCCCTTCCGGACAAGCAACATCGCTCTGACGCGTCCCATGCGTGGCTCGAACGTATCATAGGCACTCGCCCGAGAACCACGATTCGAGTTCGCTCATAAGCGGTGTTTCAAGCGTGCATCAACCTTCGAGCGCCACGTGTTTCCGTTCTGGAAGGAAACCGGCCGATACGGCCGCCAACGCGAACGACACGCCGAACACGCCGAACACCAGAGCCTCGCCGCCGAGATGCAGCAACGGCGGCACGGCCAGCGGCGCGATGATCGACGCAATGCGCCCGAAGCTGGCCGCCGCTCCCGTGCCACGCCCCCGGATGCTCGTCGGATACAGCTCGGGCCCGACGGCGTACAGCGCTCCCCACGCGCCGAGGTTGAAGACCGACAGCATGCAGCCGGCGGCGATGATCTGCCACGGCTCGGCGGCGAACCCGAACAGCGCCGCTGCGACCGCCGAACCGGCCAGGAACGTGACGAGCGTGGCGCGCCGGCCCCAGATCTCCACAAGGATGGCCGCCAGCAGGTATCCCGGGAGTTGCGCGAGTGTGATGTACAAGGTGAACTCGAACGACTTGGCAAGAGGGAACCCGCGCTCCACCAGCAGTGACGGGATCCAGATGAACGCCCCGTAGTACGACAGGTTGATGCAGAACCAGACCGCCCACAGCGCGGCGGTGCGAACGCGCAGGTCGGGCGCCCAGATGGACCGCCGCGTGACCGCCTCCCCGCTCTGCGCATCCTGGTCCGCCGCGGCGATCTCGTCCGGAGCGGGCGCGGGCACGCCTGCCGCCTCCTCGTACTCGCGGACGGCCCGTTCCGCTTCGGCGTGACGGCCCTTCTTCTCCAGGAAACGCACCGACTCGGGCAGCCGCAGCCGGACGAAGACGGCATAGACGGTCGGGAGCAGCCCTGCGGCCAACGCCCAGCGCCAGCCGTTGGGATCGGCGGGGACGAGAAGGTAGCCGATGAGAGCGGCGACCAGCCATCCGACCGCCCAGAAGGCCTCCAGTGCAACGACCATCCGGCCGCGGATCGCTCGCGGGGCGTACTCCGAGACGAGCGTGGACGCCACCGGCAGCTCGCCGCCGAGCCCGAGACCGACCACGAAGCGGAGCGCGATCAGGAGGGCGACGCTCGTCGCCAGTGCCGACGCGCCGGTGGCGAGCCCGTAGACGAGCAAGGTGAGCGCGAACACCTGCCTGCGTCCGATGCGGTCGGCCAGGAGGCCCGCCAGGCCGGCTCCGAGAGCCATTCCCACGAAGCCGACCGAGGCGATCACGGACAGGGTCGTCGCATCGAGCTGCCACTGTTTGGCCAGTGCGGCCATGACGAACGAGATGAGGCTGACGTCCATCGCGTCGAGCGCCCAGCCGACGCCCGAGCCGACCAGCAGTCTGGCGTGCTTGCGCGTGAACGGGAGCCGGTCGAGGCGCTCTGCCCGCGTGAGCGGACGGACCGGCGATGTGGTGAGGTCGGACACCTTAGTCTCCTAATGAGCAAATGGTGAGACAACGATACACCCGGCGCCCGCCGTCCCGGATCGCGGTTGCGGAGCGGACAGCGGGACCACCACCGGGACCTCCCGCCCCGCGGCCGACGCCACCGGCACGGCGGGGACCTCCGGCGCCGATAGGCTCGAGGCATGTATTACTGGGCGTTTCTGGCCGGGCCGTCCCTGGTGTCGCTGCTGCTGATCGCCGTCGCTGTGATCGGTACGGTCCTCGCGAAGCGGGCGCGGGGCCTCCTCTGGGCCGGAACGCTGGTCATCGTGGCCTCTCAGCTCGTGCCGGCGGTCATCGGGATGGCGCTGTTCTCCACGGGCGCGATCCCCGAGACGGCCGTGATCCGGGCCCTCCTCGGGTACGGAGGCCTGGTCCTCGGCGTGGCCCTGCTGATCACGGCCGTGGCTGTGGCCGGGTCCCCCCGCACGCCCGCCCAACCACCCTCTGTGCCACAACCGCCGTACCCGCCGCAGTCGTTCACCGGGCAGCAGCCATACGCTCAGCAGCCGTCCTCCGCGCGGCAGCAGCCCGGACGGGGATTCTGAGCCCCTGGGGCCCGTACGCGGTCAGCCCCGCGCGGGAGCCACCCGGCGGACACGGACCGTGTACCACCACATAGCCGCGAAGAGCGCCAGCCCCCACCACAGATTGGCGTTGCCGAACAGGTGCATGTACCACTCCCACTGGATCTCGCGGTTCTCCTCGTGCGGGAACCACCAGTACGGGGTCGACGCGAAGACGGCCACACCCGCGACCACGAGCGCCCACAGACACCCGCGCAGCCCGGGGCCGACGACCTCCGAGCGGCGCATCGCCCACCACGCGCACACCAGCAGCGCCGGTACCGCCCACACCCAGTGATGCGCCCACGACACCGGCGACGCGTACAGCCCGGCGAAGGCCACCACCACAACCGCCGCCAGTTCCTCGCCGCTGCCGATGAGGCGCACCATGAGGACGGCGGCCGCGGCGACGAGAAGAACGACCAGCACGAGCCAGGCGACCTGCGCGACCGTGCCCGTCAGTCCGAGCCGGTAGAGGAAGCCGTTCAGCGACTGGTTCGCGGCGTAGGCCAGCCCGCCGATGCGCGACGTGTCCCGCAGGGTCGTCGTCCAGTAGGTGACGGAGTCGTCCCACGCCGCGAGGAAGCCGATCGCATGCGCGGCGACGAAGGCGAGGCCGCCGACCACGATCGCCCGGAAGTCCTTGCGAAGGAGGAAGAAGAGGAAGAACACGGCCGGAGTCAGCTTGATCGCGGCGGCGATGCCCGTGAGCGAGCCTCGCCACCACCGACCGCGGCCCGCGACCATGTCGACCACGACGAGCAGCATCAGGAACAGGTTGATCTGGCCGTACCCGAACGTCTCCCGCACCGGACCGAGCAGGAGCGAGCATGCGGTGGCCCCCGCGCTGAACCAGGCCAGATCCGCACCGGTGAGATCGGAGAGTTCGCGCGTGGCCAACCACACCACGCCGTACAGCGCGAGCACCGAGGCGATCCCCACCACGACCGACGCCACCGGCAGGGGCAACCACACGAGCGGCGCCAGCAGCACGGCCGCGATCGGAGGATACGTGAAGGGCAGCGCGACGCCGATCTGGGTCTTCGGCAGTTGGCCGTAGAGATCGCCGCCCTGCAGCCACACTCCGGCACCGAGGCGGTACACGTCGAGGTCGATCCGGTAGGGCGGGACATCGCTGAGGCCCGGGATGCCGATGCACAGGTACCACGCGACCGCCACGAGGACCACCGCGATCGCGATCCGTACGGGCGTCCGTCTCACGGCGCGCGCCATCACATCCATCTCGTCCTCTCCACCGGCCAATCGTAGGGGACGGACACCGGCTCTCCCCTCCGGCCGGGACGCAGTAGGGTGGAGGAATCGACAGGGGAGCGCTCCGGCGCTGAGAGTGCGAGATCCTCGCAGACCCTCGAACTTGATCCGGTTCGCACCGGTGGAAGGAGTCGTCATGACCACCGACATTCCGTCACGTCCCTCTGCGCTCGCACGCGGTGGCCCCTGGGCATGGCGCGGCGCCGACTTCGTCGTCGCCGCCGTGTTCGGCATCGCCATGGGCGTCGTCTTCATCGCCTGGGACTACCTGCTCAACACGCCGTGGACGGCGATCACCCTCGCCTTCCCGCCCGCGGCGTCCCTCGCACTCGGAGTGTGGCTGCTGCCTGCGATCGGCGGCGGCCTCATCGTGCGCCGGCCGGGCGCCGCCCTGTTCGTCGAACTGGTCGCGGCCATCCTCGAATACCTGCTGGGAAATCCCTGGGGCCCGGGGGTCCTCGTGTCGGGTCTCCTGCAAGGCCTCGGCGTCGAGCTCGTCCTGGCGGCGTTCCGCTGGCGCCGGTTCGGGCCCGCCGTCGCGATGCTCGCGGGCGCCGCATCGGCGACCGTGGAGATCGTCGTCTACGAGTGGTGGTCCTACGCGGCCGAATACTCCTGGCCCTGGAAGCTGGCGATGCTGGCCTTCGCGGTCGTGTCGGGTCTCGCCGCGGGCCTCGCCGGGCATGCGCTCGTGCGTGCGCTGGCTCGCACCGGCGCGCTCTCCGGGTTCCCGCCCGGCGCCGAGGAGACGCTGCGCCGGGCCGGCGACGGATGACGACCGGCGCTCCGTCCGGCATCTGCCTCCGGGGCCTGTCGTGGACGCCGCTCGGCCGGCGCACGGCCGTCCTCGACGGCATCGACCTCGACATCGCGCCCGGCGAGCGGGTGCTCGTCACCGGTCCGAGCGGCGGGGGGAAGTCGACCCTGCTGCGCGCACTCGCAGGCGTGCTGGGCGCCGTCGAGGACGGTGAGCTGGCCGGCACGGTGCACGTCGGCGGTGCGCGCCCGCAGGGAGGCGACTCCGGCCTGCTGCTGCAGGATCCGGTCGCCGGCGTCGTGGCCTCGACGGCCGGCCGGGACGTCGCCTTCGGCCTGGAGAACCGCGCGATCCCGCGGGGCGAGCTCTGGCGCAGGGTCGACGAGTCCCTCGCCGCGGTCGGTCTCGACATCGGGCGCCGCCACCCGAGCCTGGCGCTCTCGGGAGGACAGTCCCAGCGGCTCGGCCTGGCAGGCGTCATCGCTCCCCCGGCCGGGCTGTTGCTGCTGGACGAGCCGACGTCGATGCTCGACGACGACGCCGCCGCCCAGGTGCGTGCGGCCGTCGCGGACGTCATCGGCGGCCGGCGCACGACCCTCGTGGTCGTCGACCACCGGATCGACGGGTGGCTGCCGATGGTGGATCGGCTCGTCGTCCTGGTCGGCGGGCGGATCGTCGCGGACGGGCCGGCGTCGGCCGTCCTGCGCGACCACGCCGCCGACCTGCTCTCGGCGGGGGTCTGGGTGCCCGGTGCGGCCGATCCGCCCGCCGCCGACATCCCGCCGGACCTGTGCTCCCCGTGGTTCGCCCACCGGCCCGGCGAGGACCTGCTGCTCGCCGAGGGGCTGACCGTGGAGTACCGGCTCCGGTCCGGACTGCGTGTCTCCCGCACACCCCCGTCCGCTGCGGTCGCGATCCGCGGCGTGGACCTCCGGGTGGTCGCCGGGGAGGTCCACACGCTCCGCGGCGCCAGCGGCGCCGGGAAGTCCACCCTGCTCGCCGCCGTCGCCGGCCTCCGCCGCCCCGCCTCCGGCCGGGTCCGTGCACTCCCGCCGCTGGCGCGCGGCCGTGCCCCGGAACCCGCCGGCTGGTCGAGCCGGGAGGTCGCCGAGCGCGTGGGCTGGGTGCCGCAGCGCCCCGGTCTCACCGTCGCCGGGATCACATGCCGCGCGTCCGTTCTCGCCACCGGGCACGTCCTGGCCCGTGACATCGCCGGCCGGGCCGATGCGCTGCTGGCTCGGCTCGGGATCGCTCACCTCGCCGGACGCCACCCCCACAGCCTGTCGGGTGGGGAGGCACGCCGGCTCGCGCTTGCGACCGCCGTCGTCCACGGCCCGGATCTGCTCGTGCTCGACGAGCCGACCGTCGGGCAGGACCGGGCGACCTGGGCCGTGGTCGCGGGCATCGCCCGCGCGGCCGCCGCGGCGGGCACCGCGGTCGTGGCCGCGACGCACGACGCCTCGCTGGCCGTGCTCGCCGATGCCCGCACGACACTCGACGCGGGACGGGTGGTCGCGTGATCGGGATGCTGGCGCGATGCGGTCCGTTGTCGCTGCTCGGCGCCTCGTTCGTTCTCATGGTCGGCGGTCTCGGGGCGCCCGGGCCGGCCGGGCTCGCCCTCGCCTCCGGCGTCCTCCTCGTCGCCGTCCCGCTGACGGTCGGACCGGGCCGATTCCCGTGGGCGCGCCTCGTTCCCGGGCTGCTGGCGATCGCGTCCGTCGCCTGGTCGAACTGGCTGCTGGCGTCCCCGCGATCGTGGGAGGCGGCCGGTTTCGCCGGTCTGCGCATCGGGTTCTTCGTCCTCCCCGGCGTCGTGTTCGCGTCCTTCGTGGACCCGGCCGTGCTCGGCGACCACCTCGGACAGCGGCTGCGGCTGCCCGCCCGGCCCGTGCTGGCCGCCGTCGCGGCGCTGCAGCGGTTCGAGCGCTTCGGGGCCGACTGGGAGGACCTCGGCCGAGCCCGACGGGTCCGCGGCCTGGGCCCGTCCCGCTCCCCCGTCTCGGCACTCCGGGCCGGCGCGGCGCAGGCCATGGGCCTCCTCGTCGGCGCGCTGCGGGACGCCACCGACAGCGCGGTCGCGATGGAGGCGCGCGGTTTCTCCCGTCCGGCCCGCACCGGCACGCCTCGGACGTGGGCGGTCGCCGCCCCGTGGACCCGCGCCGACACCGCCCTTCTCGTGGGCTGCCTGGCTGCGACCACGATCGCGCTCGCGGGGACGCCCGTCCTGGCCGCGCTCGCCGGTCGCTGAGGAGTCGTCCGGCGATCACCCCGCAGCCTCCGGCCGCGCGCGCACGTGTGGGATAGTGACCAGGGAGAGGAAGGGAGCACTGATGCTGATCCTGCTCAACAACGTCCACGTCATCGACGACGGGATCGAGGCGTTCGCCGCCGCCTCCGCCGCGAACGCGCGCGAGAGCCTGAAGGAGCCGGGGTGCAGGTCGTACGACGTGCTGCAGAGCAACGCCGACCCGACCCGCTTCGTCCTCCACGAGGTGTACGCCGACCTCGACGCGTTCCATGCGCACAAGACGACGCCGCACTACGAGACGTGGCGGGACGCCGTCGCCGGCCTCATGGCCTCGCCGCGCGTCGGCGTGCAGTACCACGAGATCGAGACGACCGTCCTGTGAGACCGCGACCGCCGGGTCCGGCGGTCCCGTCGCGATGATGTGTCAGGGTCCGGGCCATGTCATGGTCCGGGCGAACCAAGGAGAGGAAGAGACCCGATGCTGATCATGCTGGCCTTCGTCCATGTGACCGAGGACGGGATCGAGACCTTCGCGCAGGCTTCGACGGCCAATGCGCTGGAGTCCATCAAGGAGCCGGGCTGCAAGGCGTTCAACGTCATCGCGCAGATCGACGATCCCGCGAAGTTCGTGCTGCACGAGATCTACGACGACCAGGCGGCGCTCGACGTCCACAAGACGACCCCGCACTACCTGGCGTGGCGCGACGCCGTCGCCGACATCATGGCCGAGCCGCGATACGGACTGAAGTACACGGCGATCCACCACGCGGAGCTGTGACATGGCGGCCGACAGTTCCTTCGACATCGTCTGCAAGGTCGATGCGCAAGAGGTGCAGAATGCGCTGAACATGGCGGCCAAAGAGGTGCGCACCCGCTTCGACTTCAAAGGCACCGACGCCGAGATCCGGGCCTCCGGCGACGCCTTCGAGCTGTCCGCCAACGGCGAGGAGCGGGTGAAGGCGATCCTGGACGTGTTCAAGACGATGCTCGTGCGCCGCAAGATCGACCTCCTGACGGTGGACGCGAGCCCTCCGAAACTGTCGGGCAAGCTCTGGCGGATCACCGTCTCCATCGCCGAGGGGATCACCCAGGAGAACGCGAAGCGGATCGGCAGACTGATCCGTGACGAGGGCCCCAAGGGCGTTCGCACCCAGATCCAGGGTGACGAACTGCGGGTCTTCTCCAAGAAGCGCGACGATCTGCAGGCCGTGCAGGCGCTCATCCGGGCGCAGGACTACGACTTCGCGGTGCAGTTCGCCAACTACCGCTGAGCGACGCTCACCCGTCGAGCAGATCGCGCAGGAGGCGCGCGCGGCGCCGCAGTTCCGCGACCGTCGCGTGATCGGCGGGCAGGCTGGCGGCCGCCTCGTCCGCATCGTCGGCCTCACGCCGGACGATGGCCCGCGACTCCGCCTCGGACAGGCCCGCCCGGGCGACGTCGGCGGCGCCCGGACCGACCGCCGACAGTTCGATCGCTCCAGCCCTGTGCCGGTCGTCCAGCGGGACGGCGCCCGCGTTGTCGAGTGCCGACAGCGCTCCCCGACAGGCTGCGACGGCCGCGGTGTCGCGGGACCTCATCGCCGCTCGAAGTGCGGCGCGCAGCGCATCCCGGATCGCGATATCGGCCATGGCGGCATCTTGTCACGAACGCGCGGCGGCACGCCCATGGCCGTTATCCGGCGGCTAATGTCTGAACGGTGGACGCACCGTGGGTGAAGTACTACCAGCCGGGGGTTCCGGCTGAGATCGAGTTGCCGACCGGCTCGCTGGTCTCTTTGTACGAGAGGTCCGTGGCCGAGGCCGGGACCGCCGTCGCGATGGAGTTCTTCGGCCGCACGACGACCTACGCGCGACTGGGCGACCAGATCTCCCGGGCAGCGGAGGGGCTGCGCCGGCTGGGCGTCCAGGCCGGTGACCGGGTCGCGCTCGTCCTGCCGAACTGCCCCCAGCACGTGGTGGCGTTCTACGCCGTCCTGCGGCTGGGCGCGATCGTGGTGGAGCACAACCCGTTGTACACCGAGCGCGAACTGCGCCACATGTTCGAGGACCACGCGGCGCGCGTGGCGATCTGCTGGGACGTCGCGGTCCCCAAGCTGCAGGACATGCCCGGCGACGTGGCCCCTCAGAAGATCGTCTCCGTCAACCTGCTGAGGGAGTTCCCGGCGATCAAGCGCCTCGCCCTGCGGCTCCCGCTGCCCCGGTTGCGGGCGACACGGAACAGGCTGACCGCCCCCGTCTCCGGCACGGTGCCCTGGGAGCGGATGCTCGACGCCGATCCCCTGGTGGCGACCCATCCGCGGCCCGGCGTGCACGACCTGGCGGCGATCCAGTACACCTCGGGCACGACGGGGATGCCGAAGGGCGCCATGCTGACCCACAGCAACCTGTTCAGCAACGCCCGGCAGGGCGAGGCGTGGATGCACGGCGCGCAGTACCGCAAGGAGACCTTCTACGCGATCCTTCCCATGTTCCACGCCTTCGGCATGACGCTCTTCCTCACCTACGGGATCCTCAAGCAGGCACGCCTGGTGATCTTCCCGTCCTTCGACGCGGATCTGGTGCTGGACGCCGCCCGGACCTCCCCGCCCACGGTGTTCTGTGCGGTGCCGCCGATCTACGAACGCACCGCCCAGCGCGCGACCGAGCGCGGGATCAGCCTGCGGTCGGCCAAGTACTGCATCTCGGGTGCCATGAACCTGCCGGCTTCTGTCGTGGAGTTGTGGGAAAGCGTCTCCGGCGGGCTCCTCGTGGAGGGGTACGGCATGACCGAGGCGTCGCCGGTGTGCCTCGGCAACCCGTTCCACCCGTCCCGTCGCACAGGGACCATCGGCATCCCCTTCCCCAGCACCCTGATGCGGGTCGTCGACCCCGACGACCCGGACGTGGAGGTCCCCCAGGGTGAACGCGGGGAACTGCTGATCAAGGGTCCGCAGGTGTTCCAGGGCTACTGGAACAACCCGGAGGAGACCGAGCGGACGCTGCTTCCGGGCGGCTGGCTGCGCACGGGAGACATCGTGACGCTGGACGCGGACGGGTTCGCGACGATCGTCGACCGCGTGAAGGAACTCATCATCACCGGCGGGTTCAACGTGTCGCCGTCCGAGGTGGAGGGCGTGCTGCGCGGCCATCCCGACGTGGCCGACTGCGCCGTGGTCGGCGTTCCCATGCCCACCGGCGGCGAGAAGGTGGTGGCGGCCGTCCAGCTTCGCCCCGGCGTCGAGCTCCGGACCGACGTGCTGCGCGCCCACTGCCGGGAACGCCTCGCGGGGTACAAGGTGCCGCGCGAGTTCGTGGCCGTCGAGGAACTGCCGCGCTCGATGCTCGGCAAGGTCGTGCGCAAGCAGGTCCGCGATCAGCTCCTCGCGCCCGGAGCATCGGCGCGATGATCAGGCGGGGCCACCCGCACGAACTCCGCATCCGCCTGGTCGACGAAGACGCCGTCCTCGTCGACGAGTGACACCCTCACCCGCCGCCCCGAGCCGCGGGCGAGAGGAAGGACGTGCAGGCTCTTCGCAGAAGGGACGTGCTCCTCGGCCCACTGCTGCAGCGCGATCAGCACCGGTTTCAGATCCTCGCCCGCCGGGGTCAGCGTGTATGCATGGCGAGTCCGCTGTCCCGGCGCTCGATACGGGGTTCGCTCGAGCACCCCGTGCTCGACGAGGCTGCCGAGACGCGCGCTCAGCACATCCGTGGCGATGCCGAGCCGCTCATGGAACTCGGCGAAGGTGCGTCGGCCGAGGAACGCCTCCCGCAGCAGCAGGAAGCTCCACGAATCGGTGAGCACGCCCAGGCTCCGCGTGATCGCGCACGCGTCGTCCAGTGCGCCTGCGAGCGCCTGTGACCGGGCCGCCATGATCTAGTCCGTGTCCCGCTCGTTCATGACAGCTCGGTCTCGTGGCTCTTCTCGTACGGACGGATCTCCCGGAGGCGCCGCTCACGCAGCTTCGCCGGCCATTCCGGCTCGGACAGGACGGCCCGCCCGAGCGCGACCAGGTCGAACTCGCCGCGGTCGAACAGCTCCAGCAACGGCGCGATGCTGAGCGACGATGCCACCGTGCCGTCCTCGCGGTACGGGGCGGCGACGCCGACCGATCCGAGAGCGATGGTGGGCAGTCCGGTGAGCTTCTTCGTCCAGCCCGCCAGAGTGCGCCGATCCCCCTCGAAGCCGGGGAGCCAGTAGCGCCGGGTGGAGACGTGGAACCCGCTGGCACCCGCCTCGACGAGCACTCCCAGGAGGGCCCCCAGCTCGGCGGGCGTGTCGGCGAGGCGCGCTCCGAAATCGCTGCTCTTCCATTGCGAGAAGCGGAAGACGACGGGGAAGCCCGGACCCACCGCGTCGCGGACGGCCGCGACGACCTCGGCGGCCAGGCGCGCGCGGGCCCTGAGGCTCCCGCCGTAGACGTCGGAGCGGCGGTTCGTGACCGACCAGAGGAACTGGTCGAGCAGGTACCCGTGGGCGCCGTGGATCTCGACGCCGTCGAAGCCCACTCGCCGAGCATCCCCGGCGGCCCGCGCGAAGGATGCGACGATCGCGTCGAGATCCGCTGTGGTGGCCGGCTCCCCCACCGTCGACCCGTCCGGTGCGATTCCGGACGGGCTGGTCACGGGCGCGTCGGGGTGCGGGGGTGCCCCTGCGCTGCGTCGTGCCCCGACATGCCACAGTTGCGGGAAGATCCGCCCGCCCTGACCGTGAACGGCGGCCACCGTCCGCCGCCACCCCTCCAGGGCGTCCTCTCCGTGCATCCGCGGCACCCGGTCACTCGTGCCGGCCGACGGATGATCGATGTAGACGCCCTCCGTCACGATCAGCCCGAGGTGGGCCGCGCGGCGCGCGTAATACGCCGCCACGTCATCGCCGGGCACCCCGCCCGGTGAGAAGTACCGCGTCATCGGAGCCATCACGAACCGGTTGGACAACTCCACTCCCGACAGGGAGAACGGCGTGTAGAGCGGGGCGGGATCCGCCCCGTCGAGAAGTGACGACGGGTCGGCACCTGTGTGGCTCCCCCGTGACGTCGTGCGCTCCTGCTCCATCGAACACCGCCTCGACTCCGGGCCGCGCGGTCGCGGCCGTCCGGCTGGTCACGGCCGAGCCTAGCGCCCCTGGCTTGGTTGAACCAACTCTGATGGTGGCGGCTCTCTGATCAGCGTGGTGCCAGGTGGACGCCGGCCATCATGCACCGCACCGAGCCGCCGTCGAGTTCGATCGTCGGGACGGTGATCGGAAGCAGCGCGACGGACTCCTCCAGCACGGCCCGCTGATCGGCGCGAAGCGTGGCGACGGCACGCGAGGACATCGCCAGCACCCGGCCGTCCGCCCCGGACAGCTCCAGCGCGTTCCCGGCGAAGTCGCGGACCTGCTCGTGGGTGATGTCGATGATCGCGCGCCCGCTGTCGGCCAGCCGCGAGCGGATCTCGCTCCGCCGGGCGGGATCGGCGATCGCGGCCAGGCAGACGATGGCGAACTCGGTGCCGATCGTCATGATGACGTTGGTGTGGTACACGGGGCGCCCGAGCTCGTCCTCGGAGGCGAACACCATCGGCTCGTAGCCGAACGCCGTGCAGAAGCGCTCCAGGATCACCGGATCGGCGCGATGCGAGTTGCCCACGTACGCGACGCGCTCGACGTGGTCGAACACCATCGCCCCGGTGCCCTCCAGGTAGAGGTGGTCGTGCTCGAGGCCCGAGTAGTCGATGACCTCCTGCACCCGGTAGCGCGCCTTGAGCAGTTCGACGACGTCGACGCGCCGCTCGCGACGACGGCTCGGGGCGTACATCGGGAAGATCGCGATGCGACCGCCGTGATGGGTGCTGAACCAGTTGTTCGGAAACACCGAGGAGGGCGTGTCGGTGCCGTGATCCTCGAACACGTGGACCGTGACCCCCGCGGCGGTGAGCCGCGCGACGGCCTCGTCGAACTCGGCACGCGCCCGGCCGGCCAGCTCCGCGGGCTCCGCGGTGGCGTCCTCACGCTGGTACGGGTTGTCCTCGGCGGTCTGCGGGTTGCAGGCGAAATGGTGAGGTCGGATCATGACGACCGCGGACGGGGCCTGCACCGATCGCAGCCCCGACCGCGCGTGCATGCGTTCTGCGTCGGTCACGTCGCCAGTGTGGCGCGCCGCGCGGCCGGCCGCGAATCGGCGCGATCGCGTCTCGGCGAACGCGGCCGACGGTCGTCAGCCGCGCTCGGGCTGGACCACGACATCCGGCCACCGTCCCCGCCAGTAGGCGGCGGGGTACCGCGCGAGGTCGGGGTTGCCGAGCTCGGCGGCCGCGCGCGCCGGCCAGGCCGGCTCCCGCAACGCCACGCGCCCGAGCATGATCGCGTCGGCCGATCCCTCGTCGAGGACGGCCTGCGCCTGCGCGGGTTCGGTGATGAGCCCGACGGCGGCGGTGGGCACCCCCGCCTCCCGGACGGCCCGCGCCAACGGCACCTGGTACCCGGGGCCCAACGGGATCTTCGCGAGCACGTTGCCGCCACTGGACACGTCCACGAGATCGACCCCGTGGGCCGCCAGCAGCGCGCCCAGTCGCGCGGACTCCTCGACCGTCCAGCCGCCGTCGACCCACTCGGTCGCCGAAAGGCGGACGAAGAGCGGTTTCGTCGCGGGCCAGACCGCGCGCACCCTGTCGACGGTCTCGATCAGCAGCCGGGTCCGTCCGGCGAAGTCGCCCCCGTACAGGTCGGTGCGCTGGTTGCTGAGCGGCGACAGGAACTCGAACAGCAGGTACCCGTGGGCGGCGTGGATCTCGATGACGTCGAACCCGGCCGCATCGGCCCGTGCGGCGGCCGCGGCGAACGCGTCCACGACGCCGGTGATCCCGTCGATGCCGAGCTCGGCGGGCGTGGCGAGCCCGGGGAACGCCACCGCCGACGGCGCGACGGTCTGCCAGCCGCCGTCGGCGGCGGGAACGGACCCGCTGTGGGCACCGGGATGGCCGCGGAAGACCGACGCCTTGCGACCCGCGTGGGCCAGTTGGACGCCCATCCTGGCTCCCTGCGCATGGCCGAAGTCGACGACCCGCGCCCAGGCGTCGCGCTGGGCGTCGTCCCACAGGCCGCAGTCCTCGGGTGAGATGCGGCCCTCGGGGAGGACGGCGGTCGCCTCGGCGACGACCAGACCGAAGCCGCCCGCGGCGCGGGCGCCGTAGTGGACGAGATGCCAGTCGGTCGGGACGCCGTCGCGGCGCTCGCACATGTACTGGCACATCGGCGAGAGGAAGATCCGGTTCGGGATCGTGAGGCCGCGCACGGTGATGGGGTCGAAGAGCGAGGACATGATCTCAAACTAGCCCACGCCGGCCTGCCCGGCGTGGCGTCCGGGGAGCGACCCGTCCGGTGACCGGCCGCTCCCCGGCCCGCCCGGCACGCGGCCGGGCCTGGCTGCGCCGCTACTCGGCCAGGACCACCAGCAGCGTCCGCGGTCCGTGCACGCCCTCGACCCGGCTCAGCTCGATGTCGCTGGTGGCGGAGGGGCCGCTGATCCAGGTGAGGGGATTGGACCCGCCCGCGACGCCCAGCCGCACGACGGCCTCGGGGACGTCGGACACCACCTGCGACGCGGTGACGACGACGAGGTGGGTGTCGGGGACGAGAGTGAGCGCCCGCCGACCCTGATCCGGCCCGTGGTCGAGGACGATCGTGCCCGTCTCGGCCACGCCCACGGCTGCGGCCGTCACGACCCCGTCGATGCGGTTGAGCTCCTCGTGGGACAGGGGCGGTTCGTCCCCGTGAACCACCACACCGGCCCCCTCGACGGCGGCGCGCCACGCCGCCTCGAGCCCCGACGGGACCACGACGGACGACACTCCCGCGCCCGTCAGCAGCTCGGCGATCGTCGCCGGGACGTCCGCGGCGGGCACGCGCCGCACCGTCGCCTTGTAATCGGCGGTGCGCTCGGCGAACTGCGTCAGGACGTCCGGCATCGGCGTCGGCCGACCGTACTGCCAGCCGACCGGCACGTCCGCGACCGGATCGACCGTCGTCACATCGGCCAGGGCGCGACCGATCCGGCCCAGCACCTCAGCTCGCGCGCTCACTGCTCCTCCTCGCTCCGGTTCTTCTTCCACCACGCCCGGAAGGACTCCCGGGGTGGCATCGGCAGGTCGCGCGCGTTCGTCCACGGCGCGGCCGGCCAGGGCAGCGGGCCGAGGTGCGTGGTGCGCCCCATCACCGTGGCCGCGATCCGAGCCAGACCCTCCACCTTCTCCAGGTGGGTGTGGTCGGAGAACGCCCAGCTCCCGGCCGCCATCACGGTGGGCTCCAGCCGGGGGCGCCCACGACGCTTCTTGTCGGCCACCTTGTGGCGCAGGTGCACCAGCATGTCGGGGATCGGGATCCGCACGGGACACACCTCGAAGCACGCGCCGCACAGAGTCGACGCGTAGGGCAGGGACTTGTCGATGTCCGACCCGATGCCGCGCAGTTGCGGGGTGAGAACGGCCCCGATCGGGCCCGGATAGACCGAGCCGTACGCGTGTCCGCCGACCCGCTCGTACACGGGGCAGATGTTGAGGCACGCCGAGCACCGGATGCATCGCAGCGCCGGGCGCCCCTCGGGATCGGCGAGCACCTTGGTCCGCCCGTTGTCCACGAGGACGACGTGGACGTCCTGCGGACCGTCGCCGGGGGTGACTCCGGTCCACATCGACGTGTACGGGTTCATCCTCTCGCCGGTGGACGACCGGGGCAGCAGGCGCAGGAACACCTCGAGATCGGCGAACGTCGGCAGCGTCTTCTCGATGCCCACGACGGAGATCAGCGTCTCGGGCAGCGTGAGGCACATGCGGCCGTTGCCCTCGGACTCGACGACGACCAGGGTGCCGGTCTCGGCGATGGCGAAGTTGGCTCCCGAGACCGCGACCTTCGCCCGCAGGAACTTCTCGCGCAGATGCCGCCGCGCGGCACCGGCGAGATCGGCCGGTTCGTCGGTGAGGGTGTCGGGGGCGGGTGTGCCGTACTGATGCATCTCCCGCTCGAAGATCTCCTTCACCTCCGACCGGTTGCGGTGGATGGCGGGCACGAGGATGTGGCTCGGCCGGTCGTGCCCCAACTGCACGATGAGCTCGGCGAGGTCGGTCTCCCAGGCGGCGATCCCGGCCTCCTCCAGCGCCTCGTTGAGCTCGATCTCCTGGGTCGCCATCGACTTGACCTTGACGACCTCGTCGGCGCCCTTGGCGCGCACCAGGCCGACGACGATGCGGTTGGCCTCCTCCGCGTCCCGCGCCCAGTGCACGGTCGCGCCCGCGCGCTGCAGGGACTCCTCGAGCTGCATCAGGTACGTGTCGAGGTGGCGCAGCGTCCTGTTCTTGATCGCTTCGGCGGCCAGACGCAGATCCTCCCATTCGGCCACCTCGGCGACGTGGGCGGTGCGCTTGGCGCGGATCGTCCCCGTGGCCTTGCGCAGGTTGCTGCGCAACTGGGGGTTGTCGAGTTGCGCCCTCGCATTGGCGGGGAACGCCGGCATTCCGATGAGGGTGCCGCTGGGCGGTGCCGGCGTGAGGCGCCGGGCTGCGGGGTCGGTGACGGTCATCGTGCCCCTCCTTCCGTGTGTGCCAGGACCTCGGCGAGGTGGATCGGCTTCACGCCGGACTTCTGCCGGTGCAGCAGTCCTCCGATATGCATGAGACACGCGTTGTCGCCGGTGATGAGGTACTCCGCACCGGTGTCGGCGACGTGGCGGGCCTTGTCGGCACCCATCGCGACCGAGACATCGGGGTTCTTGACCGAGAACGTCCCGCCGAAGCCGCAGCACTGCGCGGAGTCCTCCAGGGGGATCAGATCGATGCCCTTGACCTGCGACAGCAGCCGATACGGCCGGTCTCCCACCTTGGCGACCCGCACCGAGTGGCAGGTCGGATGGTAGGTGACCCGGTGAGGAAAGTAGCTGCCGACATCGGTGACGCCGAGCACGTCGACGAGGAACTCGGAGAAGTCGTAGGACTTCGTGACGATCTCGTCGGCGGCCGCGATGAGGGCCGTGTCGCCGGCATGCCGGGCGAGCATCGGATGCTGGTGCCGGACGGCACCGGTGCACGACCCCGACGGCGCGACGATGTAGTCGTACTCGGCGAACGCCTTCACATAGGCGCGGACCGAGCCGACAGCCGCGTCGAAATAGCCGGTGTTGGTGAACATCTGACCGCAGCACGTCTGCTCCATCGGGAACTCGACGGTGCAGCCGAGACGTTCCAGGACGGAGACGACGGCCCTCGGCGTGTCCGGGAACATGACGTCGTTGACACAAGTGGCGAACAGCGCGACCCGCAGGCCATCGGGCGGTACGACCACGGCGGACTCCCTTCGTTGGGATGGACCATCGGACCTCCGGCGGAGCCACCGCGGAGGGATTTAATGGTCAGACCATTGGTGGAACCGTATGCGTCCTGTGCGATAACGTCAAGCGATTGCGAGGATTGGCTGTGTCGACAGGGGTGAGAACACGTCGATGAACACGACCGGACGAGACGGCGCGAAGGCGTACGAGGTCGTCCTGCAGCACATCGAGGCGGGCATTCTCGACGCGACCTACCGGGCCGGCGACCGACTGCCTCCGGAGCGCGACCTGGCCGCGCAGCTCGGCGTCAGCCGGGCCGCCGTGCGCGAGGCGATGCGCGTGCTGCAGGCGCAGGGGCTCATCACCGCGACCACGGGGCGCGGGGGCGGAACGCACATCACCCCGTCGCGACGCGACGCTCTCGCGCACATCCTGCGGCTCCATCTCGCCGTGACCGGGGCAGAGTTCTCCGAGCTCACGGAGACCCGCATCGCCCTGGAGCGCGCCTCCGCGGCAGCGGCGGCCCGGGCCGCGACGCCCGAGCGGATCGCCCCTCTGCGGGAGCTCGTCGCAGCCATGGCCGCCGCAGCGTCCGTCGACGCCTTCACGGTGATCGACACCGAGTTCCACGTCGCCATCGCGCGGTGCGGCCAGAGCGACCTCATCGGAGACCTCACGGTGGCCATTCGCCGCGCGCTCGCGACACCGATCCGCGACGCGCAGGTGAGGATGGACGACTGGCCGGGATTCCGCACCCGGCTCATCGCCGAGCACACCGCGATCCTGGACGCCATCGCGGCCGGGGACGCCGACCGCGCCGTGACCGAGATGAATGCGCACATCCGCACCTCGTACACGGTTCTCGCCGCGTCCCACCGACGCTGACCGACCGGTCGCGGTGCCCCGGCGTGGGATAGTGGCGGGAGACGAACAGGAGGCACCGGTGGACGTCATGCTCATGCTCTGCGACCACGCGGTCGTCGCCGACGGAAAGCTGTACATCAACGGCGGCGGCTGGGATCAACTCCCCGCCAACGGTCCGCCGACCGCTCTGGCGCTCCTGGTGCACGTCCCGTGGGACGAGATGAACACCACCAGGTCCCTCGTGCTGCAACTGGTCGACGAGGACGGCGGCGCCGTCGTTCAGCCCGGGACGGACACGCCGATCCTGCTGCGCGCCGACCTGGAGGTCGGCCGGCCCGCGGGGATCGTCCCGGGGTACACGGTGAGCATCCCGCTCGCCTTCAACTTCTCACCGCTGCGGCTGTCGCCCGGAAGCGGCTACGAGTGGCGGGCCGAGTGCGACGGCGAACCCGTGGGGTCGGTGCGCTTCCGGACCACCCCCGAGTGACTGGCGCTACACCCCCAGCGACACCGCACCGGCGACGATCGGAGTGACGTCGCCACCGATCCAGATGTCGTCGCCCACCCGCTCGACGTGGACGCGTCCGTCCCGGCCGAGTGCGGCGCCCTGCGAGACCACGTACCGCGCCGGAGCGATCCCTTCGCCGATGAGCCACTGGGCGAGGCCCGCATTGAGGCTGCCGGTGACGGGATCCTCCGCGACACCGAGGGTGGATACGAACGCGCGGACCTCGAACGCCGTGGGGTGACCATCCGGCTGCGGCCCCACCACGCCGAGGGCGAGCCCGCCGAGCGCGGCGGCATCGGGCCGGAGAGCGAGCACCGCCTCCGCCGTGGGGAGCATCACCGCGCACCACCCCGGGCCGTTGTCGACCCAGGCATGACCGCGGACGTCCTCGGGCGCGATGCCGAGGGCACCGACGATGCGCGCGAGGATATCGGCCGCCACCGGACCCGAGCGGCGCAACGGCGGCGCGGCGAACGCGAGCCGCTGACCGTCGCGGCGCACGGGGACCAGCCCGACGCCGCACTCCTGCACCACGACGTCGTCGGCCTGTGGACGTCCCCCGGCCTCGAGCCACGCCCAGCAGGAGCCGAGGGTGGGATGGCCCGCGAACGGCAGCTCCCCGCCGGGGGTGAAGATCCGCACCCGGTAGTCCGCGGCCGGGTCGACCGGCGGGAGGAGGAACGTGGTCTCGGAGAAGTTCGTCCAGCGGGCGAAGTCGGCCATCGCGGACTCGGGGACGTCCTCCGCGGCGTGGACGACGGCGAGCGGGTTGCCGCGCAGCGCGACGGCCGTGAACACGTCCACCTCGTGGAATCGATGGGGCATGTCTCCTCCTGGTCCGATGGGCTGGAGCGCCGGGCGCAGGTCAGCGGGTGGGCTGCAGCGCGCCGTCGATGACGCCGCCGAGGAGGGCGACGCCGGCGTCGATCACGTCGGGCGGCACCGTCACGAAGCTCAGCCGCAGCGTGTTCTCGTGTCCGCCGCCGGCGAAGAACGGCGATCCGGGGACGAACGCGACACCGGCCGCCACGGCAGCGGGCAACAGTGCCGCCGCGTCCGCTCCGGGCGGAAGCTCGACCCAGAAGAACATGCCTCCGGCCGGGACGGACCAGCGGCACCCCGGTGGCAGGTGGCGGGTGAGCGCCTCCGCCATCGCGTCGCGGTGTCGCGTGTAGTCGGCCCGGATCGTCGGCACGTGGGCATCGAGGAAGCCGTCCTTGACGACCTCGTGGACGATGCGCTGCGTGAAGCCGGACGTGTGCAGGTCGGCAGCCTGCTTGGCCTGCAACAGCTTGGGGTACAGGTCGGGGGGTGCGACGAGATAGCCCAGGCGCAGGCCCGGGGCGAGGATCTTCGAGAACGAGCCCACGTAGACCGAGCGGCCCGGCATCAGGGCCGACACGGGCGGCGCCGGCTCGACGTCGTACCAGAGATCGCCGTACGGGTCGTCCTCGACCAGCGGGACGCCCGCCTCGCCCAGGTCCGCCGCGACCTGCTGCCGCCGCTGCGCCGACAGACATCGCCCGGTCGGGTTCTGGTAGGTGGGCAGGAGGTACAGCAACCGGGCGTCGCCGACATCCTGCAGGGCGCCGGGAACCGGTCCTCCCTCGTCGCAGGCCACCTCGGCGAAGGAGGGCTCGTAGGGACTGAACGCCTGCAGTGCTCCCAGGTAG
Source organism: Propionicicella superfundia DSM 22317 (assembly GCF_000423465.1). Classification (GTDB taxonomy): domain Bacteria; phylum Actinomycetota; class Actinomycetes; order Propionibacteriales; family Propionibacteriaceae; genus Propionicicella; species Propionicicella superfundia. Next base: position 37,708 of record NZ_KE384020.1, on the reverse strand, counting down.
GTCGGCGATTCGACGGCCACGGGCGCGCCCGGCTCGACGAGGACCTTCGCGATCAGGTCAAGGGCCTGCTGCGAGCCCGTCGTGATGAGCACGTCGTCGGGACCGGCCGCGATCCCCTTCCGGCTCACGCGGTCGGCCACCCACTCGCGCAGCGGAGGGAAGCCCTCGCTGGTCGCGTACTGGAGTGCCTGCCGGCCCGACGCGCGCAGGACGGCCGATGTCGCCTCGGCGACGATCTCCACCGGGAAGGTGTCGGCGGCGGGCAGGCCGCCGGCGAGGGAGATGATCCCCGGGCGTTCGGTGAGCTTGAGCACCTCGCGGATCGTGGACGGGTCCAGCCGGTCGGCTCGGTGAGCCATCCTCCAGGTCATGCGGTGGCCTCTCCTCCCTGCCGGACACGGGACATCCGCCCCACTCTCGCACAGCGTGGCCGGGCGCCTCGCAGCGGTCCACAGGCGGCGGCCGAGGCGGGCTCGTCCGCGGACACGACGGGAGCGGCGACCCCGGCGCGTTCGAGGCTCCCGCCCCGACGTGCTCCGACCCACGGCCTCCTACAGGGAGAGATCGACCACGGCCCGGCCCTGGATCTCGCCGTTGCGCAGCAGCGCGTATCCCGCGGCCACCTGTTCCAGCGGGAGCCGGCGCGTCACGATGTCCGCGTACCGGATCGATCCCTCGGCGGCCATGCGCACCACCTCCGGCAGGTCCTGACGCGTCCGTGCGCCGTACGAGCCGATGATCGACTGCGACCGGCGTACCGTGCGGTTGATCTCGACGGCCGCCGCCTGCACCCCCGCGCCCAGGCCGATCGGGATCATGCGCCCGCCGTCCCGCAGGGCCTCCAGCGCCGACGTCCACGTCTGCGGCCGGCCGAGCGCCTCGAAGGCCACGTCGACGCCCCGCCCGCCGGTCAGCGCGAGGACGGCCTCCCGCACGTCCGCGGTCGCCGAGTTGACGACGTCGGTCGCGCCGAGCTCGCGCGCCGCGGCGAGCTTGTCGTCGGCGACGTCGATGGCGATCACCTGACGCGCTCCGAATGCGCGTGCGATCTGGATGATGTTGGAGCCGACGCCTCCTGTGGCCACCACGGCCACCGTCTCGCCGTGTCGCAGATCGGCCCCGCGGCGGACCGCGCCGTAGGCGGTCATGGCGGCGCACCCGAGGATGGCTCCGGCGACGGGGTCGATCGACTCGGGCACCGGGGTCGCGGCCGTGGAGGGCACGACGCAGTACTCGGCGAGCCCGCCCATCGAGTACATCGCGACCGGGGCACCGCTGAGGTCGGCCAGCCGTGTGCTGCCGTCGTACAACTGGCCCTTGAGCCGGTTGAGATCGAAGAACGGGCCGCAGAGGTCGTCCCGTCCGGCGGCGCACGCAGGGCATTGGCCGCAGGGCATCAGGAACGCCCCGGCGACGCGCTGCCCGACGGCGAGCCCGGAGTGCTCGTTGGCCGGCCCCATCGCCACGATCTCGCCGGCGACCTCGTGACCGAGCACGCACGGGAGCGGGAAGGCGATCGCGCCGCCGAGGACGTGCAGGTCGGAATGGCACAGGCCGCACGCGCTGACCTTCAGCAGCACCTCGCCCGCACGCGGCCGAGGAGTGCGAAGCTCCTCGATCTGCAGGCCGGCGCCGGTCTCGCGGAGAACCGCGGCGCGCATGGTCCGGGGAATCGATTGGGTCATGGCGATCCTTCGTCCGCATCGGGAGAGCCTCGGGAGCTCCGTCGCTCACCCAGGACACTACAGACAAACACGCGCTCCGTCAGTGTTTGTTCGAACATTTATCCGGCAACGAGCAGCCGCACCGCCGTCACGACGGTCAGGGCCAGGACGAGCGCGTTGAAGACGCGGCGGTCGATGCGGCGGGCGAGGCGCCGGGCGAGGAGGACGGTGCCGACGATGACGGGAGCCATGGCCGCGATCACGGGCAGCGTCTGCGTCCCGATCATGCCGAGCCCGATCGAGAAGGGCAGCTTCACGAGATTGACGATCAGGTAGAACCACGCCGTCGTCGCGAGAAAGCGCAGGACGGGAAAGCCCTCCGTCATGAAGTACATGGACGTGACCGGCCCGCCCGCGTTCGCGACCATCGTCGTGAAGCCGGCCAGCGCACCGAACACGATCCGCTTCGCCCGGGTGCCGCGCCGGGCCGCGACCTCCGCCGGTCCCGCCTCGGCCGGTCCCTCCTCGGCCGTGACGCCGTCCGTGGTCTCCCCGGTGGATGCCGGCTCGCCCGCGACCGGGCCGAGACCGCCTGCCGGGCGCCGGCCCCGGCGTCGCCGGCGGACCGTCGCGACGGCGTTGATCGCGAGGAAGACCAGCAGGATCGCCCCGATCGTCCGGCCGACCAGTGCGTCGTCCGCCACGAACAGGAACCCCGCGCCCACCGCGACACCTGCGGCGACGTTCGGCAGCAGGCGGAGCAGGGTGCGCCACTCGACGTCGCGTCGGTAGGCCCAGATGGCGGCCAGGTCCGCCACGAGAATGAGCGCAAGGGTCGTCCCGGTCGCCTCCTTCGCAGGGACGACACCGGCGAGCAGAGCCACGCCGAGAATCGCCGACCCGGGAAGCAACGCCTTGTCCAGGGCGATCAGGACCGCGACAAGCGCGGTCACCGCCCAGATCACGAGTCTCTCCTCCCGGCCCTGCGCCCGGGGCCCGGGGACGGCTGTCCACCGGGCCCGGGCGGCGGCGTCAGTCCTCCCGCTGGAAGGACATTGTCGCGGTGTAGGTCCGTTCCGAGGGCCAGCGCGACGTGATGGCCTTGGCGCGCGTGTAGAAGCGCACGCCCTCGGGACCGTGGATGTGCGTGTCGCCGAGCAGCGACTCCTTCCAGCCGCCGAAGGAGTAGTAGGCGACCGGCGTCGGGATCGGGACGTTGACGCCGACCATCCCCGCCTCGACGTCCAACTGGAAGCGGCGAGCCATGCCGCCGTCGTTGGTGAAGATCGCCGCACCGTTGCCGAACGGCTGCCCGTTCACCAGTCGCAGCGCCTCGTCATAGGTGTCGGCGTGGACGATCGTGAGGACGGGGCCGAAGACCTCCTCGTGGTACACCGGCGCCTCGAGCGGAACGTCGTCGAGCACCGTCGGGCCGAGGAAGTGCCCGCCCTCGTGCCCGGGGACCACGAGGCCGCGGCCGTCGAGCACCACCGTGGCGCCCCGCTGCTCGGCGTCGTCGATCAGCCCGACGATCCGCTTCTTCGCCGACCCCGTGATGACCGGGCCCATCTCGACGCCCTCGTGCATGCCGGGACCGACCTTGATCCGCTCGGCATGGGCCTTGACCCGCCGCGCGAGGTCGGAGCCGATCCCCCCGACGGCGACGACGACCGGCAGGGCCATGCAGCGCTCCCCCGCCGCTCCGAACGCCGCGGCCGAGATGTGCCCGGCCGCGAAGTCGAGATCGGCGTCCGGCAGGACGATCGCGTGGTTGTTCGCCCCGCCGAGGGCCTGCACCCGCTTGCCGTGCGAGGTTCCCGTGTCCTGCACGACATGGGCGACCGGTGTGGACCCCACGAACGAGATCGCGTCGATCCCGGGATGCGTGAGGATGCGCGACACGGTCTCGCGGTCGCCGCAGACGACGTTGAAGACGCCGTCGGGCAGGCCCGCCTCCTTGTACAGCTCGCCGGTCAGGATGGCCGCCGACGGCGTCGGCGACGCCGGCTTCAGGATGAACGCGTTGCCGGTGGCGATCGCGATCGGGTGCATCCACATCGGCACCATGGCGGGGAAGTTGAACGGGCAGATGCCCGCGACGACGCCGATGGGCTGGCGGATCGTGTGCACGTCCACCCCGCGCGAGACGTCGTAGGAGAACTCGCCCTTCAGCGCCGCGTTGATGGACGTCGCGAAGTCCAGGGTCTCCCGGCCCCGCTGGATCTCGCCGATCGCGTCGGAGTAGTTCTTGCCGTGCTCGGCGACGATCAGCTCGGCCAGTTCCTCCTGGTGGTCCAGCACGAGCTGACGCATCCGGAACATGACCTCGGTGCGCTGCGAGAGCGGTGCCTTGGCCCATTCCCGCTGAGCGCGAGCGGCGACCTCGACGGCATGGTCCAGATCCTCGGGGCCGGCCATCAGGAGTTCTGCCTCGGCCTCCCCCGTCGCCGGGTTCTCCACCGGGTGGCGGCCGACCGGGTTGCCCTCGTAGGGCGCACCGTCGATCCAATGGACGATCGTCTTCATCTGTGCTCCTTGCCGTTCATCGTTGAAGGGGTTCTCGCCGGTGACGCACGGCGTGCGGTCCGGCGCCGCGGCAACACTGTAACCAACGCCAGGTCATTTGTCAGCACAAATCACGGGAGCGTCTCGTGCGCACTGCCGAAGACGCCGGAGGGCCACCGCCGCGTCCGGTCGGTGCTCCCGGACACCACGGCGGCCGATGTCACCGTCGAGCCCGACGTCCCGGCGCCGGGGAGGTGAGGGAACACCTCAGGCCCGGGCCGGTCCGTCGGCACAGCCCCGGACGACGCGGCTCCCAGCGGGGACGCGCCGGGACCCGGGCGCTCGGCAGGCTCCTAGCAGTAGTGACGCTGCGACGCGCGACCCGTCACGTATTCGGCGCGCGCCCGCGCGGTCGACTCGATCCGGGACACCTCGGCGACGGGGACGTCCCACCAGGACGACGACGGCGGGTTGGGGCCGCAGAGATCGGTCTCGATGTGGATCATCGTGGCCCTGTCGCTCGCAGCCGCGCTGCGGTACGCCTCCTTGAACTCGTCGATCGTCGAGACCTCGATGACGTCGATGCCCCAGGAGCGGGCGTTCTGGGCGATGTCCACGCCGAGCTTCACGCCCTCCTGCAGATGACCCGATCCGCCCGTGCGGTACCGCGTCCCGAACCGCTGCGAGCCGTGCGACTCCGACAGGGCGCCGATCGAGGCGAACCCGTAGTTCTGCAGCAGGACGAAGATGACCTTCACGCCCTCCTGGGCGATCGTCGCCAGTTCCATGGGCAGCATCTGGTACGTGCCGTCGCCCACGATCGCCACGACCTCGGACTCCGGCAGCGCGAGCTTGACCCCCAGCGCCGCGGGAATCTCGTAGCCCATACAGGAGAACGCGTATTCGACGTGGTACTGGACGGGCGTGCGCGCACGCCACAGGGCCTGCAGGTCGCCGGGCATGGACCCCGCGGCGTTGATCATGACGTCGTCGTCGCCCATGAGCTCGTTGAGCGCCCCGAAGACGTCGGTCTGGGCGGGGATCGGGCCGTGACCGGTGTGGCTCGCCGCGTAGGACGCCGCGTCCCACGCGGCCTTCTGGGCCGCGACCTCCGCGGCGTACTCCGGTGAGACCGTGTGGCCGTCCAGTGCGGCGGTGAGCGCGGCCAGCGTCTCGCGCGCGTCGGCGACCACCATCTCGGCGCTGTGCTTCACGGCGTCGAAGGCCCGCACGTTGACGTTGACGAACGTCACGGCGGGGTTCTTGAACTGCGTGTGGGACGCCGTGGTGAAGTCGGAATAGCGCGTTCCCACGCCCACGACGAGGTCGGCCCGCTCGGCGAGGTGGTTCGCCGCGGCACCGCCGGTCGACCCCACGCCGCCCACCGACTGCGGATGGTCGGCGTTGATCGCGCCCTTGCCGGCCTGGGTGTCGGCGACCGGGATGCCCGTGGCCGCGGCGAACTCACGCAGTTCCTGCGACGCCGCGGAGTAGATCGCCCCTCCCCCGGCGACGACCAGCGGGCGCTCGGCCGCGCGGATGAGCTCGACCGCGCGATCCAGGGACGCGGTGTCGGCCGGGGTGCGCCGGACGTGCCACACCCGCTTGCGGAACATCGCCACGGGGAAGTCGAATGCCTCCGCCTGGACGTCCTGCGGCAGGGCGAGCACGACCGCTCCCGTATCCGCCGGGTCGGTGAGGGTGCGGAACGCCTGCAGGAGCGACGGGAAGAGCTGCTCGGGGCGGTTGACCCGGTCGAAGAACGCGGCGACGCAGCGGAAGGCGTCGTTCACCGACGTGTCGAGGGTCTGCGGGTTCTCGACCTGCTGCAGCACCGGATCGGGGACCCGGGTCGCGAACTGGTCCGACGGCAGCAACAGGACGGGCAGCCGGTTCGTCGTGGCGAGTGCCGCGCCGGTCACCATGTTCAGCGCGCCCGGGCCGATCGACGACGTGCACGCCCAGGTCTGCATCCGGTTCGTGGACTTGGCGAAGGCCGCCGCCGCGTGCACCATGCCCTGTTCGTTGCGCGGCATGATGTACGGCAGCTCACCGCCGTCCGCCGCGGGGTCGAGCTCGTTCTGGAGCAGTGCCTGCCCGACGCCGCACACGTTGCCGTGGCCGAAGATCCCGAAGGCACCGGCGATGAGCCGGTGCTCCGCGCCATCGCGCTCGGAGTACTGGTTGACGAGAAAGCGGATGAGAGCCTGTCCGACGGTGAGTCGGACGGTCCCGGACGGTGCTGTCATCGGTCCTCCTTCGGGGCCTGATTCATGGGGGTCATCGGAAGGCGGGAATCGACGGCCTCGTCGTCCCAGGTTTCCCGGATCCAACGGTGGGCCGGGTCGTCGGTCATGAGCCAGGTGGAGTCCTCGGCCGGACCGGCCATGACGTTGAGGTAGTAGAGGTCGTAGCCCGGCGCCGCAGCGCTCGGGCCGTGATAGCCGTACGGCATGACAACCATGTCTCCGTCGCGCACGAGAGTGGCCACGTCGATCTCGTGCCCCGGTGACGGGTACACGACCTGCATGCCGAATCCCGGCCCGCCGTGGGGGGCGGGACGGACCTCGTAGTAGTAGATCTCCTCCAGCACGCGCTCGTCGGCGTTGTGCACGTCGTGCTTGTGAGGCGGGTAGGACGACCAGTTGCCGCCGGGGGTGAGGACCTCGCAGGCGAGCAGGTGGGACGTCCGCAGGCGGTTGCCCAGCGCATAGTTGTTGACCTGCCGCGAGCAGGCTCCGGCGCCCCGCAGGGTGGTCACGACCTCGTCGCGGGGACAGTACCGCACCGGCAGGTCGGCCGTCGCCTTCGCGGCAGGAAGGGCGAACCGGCCGCCGGCGGACGAGTGGACGACGATGTCGGTGCGACGCGGGACGTAGAGGTAGTCGGTGATGTCGGCGAACACCGACTCCCGGCCCGCGAGGCCGATCACCTCCCCCGCGACCTCGACCGTGCAGCCGCCCTGCAGCGGGAGCACGAGCAGTTCGCTGTCGGTCCCCGCCACGGCCTGTGACCCGCCGGCCGGCAGCGTCAGGACACGCAGCGAGCTGAACTCCCAGCCCGCGCGTTCGGCGGACACGTCGAGCGCCCAGGCGCCATGAGCCGTGGCTCCGGCAGGGATATGACACGTCGAGTTGTCCTTCACAGCAAAGACACCGCCTCGTCCACGGCCGCCGCGACGTCACCGTCGGGCGGGTACAGCAGGGATCGGCCGAGAACCAGGCCGATGACGTTCGGCAGCCGCAGTGCCCGGCGCCATTCCTCGCGCGTCGCGTCGGGATCGCTGGAGACCTCGCCGCCGAGGATGAGCGACGGGAGAGTCGTGGCCTCCATCACCCGCTCCATCTCCGCGACGCACGGCAGCTTCAACCAGGTCATGGCCGAGGTGCGGCCGAGACCGGAGGCGATCGCGATCGACCTGATGACGGCGTCGGGCGACAGGTCGTTGACGATCCGGCCCTCCTCCCAGCGGGAGATGAACGGTTCGATCAGGGCCAGCCGGCCCTGCTCGGACAAGCCGTTCACCGCGGCCGAACAGGCTTCCAGCGTGGACGCGGTCGCGGCGTCCTCGTAGTTGATCCGGGCGAGCATCTTGCCGCCGTCGAGCCCGGCCGCCGCGATCCCGGCGGCGTCATAGCCGTTGAACCTGTCGTCCATCTCGAACGTGGAGCCCTGCAGCCCCACCCGGTTCATCGACCCCCAGACGAGCTTGCCCTCCAGCGCCCCCAGCAGGGCGAGATCCTCGACGAGGTCGGCGGTGCCGAGGAATCCGTTGACGCCGGGGCGGGACAGGGCGGTGACGCATCGCTGCAGGAGGTCCTCGCGGGAGGCCATCGCCATCGGGTCGGGCCCGGCGCCGAGGGCGCCGCGGGCGGGGTGGTCGCAGGCCAGGACCATGATCCGGCCGCCGGCTTCGGCGACGGACGTGCGCGCGCGGGTGCGCAACGCGGCGGAGATCCGGGACGGTTCGCCGGTGCGGATCGCGGCGAGACGTTCGATGTAGGCGGTCATGTCAGCTTCTCGATGATCGGAGCGGATTCAGGATGCTGCGCGATGAGATCCAGGACCTCCTGCTCGGTGGGCATGGCGGTGGAGCATTCGAGCCGCGACGCGACGATCGCGCCCGCGGTCGAGGCGAACTGGACGCATCGCGCGAGATCCCATCCGGCGAGCAGCGCGTGGCAGAAGGACCCCCCGAAGGAGTCGCCCGCCCCGAGACCGTTGCAGATCTCCACGGGGGTGACCGGGACGACGATCCGCTCCTCGCGGGTCTTGGCGAGCGTGCCGAGAGGCCCCTGCTTGACGATCGCGATGTCGACGCCCCGGTCCAGCAGGGCGTCGGCGGCGCGGTCGGGGACGGTCTCGCCGACGGCGATCCGGCACTCCTCCTTGTTGCCGATCGCGACATTGACCTGGGAGAGCACGCGTTCGACCTGGTCGTGCGCCGTCTGCTCGTCGGACCAGAACATCGGGCGGTAGTCCAGATCGGCGATCGTCCACTCCGCACGCCGCCGGGCCGCCAGGGCCGCGTGGTGCGCCGAGCGGGTCGGCTCGACGCTCAGTCCCGTGACGGTGAACCAGAACACGCGGGCCGAGCGCACGACGTCCAGCGGGATGTCCTCGTCGCGCAGTTGCAGGTCGGGCGCGGACGGCAGCCGGTAGAAGTAGAGGGGGAAGTCGTCGGGAGGGAAGATCTCGCAGAAGGTGACGGGCGTCTTGAGATCGCGGTTCGTCACGACGTGGAGGTCGTCGACGCCCAGACGGCGCATCTCCAGCCTGACGAACCTCCCGAAGGGATCGTCGCCCACGCCGGTCACGACGGCGACACGATTTCCCATCCGCGCACCGGCGACGGCGACGTTGGTGGGCGATCCGCCGAGGAACTTGCCGAAGGTCTCCACGTCCTCGAGGCCGACCCCGGTCTGCAAGGGGTAGATGTCGACCCCGCAGCGCCCGATCGTCAGGAGATCGAGCGGCTCGACGCCAACACTGGTCATGAGAGCGGGTGTCCTTCCACGTCAGCGGGGCAGTACGCGGATAGTGTGGCAGACACGCGCATTTTGGGTCAAGGTTTTGTGCTTACAAACGGACAAATCTTGCCTCGATGCCGGGAAACGACCATCATGTACGCGCCGCGCAAGGGATTCGGCAACGCGACAACAGGACCAGGAGACAACCATGTCGCACCAGCCCGCTCACGGGTCGACCCGACCCGACCCCGACACGCCGTTCGCCCCCGACCTCCAGCTCGACCGCACGTCCCCTGTCCCCCTGTACCACCAGATCGCCCAGCCGCTCGAGGAGCTCATCACCTCCGGATCGCTCGAGCCCGGCCGGCTCATCGAGGACGAGGTCTCGATGGCCAACCGGCTCCAGGTGTCGCGGCCCACCGCACGCCGCGCTCTGCAGGATCTGGTGACCCGCGGGCTGCTCAATCGCCGCCGGGGTGCGGGCACGCGCGTCACGCCGTCCCACGTCCACCGTCCGCTCGGGCTCACCTCCCTCAACGACGACCTCGTCAAGGCGGGTTTCGAGCCCCGCACGGAGGTCCTGAGCTTCGAGGTGAAGTTCGCCGACGACGAGGAGGCCGCACACCTGGGCTGCGCGGCGGGCACCGAGATCGCGCGGATCCGCAGACGACGCTGGATCGACGACCGATCCCTCGCCCTGCTCACGAACATCCTCCCGGCGGCGATCGCACCGAACCTCACCGAGCTGTCGTCCACGGGGCTCTACGCCTGCCTCGAGGAGCGCGGGATCCGCCCGGCGACGGCCAAGCAGAGCGTCGGCGCCCGCAACGCCGACGAGGAGGACGCGGACAAGCTCTCGCTTCAGGTCGGAGCAGCCCTGCTGACGATGGAGCGCACCGCGTACGACAGCGAGGGCAATGTGATCGAGTTCGGCTCCCACGTCTACAATGCCGGTCTCTACTCCTTCACCTTCAGTCTCTTCGCCGAGTAGTCACGTGCGAACAAAGTTCTTCTTTGTGAGGACATTTGCTTGACAGGGGGCGCGCGATGGCTTTGAATTGTCGTGCGCCGAAGCGGACCTGCCAAAGGTGGCGGACCGCGAGACCCAACGAGGAGAGCCCGTGCCCACCACACCCACCTACACTCCCGGCCCCCTGCTGACGGCGGCGAAGGCGTTCCCGACCGTCCTGTGGAACGACTCGTCGGACCTCGCCGAACTGCGGCAGTCCATCTCCTTCGGTGGCGTCGGCGCCACCTGCAATCCCGTCATCGCCTACACCACCATCTCGAAGCACCCCGACATCTGGAACCCGCGCATCGCCGCCATCGCCGCCGAGCACCCGGAGTGGGGCGAGTCCCGGATCGGCTGGCAGGCCGTCAAGGACATGTCGGTCGAGGCCGCTGCCCTGCTCGAACCGATCTTCGTGGAGCACGAGGGGCGCAACGGCCGCCTGTCGGTGCAGACCGATCCGCGTCTCCACCGGGACGCCGCCGCGCTCGCCGACCAGGCCGAGGAGTTCTCGCGCATGGCGCCGAACATCATCGTGAAGATCCCGGCCACCCGCATCGGCATCGAGGCCATCGAGGAGGCGACGTACCGGGGCGTCTCGATCAACGTGACCGTCTCGTTCTCCGTGGCCCAGGCCGTCGTGGCGGGCGAGGCCATCGAGCGGGGGCTCCGGCGCCGCGACGCGGAGGGGCTCGACACGGCGACGATGGGCCCGGTCGTGACCATCATGGTCGGACGCCTCGACGACTGGCTGAAGCATGTGGTCGCGCGGGACAAGATCTTCATCGACTCCTCGGCGCTCGAATGGGCCGGGGTGGCCACCTTCAAGGAGGCGTACCGGATCTTCCGGGAGCGGGGACTGCGCTCGCGGCTGCTCACCGCCGCGTTCCGCAATGTCATGCAGTGGTCGGAGTTCCAAGGAGGCGATGTGGTCATCTCGCCGCCGTTCGGCTGGCAGCAGATCATCAACGCCTCCGGTTACGAGCCGACGGCGCGGATGGACGTCCCGGTCGACGAGCACTATCTCTCCGAGCTGCGCCGGATCCCCGATTTCAACCGCGCCTACGAGCTCGACGGGCTGACGATCGACGAGTTCGAGACCTTCGGTCCCACGGTCCGGACGCTGCGGCAGTTCCTCGCCGCCGACGCCGACCTCGACGCCCTCGTCCGAGACGTCCTCGTCCCCGCCGTATGATCGTCCGGCTGCACAGCCGGCGAGCCGATCCCCTCGCGACCACGCGAACACCACCACCCACAAGGAAGTGCGCACCATGCTGAATGTTGGGCTCATCGGCGCCGGCCGCATCGGCCGGGTCCACGCCCGCTCCGTCGCCGCGAATGCCGGCGCCACGCTCCGTCTCGTGGCCGACCCTGTCCTCGCCGCGGCCGAGAGCCTGGCCGAGGCGCACGGCGCCCGCGCCGGGAGCGACGTCGACGCGATCTTCTCCGATCCCGAGGTGGACGCGGTCATCATCTGCTCGCCGACCCCTCTGCACGTCGACCACATCGTCGCCGCGGCGAAGGCCGGCAAGCCCGCCCTGTGCGAGAAGCCCGTCGCGATGGATCTCGCGGCCGTCGACGAGCTGCAGGGGCGGCTCGCCGGGTTGGAACCCCTCGTCATGATGGGGTTCCAGCGTCGCTTCGATCCGTCGTTCCGGCGGGTCCACGACCTGGTGTCGGCCGGTGAGGTCGGGCCCGTGGAGCAGGTCACCATCGTCTCGCGCGACCCGGCGGCTCCGCCCGCGGAGTACATCGCGGTGTCCGGCGGCATCTTCAAGGACATGACGATCCACGACTTCGACATGGCCCGCTACCTCCTCGGCGACATCGTCGCCGTCAGTGCCGTCGGGCAGCATCTCGATCCCGCGCTCGCCGACACGGGGGACTTCGACGGCGCGGTCATCACCCTGGTGAGCGCGCAGGGCGCGGTGGCGACGATCACGAACTCGCGGCATTGCGCGACCGGCTACGACCAGCGCGTCGAGGTGTTCGGCCCGCGCGGCTCCCTCGCCGTCGAGAACCTCCGCGCGACGACGGTGCGCCGGTTCGGCGCGGACGCCTCGTCCGCCGAGGACCCGTACCTGGACTTCTTCCTCACCCGCTACGAGGCCGCCTACGCCCGCGAGCTCGACGAGTTCATCGCCGCGATTGCCGAGAATCGGGCACCCACCCCCACCATCGCCGACGGCGTCGCCGCGCTGCGGATCGCCGAGGCGGCGGCCGCCTCCGCGAACAGCGGCGCGATCGTCCGGCTGTGAGACCCCGTCCATGAACCCACGAGAGAAGGACACGCCCATGCGTATCGCCGGAGCCCCCATTTCCTGGGGCGTCTGCGAGGTCCCCGGCTGGGGCCACCAGCTCGCGCCCGAACGGGTGCTCACCGAGATGGCCGAGATCGGCCTCACGGCCACGGAGTTCGGCCCGCAGGGCTGGCTTCCCGTCGAGCCGGCAGCCCGGGCCGCGGCGGTCGGCGGCTACGGGCTCACGCCCGTGGGCGCCTTCTTCCTGGCCGTCATGCACGACCCGCAGGTCGATCCGCTGCCTGCCGTCGAGAAGGAGCTCGACGCGTTCGAGGTGGCCGGCGGCGAGTTCCTCATTCTCGCGTGCGATTCCGGCCGCGACGGGTACGACGATCGACCCGTCCTCGACGCGGACGGCTGGAAGACCCTGTTCGCCAACCTGGAGCGGATCAAGGAGTACGCCGCGGGGCGGGGCGTGACGGCCTGCGTCCACCCGCACTGGGGCACCATGATCCAGAACGCCGACGAGGTCGAGAAGCTGCTCGTCGAGTCCGCCATGAACCTGTGCCTGGACACGGGCCACATCTCCTGCGGCGGCGCCGACGTGGTCGACCTCGTGGACCGTTACCCCGACCGGATCGACATCGTCCATGCCAAGGACATCCGCAAGGACATGACCGACAAGCTGCTGACCGGTGAGATCACCTGGAGCCAGGGGGTGAAGGCCGGCATGTTCGTCCCGATCGGGCAGGGCGACATCGACTTCGCGGCGATCGTGCGGCGCCTCGCCGATGCCGGCTTCGACGGGTACTACGTCCTGGAGCAGGACATCATGATCGACGCCGAGCCCGCTGCGGGCACCGGCCCGATCGACGATGCGCGCGCCTCGTTCGAGGCGCTCAAGGCCCTGGCCGCGCGCTGATCCGTCCCTGACCGCCGACGGGGATCCCGCAGAGATCTCCCTCGGCCGGCCGGCCACGGCCTGCAGGTCCCGGATCCGGCCCCCCGTCCCGGATCCGGGATCACGCATGTCCGCCCGCTGAGGTTGCTCCCCGGCGGCGGCGGCCGCCGCATGCGGACTTGGTTACCGAATGGGGCGGCAAAGACGCCGTATTCGGTTCAGAAAGCCGCAGTTACGCATCCCCCGACGTCAGATGCTTGGCGTCGGCGAGCAGGACCTCCACCTGAACGTCGGCATGTCCCCTGCCTGCGGTCTTGCGAGTCCCCTCGTAGCCTCACACGCGCCCTGGGAGCAGAGCGCGTCGTCAGAGGATCACCGCCGTCGTGATCGTCTCGGCAGGAGCCCGACACGTGATGCCGAGCGTCCGCCCATGGATCCAGCATCCGACGCGTCTGGTCGCCTCGACCCTTGGGGCGAGGATTCGTGGTCGTGAGGGCACGCCTGGTAAAGTGACACGCGTTGTTGTTTGAATTCTTCGTTTGCTTGTTTGGCTGAACCGCTGGTTTCTCCAGCCTTGGTGGTCTTGCGGGAAGCGTTTGTTTCAGCTACATCACGAGAGCACCGCAACCGCGGATGCTCCGCTTCCTGAGTAGAGGAGTAGCATTATGGCTACCGGCACCGTCAAGTGGTTCAATGGCGACAAGGGCTTCGGCTTCATCGCTCCCGAGGATGGCTCGGCCGACGTGTTCGCCCATTTCTCGGCGATCAATTCCAGCGGGTTCCGTTCGCTGAACGAGGGCGACCGCGTGTCCTTCGAGACCCAGCAGGGCCCGAAGGGCCTGCAGGCGGTCAACATCAACGTCCTGAGCTGACCCACACAGAAAGGCCCGGCCCCGGCCGGGCCTTTCTGCGTGCCCGAGCTCGACGACGGACACCTACCGACGTAGGCGCAACCGGTCGTCGTGCACGCGACTGGGCAACCCACGCGCCTTCCGGGACGAGTGCTCAAGCGGCGACGCGGCGATGGAGAGTTTCTTCGCCCGACGGGGAGAAGACCACCGTCGTGTTCACCTGAACCGACGGCCTCGCCGCCCGCGGAACCCGTCGACCACAAAGCCGCCCCGGTCCGGCCGGGGCGCCTTCCCGCACCACGAACCAACCCACAATTTCTTTGGGGCCGCGGCGCACAGGCGACCGCGGCCCCTTTTGGGGGGATGAAGCCGGCCTCGGACGGGCCTCAGCGCAACGAAGGGGATATCAGGGGGAGCGCTGACCGGCTTCAACGAGGTCAACTCTGCCCTGCCCCGACCCAGGCCCGTGGCCGTCGTGCCCGGTCTAAGGGCAGCCAACACCGCACCACCGCCCCCCCGAGCCCACCAACACGTAGCCGCAACACCTCCACTACGGACCCCGACGCGGCCGGGTGACGCCGCAGGGGCGCGCTCACACGCCACACGCGGAACCGTTCTTGCGTGGACGTTATATAACGCACCTGTTTGTGCCGCTTGGCCGTGGTTGTTAGCTTTCCGGGGTTGTTAGCTTCGCGCGTCAGCGGGCGTGCTGACGTGGGTCTGATTGTGGAGGTGGAACTGTGGCGAAGTCCGGCGCGAATCTTGAGGATCTGGATGCGTTGAAGAAGACGCTGACGGATGCGGCGGGGTCGACGAGCACCCTGCGGTCGAGCATCGACTCGACGGTGCAGAGCGCGGTCTGGGAGGGCCGTAACGCAGACGCGTTCCGTGAGTCGTGGCAGGAGTTCCGTCTGACGCTGGAGAAGATCCAGAATGCGCTGCAGGACGCCTCGGCCGACGTTCAGAAGCAGCGTGACGGCTACGCCGCAGTCGGCGGGTTCTGAGCGAACGTTGGTGATTCGGCTCGGGCGGGCGGTCCTCGCCCGTCCGAGCCTGTTGTCGGGGTGCCATCTTGGAGGCGTTTCTCGTGAGTGACCCTGTCTATGTCGACAATCCGTATCGGGCCGCGATCAAGAGCCGGAAGGGCTCCTGCGCGGGCGAGCGCGACGATCTGTGCTCGATCCTGGCCGGCGCGATCAGAGCGTTCCAGGCCCGCGCGTGGGAGGGCGGACGGGCGGAGGCGACCTATCAGGAGATCGTGCAGTTGCAGGTCGACGCGTCGCTGGTCGCCGACGGGGCAGCCGGGGAGTTCTCCGACGCGGCGTCCCGGCAGCCGGCACGCGTGCCGACCACGGCCTGGCAGGTGCACTGGCGCAATCTGGCGAGATAGGCGGCCCCATGACGAAGATCAGCATCGATCTCGATGCGATGGCCGCGCTGGTCGCGGCCCTGGACGCGGCGGCGCGGGATGCTCCCGCGGCGGCGTCCCGGATCCGTTCCGACCTGGACTACGTGTGGCTGTCCTATCCCGGCCTGTCTCGGTGGCGGGCGGGCGGGCAGGCGATCTGGGCCATCGAGTCGATCGCCGAGAGTTGCCGTCGCCGGTTGAACAAGGCCTGGGAGCTGTACCAGAGCGACCCCGGCATGGGCAGGGTGGTATCGGTCGACGAGGATCAGCTCGTCACCGAGGACGCCCAGCAGGCCGCGGCCCTGATCGGCAACATCGACTACGACCAACTGGACGACATCCCGCAGGAACTGCTGGATCTGCTGAAACGGAATCAGGGCGACCCCGACTTCGCCAGGCAGTTCGCCGTCGGCCTCGACCCGTTGGCGGCAGCCATGCTGCTGACGCTCATCAACAACCACGTCGCGCCGGGCTCACCCGCCCAGGATCCGGCTTACATGGCGCGCTACCGAGAACTGCTGGACGGGCTCGGCGCGACACTGAGCCTGGGTGCGGCGTCGATGGACGCGACCGGGCAGGCACAGTTCAACAAGAAGTGGGCCGACAGCTTCGCCGAGCCGACGGCAGGCACGCCGCTGGCCTTGATCGTGTCGCGCGGCACGTGGTCCGACGACTTCCTGTCGGCCGTCAAGGCGTCGATCGACAAGGTCGAGAACGACTTCGTGTCGAGCTGGTCCTACAGGTTGTTCCGTGGCGGCGACCCGCGAGTGGACGCCTGGCTCGGGCATGCCGCGCCGATCATGATCGATCCCGAGGCGGATCCGGACACCGGCGATCACCCGCAGATCTCCGACCCGATGTACGGCCTGTTCCGTGCCGCGGTGAACAATCCGCAATGGATCCTCGACAACTTCTCCGGCGGCCCGCTGACCGACCCGTTCGACTACGACTCCGCGAACCAGACCGATCAGAAGGGCCAGATCGACCTCCGAGCCAAGCAGCTCTTCGACCGGCAGCCCGACCAGGCCACGATGACCTGGTTCATCCAGTCGGTCCTGACCGCCGAGGCGGCCTCCATCCAGAACGGAGGCACCAGCGGCCTGCTGGCCGACGTCCAGAAGCAGATCGGCGTCTACACCCGGCTCGAACGCATCGAGAACGCCAAGGGATTCTGGGACAAGTGGGGGCACGCGATCATCGACGTCGTCAGCCTCGTCCCGTTCGTCGGTGAGGTCGCCGACGGCGTGAACGCTGTGTGGTACTACGCCGAGGGCGATGTCGTCAACGGGTCGCTGTCGGTGGCGAACGTGTTCCTCCCCTCCGTCGTCGGCGGCGTTGTCCACGCCGGCAAGTGGCTGAAGAAGGGCATGGATGTCACCGAGGTCGCCAAGCTCCTGGTCACCTCCTCGCGGGTCGCCGACATGCTCAACCCCAGGATCGCCCACCGCATCGCCACAGTCGTCCCCGACCTTCCACGCTCCGCAGCATTCGGTGGGGCCCTCGACGCGCGTGACGCGGCCGTCATCAAACGAGCGGAGGCCATCGCCGACCGTGACGCCATCATCGACCAGCTCGACCAGCTCGGCATCACGGTCAACGATCTGTCCTCCGAGAAAAAGATCGACGCAGAAATCAACAGGCTGGCCCACGCCTCTTCCCATGCATCCCCGCAGGCGAAGACTCTGATCGACGAGCTCATGTCGGCCTGCGCGACGGAGCGGAAGACGTACGCAGATCAGAGAACAGCGAGCGAGGCGCTGGGAGACAAGGCGGCGCGGGACGTGCTGGGCGCGCAGGGCGCGGTGCCGATCCCCGAGCTGGCGGCGGCCCGGGGCAAGGACACGTTCGACGTGGCCGGGCTGAGCGGCGACGGCAGACGGCTCGTGGTGGCCGAGGCCAAGGGCGGCGCGGCGGATCTGTCGAAGCACGGTCGCAAGCTGCCCGACGGCACCCGTGCCGCCCAGGGATCGCCCGCCTACTTCCACGACGTGTGGGCCGCCGACACGGACTTCCAGAAGTGGCTCGGGACACGTCCCGACGTGGTTCGGGGCATCAGGAACGGCACGATCGAGGTCGACTACCAGCTCGTCCACGCCGCCGCCGACGGTAAAATCACCGTCACCACCCTGGCCTCGACGGCCTGTTCTCGGTGGACATCCGCCGAGACGGCCCGCACGGTCTGGTCGCAGGCACGACCGGCTCGGGGAAGTCGGAGCTCCTGCAGACCCTCATCGCGTCGCTGTCGTGCGTGAACCGGCCCGACGAGCTGAACTTCGTGCTCATCGACTACAAGGGCGGCGCCGCGTTCAAGGACTGCGGGCGGCTCCCGCACACCGTCGGCATGGTGACCGACCTCGACGGGCACCTCACCAACCGGGCACTGGCCAGCCTCGGCGCCGAACTGCGCCGCCGCGAGCACCAACTGGCCGGGGCCGGGGCCAAAGACATCGAGGACTACCTGGCCGGGAAGGACGCCGGGGACGCCCCGATGCCGCGACTGCTGATCGTCATCGACGAGTTCGCGGCGCTCGTCCAGGAGTTGCCCGACTTCGTGGCCGGCCTCATCGACATCGCCCGCCGCGGTCGATCGCTGGGCGTGCACCTGATCCTGGCCACCCAGCGCCCTGCCGGCGTCGTCAGCGCGGAGATCAAGTCCAATACGAACCTGCGGATCGCGCTGCGCGTCACAGACCCGGCCGATTCGTCGGACGTGATCGAGGCGCCCGACGCCGCGCACATCGCCAAGTCGCTTCCGGGACGTGCCTACGCCCGGCTCGGGCACTCCAGCCTCGTCGCGTTCCAGTCGTCGCGCGTCGGCGGGCGGCCCGCTGCCGCCGACGGGCCGAGCGAACCGTGGCTGTGGGCGTACACGCCGGCCGACCTGCCCCGTGTTGCCCCGGTCCCCGAGCAGGCCGACGACGACGCCGCGACCCCCACGGACCTGGCCACACTGGTCACATCGATACGCGACGCGGCCGCGGCGGCCGGAATCGCCACGCCCCCGCCCCCGTGGCTCCCGCCGATGGGCCAGGCCCTCACCATCGACGAACTGCTGGCCGGTTCGCCGCAGGCGACGCCGGGCGGCGACACCATGACCGTCCCGTTCGGAGCGACCGACATGCCGGCCCGGCAGGCGCGCGGCGTGGCCGCGCTGGACCTGGCTCAGGGCGGAAACCTGGCCGTCGTGGGCACCGCGCGCTCGGGGCGTTCCACGGTGCTGCGCACGCTCGCCGCCGGTGTCGGACGGTGGCTGAGCCCGGCCGACGTCCACGTGTACGGCGTCGATTGCGGTAACAACGCGCTGCTCCCGCTGACCCGGCTGCCGCACGCCGGCGCCGTCGTCACCCGCGATCAGAGTGAGCGGATGGGAAGGCTGACGGCGCTCCTACGCCGGATGATCTCGCAACGACAGCAGCGACTCGCCACGGACGGCTACGCCGATGTGGAAGAACAGCGGGCGAGCACCCCGCCGGACGACCGGATCCCCTACGTTCTGGTCCTTTTCGACGCGTGGGAACAGTTCGTCCAGGCATACGACACCCCGGACGGAGGACAGATCATCGCGGCCTGGCAGCAGATCCTCCAAGAAGGCCCGGCCGCCGGTCTGCGCATGGTCGTGACCGGGGACCGCAGCCTGCTGACCGGGCGGGTATCCGCCCTCTTCCCCGACAAGCTGCTGCTCAGGCTGCCCGATCCCTCCGACTACTCCGCCATCGGCATGCCGTCCAAGGCGGTGCCGGCGACGATGCCACCGGGCCGCGGGTTCCGTGCCGAGACGCTGGACGAGACGCAGGTCGCCTTGATCGCCGGAGACCCGGCAGGCACCGCGCAGGTCGCCGCCCTCCATCTGATCGCCACCCGTGCCATCGACACCTGGAGGGCGATGCCCGACCGCCGGCGCCCCCAGCGCGTCGATGTCCTGCCGGTGCGGATGAGCCAGGCCGAAGCCGCTGAGCTCCCGCACGATCCCTGGAAGCCGACCGAGTTCCCCGTGGCGGTCGGCGGCGACACCCTCAGGGTTCGCACCCTCGACGCCGTGGAGCACGGTCCCGGCCTTCTCGTCACAGGACCGCCACGGTCGGGCCGTTCAACCGTGCTCTTCACCCTGGCCCGGCACGCGTTGGCCCACGACTGGCGCGTCGTCGCCTTCACCCCGCGATCCAGCCCGCTGAGGACCCTCACAGGGCCGGGAATGCTGGGCGTTCTCAACGCCGACTGCGACCGGGAAGCGACCGAGAGCCTGCTCGCGGACCTGAGAGCGAGCACAGCTCCCTCGCTCGTGCTCGTCGACGACATCGAGATCCTCGGAGCCGACGGCTGGCTTCCCGACGCGCTCACCGAGCATCTGGCACGACTGCGCGACACCGGATCCATGCTCGTCGGAGCCGGGTCGCCCGCTGAGATGACCGGCCTGTACCGGGGGCCGATCGTCGCGCTGAAACGGTCACGATCCGGGGTGATGCTGTCACCCCAGTCCAGCCAGGATCCCGATATGTTCGGCGTGCCCCTGCCCAGGTCCGTGCTCGGCGCCGCCCTCCCCCCAGGCGCCGGATACCTGGTCCGCTCCGGCAAGATCGAACGCGTTCAGGTCATCTGCCCCGACGAAGATCTTCGCGCCGCTGACCGGTGAACTCCCCACGTCCTTTCGACAAGCTCAAGGACCCCGGTGGGGGCAAGCCCAAGGACCCGGGGGGCAAGCTCACCGACCCGATCGTTGAGCCTGTCGAAACGATCACACACCGCACGAAGTCC
>NZ_KE384020.1:0-16873 GCF_000423465.1 Propionicicella superfundia DSM 22317 | reverse complement strand
CGAAACGATCACACACCGCACGAAGTCCTTTCGACAAGCTCAAGGACCCGGTGGCTGGAAGCTCAAGGACCCGGTGGCCTCGTTTTCGAGCGTCGGATCGGCCCCATTTTCGAGCGTTGCCGACAACGTCTACGGAAGGGCTGCCCGCAGCAGGCACGACGGGAGTGGTTCCGGTACGTGTTTCTCACATCTGGGCTACGGGCGCTCAGAGAGCGGTGCTTGCCCGGCGAGCGCACCCGCTAGTTTGCCGTTGCCATGAGCGGGCCGCAGTCGGCAGCTCGCACCGGGACGCGAAGACGCCTCTCGTCGGCGAAGACGCACCAAGAGGAGAATGATGGTCACGTTCGCCCGCCGCCTCGCCGCGGCCATCCTGTGCGGCGCCGTCGTCGCCACCGCTGCCGCATGCGCCGCACCCACCACGGCGGGTGAGCGGAAGACGTACGTCATCTATTCCGACAACGCCTTCGCGCCGTTCGAGTTCCTCGACCAGACCACGAACACCTACACCGGGCTGGATCTCGACCTGCTCACCGCGATCGGCGCCGACCAGGGCATCACGTTCGACGTCAAGAACGAAGGCTTCGACGCCGCGATGGGTGCCGTCCAGTCCGGCCAGGCGGACGGGATGATCGCCGGGATGACCATCACCGACGAGCGGAAGAAGACGTTCGACTTCTCCGACGGCTACTTCGAGGACGGTCAAGTTCTGGTCGTGCCGGCCGACAGCGCGGCGTCGTCGCTCGACGACCTCCGCGGCAAGGTCGTCGCCGTTAAGGCGAGCACCCAGGGCGCCCAATACGCGGAGTCCGTGAAGAACCAGTACGGCTTCACCACCCAGGTCTACGAGGATTCACCGACCATGTACGCAGCCGTGCAGAACGGCACCAACGCCGCCTGCTTCGAGGACCGATCGGTCGTCGGCTGGGCGATCAAGCAGGGCAAGGTGCAACTGAAGACCGTGGGTCGGACCCTCCAGCCCGGCCAGTACGGCTTTGCCGTCAAGAAGGGCAACAACCCCGAACTGGTCGAGAAGTTCAACGCGGGTCTGGCTCATCTGCGCCAGACCGGCGACTACCAGAAGATCCTCGACAAGTACGGCCTGGCGACCCAGGGCTGACAGGCCGTACCGGGATGGACGTCTGGAGGGTTCTCCGGGACGCGTCACCGCTGCTGTTCCAGGGCCTTGGAACGACCGTCCTCGTGGCCGTCGCGGCGATCCTGCTGGGCATCGCCGTCGGATTCTGCGTGTGTCTGCTCGGCCGTTCGGCACATCGACCCCTGCGGGCGTTGGCGGCTGTCTATGTGTGGGTGGTGCGCGGGACGCCGATGATCGTCCAGGCATTCATCGTCTACTTCGGGGTGCCGCAACTGGTGCAACTGGCGGTGCCCGGGTTCCGGATCGGCGTTCTCGAGGCTTCGATCGTCACCCTGACGTTCAACGCGGGCGCCTATCTCGCGGAGATCTTTCGTGGCGGCATCCAGGCGGTCGACAAGGGCCAGGTCGAGGCTGCCCGCAGTCTGGGGATGTCTTCATCGCGCACCATGTACCGGATCGTCCTTCCCCAGGCACTGCGGATCGCCGCGCCGTCGATGGTCAACCAGTTCATCATCACCGTCAAGGACACGTCGATCCTCTCGGTGATCGGCTTGGCGGATCTGGTCAACAAGGCGAAGGTCTACGTGGGGAGCTCGTACGAGTTCTTCGCCACCTATGTGCTGGTGGCCCTGTTCTACCTGGTGCTCATCTCGGTGCTCATGGTGGTGTCGAACAGTGTGGAGAGGAGGTTCGGCGATGGCGCCCAAGATCGTCGTTGAGCACGTGCACAAGAGCTTCGGCGCGCTCCACGTGCTGCGCGGGATCGACCTTCAGGTGGGCGAGGGAGAGGTCGTGTGCATCATCGGCCCCTCCGGCTCCGGCAAGTCGACCCTGCTCCGGTGCCTCAACCAGTTGGAGACGGTCTCCGACGGCCGGGTGACCGTCGACGGCGTCGCCATGAGCGACGCCGCCACCGACCTGAACGCCGCCCGCAGGAACATCGGCATGGTGTTCCAGGGCTTCAACCTGTTCCAGCATCTGACGGTGCGCCGGAACCTGACGCTGGCACCTGTGGATCTGAAGGTCATGTCCCGTGCGGAGGCGGATGCCCAGGCCGGGCGACTGCTGGCGAGGGTCGGGCTTGCTGACAAGGTCGATGCCTACCCCCGGCAACTGTCGGGCGGGCAGCAGCAGCGGGTGGCGATCGCGCGGGCGCTCGCGATGCGACCCGACGTCATGCTCTTCGATGAGCCGACCTCTGCGCTGGATCCGGAGATGGTGGGCGAGGTGCTCGCCGTGATCCGCGATCTCGCGGAGGCCGGGATGACGATGGTGATCGTCACCCATGAGATGGCCTTCGCCCGCGATGTTGCCCACCGTGTCGTCTTCATGGCGGACGGCTGCATCGTCGAGCAGGGCACGCCCGCGGCGGTGTTCACGAGCCCGCGCGAGCCGCGGACACGAGACTTCCTGCGACGGGTGTCCGGCTGAGGACCAGCCGTCGCATCCGGATCGACGCGGAGCTGTCCCGTCGAAAGCGTCTTCCTCGGAATCGACGCGGCTTCCTCAGACCTCGAACCAGTGCACAGTCGCGGCGTTCTCGCCGGGTCGCAGGCCGAGGCGCTGGACGGCGGCATGGAGAGCGACGACGTCCTGGGCGGCGAGCGCGCCGGGCGAGGTGAAGTCGAGCGTGGGCCCGGCGAGGCCGTCGCCGGGCCCGACGACCATGGCGGCAAGGGCCGAGGACACGTCGGCGGGAGTGGCGCTTCCGGCGTGTTCGGCCGCCCGGACGAGCGAGACGACCGCGTCGTGACTGGCCGTGTCGGCCCACAACGCGGCCGTCGCGTACGGCTCGTCGCCGAACAGGTCGGTGCAGTCGGGGTCGCCGGAGGCAAGCCGGTTCGCCGTCGCGAACGCCGACATCCGCCGTCCGGCGTCGGTGGCGGTCAGGGCGACCGCGTCGTCGGTGTTCGTCCCGACCGCGATGAGCGGAGCCGACGGCAGACCGGACCGCGCGATCTCCTGCCTGAACTGCGGGCTGAGCGCGTCGCCGGTGACGACGATGGGCACCTGTCTCTGTCCGAGCCGGCCGCTGAGGGCGGTGACCAAAGCGGCCTGCTCCCGGGCGGAGGCGGCGATCACGATGCTGTCCGACGTGCCGATCTCGACGGACTCGACGATGCGCTTGGGCAGCGCCTCCCCCTGCGCGTAGGCCACAGGGTCCGCCGGCAGACTCCCTGTCGCCGTGGCCTCACCGGCGATCACGAACGGCGCGGAGACGCCGAGTTGCTCGAGGGTGCTTCGGATCGCGGCCGACTGCGCCGTCGCAGTGGACCCGGTCGCCCACACACCGGGGCCTGTCGCGCCGGGGTCGTAGGGCACCAGGACGGGGGCAGCGCTCGTGTTGTCGAGGAGTGCCTGTCTGACGTGCGGCCCGGCCGACAACATGACGATGCCCGAGACGGCTTGTCCGTTCAGATCTGCGAGCGCGCGGCGCACGCTGTCGGCGGTGCCGCCGTCCAGGGCGGTGACGATCTCGATCTCGGTCCCGCCCATGCCGAAGCGGTACTGCGCGACCACTGCGCCCTCGCCGGCGGCGCGCCACTGCGATCCCTCGCCGGCCACCGGAGCAGCCACCACGCCGATGCGGACGGTCTGCCCGGCCACGCCGCCGTTCACCGAGAGTGCGATCGGGCTGGCCTCCAGTGCCGTGGGCGTGGGCGCCGGCGTAGCGGGAGTGCACCCCATGAGTGCCGCGACGAGTACGCAGACCGCCAGGACGACCCCGCGGTGCATGTCAGCGCTCCGACACGTGGATGGAGTACACCGTGGCGGCGACGCCCGCGCCGTTCGACGGCCCGGGGAAGGCGGGCAGTGACCGATCCAGGCCGGCCCGGAGCAACGCGGCATCCAGGCGCGATCCGACGATCTGCGACGAGGTGGTCGCGCTGTAGGCCTGTGTCTGGTCGATGACCGTGCGGATGACCATCGCGGTGTCTCCTGTCAGGGCGGATGTGGACCACAGCTTGCCCAGCAGCCCGGCCCGGCTGTCCGGATCGGGAACGCCCAGGTTCGCGAGGATGGCCGCGAAGTCCGCGGACAGCCCCGACCGGGCCGCGGCGGCGTCCCGGTTGGCCGAGTCCACCTGCGCGATCAGGCCCGTCACCGTCGCATCCGTCGACGCGCTGAACGCCTCTTCGAGGCGCGTGGCATCGCTGCTGTTGCCGGCCTTGGCCGCCTCGACCGCCGCAAGGTTTGCCTTGGTGATCGAGATCGTCTTGTCACGCAACTGGGAGGTCAGGCTTCCGGACATGAGATCGACATCGCTGGTTGCAGTGCCCGCAGCGGTGTCCGTGCGGGCGGCGGCCGCGTCCAGGGCCGCGGCCAGTCCCACTCGGTTCTCGTCGGCGGCAGTGAACCAGGCCGACAGGCTGTCGCGCGAGTCGCCGGTCTGGCAGAGGATGTGGTCGCTGAGAGAGAAGATCGCGTCTGCGGCAGCAGCGGGGATGGTCCCGCTCGCCACGGGACACGCCTGGCCCGGCGTGACGGACCCGGTGTAGATCCCGTTCATCGTCTCTCGGATGCGGGCCGTCAACTCCGCCACGCTGCCTTCCTCGTCCTGGCTGAACGCCGTCTGCAGGTTCTTCGCGGCGTCGTCCATCGTTGCCAGTGTGCCCGCGGCCTGCGCGCCGTCTTCGGGCGGGATGTACAGCGAGTTGAGCAGTTCCTCCGTGGCTTCGAGTTTCTCCTCGATCGTCGGCAGTGCGGTGTCCAGGTTCTGCAGGGACCGGCCCGCGGTGTCGAGGTCGTCGCCGGCGCCGTTCAGCAGCGAGGCGACGCTCGGATCGGGCCCCGAGGTGCCCACGACCGACGCAGCCAGTCTCCGGTCGGCATCCGCGGATCGGACCAGTCGCGCCACCAGGCCCGCCGTCGCCGCCGCGTCGCACTCCTCGGTGTCGGCGACGACCTCGAGGGCAGAGCTCATGGCGGTGACGGAACTGCCGCCGCCCAGGCTCGCCGCCCAGTCCTGCGGGCACAGCGGATCGGCGCTCACGGCCTGTCCGACGATCGCGATGGCGTCGGACTGCCAGCCGGCAGGAAGCCCGACGGGCTGGCCGGCCGAGTTCAGGATCGACGAGGCGCGGCTGACGGCGTCTGTGGCATCCGCCACCGCATCTTTGGCGTTGTGCGCCTCCCGGCTCAGCGAGACGCCTTCGATGACGTCGGCATCCTTCGCCTCTTCGATGACGGCGCGGAGTCCCTGCACCTGTTCCTGGGCGGACGAGACCGCGGCCGCCACCGCGTTCGCGTCACCGGCCGCGTCGTCGGACGCCTGGGCCAGACCGTCCAGCGCGGACGTGATGCCTCCCAGCGCTGTGGACAGCCGCGCGGCTCCGACCGCCAGGTCGGTGGCGCCGAGGCCGTCGACCCACGAGTTCAGATCGGACTCCAGGCCGGCGAGGCCGTCTGCGTCGGCCGCGAGCGCGTTCCGCGCATCGCTGATCGCGCACCGCACCGACGTCGAGTTCGGCGAACACGTCTGGTCGGGCGTTCCAAGAGTCTCGGCCAGATGCGCGACGATCGCGTCGCGGCAGTTCTGCCGAGCCGCGGCCGTGTCGCCCGTGGCGGTGGCCGCATCGGAATCGTCGGCGGTGAACGCGGCGGCGAGCGCTCCCACCTGCTCCTGGACGAGGCGGACGGCGGAGGCGACCGTGTCCGGGCTGCCCGGCGCGAGATCCGGCAGAGTGATCGAGCAGCCGTCGATGACGGTCGGCGTGGTCTCGAGCGGGCCTGTCGTCGTCCCCAGCACATCGTTGTTGAGATGGTCGACGAGACGCGTCAGATCCTGCGACAGGTCGCCCTGTGCGCCGGTGATGGAGGAAGCCGTCTGGGCCTTCAGCGCGTCAAGGCGCGTCTTCGTCTCGTCGATCTGGGAGAGGATGGCCGCCGATCCGGCCTTCAGCTCCGAGTATGTCTTCGAGCCGAGTTCCGACGCGTCCTTGGCGAGGGAGGCGTGCACACGGTCGACGAGTTGCTGGCTCTTCGATATCTCGGCGCTCACGCCCACGACGAGTTTCACCGCGTCCGCACGAGACTGCGAAGCCTCCGAATCGTCGCCGCTCGAAGCCGCAAGCAGGCCTTCGATCGAGTTGTCCGCGTTCAGGCCCGGCTGGACCATGATGTCGAACGCCGGTGGCACGAAGTCGGTCGCATCGACGGCGAGTCGGAAGACCAGCACCGAGGGGAGCACCGGGGCGGCCGTGAGCCCGGCCCACTGCACCACCGTCGCACCCGTCTGCACAGAGGCGATCCCGTTGGTCACGCCCCCGGCGCCGTCGGGCCGCTCCTGGCCGGGGACCGCCACCTGGCCGAGACCGACGCCGTCGAGGCGGGCCGATGCCGTCACCGTCAGGGGAACGCCCGCCAGACCGTACTTGCGATACTTCGAACCTTTGCTCTCCACCGTCGCCTGTTGTGCGGTGACCGTCAGGTTCTCCACCATCACGTCGATCACGATCCGCCCGTCGCGCCCGGTCAGGGATGCGAGGTTCGTTCCCGTCTCGCCGCCCGCGTACCAGAGCGTCTGCACACGCATCGGCAGGTTCGCGCCGTCCGTCGTCGGATCGAGGGCCACGACCTCGCCCGGACCTGCCGTCGCATCCTTGGGCACGGTCGATGTCGTGATCGCCGTCACGGCCGCGCTCGGGCCGATCTGCACGGAGATGTTCTGAATCGCGTCGGCCGGCTGGGCGTGACTCACGCTCGGCGCGCCCGCCAGGCCGGTGAGCGACACGGCGGCCACCGCGGCCACGGCAATCGCCGCGCGCCGCCTGCGCCCGCCATGGCGTCCCCTCGCTGAACAATCCGACATTCCCCGAACTCCTTCCGCGAGCCGATCCTCCGGCCGCAAAGACCCGGCCGCCTCGGTAACGCCTTGATCACGAACCTTCGAGTCTGCGCCGCGACACGATGAGGGTCCGGAGTCTTCGTCCGCCACGACGTCATCGGCCCGCGGGCGTCTTGGGGTCACGACGTCTGCAGACCGAACTGGGTGATCCTGCCCCATCTGTCGAACGAGAACCGTGCGCTCACGGACCCGTCGGTCACTGACGCCGCAGTGAAGTCAGGCCCGTCCCAGGCGAGCTGCCACCCCGCGTGCCGGGCGAGACCCCAGACCGCCGTGCGGGGATCACGCAACACACCGGACGCGAGCAGGCGCGGTAGTGCGACCACGGCATCCTGCACGGTGAGCGGCTCCACGGGCGTATCCAGCACGATCACCGCGCGCGTCCCGCCACCGGGCGACGGCGCGAAGAACGGAGCTCGGCCAAGCAACTCGCACGCCGCGACACCGACATCCTGTGCCGCCCGCTTGGCGAAGTCCCCAGGGTCTTCACCGCCGAGTTCCGGAAACGGCACCTCGGCCTGCGCCAAGATCCGAGGACCTGTCGTCTCACCGTGAGCACGCAGGAGGTGCGCCGGTGCAGTGGACGGGACGTGCGGCAGCGCCCACGCCCACAACAGGCTCCGCGGCCCGGGCGCGATACTCGCGATGAGGTCGCCTTTCGTCTCGATCCTCCGAGACGGGTCGGCCGTCGACGTGAACGTCAACCGGGCCGCCTGAACGTTCATGTCCCAACGCCAATCGCCGAACTGTTCGAGGCGATGCTCGAACGCGTCCTGCCGTAGGGCCACCCAGAGGGCGGCACGATCGACCAACGGGGCAAGATCCCCGAAAGCCGGCGCCCGGCCGTACTCCGGCTGCCGGGGCTGGTTGAGGGTGTTGCCGGGATCGGCCATCGTGATCTCTTCTCTCGTGTCTCGGGGGCGGCCTGCGGCCGTGCGGCCTTCGGAACTACCGGGGGCGGGTGCCGTCGGTCCTTGCGGATCGACGGCACCCGCCCCCAGGGATGGATTCCCTTACCGGTCTACGTCACGCCTCACGACGCTTGCGAGACCAGATCAGCAGCCCCACACCGGCCAGCAGGAGCACTCCCGCGACGACCGCGAGCGGTCCGGCGGTCGCACCGGTGAAGGCGAGCAGCCCGACGGGGATGTCGAACACCGCCTCGGCCGGATCCTCCGGGTTGGGGACGCCGCTGGCGATCGAGGGCGGAGTCGGGTCTCCCGGCTTCCAGCCCGGGATGTGCCCGGTCGCGATCGCCTTGTTGACGACCTTGCCCGCACGCACGTCCGCATCGGTCAGCGTGTAGGTCGCATGACCGACCACGCTCTCCCCCGGCGCGAGGTGACCGGCAACCGCGGGCCACGCCTCCCAGGTGATCGCCGACAGGCCCGGCAACGGATCGGTCACCGTGACGTCGACCAGGCTGATGTCGCCGGTATTGGTCACCGTGAAGGTGTACCGCAACGTGTCCCCGGCCCGCGGGGCTTTCGTGTCGCCCGTGGCCTGCTCCACCGTCTTGGTCAGATCGATGGCCGGATTCACCACCAGCGGCACCTTCACCTTCGACGTCGAATCCACCTTCGTGCCGTCGTCATCGGTGCCGATCGCCGTCGCCGTGTTGGGCACGTTGCCCACGACCACGTCCTCCTCGGTCACGACATACGTCGCCGTCGCCGTCACCGTCTCGCCGGGCTTCAGGACGCCCTCCTTCTCCGGCCACGGCCCGTACACGATCTTCGACAGGCCGGGCTTGTCGTCGACCAGATGCACGTCGTGCAACACCCGCGGACCGTCGTTGACGATCGTGAACGTGAACTCGACCGTGTCACCAGGCCTGCCCGTGTCACCATCGGCCAGCACACCGTCCTTGACCAGCGAGATGTTCGGCACCTCGTGGTTGACCGTGTCGCAGGTCGGCGCGGCACACGCCGGACCGGTCGGCGTCTCCGGGAACTTCGGGTCGCCCGGATTGAACGGCTCCTCCGGCGGGTAGGCGGGCACGAAGGCCGTGTTCAGCAGCTTCGAGTCGCCCCGTTCGCCGTCGGCCTTCACCGTCACCGTGTAGGTGATCACCACGGACTTGTCCGCCGCGAGCGGGCCCGTCCACACCAGACGCCCATCGGATCCGACCGTTACCGCACCGGCATCCGCACCGTCGATCGTCGCCTTTGCGTCGTCGTTGAACGTCGCATCGTCGGTCACCTTGGACAGGTCGTCCACCAGCAGGGCCGGCATGTCGGCGGTGAAGTCACCCGGGCCGTTGTTCGTGCCCGTCACCGTGTAGGTCACGATGTCGCCCGGCACCACCGAGATCGTCTCCTTGTCGGAGGTCTTCTCCACGGCCAGCGCCGGCACGTCATGCTCCACCGTCGCACACGTCGGGGCGGCACACTCCGGACCGGTCGGCGTATCCGGGAACTCCGGAGTGCCCGGCTCGAACGGCTCACCCGGCGGGTAGGACGGCACGAAGGCCGTGTTCAGCAGCTCCGAGTCGCCCCGGTCGCCGTCCGCCTTCACCGTCACCGTGTAGGTGATCACCACGGACTTGCTGACAGCCAGCGCGCCCGTCCACACCAGACGCCCATCCGATCCGACCGTCACCGGCCCGACATCCGCACCGTCCACCGTCGCCTTTGCGTCGTCGTTGAACGTCGCATCGTCGGTCACCTTGGACAGGTCGTCCACCAGCAGGGCCGGCGTGTCGGCGGTGAAGTCACCCGGGCCGTTGTTCGTGCCCGTCACCGTGTAGGTCACGGTGTCCCCGGCGCGCACCTCGACCGGCTTGTCCGAGGTCTTCGCGACGACCAGCGCCGGCGCCTTGTGATCCACCTGCGCGCACGAACCCTCTGTGCACTCGTCCGGCGGCGGAACCTCGAAGCAGTCCGTGTCGTCCGCGGCGCATCCCGATGTCGTCCCCGGCGTGAACGCCGTGTTCAGCAGGTCGCTGTCACCACGATCCGCATCCGGCTTCACGGTCACCGTGTAGGTGATCGTCACCGACTTGCCCTTGGCCAGCGGACCCGACCACACCAGACGGTCATCGGACCCGACCGTCACCGCACCGGCATCCGCACCGTCGATCGTCGCCTTCGCGTCGTCGTTGAACGTCGCATCGTCGGTCACCTTGGACAGATCGTCCACGACGACCGCCGACACCACACCGGTGAAATTACCCGGGCCGTTGTTCGTTCCCGTCACCGTGTAGGTGATCGTGTCCCCGGCGCGCACCTCGACCGGCTTGTCGGAGACCTTCGCCACCGTCAGCACCGGCGTGTAGATACCGGCATCCAGCGTCGGGTTGTCCTGGCCCGCCGTCAGCACCGCGGTCATCTTGCCCGTGGACGGGGTGACATCGGAGTCCACAGCGTCGTCCGTGCCCTTGTTCTGCGCCGTGAACAGCGTGCCCGCCGGGCGGGCCACCGTCACCGTGTAGCCATCGTCATCCGACGCCCGCAGGCCGGTGAAGCTGTACTTCCCGTCACCGTCCGTGGTCGTCGTCAACGACACCGCATTGCCCAGATCATCCGTGCCGGTCAGCGTGACCTTCACGCCGCCGACGCCCTTCTCGCCGGAATCCTGGATGCCGTTGCCGTTCGCGTCGTTCCACACCAGATCGCCGACCGTGGCCGCCACAGCGTTCACCTGCGACTGCGTCTTGCCCAGCAGCGAGGCGGACACGAACACGTCGCCCGGCTGCACGTCGCTGATCAGCGCGTCCATCGAGTTCACGAACAGATCCCCCGCAGCGTCGCCGGTCGGCTCGAACACCACCGAATACGAGAACGCATCGTCGGCCTCGAACAGGCCGTTCGAACGGAACCGCAGACCCGTCGCATTCGCCGGCACGTCCGACAGACTCGCCGCCAGCTTCCACGTCGCACTGTTCACCGTCAGCGGCGCAGCCGAACTGGCAGCACCCGTCGAGTTCACCGCGGCCTGCGGATCCAACGACAACTGGCCGGCCGGCACCGTCGTGTACCACACCTCCGCGTCGGCCCCGGAGGCCTTGCTCACCCCGGCGAAGCTCAGCGTGCCGCTGAACGACGAGGCCGGCGCCGTATGACCGTTGCACGTCGCCGCGCCCTCCTCACACGGCGCGGGATCCACCCCGTTCGCGGGGAAGATGTCGATCATGTCCAGGTTCGCCTTGCCGCCGACCGGGCCGATGTTGTACGACGACACCGACCACGTGATCTTCTCATTCGTGCCCTGCCCCGACCGGTTCACCTGCACCTGCGGAGACGCCACAGACTTCTCCACATAGATCCCCGACGGGTTCAGCACCTGCACCTGCTGCGTATCCGTCCGCATCGCCAGTGACGACGCGTCGCCCACTGCCGACACCACCGCCGTGTTGGTGTACGTACCCGAACCCACAGACGGAGACACCGTCACGTCGTACGTCACCGCCGGAATCGTCGAACCCGCCGTCTGCGGGCCCAGATCCCATCGCACGTACGTCCCGGAATCACACGACAACTCGGATGCGCTGTCCGACGTGAGCGAATACGGCACAGACGACGAGACCAGATCGAACCCGGCCGGAATGCAGTCCTCCAGCCGAACGTTCGACGACGGAGCGCCCGCGACCGCCGACGACAACACCGGCTGCAAACGGAACGAACGCCTCTGCCCCACCGACGTCTGCGTCACCTGGTCCGTCCACGCACCACCCTGGTTCTCGGTCTGCAACACCTGCTTATTCACAGACACCTGCAAACCCGTCACCGTCACGCGATCGCCCCTCGGATACCCCGTGCCCGCCGCCAGATCGTAGGTCGACAACGCGTAGGTCCCGTTCGCAATCAAAGCATCCGGGGTCGTATTCAACCCCGACATGGCCGATTCCCAGTTACCCAGCATCGTGCCTACAGGCGCATCATCCGCAACCCGCAGACCGATCGACAGCCACGCGATTGACCTGCCGACCGTCGAACCGTCCATCCGGAGCGCGACCCGCACCATGTTCACACCCGTGTAGATCCCCTGCGACACCAGGCCCGGATCATTACCCAAACCCGGATCAGTCGGCGACGAATACCACGTCACATCATCCCCACCACAATCCTGACCCGCCGCAGCCTTCGAGTCATTCGAATACCACACCTGAAGAATCTGAGCGTGCGCACTGCCCGGATCGGCAATGTAGCCCGTCCCATAGAAGTTTCCCGAGACCCAGACCGCCGCGCCGTCGGAGGGCGTGATCTGGCCACCAGAGGCGCGGCCAGAGCTTGGATAGCTCTTCGCCTGCAGATTCAGATGAGCGCTATCCCAGTAGTCACACGCCACGAACGTGCGGGGATCGGCCGAGCCAGAGGTCTCGAACGCAAGCCCGCTGATCACATTCGTCCCAGGAAACACCAGCCCATCACCCGAACCCGCTGCAATATTCCCCGCCGGGCCGTCCCAATAATCGCCTGCAGTCCCCGGTTGGAACACCACGGGTTTCGTGTTCCACGCATCGCCCGGAACACCCGCGAAACGCTTAGTGAAGCCCCCGTCCGGAGTAATCGTGCGGTTAACGTCGCGCTCGTTGTTCGACGGATCGTCCGCGCCCGCAGGAAGTCCCTGGCCGGCAATATCGGTCAACCCGAAATCCGTCAACTCGTTCGTCAGCCTCAACGTCCAGCTGCCGCTCGAAAGCACGCCGTAATCCAGGGTTGCGGCATCCGGGATGTGCACGTTCAGCCCGAATTCCGCGACCACCGCCTTGTTCGCATCCGGCAGGGGGTTGCCGGCCACATCAAGAGACGGATGCGTGTAGGCGGAGTAGTCACCGCCCGACACCGTGCACGACACCTCAGTGCCCGGACCACCAGCCTGCGAACACGACACAGTCCCCGTATCCCGTGCCGAATTCTCAAGCGTGCGACTGCCGCCCACATTCGAATAGGGAATACCAGCGGCTTGACTGTTCATGGCAACGTTATTGAAGCGCGCACCATACTTTGCAAGATCCGTGATCCCCGACACGCCATAGAACGCCTGTGGGGAAAGATCATCGGTGAACGTGAATGACGTGGCCGGAGACACACCCTTCGAACCAGAAGGCAGCATGACGGTAATCGGATATGTCACGGAAAAGCACGCGACAGAAGAATCCCAGAAGCATGCAGCGGGCTGGTTCACGAACCCCTGCTTGTTGGGGCTGTCCCACAGCCCGTTCTTCGAGATGTCATACATCGGGGCGGACACGACCGTCACGTCGATGGGGTTCGTGACATCCGCGGTCTGATCCGACGACACCGTGATCGACCCGGTGAGCTCCGTGCCGTTCGGCACCTCGGCGCGGGCCGTGAACGCCAGCGGGAACTGGGTCGACGCATGGTCGACCTCATACTGCGACGGGATCCCGCACACCAGCACCTGCTGTGGCAGCGACTCCCAGCTCGTCCCCGTCAGCGGCTTCGCCGGCGCCGGAACCGAGGCCGGCGTCAACGACGAATCCGCGGCATCACAGAACTGCGGGATGCCGCCGCTCACCTCCATGCCCTTCGGCACCTGCACGGTGATCTTCGCGCCGGTCTGCGCGCCGAGCATGGTCGTCGACACCGTCCACACCACGTTGTCGTTCGTCCGCACCAGATCGTTGGTGTCGTTCGCATCCAGACTGTCCCAGTCCGGAGTGCCCGTCTGTCGCGTTATGGCGACAGTGATGCTCTCATCGGCGCGCGGTTCTGGCGCTGCGAAGGCCTGCCCTCCTCCCGCTGCCATCGCCGTGAACAGCATGCCCGCGGCACACACCACCGCGAGCACCCGTCGCGTCACCCCTCGACGGCGACACGCTTGAACCACAGACATAGGACCAACCCCCGAAGACAAGCAGCACACGCGCGATCTACGCGGTGCGTCGTCACAGACTGCCCACGGCTCGGCTCGTGCACGGGGGGAGAACGCCGCCTGCCTGAATCGGCCGGACAGATTACGTAGCGAAACCCGTGCCACTAAGGGGTGAGCCCGCCCCACTCCGGACCCTTGAGCCTGTCCCCCGCCAGGTCCTTGAGCTTGTCGAAAGGACGGGCTTGTGCGCGGTGGCTTCGACAAGCTCAACCACCGGACCCTTGAGCCTGACCCATCGGGTCCTTGAGCCTGTCGAAAGGACGGGCTTGTGCGCGGTGGCTTCGACAAGCTCAACCACCGGGTCCTTGAGCCTGACCCCACCGGGTCCTTGAGCCTGACCCCACCGGGTCCTTGAGCCTGTCGAAAGGACGGGCTTGTGCGCGGTGGCTTCGACAAGCTCAACCACCGGGTCCTCGAGCCTGACCCCACCGGGTCCTTGAGCCTGTCGAAAGGACGAGCTTGTGCCGCGGTGGCTTCGACAAGCTCAACCACCGGACCCTTGAGCCTGTCCCCCGCCAGGTCCTTGAGCCTGACCCCACCGGGTCCTTGAGCCTGTCGAAAGGACGAGCTTGTGCCGCGGTGGCTTCGACAAGCTCAACCACCGGACCCTTGAGCTTGTCGAAAGGACACCGTGGTCCGGCGGGAAGAGGATCAGTTCGGTGGTGGACCCGGCGGACCGAACCGTGCGCAACAAGGCGTCCAGCCGGTCGAGATGGGCGAACGGTCGTGGAGTCGATCATGCACGATCTGGTCCCACGGAACGGCTGCGAGCCTACGTACCCGCCCGGCGCTGCGGTCGTTCCCCCGGCATGCGACTACGGAAGGTGCCGCCGGGCCACCGGACCGGGCTCGAATATCCCGGAATGTTCCGCCATGGGTGCGGATCCTGTCTCGTCAGCCTGTCCGGCTTCGCCGACGGCACGCCTGATCCGGCGTGCCCCCGTCACCACCGCCCTCCTGGCGACCCTGCTGATCGTGGGGATCAGCACAGGCACCGCCTGGACCCCCTTGCGGTCGCTGCCATGGTTCGAGCAGGTGGCCTTCGGCTGGCCGGCGCTGGCCGGCGGCAGGTGGTGGACGGTGCTCACCGGATCGTTCCTGGCGCGCACGCCCGTCGAGTTCTGGCTCATGCCGCCCTTGGTCGTGCTCGGAGTCGGGATCTGCGAGTGGCGGCTCGGCACGAGGCGGACGCTGCCGGCCGCGTGCGGGCTGCAGATCGCCGGAGTGGTGCTGGCAAGCCTCGCCGTGGGCACTCTCGCGGCGACCGGATGGGGCTGGGCGGCCCACGTCGCGCGCTCATACGACGCCGGGATCAGCGCCGCCTACTACGGCTGCGCGGGAGTCATGACGAGCACCCTGCGGGCACCGTGGAGGGGCCGGTTGCGGTTGTTCCTTCTGGCGCTCACGATCGTCCCGCTCGTCTATATCGGTCGACTCGCAGACCTGATACACGTCATCGCGGTGCTGATCGCGCTGCCGCTCGGCCCCCTGCTGTGCGGGCGGCGTCCGCAGTGGCGTCTTCCGTCCGTCTCTCGACGCGAGGTCCGGCTGCTGTCCTCGTCGTTCTTCGCGCTCAGCGCCGGGCTCACGGTCATCGGCCATCTCACGTCGGGCGACGGCATGCTCGGCCCCTTCGGCGGTGGGTGGGCCGATCCGTGGTGGTGGACGATCGTGAGCGCGATCCTCGACCTGGCCGTCGCCTGGGGCCTGCTGCACGGCAGACGCACGTGGTGGTGGTTCGCGACGGCCCTCACGTCGCTGACCCTCATCGCCGCGACGGCGGGCACCACCCTCGTCCTGCTGCTGCCCAGTCGACCGTGGGAGTCGGCGGCCGTCGCGTGGACGATTGAGGCGTTCCAGCTCGCCCTCCTCCTCGTCGGGCGTGGGGCCTTCCGCAATCCCGGCAGGTTGACCAGGAAAGGCAGCACGCCCTCACAGCACATCGCCTCGCTTCCCACCGAGGCGGAACGATCGCGGGCCCGCGACGTGCTGGAGCGGGTCGGATCTGCGAACCGCCTGTCGTGGATCACCACCTGGTCGGAGAACCGCTGGTGGTTCCCTGCCGACATCGACGGCTTCGTCGCCTACCAGTTGCATGCCGGCATGGCCATCGGCCTGTGCGACCCCGTCGGCGCACCCGACCGTGTGCCTCTGCTCGCCGACAGCTTCGTCGCCGCCGCGCAGGACGCGGGCCGGGGGGTGTGCTTCTTCTCGTCGACGAGCCGGATCGCCGACTGGGCGCGCGACCGAGGCTGGACGGTCCTCACGGTCGCACAGGAGGCCGTCATCGACCTGCCGAGCCTCGAGTTCCGCGGGAAGCGCTGGCAGGACATACGCACCGCGTTCAACCAAGCATCCAAGCTGGGAGTCACACACCGTCTGATACGCCTTGCCACGGCCCCTCGGGACATCCGCAGGCAAGTGGCCGCGATCTCGGACCAATGGGTCGGCGACAAGGCACTGCCCGAGATGGGCTTCACCCTGGGAGGCGTCGAAGAGGCTGAGGACCCGGACGTGTGGGTCGGCATCGCCGAGGACGGGACCGGCCGCATCCACGGCGTGACCAGTTGGCTGCCCGGCCACATGCCGGGCGGCCCGATCGAGAGCTGGACGCTCGACGTGATGCGGAAGGCCCCCGAGTGCTTCCGCTACACGATGGAGTTCCTGATCGCCTCGGCATGCCGCGAGTTCCGGTCTCGCGGCTGCCTGACCCTGTCGCTGTCCGGGGCGCCGCTCGCCGCGGCCGTGGATGCGCCCCAGCCCGCCGACGCTCTGGATCGGGTGGTGAACCGCCTCGGCGCAACGCTGGAGCCGTACTACGGTTTCGGCTCCCTGGAGCGCTTCAAGAAGAAGTTCCAGCCACGTCACGTCCCGCTCTACCTGGCCGCCCCCGACGAGGCCGCGCTCGCGCGGGCGGGCATCGCGGTGGCACGGGCATATTTGGCGCACGCCACTCCGCTGGAACTCGTCAAGCTGCTACACAACTCAAGATGACCACTGTGTCGGTCCTTTCGACAGGCTCAAGGACCGGGGACGCAGGGGCGCCGCACAACGTCCTTTCGACAGGCTCAAGGACCGGGAACACCGGG